>NZ_CP133266.1:2360000-3560000 GCF_030915485.1 Neobacillus sp. PS3-40 | reverse complement strand
GAAGAAGGTCTTGTAGTAGTAGTTGTCAGCATCAATATGAAGGAATTTAAAATTTCCGCTGGTCCTGACCTTATTTCCCGAGGGTTCGTTTACATGAGAGAATCAGGCGATTTAATAAATGATGCCCAGAATTTAATAACTAAACATTTAAATAAAGTGATGGAAAGAAAAACAAGTCAATGGTCTGAAATCAAAAATGAAATCACTGACACTTTAGCACCTTTCCTTTACGAAAAGACAAAACGCCGTCCAATGATTTTACCGATCATTATGGAAGTTTAACTAAGCCACTTTTAACACTGATAGGTGTAACAAGACCTTGTGGTGCTAAGCTGACTTAATTATCATAGTCCATTGGTAAAAATTTAGACCGTAAGAAAACCGGGCAAAATCTGCCCGGTTATTTTTTATTTCTATATTGCCGGACAATGTCGCTCTTTTTGTGACATCACACTCACCTATTTACCGATCACAGACATCATTCGTTTATTTAGAATAAGGCTCTTTTTTTAAACTTTGTTGCTAGTTGAAACTAAATTAGAATGGGATTCCAGTTTACCGATGATAACCGTAGGAAGTTTTTAAGAAAAGAGCACGATACTATTATTATTTCGGGTTTTTAGACTAGGTACGAAAAACAACAATCTATGCGAAAACAGCCTTGAATAATAAATCCTTATTTCATCACCTTATGTGTAAATTTTTCAATGTCAATATCACTTCCAATTACAATTAAAATATCATTAAGTTGGATCATTTCTTTTGCTTGAGGAGAAACAATAATTTCACTTCCTCTTTTAATTGCTACAATGTTAATACCATATTTTTTGCGAATATCTAGGCCAATAATTGTATGGCCGTCTAGTCTTTTATTTGCAACAATTTCCACAATGCTATGATCATCCGAAAGTCCAAGATAATCTAACACATTATTTGAAGCCATATTATTTGCAATTCGGATGCCCATATCCCTTTCAGGATGGACTACAGAATTAGCCCCAATCTTCCGAAGTACTTTTTCATGATAATCATTTTGTGCCTTAACCGTAATATTTTCTACACCTAATTCCTTTAAAATCAGTGTTGTTAAGATACTTGATTGTATATCATCACCAATAGCTACTATCACATGGTCAAAGTTTCTTATCCCAATACTTCTTAACATTGCTTCATCAGTCGTATCACCAACCACTGCATGGGAAGCGATCGTGGCATATTCATTTACCCTCGCTTCACTTTTATCTACTACTAGGACTTCTTTTCCCTGCTCCGTGAGAGTTCTGCAAATACTTCCACCGAATCGTCCCAAACCAATAACAGCAAAATCTTTTTTCTTCACAAAATCTCCCCCACACAATATCAAGTTATTCATTCAATCCCAGTTTAGCATATCAGCTGTTAAGGTTGTTTTAGCCACTACTCTAATTTGACCCTTAGTCTTTGTTTCTCCTCTTTTTCATTATTAAAATAATAATGATTCCTAGAATTAACAAAAAGATAATAACCGGTAAATTTCCTAATAAAAAAATAATCAAGGAGGAAAGTCCTGCCAACAAAAAATTTGTACTTTTAACAAATTGTTTCTTTGTCCGTTCCCATGTATTAAGGTTTTTATTTTCAATATTTGGCACTATAATTTTAGTCTCATACAGGTTTATTGTTACCGTAGAGAATGCCGTTTGATTTTGCAAATATTTCATTCTTCCTATAATTATTTCAATCTCTTCTTGAACAGTTGCTAAATCAGTGGATATTTTCAATAAATCTTCAGTTTTAGTAGCATTTTTCATAAATGTGACGAGTCTCTCTTCTACTGCTCTTTTGGATTTCAAACGTGATTCCAAATCAACATACTCTTCAGTTACATCCTGCCCTGTTATGTTTCTTTCGATCACCTCTGTCGCTTGACCCTCCGCATCATCTAAAAATTTCTGGAAGTTTTTTTGTGGAATGCGAATTGAAATATTTCCATTCATTTGTTCTTTTCCTTCTCTAGTAACATTGGACTGGGCAATATATCCTCCATAAATGGTAGCCCGGTCCTCAAGCTTTTGAAGGGTTTGTGTAAAGTTTTTAACTTGAATACTTAAATCCGCTTTATAAATAACCATTTGAGCATCAGAATTACTAATTTCTAGATCCGTTCGCTTTTTCTTCTCTCCCTTGCTATCTGACACCGCGACAGAGCTTATCTTTGCCCCCTCTGAACTGGATTTCATTGAAGAACTATCCATCTTTGATTCGCTACTATTACTATTGCTACAACCTGTTACAACAAATGTACTTACAAGCAAAAGATACACCCATCTTTTTATTTTCAAGCTCATCATACCCTTTCTATTCCTTTGTCATGTTTTGATAAACAATTTTTGAGGCATTCAAATGTAACCTTCTTTTTTTATAAAAATAGTAGTAAAAAATAGGTAAATTTGTTTAATGTAACCTTTTCAAATCCTATTTATATTACGGACGAATAATGGAGATAAAAGTTTCAAACAAAAAAGACCATTCGCATGGTAAGCGAACAGTCTTTTTTAGAGTTTTTTATTCTGCTTTTTCAATTTCTTCTAATACTCGGTTTACCCTTTTTTCCAGCATCTTCATGCCGCTTCCACCTGCTTGAAAATGTCGAAGCTTTCCTTCGCGATCAAAAACATAATAAGCCGGAACATATTGGTTTTCAAAGACCTCCGTCAATTTGTGGTCACTATCTACAAAAATGGGTTGGGTTATTCCATGTTCCTCTGCTATTTGTTTGATATCTTCAATGTTTAAATCATCTTCTGATCTTGGCATATGAACAGCTACAACATTTAATTTATCTTTATATTGATCGCGGAATTGATTAACCTGAGGCATGGCTTCTTTGCACAAATGACAGCTAGTTGACCAGAAATGAATTAAAGTTGGTTTCTCCCCAACTAATTCGTCTTTTGTAACCTCTCCATTTAACCATTGGGTTGCCCCATTTAATTCCGGCATCGGCTCACGTAATTTCATTAAAAAACCCCCTTCTTTTATATTCTGAATAAAGAAAACTCGCCAATTGGCTAGCCCCAAAGGTCGATGATTAGGCGAGTTGCCCTTGTACCCAGAATTTATGGATATAAATTCTATTTAGCTAAAAAAGACCTAACACTAATACAGTTAGGTCTCGTGTTGATTTTTAAAAAATTATACTTTCAATGTAGCTTGACCTGGTTTCCAGTTCGCAGGGCAAAGACCACCAGTTTGTAAAGCTTGCAATACACGTAATGTTTCATCCACATCACGGCCGATATCATTGTGATTCACAACAGAATATTTCATTTCACCCTCAGGATTAATGATGAAAAGTCCACGAAGAGCAATACCCTCTTCATCTATTAGAACTCCATAATCACGTGAAACCACATGATTGGTGTCAGCTGCTAGAGGATATTTAAGGTCCCCTAAGCCATTTTCTTTGCGGTCTGTTTTAATCCATGCAAGATGGGTATGAATCGTATCAGTAGATGCACCGATAACAACAGCATCAAGATCTTCGAATTCATCGTAGCGGTCAGATAATGCGGTAATTTCAGTAGGACAAACAAATGTAAAGTCCATTGGGTAGAAGAACAATATTGTCCATTTTTCATTTTTCATATTTTCTTCTAGACTTACTTTTTTAAATTCTTTATTTGGCATTACTGCGTCCATTTCAAAACGTGGAGCTTGTTTACCTACCATGCGTTCTGGCATTTGAATCCCTCCAATATTTGTTTAATCATCCGTTTTAACTATACCTTTAACAATTTTTATTATAGAATGATTATAATTTTTAGTCAATATTAAATTATAATTAATTTAAATAAATATTTAATATCGTTAAGATTACACCATTCTCTCTTTCAAAAGTTTTCCCTTTTACTTTTCAAAATAACCGAGTATTGAATCAAAAAAAATATCAATAGTATCTGTTATTCTTTTTCATTTTAATTAACAATTCACCGTGTTAATTAAAATGAAATTATTAGTTATTCGTTTCAACATGTCTGTTGATTGGCGCTACAGGCACTTCGCTTTCCGCGGGCGTGCCGGGGAGCCTCCTCGTCGCTTCGCTGAGGCTGCTGAAAAACTGGCGAATTTTTATTTTTCTCATTGGATGTGGATAAAAAAAGCAGCTAGTTGTCCAAATTTTGGATAACTAACTGCTTTTTTCTTGGTTACTTTTATATTCTATCTTATTTTTTCTCAGAGAGGAGCTTTATAATCCTCTTGAGATTGACTGCGAATATCGCTGTAGCTCCTTGTATTTCCATGCCAAATAGACCCGTAGATGACGCCACATCATACCCGTGTCTATGTTTAAGTTCACTATTTTTCGCCTCAATTTTATAGCGTGTTTTCGCTAGGTCTTTAAAAGCTTCCGTATTTTGAAACGCTTCTTGACCTGTATGTTCCGTTGATTTGATGGTTACTGAATAGGACTTACTTTTCGCTCCTTCTTTATAACATCCTTCACGGAAAGGACAAACAGCACATTTTTTAATATCAAAAAGGTACTTGATTCTAGGGTTTTTATCTTGATTCTTTCTTTCTTCATATTTTTTTCGAATGGCCATATGCCCGGCTTTACAAACATACATCCCTGCATCTTTATTAAAATTAAATTCATCTTCTTTTGTTCTTCTACCATATGTAATAAGTGGATGCAGTCTAGAAACAAGTGTTAATTGATGTTCTTTTGTATAACAAATATTATTTTTCTCAGAGTAGGCAGTATCCCCAATAATTGTATTAATTTCCATTCCTGTTGCTTGGCTTTTTTTAATTAATTCCTGCAGATATTTTCCATCACTTTTTTCACCTGTTGTCACAACTGCAGCTGTAATAATTCGTTCATCACTCATTGCAATATGCGTTTTGTAGCCAAAAAAAGAAGAATCAGCTGTTTTATGTCCTACACGTGCGTCTGGGTCTGTTGAAAAAGCCAGTTGTTCTGTATAATCTTCCACTACTTCTTTTAGTACATTTAATTTTTCCTTTACAGCTGGGGTTGCCGCAATTTTTGGTTCTGACTCGACAACAGAAATGATTTGACGGCAATAATTTAATTCATCTGTTACTTCGTTAGAAGTTGTTTTGGATGGGAATTTCTCTTTCATGGATTCATCGAACTGATAAACGGCTTTTCGCACATTTTTTGATTTCTCCTGCAAAAATTCTCTCGGTGATTTTTGGTTATAACGTGCTTTTGTATGTGTAGCATCAACAATAATGGTTTTATTTTTAATAATTTCCTTTTTAATTGCAATCTCAACGGTCTTTCCAATGAGCATATCTAATAAACCCACATCTTGAAGACGGAGTTTACGGAATTTTGTTAAAGAACTTGGGTCAATTACGGAATCTTCTGGTGCCATATCGAGGAAATATTTAAACGACATATCATATTTTGAACGTTCTACTACATCTACATCTGACAAATCATAAATTGATTTAAGCAATAGATATTTGAACATACGAATCGGTGACACTGCATTCCGACCGTTATCAAGACAATATTTCGTTTTTAATTCTTCAAGAATAAATGAAAAGTCAACTAGTTTATTGATTTGGCGAAGCATATTATCCTCTGGAACTACGAGATCAAAAATAGCTAAATATGGACTGAAATTGAGAGATTCTTGATTGGAAATCATTTAGATATCACCTACATACATTTAATATCATTATTATAAGACAAATAGGCAGTTGAAAGTTTGATTAATTCAAACTTTCAACTGCCTAAAAAAATGGGACTTTTTCAGTGGCCTCGCTTCGCTCCTGTGGGGTCTCCCCTGACCCGTACTCCCGCAGGAGTCTTCGTGCCTTCCGCGCCAATCAACAGAGTGTTTTCAATAAAGACCTTCAACTGAACTAATAAATATTAGAAAGACGTGGTGAATTCTATGTTTAAGCCAAAAGTGTCTAGACATATTTTGAGGAATTAAATAAAGCCATGGAAGAGGATAGAATTAAGTCTGGTAAAAAGCCGTTGCTCTATCTGATTGTAAATCTTTTGGTGTTATTGCTCATAGAAGGTTTCATCCTATTAGTCGTTGCTCTTATGCACTAGTATAATTTACAGATATAAATTCTGGTTAGCTAAAAAAATGCAACACACTTAGCAAGGCTAGAAAAAGTGTGTTGCAATGCTTTAGGATGATTAACCTCCCTGTTGATTGGAGCGGAGGGCACTCGACTCCTGCGGGATATAGAGGTCACTGGAGACCCCGCAGGCGCTAAAGCGCCGAGGAGGCTCCAGGACCTCCCCGCGGAAAGCGAGTGCCTGGAGCGGAAATCAACAGGCCATTTAACAGAGACAATAAATAAATAAAAAATCGGTAATTTAGATTAAGACAAAATAAAAAATTGCCGAGAAAAATACCCTTTCTCGACAATCTGAGAATAACAGATACTATCTGTTATTCTCTCCCTTTAAAATCCATATATTTTGTCATCAAGTCAATAGCTATTTGGATAGCATCTTCTTTCGGATTTAGTTTAGAGTGGTGTAGCCCGAATGGGGAATCGACGCCTAACCAAAACATAAATCCGGGAATTTCCTTAAGCATATAGCCAAAGTCTTCTCCCGTCATCGCTTCCCTACATTCAATAACTTCAACAATTGTTTCAGATTGAATGAAGTTAACAAACTCATTTGTCAGTTCTTTATGATTGAATACTTGATAATACATCGAACCATAATTAATAGATGCCTGGCACTCAAAGCCTATTTCTATTCCTTTCACAACGGCTTCAATCCGCTGTTTTACCTTTTTCATTGATTCAGCGGATAAGGTTCTAATCGTGCCATCAAGTCTTGCTTTTTCTGCAATAATATTCTGAACTGTACCACCAGAAATTTTTCCAATTGTAACTACTGCACTATCTAAGGGGTCAACATTCCTTGAAACAATCGTTTGCAATTGACTTACAAGTGAACAGGCAGCAATAACCATATCATTTGTTTGATGAGGATAAGCAGCATGTCCACCCTTACCTTTAAGATCAATAAATAACTCCGATGTATTGGCAAATAAAAGTCCTTCTTTTATCGCAATCGCTCCAACAGGATACTCTGGTGCAATATGGAGGGCAAAAATCATATCAGGCTTCCATTCCTGCATTATTTCTGATTTTAGCATCGGTTCAGCCCCTCCTGGACCTTCCTCAGCTGGCTGAAAAATAAACAGCAAATCATCATTTATTTGATTTTCAACAAAATAAGAAAGAACACCTAGAGCAATGCTCATATGAAAATCGTGGCCACATGCATGCATTTTACCTGGATGTGAGGAGGGGAAAGGTAAATCAGTTTCTTCCTCAATTGGTAAGCCATCAATATCTGTCCGATATCCTATTGTTTTCTTCGGCTTTAAACCATGAACTTTTACAAATAGCCCCGTTTTCCACTTTTTAATGGTCATTCTATCCTGTGGAAGAGATTCAAGGTACGATAATAAATAGGATTGTGTTTTAAATTCTTGAAATCCTAATTCTGGAATTTGGTGAAGTTCTCGACGAATTTTTATATATGGGCTCATATTTATCTCCTAACTTGAAAGAAAGCGTGGAACGAATCCCACGCTTAAACGTTCAAATTTACTTATAGTTGACGTAGTTCTTGTTTTATTTCAATTTTTGATTTCATTTTTTCATCAATATCTTTAAGTTTACGTGCAGGAATTCCTGCCACAACGGTATATGGCGCAACATCATCAATAACTACAGCACCTGCAGCAACAACAGAGCCTTTTCCTACAGTTACACCTTCCAAAATGACTGCATTTGCACCCACAAGGACATCATCTTCAACGATAACAGGTTTTGCGGATGGTGGCTCAATCACACCTGCTAACACGGCACCTGCACCAATATGACAGTTTTTACCGACGGTCGCTCTTCCACCAAGAACCACATTCATATCAATCATTGTTCCTTCGCCAACAACAGAGCCGATATTAATAACGGCGCCCATCATAATAATTGCATTATCTCCTATTTCAACCTGGTCTCGAATAATAGAACCTGGCTCTATACGTGCTTTTATATTTTTTGTATCTAACATCGGAATAGCTGAATTACGACGGTCATTCTCTACTACATAGTCTTCAATTTTCGTCTGGTTTGCTTCTAACGCTTGATTAATTTCAGACCACTCTCCGAAAACAACCCCTGTTTTTCCGTTGATAAAAGTCTTTGCTTGGCCTCCAAAATCAATTCCTTCTAAATCACCTTTAAGATAAACCTTCACTGGTGTTGACTTTTTACTATTTTGAATAAATGAAATAATTTCATTTGCATCCATCGCTTTCATTTAAAAACCCCCTATGTATTAATAATTTAAATTTAAAATTACTTTAACAAACAAAAGAAACTTAGACAAGTGAAAACACTACCTTGACTCTTCAATATGCTCGTTAAGTAGTTCAGTAAAAGCTTTAACCTGTTTTAATTGAAAAGCCGATTCGTATCCCAACAACCATGTATCCCTTTTTAAAGGCTCATTATTTTCATCCAGAAGTGGAATTTTATAGATATCCCTTTCTGAACCATTTAAAGTGATTGCAGGAAGAATGGCATAACCAATCCCATTAAAAGCCATTTGCTTGCATGTTTCAATTTGATCCACAACAACGGTCCGTTTTGGAGCTATTTTAAAATGTCTCATCCACCAATCCTGAATTTCTTGATAATAATTAGAATCACTTTTAAATTGGATAAATGGTCGATCCGTTTCAAGGGCTTGTTCAGGATTTGTAATTTCTTTATCAACTAGATAAAGAATATCTTTAAATAAATGGATTTTCACTCCCTTCCAGTCAGGAGTTCCACGTATAATTCCAATGTGAACTTGGTCATCATACAAGTATCTTAAAATCTCGCTACTCCACCCGGTAATGAGGGAGATTTTCACTTGTGGATACCTTTCAATATACTTCTTTAAAACCTGTGGCAGCCAATTTTGTCCAACAATCGTGGCAACAGCAATCTTTAATGTTCCGGCAATCCCTGATTGAAGAGAATAGACTGTTTCTTTTACTTTTTCTTGCTTATTCAGAACCTCGTTTACAAATTGAATTACATACTCTCCAGCAGGTGTTAAAGCGACCCCTTTTTGAGAGCGAATAAACAACTTTGTCCCCCACTCTTTTTCAATGGTTTGCAATCGTTGCGAGAGAGCCGGCTGTGAAACAAATAGTCGTTCTGCTGCCTTTCGCATATTCATTTCTTGAGCAAGGACAGATAATAATTGGAATTCTGATAGTGAGGACAACGTCATCCCTCTTTATAAATTATTTCTTGTACGATCAATTACTTTTTTTCGGCATAAATAAGATGAGGATAAGACTCAGAATTGCAAAAACAACGACAATAAAGTAAACAGAATGTAACGAGACTGTAAGCCCATCTTGTAATATGTGAATAACTTTTATAGGGACCTTGCTTCGTTCACTTTCTTTTAGAAGAATATTTGTTGATTCAACTGTCAACCTCTTACCCGTTTGAATTGCACTTTTATTAAAATAATTTTTTAGTTGATTATTAAGAATTCCGCCAAGCATAGCGGCACCAATGGTATTTCCAAGATTTCGCATAAACATATTTGCAGCTGTGGCAATCCCTCTTTGTTGCCAACTAACGGTACTTTGAATTGAAACAATAAATGCTGTTGAAGTTAAGCCCATCCCAATTCCAACAAAGAAAGAACCTGTTGCTGGCCATATAGGGCCTGTTTCAGCTGACATAGTTACAAAGGCAATACTCCCTAGAATAAGTGATATTCCGCCAATAATAGAGGTATTACGGTAGCCAATAGAAAGTAGCATTCGACCAGAGATAGTCGAGGCAATTGGCCAACCAATTGACATTGATGTCAAGGTAAATCCAGCCACAATAGCTGATTGCTCCATTACACCTTGGACGAAGGTTGGTAAAAAACTTGTTATACCAATCAATATAATCCCAGAAGTAAGGGAGGTAATATTAGCAACAAATATGGATCGTTCCTTCCAAATATTGAAGGGCATTACTGGTTCTGTTGCTCGTTTTTCTTGTAAAACAAACAAAATCAAGGAAACAATAAACAAAACAATAAGCCACAAAGTTTGCGTGGATCCCCATCCGTCCTTCCCTCCTCCTTGAACTAGCACATACATCAAAGAAGAGATTGCAACAGTTAATAGGAATGCTCCTAGATAATCAATTTTATGTTTTTTCTTTTCCACATTTTCATGTAAGTAAAAGACTAAGCCAACAATTGAAAGAATTCCAAGTGGAATGTTAATCCAAAAAATAAAATGCCAGCTAACATACTGAACAAGCAATCCACCAATCGCTGGGCCAACAATGGCAGAAATGCCCCAAACACTTGATAAATATCCTTGGACTTTTGCTCGTTCTTCCTTCGTATAAATATCTCCAACAATTGTAGTTGCAATAGGCATTACAGCTCCGGCACCAAAACCTTGTATTAAGCGAAAAATAATTAAGGTTTTCATTGAACCTGCGAACCCGCAAAGAATCGAACCAATTAAAAACAGAATTATACCGAAAAACAAGATTGGCTTTCGACCAAATAAATCTGATAGCTTTCCATAAATTAACACTGTAATGGAGTTCATTAATAAATACGAAGAAAAAACCCAACTATAAAGAGAAAATCCTCCTAAATCAGCTACAATAGCCGGCATAGCAGTAGATACAATTGTAACCTCAATCGCTCCCATAAACATGGCCAACATGACTGATGCTAATACAAGCGGTTTATTTGTTTCTCCTTTTTTTGTATTTTTTGCTATTTTATTATTTAATGGATTTCCCATTAAACCACCTTCTTACTAAAAAAATAATACAGCCCCCAAATTGGGAGCTTACGTCGCTTTTCTATTCATCATTTTGATATGCTTATTTAATCGGTTTAACACTGTACTCCGCGGTAAAATCCCTTCAAAAAAACCATTTTCAGCTTCAAGACAAAGAAATGGATGATTGACGAGTAACTCAAGGCAAACCTTCATAGATTCATTTGTTTTGACACGTGGCACAGATTTATTCATGACTTCTTCAACGTGTTTTTCCTCAAGTTTTTCAAATTCAATTCTTTCAAGACCTAGGATGGACTCCATGATGATAGGCGTACTTATTAATCCATGAAGTTTATAATGTGGATCTAAAACAGGAATAGCTGTATACCCACTTTTCGTTAAAACCAATAATGCATGTTCAAGGTTATTGCCGATTTGCACATGAGCAACCCGCTCAGAAGGTATCATTAAATCAACAATATTCAACTGTAAAAATTCCCCACTGTGAAGATTGATCATCACCGAAAACCCCTTATGATTGTTATAGAACAAATCTATTCTATCACAGATTCCGTGGGGATGCCTTTTTGAATAATGTTTTCGCCTAGATTATTATTATTCGTATTTTGGCTTATTGAAGAACTATCCTTTACTTGTTTCAATATTTCTTACCGTATATTGACAATATGGGCAATGAAAAATAACATTTTGATTCGACTGTGCCGTAAGAACATTTGATATATCAGACTCATGATTGCATTTTGGGCATTTTACTATTGGAATCATTTGATTTCCTCCCTACTACTAGCATGTCTAAGAAAGGGAGTTTAGATTCAAAAAAAGGAGCTCACCTAAGAAATTTAAGCAAAAAAAAGGAACCAAAAAGGCTCCTATTGAATCAAATCAAATATTTCAATTGTAATCATATCGATATTATCAAATTGATACCGTTTTGGCTTTTCTTTTTCATTATATACTTCCAATTCAAACGTTACCGTCTTTGGATGATACGTTACTTGGCATTTTTTTTCACCATCAACCTCGAAAAACCGTTGGGCTGGTTCACCACCAGTAGATTGCTCTTGAAGGTTTTTTAAACGTGTTAATATACCTTGTAGCTGTGACATATGCTTTTCCTCCTTTAAAACAAAACAAACACTATACTGTTATGTTTCTTCTTTGGCATGTTTCTATACAAGTTGATTATTTCCAGAACTCAAAAGTTCAATTTCCTACACACCAATATTAACAGAATAAAATATAGACAAGTATTTGTCCAAGTAAATATAAATTTTTTTTTGAATTTCTTTATTGCAAATTTGAAATTGGAAATTAATTTACCTTATATCGGTCGCTCTTTCCTCTTACTTTTTCAGAAATATTGGCCTTTTTAATAACATCTGTTGGGATTTTGTTATAGAGGTACTTGTCCACTTTCCAATTATCTCCTATTCTCTTTATGTACAATCCTTCATAATGGCTTTTAAATCCAACGGGCCCATTCGTATTTTCAGGGAAAAATTCAAAAACATAAATTTCCTTAGGTAAAATAACAACTTTAGTTTCATCTGAAAATTGGTAGTAAGGGATATAGTATTGAGCAAAATCAGTTCCATATGTTAAAAATTTTCCTGATTCTTTGTGGATATTTTCCTTCCAAAAGTGGTTTTGATATTCATCCGTAAAAAAGGAATCCAATACTTTCTTTATTTCCTCTGTCGATCTCCCTTTTTCACTTAAAGAAACTTGAGCCTTATATGCTCCTTTTAAAAAGTCAAAAACCTCATTTCTTGTATCTAACCCAGATGTTGCTTGAGGAGATA
The DNA here is from genome assembly GCF_030915485.1 of Neobacillus sp. PS3-40. Classification (GTDB taxonomy): domain Bacteria; phylum Bacillota; class Bacilli; order Bacillales; family Cytobacillaceae; genus JAUZPL01. Next base: position 3,547,360 of record NZ_CP133266.1, on the reverse strand, counting down.
AAGGGATAATTGCAAATAATAGCATGAATAATAAAGCAATCTTTTTCTTCATTTTCCTTTCTCCTTTCAATTCCAAAACTAAAATTATAATCAATTTTAACAACAAATATCCTACTAAAATGAAAAAATCGTTCGTAAAAAAACTTCAGCATTAGACATTAAAATTGTTTTTACTGTAAATTTAAACCGTTTTCCATCGAAAAAACAGGTAAAAAGAAAAGACCTCCAGGTAGGAGATCTTTTGAAGCATTCTATACGGGATTTTTATAACAAATCATCGTGTTCAAATAAATAATTATAGGCAATATCAATAAATAAAAATTCTGTTGGATTCATTGGGAAAGAAAAAGTCCGGGTAGTTTCCCCTGTTTCGATATCACTATACAAATCGGAAAGAATACCTTTCTTTTCATTTCGCATTTTAAAAATATTTTCTAAAAAATATGGACGCCAGCTCCAATTTTTGTTAATGTATTCCTTCTGGATTCCCCAACCATCTTTTCCTTTAAAAAAGTTTGGGGACTGTTGGAAACCATCTTCATCACATACATACATTCGAAAAGCGATTTGATCCATTTCTTTCATTAAAAGTTCAAATAATTCTTCATAGCTAGTTTTTTTGCTTTTCAAAATAATTTCTTGTACCTTTACTTGAAAAAAATCTGATGTCGAATAGAATGATTCAAGCCTTTTTTTCCCATACAAAATAAAATCATGAAATTTTTCTTTTAAACGATCCTTTAGGAGATCATGTTCAATAAACTCTGAAGCTGGTTTAGATAAATAATATCCTTGGTAATACCTACCCCCATTTTTCCATGCAAAATGTAGTTGATATTCCATCTCAATATTTTCAAATAAAAGAGTAGCGCCAATTTTTCTAGCCAATAATGATAATGAAAATAAAATATCATTAAAAGCTGTTCCTGTTGTAGTGGATTTTAGAACTTGCAAATTTATTTTTAATATATCAGGCTCAAGTTGGCCAATTCGATCGAAGTAATTACTATCACTATCTATTCTTGCAATGGCAATTTTTATGCCATATGTACGATAGTATTGCAATAAATGATCCAACTGATTTATATCACCTTGGTAATTTTGCTCAGATATTTCCAATACAATTCTTTGCAGATTTAATCCTCTTTTTTCAAAAGCAAGCAATTCATTTAAGAAAGGCTCCCCGTGGTTATACATTAATAAATCAGCGGTCCGGTTAAGAAATATATAAAAATCCTCATTCGATTCCAGTGCTTTTTCAAGAGCTTTAACAAGTAATAACTGATCTACTTCAAATTTATATTCTTCAGGAATTTGATCATCCTGAAAAAATGATCCCAAACTAGTCAATTGATTTTCTGAAATATATCTTCCTAATACCTCATAGCCAATTACCCGATGTTCATCGGCACTAAAAATCGGTTGAAAAAAAGGAATGACATTTTCAAGATCCGTTAGGATATCCAATGCATCCATTAATGTACCTCCTGATAATAATTTTTTATAGTATACCATAGATGTCTATAGAAGCAGCCATTTTCCAAATGGTAAAAGGATGCCATCATAGTTGATTGGATCTTAGCAAAGGATATTAGTGATACGAAGGGAGGAAAAGTTCGTGAATAAACTTTACTTTCTAGTCTCACTTCTACCGATGTTTGGCTGTAGTAACCTTGAGTTGACTGATCAAACAAATAGGAATGCTTCATCGGTTAATGTGCCCATACACATCCAAACCGAACATGTTACTAATCAATTAAGCATTTTGAACCAGCCCGTAACTAAAAAGGGAGATATTAAAAAGTCTTCAAGCACAAAAAAATCAGCAGCCATGCTAAATGTTGGTTTAATCAAACAAAACCCTGAATTAAAATATGGATGCGAAGTAACAAGTTTAGCCATGGTTTTGAACTATGCAGGAGTCACAACGAATAAAATGGAATTGTATAAATCCATCAAGAAGGATTCAGACCCACTCATTCGGTCACCAAGGGGAGACATATTAAGATGGGGAAATCCTAATCATGGTTTTGTAGGAGATATGACAGGAAACCGTGCAGGCTATGCTGTTTTTGATCAACCAATGATTCACCTTATTAATAAATATTTACCTAACAGAGCAGTGAATTTGACAGGCCAGCCCTTCGATAAGGTATTAGAACATGTATCTGAAGGATATCCAATTGTCGTATGGACGACTGGTGATTTTCGTCTTCCAGATCGGTGGGAGTCATGGAACCATGGACAGCAATTGATTAAAACCCCACTCGATTTACATGCTGTCGTACTTGTTGGTTATGATTCCCAATATGTTTATTTGAATGATCCATTATCTGGTAGAAAACAAGTTCGGGTTAGTAGAGAGCAATTCATCGCTTCATGGAAAGCATTGAACTGTAGAGCTGTAAGTTACCATTAAAAGAAAACAAGCGTCCCTGATTATCTTAACTTCTGCGACTGCTGCTTGAGCAAGTCAATTTTAAATATACTTTATGATCGTTGAAGAAAGGCTTGAATGATAGCCTTTCTTTTTTTCCGATCAGGGCAACACTGGATATCTTTCCAAAAATTTTTAAAGAAAACTTGCCGATTGGCGAGCCCCTAAGGGCGATGACAGAGGCGTAGTTGCCCTTATGCGCAAGCAGAATTTATGGATATAAATTCTGCTTAGCTAAAAAAAAATGAACAGACCACTTCTTTTACTGAAGATTATTTGTTAGGATTTAATAGGTAAATATGAGATAGGTTGGTAGATCATATGAGAAAAAAAATGACAAGGAGAAGGTTTTTAAAAGGTACATTTGGTGCATTGCTTACCGCATTTGCAGCCGGTTCTGGTGGATATGTTTACGCACATCAAATAGAGCCTACTCTTCTGGATATTCAATCAGTGCAGATAAAACATTCACTAATACCAAACAGTTTTAATGGAATCAAATTGGTCCAATTTAGTGACACGCATCTTGGATTTCAATATGATCTAAATCAGCTTAAAAAAATAGTCGCTAAAATTAATGCCATCAACCCTGATATTATTTTATTTACAGGGGACTTAATGGATGAACCAAATAAATATCGAGAAATTGATCAAATTGCACCTATTTTACAGCAACTCAATGCATCAATTGGAAAATTTTGCATCTACGGGAACCACGATCACGGTGGATATGGTACTGATTTATACAAAAAAATTATGGAATCTGCTAACTTTACGTTACTCTTAAATCAATCCATTCCCATCCGTTTAAAGGACCAGAGTAGGATTTACTTAATCGGAATTGACGATGCTATGTTAGGAAGGCCTGATATTGGATTGGCAATGGACCGAGTACCTGCAAATGTTTTTACAATCTTGTTATCACATGCACCAGATTTAGCTGACGCCGCAAGCCATTTCAAAATTAACTGGCAGCTCAGTGGTCATAGTCATGGTGGACAGGTGAAGATTCCCTTTGTTGGCGCACTGGTCATTCCACCCTTTGCAAAAAAGTATCCTGAAGGGCTGTATTCTATTGGTGAAACTAATCCATTAAAGTTATATGTAAACAGAGGTCTTGGAACTACTCGGCTTCCATTTCGCTTTATGGCAAAACCAGAATTAACTATATTTACATTACAATCTGATTTAGAACACTCGTCGATTGGCAAGCCCCAAGGGTGATGATTAGACGTAGTTGCACTTATGCGATATAAATTCTTATTAGCTTAAAAATAGCTTAAAAAGAAATCCTTATTTTTTTCCTGATAAGGATTTTTTTCTAGAATTTTCAATTTTTAATACAATGTTTTTACAATTCACTATTTTTTCTTACAATTAATTGTAAAATAAAAATAATGAATTTACAGGAACTACCGATTATTTTACAAAAAAAGAGATTTATTTGCACAAAAAAAGGTATAATAATAATATTTAAATAGATAGAAAGGAGAACATATTTTGAATTACGATTTGAAACATTCCTCTACACCATTAAATCTAAGCATTGAAAACCTCTCACAGGCCATATTTGTTGTCAATCGTCATGCAAAAACGGCTACCAATCCCCGATTTTTATATAAATTAAAACAAGAGGCATTAAAGAAGTTAATAGAAGAGGATAAGGCAAAAAAAGTTGGACTTCATTTTTCTGGTAATCCAAAGAATAGCCAACAACAATCAGATGTCCTTGTAACCTGCGGCAGGTATACATTTCATATTCCACCTATTCGGACGGATTTTACTGAACTCCCTCATTTAGGAAAACTAGACAACCAGGTTCGAAATCCAAAGGCATCTCTTTCTCTTAATACAGCCAAAACAATCTTACAATCCTATACAGGAATTCTTGAAACTGATCAGCATTCCTCCAGCAAAAAACCTGAACACCAAATCTATAAAAAGCCTGTCTTTAAAAAATTAGGCGAGCGTTACTAGGTTAGCTAAAGAACAGAAGAATGAATATCAAGATGCCAAACTTCTGTTACTAATTAGTGGGTAAAATCAATAGGTTAATTCTGATATTTCTAAAAAAGCCGTGTATTACGGCTTTTTTTTTGGTGTTCTTGTTACACTTTATTGTTACTTAAAATGATTTTTGACTGTCAAGTGACTATTAAAAATCACCTTCTTGATAATTTTGTGAACGTTTTCACATGGATATAGACGAAGAAAAAAATCAGGATTACAATACAACCATAGAGAGCAAAACAAATAAAATTTAACCATAACTAATAGAAGAGGTGCTTACAAATGAAAGGAACAGCTATTCTTTATCAAGAACAATCCATAACATTTATTGAAGATGTAGATCGATCGATTTTTGATGAAATTAAAGAGCAATGTGGTTGTGAACATTGTAACTGCAACATCGAGAACAAAATGATTAATTTTGGAACTGTTTCCCCCGTTCTTTGGCGTGAAGATGAAATTGATTGGGATTATGGTTATTAAATCACACTGAAAATAGTATAGATCTCCACCCCCCCCCCTTTAAAACGCCCTGATAATAGATCAGGGCGTTTTTTATTTTTTGTAGAGCATTTTTAAAATGGTGGCATATTAATATGAATCATTCTATAATCAAAGATATTCTAGCCTACATACGGATAAATGGAAGGATGAAGTAAGTGGAACATTTAATTAATCAGAGGGTAAAAGAAATTGAACTTTCAGGAATTAGAAGGTTTTTTAATATGGTAGCACATACAGAAGATATGGTTTCATTAACAATTGGGCAACCAGATTTTCCTACACCCGATCATGTAAAAATAGCTGGCATCCAGGCAATTGAGGATAATTTTACAACCTACACCCACAATGCCGGCTATTTTGAATTGCGCGAGGCTGCATGTGACTTTGTGGAAAAAAAATATGGGTTACAGTATAACCCTGAAAATGAAGTCATAATTACAATGGGTGCAAGTGAAGCAATCGATATCGCCTTTCGTACGATTTTGTCAGAAGGAAATGAAGTAATTTTGCCAGGTCCGGTATATCCTGGTTATGAACCGCTCATTCGGCTTTGTGGTGCGAAACCCGTTTACGCTGATATTCGTAATAACCATTTTCATTTTACAGCTGACATAATCAAGCAATACATTACCGAAAAAACTCGTTGCATTGTGTTACCCTATCCTTCAAATCCTACAGGTGTCAGCCTAACAAAGTCAGAACTAATCGACATAGCACAACTGGTAAAAGACAAGGACATCTTTATTCTTGCTGATGAGATATACAGTGAACTTGTCTATGACAATGCCCATCAATCAATCGCCTCTTTTTTGAGAGAAAAAACAATCGTTATTAATGGATTGTCCAAGAGCCACTCAATGACAGGCTGGAGAATCGGCTTTCTATTTGCGCCAGAAAATCTAACAAAGCATATGTTGAAGGTGCATCAATACAACGTCTCATGTGCAAATTCGATTGCTCAAAAGGCAGCATTCGAAGCATTAACTGTCGGAATAAATGATGCAATGCCAATGAAAGATGTTTATGAAAAAAGAAGGGAAATGGTATTTACACGTTTAACAGGTATGGGACTTAAGGTAGAAAAGCCGGATGGCGCATTTTACTTCTTCGTTCAAATTCCAAGCTTTATCACTTCAAATAGCTTTGATTTCGCCTTACAACTTGTTCAAGAATCAAAAGTAGCTGTTGTTCCAGGTAGTGCATTTTCCGAGTATGGTGAAGGCTATTTCCGCTTATCCTACGCCTGTTCAACGGACGTCTTAGAGAAAGGCTTAAATCGCATTGAGCAATTTCTAATGAAATACCGTAAGTAAAATGCATTTTTATACCCTCACTTACTTTAGTGAGGGTATAAATTTATTTGTTATTTATCCATTAAATTTTCCATTGTTTTTTGGAGCCTTCTCTTTTTTTGCTTTGTCTTTATGGATTTTATTTGTTGCAGCAGAACCAATTTCATGAGCAAATTCCTCATTTAATTTAGAAGAATCAAAGCCCTTTTTGTTCTTTTGTTGTGGATCATTCTTTTTTGTCTTTTTCGCCATGAATAATTCCTCCCATTCATTTTACATATATAGTTTTTTGATTTTGGGAAAAATTTATTCACAGTATTCTTTAGACCATTTTTCTAATAAACCGAACCTCACGATAACCTTCACTGCGATCAGTTGTGAATAAACCAATTTCTATAAAGCAGCCTTTTAAATCATTTAAAATAGCTTCCAATTCCTCAGGAGATTTCGGTTTTGAATACCCAAGCCGCTTTAACTCATCCATTAAAATTCGAAAGCCTCCATCTGTTTCAATATGGCTAAACTTTGTTGGTAGTGTACCTTTAACCTCATTTATAAGGCTTAGATCCCATCGTATCGGCCTTGAATCATTTTTGGTTTTCTCACGATAGAATCCGTCAATCCTTACTAAATAACGCCCATCCTCAAGCTCATAGAATTTATCGACTATGTCTTCAAATAATGCCAAACTTTAGCCCCCTCTCCCTAAATCTTTATTTATTGGCATTTCTTTTTAGAAGAGGAAGAATAAAAAAAAGAAAGACCCCAAATGGATCTTTCCATTTCTATATAGATTTAGTTTTTAAAATATTTGTATAGAGCCTGTGTCCCGCTATTTTCTTCACCATTTTTAGCTAATTGGTCATAAAGAGATTTCGCTAAGGTTAATCCCGGTGCATCCATATCCATATGTTCTGCTTCTTCGAGTGCTATTTTCATATCCTTAATAAAATGTTTTATGTAAAATCCTGGTTCGAAATCTTGATTTAGCATTCTAGGCGCAAGGTTACTTAATGACCAACTCCCGGCTGCTCCTGTTGAAATACTTTTCAAGACAGTTTCAGGGTCAAGGCCCGCTTTTTCCGCATAAATAATGGCTTCTGTTACTCCAATCATATTAGTGGCAATCGCGATCTGATTGCACATTTTTGTATGTTGCCCTGATCCAGCCTTGCCTTGATAAACAATATTAGAACCAAGTAGCTCTAGAAGTGGCTTAACTTCTTCAAACGCTTCCTTCTCCCCACCAACCATAATAGAGAGTTTCGCTGTCTTCGCTCCAATATCTCCACCAGAAACTGGTGCATCAATGCTATGAATCCCGTTCTTTTTTGCCTCATCGAAAATTTTTATGGCTAGCTGTGGTGCAGATGTTGTCATATCAATTAAATAACTACCTTTTTTCCCATTTGCAATTAAGCCATTTTCCCCAAAATAAACCTCTTCCACATCATGGGGATAGCCCACGATTGTAAAAATAACATTTGCTTTTTCAGCAACTCCCCTAGGGGTATCCATCCATTTTGCGCCTTTGTCAATTAAGTCAACTGCTTTTTCCTCTGTCCTTGTGTAAATAACCAAAGGAAAACCTGCTGCTAATAAATGCCCTGCCATACTTTTACCCATAACACCAATCCCAATAAATCCAATTACAGTGTTCTCTTTATTTAACATAAACATCTTTCCTCTCAATGGTTGTTTTTTCTTTATTTTATCACTTTTTTTACAAAAAAAGAGCCGAGATAAAAATATCTCAGCCCATGTGCTTCATCTCCAAAATTATGCACAATAGTAGTATTACCTATTTATTATTTATTAGTCACTTTTATAGCTCAGAAGAAAAATTTTCTAAATAAGCACGCCCAAAAACCTCTTGATCGTTAAAAACCTCAATGGTGACCGCATGATTCCTTTCAATCATATTTTCAAGTTCATAAATATGAAAATCCTTTTTTAATGGAATTGGGTTCATAAAGATGGTTGTTTCGCAATTGCTTTTTGTTTCTAGATATTCTCCTCTAATTACTTGGTCATCTCCATAAATAATTTCACGTTTTCCTATAGCCGAAGCAAGTCTATCATCATGGATTGAGATCTTGACCTTGTAGGATTGGTGATCCTTAAGTAAATTGCTATTGATTTGAAAACGAAATTGCAGTTCGTTATTCTTTGTTAACAACGCATCTGCATACCTGTTCACAATGAGTTCATGAGAGATAAACTTATCACACCCTGATGATACCGAAATAACAAAGATGGATAAAACTACAACAAGAGTATTTCGGATATGTCGAAGCATTTGAATTTCACCCCTTTTACATTCACCATAGCCATCTAAAAATGGAAGTAAACGTAGATCGGGAAATTAAAATAAAGAAAGCTGATTGGCGAGCCCCTAAGGGCGATGATTAGGCGTAGTTGCACTTATGCGCTATCAGAATTTATGGAAATAAATTCTGCTTAGCTAAAAAAGACAGATCTTTATAAGATCTGCCAGGCTGTCGAAAAACCCTTCGACAGCTTATTATTTTACACAGATTCTTTAACAATTCAACACGTTAATTTGTTATAACGATAATAGTATATAGCTTTGTAACTGGTCTGTTGATTTCCGCTCCAGGCGCTCGCTTTCCGCGGGCGTGCCGGGAGCTTCCTCAGCGCTGAAGCGCTTGCGGGATCTCCCCTGCCCCGTACTCCCGCAGGAGTCGAGCGCCTTCCACTCCAATCAACAGAGTGTCTTTCAATAAAGAACTTACGTTCAACTAATAAATAATAAAAAAAGTGGTGAAATCAATGTTTAAGCCAAAAGAGTCTAGTCAAAATGAATATGAATTTGTATCTATTGATGAATTAGTACCTGATGACCATCTACTTCGTTTGATTGATAAATATATTGATTTTTCGTTTCTTCTAGAAAAAATCCGCCAATATTACAGCGATGATAATGGACGCCCCACTGATCCCCTTATTCTTTTTAAAATGATGTTTATTGGTTATATTTATGGCATTCGTTCTTAACGCCAACTAGAAAGAGAAATTAGAACAAACGTTGCCTATCGCTGGTTTTTAGGTCTAAAATTCAAGGACTCTGTACCTCATCACTCAACGATTAGTTGGAATCGTCAACACCATTTTAAGGATACTACTATTTTTTAGGAGATTTTTGATGAGATTGTACTTCTAGCAATAAATCATAAGATGGTTGGCGGACGTGTTTTATTTACAGATTCTACACATTTAAAGGCAAATGCAAATAAAAACAAGTTTACGAGACAAGAAGTGGAAGTAGATACTCGAGAATATTTTGATGACTTAAACAAGGCGATTGAAGAAGATAGACTTAAACACGGAAAAAAGCCATTAAAAGATAAGGACGAAGTAAAAGAAACTAAGGGAATTCGTGTAAGTACTACTGACCCAGAATGTGGTTTTATGTCCCGTGAAAATAAACAAGAAATGTTCTGTTATCTTGACCACCGAACTACGGATATAAAGTTAAATATAATTACTGACGTTTATGTTACACCTGGCAATGTTCATGATTCTGTTCCCTATCTTAGTAGGTTGGACCGTCAGGTCCAACGATTTGGATTTAAGGTGGAAGCTGTAGCATTAGATTCAGGGTATCTTACAAATCCCATTTGCAAAGGACTTTCTGATCGGAAAATTTTTGGAGTCATTGCCCATAGAAGATACCATCCTACTACTGGTTTATTTCCCAAATGGAAATTTACATACGATAAAGATCGTGACCTGTACATATGCCCCAACAACAAAGAATTAACATACAAAACTACAACCCGTGAGGGATATAGGGAATACAAATCTGATTTGAAGAAGATTACGAACTGCCCATTTTTTTCCCAATGTACACGCTCAAAAAATAAAGTGAAAGTTGTAACACGACATGTTTGGGAGGAGCACAAAGGAAAAGGTAAGGTTAAATCGCTTATCTAAATCTGGAAAAATACTTTATAAATTTAAAAAGGAAAAAATTGAGCGAAGCTTCGCAGACTCAGGAAGAGCTGCATGGTCTTCGCTATTGCCGGTTACGGGGATTGAAGAATGCATCCGAGCAGGCTCTCCTTACTGCCGCATGCCAAAATATAAAAAAAGTTGCAACACATTTAGCTAAATTGGAAAAAGTGTGTTGCAATACTTTAAGTTGATTTATCCCCTGTTGATTGGAGCGGAGGGCACTCAACTCCTGCGGGATATAGAGGTCACTGGAGACCCCGCAGGCGGTAACGCCGAGGAGGCTTCAGGACCTCCCCGCGGAAAGCGAGTGCCTGGAGCGGAAATCAACAGGCCCATTTGCAGGGAGCTTTGATAAATTTGGTATTCGGATTCTGAGAAAATAAAAATTGCCGAGAAAAATACCCCTTTCTCGACAATCTGACAGATCTTTATCAGATCTGCCCCAATTATAAAAACTCGTTATTAGACTTAGAAGGTATGTGCTACGTCCTTTGCACGGGCGATGGCATTTTCTTTTATTTCTTGTGCTTTATCTGGCATAGCATTATGTCCCTCTACAAAGATACCTTCAAGGGTTGGAATACCAAAGAAATTCATCATAACACTAATGTAACGGTGTCCCATTTCCATTTGTGCCGCAGGGCCCTCTGAGTAGTTCCCCCCGCGTGCCTGGATGTGTAATGCCTTCTTTCCTTTTAAAAGGCCAACAGGACCTTGTGCAGTATAACTAAATGTTTTTCCAGATACTGCAACAGAATCAAGATAGGCTTTCATTACTGGTGGAAATGAAAAATTCCACATCGGTGTTACAAATACGTATTTATCTGCTGAAACAAATTGATCGCTTAGTTCTCCCAAACGACTTACTTTTGCCTTTTCTTCTGCAGAAAGTTGATCAAAAGCCTGACCAGATTGAAGTTTACCCCATCCACTAAATACATCGGCATCGATATAAGGAATGTTCTCTTTGTACAAATCAAGATGAGTTATCTCATCATTTTGATTTACTTCTTTATACGTATCAATAAATGCTTTTCCAACAGCCATGCTGTAAGATTGTGTTTCATTATGCGGGTGTGCAGTGATATATAAAACTTTAGCCATTTTTTGTTATTCACCTTTCTTTTTTAAAAATTTAAGACATTATAGTTTGAATCAAGAACACTTATACTATCCAAAATAATTGCTTTTAATTAAAATATTTTTGATTCGAGATAATTGTATTAAATATATATTTGAATGTCAACTTAATTGGCTTATTTACAAAACCCACATATTTTTTCCACTTAAAGAAAACTCGCCGATTGGCGAGCCCGTAAGGGCGATGATTAGGCGTAGTTGCACTTATGCGCTAGCAGAATTTATGGATATAAATTCTGCTTAGCCAAAAAAGCCGACTGAAAACCAGCCGGCTTTGAAAAAATTTATTTATCTGTTGCAATCTTTACAGCTTCCATTACTTGACTTGTCGTCTGCATAGAAAGAACATCCTGAGCAAGCTTTTCCATATCTGCTTTATTCAAGTTACGGATTTGTGAACGTGCTCGTAAGATCGAAGTTGCACTCATTGAGAATTCATCAAGACCTAAACCTAATAAAAGTGGAATAGCAATTTCGTCTCCAGCCATTTCTCCACACATTCCTGCCCATTTACCTTCTGCATGGGCTGCATCAATCACCATTTTCACTAATCGCAAAATCGACGGGCTATATGGTTGATATAAATAAGAAACGCGTTGATTCATACGGTCCGCAGCCATTGTATATTGAATTAGATCATTTGTTCCAATACTGAAGAAGTCGACTTCCTTGGCAAATTGGTCGGCTAAGATTGCAGTCGATGGAATTTCTACCATAATACCAAGCTCGATTTTTTCAGCTATTTTTTCACCATTTGCAAGAAGATTTTGTTTTTCTTCCTCAAGAATGGCTTTGGCAGCACGAAACTCATCTAGAGTAGCGATCATTGGGAACATAACTTTTAAATTACCGAAACTACTTGCTCTAAGTAAAGCACGAAGTTGTGTACGGAAAATTCCTTGTTCTTCTAGGCATAAACGAATAGCACGGAAACCTAAAAATGGATTCATTTCCTTTGGTAAACTTAGATATGGAAGCTCTTTATCTCCACCAATATCAAGTGTACGGACGACAACAGGCTTTCCGTCCATCCCTTCTAGAACCGCTTTATATGCTTCATATTGCTCATCTTCTGTTGGTAATTGATCCCTACCCATGTAAAGGAATTCTGTTCTGTATAAACCAACAGCTTCTCCACCATTTTCTCTTACACCTTTTAAATCCTTTGGTGTACCAATGTTGGCAGCGAGCTCCACATGGTGGTTATCAGCTGAAAATGTTTTTTCATTCACTAATTTAGCCCATTCAGCCTTTTGTTTTTCATATTCCTCATGGACTCCACGATACTTTTCTACCAATTCTGCTGTTGGATTAATATGTACTTCCCCATTTAATCCATCAACGATAACAAGATCACCATTTTGAATTTCTTCTGTAGCAGTTTTTGTACCAACTACAGCTGGAATTTCCATTGACCGAGCCATAATAGCAGAATGTGATGTTCGTCCACCAATATTTGTGGTGAAGCCTTTTACAAATTGGCGATTCAATTGGGCTGTATCAGATGGTGTTAAATCCTCCGCAACAATAATCACTTCTTCAGAGATCATACTTGGATTTACTACTTCAACCCCTAACAAATGCGAAAGGACCCGTTTGGTAACATCACGGATATCTGCAGCGCGTTCCTTCATATATTCATTATCCATTTGTTCAAACATAGTAATAAACATATCTGCAGTTTCTTTTAAGGCAGATTCTGCATTCATTTTTTGTGTTTTAATGTTGTCTTCTATTGGTGAGTGTAATTCTGGATCGCTTAATACCAGAAGATGTGCTTCAAAAATAGCAGCTTTATCTGCACCGAGGTCAACCATTGCATGATCACGAATCGCTTCTAATTCTGATTTTGATTTATTAATTGCTGTGCGGAAACGCTCCACTTCAGCAACCGTATCTTCAATTGTTTTCTTTTCAAAGGATAAATCTGGTTCAACTAGGCGATATGCCTTGGCAATCGCAATTCCATTTGAGGCGGCAATTCCTTTTAAAAACGTCATTACTCTGCCAAACCTTCTTTTTTCATTGTTTCTTCAAGACTTCTCAACGCTTCTTCTTGATCGCTTCCTTCAGTAGTAATCGTGATATCTGCACCCTGACCAATACCTAAAGACATAACACCCATAATAGATTTTAAGTTTACTTTTTTACCTTTATATTCTAAATTGATTTCAGAATCAAATTTGCTCGCTGTTTGTACTAATAATGTTGCTGGTCTTGCATGAATACCTGTTTCCGAAATGATCTTAAATTGTTTCTCTGCCATGCTAAATCAAACTCCTTTAAAATAATAATATGAAAAAATATTTGCCATCATAAATTTATACAATTTCCCCTATTTAGTCAACTAAACCGTTAATTGACTAAATACTCAAAAATGTAAGCCTTCTCTTTAATTAAAATTTATTTTCCCCAATGAGAGTTACAAAAATGTATTAAGTATAAACTACCTTCACTTCATAACCTTTTCAGCATTATCAAAGGTAGAATAGCATTTTTAGCCTTATAAGACAACCGAAACACACCTCATTTTATTCTCCTTCCTAAACAAACCAAAACTGGTTAAGAACGTAAAACTTAAAAATTAATTGAAAGTACCTAAAAACAATCTACCAACAAAAGTTATTAATCTTTTAAGAGGACATTTGCCTGCTTCACTTCTATATAAAAGCCGCCACAATTAAATGTGTGGCAGCTACTTTTTTTGTTATTAGTTTCCGTTTGAAGCCTTTGGAAAATCATTTAGTTCATCAACAGGGCTAACAGCTGATTTCAATGCTTGCTCTAATTCAATTATATATTTTTGTTTCTCTTTTTCATTCCAACTCAATTTATCATTCATATAAGCAATTACTTTTGTATTCCATTTTCGAACTAAATTGATATCAAAAAGAATTGCGCCTGTTCTCCTGTTAAAAAAGTCAATAGGTGTCACAACCATTTCGTATTCAATCCCGTAAACAAGCTTTGCAAATAGTGGAAGGGGTAACTCGTATTTTTCTGCATCATGCTTATATTTTTTTAAGAGTTCAAAAACAAGCGGGATATTGGAACCATATTGACTTGCAAGATGTAATGACTGGTCACGCGTTAAACCTAAAGCAGTTCCAGCTTCAATTTGTGATGTACAAAATGTGTCGAAATTTGCAGCTCCGCCTATATCCCCCCCTGAAATAGGCATACTTTTTGTATTCCCTTGAGGAAAAGTAGTGCCATTCTCCGTAGTAAATTTAGCAGCTAAAAAATCAACAATGGTTTCAGCCATTTTCCGGTACCCTGTTAATTTCCCACCAGCAATTGTTACAAGTCCTGACTTTGATTCCCAAATTTCATCCTTTCTAGAAATTTCGGAAGCATCTTTTCCTTCCTCATATATAAGTGGACGTACCCCCGCCCAACTTGACTCAATATCCTTTTCACTGATTAAAACATCAGGAAACATATAATGAATGGCCTTGAGAATATAGCTTCGGTCACTTGCTGTCACATTTGGATTAGTTGTATCTTTGTCAAAAAATGTGTCTGTCGTTCCAACGTATGCTTTTCCTTCACGGGGAATTGCAAATACCATTCGACCATCAGGTGTATCAAAATAGATGGCTTGCTTCAGAGGGAACCTAGACTGATCGATAACAAGATGAACACCCTTTGTAAGCTGAAGAACTTTCCCCTTCTTCGATTGGTCAAGCTCACGAATTTTATCGACCCACGGTCCAGCAGCATTCACAACTTTTTTAGCACGAATTTCATATTGTTCTCCAGTTAGTTGATCTTCAATTAGTGCACCAATCACTTTTCCATTTTGATAATTCAGTTTTATTACTTTTGAGTAGTTACAGGCAATTGCCCCTTTCTCATGTGCCGCTTTCATAACTTCAATCGTGAGTCTGGCATCATCAGTCCTATATTCAACGTAATAACCGCCACCTTTTAAACCTGATTTTTTAATAAGCGGTTCTTTTACTAATGTTTCATTAGTTGACAACATTGATCGGCGTTCACCCTTTTTGACTCCTGCTAAAAAATCGTAAACACGTAAACCGATAGAAGTACTAAATTTCCCAAAAGTTCCCCCTTTATGAATCGGGAGCAGCATCCTTTCAGGAGTTGTCACATGTGGCCCATTTTCATAGACAATTGCTCTTTCTTTGCCTACTTCTGCGACCATCTTTACTTCAAATTGCTTTAAATACCGAAGTCCACCGTGAACAAGTTTTGTAGAGCGGCTTGATGTTCCTGCTGAAAAATCCTGCATTTCAACAAGTGCTATACTCATTCCTCTGGATGCAGCATCAAGAGCAATTCCAGCACCAGTAATTCCACCACCAATAACCAATACATCATATATTTCGCTTTTAAGTTTGCTAACTATGCCATTTCGATTTAATGTGGAAAATTTCATGTTTATTTCCTCCTCTATTTTTCAAGATCGAAAGAAAACAAAAAGAGACCACAAAGGACACTACCGATTAACGATAATGCTTTGTGGTCTCTCCCAATTCTCCTACCGATATATTAACTTAAAGCCATTTTATCATAAAAAATATGTTTTGGATAGCATTACATATTTATTTAAATGCCATTGCAGCTTTTACTGCCTTCTTCCAACCATCATATAATTTAGCTCGTTCGTCATCCCCCATATCTGGAGAGAATTTATGATCCACTGCCCATTGCTTCGAGATTTCCTCTTGGTTTTCCCAAAAACCAACTGCAAGTCCTGCTAAATAAGCTGCTCCAAGTGCAGTTGTTTCATTAACGGTTGGCCTTTCAACGGGAACATTTAAAAGATCACTTTGGAATTCCATTAAGAAGTTATTCTTTACGGCTCCACCATCGACACGCAGTGTTTTTAACTCGATCCCAGAATCCGCTTCCATTGCTGACAAAACATCTTTCGTTTGATATGCAAGTGATTCGAGGGTTGCTCGAACAAAATGTTCTTTGGTCGTTCCACGAGTTAATCCAAAAACTGCTCCCCGTACTTCACTATCCCAATATGGTGTTCCAAGCCCAACAAAAGCAGGTACAATATAAACACCCTCTGTTGATGCTACCTTCTTTGCGTAATCTTCACTCTCTTTAGCATCCTTAAACATTCTGAGTCCATCACGAAGCCATTGAATAGCGGAGCCTGCTACAAAGATACTTCCTTCAAGGGCATATTCCACTTTGCCATTTAGTCCCCATGCAATTGTTGTTAATAAGCCATGCTCAGATCTGACCGCTTTTTCACCTGTATTCATTAACATGAAACAACCAGTACCATACGTATTTTTTGCCATTCCTTCACCAAAACAAGCCTGTCCGAACAACGCAGCTTGTTGATCCCCGGCAACACCAGCAATCGGAACTTCTTTGCCGAAGAAGTGATAATCAACTGTATGTGCATAAATAGAGGAAGAAGGATGAACTTCTGGAAGCATCGAAGCTGGCACTCCTAAAATATCTAATAACTCCTCATCCCATTTTAATTCGTGAATATTATACATAAGTGTACGTGAAGCGTTTGAATAATCTGTAACATGTGCTTTACCACCTGATAACTTCCAAATTAACCAAGTGTCAATGGTTCCAAACAATAATTTTCCTTGTTCAGCTTTTTCACGTGCACCTTCAACATTATCCAAAATCCATTTTACTTTTGTTCCAGAGAAGTATGCATCTATTAATAAACCAGTTTTTTCGCTGAATAGATCGTTTAAACCTTTTTCTTTAAGTTCATCACAAATTTCACTTGTTTGTCTTGATTGCCACACAATTGCATTATAAACAGGGACACCTGTTTCTTTATCCCAAACAACTGTCGTTTCACGCTGATTTGTTATCCCAATTCCAGCAATTTGTTCAGGCTTAATACCTGATTCAGATAAAACTCCAGCGATAACCGACAGAATTGAACCCCAAATTTCATTGGCATTATGTTCCACCCAACCAGGCTGTGGAAAATGTTGTGTAAATTCTTTTTGCGCAACATGAACAATTTCTCCACCTTTATTAAAAAGAATTGCACGAGAGCTTGTTGTTCCTTGGTCTAATGATAAAATATACTTTTCCACAAAAATTCCCCCATTAAGTTAAAATATTAAGCTACTTTCTTTGAATCATTGATATTACTTGACTGGTTTTTCCCAAGTACTGATGCAAGCAAAAGGAATACAAGATTGATTCCAATCACTACCCATAGTGCTCCTGTTACTTCCCCTAAAAATACTGATTTATAAAATACTGCACCTAAAGCACCGCCCAGAATTGGGCCAACAACTGGGATCCATGAATATCCCCAATTTGAACCACCTTTTCCGTGAATCGGTAAAATAAAATGAGCAATTCTTGGACCTAGGTCGCGTGCAGGATTAATAGCATAACCTGTTGTTCCACCTAAGGACATACCAATCACAACAATCAATGCTCCTACGGCAAGAGGATTTAATCCTTCGGTAAATTTATTTGCTCCAATAAACATTAGCCCTAGAACAAGAATAAATGTTCCAAAAATTTCACTTAATAGATTTGAGAAAGTATGTGGAATTGCTGGACCAGTAGCAAAAACACCTAACTTTGTCCCAGGATCATCTGTAGCCTTCCAGTGTGGTAAGTAATGCAAGTAAACTAGTGCTGCTCCTAAAATTGCTCCAATCATTTGGGCAAGAATATATTCAGGTACATTAGCCCATGGGAAATCTCCATTTATAGCTAATGCGATTGTTACAGCTGGATTTAAATGTGCCCCACTAACAGATCCTACTGCAAAAACACCCATTGTAACTGCAAGTCCCCAGGCAATCGTAATAACGATCCACCCCGCATTATTTGAGTAAGATTTCTTCAATGAAGAACCTGCTCCTATTCCTGCACCAAAAACAATCAAAATCATGGTACCAATCATTTCTCCAATAAATGGCGTCATCTTTCTTCCCCTCTCCTTTTGAAAAAAATATCAGAAATTTCAAACTTTTTTCGCGACAAAAAAATCAAAACAAAAAGAGATTCACGCAGAATAACCCATTTTTGGGTATCTGTGTGAATCTCCTCATCTCCGTCACGAAATATTAACTTATACTAAATATACAAGTCTATGAAAACGGTGTCAATAAGTTTTTAACAAGACTATATAAATATTTTTATAAATTTTTATTACCAAAGAAATCCCAAAGTTCCCTCTTGGATGTGGTAATGGCATTGGCACCTGCATCTAGAGCATTTTGAACCTCTTCGGATGTTCGAATCAATCCCCCTGCAAAGATTGGTGTTCCCAGCCTTTCTTTCACTTCTTTTATCATTTGAGGCATCGCGCCAGGCAAAACTTCAATAAAATCTGGACGTGTTTTTTCTACGAGTTTATAGCTTTTTTCAAGAGCATGACTATCAATTAGAAATATTCTTTGAACTGCAATTACACCCTTTTGCTTTGCTTTTAAAATGACGCTGGATTTGGTAGAGATTAATCCATATGGCTTGTATTCCTGGCAAATATATTCAGTAGCATATTCGTCATTTTTGATGCCATGGATCAAATCGACGTGGTAGATCATTTTTTTTCCATATTGTTTTGCAAGCAAATCGATATTTTTCAATTGGGCAATATGCATATATAAGTAAACACCAATCTCATAAGAACTTTTTAAAAAACATTCAAATTCCTTCATGTTTGTAGAAGCAGGTAATATTTTCTGGTTTAACATGTTTTATAACCCTTTCCTTGAATATAATTGCTGCTTCATTTGACTAATTTCATTTTTAACTTGCAGCTGTTCCTCGTGCGATGAAACTATTTCTCCATATCGTGTCCTCTCATAAATAGAAATAAGCTGTTCTCTTCCTGTTAAACCAATTCGAACAAACCATTCTTCTAAGGTTTCAAATGGATAACGTCCATTATGAAGCTTTTGTGCAAAAATTTCAAATCGAAATATTTCTTTTCTTATAAAATCCTCTGAAGGCACATGCTTTCCACTAAATACACGAATTGTTGGCTCATTAATTATCTCAGATATATGTGTTGCTGGGGATTTACCTAGCCAAGGTATTGATAATTCCCTCCTTCGCTTATAAAAGAAGAAACCTAAACATATTAATCCGATCACCAAAAATGATAGTAAAAAAAAGTCTTTTGTCATGAAAAACGAATGATTCTTTGCGGCATTTGCTTCCTTGAACAAGTCTGAGATTGTTTGATTAGGTTGTTGATTTTCTCGTGTTGGTTGTTTTGCTAAATGAAGATTTTTTAATAGATTTAAGATTGGTAATGCTACTACTCCAAAAAGCATTGCAGTATATTTCAAGATCCCTGTTAAGGAAGACTCGATGTATTTCATAAATAGTGTAATCAACCCTGCGGTAGAAAATAGTACACCACACAATTTTACAAAGAACATTGCGAATTCAAATTTATCATCACGAATACATACCCACTTTTTATAAAAGCCACCAATAAATACAAGTAATAATTGAAAAAGCAAAATACATACTATTTGGTTACGAAAAGGAGAATCAATAATCGTAGCAGATAAAAGCAAAGGTACACCAATCATAAATGAAAACAATAAAATTTGAATTTCACGTTGGTCTTCTGGGTCATGAGGTGCAAGTCCTCTCCAGAAAATAAACAATCCTAACAGGCTTACATGTAGAATCGGTAGCCCTGCAAATATACCCACGGTTAGAAAAAGGAGCAACACAATGTACAAAGATGCCCATCTGCCTTTTCCTGCAAACTTTTCCAACATAAATGAAAATAGAAGAAAAGCCCCAAAACTCAAGGCTAGCAACATTCCAATAGGGATAGGCTCCTTTTCCCCAATAACGAAAAAAAATAATAGTAGGATCCCAAGTAATAACTCAAGGGTAAATTGATACATCCTCAAAGTAATTCGTAAACTCATTGGCTCACCCCACTTTCCCTCTGAACATCAAGGGGTATGATCCATCCAGATTCGTTATTAACCTTTAACTCTAACAACAATACTTTCTTTCTAACCATTTCCAAAAATAGGGCATCTACTGATGAAGTTCTTATACCACCATGAATGAAAAATGGCTGCGTTGCTAAATGCCGATTATAATAAGACAACATCTTCTCATATGGAAAACTTACATGAAGGGTATTTATTGAAGCAAGTATTTCAAGAACCTTTTGCAAGTGTTTATTTCCTTGTCCTAAAGGAATAAAGAGAAAAGGAATATTTCCCGCGGATCGTATGTTGATGCAAAAAGAATAAGGAATTTGCCGTTTATAAGCGTAATAAGCAAACTCTGTAACGCTACTAAGCAATTGTTCTAATTGGCCTGTTATCGCATAGCCATCTGAAATATTTATTGCGATATTCCAACCATTATCAGTAATTTGTTCATATATTTTCGTTTGTAAAGATTGCTTTCGTGCACTTGCTTTCCAGTGGATTCGATTAAAGCTATCTGAAAAGACATAATCCCTTGTACCTTGAGGGGCAAGCCTATCTTCATAAATTGAAAGAGGGGCAACATTCCACTCAGGTCGCATTGAAAGGCGTTCTTTTAAGTATTTAACCGGGATAGGTACAGGATAAACAAAAATATCTTGATGAACTATATTTTTGTATTCAAGAACTATTTCACCAAATCCAATAATATTTGGAATATGCATTTCTAGCTTGCGTATCTTTGCATTTCCACGCATTTTTGTTTTAAAGGGAATGGTAATCCGCTTTTTTTGATGGGTAAAAATTGAAAACGGGACTGAAATCTCATGCATGAATAACATTGATTCCACTTGTTCTTCGAATGGTGATACAACTTGATCGAAATATACCTTTATTTCACCTTTTAAGATTGGTAATCCCTCATTATGGAACTCGAGAACCCACTTTCCTTGTTGATTTATAAAAAAACAATCCTTTTGAATGATATTATTAAAAAGTAAAGACTGCCCAATTTTTTTAAAATAAAACTGATTAGCATATGTAATGAAAAGAAAAAGGGTTGTAAGAAAAAAAGTAAGCTTCGAATCAGCAAAAAGGCTTAAAACTAATAGCACCGCAGCAAGGGCGCATATTCCAGGAATTCTTCGGTCCTCTACGGAATATTTATGCCAAATCATCCGTTTACTCCTGTTTCCACTGGAACCTCAATGGATTTAAGTATTTCATCCATGATCATTTCTTGTGAATTTGATAAAAAGCCTTCTGTTGAAAGAAAAATTCGGTGTGATAACACATATGGGGCTACCCACAATACATCACTAGGAGTAACAAAACTTCGTCCATTTAAGAATGCTTTGCCTTGGGATGCTCTCATTAACGCCAACGTTCCTCTTGGACTGACGCCTAATTCAATATATGGATGATTACGAGTTTTCCTAACAATCTGTAATATGAACTTTTCAAGATCTTCTGAAATAGTGATGCCTTTTACAGCTGTCTTCAATTGTAATATCTCTGAATTGGAAAATACATGCCGACTCTCATCAGTAACTATTTCGCCTCTATACAATTTCATAATCCTTCTTTCTTCTTCTATTGAAGGATATTCAATTTTTATTTTAATAAAGAATCGATCCATTTGTGCTATTGGCAAAGGGAAAGTCCCTTGCTGTGATTCTACTGGATTTTGTGTCGCAATGACCATAAAAGGTTCGTCTAGTACGACCGTCTGACCATCAATCGTTACTTGTCTCTCTTCCATTGCTTCTAGTAGGCTTGATTGGGTTCTTGGGGTTGCCCGATTGATTTCATCTGCTAAAACGATGTTTGCCATAATTGGTCCGGATCTTAATTCAAACTCTTGAATCTTTGGGTTGAAAAATTGAATCCCTGTAACATCACTTGGTAATACATCAGGAGTAAATTGGATACGAGAGAAAGCACCGCCAATTGCCGATGCAAAACATTTAGCCAGCATTGTTTTTCCTGTACCAGGAACACTTTCAAGCAAAATATGTCCATTAAAAAGTAAGGAAATAGCCATCAATTCAATTTCCAAATCTTTGCCAATTACGAATTTACCGATTTCATTTTTCAAAAGATTAATTTTGTTTGCTAATTCCATTTTTCCCCACCCTTTTTATCACTATTTCTTCCTCTATTATTTTACCAAATTTCCTAATTTTCCGATAACACTAAATCTCTTCTACCCCTAAATTATGGGATTATTTTAAATCTACTATAAAAGTTTAAAAATCACCTGCAGACATTGTTAAACGTTAAACTATACTGTTTATACAGTATTCTTATAATCGACAAAGTTTTTTAAGAAGCCAATTTTTTAATTATTTTTTGTCGAATTTCCCCGGAAATATAAAAACAGTTTTACATATTAAAAAAACGTTTAATGATTTTTATATTGATGTTTTTCAAGAATTTTAAAAATTGTCACATTAAAGCCTTTACGAAAATAAAAAAGTAGTGCAAACTGGTATTTATATAGATTGGTATAAGTTGTTAGGTAAAGGAGAGGGACTAATTGAAGAAGGCAGATGTGGGGAATATCATTGAGTTCCGTGAGGGATTGCAAGGAATTGTTGAAAAGGTGAATGAAAACTCTGTAATAGTCGACCTAACTTATATGGATAATTATCGTGACTTAGAACTAGATCAACGAACCGTTGTCAATCATAAAAACTATAAGATTATCAAAGAAAACGCTTTAAATAATTAAAAAAACCAAAAAGTAGCTTTATTGCTACTTTTTGGTTTTTTTAGTAGAAAATTTTCGCGTTTCCCTTTTTATCGTATAAATAGCTTATTTTATGAAAAAGTATTATATTTAAAAGGGAAAAAATGCACCATCATCAACTCAAATGATGTGGCATTGTTCTTGTAAAAGAGCTTAGATTTTATCGTTATTACCAATATCTTTTGAAAGTTCTTTAAAAGATTTCGTTTTGCCGTGCGGATTTTGATCCTGTTTTCTGACAGTCCATTCCCGCTCTTGCTCTCTTTTAGATTTACTCAAAGTATTACCTCCTTTCCTTTTCTTTAGCTTTTTCAAATTTTTTATTTCTTATCAAAAATTAACTTAGAATTAAATGAAAATATTTTCTCTATGTAGTTTAAAAAGGAGCACGAAAAGAATGAAAAAAAGAATTTTTGATGTAAGACTTCTAATTGGCCTCGTATTTGCCCACCTACTTTTGTTTTTTAGTTTTCACGATAAATCAGTATTTTGGTACCTCTTTTCGGGCTCAATGCTTCTGCTTATTACATTTGCAATGTTTCAAGAAGACGTTGATGATGAGGCACCCTTTTTTACATACATATCACTTGGCGCTTTGACAGGGCTAATTCTATATGGAGCTTTTTGGATTGTCTTTAAAGGAATAATAACATTCCATCTTCCTTTTGATCGAGGTATTCATCGACTTTATCGATGGTTTGCTCCATCTCTTTTTTGGGAATATCTAGCTCTTATGTTGGTAGCTGCCCCGGGCGAGGAATTTTTTTGGCGTGGGTTTGTTCAAAAGAAACTTTTGAAGTACTTTAAACCAATGGTAAGCATTATTGTTGGTGCATTGCTATATGCCTCAGTCCAAATTTATTCAGGTGAATTTATTTTGGTTTTGACCACGTTCCTTTGTGGACTTGTGTGGGGAGCTTTATACTATTGGAAGAGAAGTATGCCTCTCGTAATTGTCTCACACGTTATTTTTGACATCATGTTATTTATTTTCCTTCCATTGAAATAAGCAGAGTGGAACCTCATTTTTTAACTTCATGTATTATTTGAAAAGCATCTGTTCAAAAATTGAACAGATGCTTTTTATTTTTTATTAACGTTCGATAATGGCTTCATCCAAAGTAGAATAAGGAATAACAAGCTTATATATCCAAACAATGGGTATAAATACGAAAGAAGCTGTCCGTAATCAATTAGTCCTATAAAATATGAAATACTAAAAATGAGTGAAACTGAAATAATCGAAGGAATTTCGATATATTGTTTTAATTGACGGTCAAGCCCATAAACATTGCCAATGACAGAGGTGAAAATTTCCCCATAGATTACCAATACATAAATCCAGTGAAAACTTATAGACCAATTCTTCATAATTACAGCCATTGGGATCTGATACTTTTCTAAATCCGGCAACATAATTAATGTAAAATGACTTGAAATTAAGATGATTGTTAATGCAATTCCTCCAATAATTCCTCCCCATTTTACCGTCCAATCATCGTCAATTTCCGTTGCAATTGGAACAAGTACTGCTTGGGCAAGAGCTAGATTAAAGGCTGTATATGTAAAGGGTGCGGCAACTGTTTTCCAGCCATCATTTGCATGCGGAATAACTAAGAGCTGATCGATAAAATGAGGCATCCTCACAGAAATAACCATCAGCATTACACTAAATGAAATCATTAATGGAACAACAAATGTATTAACTGCAAAAATACCTTTTGTTCCAATGATCATGACAATAATGGACATAAATATAGTTAGAAATGTACCAAGACTTTTCGATAAACCTAACTGTTCTTCAAAAACTGCCCCCGCACCTGAGAGCATAACTGCGGTTACTCCAAGTAGCATCCCTAACATTAATATGTTAATTCCTTTACCTATCCATTTACCAAATAAATACTCATTAAACTCTTGGTATGACTTAGCCTTTATACGAACCGCTATTCTCATTAGTTTTGAACCAATAAAAACTAGGAGGTATCCGCTCATTAAAATGCTGATTAATCCAAAAAAACCAAATCGCGAAAAAAATTCAACGATCTCTTTTCCTGTTGCAAAGCCAGCTCCAACTACTGTACCCACATAGACTGCTGCGATTTGGAAAGCTGCAAGCCAATTATTCTTCACTTTATCCCTCCTCTGTTCAAATATATGTGCAAAGGGACAAACCATGACGAGCTTTTTATGTATATCTTTTTAAAGTTTATCAATTGGAATAAATTTCAATAAGCAAATACCTTGAAAGTCAAAGATGGTCAGATTATACTATGTTCATAAAGATCAAATATAGTCAAAGTCAAAATCAAAACGATGCTTTTTGTATCATAATTTAAGGGAGGTTTATTTATGCTTTGTCAAATGTGTAAAGAAAACCATGCAACGGTACAATTAAAAATGATCATTAATGGACAACGGATAGAAATAATCATTTGCCATGAATGTTACGAAAAAGAAAAAAAAGCAATTGGGGCTGGAATAAATCCTTCAATGGGGGGATTTTCAAACTTTCCACTTGAAGAGCTATTTTTCCAAAATAACAAAGCCTTAGGCTCAAATAAAAGTGACTCAATGCAAAATTCCGAAAAAGTTCGTAAGAATACTCATGGTGGAGGTTTTATCGATCAATTCGGTCGAAATTTAACGCAAATGGCGAAAGCAGGATTAATTGATCCTGTCATTGGCCGCGGGCAAGAGATTAAACGTGTTATTGAAATCTTAAATCGTCGAAACAAAAATAATCCTGTCTTAATTGGAGAGCCTGGAGTTGGGAAAACTGCAATCGCCGAGGGTCTTGCCACTAAGATCGTAGAAGGCCAGGTACCTGGGAAATTACGAAACAAAGAAATATACTTGCTTGATGTGGCTTCACTTGTTGCTAATACAGGAATTCGTGGTCAATTCGAAGAAAGAATGAAACAATTAATTTCCGAATTACAAGAACGAAAAAATATTATTCTTTTCATTGATGAAATTCATCTTTTAGTTGGGGCTGGTTCAGCCGAAGGCTCCATGGATGCAGGTAACATTCTAAAGCCTGCCCTTGCACGTGGTGAGTTGCAGGTAGTCGGGGCTACTACTTTAAAAGAATACCGCCAAATCGAAAAGGATTCTGCTTTAGAACGTCGCTTTCAGCCTATTCATGTTCATGAGCCATCTGTAGAAGCAGCAATTGAAATAGTCAAAGGGCTCCAAGCCAAATACGAGGATTATCATGAAGTTACGTATTCTGATGAGGCTATCCATGCTTGTGTTCAACTATCTCATCGATACATTCAAGATCGCTTCTTACCCGATAAAGCCATCGATTTACTTGACGAAGCAGGTTCAAAAATAAACCTTGCATCCGAAAATAAAAATAATGAACAAATTGAGCAACGCCTAAAAGAAATAGTCAAAGAAAAAGACGGTGCATTACGCAACGAGAAATATGAAGTAGCAGCCGATCTTCGTGATGAGGAAGCAAAGTTAGAAAAACTGCTAAATACTGTATCTTCTTCTGAAAGACCTGTAATCAATATTTCACATATCCAGGAAATTATCGAACAAAAAACAGGCATTCCTGTTGGCAAACTTCAACAAGATGAACAAGCCAAAATGAAGCAATTAGAGAAAAATTTGCATGAAAAGGTCATTGGACAGGAGGTGGCAGTAGAAAAGGTTGCAAAAGCAATCAGACGTAGCCGAGCTGGCCTAAAATCAAAACAGCGTCCTATTGGCTCCTTCTTGTTTGTAGGACCAACAGGTGTCGGAAAAACCGAATTAACAAAAACACTTGCTGAAGAATTATTTGGTTCAAAAGATGCGATGGTACGTCTTGATATGAGTGAATATATGGAGAAGCATAGCGTCTCAAAATTAATCGGATCTCCTCCAGGATATGTCGGCCATGATGAAGCTGGGCAGTTGACAGAGAAGGTTAGAAGAAACCCTTATAGCATCATTCTCTTAGATGAAATTGAAAAAGCTCATCCTGATGTTCAACATATGTTCCTGCAAATTCTTGAGGACGGCCGCCTTACAGATAGTCAAGGGAGAACCGTTAGCTTCAAGGATACCGTCATCATTATGACAAGTAATGCAGGTATTAACACTATTCGCACTATCCATGTTGGGTTTGGAAATAATAATGCAGTGGAAGAAGCAAGCATTCTAGACTCGCTTGGCGGTTTCTTTAAGCCCGAGTTCTTAAACCGTTTTGATAGCATTATTGAATTCAAATCTCTTGAAAAAGACCATATTTTACAGATTGTTGATTTAATGCTAAATGAGCTACAAGAAACACTCAAAGAGCAAAATATTATTTTAACAGTTTCACCTGAAGCAAAAGAAAAATTAGCGGAGCTTGGCTACCATCCTTCTTTTGGGGCACGCCCTCTTCGCAGAGTGATTCAAGAAAAGCTTGAGGACCGGATTGCTGATTTTATTCTTGACGAGCCAGAAGCTAAACAATTAGTTACAGTCATTGAGGATGGAGAGTTAAAAGTAAATTCAAAAGTCTTAGCTGTTCAGTAAACGTGAATCATCCGATAAATACACTAAAAATAATACAAAGAGAAAGCGGAGCCAAAAAGTCAGCTCCGCTTTTTCCATTATAGTTCTTGATCTTGGACTGAATTTAACCAGCTCTCAATTTCCCCAACAACTGATTCCACACAACCATTTTCAAAAGGAGAAATTAAGTTTGCTGCTGCCACAAGCTTTGTAAATGACATACTACCACCAAGCTTACATAGTTTCACATAGTCAGACCAGGCTTCTTCTTGATTTTCCCTTGACCGTTTCCAGAATTGGAATGCACAAATTTGTGCAAGCGTATAATCAATATAGTAAAAAGGCGAATTATAAATATGTCCTTGCCGTTGCCAAAAGCCGCCATTTTCTAAATACACATTTCCTTCATAATCCTTATGTGGCTGGTATTTTTTCTCGATCTCCCGCCATTTCAGCTTCCGTTCTTTCGGTGTCGCCTTAGGATTTTCATAAACCCAATGTTGGAACTCATCAACAGAAACACCATATGGCAAGAACAATAATGCATCACTTAAATGAGCATATTTGTATTTATCGGTTTCTTCCTTAAAGAACAGTTCCATCCATGGCCATGTAAAAAACTCCATACTCATCGAATGAATTTCACATGCTTCATATGTTGGCCACAGGTATTCCGGAATTTCAAAAGCGCGACTTGAATAAACCTGGAATGCATGACCTGCTTCATGTGTTAAGACATCGATATCCCCAGAAGTTCCATTAAAGTTTGAAAAAATAAACGGTGATTTATAATCCTCAATATAAGTACAATAACCTCCGCCCGCTTTTCCTTTCTTTGCAACAAGATCCATCAGGTTTTTATCCTGCATAAACCGGAAGAAGGTTCCTGTTTCTTTTGAAAGCTCTTCATACATTTTTTGTCCATTGTCGATAATCCACTCTGGGCTTCCTTTTGGAACAGGATTACCTGTTTGAAAAATAAACCCTTCATCATAATATTTTAGTTTATCTACTCCAATCCGATCCTGTTGGCGTAATTTCAACTTAGTAGCGATTGGAACAATATAATCCTTCACTTGTTGCCTAAAGTTAGCCACCATTTCCGCATTGTAATCCGTTCTCATCATGCGGTAATAACCTAGTTCCACAAAATTCTCATAGCCAAGCGATTGAGCAATTTCAGTTCTGACCTTAACAAGATCATCGTAAACTCTGTCAAATTCCCCTTCATGCTCTGCAAAAAAAGCAAATTTAGCTTCACTAGCCTGCTTTCGAGTATCGCGGTCAGTTGACTCTGTGAACGGATCCAATTGAGCAAGGGTTCTTTCTTCCCCCTCAAATAAGATCTTAGCTGAGGCCACTAGTTTTGTATATTCGGTTGACAAACGATTTTCTTTTTGAAGCAATGGAACAATTTCTGGTTTAAATGTTTTAAGTTGGCCCTCTGCAAGTGCAAAAAGCTGTTTACCCCATTTTTCTTCTAACTGCTGACGGAATTTTGAATCGACTAGGGCTTGATAATATTTCGTAACTAGCCCTTCTATCTCCGGCTGTATCTCATCCATGTGGTCCTGTTCTTCCTTATAAAACTCATCGTTTGTATTAATTGTATGGCGAATTTGGCACAGGTTGAACATTGTCCCAAGGCCATTACGAATTTCATTAATTTCATCCATTGCAACACTTTGCTCATCAACAGATGTAGCTTTTTCAAATTTTTCTAGGACAACATAAAATTGTTTAGTCACTTCTTCTAAATCAGGGCGCTTGTATGTATAGTCTTCAAATCGCATTTTGTCTCTCCTTTTTCTAAAAATTTAAATATTACATTGGTATATATTCGGCAATCATCATATATTTTCCTTTTACGCAAAAAAAATACGACTTTGTTAGCCGCATTAAAATTTTCCTGCTGGTAAACCTGCTTTTTTTAAAAGCCGAATCGCTTCCGATTTCTCTGAGTCAGAGAGACTGGACATGAGTTGATCGATTTGCTTAGCATGCTCTGGGAAGATTTCTTCGATAAATGTTTTCCCTTCATCCGTAATCTGGGCATACGTAACTCGACGATCCTTTGGGCAGGCAATCCTTTTTAACAAGCCTTTTTGCTCGAGCTTATCAACAACATAGGTAATGCTTCCGCTTGCAAGCAAAATCTTACCTCCAATTTGCTGCAAAGGCTGATCTCCTTTATGATATAGCAGTTCAAGGACTGCAAATTCAGTAGGATTTAAACCATTGTTTTGAATCATTTTATTAACATGTTCATTTATGGCCTTATATGCTCTTGAAAGAACGATAAACAGTTTTAAAGATTGAGATATTGAATCATTTCCCATTAGATTTCATCCTTTAAAGTTAATTAAAAAATCTCGATATCAAGTTATTATAAGGAATTTTCAGAGAAATGTCAATTCTTGTAAAAATATTCCATCCCTTTTAAACTCGAACTAGACTTATTTGAAGCATTATTTTAACAAAATTGTCACATATCTTGGTCTCCATAAAATTAATACTATCTTAACTGAATCCTTCTACTTTCGAAAAACCAATGAGTCGATGTGAATCGCCTTGGTTGAATTAAACCCCATTTATTCGTTATTCCAACCTTGAACCGCCCGGTCAGATGGAAGTAGAAACGACGATAATCCAATCAAAGGTAAAATTCCCAAAACTGCAATCATGGTTGGCAGTCCAATCAAATCTGCAATATAACCTAGACCAACTGAACCAATTGCCCCCATTCCGAATGCAAGTCCAACAGTCAAACCTGACATCATCCCAATTTTACCTGGAACAAGCTCTTGTGCATACACAACAGTAACAGAAAAACTAGTCATGATGATAAAACCGGAGAAAATAAGAAAAATAAAGGCTAATGCCAGTGGCATGTAAGGAATAAGAATTGAAAAAGGTAATGTTACCATCATCGAAAAAGTAATAACTTTTTTCTTTCCAAATCTATCTGAAAGTGGGCCACCAAAGAACGTACCAATGGCACCTGCTACTAAAAACGTAAATAAAAACAACTGTGATTCTTTAATACTTAGTGCATATTTATGTATTGTATAAAAAGTGTAGAAATTTGTCATTCCTGAGATATACCAAGATCTTGCAAAAATAGTTAATAAGATAAAAAAGATTGCCTTTTTTATATCCTTAGCATGGTTCATTCCACTAGCTTTAACAGAAATTTTCTTCTTTGAAGCTCTTGTTATAGAATGTAATCTCTGTTTATACCATTTTGCAATATAAACTAATAGAACAACAGCCAATGCAGCAGCAAGGGAGAACCAAGATGCTCCAGCTTGTCCAAGTGGAACGAGAACTAGTGCAGTAATGAGGGGTGCCAACGCCTGCCCAGAATTACCTCCAACTTGATAAATAGATTGGGCAAGTCCCCTCCTGTCTCCTGCGGCCATATGTGCAACCCTAGATCCTTCAGGATGAAATACTGCTGAACCTAACCCAATAAATACGACAGATAAAACAATCCAGTTAAAGCCTGAAGCAAATCCTAATCCTAAAACCCCAAATAGTGTGGAAGTAAGCCCTATTGGGAGAATATATGGCATGGGTTTTTTATCTGTAAAAAACCCAATCATTGGCTGCATAACTGATGAGACCATATTAAGGGAAAAAGCAATTATCCCTAATTGCGTAAATGATAATCCCATTGATTTCTCTAAAATTGGGAACATGGCCGGTACAACCGCTTGAATCGCATCATTCAATAAATGGCATAAGCCAATAATGAAAAGAACTTTAAATATTGTTGATTCATTTGAATTGGTTATCTTTTTAGGCATAGTAGCTTGCTGATTCATATGACTCCTCTTTTCTCACTTTCTATTAGTATTTTACATAATCTTAGGAGATTGAGATATATAAAAATAATATTTAGTTTGGATTCCAAAAAAATAAAAGGAAAGGCGCTTGGCCAATCCTTTACTTAATCTCTTGAATTCTTGTAAATAGTTCGTCTTTCTCTTCATCCGTAAGCATTCTCTCTGCCATTGGAAATAAAACATTTTCTTCTTTGGAAAAATGTTGTATGAGTACATCATATGCATTCTTCACTATTTCACTTAGATTTTTCATTTCTTCAGTCGAAAGTTGGGAAATTTCAGCTTTTGCGCGAAAATCACTTATTAATGATTTTGCTTGTTCATGCTCATATTCCATCGCAGCAATCGGGCCAGAAGTCGTGCCAATATATGCACCCAACATTGGAAATAAGACACCCTCTTCTCTCACAGAATGGGGATCAAGTTCGCTGATAAAAGTTGTAACATCTATCTTTAATTCAGCAAAAGACTGTTCAATCTCTGACTCTTTTGCAATTTGTTCTGTTAAAGAAACGATTCTATCTAACATTTTTATTAAAGGAGTATGCTCCCCTTTTAATTGGCTAAGTCCTGGGCATAGATCCCCTGAAGGCATGCCACCCATGGCGCTCATAAAACCATTCATTTATTTCACCTCTTACTATTTTCTTATTTCAGTATAAAAAGAACCCATCTTATGTGGTGTGAGCTATATCACATACGAACAGATAACTGAACACCTCTTTATGTATATTTTGTGAAAATTCTAATATTTTTTCAAAAAAAGTAACATTTATCATCAAACTTACTTTAAAAGTTTCATATACTAAATATAGTAACAAAAAAGGAGGGATACTTAATGAACTACCCAAATTATCAGGATTTTTATCAAAAGGCACTAATTCCTATTGGATCATCTGATCGGGCCTCATTTTCAAGATTAGAACCTAATCCTTCATTTAAAACCCATTGGCTAATTGCCTTACAGGGTGAGCTAGCTCCCAATTCAAATGAATTTTATCATTGGAAAGTTACTATTTATCCATCTAATTCCGAAGGTTCTTTTAAGTGGAATACAACTTTTTATTCGTCTCCACTGGTTAATTCATTCAATAAAGCGATAGAATGGGCTCGTACTTTTGAAACCTATAGTAAGAATGACCAACTCCTTTCTACTAACCTACAAGAGAAAATTAGCTAGATTCCAAATAAATTTCCTTTTGCTTCACTTTTTTTAGATAAAGTTGTGAAAAAACATACATATAGTAGTAATGTAAAAATAGCTGATAATTCCTTATAAAAAACTAAAGCATTCACCCAGTCCCGAGGTGAATGTTTTAATTTTCTCATCTCTTTTAAAATATAAAACTAAAAAGTGCTGTCAGCTCATTTGAGTAAACAGCACTTTTTTTCTATGCAAGTCGGAATATAATTCCGTGACCACCTTTTGGATATTCCCATTTAATATTTTCTGTTGGGCAACCGATTCGGCAGCTTCCACATTCATGACAGCCTTCATAGCCAACCTGCATCCGGTTTCCTTCCCATTTATAAACTTCACCTGGGCAGAAAAGTGTACAAAGTTTATCAGGACATTGAGTCGCACAAACATCATGATTAAGTATGGTCAAGTGTGATTTTTTATCGCACTTAAATCTTAAAAGATATTGTTTTTCCTCAAGAGTAGTAACTGACATTTATTTCACCGCCTTCCACACACGATAAATATCTGTAAGGACCTTGAAAGTTCCTTTTCCTTCTGTAAAACTCTTAATAATTTGTTTTTGTTTATCGCGTTGAGTTGTACCGTCAACTGTAAAGTATTTACCTACTGCTTTGGTCACCAGTGGAATATATTCTTTGAAATATTGTGGATTAGATTCTAATGTATGTGGTGCATCTTTGTATTTCTCTAAATCTTTCATGATGAAACTATCATGAAGGGCGTCACGATAACTGCTTAAGCCAGCTTCACTAAAGTCTCCACGTTTTTTCGCCTGAACAATCGCTTTTGCTGCTAATTGTCCTGAATGCATTGCCATATTCGAACCCTCACCATTGATGGCATTGACAAGTGATGCAGCATCTCCAACTACAACCGCACCATTTCCAACTACTTTTTGTACCGAACGGTATCCCCCTTCAGGGATGAGGTGGGCAAGGTACTCAGCGGATTCTCCGCCTTCAATTAAAGGCTTTATAGCTGGATGAGATTTTAATTCATCCAATAAATCATATGGTTTTAGTTTATCTTTAACCATAGCAGCAACCGTAGTTCCAACCCCGATATTTATACCATCGTTAGTGGTATAAAGAAAACCTGCGCCAAAGTTTCCTTTTGTTGCTTCACCAAAAATTTCAATTGCTACACCTTGATTATCTTTAACATTAAATCGGTCGTTTACTTTTTCTTTTGGTAAATTAATACATTCCATTACACATAATGCAACGTCTCCTGGCTTGTGTTCTTTTCGAAAACCAAGCTGTTGAGCTAATAAGGAATTTACTCCATCTGCTAATACGACAACATCAGCATAAAGATCTCCATCAGGACGGTCTGTACGAACTCCAACTACCTTGCCTTTATCAACGATACATTCTGTTACCACCGTTTTATTGATAAGCAATGCTCCAGCTTGAACTGCTTTTTGGGCAAACCACTGGTCAAATTTAGCTCTCTGTACGACAAAAGCATTGTAAGGCTCTTCTCCCCATTCCATGCCCTTATAACCAATATTAACAGCTGATTCTTTACCCAATACCATGTACCTGTGATCAACAACCGGACGTTCTAGAGGAGCTTCTTTCCAAAATTCAGGAACCAATTCCCTTAATTCTTTGCTGAACAAAACCCCGCCCATAACGTTCTTACTACCAGGATATTCTCCACGTTCAATAAGCAATGTATTTAAACCATTTCTCGCACATACAAGTGCTGCTGCGGACCCAGCCGGTCCTGCACCAACTACGATGACGTCAAATTTTTCAGACATAGCTTATTTCACCGCCTTTTTCATTTCGGATTTGCTTAAATTGTTCAATTAACATAGGAACAATTTCCATTGCATCTCCGACTAGTCCATAATGTGCAGAATCAAAAATGGCTGCATTTGGATCTTTATTTATTGCAATAATTAGATCGGAGTGTATCATTCCAACAGTATGCTGAATGGCTCCAGATAACGCTACTGCGAAATAGATTTTTGGAGAAACGGTCTCACCAGTTTGCCCAATTTGAAGATGATGTGGAAGCCAACCTGCTTCAACAACATCACGTGTACCACCAACCGTAGCCCCAATCGTATCAGCTAGTTGATGCAGTAATTGGAAATTATCTTCTGTCCCCATCCCTTTTCCGCCACAAACTATTACATGGGCGTCTGCCAGGTTTGCTTTATTTGTGACATCATTCACAATTTTAAGTACTTTTGTACGCATATCTGATTCTTTTAGTTCAACAGTATCTTCGATGATTTTTCCTTGACGGCTTGAATCTGGCTCAAGTGCCTTCATTACCTTTGGTCTAACTGTCGCCATTTGTGGGCGCTGTTTTTTACAAAGAATAGTTGCCATAATATTTCCGCCAAATGCTGGACGGCTTGCTTCTAGAAAACGATTCTCTAGGTCAATATCCAAGTGAGTTGTATCTGCAGTCAACCCAGTTTGGAGGTCCGTTGCAAGCGCACTTGCTAAATCCTTACCATTCGAGGTAGCACCATACAATAAAATTTCCGGCTTGAATTTATTAATTAATTGAAACGCACTCTTCATATAGGACTCTGTCCGATAATTCTTCAATACAGGGTGATCAACTAAATAAACTTCATCAGCCCCATAAGCAATTACCTGACTAGAAAGTGATTTAATTCCATCTCCGATGAGCATTCCAGCTAATGGAACTTGAAGTTTATCTGCAAGCTGTCTTCCTGCACCTAGTAGTTCAAGAGAAACTCCTTCTATCTTGCTATCATTTTGTTCAATGAAAACCCAAACTCCTTTAGATTCCTCTACATTCATCCTAACCCCTCCTTACAGCAAAAGTATCTTTAATTCGAAGATTGGAACAATAGATTCTTTTTATCTTTTAATACTTCCATTAATTGTTTAACCTGATCATTAGAAGAACCATGCAATTTCTGGCCACCCTCTGGTTTTGGAGGCGTAAAGCTTTTTCCTACTACCGTAGGTGATCCTTTTAGTCCAAGTTGAGTTCGATCTACATTGATCAAATCGTCTACAGTCCAAACAATAGGCTTATATTTCGCAGCTTTTATCATGTTAGGAAGCGCAGAATATTCAACCTCGTTAATTTCCTTCTCTACTGTTAGTAAACATGGTAAATTAGCTTGTACAAGCTCATAACCACTTGTCAATTTTCTTTTTAATAAAACTGTATTTTCTTTCGTGTTTACTTCGGATACTTCAAGAACGTTTGAGACAGGTGGCATATCAAGACGTCTTGCAAGACCAGCTCCTACCTGCCCAGTGTCCCCATCAATTGCATGCTTTCCGCAAATAACCATATCTACAGGAAGTTCTTTCCCGATTTTTTCCATAGCTTTTGATAATGCATAGCTTGTTGCAAGAGTATCTGCCCCTGCAAATGCACGGTCAGAAATTAAATAGCCTCGATCGGCACCAATTTCGACACTTTCTTTGATAACCTCTGTAGCTTGGGGAGGCCCCATCGATAAAACAGTTATCGTACCACCCGTTAATCGTTTAATTTTCACAGCCTCCTGGACAGCATGTGCATCGAAAGGATTTAAAATGGCTGGAGCGCTTTTGCGGTCGAGTGTGTTTGTTTTTGGATTGATTTTAATAATTTTTGTATCTGGTACCTGCTTGACACATACGACAATATGCATATAGAATTTTCCCTCCTTCAATAAAGCTAAATTCCATGAAAGCGTTTGCTTCCATATTTTTTAAAATATGCAGATATTACAATATATGTATTGCAATACTAGCATAGTACAAAAAATACCGTTTCTTAGCTCCTTTCATGCATGCTCTCAACAATTGGCATTTCTTTAGTTTCTAATTAGTTTTGAAATTTCTTTGATGTTTTGGGTAAGCACAAAATAAATGATATTGAAACCATGTGCAGATTCTAGGGAGCTATTCTTTGAAGACATAGATCATGTGATTATTTTTTAAGATTAATAATCTATTAATATAACTATATAAAATATGAAGATATAGACAATGATAAAACTCACAGATATTTTCAATATAAATATGAGATCTTATTTAGTTTTCTGTAAATTTATTAAAAAAGTACATTTAGCAAGGTAATATAAATACTAATTCCTTTGGCATACCTTACTAGTACTTTTGGCAATATCATGAACATTTAATTAAAGTCATTCTCTTCTCTTCAAATGGTCTGCATTGATATGTAAAAATCAATTTATCAAGTTCTTGACTAAATCGAATAGTTTCTTCACTTGAGATGCCGCATATATTGGCACAATCTATCATATTTTTCCTTTTAGCACGAATTTCCTCTAACATTATCTCATCATGGCTTTTTACATACTTACACAATCTACTAAGCCTCCCTAATTTGTATCCTTTACTGTAAATCATTATGATCAACACTAATACTCGGAGTATTATTACAGTAATTTCTAAAAAAGTAAATACTTTTGCAAAAGTAGACAAAAGAATACATTTTCTCTTCTTTTCGACACTATCATTCTGTAATTTCGTCTATTTTTTGACAATTTTCGTAAAGTTACAGAAGGTGCAAAAATGGCACACAAAAAATGCACCAAAATCAATTCCCGGTACAACCATAATGTGAACCTGTTCAAGGAGAATATCAGCTAGCACTGATGTAAAACCATCAGGCACTTTGAGCCATGTGAGGGCTCTCTGATTGCTTGAGCAATCGGAAACCAATGCTTTGTTAGCGCACTTTTCTGGAAGTGTCCTCAGGGGGCTTAAGTTGCTTGAGCTAGACAGTTCAGAAATGCCATATAAATCTCCAGCAGGAGCAGCGGGAAAGTTGAGACCCTTAATGCTTTTAATAATGTAAAATTAAAATCGTTTTTTTAAGACTTTTTTCGAATAAATGGTTGTATTTAGACCATAACTTTGCCGTTGATTTCCGCTCCGGGCACTTGCTTTCCGCGCGGAGGGATGGGAGCCTCCTCGGCATACCGCCTGTGGGGTCTCCCATTCCCTCTATTCCCGCAGGAGTCAAGTGCCCTCCGCTCCAATCAACTCAGGTAGAAATACTACGAATGATTCCCCTAGGCCTCATTTTTTGCTGTCTTAGGGAATCATAGACCACCAATGATTCCGAAGGACTCTTTTTTTAACCGTTTAATGGAATCAAAGTAGGTTATCTGTAATAGATAGGTCTTAATCGTGCCCGTGATCGGCAAAAAAGGGAGCTAATAACAACAATATTTGCGAAAGCCCCTAAATAGAGGGATTTAAAGGCTTGGATATTCAGTGTTTCTTCAAAAAGATTCGTGATTTAAATTTCCTTGATTCCTGAGTCTAAATCGAATGTTAGTCTGGCGATTAGATAAAAAAACCACCACCTTTCCGATTGATATACCGAAAACTGGTATGCAAGTCGTTTATGGTAGCGTTTTTGAAATATTAAGAGAATACCCATTCTTTTTTATATTAATATAGGATGTTTTCGGATTCTTCTACTTTATTTACCTGAGTTGCCCGGAAAAGGAAATCAACAGGCCAGTTAGCCAGAGACAATAAATGAATAAAAATCGGTAATTTAGATTAAGACAAAATAAAAAATTGCCGAGAAGAATAACCTTTCTCGACAATCTGAAAAGCAAAGCACCAAAAAGTGCTTTGCTTTTTCACTATAGTTTATAACATTGGGTGGCCGTTTTTAGCTTTTAGGCGTAGCCATCTTTTTTCTACTTCTGCTTCAAATTCTTCAAGCAAAGGCTTGTTTTCTTCTTTTAAAAGATGCTTTGTTTTGCCCATATATTTAAACCAATCCGAAACAGGGACACGATTGTCTTTCTCTTCAGGATTATAAGTGATTGTTGTTTGTCCTTGCTCCACTTCATATAGTGGGAAGAAGCAAGAGTTAACAGCTTTCTCTAAGATCACTGTTCCGTAACGGTCATCAGATTTCCAGTTAAGCGGACAAGTAATTAAGATCTTTCCGTAAACAGTTCCAACATTTTGAGCATACCACTGTGCTTTTGCACCCTTTTTCACTAAATCTTGTGGGAATGCTTCTGAACCAGTGAATACATAAGGGATATTGGTTGAAGCCATAATTTGTGGCGTATCCTTATGATGATATGCTTTACCTTTTTGAGCTTTACCAACACCTGTTGTACTTGTCATATGTCCAAATGGCGTTGAATAAGACATTTGTGAACCTGTATTCATGTAACCTTCATTATCATACTCAAGCATAATCAATTTATGACCACGAAGTGCAGTACCGATTGCAGAACCCATACCAATGTCCATACCGCCATCGCCAGTAATCATTACATATGTTGCATCCTCATCCACTTGTACTTCCCCGCGACGCTTCAATTCAAGGAAAGCTTCTAAAGTGCCAGATAATGTTGCGGCACCATTTTGGAACAAGTTATGCATCATGGTTTGTTTATGTGAGCTGTGTGGATATGCAGTTGTTGTTACATATGCACAACCTGTTTGGAAAAGAACAACGATATCGCCTTCGATTCCTTTGAAGAATAATTCAAGTCCCCCAA
This sequence comes from Neobacillus sp. PS3-40, assembly GCF_030915485.1. Taxonomy (GTDB): domain Bacteria; phylum Bacillota; class Bacilli; order Bacillales; family Cytobacillaceae; genus JAUZPL01. The sequence goes on along the minus strand of NZ_CP133266.1, from coordinate 3,508,299 downwards.
AAATTCCGCATCCAGGGCATGCGCCGTGGCCTGAGGAAATACGTTTTGGTTTTGTTGTAAGATCACGTAATGGTGGAATTTTTACTTTTAATTTATTTGTATCAGGGTCCATATCAACTTTAATTAAGCCTGTTTTAAATGCATCACCATGTTGTGGTGTAATAACTGGCTTAAGTGCTTTTTCAGGATCGCCAGGAACAATTCCATAATAATCGAATGGTTTTTCAGCATAGCCTTTTTCCATAGCATCCAATGTTAAATTATAGAATGCCTCTGCATCTGTTGAATAGAAATCTTTTCCGCCAAGGCCAAATACTCTGCTTAACACAATCGTTTCAGCATTTCCTGCAGATTGAAGAGCAGATTTAACTTCATGGGTTAAGTTAGGACCATTAGCACCATAAGAGTCAGCACGCTCACCAATAAGTAACGATTTCACATTCTTAAGAGCTTCTGCAATTTCTTTCGAAGGGAATGGACGAATAACGTTTGGACTGATTACACCCGCTTTAATTCCTTTTTCGCGAAGCTTATCAACTACGTCCTTAGCATTCTCAGCTGCAGAGTTTAGTAGGAATAAAGCAACTTCTGCATCTTCCATTTTATATAAATCAAGAACAGAATAATCTCTGCCAGATAATTTCGCATATTCTGCGGCAACCTCTTTATAAACCTCTCCAGCAGCATATAATGCTTCGGATTGTTGATAGTGGTTGTTCATGAGTTGGTCGCCATTCATGTGGGCACCAATTGTAACAGGATTTTTTGGATCTCTAGCAAAATTGTAATCTGTTGGGCATTCCCCTACAAATTGTTGAACGACTTTGCGATCTTTAAAGTAATTTACACGGCGCTTTTGATGAGATGTAAAGAATCCATCATATGCAACAATAACTGGGAGACGAACCTTTGAATGCTCCGCAATTTTTAATGCCATGATATTCATGTCATAAACTGCTTGTGGAGTACTTGCAGTTAAGATAACCCATCCAATATTCAGACCGTAGTATAGATCAGAGTGATCTCCCCTGATATCAAGTGGACCACTTACTGCACGTGTTACTAGATTCATTACCATAGGGTAACGAGTTCCTGATTGTACAGGCATTTGCTCAATCATATATAAGAAGCCGTTCGCACTTGTTGCATTAAAAACCCTTGCACCAGTTACTGAAGCACCATAACAAATACCTGCAGCACCATGTTCACCATCAGCAGCAATCAGTTTAATGTCATGTTCTCCACGTGTCTTCATTTGATCTAAAAATTGTGCAACTTCAGTTGATGGAGTGATTGGGAAATACCCCATTACATGATAATTGATTTGTGCTGCAGCCATTGCAGCCATTTCATTTCCAGATTCAAATGTAGAAATTTGTTCAGCTGCATTTTTTATAGTTAATTTATCTTCTAAAATTGACATTATAAAGTCCCTCCTGTTACATAAGGAAAGTTTTGCTTCACACGATTATCATCAGCATATCCGATCATTTCACGAAGATCGCTTAGTGCGTCTGTTGGACAAGCTTCGACACATTTCAAACAGCCTTTGCAATATTGATAATCAATTCCCTTAAGGAACATTTGTTTTTTACCACGTTTATCTTCGCCCGCTTCCCAAACAAAACAGAAGTCTGGACATACGTTATCACAAGCCGCACAGTTAATACATTTTTCTTCCTCAAATTGTGGAAGGAATCCTTGTCTTGAACCACTAAGATCTTTTAAGATACTATTTCCTTGAGCTATCATAGCTCCACCAATATCTTGTGTTAAATAACCTAAGCGTGGAACTGGGCGAGAAAAGCTTTTGCCTACAGCTCCTTCTGGAACTTCATATACTTTAAATTGAACTTCATCATACCCTCTGTTAAATGTACGAATATTAGGTTCAACAAAATGTGGATATTTCTTTTCAAATGTTTTTCGAATAACATTTCTCATTTCATCTGGATCTAAGAAATCACAAATACGGTATAAAGCACCAAGCATAGCTGTATTAACTTTCGTTTTTTCTTCAACAGCGATGGTAAGTGCATCAACGATTGCAACTGTTCCGTATTCCAATTTCAAATCCTTTTTGACTTCATCAAATTCTCTAGTAGTATTTACAAGAACGATTCCATCAGCGTTTAAACCGCTTACAACATCAACCGTTTTATAAAGTGCTTCATGGAATACACCAACAACGTGAGGTTGCTCAATTGGGCTATGGTCTCTAATTTCAACACCTGGTTCACAATAGCGGATAAAACTTTTTACTGGTGATCCTTTTTTCTCTGAACCGTATGAAGAAAAGTTCATTCCATTTAATCCAAGTCCTAAAACACCTGCTTCTGCAAGCATTTTTCCAGCCAAATTAGCTCCTAAACCACCGATAGATTCAAGACGAATCTCAAAAAATCCAAGGTCATTTTTCTTAGGTAAAATTGACATATTATCCCTCCCTATATTTCAGCAAACTAATAGTAGTTAAGTAGTTAAATAGTTATTAAATAACCTTTCCATAGTTATTGTATGTGAACTTTAAATATTCAGCAGTGACAAATGTTAAACATTCCGAAATTTTTTCTATAACACATTATTTTATTTCACAAAAACCTTTTATATACATGACTTCAAGGTAGTATTTCAATTATACAACAGGTCAAAACATGTTATATAACAGATTGTAAAATGCTGTTAAATAACATGTTTTTTGATTAATATAACTCACTTTCCTATAAAGATAGATTGAATTAAGCAAACAACTAAGTTTTAAAATGATAATTAGCAAATAAAGGGCCTACCTCATAATAATGAAGTAGACCCCTTTTTTATAAATCTTCTATTATAATATAGGAAGCTTTTACTGGACCGTGAACACCAACTACAAGATTTAATTCAATATCAGCTGAATTACTTGGGCCGGTAATAAAATTAATACAGGAAGCAACTTCTTTTCCATCTTGATGGAATTCCCGCATTTTCTGCGCAGCTTGCGTTATCCTCGGTACAATTGTACTTTTTGGGATAAGAGCTATATATGTTGCTGGTAAGAAGCTAACTGATCTTCCCTTATTTTTATCACTGAACAGGACTACTGTGCCAGATTCAGCTAAGGTGATTTCACTAATAGTGATCCCAACATTCGCCAATTCAGCTTTTAGGATATTTTCTTCACCCAATGTATAGTCCCATTCGTAGACATCCATTTTTTGCTCTGGCCATTCCTTTTTAAATAGAGAGTCTAGTCCCCACTGGGCAAACCGTTCATCTTTCCAGGTAACAATTGGTCCGCCACCGTAATCTGCAACGATTTTATTAAGGGTAGCATTTAAGCCCAACTTGTCAGTTATATGAAGATTTGTATGGATTTTTTCACACTGTTCTTTTAGTACTTCTACTAATTCATCAAGAGAAGTATTTTTCAATACCTCATGTTGTGGCTGAAATTTCCACTTTGGTCTTTCAATGGGACTTTTTAGCCGTGGACGACCAAGTTGGCTAGCAATTTGATTTAAAAATTCTTCGCGATTTTGAATTACACCAGTCATCAATTCTTACCTCCTTTTTCACGGTTTTTAAACCAGTCTCTAAACCTCTCTTTGTTTGGAGCTGGAAATTCCCGACTTTCCGTCCAAGCTTTCATTGGACCAGGACCGTTTGAAATTTTTTCACCAACTGTGAACGGGTTCATTGCTGTCGGTGCTATCTTTGAGCCTAACTTATACAACATAGGTGATGCAGCGCCTAAACCAAAGGCCTTCATTAGTAATTTTTCAGGAACTGGTGCTTTTCCTTCTTTTTCAACAATAACGGTACGGTGCTTATGAATAAGGTTGTGCAATGGTATTTTAACTGGACAAACCTCTGTACACGCACCACAAAGGGTTGATGCGTATGGAAGTTCTTTATATTCATCATATCCTCCTAGTAATGGAGAAAGTACGACTCCTACAGGCCCTGAGTAGATAGATCCATATGAATGACCGCCAATATGACGATACACTGGACAAACATTTATACAAGCAGCACATCGTATACACTGCAAAATAGACTGAAATTCTCCGCCAAGAATTTTTGATCTGCCATTATCAACAATAACAAGGTGGAATTCCTCTGGTCCATCAACTTCGTGCTCTTCCCTAGCACCAGTTAGGACGGTAATATAACTCGTTAGTTTTTGTCCAACAGCACTCCTTGTTAACATACTGACAAGGACTTCCATTTCTTCAAATGTAGGCACGAGTCTTTCCATGCCCATTACCGTAATTTGTGTTTTCGGCAATGCTGTTACTAAGTCAGCATTTCCTTCATTCGTGACGAGTGCGAAGGAACCTGTTTCTGCTACAGCAAAATTACAGCCTGTAATTCCTATATCAGCTGTTAAATATTCCTTACGAAGCATCTCACGGGCGTGCCATGCAAGTTCTTCTGGTTTTGATGTCTTTGTGTATCCTAATTTTTTGGCAAAAACATCACGGATTTGTTCTTTATTTTTATGTAAAGCTGGAACAACGATGTGCGATGGTGGGTCATGATCATCAATTTGGAGTATATATTCCCCAAGGTCTGTTTCAATTACTTCACAGTTTTCCTGTTCTAAACATGCATTTAAACTAATTTCTTCCGTCACCATAGATTTTGCTTTAACAATCTTTTTAGCGTTTTTCTTTTTAACAACGCTACGTACATACTCATTCGCATCTTCTGCTGTCTTAGCAAAAAACACATGCCCACCACGTTTTGACACATTTTCACTTAATTGCTCCAAATAATAATCTAAATGTTCAAGAACATGCTGGCGAATTTCTTCTCCATGTGAACGCCAATCTTCCCAGTTCCCAAGCTCCTCTGTTGCATTGCGCCTTTTTACCCCCATGCCGTCCTGTGCACTAGCAACTGCACCGCGCATGAAGTCATCCTGAATGCCGCTGCCAACACGCTCTTTAAATTTTTCAGTACCTATTTTCATTGCCATACGTATTACCCCTCCATTCAAAAAGAATTCATTAAATAACTTTTGCCTATCAATATAAAGATATAAATTCCAATTAACGCCTATTTAAAACTTCTGCAATATGTAGAACTTTAATAGGTATTCCTTTACGTTGAATTCGTCCCCCGATGTTCATTAAACAGCCTTCATCTGCCCCAATCAGATAATCCGCACCTGTTTCTTCTACGTGAAACACCTTTTCATCGACCATTTGCTCCGAAATTTGAGCCATTTTTACAGAAAAAGTACCTCCAAAACCACAGCATTGTTCTTTTCCAGGCAATTCTGTAAAATGTAAGCCCTTTACATTTTTCAAAAGTTTAATTGGTGGTTCTTTCACACCTAGTAATCTTGTCATATGACAGGATGTATGATAAGTTACATTTCCTTCGAATGTAGCTCCAACATCTTCCACTTTCAATACTTCAACAATAAACTGAGTTAACTCGTACGTTTTCTCTGCAAGTTTTTTTGCTTTAGGTTCCCAAATTGGGTCACCTTTAAAAACTTCTTGGTATTCATGTACCATGAATGCGCAAGATCCAGATGGCGAAACAACGTATTCAGCATCGATAAAGGTATCGATCATCCGTCTCATAGCTTCTTTTGAGTCTTTTACATATCCACTGTTATAGGCTGGTTGTCCACAGCAGGTTTGTGATTCTGGAAAATCAATTTCACAGCCAAGATGTTCTAACAATTCAACAGTGGCTTTTCCTACATTACTCCTAAACATATCCACTAGGCATGTTGCAAAAAGAGTTACTTTCATGGTTATTTTCTCTCCAATCAGATCATAATATTTTTGTCAGCCAATTTTAATTTTTCTATTCAACTGGTTATCCGATGATTTTGACAAAAACAATCTAATTGGGTCAGCGACTCCGAAACCGCTATCTATTAGTTTAAGTTCTTTTTTATTAAATTATCCAATTAGGGGGAGACCCCCATCATTTAAAATGGAAAATATTAAAAAATTTCACTCTTGCGGCTATTTAACACTTCAGCAATATGGAGGACCTTAATTGGCTTACCTTGTCGTCCGATCCGTCCACCGATATTCATTAAGCATCCAGCATCGGCACCTATTAAATATTCTGCACCCGTTTCTTCTACATGTCTTACTTTTTCATCCACCATCTGCTCCGATATTTGTGCCATCTTAACTGAAAACGTCCCACCAAATCCACAGCATTGCTCTTTTCCGGGAAGATCAGTCAAATGAAGCCCCTTTACATTTTTCAAAAGAGTTATTGGAGGTTCTTTCACACCTAATAATCTGGTCATATGGCAGGATGTATGATAAGTTACTCGGCCTTCAAAAGTTGCTCCAACATCTTCTACTTTTAGAACTTCAACAATAAATTGCGTTAATTCATAGGTCTTTTCAGCCAGCTCTTTTGCTTTTGGCTCCCAAACAGGGTCACCTTTAAAGACATGTGGATACTCTTGAAACATGTAAGCACAAGATCCAGAAGGGGAAACAATATACTCAGCATCTTTAAATGTTTCGATCATCCTCTTCATAGCTTCTTTTGTTTCTTTTACATAACCACTATTATAGGATGGTTGACCGCAGCATGTTTGCGATTCAGGGAATTCAATTTCACATCCAAGATGCTCTAGTAATTCGACTGTGGCTTTTCCTACGTTACTTTGAAACATATCCACCAAACAAGTTGCAAAAAGAGTTACTTTCATACTTTCATCCCTTTCAAGTCAGATTTTAAATTCATCCGGAATATTTTAAACTGATCAACCGGTCATCTGACGACATTGGTAAAAATAGTTTAATTGACTATTAAATACAATATACATAAATATACTTCTCTTAGAAAGGGGTTTCAAAATATTTTTTTCACTAAAAAAAAGTGCAGACTTAAAATAATCGCAGTCTAAACACTTTTTCAATCCTTATTTTTTTATATTTGTTTGTTGAAAATATTTTTCTAGTATTGCTTCAATATTTTGAAGGTGAACAAGCATAAAATGACTCGCCATTTCGTCATTCTGATCTTTTATCGCTTCATAAATAGCAAGATGCTCATTATATAATTGTTCTACAGTTGTTTGCTTGGAATAAACCCAAACTCTTCGCGTCTCTTTCAAAGTTACTTCCATTAACCCTGAAACATGATTCATTAAACTAAAGAGTAAAGGGTTTTGTGCCGCCTCAGCAATGGCTAAATGGAATTGTAAATCAGCTTCTTCCCCTATTTCTTCATTGGGAGCATTCTTCATCATATCTAAAGCTTTCTCAATAACTGCAAGTTGAAGATCAGAACGTTTTCGTGCGGCTACTTTAGCAGAACCAACTTCGATTATTTTTCTGACTTCTAAAAGATTAACAACATCTTTCTTATTCATTAAAATGGCTGTAGATAATGGAAATGTAATTTGATCCGTCTCAAATTCTTGTATATATGTACCTTCTCCCTGGCGCATTTCAACTAACCCCATTGCACTTAAAGCGGTTAGAGCTTCCCTTATAGCAGAACGCCCAACTTGAAAATTACTTGCGAGTTGCTGAACAGAGTCTAACTTTTGCCCCGGTTTTAGTTCCCCGGTTCGGATCATTTCATATATCGTTTCAGCCACTTCTTCGTATATTTTTTTTGGTTTTATTTTTTTGTAGATCATTTGTCATCCCCTACTAAACATCACATTTTAAATAATATATTTCCCGCCATTTATTATACATGGTTTTTTCAGTTATCGGAATTGTTCTATCTTAATAAATTCTAGAAAAACATCATCAATAAGCTCACAATTGTCACACAAAACAATTATGGTTTTACTCGTTGATATCTAACTTGAAAAATATCAATTTATCGCGAGTAAATTAATAGAAAATAATTCTTCCTGAAAAGATATTAATCAAAAAATCAAATAATTGTCTTGTGTTTTTTCGAAATGGTAAATATAATTTTTTTAACGACAAGCAACATCTTGTCATCAGATGACCTTGTTATTAGATGAAAGCGATTACTTGATTGAGAGGGGGATCTACAAGCTACTAGTCGGGGGACGAAACCAGAATTATGATTTTTAAATATGTGGGGGGTAATCTATTGTTCACTCAAAATTTTACAGCAGTAGGCGGGAATCTTGGCCTAACTGCAATCGTTGCACTAATACCAGTAGTCTATTTTTTCTGGGCATTAGCTATTAAGCGCATGAAGGGCCACATTGCTGGTCTATCTACACTTATCATCGCTTTAATTATTGCTGTCATTGCCTACAAAATGCCTGTAGGAATGGCCATTATGTCTGCCACTCAAGGCGCCGTTTATGGTATTGTGCCAATTGGTTGGATTATTATTGCATCAGTATTCTTATACAAACTTACAGTAAAAACTGGGCAATTCAATATTATTCGTCATTCTGTACTATCCATTACAGAAGACCGTCGCTTGCAAGCACTATTGGTAGCGTTTTCGTTCGGAGCATTCCTTGAAGGGGCAGCAGGGTTTGGTGCACCAGTAGCAATTTCCGCTGCATTACTTGTAGGTTTAGGATTTAATCCGCTATATGCAGCAGGACTTTGCCTAATTGCAAATACTGCTCCAGTTGCCTTCGGTGCTATCGGTATTCCAGTTATTGCTATGGAAGGTCCAACTGGAATAGCTGCAAAAGAAATCTCTAAAATGATTGGACGTCAACTTCCATTCCTATCGGTATTTATTCCATTCTATCTAGTATTAATAATGGCTGGCTGGAAGAGAACATTGGAAGTAATACCAGCAATCCTTGTTTCCGGTATATCATTTGCTGTTACACAATTTTTAACATCCAACTACTTAGGACCTGAACTCCCTGATATTTTATCATCACTTGTTTCCTTAGTTGCTCTTGCTGTCTTCTTGAAATTTTGGAAACCAAAAAATATTTTTCGTTTTAAAGCTGAACAAGAACTTGCTGCAACTACAACTACCAAAAAGATCGTAAAGATTAAGGAGCATTATACTGGTGGACAAATTTTTAAAGCTTGGTCACCATTTCTTGTTTTAACAGGTACCATTTCCATTTGGGGAATTCCAACAGTTAAGCTTGCTTTATCAGGGACTTATCTAGGTACTAATGCACTATTAAAATTTATTAATTCAATTGGTCTGGCATTATCTTTTCACCCTTCAGTACCACTGCTAAATAATAAAATTGCGAATGCTGCAGGAATACCAATACCTGCCGTCTACAAACTTGAAATATTTGCCGCTGCTGGTACTGCAATTTTAATAGCAGCTATAATTACAAAATTCATCGTAGCAATTTCCTGGAAAAATTGGGTTGTCACTTTTAGTGAAACACTAAGTGAATTAAAGTTCCCTATCCTAACAATTGCTTCTGTAGTTGGCTTTGCATATGTTACAAACGCAGCTGGAATGAGCACGACTCTTGGAATGACACTAGCCAAAACAGGGTCACTTTTCCCATTCTTCTCACCATTCCTCGGATGGATCGGGGTATTCATTACAGGATCAGATACATCAGCAAACCTATTATTTGCAAGTTTACAAAAGGTCACTGCTACTTCAATTGGAATGAATCCAGTGTTAGCACTCGCTGCAAACTCCTCAGGTGGGGTTACAGGAAAAATGATTTCACCTCAATCCATTGCCGTTGCCTGTGCAGCTGTTGGACTTGCAGGAAAAGAATCAGAGTTATTCCGATTCACTATTAAACATAGTATTTTCCTTGTCATTATAATTGGAATCATCGTTTTCTTACAAAATAATGTACTATCTTTCATGATTCCTTAAAAAGAAATTTTGGAAGTAAAGGTCATATCTCACCTGAGATATGACCTTTACTATTATTGCTACATATTTTTATTTACAAAAATAATCTATAATTAGATATTATTCTCATTTTATTTAAAGGAGATTTTTGAATGAACGTAATTTGTTCAACTCTAAATGCAAAGTATATTCATACAAACCTTGCAATTCGGCTGTTAAAGGCATATGTATCCCCGGAATTTGAAGTTCTAATTAAAGAATATACCCTCAAAGATCCAGTATTTAATATTGTTTCTGATTTATTTCAGCAAAATCCTACTGTCATTGGATTTAGCTGCTATATATGGAATATAGAAGAAACAATAAAAGTTATTAGTTACTTGAAAAAGGTAAACCCATCACTCTTGATTGTGCTAGGTGGCCCTGAAGTTACCTATGATACCTCCGAGTGGATGCAAAAAATTCCTGAGGTTGATTTTATCGTTTCAGGCGACGGCGAGTACACCTTTAAACGGCTGCTTTCGGAAATTGAAGCAAATGGAGATTTCAAGTCAATTCCCGGAATTACTTTTCGAAATGAGGGGCAGGTTGTAAGCAATCCCCAATCAAATGAATTAGATATTAAAAGCATTCCTTCACCATACCGATTTGAAGAAGACATCCCCCATTTAAGTAAGCGGATCACCTATTTTGAAACAAGTCGTGGATGCCCTTTTACTTGTCTTTATTGTCAGTCCTCAATTGAAGTGGGAGTCCAGTATTTTGATCGGGAAAAAGTGAAGGATGACCTCCGTTTTTTAATGGCAAATGGCGCAAAAACGATTAAATTTCTCGACCGAACATTTAATATCAGCCGAAGCTATGCTATGGAAATATTTCAGTTCTTAATTGATGAGCATGTTCCAGGAACCGTTTTCCAATTTGAAATTACTGCAGATATTATGCGCCCAGAAGTCATTGAATTCTTAAATCAAGATGCGCCAAAAGGACTTTTCCGCTTTGAAATCGGTGTGCAATCTACCAATGACAATACAAACAAGCTCGTAAAGCGAAAGCAAGATTTTTCAAAGCTAACGAAAATAGTAACTTTGATAAAAAAAGGCGGAAAAATAGAACAGCATTTAGATTTGATCGCTGGACTTCCTGAAGAGGATTACACTTCTTTTCGCAAAACCTTCGATGATGTGTTTAAGCTAAGACCTGAAGAAGTGCAATTAGGATTTCTCAAAATGTTACATGGAACAGGCCTTAGACTTCAGGCTGCTAATTGGGATTATGAATATATGGATTATTCCCCTTACGAAATTCTTTCAAATAATACTCTTTCTTTTACTGACGTTATCAAGATTAAACAAGTAGAGGATGTATTAGAAAAATATTGGAACGATCACCGCATGGACCGTACAATCGATTATATAGTTTCGAAGGTATTTGTTTCACCCTTTGATTTTTTCCAGGAATTTGGGACATTTTGGGACAAACAAGGTTGGGCAAGAATTGGCCATCAGCTTGAAGATTTATTTCGGAGATTAGATGCCTTTTTGCAAGCAAAATCAATAAAAGATCGGGAAATTATTAGTGGATTAATGAAATATGATTATTTTAAAAACCACAAATACAAGCCTAGAAAACCGTGGTGGGAAACAAACATTGATAAGAAAAAAAGAAGTATTTTATATAAGCTTTTACTCGAACGACCATTAATACTTGGTCAATCATTTGTAAACTTACAGCTTGATGAAAAAGAGCTATATAAACATACGATGATTGAAGAGCTTTCCTTTGATTTACAATTATTTTTAGAGACAGGCATAGTTGAAAGATCTCCTTCCTGCTTAGTGGCATACTTTGATGCAGCAAAGGAAAAAACACTTATGTTTTCGTTTAAAGAAGAAAAGCCGGTTTAAATAAGCCGGCTTTATTTTTTCTTTATGGGAGGGGATTTTTTCTGGTTCTTTTGTGTTATAAATGGAAGTTCATATAGCTTTATCCCATTCACATCCCCAAATTCGATACTAAATTCTTCCTCAGTAAATCCATGATTTTTTGAATCCTTCATTAAGATCTTCCCTTTTTCCCTAATTTTGAATTCCGGTTTGCCCCTTTCGAAGGCGCTTCACCATGACTAAATTCAGCTGAAAATTCGCTTTCTTGAAGATTCTTCGTTGGTGTTTTTGAATACTTTTCAACAGCATCAAATTGTGCTTTTCTTTTCGCCATTTTTACCCCTCCTTCCGTTTCTTTAGTTTCCTGCAAATACTCAACAATCATTCCCTCAGATATTTTCTTTGTTTTTCCAAAAATAAATTTTCCTTAATGACAGAAACTAAGAAAAAACAGGAGTGATCAATGTGAAGAACAGCAAAGAAGAACAGCAAATTGAAAATGTAAGCTTAGATGAAACTCTTCCACATCAAATAAATGCACCAAGCTTTAAAGGGACAGGTATAAAAATGGAACCTCCCTTTATAAATAAATATGGTGTCAAAATTGGTGACAGCATGTATGCTTCTAAAAACTCCCCGTTAGAAAATTGGACAAAAGATACTGACCCTTCCATTATGTCTGGTGATGATTGGGTACATCCAACAAATGATATTGGCTGGAATTCAACCGAAAATCGTGAACTTTTAGAAAATAAAAGAAGCCCACAGTCATTTCCATTTATGCACCCAACAAAGGATGTCGGTCAGAACAATGATTGATTAGAATTTATTTCGTGTTGCTCTAGACAATTCTTAAAAGAACTTGCATTAAAAGCAAAATGGTTCAGCTATTTTTGTAAAATCTGGGGTATTCCCGGATTTTTTTATATGCACCTATTTAGAATCGTATATAATAAAAGCAATTAATCCATGGGAGTTGTTAAGATTGCTTTTAGCAAAGCTTGCCGAAAAAATTGTTAACGAGGTTAGGAAGCTAATTGGCGAAGATATTATTGTTGTTAACACAGATGGAACAATAATTGCGAGTACTGATCGGACACGGATAGGAATGTTTCACGAAGGGGCACTAATTGTCTCAAAGGAAAAACGTAAATTAATTATCACAAAAGGTGGAGAACAAAATTTAAAAGGAGTAAAAGCCGGTATTAGCTTTCCTATTTTTTTTCAAAATAATGTGATTGGTGTTATCGGTATAACTGGCGAGCCCTTAAGAGTAACCCCTTTTGGGGAGATCATCCGTAAAATGACCGAACTTTTAATTAGCGAAAATTATTATGCTGAGCAATTTGATCGGCAATCTCGGGCAATGGAAACCTTTGTCATGGACTGGATCCAAACAAAGGATTGGGACGATTCTATTATAAATAGAGCCAGAATATTAGAGATAAACATACACCTTAGAAGAATAATAGCAATAATCGACTTTGAGTCCTTTGACTACATTATTTCTAGAGACGCTTGGACATCGATGGTGAAATGGTTTAGCCCTAATCCAAATGATATCGTTGTTAGGTGGGGGAACGAGCGGATTGTCATCCTTTTAGATTTTTCAAACAACCCAACCAAAGAAACAATTAATAAAAAGCTTGAAGGTTTTATTTCATTTCTAAGGGGCCAATTTGGGCTTTCGGCGTTTGTTGGAATAGGACAAGCAGCAGATTCAAAAGAAATACGGAGTTCATATCGGCAGGCAGAAAGAGCATTAAAGGTCTCGAAGCAAAAAATGAAGATTATTTTTGATGAGGAATTAACACTTGAAATGGTTCTAGACGAGTTAAGTCCAAAAACCATACATGACTTTATCACTCGTACAATCGGGCCAATCTTAACAGATAAAGAGTTAATAGCAACGTTAAAGGAGCTATTTAAGCAAAATCATTCCTTAAAGAAAACTTCAGATCAACTTCACATTCATATCAATACCCTCCATTATCGCTTAAAAAAAATTGATGAATACACACAATTAAACACTGGTAATATTCATGATTTGTTGATTATGTACTTAGCTATTCTTTTTTTAGATGTTCATACAAAAATTAGTGGATAAACAATACTATTTTCATACATTTATACATAGCAGGCAGTATGCCTGTTTTTTTATACTTAGATATATAGTTTATTTAAAGCTAGAATCGAGAAATAGGTGTAAGCGCATACATTAAAAGGGGGTAATGCAATGCTTTCGAATGTTGTAAAAGATAAAATTATTGCAATTGTCACAAAGGAAAACTATGAAGACTCAAAAACGGAACGGCTAGTTTATTCATATGATTCAACACCAAACCTTCAAGCTATGCCAGATGCTGTTGTCAGTCCAAGAAATACAGAAGAGATATCTAAGATCCTTAAAATCTGTAATGAATTTAACGTTCCGATCGTTCCCCGTGGCTCCGGAACTAATTTATGTGGTGGTACATGCCCAGTAGAGGGTGGAATTGTCCTCCTATTAAAACATATGTACAAAATTCTCGAGATTGATGAAGAAAATTTGACGATAACAGTTCAACCTGGAGTTATTACTCTTGATTTGATGAAAGCAGTAGAAGCAAAAGGCCTATTTTATCCACCTGATCCAGGCTCAATGAAAATCTCAACAATAGCAGGAAATATAAGTGAAAATGCTGGTGGATTACGTGGACTAAAATATGGTGTAACAAGGGACTATGTCATTGGACTTGAAGTTGTGCTTCCAAACGGAGATATCATTCGAACTGGTGGCAAATTAGCAAAAGACGTTGCTGGGTATGATTTGACACGTCTTATGGTAGGTTCTGAAGGAACTCTTGGTGTGATCACTGAAGCAACCTTGAAATTGTTACCAATGCCTGAAACGAAAAAAACTATGCTTGCTTTATACTCAGATCTTGAGTCAGCAGCAAAAACTGTTTCTAAAATTATTGCAAATAAAATTATTCCGATAACACTTGAATTTCTAGATCAACCAACCATAAAAGTAGTAGAAGCACATGCCAAAATCGGCTTGCCAACAGATGCAAAGGCTGTTCTTTTAATTGAGCAGGATGGTCCACCAGAAGTAGTGGAACGGGATATTGAAAAAATAATCAAAATCTGTAAGGAACAAAATGCAGTGTCGGTACAAGTTGCTTCCACAGAAGCAGAAGCAGAATCACTTAGAACAGCCCGTCGTACTGCTTTATCTGCCCTTGCGCGACTTAAACCAACAACAATCCTAGAGGATGCAACAGTTCCACGTTCTGAAATTGCTAGAATGGTTAATGCCATTAATGACATTGCCAAAAAATACAAGCTTGAAATTTGTACCTTTGGTCATGCTGGAGATGGAAACCTTCATCCTACATGTCCGACCGACGCTAGGAACCATGAAGAAATGGAACGGGTTGAAAATGCTTTTGCAGAGATATTTGATAAGGCAATTGAGTTTGGTGGCACCATTACAGGTGAACATGGTGTTGGTGTCATGAAAGCCCCTTACCTTGAATGGAAACTCGGCAAGGAAGGCGTTGCCGCGATGAAAGCAATCAAACAATCATTTGACCCTAATAATATTATGAATCCTGGTAAAGTTTTTGCAAAACAAACCAGAAAACGTGTGGTGATTACAAAATGACAACAGTGAAAGAACAGAAAACTATTCAAGATCAATTTAAAGCCAGAATGAATGAAGATGAACTGTTAAATTGTATGAGATGCGGTTTTTGTTTACCGGCTTGTCCAACTTATATTGAATCTGGCTTCAAAGAATCCCATTCACCTAGAGGCCGTATTGCCATGATGAAGGCTGTTGTTGATGGTCTTATCGAGCCAGATGAGGATTTCGAACGCTCCTTAGATCTTTGCCTTAGCTGTAGAGCATGTGAAGCAGTTTGTCCTTCAGGTGTGAAATATGGCGAACTTCTAGAAGAAGCTCGAGATATTATTAGTCAAAATAAGAAGTATTCCCTACCTACACGCATAGTACGAAAAGCTGTTTTTGAAGGCCTTTTTCCTCACCCAAATAGGATGAAAAATCTGACTGGTTTAATTGGCTTCTACCAGCGATCTGGAATCCAAACAATCGCAAGGAAAATTGGCTTTTTGGGCCTACTGCCAGATTCTTTAACAGCAATGGAAAAGGTGTTACCTAAGGTTGCAACCTTAAAGCAACTGAAAAACCGCCCTGATTATCTTCCGGCAATTGGTGAACAAACGAAAAGGGTTGCATTTTTTAGTGGATGTTTAATGGATAGCATGTTTCTTGAGACAAATGATGCAACAATGAAATTGCTTCAACTTGCAGGCTGTGAAATTGTCATACCACAAACCCAAACTTGCTGTGGAGCTCTTCATGGACACTATGGAGAAAAGACATCCTCTAAGGATCTCGCCATACGAAATATTAAGGCATTCGAAGATTTAAATGTTGATTTCATTATTACAAATGCTGGTGGCTGTGGAGCATTTTTAGTAGAATATGGTCACTTGTTTCAGGATGATCCAGAATGGAATGATCGAGCACATGCCTTTTCAAACAAAATACAAGATATTTCAGAAATTCTTGTTGCTGTAAAATTCCATGAAAAAGTTAGGCTCGAGTTACCATTTCAAATTATTACCTACCAAGATTCATGCCATCTTAAAAATGTCATGAAAACTGCCTCAGCTCCTCGAACCTTACTCAAAGCAATTAAAGGAACGGAGTACAGGGAAATGTATGATGCTGACCGCTGCTGTGGTTCAGCCGGCATTTACAATATTATTGAATCCGAAAACTCAATGAAAATGCTGGATTATAAAATGGTTCAAACCAAAAATACCCAAGCTTCCACTGTTGTCACTGCAAACCCGGGATGTTTATTACAAATGAAACTCGGAATCGAAAGAGAAGGACTTGCATCAACAATGAGAGGTATTCACATTGTCGACCTTTTATTAGAAGCCGTTAAAAATTAATAAAGAAAACTCGCCAATCGGCGAGTTTTCTTTATTTTGATTTGTAAGGGCCATCATAAAATGACCATTATTCGAAAACATTTCCATACATGAATTTGGCAACTTAAATTAAAAATAGTAATACAGAGATTAAATCTCTGTAAATAAAGGAGTTGAATTAGTATGTCAAGAAACAGTAATAAGCTATTAGTACCAGGAATCGAACAATATTTGGATCAGGTAAAATATGAAATTGCTCAGGAATTTGGTGTTCAATTAGGATCTGACACTGTTTCGCGTGCAAATGGCTCCGTAGGCGGCGAAATTACCAAAAGATTAGTGCAACAGGCTCAAGCACAATTATCCGGTCAAAACTCACAAAAATAATTCAATATAAATGGCAGGAAGTCCAACATATTTGTTGGACTTCCCTCTTTTTGTTATTTGTTATGGTGCTGATTATACTTTTCTTGATCATATTTTTCTTGATCATGTTCGTCTGATTTTGCTTTATATTGTTTATTTATATAACTATGATTAACAGAGTGGGACACTTTATTATCATTATCCCATTCTTCCTCTAATTTTCTATCCTCTTCTACTGTTTCCTTCTGTTCCACTGTTTTCACTTTAACCTGTTTCCTTGGCGAGGAAACAACTTTATTTTTATAATATGAAATATTTTTGTTTTCGCTTTCTTTTTTGAAAGGAGCATGAACATCACGATTATTTTCCTGCTTTTTTATTATTTCTGCAGGTTGATTCATCTTGGTAACTTCATTTTTGTTTATTTCCTGTTCAATAGGTTCCTTAGAATTTTCATTCTTATGTGATGTTTGCATTTTATTTTCTTGATATTTTCCTGTTGTTATCCCTAAATGGTGAGCTTTTTCCATTTCCTTTTCTGATCCAGTTAAAACAGTTAGCTGAAGATGATTTTCTTTAACGGTTTCTTTAATCTCATTCATACTTTCCGTTAACTTTTTTTCCACAGGTTTTTCTGTTTTTTCAATACGAACAGTTGAGATGATAATCACATGATTTTCTTTAAGGTAACCCTGCTTCTTCATTTCATTTAGAATTGAATGTGCTACTTGTGAAACCTTCTCTTTTTTCCAATCATCAATGTGAGAGATTATCTTTTTCCCGTCAAGATTATAAGCAGTTAGGTTAACTACTTTCATGCTTTTATTTACCCCAAGCTCAATACTTGGATTAACATCTATGGACATATATGCATATGCTTTGTTTGTCTGATACATCGGAATAAACGTACCTAGAAAAAGCAGGAATGCAACCAAGAATGCTGGCAGTGGTTTAATCCTGAATAAATTTGAAAGAATATAAGTGCTGTTTTTCTTGGGTTCTTGTATTGGATAAAAAAACAGCTCTTCCCCAATCGTATAGGATTGGTTAAGGTTTTTTGCATGTAAAAATTCACCACTAGGGGTTAATAGGGTCAAATGAGCATCGTTTATTTCGATTAAAATCCCTTTTTTCATGTTTCAAGCACCCCCTTTATATAATCCTTCATATAAATATAATCCCCTGAAAGTATTAGAGCGATTGCTATAATGTATTTACGGTTTCGCTCAATTGTCTTTCTGCTGACTTCCACCATTTGTTCAAGCTGCTTAATAGGCAGTCGCTTTTTTTCTATTAATAAACTTCTAAGTTCTTCATCTTCAGAAAGAATTTTTGCAATTGTAATAGCACTTTTTCTTGCATCTGCATGCTTTGGAGAGTTTTCCACTAAATCACTGAAACTTAGATCATATATTTTTAACATTTGCTGAAACCGGATAATTTCATCTTTGCGTTGTTGCTCATCGGATTTTTTTTTATAATCGTCCATGGAAAGTTCATTAACAATAATGGTCCCTGATGACTCTTCCTCTTGTGAATCGCTCGATAAATCATAGCTAATATGCTGGTTTTTAGAGTGTTTACGGATATAATCAATTACTCTTCTTTTAATTAAAACATCCGCAAAACTTAGTAGTGAGCTCCCTCGTTCAGGTGAGTATTTTTCGATAGCTTCATTAAATGAGATAAGGCCAATGCTAAACTCATCGTCCGTTTCATATATATATCGTTTACAGACAGCTGAAACACTCTTTGCAATAAACGGTTTGTATGAGTTGATGACTTCGTTTTGTAAATCATGATCGCCCTTTTGAATTAGCAATACAGATTCTTCTAGTGTTCGTTTTTTCTTTTTAGTCATAAACAACAAACTTAGCATTAGCTTCACCTCCTGATTCACGCAATTATAACATACGAATGTTCGTATGAATTTTGTGGGGGTAAAGGTATTTAGAAAAGATAGCCCCAATTAAGGCTATCTTTTCCAGTCTATTGTTTGTAGAAATTACTTGCGGTCTTTACCATTGTTTTTATTACCATGCTCATTCTCATGTTTGTTCTCGTTAGCTGTTTTTTTAGCTTCTTCATGTTTTTGTGTCATTTGTTTTTTAACTTCCTGATGTGCTTGTTTTACGTTTTGGTGAGTAGCTTTCTTTTCAACTTTAGCTGCTTGATGTATAGCCTTTTTCGTTGTTGGGACTGGCTTTACTTCATCTTTAGTTTCGTCAGTTACATCTTCATTATCTTTTTGATCTGTTGTAGTAGTTGTATCTGTTGTAGTAGTTCCATCTTCAGTCGCATTGTTTTGATCTTGGACAACTGTTTGATCTGCATCTTTTTCTTCGTCTGCTTCTTCTTTCTTATCGTGATTCAATTTAGATTCTATTTTATCCACTTTTTTTGCAAGTTTAGCATAGCTTTTTTCGATATTTCTTTGTAATGCTGCTCTTGCAACTGGATTTTTAACTTTTTCAAGTGCTGCTTGTAAGGCAATAATATTTTGTGACATAACATCTTTTACTTCTTGCACATCATCTGATGGCTGATCTGCTTTAGTCGCTTGATCATCAGTTGCAGTTACGTCAGTTGCTGGGTTCTCAGTTTTCACTTGATCACCAGTAGCAGTTTCCTCAGTTGATGAGTTTTCAGTATTTTGTTCGTCTGCATTGACTTCATCAGTTGCTTGAGCTTGGTCACCATTTTGTACTTGATCAGTTGTTGGCTCTGCATCTGTTTGTGGTTCAACAATTTTATTAGCATCTTTCATATCTGCTAATGCTGTTTGAATTGTTTTTAATGCGTCATCTTGATTACCTGAGGCGAAAAGCGCTTGTGCTTCGGCTAGACGTTCTGAAGCAAAGCTTGCCAATAATTGTGCATCTTTCACTTTATCAAATGAAAGTGCCAATTGAATTTTTTCAAAAGCTATTTTCGCAAAATAAAAGAAATCCCCAGGTAATAAAGATGGTGCTTCTTGCGTTTCAGTTTGTGTTGTAGCTGTTCCATCTGTTGTTGTATTAGTTGGTGTTGCTGTTCCATCTGTTGTTGTATTAGTTGGTGTTGCTGTTCCATCTGTTGTTGTTGTATCGGTTGGTGTTGCTGTTGATGTAGTTGCATCAGTTGATGTAGTAGCACTTCCATCAGTTGTTGCTGTCTGGAGGTCAACTGTTGAATAGTTACCTGTTTGATTTGTTGTTCCCTCAGCAAATGCCTTACTTGCAGAGAATGTAAATGACCCGGCTAAAACCACAGCTAATGTAGCTTTTCCTATTTTATTTAGATTCTTGTAGTTAGTTAATTTTATCAATTCAGTCACCTCTAATTTTTTTTTGTTGCGGCCGCTTTTTCACTAAAGAGTTACGCATTTATAAAAGAGGTTGTGGGGGTATATAAAAAAATTCAAAAAAACCATCCAAGCTATTGATTGTTTACTTGGATGAATTGTTTTTTTGATTATATTTAAAAGATAAGATAAATTTGATCAAATACCCGATTAATAATCCGGGAATTAAGAAGATCATTGGTAAGAAAACAGGGCCGAGAAATAAATTAAAAATAAGTAGTTTTGGCGATACCATTAAACCAATGGTTACAAAGTAGGCACCAAAAATAAACGGCAAAAATGAAAGCTTTTCATCTGAAGGCATGGCAAATCGATAGCTATCCCACATTGCAAACATATATACACATGGATAGAACATTAACCATTGGTAATCGGTTACAAGATGTGCTTTTTCAAATTCACCTAAGAAGCTATACATAATAGCTTGGTTAAAATTGCTTTTCACATTAATAATAAATTCCAACATAACAAATAATATTCCCTTAATATATTGACCAATCAATAATTGGCTAAAACCTGGTAAGGCAATACTCCATAAAACAGCTTCTAATTTACTTAATGGTTTCATTTTTAATCCCATCTTCTTGGCATAATATAATTTTAGGATATCCAATAAATTACCAAATTAACAAAACACATGAATTTTTAATAAAGAAAACTTTGCTAGCGCCAAGCCTTAAGGCGCCGGCGATAGCCTAGTTGCACTTATACTTTCCTATTAGCTTAAAGAAAGATCGCCGATTGGCGAGCCCCTAAGGGCGATGATTAGGCGTAGTTGCACTTATGCGCTAGCAGAATTTATGAATATAAATTCTGCTTAGCAAAAATAAAACGGCGGGAATCCTCCCCGCCGTTTTATTAGTCATGCATATCCATTGGATTATAAAGTTTTACCGTTGGGTTTTTCTCTTGGAACCATCTTAGAGCAAAATCATTTTCAAATAAAAATACATATTGTTCAAAACGGTCTTTTACAAGTAAACTTCGAGAACTAGATAGATTTTCATCGACCACATCACTCTCAAGCCATCTTGTAATTTTTGAACCGTAACGTTCCATATAGACTTCAGCATTATACTCATTTTTCATCCGATGCTCAAAAACTTCAAATTGCAGCTGTCCAACAGCACCTAGCAAGTATTCATCCGTCTTAACTGTTTTAAATAACTGGATAGCCCCTTCTTGAACGAGCTGGTTTATCCCTTTATAAAACGACTTTTGTTTCATCACATTTTTAGCAGATACCCGCACAAATAGTTCAGGCGTAAATTGAGGAAGTCTTTCAAATTGGAAATCATCTTTTCCTGTTGTGATGGTATCTCCAATTTGGTATGTGCCGGTATCATAGAGGCCAATAATATCTCCACTAACCGCTTCTTCTACAGTGCTACGCTCTTCAGCCATAAATGAAGTAGATTGAGAAAGTTTTAGCTGCTTATTTAACCTTGGAATATTGACTGTCATTCCGCGTTCAAATTTTCCTGAGCAAATACGGACAAATGCAATTCGATCACGATGGGCCGGATTCATGTTGGCCTGGATTTTAAATACAAATCCAGAAAATTGTTCAGACATCGGATCAATTTCTCCAGCTGATGAATTCCGCGCTATTGGAGGTGGTGCAAATTGCAAATATGTTTCTAGAAATGTTTGAACACCAAAAGCAGTTAACGCACTCCCGAAGAATACAGGAATTAATGCTCCATTTGCTACTTTTTCTGGTGAGAAACTATTTCCAGCTTCATTAAGTAACAATACCTCTTCCAGCGTTTGATCATATAGTCCTGTAGATTTCAACGAGTGCTCCCCATCAATTTCTCCATTAGCATTGAGTGGAATAAATCTTTCTTCCTCACTGACTCGGAATTGTTCAATGCGATTGAAAAAGCGATCGTAAATACCTAAAAACTCTTTTCCCATACCGATTGGCCAGTTCATTGGGTACGATTCAATCCCCAAAACTTCTTCAAGTTCAGCAAGGAGTTCTAGTGGGGGTTTTCCTTGACGATCAAGCTTATTGATAAAAGTGAAAATTGGGATACCACGCATCCGGCAAACCTTAAAAAGCTTTAAGGTTTGTTCCTCGATCCCTTTGGCAGAATCAATAATCATGACTGCACTGTCTACTGCCATTAAGGTACGATACGTATCTTCACTAAAATCTTGGTGCCCTGGAGTATCCAAAATATTTACTTGAAAACCGTTATAATCAAATTGCATCACACTAGATGTAACAGAAATTCCACGTTGCTTTTCAATTTCCATCCAGTCACTTGTAGCATATTTACCCGTTTTCCTTGCCTTTACGGTACCAGCATCACGAATCGCTCCGCCGAATAATAGTAGTTTTTCCGTTAAAGTTGTTTTACCAGCATCTGGGTGGGATATTATCGCAAATGTCCGGCGAGATAATACTTCATCTTTAAAATTCTTACTCATTTTGTAGTCCTCTCTTTTACCAATGAAAATTTTTGCTCATAACTTCAATCTTATATGTCTATTTAAAACTTTGCAATCCTTGATAGGTAAAAACAAGCATTTTCTTAACCTATAACATTCTATTACGACATTTTCCAGTGGTTCCCACCATCCTTTTTCATCAATACCTTTTATAATAGAAATATACTCTTTAGAATAAGGAGATGGATTTTTTGAATCAAAGTAGAAAAATGGTTACTAAACTAATTCCGCTCATCGTGGCGATTTTCATAATCAGTGCTGCTACTACATGGATCGTGCAATCAACAAATAACGAAATTTCTATTCCCTTTTCTACACTCGAGAAAACAATTCAAAATCAAAATGGAAAAACCGTCGCTCTTACAGAACATGCTGATGGTAGCCTTAATATAACAACAAAAGATGGTGAGTATGTTTCCCATGTACCACCGAATAGCCAAATGATCGACAAGCTTGTTGAGAAATACAATATTGATTATACTTTCTCAAATAGCACCCCCATGGGAAAATGGGTAATAGGTGGTGTCATCCTATTACTTGCTGCAGCAGCTTTTGGACTTCAAAAAACAAAAGGTGGCTTTGGCATTTCAAATACAATGAAAAATAGTATTTCTAAAGCCCGCCCGCTTCCTTCGATTCGTTTAGAGGATGTTGGAGGCCTTGGTGAAGAAATGAAAGAGGAGATTTTACAAACCCTTTCCATTCTAAAAGAACCTGAACGTTCTATCAAAATGGGAATTAAGCCTCCAAAAGGAATCCTATTATATGGACCACCAGGTACCGGAAAAACGTTACTTGCCCAGGCAATAGCCCGGGAACTTGAAGCATCTTTCTTTTCAACAAGTGGATCGGCCTTCAATGAATTATTTGTTGGCGTTGGTGCTAGTCGAGTCCGTTCCTTATTTCAAAGCGCTCGAAAAGCTGGTCCTGCTGTTATTTTTATTGATGAAGTTGATGCCCTTGCAGGAAGAAGGAAGGCACATGGCGGGGAAGAAGCTGAAAAAACGTTAACAGAGCTTCTTGTTCAGCTTGATGGCGGTCATTCTAATGAAGGAATTCTTTTTATTGCCGCTACTAATAGAAAAGATATGTTAGATGAAGCTTTTCTTCGCCCCGGACGAATTGATTTTTCTTTCAACGTCCCGCTTCCAGATATGAATGGAAGAAAAGAAATTATTGAAATCCACACAAAAAAGAAGCTTCTTGCTGGAGATGTACTTATCAGCTTGGATGATCTAGCCGAGAGTACTTCAGGTTTTTCAGGTGCAGATCTTCAGTCCCTTTTTGAAACAGCCAGTAGACGAGCTGTTCGAAATGGTCAAGAGATGATTCGAAAAGGTGATATTGATTATGCACTAGATCGAACCATTTTAGGAAACACCTCCCGTTCATTACAAGATCAGGAATTAAAACGCAGAGTTGCCATCCACGAAGCTGGACATGCGATTATTGCATCTTTAACAAAGCCTGGCTCTGTTCGAAAAGCGACAATTATTCCGCGTGGCGAAGCACTCGGTTATGTTGCACCTATTCCAAAAGAGCTACACTTATCGACTACAAGTGAATTGCTAGATCAAGTGAGTATGGTACTCGGTGGCGGAATTGCTGAGCGAATGTTTCTTGGTGAACATAGTATCGGTGTAAGCGGTGATGTGAAACAGGCGAAACATATCATTGAACAAATGGTTGACACCGGAATGGTACAGGACGGCTTTACGTTAACCTTTAATAAACAAGATAAAGAGACAAAAATGCAGGAATTATTCCAAAAGGCATTAATTAAAGCAGAAGATTTAATAAAGAATAATCAGGATCAGTATTTGCAATTAGTTGATGCTTTATTAAAGAAAGAAACACTTGAAGGTACCGAAGTTGAGGAAATTGTAAGAACGCAAAATTCACCTGTTTCAGCATAAGCGAAAGAGGCTGGGACATAACTAGCTTCAAATAGTAAGAAAGGTGAATTTGAGCTTACTCAAATTCACCTTTCTCTATTTTGGGGTGTTAATTCTTCTATTACCTTAGTTGTTGGCAGTGAATTTTCTTAAATTCACTGCCATTAACGCGAGGCCCATTTCGTTTTCTACTTTCGATTTTCCTCGTACAGAAAACCGAGAGAAACGCAAATTAGCCTTCAAGAATCCAAAAACTGGTTCCACATCGATTTTGCGTTTTCGATAGATGGCACTCGTTTTCTCTTCTGAAAGCTTCTCTCTTACATATTCTTTTTGCTGTTCCCATTTTTCATTCACCATTAGTTTTCGATTGTTTCCTTCTTTTGCTTTTGTACATGATGAACGGAACGGGCATCCTGAACAGTCTTCGCACTCATAGATTTTGAACTTCCGTTGGAAGTCTGTACGGTCATTACGTATAGAATGATATTGAAATTTAAGAAGTTTCTGATTGGGACATGTATATGTATCTGTTTCTTCATTATACTGCCAATTGTCGGGATTAAATGTGTTTTGTTTATACTTTTTCTTTTGTTCTTTCAAATACATGTTATACGTAATAAGTGCTTCTCGTTTTCTGTTCGAAAGGATATCATTATAGTTTTGTTCACTACCATAACCTGCATCTGCGACAATGTGTTTCGGTAACTCGAAATAATGCTGCTCGATCTCATCTAGAAATGGAATTAACGTACGTGTATCTGTTGGGTTTGAAAATAAACTATAGGCAAGCGCGTATTGACCTTCCGTTGCGATTTGTACATTGTAACCTGCCTTCAATTGTCCGTTTTGCATATAATCATCTTTCATTCGCATAAATGTCGCATCCGGATCTGTTTTAGAATAGCTATTACGTGTGCCAAATATTTCAAAGTCTTGTTGGTATTTCTGTTTTCGTAAGACAAAATCAATCAACTGTTTACGCACTTGTTTCGGGTATTTACGTTCACTTCTTAAGGCTTTTCGTTCTAGAACGTCTGTCGATACTTCAATTTGTTTATCATACTCGGTTACGACATCGTCCACTTTTTTAACCAATTGAGCGATCTCTTCCAATGATAACTGTTCATCGCTTTCACATTTAATTTCAGGTATGATTTCGTTCTCAAGTAGTTCATTGTATAGCTGATTTGACTTTTCAATTAAACTTTGATGATATTTCTCAACCGATTTCTTCCAGACAAACGTAAATTTATTCGCATTTGCTTCAATCTTTGTGCCATCGATAAAAACCGCTTCTTGATCGATAAGTTTTTCTTCAATCAATTGGCAACGGAATTGGACGAAACATTGGCGGATTAAATCTTTCACTTCTGATTGAACACGGAATCGGTTTATTGTGCGGTAGCTTGGTTCATGTCCTTGAGCCAGCCACATCATACGGATACTATCTTTTAATAAGGCTTCAATTTTACGCCCTGAAAAGACAGATTGTGTGTAGGCACATAAGATAATTTTAAGCATCATGCGTGGATGATAGGCTGGGCAACCCTCATTTCGAAGAAATGGTTCGAACGCTTCATGAGGGATACTTTCAACTAAATGATGGACATGGTAGGCAATATCATTATTTTGTAATTTTACTTCTAAATCTAAAGGCAAAACTAATTGATTCATGATATAATTTTTGAACATAAGGACCCTTCTTTCGGATGAAATTTGGTGTGGTAACTTTATTTTATCAGAAGTGGCCCTTATTTTTATTGGAAAATAATCAAAGCCGGTGAAATTTTACTTATCGTAAAATTCCACCGGCTTTTTCATCTCAGAGGTGGGTTTTGTCCCAGCCTCTTTTTTAAATGAATTATCCTTTTTAGTGGTAAACTAACACGATCAATTAAAAAGGAAGTGTTGGTCTTGTTAAGTAAAAAAGCATTAGATTTAGAAAATGTGCAACAAAAATATAAAGGAAAAGCAGAGGAATATCTTAATCATCCTGAAAAAACAGAGGGACTCTTGCAGCTAGCCATTCAAAAAGCTAATGATGAAAAGGGCATTTTGGGAAATGTATGGGAGAAACTTCAGCTATTTTTTGAACTCATAAAGGCATACACAAAGGGAGAATATCGCGAAGTTTCAAAGGGAACGATTCTAACCATTCTTGGAGCCATTGTTTATTTTGTTGCCCCCATTGATGTTATCCCAGACTTCATCGTTGGTCTGGGAATAGTTGATGATGCCGCAGTCATCAGTTATGCCATCAGAAAAATCACACCTGAATTAGAGAAGTTTCAAAAGTGGAAGAATGAAGAAAACTTGGATAGCACCAGGCATTAGGGCGGGTGATTGCCTGGTTGCCCTTATACGCTAGCAGAATTTATGAATATAAATTCTGCTTTAGCTAATGAAATCCCACTGTCTCGACTTTAAGTTGGTTCGGGGCGCATATTGGGACTCTTTGTAACCCTTGTCATAAAAAATGGTCGATTGCGGGCATGATTAGAGTTTATTCATTCCCGTATTCAGCTTGGTCATCTTCTAATTATGAAAAGCTCTCATTAGATAGCAAAACGATGGTTTCCAATAACTTCGGTTGTTTTTTTCGCCTTTAACCATTTGTTGTCTGTTAAATCTGGGTTGTAGAAATATAATGCGTCTGTAATATTACCTTTTTTAGCAATCGCTTCATTTACAGCTTTTTTAGCTTCATCCCCAGCTGGTTTATTTATCATTCCATTTTGAACTGGTTCAAATTGCTGCTTTTCATAAATCACATCATGAATTGTATCAGGAAACTCATTGCTGTCGACCCGATTTAAAACCACTGTAGCTACAGCTACTTTTCCAGCAAATGGTTCTCCTTTCGCCTCAGCTGTAACAAGCCTTGCCAATAACTCTTTATCCTGCTTGGGAACCTGTTTTGGAATAATGATTTTTTTCCCAGGCGTAAGTACATAATCTTGACCTTCATTCCATTTTTTTAATTCTATTTTGGAAACCCCAAATTTAACCGCTATTTGATAAAAAGTATCTCCTTTGTTAACTTTGTAAATTTTCGTAGAATCAAGTGTTTTTGCACTAACATGGTGTGTTGGACCTGGATGAATCAACACGTTCAAAAAAACGATAACAATTAGAAAATAGGCAAATCGTTTCATGTTGTGTCCTCCCTCATCCTTATTTGTATCTATCTACCGTAACATGGATCCCGCACTCACCCAACCCTTATTTTTTTCCATGGAAAAAGTGGATTTTCATACCAACAAGGTCCGTTACTTAGCACTTTTCCCCTTTTTAAAAAAAGAAAAAAGTGGGAAAACCCACTTTTTTCTTTACTCATATTGAATTTTAAAATCTAAAACAAGCAGCACCTACAATAATCAAGAGGATGAATAATACTACGATTAAAGCGAATCCTCCACCGAAACCTACACCACCATAACCACCACAACATCCGCCACCATAGCCGTAGCCACCGTATCCAAACATAATGATAACCTCCTTTTATTTATTAATAGAATCCTCCAAAGCCCCAAGAGGCTCCGATAATGATTAATAAGATAAATAAAACAACCAACAGGGCAAAACCGCCGCCGTAGCCAACTGCTGCACCCATATTTCATTACCTCCTTTTTGTAAGTCTATATATCCTATTCAGCTAGGCAAAAATGTGCAATAGGCACATGAGCGAAATCCCCAAATATTTAAAAAAGGAATAAGCCCTTTCTTAAATGGACTTTTTCCCTTCATATTTCTAATAAAAATATGAATAAAGAAAACTCACCGATTGGCGATTCCCTAAGGGCGATGACAGCGGAGTAGTTGCATTTATGCTAATCAGAATTAAATTCTGATTAGCATAAAAAACCAACAACAGATTTGTTGTTGGCTTGTTTTTACTGGTTAATTTATGTTTGTTTTTTAAAATTAGTCAAATAGCCCATTTAGGAAAGTACAGACTAAAGGTTGTTCCTTCATTTGGTGTCGATTCAACTTCAACCCTTCCGCCCATTGATTCTGTGATCTTATAGGTTGAAGCTAAGCCAAGGCCAGTTCCATTCACTTTTCCAGAAGGGAGCGGTTGGCCAAGTTGGTTGAGGATTTTTGCAGGGATACCACTCCCATTATCCTCAACAATGATATAAACTTCCTTTAACATCTCATGTAAGCATATATTCACACGACCATTTGGGGAACAAGCTTCAATAGCATTTTTAATAATATTCAATAATGCAAACCGCAATAAAGATGGATCTCCTTTAATCGCAATTTGATCGTCAGCTGTCGAAGTATAAATTAAGTCTACCTGATGCATATCTGCATATGACTTCATCAGTTCAACAACTTGCTCAAGTTCAGTAATGAAACTTAAATCTCCTTGTTCCTCCCACTTTTCCCCCATAAACGTAAGATAATGATCAAGGCAACGTACTGCCTGTTTCAATTCATTCTTTGTTTGAAGAAGATGATATGATTGGCTAGAAGATACCGGTTCCTCTTGAACCATATTCAAAAAGCCCTCAGCAGATTTGAGTGGAGAAATCATCTGTTGTGAAATATAAACGAGCATATGATTAATTGTATGATTTTTCTCAAACTGGATAACTTTCGTTGTCATGTCTTCCATTTCCCTCATCGAATTTTGGAAAAATAATGCCATCCAAAAAGTTATAAAGTTAAATATAGAAAACCAAAGCCATAAAACAAATTCTTGTTGTGAAAAAGAATAATCATCCAAAAATTGCGTGCCTAATGCAAAAAATACAAGTGAAATAGTTAATAAAAGGTAAGGATAAGATTTTTCGAATTTTGGATTCATTTTTCCTGAACGGGGTATGGTATAGTGAAATGCCACAAGTAAGAGGACTGTCATCCATAATCCTCCCAAGTAAAAGCCCATTCCACCAATCATGAAACGATAGGACATTAGGAGAATAGAGAGGAAAAGACCAACCCTATAGCCACCGAACAAAAAGGCCATAATCAACGGGATAAAGCGAAAATCCAAAATATAATCTTTGCTAATAGATACAGGAAATGTCATACAAATAATAATTGAAATACCACAAAGGACACTAAAGATGGTTTTCTGAACTTTAATTTGACCAAATTTCTTACGAAAATACGATTGAAACAATAGCATTGGAAATAAAATACAGAAAATTTGCAGCAACCACAATCCAATATATGATGGCACAATAATCATACAGAGTCCTCCTTTCCTTATATTATTAGTTTAACCACTTATAAACGATAAATCTATTACATACGTCACATATTTGTCAATTTTACCATAAAAACATATTCAATAATCGTAATTGCGTAAAAAAAGGGACTTACCACTTTAGGTAAGTCTCTTTCTGTTTGTATTTCACTGTATCATTTCATCGACTCGGGAATAAGTATATCCCTGTTTAGACAATTCTAAAATTACTCTCTTTAATGCTTCTATTGTAAATTGGGGTGCATCTTCATTTGCACCCCATGTGTCACCACAATCGTGTAATAAAACAATATCTCCGGGTTTAACCCTTTCAAGAAGTCTTGATTCTATTTTCTTACTACCTCCCTTACTTCGCCAATCTCCAACCATCAGCGACCATAATATAATCCGGTACTTTTTATGAATAAAAAAGTCAAATAGATTCAATACTCCCCACGGTGGACGATAAAAGGTAGGTTTGACACCAATTATATTTTCAATGACCTGAACCGATTTCTCTAATCCTTGCTTCACTTTCCAAGGTGACATAAACCAATTTGACTGATGAACATAGTTATGAATTCCTATTAAATGACCTTCCCTGTACATCCTTTGGATAATTTCAGGATAATTTTCAGCCTTTGACCCCACAACAAAGAAGCTGGCTTTTATTTGATGTTGGTTTAATAAATCAAGCAATTCATTCGTATATGTTGGACTTGGTCCATCATCAAATGTAAAGGCAATTTGCCTTGTCCTGATTCCTTTACGATAAACACCAAAACCAGCCCATGATGACAATATATAAGGAATAACTGTATAAAGTAAAAATAAAACTAAAAAAATAATAATGGTTGCAACAAAAATCAATTAAATACTCCTCTCTTTTGAATCTTAAAGCGTAATTAGGTAGCCAGGAAAGCAGATTAAAATTTTCAATTAGGACGTTAACGGCCTTGAGACACTAACATAGATTTTTTTATATGCCGATATGATTTAAATTTAGTTGTTGTAATGAATTCTTTTGAAAAAAGAGCGTTATTAACCATTGATTGATTAATGACCCCTAATGCAAAAAATGCAGCCTTTTTTGTTTGAATATTTCGTGCATTTTCCTTCATTTTTTCCAAAAGGCTTCTTTTGTTAAGTAAATTTAATAAATGATCAAATAAATCAGAAGGACTATTTGCTTGAATAGCTGCACCAGAATCAATTAAATATTGGGCATTATCTTGTTCCTGTCCTGGAAGAGGCTTGTATAGGAGCATCGGCAATTCCATCGCAAGTGCTTCAGAAGTTGTCACCCCTCCTGGCTTCGTTACAATGATTTCAGATACAGCCATTAGCTCATCAACATCATCTGTATATCCCAGTATATGAATAAGATGCTTTGATGAAATTAATTCATTCTGTAAATGCTGCCGTAATTTTTCATTATGACCACATAAAATAATTAATTGCAATTGAATTGGAAATACTTCTAATTCTTTTGAATTTAATAAGCCCTTCCCAATTAAACCCTCCCCTCCCCCCATTATCAATACTGTGGAGATGTTAGGTTCAAGCTGATACTTTCTGTACAAATCTTTTCGATTCCTATTTCCAAGGAATCTTGTTCTAATTGGTATTCCAGTACAAGCAATTTTTTCAGATGGTATTCCTAATTGAATTAAGTTTTCCTGTGTATCAATTGACCCTACAATATATTGATCCGTACATGGATGTAGCCAATAACTGTGATGAGTATGATCCGTAATCACAGTCACTAATGGAATATTGGTTAATCCATATTCTTTTAATTTAGATATAATACTTGATGCAAATGGGAAGGTGCTGACAACCACTGATGGCTTTTCTGTTTGTAATAGTGAAAGCATTTTACCTATCCCCATTGAAAAAAAGGAATTTAGTTTTTCTGTAAGTGGGTTTCCTTCATACGTTTTTTGATATAAATATCCGTATACTTGAGGAAATGTTTTAATCCCTTTCATATAAACATAATGACTGATCGGAAAAAGATTAGGGTATGCCCAGACAAAAAAGTCTAATACAATCGTCTCAACACTAGGAAATTCAAGTGCTGTAGCTTCTTTAATTGCATTCGCCACTTGTTGATGTCCTTCCCCAAATCTTCCTGAGAGAATGAGTATTTTTCCTTCACTATTCATTACCATCCTTTTCTCCTCACAATACTTTGTAAATCGTCCTAAATTTAAATAGGTACAAATAAAATGACTGTAATATTCCTTTAAAAGTTCATCAAAGAATATACTTTGATAACTTTTCACCAATCCATGAACTTTTATGAAACTTAAAGTGTCTTTTAACGATATAGCAATACATCAATTATTTTAAAAATTTATGGGGGCTTTAATTATGAATGTACCAGTACTAACGATCGTTGTACCCTGTTACAACGAAGAAGAAGTACTTTTCGAAACGACAAAACAACTAGGTTCAATGTTATCATCCCTTATTATGGAACAGTTAGCCTCATCTGAAAGCAATATCCTATATGTAGATGATGGAAGTCATGACAAAACATGGACCATTATCGAAGATCTCACCCATAAATATCATTATATTAAAGGTTTAAAGCTATCACGTAACTTCGGACATCAAAAAGCATTGCTTGCTGGTTTAGAAAAAGCAGAAAAAAAGGCAGATTGCGTTATTTCAATTGATGCAGATCTACAGGATGATATTTCAGTGATAAGAGATTTTATGGTAAAGTATTTTGAAGGAAATGATATTGTCTATGGAGTTCGGAAAAGTCGTGATACAGACAGCTTTTTTAAAAAAGCAACAGCCCAGGGTTTTTACCGTTTTATGAATAAAATAGGTGTAAAAATCATCTATAATCATGCTGATTACCGTTTATTGAGTAAACGTGCCTTAAGGGAGTTATTGCTTTTTCGCGAACAGAACTTGTTCTTACGAGGTATTGTCTCCTTAATCGGCTTAAAAACAACTGAAGTTTATTACGATAGAAAAGACCGTTTTGCCGGAGTTTCAAAATATCCTTTAAAGAAGATGCTAGCTTTTGCATTTGATGGAATTACTTCATTTAGTGTTATCCCCATCAGGATCATAACAATTATGGGGTTTATTTCTTTTTTTATAAGCGGGTTGGCTGGGATATATGCTCTTGTGGTAAAATTTATGGGCCACGCTGAATCCGGGTGGACTTCCATCATCATTTCGATCTGGTTCATAGGCGGACTTTTACTTATGAGTGTTGGTCTTATTGGTGAATACATCGGAAAAATATATGAGGAGACAAAACATCGACCTCGTTATTCCATTGAAACAGACCTTTATTCCAAGGAAAGTAATAGGGACAAATCATTAATTAAAACAGGGAGCAATTAAAAATGAAGAACTCCTTTTTTCGATTTCTTTTAGTAGGAGTCATTAACACAATCGTGGGGTTATCGTTTATGTACCTTTTTCTCCACGTTTTTTCGTGTTCTTATTGGGCATCCACATTCATCGGAAACGTTATTGGGGCTTGCGTAAGTTACTTTTTAAATCGGACTTTTACTTTTAAAAG
This sequence comes from Neobacillus sp. PS3-40, assembly GCF_030915485.1. Classification (GTDB taxonomy): domain Bacteria; phylum Bacillota; class Bacilli; order Bacillales; family Cytobacillaceae; genus JAUZPL01. The sequence continues at coordinate 3,474,923 of NZ_CP133266.1, read as the reverse complement.
CACCACTTCTATGAGCAAAAGTATGACTCGATTTGCGGCAGTTATTTTATTATGCTACTTTATTTCCTATTACCTTGGGGAAAAAACAGTTACTATTTTATTTGCTCAAATTCCGTTTTTCGAAAAAAAGTATGTAGCAGATGCGGCGGTTCTATTTGGAACAGGATTTTATACGATCACTAATTATTTAGGGCAACGGTTATTTGTCTTTCAAAAAAGGGGCAATACTGAACCAATATTGGTAAATGAAGAAGGAGGCCATCAATGATCGATGGCCTCCTTTTTTAGCTAAATAGGGCGTTTGCGCTTTTCTTATTTCGCCTTATATAAATAGATTTTCCATGCAGAATCTTTATCTGTAAATGACTTAAGGAAATGAAGACCGTCACTTTCCCCATTAAGGATCGGGACTGCTGAGAAAATATATTGCCCGCCCATATTTTTAAAAGCATTCATGTTTAAATCAAGATGATGTATCTTCATCGTCGAATCCTTTTTAAAATCATAATTTTTGCCTAATTCAGCAACAAATAGATAACACCTTCCGCCCCAAGTATCAAAGTACTTTTTGATGGAATTATTTTTGTCTAGCTCATGCGCAATAATTTTTCGAAATTGATGCTTATAGGATAACGGATAAAAATTGTTATATGTGTCCAATGTATAAAATCCATTATATTGTGCAATCGCCGGATGAATACCGATACTTGCCACCCTGTAAGAAGACTTCGGCTTACCAATGTATTCATCAATTTTGTTAAATTCATTTTCCGCATAAAATTGTTCAAAAGAGGGAGTCTTTGCCACACGATAATAAACTTCTGGATTTGCGCAAAATAAAATAAAAATCTGAAGGACTAGACACATTTTTACAAATTGTTTCCATTTCACACTTCGATTCCATAAAAAAACAGATCCAACAGCATACATCATATAAATGATCAAAGGCCTTAAAAAGTGAAAACGAGCAAAATTGAACGTATTCAATAGCCCAACCTTTTCCTTCAGAGGCTCCCAACCTTTATAGAACCAAAATGCATACCAAATTGAGAGGACAATATTTAGGATAAATAGTGATACGTAACGCTTTTCTTTTTTCCAGAGCTTGTCCTTTAAAAAAAACCAAATGACGATTAGTGTTAATGGGAAAATAACCGGTGTATGCAGGGTCATGACATGTGTATGACCCAATAAGTAATTTTCACCAGCAAGCCTAACCGAATGCCAAAAGCCAAGTGTTGAGCTTACAAATTCATTTCTACTGGTTGGAGCCGTTGGGAATAGCAAGGAAACAACAAGACGGTACTCGATACCAAGAAAGATGACAGTCATAAGTGCAATGCTCAACAGAAAGCGTAGATTCCAATCTTTTTTTACCCATCCATCCCGGAGCCACAAAAGCCCTATCGCAACTAAAAAGAAGAAAAACCCAAGAACAAAGCTTGAATAGAACGGGAGCAAACTCAATGTTAGCCATTCTTTCCAGGAAGATTTTTTCTCACGAATATTCAGAAAAGCCCATAAAGCTAACGGTTGTCCTAGTGTACTTAGCATACCCGAGGGCCAGAAAGGGGTCAGTGCAAATGCTAAGGCAACCCAAACCCGAATTTGATAGGCATCTTCATGTCTTACAAAATGTCTCCTTAAGAGAAGATACATACCAATAAACGCAAAAATTCTTGTAATGGACTGACTTAATGCATATGCCACAATAGGCGAAAAACCTTCATAAAGCCATTGAATGCCACTAAACTCTGTACCAAATGCATTTCGTGGCAACCCGTTGATTATCTGGGGAATAGTCGAATCGATTGGTCCAAATAATTGTCCACTATCATTTAAAACTTTATACCAAGCAATATTCGAATCTAAATTATCATGCTCACGAATATGAGTGTTTTCACCCAATAAAAAGGGCGGGAGTAGAAATATGATAAGTAGGATTGCTGCTACCATTAACGTTTTTTTTTCTTTTTTCCAAAATAAAATTGTTCCATCATTCATATCCCTTAGCACCATTTCCTTTTTCGAAGTCATGTTAAAGGACTATACTTTTCATTATTAGGTTCGAATTTTTTTATTTTTCCTTAACAATAAAAGAATTCCTCGCTACTAACTAAAGGGGAATTCTTTTTGGTCCATTTATCCTAAAAATAAATAAAGTAGATGACAATTGCTAATAGGATCCGATACACAGCAAATGGAATAAGTTTAACTTTATTAATAAGTTTTAGGAAGAAGCGGATCGAAATTAATGCAAACAAAAAGGCACTAATAAATCCTGCAATGAAAAACGGTAGGTCAGCAACCGTTAGGTAATGCCAGTTTTTCATCAGCGAAAGAAAACTCGCCCCAGCCATAATCGGAACAGCCATGATAAAAGTAAAGTCAGCTGCTGCACGGTGACTCATGCCAACTAGAACTCCTCCAGATATTGTCGATCCAGACCGAGAAAATCCAGGCCATAGTGATAAACATTGAACAAGACCAACTGTAATTGCTTGTTTATATGTAATCTGATCAACCGTTTCCGTTTTTGGCGTTTTCGGGCCGAAAAGATCGGCTAAAATCATTAATACGGCTCCTAGCACTAAACCAATTAATACAGTAATAGTTGAAAATAAATGGTCATCAATATAACTATTAAAAAGTACCCCTAAAACACCTGCAGGTATTAAACCAACAATAACCGGCATTAGCTTAAGGCGTCCCTGCCCAGGAACAGCATGTTTTCCCTGTGGTCCTAATCCTAAAAAGCCAATAAAGCGATCCCAAAACGTAATTACTACCGCTAAAATTGAGCCTAGCTGAATGACTACTTTAAAAGTATTGGCAACATGCTTGGTCAAAACTTCTCCAGACTTTAACCACATATCATCGACAATAATCATATGCCCTGTAGATGATACTGGGGCGAATTCGGTTACACCTTCTACTAATCCTAATATAATTGCTTTTAAAATCATTAATAAATCCATTGGTATTTAATTCTCCTACTTTCTTATGATGTTTGCTGGCAATATCTTTAAAACAACGAATGCTCCTTTTGCTATTGATACTCACTGAATTGAATTGTATCAAATGATTTGAAAAAAGAAAATAAATATCAAAAGCGGGGCCTGCTAAATGGCCCCGCATCTTTTAACAATTATGAATTTAATTTAAAACTCTAACTACACGGCCATTAAAATGTTGTTTCCAGTAGCCGCTTGTCATGTTAGCAACAGCTACTCCTGTTGAGCTTTGAGAGCCAATAAATTGGCCTCCCCCAATATAAATTCCAACATGACCATCTGTTTTGTAAGTATTAAAGAATACTAGATCCCCAGGTTGCATATCACTTGAAGAAACTTGACTTCCAGCAGATGTTAACGAATCTGTGCTAGAACCTACAGAAACACCTGCTTGAGAAAATGCCCAATGAACAAAGCCTGAACAATCAAATCTGCCATTAGCAATATCGCTCGCACTTCTTCCGCCACCAAATACATAAACAGAATTCCCGATATACTTATAACCTGCCTTAATCACATCACTGATATTTCCATTGCCACTAGCGGAATATGTGCTAGTAGGTACACTGAACGAATTTCCATTGCTCTCTGAATCTGTATGTGGTCTTTGTCCGACTTCAATAGCTGCTTCTTTTGAAGCAAGATTACTGTCTTGATTTTGCAAGTCAGTCTTTTGGGCAATTCCATTTTGTTCTTGTTGTTTAAGCTGTTCCTTTAATAAATCATTTTGCGCTTTTTGTTCAGAAATTTCCGCTTGCATACCGACTAGCTCGGTTTTCATAGAATTGAGACTTGAAAGCTTATTAATTACCGTAGTTTCCTTTTTTTCAACTTCCTGTTTATCCGCTTCATGTTGTTTTAAAAGGTCTTGGTCAGCTTCAACCATTGTAGTAACTGCCCCAATTCGTTCTATCAAATTACTAAAGCTTGATGCACCTAGTAAGACATCAATATAGCTAACATTTCCACCCGTTTCTTGAAATGAAAGTGCGCGTTTTTTCAAGACAAGATTACGCTTAGCAATTCGGTCTTTGATAATGGATACTTGTTTTTGAAGCTGTGTAACTTCTAATTTTGTATCACTTATTTTCATTTCTGTAGAATCTATCATATTTTTATTATCGATTATTGCCTGATCGACTCTTTTAATTTGCTCATTTAATTTTGTGAGTCCATTCTGTGCCTGTGATATGTCAGCATTCGCTTTCGTGATTCCAGCTTGAATTCCAGAACGTTGACCTTGTATTATTGATTTTTGGTTTTGAAAAGATGCGGCATCTACAGTTGGAATAGCAATTACACTTCCAAGTCCTATCATGATTGTTGTACTAAGTGTAGCTATTTTCTTTTTCATGTTGAATCTCCTGCTTTCTATTAGCCAAACCCAAGATAGTCCCAAAGTCTATGGTACTTAGAAACTACCAAAAAACTTTTTGTCTACTTAATCTGACAACCTTTATGTAGAGAGATTAATCGTTGTAGGTAACATTTAATTTTCTAATGACAAAAATCTCAAATATCTTGCAATTTCCCTTACTTTTAGCTAGTATATCATCTAAATTTGTCAATTAAGTAATAGGAATATTACATTTGTGTTTCAAAGACGAAATAATCGTTCATTTTAACAAAAAGTTCAAATATACCTTTTTTACTGGTGGAAACGTTATAACTCTTAGTAAGAAAGAAATAATGGGATATACTGGAATAATTTTTTTTAATAGAATAGGCATTTTTTTACAAAATAAGGCCCTCCCAATGATAATTAGGAGGGCCAATACTTTTTTCTTAGAAATTCTAATCAACCTGTATTCCGTAAACCTGCAGCAATTCCACTGATGGTCAGTAACACTTCCGTTAACAGTTCTTCAGATGGTTCCTCTTGTTCTCTTAATTTCCTTATTAATTCAACCTGTATAAAGTTTAATGGATCAACATATGGATTTCTCCGATAAACAGATTCTTGAATATTAGGGGTATGATCTAATAACTCTTGATCACCTGTAATTTTGAGAAGAATCTCTTTTGTCTTTTTATATTCTTCGACGATATCAGAAAAAATTCGCTCAGAAATATCATTGTCACCAACAAGTGAAGCATATTCTTTTGCCGTTGTAATATCAGCTTTCATTAATGCCATTTGCAGGTTATCAATTGTTGATCGGAAAAATGGCCATTCTGCATGCATTTGCTGCAAAAGTTTTAAATTTCGGTCGCTTTTTGATGCAAATTCTTCTAAGCCTGTACCTGCAGCATACCAAGCTGGAATAATTTGACGACTTTGTGTCCATGCAAATACCCAAGGAATTGCTCTTAGGTCTTCAAAACGACTTTTATTTTTACGGCTCATGGGTCTTGAACCGATATTTAAATCTCCGAGTTCTCTTAGTGGTGTCGCCTCATAAAAATAAGTCAAGAAATCCGGATCCCCAAACACTAGCGATTGATATTTTATCAAAGCAGTTCCAGAGATTTCCTCCATTGCTTGTTGCCATATTGAATAGGTGACCTGATTCGATTCGGTTGATAAATTTGTTGAAGCTTTTAGCAATGTTGAGGTTGCTTGCTCTAAGCTTCGGTATGCAATATCCTCGAGTAAGTAACGAGAGGATAATACCTCTCCTTGTTCGGTAATTTTGACACCATCCCCTAAAGTCTCGGCTGGTTGGGATAGAATGCTTTGGTTTAATGTACCACCACCACGACCCAATGAACCGCCTCGTCCGTGGAAAAATTTCAGACCAATTTGATATTTTTTAGCCATTTTGTGAATTTCAAGTTGGGTATTGTACAATTTCCAGTTTGCTGTTAAGGTTCCTCCATCTTTGCTTCCATCAGAATATCCTAACATGATTTCTTGTTGGTCTCCCAATTCATGCAAATGGGTTCTGTAGATAGGCATTTGGAAAAGAGATTCCATGATCTTCGAACCTGCAGTTAAATCATCAATTGTTTCAAGCAGTGGGGCAACATTTAAATAACTTTCAACCCTTCCATCTGCATGAAGCCGATTAATGCCAGCCTCCTTCGCAAGTACAAGTACCTCAAGAACATCACTTACAGATTGCGTCATGCTTACGAGGTAAACTGAAATGGAACGCTTTCCAAATTCATCATGAGCATTTTTAATCATTTGGAAAACGTTTATCATCTCTTGTGTTTCTTTTGAATAATCTTCATTTAATAATAAAACGGGCCTTTGATCCGATAAAATATTTTGTAAAATTTTTATCTTATCCTCTTCAGGAAGCTGCCCATAGTTATCTGTTACCCTTACTTTGCGTAAAATTTCGGTAATTGCTAACTCATGCTCACCACTATGGTTACGAATATCAAGTGTGGCAAGGTGAAATCCAAACAACTGAACCTGTCGTATTAGTTTTTTAATCATCTTCAGTTCATTTACAGCAGGATGATGAAGAGCTAAACTACGCTTAATCACGAATAAATCTTCTAATAATTCATCCGCAGATTTATAGCCCGCATCTCCTTTTCCTACCTGTTTTAGACGTTCGATAATAATCGCAAATTTACGTCGATACGCTTCGGTTACGATTGGCCACTTTTTATCAGCTGGTAAAAATTTATCCTCTTCACTTTCAAGCGAGGCAAGAAGTTCTTCACTTATCTCAATTCTTGTAGTTGAGTGGCTATACCGTTTCATTAAATCGACTAATACGGTTCGATATTTTTTAATTACGAGTCTTCGCTGCTTATTAAGTGTTTCCCAAGTGATTTCAGGGGTTACATTTGGATTTCCATCGCGGTCTCCACCAATCCACGAACCAAAACGAAGAAAATTAGGAACCTCCCATTTAGTATCACTGAAACTCCTCTCTAAACAATCTTCTACTTCTTGATGTATATCAGGGAGGACATTAAATAACGTTTGATCAAAGTAATATAGGCCGTTTCGCACTTCATCCAATACGGTTGGCTTATGATATCGCAACTCATCCGTATGCCACAAAATAGTTACTTCGTTAAACAAACTCTCTTCAAGCTGTTTCTTTTCTCTTTTTGTTAACATAGGATTATCCATATATTTTAGGATATTCGCAATGCGTTTTTGAATTTCAAGAATAGAGCGTTTCATCGCTTCAGTTGGATGAGCCGTAATCACAAGCTCTAATGATAATGTTTCCAGTATATTTTGGATAAATTCCCGAGAAACATGATTTTCTTTTAGAGATTGGATTGCATTTTCAATTGAATCAGGTTGTACGATATGATCTTCCTGAAGCTGATATTGCCTTCGACGCCGAATACGATGGTTCTGCTCCGCCGCATTAACCAAATGAAAGTAAATCGAAAAGGCACGAATGATCTGTTGTCTCATTGGTGAACTAAGATGTGCAATTTCTTCTTTTAAGGTTTCATACATCTCTCTGTCAAATTGCTTTCGAAGCGACTTGCATAAGGAGCGAATCTTTTCAACCTTATCAAGAAGCTCATTACTGCCATGATTAACGAGTATTTCCCCAAGAATTTGACCAAGTAATTTCACATCACGTCGCAATGGAAGACTGCTGTCATCTATATTAATACCTGTTGCCATTATCTCACCTTCCTTAGAATTCTATAATTTCTACCTATAAATTTTTTAAATATAAATATACCATAAAATTAATAATAATACATAAAAAAGATTAAATGCAAAGTTAAAGCGCTAGTTTCATCCAATATTCGGATGATACCTAGCACTTAGCCGTTTAACTTATTTTAAAAAATGGAGCGAATACTATTGATAAATCTTCCCCACCAAGAGGTGGAAGTGTTATTTTTTTTTCCATTCCAAGAACTTACTTTAACTGTAGAACTGTTTGTAGAAGTTGTCGAATTTGTTAGATTAGCTGAAGACGTTTTTTCTGATGTATCAGATGAAGTTACTGTATCTTGTTTTATATCTTTATCAAAAACCAAAACATAGGTTTTATGTTCTTCACCCTTTGTCACAACAACAGATATAACGGTTTTCTTATTATTCCCTAGCTGAATAGTATTGCTTATACCGCCTTCAATCGAGATCGTTGCATCACTATTACTAGAGCTTTCATTTATTGTAACCGATGTGATATCAGTATCTTCTGCAATATGATAGGTAAATTCGGTGGATGCAAATGTTTTGTTCCACGTTCCTTTTGAAGTAGTCAACTTACTTAGAGTAGCTAGACTAACCTTTTGAGTTTTATTTGCATTGCCTTGAAGTTGGAATGTTTGTTTTCCAGTAGTATTTGAAATTCCAACCCCAGCCTTCACTCCTGAGAACGCACCCTTTTTTCCTCCATTTGATTTTACTGGAGATGTTTCGGCTTTTTTGGAGTCTCTGATAACCTCAAGGGTATATATTTTCTTCACACCATTTTCTGCCGTCACCATAATGGGCACTTCCGTTTTTCCAACTGGAATTTGAACAGATGTGCCTGTATCAGATGTCAAGGTATTTTTCACCATAATACTGGATGTTTTTTCATATGGCAAAGGTGTAATACCAAGCATATCAACCTCATTTGGAACATGGACATTATAAGAAGAAATCTCTGGATCAAATGCTGGAGATAGTTCCCCTTTTGATAATAGGATGTTTTGTAACAGAGCATTGCTATTTTGCTTTTTGATCACTGTAAGTGTGTAGGTGTTTGACGAGTTCACCCCATCATCAACTGTAATAAGAAATACATTTTCACCTGTATGGACAGGGTATGGCATTGACGAAATAGGGTTGCCATTAACAGTTAGTACTGAATTTACACCATCCGTTTCTGCAAGTAATTTAATGGTTTCTACATTATTTTCAACTGTAGCAGAATAATCGATTACTTCTGGTAAAAAAGGTTGATTTAATTGAATTCCTTCTAATTCAAGCCGAGACAACTTGTTTGAAGAAGTCTTTTGCTCCACTTGGGTTGTTGAGTTATTCCCAAATTCATCCCCTGCAGCATAGGTAGTAGCTGGTATGTAAAGAAACGCACCCATCCCGATCATTGAAACAACAAGACCTACATTTACTCCTTTTCTAATTAGCACCAATGTACGCATCCGAATCCTACCCTCTCTCTTATAAGACCTGAGTTTGAATTAAGAATAGTCCACGCAGCTTAATTTTTTCTTAACATTCAACTATTTTTTCCGTAACATTTTTTTAATAATTAGGTCATTGTTTCGTAAAAAAATTCAGTTAAAATAGATTCGTTGTTACAATGTTGTTCGAACTTTTCAATTAATCTCTGGTTTCAGATTTAACTAGATTAAATTTGTAGCTATGATAGAAGTTCGAACAACCTCTACCTATTATTATAGAATTCCATATCATGAATATAGTCATAAAAAAATACAGCTAAAGGGATTTGGCATTTGCCAATCCTTTTTTTAATGTTATACTATTTTAAATACTTACATATTAATCGGGATAGTTGGTTATAAGGAGAGATTTTATGAATCAGCATAGTTTTCTAATCATTCATGGCCTCGGGGGCAGCGGTCCCGCTCATTGGCAATCATGGTTATTTCATGAACTAAAGCAGCAAAACTTTCATGTTAGTTATCCTATATTCTCAAATTACGACACTCCAAATAAAGAGACTTGGCTACAAGAACTTTCAACCGCTATACAATCACTTCCTAAAAATCATCGAAAAACAGTCATTACACACAGTCTCGGTTGTATTCTCTGGCTTCACTATATTGCTGGTCAAACTAAAAAGATTGCAGACCATGTCATTCTTGTAGCCCCACCTTCACCAACTATTGTTCTTCCAGAGGCCAAATCATTTTATCCTGTTCCATTAGAAAGAGAAAATGTATTGAGGGCTGCAGAGGATACCTTGTTTGTCTATTCAACTAATGACCCTTATTGTGATATTGAAGATTCCATCAATTATTTAACATTAAATGTACCATCCATTTCCTTATCAAACATGGGGCATATCAATACCAAATCAGGTCATGGCGAATGGCAATGGATCTTGGATCAATGTCTGAACCACTCATGACTAAAGTCACGAGGTTCTAAGGTACTGTCATTCAACCTTCGTCTGAATTGCCGAAAACGAGTTTTCGGCTGACATCAGCCACTAAGTTATTTCCCTTAGACTTTCATAGGCAAGGCAACTATTGCTGCCATTATCGCCCTGTGGGCTCGATTCAAAACCCTTTTGTATCGAAGTTTTACAAGCCAATACTACTTAATTGTTTCTTGTTCAAATGCTTCATTCGTTCTATTTCCTGTTCGTGTTTACGAAAAAAGTTGTTCCATGTTTCATTTGCTCGTCCAACATCTACTTCACGTAGATTGTCTTTTGTGTTCATGATTAAAAAGGCACTATACAAATCACGTTGAACATCACCTTGTTCGAAGTGGTTCCAACGTTTGGAGAGTTTTTTCTTCACGCAAGTTTGCGTGAAGTGTTCGAATTGACTGGCTTTCACTTTTGCGGTGTCAATCCGCTTTAGTTCTAAGCCGAAGTATTTTAATTTGTTGTCTATAATCGTAAGAAGCATTGATGGCGCACGATTCGCTAATGACTTTCCAAAACGTTTTTTACGTTTGTAACGTCCAGTCTTTTCGCTAATCTTTGTTTTCTTTGCCTTTGCTTGAAATCCTTTGAAATTCATGGTTTCAACTCGAACATCCAACCCAAGCGTTAGAATATGATTGGCTAGTTGATTGTGCGATTGCTTGCGCTTATCTGCCATTTTCCGGCTCATTTCTGCGACCTCTTGACGAGTTTTCTTGTAGTTTTCACTTTGTATCCATTTCTCACGATTGGATTTGTTTATTGTGCCATCAGCATTGTATTTGTTTGGATTATTCGCTCGGCGCCTGCAATCTAACTTACGTTGTAGAATACGTTTTTGACTTTCATCTACTGATAAACCTTCCGCTAGCTCATATAGCTTCACTTCATTTTCAGAAGCGATTGCGAGTGTTGATGTGCCGATATCTAATCCGACACGAGCGAATTCATCTTTGGAGTAGTTTTGATTGCGTTTCTTTGGGGGAAATCCTTCTAATGCAAATTGAACGAAGTAACGATTTTTGCCACGAATCACTTTCTTTACCAGGCGGCAATATTTAATCTTATCTTGAAGGGCAATATGTGCGTATTCATCGTGGTTTTTAAGAATGACAGGCATAATTAGTCCTAGCCATTCCATGCGTTTGTTTTTGGGGAAGTAACGAAAACCTGTCTTGTTTGTCTTTTCTTCTAACGAAAAGAATTGACCTACTGAACAAAAACGAACTTTCTTACCGTTCCCGTACATGACTTTCTCAACTGCTTGAAATGCACGTTCAGCGATATTCTGAGCCATTTGAGAACCAATATTTTTCTTAAACGTACGCCCCATTCCTTGAACGTACCTATTTAAGTCAAATTTACGAACGCCATATTGTTTTTTATAGTGATTCAGAAGTTGATTGCGTTCATTGCCTTTGGTCATACGAACCGCTTCCCAATATCGAGGATTACGTATCATGTATTTGTACCTACGCAATGCTTCACCTAGACATTCATTGTAGATAGTTCGTCCAATATTTAGGCGTTTTTCTAAGATATGTTCTTGCCATGTTTCCACTTTTAAAGGCAGAGTAAGCACGTATGTTGGTGAAGACATCTAGGTTCAACTCCTTTCGCTATTTCCTTTGTTGATTACGTATGTATTGCCGAATTTGTGCTTCTGTATGCTCGCTAACAGTACCAACAAAATAAGATGGATTCCAAAGATGACCATCCCACAGTTTCTTTTTTAAGCTCGGAAACTCTTTAAATAGTAATCTGGCAGCAACGCCTTTTAATGCTTTTATCATTGTTGGAGTTGAATGTTGTGGAGTGCAATCTATAAGAAGATGAATATGGTCGCAATCGGTTTCGATTTCTGAAATGGCAAAACCATTATCTGTGGCTATTTGATGCAGTATCTCTTTTAATCTTACATCTATATCACCAATTAATACTTTATGACGATATTTAACACACCATACAATATGGTACTGAATGGAGTACACATAGCCTCTACCTTTCTTAACGTCAGCCAAATCTCCCACCTCATGTTTATGATAACAAAATTAGAGAAAATAAGAGCATTAATTTGGTGTTTTATTTATAGGATGACTGAGCATATGTCGGATAGTTAACGTGGCAAAAGCCACGCCCTATCCGAAGCCGATTCATCTCATGACTAAAGTCACGAGTGTTCTCGACTATTTCATAAAAACAACTAGTCGGCATGCTCATGCATCTTCACTTTTTCCAGATATCCAAAATCGGGTTAACAGCAACACTTTTACCTGCATGTGATAAACCGTAAATATCTTCTATCGTTCTTAACAGATTAAAATGATTGATATACTCGCTATATTGTCCATTCCTTACCATTGGGCCAACAAAGAAGGTTGGAATTTTATTGTTTTGTGAACTGTCATCCTCATCCCAAGTTACAACCAATAGGCTGTTATGTGTTTTTGCCCATTGAATATATGGATTCAACTGCTTCTTTAACCATTCATCGCCTACCTTTATGCTACCATCATGCATATCATTTCTAAGGTTTGGAATAACAAATGAAACGGTAGGAAGTTGATTAAAGTTGCTTGGAAAGTTTGTAAATGGTTGATTTAACTTAGTTGGAACATTTGTAAAGTTTACCCAAGGATTATGCTTTCGTGCATATCCTCCCCTACCACCTGAAGATCCATCGTATCCGACTTTAGGAAGATCCTCTGAATATCCGATAAATGTATACTTTTTTGTAATTAATTCATTTGCTAAATTTTCAGTAGAAAATTTCGTTCTTGGAATTCGATCATTTGTTACACCTTGATTTGAACCTGAAAAGATATCTAAATAATTTGGTTGACTAGGATGTTCAATTGCATGATAGTTTGTAAAGTTCGCCCCATGTTTCATAAGCGCATTCATATAAGGGGCAGAAGAATTATTTGTTATCTCTTGTTGAGAGTGATTCTCTTCAACAACAAGAACCACATGGTCAATTTTCGGAAAATTCATCTTTACAACTTTATTTGTGGGAGTTTTAATCGGCACTTGTTTCTTCGACTGAACTGGTGAACACGCACATAAAATAATCAATATCGCAGAAAGAATAAATCCCCATTTTTTAATCAATTCTTTGACCTTCTTCCATAATGAGTTTCCGAAACAAACAATAGTCTAGACTATTACATACATTACCATTCCCTTCTAAAAAGTCACATACTCAAGAGGCCATCCAGTTTATGAATGACCCCTTGCATATTCTCACGTGTTTTACATGATTTTTGAAGCTGCCTGTCCCACTTTTACTCATCAGTTGAATTTGGGAAAGGAGTTTCATCTCTTCTGGTCTTGGTAAGGTAAATGACCAAGCCCAAGATCGTCACAAGAAAGATTGCACTAGTCGTCGTCGTACCCAGACCAAGGCCACCTGAATGGCGAGGTTGTGATAGGAAATCGCCAAGAGAGGCACCGAAAGGACGAGTCAAGATGTAAGCGATCCAGAAGGCCAGCACTGCATTCAATTTGAATCGGTAGTAAGCGATGGTCACCATTCCGATTAGTGCAGCGAACATTAGAGCTGATATCCAGTAACCAAAGTTTAGACCTTCTGCAATAAGGTCACCCGCTGCAGTACCTAAGGCAAACGTGAACAGGATAGCAAGCCAGTAAAATGCTTCTCGTTTTGACGTGTAGATTGAGTGAATGGACAATGTCTTTTCACTCAAATACCATGCTGCAAAGGTCACAAGCATTAGGATACCGAAGATAATAGTGGTTGTCTCCAATGATACCCCAAAATTGTCCGTTAAGTTATCTGAACCTAGTGTCCCTACAACGCTGATCAGCACAACCGCAAGCCAATAAATCCTTGGCACATACTTCCTCGATTTGAACTGAAAGTACAGCGTTATGAGCAAGAGGACACCCATGATATAGGTCGTGTTTGTCAAGCCCATGTTCAGATTATCATTCAAGAAATCTGCAGCCGTTTCACCCACAGTGGTTGCCATGATCTTAATGATCCAGAAGTAGATTGTGATTTCTGGAACCTTATTTAACATCTGTCTTGCAAGTGATGGGCCAGCAACAGATTCATTATCAATGGATGAATTTTTTGGTGAAGAAATAGATTGGTCTTTTTGTTTACTCATTTTAACTTTTTATCTCCCTTTTAAGTTCATGGTGTTTTAAAGAATGCATTTGAATAAATATTTTTTGAAATAAAGTGAACTAGAAAACCAAAAAGGCTCTAAAAGATTAATATTTTCAATGCCTCGTCCATTCGTAAATCGTTTTGTAACATTTTGAATCTCCAGGACATTCTCCACGATTTTTCCCTCCTACTTTAAATCAGCCCGATGTGTATAAATTGGTGGATGGACATTTGAAAATAGTCATTATATAAAAGGACTTTTAAAATAGCTAATAGGTTCTTGCAATATTTAAAGGCAGAGAAAAAATTCTCTGCCCTGTCAAATATAGTGAAACATTCAGTATTTGATACCTGTCCGAATTCTTAATAGACGGAAAAATTCCTCTTAATTAGCAAATTGGATTAAAAATAGAATAAATAGACGGAGAGTTTCCGTCTATTGACTCAAAAACCGCGAAAATGGGGGACTTTGCATTGCGTAACCGGAAAACCTTCGCTTATACACCTAGGAACGAGCTCCATTATGCATTTAACCGAAAAATCTCCGCTTATTTTATTTTCGTTGGTTTCTCGGATTACTCGATAACTCCCCAATAAAATGTTCAGCAACCTTCTCTGATTCTAGCCTTACTGCCACATAAGGAGGCATTACACCTTTTGCCCCTTCCAGTGGTAGGCCTAGCCAGAAAATACGCCGATCGATAATTACAAATGGAAAGGGTAGGCTTTCTTCAATCCATTGGTTAGGCTGTAGATCCTCCCAAACTTCATCTGCAATAACTACTAAATTGACACGTTTATTCCTTTTTTTCAATATGTCCTTCCACTGCTCCGAAAGAACTGTTTGCCCTGGTAATGAGATAACGACTGAGGATTTCGCTAATTGAATATCTTGAAAAACTTGTTCAAGCTTTCTGGCATGTATCCATTGTAATCTTGGATGATGACTTCTGATCCATGAACCAATTTCTTTGGTTTTAACTGTTTGATTTTGTTTTTCCTGATGTTCGACTAATTGCCTGAGTGTTTTACCTTGATAGACATGTTTTCGAATAAATGATTGATTGCTAACATGAATGAATTTCCCCTTTGTTCTGGTAATAGCAACATTAATCAGCCGCTCACTATCTTTGCCCGTTAATAACATTCCAGCACGTTCCTGGGGGTTGCTGTCAACTGTGTCAAAGACCATCACATCCCGCTCACTACCTTGGAATCTATGAACAGTTGCCGCAATAATATCCGCTATAAGCCTTTCTTCTTCATATAAATCTTCAAGTAACAGCTCCATCAAATTGGCTTGAGCACGATACGGGGTTACATAGCCTATTGATCTTGCCCCACCTAGAAATGATTCATGAATTAATTGGAAGGACAATAATAATTGCCATAGATTCAGTCTGGAATTTGATGCTCGTTCACTGATACAATGCGCACCAGAATAGCTTGTATCTATAAGTACTGCAGCACGTTGTGGAAATGGTTCCTGTTCCACAATTTTATTTCGACTTTTACGTACACTTTCATGATCCCCGACAAGAGAATGATAGATGTACTGATTGGTGAAAGCTGAAATATCCGGATGCATCCTTCTTTGTTCTTTTAATAAAAATAAATGAGGATGCATTTCCCCCTTTTCAACCCAATCAACGACACCAGCCCTATGAAATATATCCTCTTTCAGCCACTTCGTCACGAGTGAATCTCTGCTTGCGGCAATTGGTGGTAATTGTTTAAAATCACCACAAATAATAACTCGTTTTCCGAGTGTTGCAGCAAAAGCAATTTGAGGAACATACGCCATACTTGCTTCATCAAGGATGATTACATCAAAGTCTGTTTCGTATATTGAGGCATCCCCTGCGGCCTTTGCAAGTGTCGTCCCGACAACAAAAGCTTCCTTTACAAACTCAATTTCTTTTTGGCGGATTTTTTCAAACACCCTAGCAATCTTTGTTTCAAGTTCTAATAAATGATGAGAATCTCTTTTACTAAAAGAACGAGCCAAATCTTGCTTTAGTTTCCATCTTTCTTCAATTAAAATATCTTTATTTTCCGCGAGGCCTGGATCCTGCTTTTGAATAAGCTGACTAGTGGTGAGAGCATCATGAATCGCGATGGCTTCGCCTGTATTAGCTCCATACCGAAGGATATCCCCATCACGAAAGCGATCTTTCTTTTTAATAAAGGTTGAAATTTCACTTAAAATAACGTCGACTGCTTGATTGCTATGAGATAAAATCAAAACCCGCTTTTCTTTAAAATATTTATTCGCTGCTACTCTTGCAAGGGTGTATGTTTTTCCTGTACCAGGTGGACCCCAAACAAAGGTAACAGGATTGTATTTTGAACGTAAAAGTAACTCATGGACATTGCTTTTAATTTTTTCGATCGGATGCTTTGCCTGCATGGAAGGATCCATAACTCTTTTCACTCGTAGGCGCTTTTGTTTGTTTTTTTTGATCTCATCAAACCTTTGAATAAGCTGTTCAAGCAGTTCCCATGGATCATGAAATAAATATGCCTCAGAGATAAGATCTCCAAATGATTGCTCCAAGGCAATCATGATGCCTTTTCCTTCAGAAGATAGCATCCTACCTTTTTGCTTCATACTTCCCCACTCGAGCCTTATCTGAGAACCTACTGGAATTCGGACTGAAACCGTCGTATCAAAATAGTAGGTAAACAAACCATCGTTTGAAAGTAACCTACCATTCGACACAATGAATTTATTTCCTCCATACTTTTTTAAATGGATAATTTCATTTTGAAGGGCCTGCTGCCACTCTTTAATATAACTAAGCGTAGTTGTCATCATCTCATCCTTGTTTTATAAATAGCTTTAATCGTGAAAAATAATAATCTTTTACTCAATCTAATTGGACAAAGGCTTTTATAATAGTTTTTCTTCTTTCATCTTTATTTTAATAAGTGACAATAAACGAAACATTTCAAGAGAGAATACCATTCCGGTTATCCATACAGCACTAAATACATAACTAGTAAGTAAATCACTTGGTTTAAGTTGATGAATATATATACCGCTAATAAAATAACAAATCAATATAAAAATAACAAAGAAAAACATTATCGTAGATAAAAGAAAGTCTCTTCTATGGCGAATGAACATAATCAAGAAAAATCCGTAAGCATTCATGATAAGCATTGCTTGCTCATTTGGAAAATCTGGGCTTATTAATTTATTATTTAAAATGTAATGGAAAAGCCACCCTATTCCTTTAGAAAAAAGAAAGGTTCCAATTAATGTAGAAATAAAAAAAAGGAGCTCAAGCCATTTATTTTTCTTATTTAATAAAATAACGATTATTGTAAATAGAAAAACAATCCCTAAAGCAACCCATGTAGAAAGTAAATAAAAGGGCTCCATTAGCCCCTGCCAATGCACATTAAACAAAGTAATAACAATCGTTTTTACAATCAGGTTAAATTGACCAAATTCGTTACTAATCAAATCTTGAATAAGTCCAACCATTAAAGTAAAAAAAGAAACAAAAAAGATAAAAGTGACTAAAATAATGATTTTTATCTTCAAAAAGCTTCTAAGTTTTTTAAAGGCCGACTCGTTTAGTAATAGAAATGATTCTTTAATATAAACTTTATTTGCCTTTATGACAAAATATATAATAGCAAAAAATCCAAAAAGGATGCTTGCAACTACAAGCCATTTTTTTATTTCCCCCTGATATTGGTCCCATTGTGGACCCAAAATATTTCCCAAGGAAATGAAGGTTCCAACCCAAAGGAATACCCCTATGTACGAAAAAATAGAAAAAGTGCGAAATGGCAGTTTAATTACTCCAGAAACAATACTTGCTATATGTCTGACACCTGGAATAAAAAACGTAAATAATAACAATACTTTTCCGTACCTCTGATACCATACCTCCATTTTCTCCATTTTTTCAGGTCCCATATGAAAATAGTGGCCATATTTGCGAAAAAACGGGGCACCGAGTTTATATCCTATCCAATAGGAAATCGTAACTCCAAAAATACCACCCACTCCAGCAGAAAAAATAGAAAGAAAGATATTCATTTTCCCATTGAAACAAAGGACACCTACATAACTCATCATTGCTTCGTTAGGAATGGGAACAATAATGAGCTCAAGCATTAATGATACAAAAAGGACAATATAACCATATTGATTTAATAAATGAATAATTTCATTCATACACACACATCCCGAAAGATTTTTCTTTACTATATGACTGAAATTCGTGTGTCACCGCAGTGACACACGAATGAGCCAAAAATCATTTTTATCAAAAAATATTATTTAATTAATGCCAACTGTTTAAAAGGATTAGACTCATTTTTCCTCATAACTATCTCTCATCCACTTTACTGTATTAAAAATAAAAATAGTGAAATTTCATGGATTTTTAATAAAAATTAATGGATTTTTAAGGGATTCCTTTTAGAATTAAAATGCCCACAAAGTTTGTATTTATTAATACAAGGCACTGTTAAATTTGCCTGTTGATTACCGCTCCAGGCGCTCCAATTAAGATAGTGGCAAAATCAACAATGAACTTTATAACACTGCCTAATACGAAGAAAGAGCCGTTAGACTATTGACCACATATAATGGTCAATAGATCTAGCGACTCTTAAATAAATAAAGAATACGGTTTCTTGTTTCTCTTTGCTTCGCGGAAATGAAGAAATAAGCAATCGTTATAATACCTATTTTACTAGAGTGTAAAACTTAGGAATTGCAATGTCCCTATTTCATTCTTTAATCAATCTGTTTCATATGTTGGAATATTAATGTCTAATTTCTTTGTAATGTCAGCACCTGCAAAGAATTGTTTTGATATTTTTGACATTGTACCATCTTTTATCATTTCATTTAGCGCTTTATTTACATGTTTAACAAGTTCAGTATTATCTTTTTTCATAACTAAAGCAGCTTCACTTTTGTTAAAGCGAATATTTGGATGAATAGTTATATTTAATTGTGGGAAATAAGCTAATGCAAGTTTTTGAATGTAGTAATCATTTAAAATGACATCTGTTCTACCTGTTGCAACATCACGAAGGTATTGCTCGTTTGTTGCATTATCATAAACAACTTCTTTTGCCCCTAATTTACGGGCAACTCCCATATATGTTGTTGTTGATTCACCAGCGGCCTTTTTTCCTTTAATATCTTCTAATTTCTTAATTCCAGATAAATCATTTTTCCTTACTATTACACTACCAAATGAATATTCGATCGGAACAGAGAAGGCAAATTTTTCTTTTCGTTTATCTGTAACACCAACACTTGCTCCAATGTCGACTTGGCCACTGTTTAATGAGGTAAGTGTTGCATCAAAAGCAATTTCCTTGAATTTCACTTTTAAACCCATTCGTTTTGCCACTTCTCTAGCAACCTCAACTTCATATCCTGTAAGTTTATCAGTTTTTGATTCATGATATGAGGAAGGATAAAGTGTTCCCGCAGTGGCAACAACTATTTCTCCCTTTTCTTTAACCTTATTCCAAGCTGTTGCTTCGCTCTTATCTGTACTACTATTGCTACACGCTGCTGTAAACAGCGCAATGGATGTAATTAATATTGCCATTGTAAGCTTTCTGGTGCTAAACCTTGTAAACAATTAAATTTCCTCCCTTTGCCTAACTAAAGTATGTACAATTAAAAACTTAACATGTGGAGTAAGTAATAAGCAACTAAAAGATAATCATTCTCAATTAGACAGAATTTTTACTTTTTAGATGAATACCACTATCATTTCTCCTCTATATCGATATTTGATAGTAATTGGTAGAGTAGCAAGTGTTCTTGGGCACTTTGATATGTGATGAGAAGAAAAAGAACCCAGCACTTATCCACACTGAGTTCTTTGGTTTAATCTTAATTTTTATTATCTACTTCATGGATTGCAATTAATACAGCAGGCACCGAAACTGGGAGTCACAAAAATTAGCATTTATGTTCATCAGGTGGTATAAATCTATTGACCAAGCATGGAGGTAAAAGTTCTACTCCACAAAGGCAACTTATACCAATCGTTATACATTCTTTAGTTGTCAATAAAGAATATATATCGGAACAAAGGTCTACTGGACACCCTTCCATGTCTATTGGTATTAAAACTGAAAGGATCACACAACCCGTTTTCTCATCAAAATTTACTATTCTAAAAAAAGGGGACACAACACAACCATAGTGCTTATCCAAAATAGTAGCTGAGAAGGGTTTTCCCATTTTCGTAAACAACATAAGCGGTATTATCTTATTCTTATTTTTTCGCACCATGTCGGTGTTGAAAGGTTTTTGAAATTCTTGCTCTTTCAACACTCTCTTGAGAGTTGAATTTAAGCAATTTTGCTGTTGTAAAGGAATTTGCTTCATGTCTTTTCATCCCTCCTCTCCTTAATATAGACTCTCCGTATTCACCCAATCAGATGGTTCAAGGGTTTTCTTGAACCACTTATATTTAATTCCTCCCACTTTGGGTAGGGCGATTTTTCATTTTAAAAGGCCCTTTTCGCATAAATTGGAATTTTTAGTCCGTAAATTTGCCCGTTGATTTCCGCTCCGGGCACTTGCTTTCCGCGGGGAGGGATGGGAGTCTCCTCGGCGTACCGTAGGAGTCAAGTGCCTTCCGCTCCAATCAACTCAGGTGGATAAAATAAAAACATCTAAAAAACAACAAACTTTACGATGACAGCCGTTACCTACCTAGTCAATTTTTTGAAAAATAATAGATGTAGGCTTTGGCAAACGCATTTTTAAAAATACCATGAAACCGCTGATTACTTCAGACATTCCAACATAATTACCAGTAATTTTTTTTGCAAATTTCTCGATGAATGCTTATTTATTCCAAGAGTCTATTGAATCGTTTCATTAGGTAAAAGATGAAATTTGATCTGTTCGGATGCTTGTAATGCATACATTTTCGCCTCTGCTCTTGTTTTACCTTTTGCCATTACATAGCCATATCGATGGCCCATAGATAGAGGCGGTGACAAAATTTGTCCTTTTGATGCCTTGATAAAAACTTCAATTATGCCCGGTATTTTCTTTACTAAATCAACATTAGTTGCTTCTATAAATTCACCTATAGAATCTACAACACTGTATTGGACATAGATGCAATTCTCATATTTTCTTTGAAGGGATGGCTGCAAACCTCTATAAACCTTCAATATCTCCTCCGCGTAATTAAAGCCATATGCTTTCTCTATTAATCGATTCATTACTCCTCCAGAAATTCGCGGATTTATTTCTATAAGCTTCCATTCTCCCTTTACTAATCGCAATTCCAAGTGACAGTTGCCATTTCGTAACCCTAAATCAGTTAAAATTCTTTTTGTGACGTCAGCAATACTTTCAATGATGCTTTCTTCTACATCTGATGAGATACTATAACCTGTTACGATAAACTTATTTTTTTTTGTTATTTCTTGTTCTATGATTGCTGCGATGTAGATCTCTCCATCATGTACAATACTTTCTACATTAAATTGCGGACCTTCAAGATATTCCTCGATAAGTAAATCTTCATTAGAATTTTTCCTTTGTAAGTAATTAATCCTATTTCGCATTTGATATTCAGTATTTATTAGGTATACATCCTTGGAACCTGTAGATGAAGGCGATTTAAGGATAAGTGGATACATTTGCTTGAACTGAGACAATAGGGTTTTTAATGTGTCATCTTTTTTATATATAAAATAATACGGGGAATATGGTTTGTCTTGTAATTTTCTCCGTGTTAGTAACTTATCTTCCATCACATTATAAGCATGTTCAGATAAGGTGTTATGGCAAAACCGATTATGCATTTTTACCGCTAACGTCACATAGGAGTCAATAAAACTAATAATAATTTCAACATTTTGTTCTTTTTTAATTTCAACTATTTGCGAGATGATTAGGTCTTCGTCTTTTAAGTTGATGAGATGCATTTCATCAACTTCAGAAAACTCCCTTTTTTGTTCAAGAATAGATTTTCGATTGGTAAATAAATGGACATAATATCCACCTTTTTTTGCAGCCCTAATTCCCTCTCTGCTTGATCCAGATTTATTTGTTTCAATGAAAATAATCGAGTTCATTTAATCACACAACATCCTCCCGATTGCACATCTTCTTTAAGCATATGTACCTTATATTATTCATAAGATCCTAGTATTGAGTAGGCATGAACACAAGGGGGTTTTATATTTTAGTAGGAAGTCAATTCGCTTACCTCTTTACTTTTCAAACTTCCACAATTGTCTATATCAAGTGTCCTATGAGTAGCATTTAATATTAATATATTATTTCAAGGAAGGGGATTCTATTGACCTTAATAGGAATGCTTCATCAAAGAAAGGATCCAAGAACTGTAAGGAAATCATATGCATTTGCCATTGTAGCCAAGGCTGAAGGTGCAGATTTTGTTTACTTCTCACCAAAGGCTATTAATTTTGTAAATAAGAGCATTAAAGGTTTTATTTATGAAAATGGTGTATGGAAAGAGCGAATTATGCCTTTTCCAGATGTTATTTATAATGATGGAAGTCCTGAGAAACTGAATAAATCAAAGGATATTATCAATAGGCTTAGAGAAATTATTCCATTTACAACTAACTCATTAGGGAACAAATGGAATATAAATGAACGTTTAAAAGAAGGAAAAGAATTCAGTAAGTATCTAATACCTTCAAAGATTATCAAGGATTTGAACGACATTAATACATTTTTGAAAGACTTTAAAGAAGTTGTCATCAAACCGATCGATGGCAGAAAAGGTCAGGGGATTTATTTTATCAAAACAACGAAGAATGGTTACTTAGTAAATAAGAATTCAGAGGATACACAATTTACAGAGGATGAATTTTCAAAACTTTTCGAGTCCTTACTTCAAAAAACTGCATTTATTATTCAGCCCTATATTTGCAGTAAAACAAAAGGAGGACTAGCGTTTGATTTTCGTTTGCATATTCAAAAAGATGGCGAAGGAGAATGGGTAATTACAACCATTTATCCACGTATTGCACCAAATGGTACGATTATAACCAATATTAATAATGGCGGATATACCAATTACCTAGAACCTTTTTTAAAACAAGAATTTGCTAACGAAGAAGCGTATAACATTAAACGAACGCTAGAGCACTTTTCACTTGCTTTAGCTCGCCACCTTGATGAACTTCAAATGCTTGAATATCAAGAAGTAATTGATGAAATTGGTGTCGATATTGGATTAGACCAAGATCAAAAAATCTGGATTTATGAAGTGAATTGGCGCCCTGGTTGTCCGCCAGCTTTTTATTTAGAAATGGATGTTGTGAAGAACACCATTCGATATGCCATGTATTTAGCAAAGAATCAGGAGAAGATCAGGCAAAAAATTCAGCAGTTAAAGCACAAGAATATGGAAAAAAGGCATATTCCCATTATCGCGATAACTGGGAGTGCAGGTAAGACCACAACTAAGTCTTTTATTGCCTCCATCTTAAAAACAAGAATGAATATTTTTGAATCAAAGGATTACTGGAATACAACGGAGCATACGAAAAAACATGCGGATGAAATTGATTCATCCCACCAAGCTATTGTACTTGAGTATGGAATGGCTTACCCAGGAGTTATTACAGAGCATTGTACTATTATTCAACCAAACATTAGTGTTGTAACCAATATCGGGATGGCTCATATTGGTAACTTCAATGGTGATATTAGGCAAGTAGCACATGCAAAATCGGAATTAATTCATGGTATGGATCAAGAAGGGACATTGTTGATTAACAACGATGATGAAAATTCTAAATATCTTGAGAAGGAAAAGTTCCGAGGTAAAATTATCACAACTGGGATAAATACACCTGCAGATTATAGAGGATATGATGTTTCATATGCTGAAAATGGAATGAATTTCAAAATGAAACTTCACGGTGAAGTTATTTCCTTTTTCATTCCTATTTTCGGAAAACACCATGTGTATAATGCTATAAATGCAATTGCGGTTGCTGATTATTTAGGTTTCTCTGCTATGGAGATTAGATCAGGTTTACTTTTTAGAAAACCTCCTCGCCGAATGACTATTTATCATCTAAATAAATCGATCACTTTAATTGATGATACTGTCCATGCCACTCCGCAGGCGGTAATAGCTGCCATTGATGTTTTAAAAAATATTGCTCCAAAAAGAAAAATCGCCATACTTGGGCAAATGCGGGAGCTTGGTGATTTACGAGATGAACAATACCAAAAAGTAGGCAAAATTCTAGTAGAACAAGAAATTAATATTATCATCACTTACGGGTTTAGAGTAGATGCTATTGGCACAGGAGCAATAATGGCTGGATTTCCACCAGAAAAAGTAAAACATTTTTTAGATAAAGATCTTTTACACAAGTACTTGCTAGAGATTCTTGACGTGGGCGATACAATTCTTGTCAAAGGGGCAAGTAAAACCCATATGTTTGATACAGTTAAGTTTATTGAAACAACATTCGGAGAGGTCGAATAAATGCAACTAGGCCTCCGTCATCGCCTTTAGCAGCTCGCCAATCGGCGAGTTTTCTTTATTTCTCATATTCATTAAAATCAGCAATCAAAAAGCCCTATCCAAAAGCGATAGGGCTTTTTGTTTACTCATTCTCTATTATATGAAACTCTATTTCTTTCGCAGCTTCTTTTGCTAATTGCTTGGCTTCTTCCATAGTTTCACCCGTTGCTATTACGTAAGCATAGCGATGACCCATTGATAATGGTGGTTGGATTATTGCACCCTTTCTCGGTTTAACATATACCTCAACTACACCCGGTGATCGTGTTGCCCTTCCTTTACCTGTTACCTTCGCTAATACCCCTTTATAGTCAATAATTACATACTGGGTAAAAACGAAGTTGTTTGTTTTTTTTGCTAAAGATGGCGTGTCTCCTGTAAGCATTTTAAGTGTTTCTTCCACTAAATTGAAACCAAACGCAGCTTGAATCATCCTATTCATCGCTCCGCCGGATATTCTCGGATTTATTTCGATCAACTTCCATCCATCCGCTCCCAACCTTAGCTCAAGATGATAAGCTCCATTTTCAATTTTCAATTTAGATGTAATTGATTGTACAACTTTGCCAATGCCCTCTTCTATATCTGATTGGACCTTTGCTAATACACTGTATCCTGTTACAATGAATCGCTTTCCTCTGGTGATTTCCTGTTGAATAATTGCAGCTATAAGTATTTGCCCCTTATGGACAACTACCTCCACTAAATATTGTTCTCCATCAATGTATTCTTCAATTATAATCGCATCATCAGGATATTTTTCTCTTAATCTTGTTGCACTTTTTTGTAATTGTTCTATATTATCGGCAAATAATACATCTTTTGACCCGCATGATTTAGAATTTTTAACCATAACAGGATAATTTAATTTAGTGGGTATCGCGGCTCTTGGTATTGGAATCTCCTTTTCAACCAATACAAAGGTTGGCGTGAATGCTTCATTTATGAAAAACTTCCGTTGTTCTTCTTTGTTTTCCATGATAAAAATAGTATCCGTTGATAAACAATTTCGACAAAATTCATCGGCTAATATTGAGGCTGTGTATACATGTTGATCAATAAAACTTGTTATGGCAGTAATTTCATTTCCTTTATGCTGTAGTGTTCTAATTTGCTCTTTTAGATCCTCTATATTGATGGTATCTAATAAGATTAATTGATGAATATCTGGATATTCTTTCCTTTGTTTAATCTGTTTTTCACTATCTGTAAAAACCACAGTATAATAGCCTAGCTGTTCCGCCGCCTTTACCGCTTCTCTACTCGAGCCTGATTTATTTACACCAATAAAAATAATCGTCTTCACACATCCTCACCTCCATTTTCTAAAAGTGATCCAATATACTCATATGTTATGACCATCCTGAAATTTTGAATGGTCGCTTGTCACACATAAATATGGAAGATGAATTTTATTATTTCTTGTTACGTAGGCAGCAATCGTATCGCCCAACAAAGCAAAAAAAGAGAAGCAAATTTCGCTCCTCTAATTAATGTCCGACCACAGATTCTCTTTAGTTCATATGTCTTGCTGTTACATAATTTTGTTGTGCCCAT
This sequence comes from Neobacillus sp. PS3-40, assembly GCF_030915485.1. Classification (GTDB taxonomy): domain Bacteria; phylum Bacillota; class Bacilli; order Bacillales; family Cytobacillaceae; genus JAUZPL01. The sequence goes on along the minus strand of NZ_CP133266.1, from coordinate 3,448,666 downwards.
GTCGTACTAAGTGTTTCTTTTACAAGGCCACTTTTTGTAGTTAGGTGTATTACTTCGTTATTCCCTGCATAAATACCAGCATCTGTGATTTTCGTACCACTACCATCTAATGAGAAATAAATAACATCACCAGGCTGTAAATTATCTTTTGCAACAAACGTGCCTAATTCAGCTTGTCTACTTGCCAATTTTGTTTGTAAATCAATACCATTCTGTTTAAATGTATAGTAAACAAATCCAGCGCCAGTAAAGGTTAACGTATTTTCATCGTACGTATAGCCAAATTTAACTTTTCCTATTAGATTTTCAGCTAAGGATACAACCGGATTAACAGGTGTTACGGATTCAGTTATTACACGTCTAGCTGTTAAATAATGTTGAGCATACCAATCGAATAGGATGACTCTCGTAACGACACCACTTGAAGTTGGAACAATAAGTCGTTGGTCACCAGCGTATATTGCGACTATTCCTGGAGTTGTTGAACCCACCGAATTAGTAAAGAACACCAAATCACCTTTTTTAAGCTGATCTTTCGCAACTGCACTACCAAGTTTCATTTGCTCTGTCACACTATTTGTGCCCAAATCGATCCCATTTTTCTTAAAAGTATAATTCACAAATCCTGGATCTGTAAATGTCATTGATTGCTCATCATTTGTAGAACCCATAGTTACTTGATTGATTAAGCTATAAGAAGTATCAACAATTTTATCACCTTGTGTTGCTGGATTCGCTGCTAACAAAGTTGGTAAAACTCTTCTTGCCGTTAAATAATTATCTGTATAGTATGCCTTGCTGTCCAAATCTGAAATGATAATGTTTTGAACAGAATCTGCCATGTGTATGATCTTATTATCTCCAATATACATTCCAACATGATCAGCTGGCTCCGTGTCAGTACGATTTGCATCAAAGAATACTAGATCACCTTTTTGGAGTTGATCTTTCGGAACGTAAACCCCTTGTTGCATCATGTAATTTTCATTATACGTTGCAAGGTCTACACCATTTTTTTCAAAAATAAAATTCATGAATGTTGCACATGAGAATTTATAGGGATATGTGCGCTTATATTCAGTTGTACTGTAAGTTGCTTTTCCAATTAAATCTTTTGCATATGCGATCAATTGGTCTGCTTTTGCATCCACTGCTGCTTGGTTATTATACGTATTTTGTACTATTGTAGCAGCCGAAGCCTTTGAAACATTTATGGCAGGGATACCGAAGCTGGAAAATGCCAACATCAATGCCGCAGTAGTCGTTATGATTTGTTTTTTCATGGGTACCTCCTGGTTTGGTTTTTTTTGGTTCCGTCCCAAGGGAACAAACCAATCTTAACATATAAAAATGGAAGAGAGCATTGGTGATTGTTTCCAATGCTCTCTTCCGTCGCTAATTTTTAGGGGTTAATTTATTGTTCATCAGTTGGTTTTATAAGCTTTAAACTGCTTGCCAAATCAATCATAGAACGGCTCTTCATTGGTCCTTTGATTAATAGTAAGGAATGATCATCGAGCTTGTTTTCCAAAATCTCTTTCACACCTTCAACTGTAAGAAACATATGAACATGTCCTTTGAAACCATCTCGCAATGCTTGTTTTCCAATTTCTTTAGCCTTTTCGCCAATTGTAATTAATGTATCAAACATTCTTTCAGCTACCATAGAGCCTACTTTTTGATGGTACTCTATTTCATAATCTCCAAGACGATTAATATCACCTAACAGCAATATTGACTTTTTACCTTTTCCAATTTCATCAACCACTTTTAAGGCTGCTTCAACAGATAATGGGTTGATAGTCCAAGTATCATCTATAATCGTACATCCGTTTATTCCCTTACTTATCTCTAAGTGACGCACCATATTCTCGAAAGTCGCTAGTCTCTGTACGGCTTCTTGAATATTCATCCCCATCGCATGAACAGCCGCAATCGCTGCCAATGCATTATACACTTGATGTTCTCCGTAGCCAGGGACGAAAACTGGATAGCTAGAATTGGCATAAAAAAGGTCAAACTCCATCCCATCATTTGCAAAACGAATGTGATTGGCTTTGTAGTCAGAAGTTTTTTTTGTACTAAAATAGATCACTTTACCCATAAACCTAGCCAGAGATATTTTTTTAATATTATCATCATCTGCATTTAAGATCAGTGTTCCATTTTTTTTAACACCTTCAACCATTTCACCCTTTGCTTGTACATATCCCTCCAAGGTCTTACAACCATCGAGATGGTGGGCATCAATGGTGGTAATAATGCCAATCGTTGGTTGATAAATGAGACATTGATGTTTAATATTCCCTATATTCCCTAAGCCAGTTTCAAATACAGCCATTTCTGTTTGACGATTTATTCCCATGAGATAGGGAAATGAGCGTCTTGGTTCATTCTTACTACTCTCTGTAGCTTGAACAAGGTGATATTTACTTACTATATGCTTAATCATTTCTTTAGTCGTCGTTTTTCCACATGTACCAGTAATCGCCACAACAGGAATATCAAATAGGTTTCGGTAATAGTTCACAAATTTCCAGTATGCCTGTAATGTACTTTTCACCCGAATAACTGTCGTATTTTTACGGACCTTTCGCAATTCTTCCTCTGGTTTATCGGTAATAACAACACATGGACTTATACTTTCAAGATGCCCCCAATAAATCAATTCTTTTTTATATAAAAAAATAACTGTATTTGGACGGTCTAATTTATGTCGTTTGTACACAACGGCTTCCTTTACATACCAATCTTCGGTACCACAAACTAAATCACCTTCTAGCAATGTGCGTAAATCCTTTACAAGTATTGGTTCCACTTTATAAACCTCCTTTTCATATTCTTATGGAACTATCAGTATTTTGTCTGTACATGCAACTATTTTCAAAAAGCTTTATACAATTTCATTTAATTGGTGTCTTTGCGCACTAAAAAAAGAAGCATTCATGCTCCTCAAAAATAGCGTTCTATCACCTTTTCATTCATACTTTAGGCTGAATTTTTCCACTTAACCCACACTGAAAAAGAATCCTTTGAATAAAGATAAAGTAAATAAAGCTATTGTGAAAGTGGTGAGAAACGTTGTTTCCAAAAGTAGGAAAGCTTGAACAGTACAAGTTGTTGGTTGCCAATCCTATAGCCTCAAAGCACATACCAGTTACGCTTGAGTATTCGAAAGAAAATTTACTTCATTTACTTGATCTCTATCAAATTGTCTATATTAAACATGATACATCCGGACAAGGAAGAGGAGTTTTTAAACTAACCAAAAGAGAAAATAATTTTCAAACCCTTAACGGTTATTCCATTGTTGGAAAAGTAGTGAATCAAGAACTGGAAATAGATCAAATACACAGTATCTTACATCCCTTTGAAAGATTGGGACGTTTGAATCCCTACATCATTCAAGAGGGAGTTGAAAGTGTTTCAAAGAATGGACAACCTCTTAACATACGGGTGCATGTTCAATTCATAAAAACAGATTGGGTTATTGGCGGAATGTACGCTTCTGTTGGTTTTAACGATCTTGAAGAAAATGGGGTAGTAAATCCAAATAGAGGCTCACATATCGTGTCGATACAGGAACTTTTTCAGAGTTTTCTAGGATTGGATCACGACCAAGAAAGAAACATTATGAGTAAAATATCAAGTGTTTCCATTGAAGCTTCCAAAGCCATTGCAAGTAAGTATTGGTCAAGAGAATTTGGTGTAGATATTGGGCTAGATCATCAATGTGAACCTGTTATTTTTGAAGTAAACACAACTCCAGGTATAGGAGGATTCTACAAAGCCGATAAGAAGTTATGGGAACATATCGTAGATACTCGAAAAATCTTATGATTAAAGAATTGAATGAGACACCAAAAACAACAATGCCCTGTCCAACATATTGGATGGGGCATTAATTTTAACTTGATATTTGAATTTCTAGGAAAAAAATAAAAATGTAGTATATTATCTTTTCATCCTATCTATCTACATCAACAAAAAATAGTGTGCGTACCATTCACATGGCACTACACACTATTAAGGACCGCTCAACTACCCAAAATGGGGGTGAACAGAACCCCCATTTATGGAAGTTTCACATTAAGAACAACCTAGAGCAATAATTGATCCATTTCCAACAGGTTCAGCGCCAGTTTGACTGAAAAAGCCGGTAATTACAAAACTTTGAACATTATCAGTTCCTGCTGCTTGATCTCTGAAGACAGCAGTAAAAGGTAGCAATGCATTACCTAAAAAGCCTGTTTTCAAGCCTGTCCCAGTGACAGTAACCACACAGTTTACTCCTTCTTTGTTACATGTGACTGTAGTGATTTCCGTCCCAACAAGCGACGGACTAACTTCAAATGTGAAAGAAGTATCAGGTGCATTACCATCAGTGTCAACAAAGGTTAGTAAGAGTGTAGATTGTTCAATTGTGTCAAAGCAAATATTAGCAAGATAGGTCAAAGTTCCTGTTTCGTTTCCATTGAGACTATCAAATTTAACGTTTACATCCTCTTTAACTGCGTTGACACGAACACCACAACTACAACGAACTCCCATTATGATCCCCTCCTTTCTTGTGATCTTCTATATGGTATGAAACGATTCTTCCATTGCTTGTGTTAAGTTACTGAGTATTTTCATCATTTTTCTTCTGTATTTTCTTACCTTCTTGTATTCGGTATTGTGTTCACCATTTCTTGGAGGGACTTAATGAATTCAGGAGTCAACCAAGGACTGATCAATCCTTCTCAACTGATAAAAATAAAAATGAAAACCAAAGAGGTTTTTTACATATATTGAAAGTAACTTATTCAAAGGTGGGGGTTTGATGGTTAATTCACGGGGAAGGTGGAGTCAATATCACATTTTAAAAAAGAATAAAAGCCTTTTACCTTATTTGGTAGAGACTGAGATTTATAATAAAGATTCCTTTTATCGTACATTAAATCATTTCCTCATTTTCAGACCGTGTTTTGGCCTAAATGAAATCAAGATTTCTTCGTCTGAAGGCGGTCTATATACTATTGAGAATGGGAACTTCACATTAACTTTGGATGGAAAAGAACGGGTTTTTAATTATCTTAATGAAGTAAAAACAGAACAATCTTATATACTTCAGAACATGGATTTTTTGAACAATTTAGATGATGGTAAGATTTTTGAAGTATTTGTTACTTTACAGCGAGAAGCACCCTCTAAATGGCATGTAGCAGCCGTACTTGAAAAGACCTGTTTAGCGAAAATGAAGCAAATACCAAAAATACTACATGAAGTAGCAATTATGGCTGCCTTGAGTTTAGAAGAATTTTTACCAAAGTGTCCAACAATTGTGTTGGATATTGGATTCATGAAGAATAAACTGTGGATTCGTGATATCGACCTCCACTTTTCTAAGAGCAAATGGAGTCAGTTTCAAATTTTCACCTCATCAAAGGAGATTTCTAATTACGTCCCCTATACTCAATTGGCCACGCCCTGCATTTTCTCAGAATTAATCAAGAAAAATAAGCAGGTCTTTCTTAAACCTTGCTTTGGTCAATGGGGAATCGGTATTTTGCAAGTGTCTTTGCTAAAAGAAGATTTATATGAAGTTCATAACGAAAGAAAAAAAGTCACCTTTCAAAGTAGCAAAGAAGTCATTGATTATCTTCAAGCACATTATCTCTCAGAGAATCGTTATATCCTCCAAGAAAGAGTATCATTAGCAACAATAGATGATTGCCCCTTTGATGTTCGCGTTATGGTTCAAAGGAACAGTTATGAACCAAAGTGGGAAATTACAGGAAAGATTGCAAAGATAGCCAGCAAAGACTTTGTCGTAACAAATGTTGCTAAATCTCTTTTACCAATAGAAGAAGCTCTCCAAAAAGCTAAGATAAAAACAATATCAAAAAATTATATACTTTTTACTATTGATAAAATTTGTATAAAGGCTGCCGAACTTATTGGGAAAAATTTTATTGACGAAAAGACGATTGGTTTCGATATTGGAATTGATCATAAAGGTAAAGTATGGATAATAGAAGCAAACCTTAGGCCAGACTCTTCTATGTTTCATCGTTTAGAGGATAAAACAATGTACGAAAAAATAATTAGTAAAAAGAAACGAAAATGAAATCCTATTTTGCACGCATTTCTTTCAAATCAAAATATGCTTTAAAAACCTCATTGGCTATTTCTAAATTAGTGTGTACTTTATCGGTTGTTGACCATGGAACTACAACTGAAATGGCAATTTCAGGATTGTCGTAAGGTGCATATCCTACAAAAGTTACATTCCAAGTCATCGGGTGGACTGGTAATGGTCCATCATATAAAGCTTGGGCTGTTCCTGTTTTTCCGGCAATCTTATATTGTTTATTCGTTATATATCCGTATCCAGTACCTTGTGGTTCGTTAACAACCATTTTAAATCCGTCTTGAACACGTTTAATCCAATCTGCCTTCATATCAATTCTGTTGTATATTTTCGGCTTAATTTCACTAAAAATAGGGCCCAATTCATCTGAATTATAATTCGGCTCCCTAATTTCTTTTACTAAGTGCGGTTGAATTCGATAACCGCCATTTGCGATGGTTGAGACATATTGAAGGAGCTGCAAGGGTGTATATGTGTCATACTGTCCTATTGCAAAGTCCAATACTTTACCACTCTCAGGAGGTATTTGGCCAGCACCAAACCCATTCTGCTCGCCTGGTAGGTCAATGCCTGTCTTAATCCCTAATCCAAATTGAGCAAAATTATATCTCAATTTGGTTATTGCAGCGATTTTGTCTATCCTTAATGGGCCATCCGGAACATATATTTGTTGCCCACCAATTTTCATTGCGGTTAAAAACATATATACATTTGAGGACCTTTTTAAAGCGTATAAATCATTAATACGGCCAAAACCAACTGTATTCCAAGATTTTTTAACATTTGTTCCTTTAAACTTCAAGGGTTGGTCATATTGTATATCTCCAGGAGATATCGCACCTGTTTGATATCCAGTTAATACTGTAGCTCCCTTTACTGCAGACCCCATTGAATAGGAAGTTGTCATATTTCCTAGTGCGAAGTCAACAATATCCGTTTTATTAGTTTCATTATTCTTTATATATTGTTTACCAGCCATTGCAAGCATTTCTCCAGTTTTTGGATTCATAACAGATACAAATGCCCTATCCATATATGGCTGACCAACCTTGGCTTTACCAAATTTATCTTGAATAATTTGTTCAACTTTTTGTTGAAGATCTATATCAATTGATAATACCAAGTTTTTCCCACTCTTACCTTCTCTGAATACGTTAGAATCTATGACAGAACCTGATTTATCCGTTATATTTTTTATAACTTCTTTTTGACCTTGCAGGATATCTTCATACTGCATCTCAAGATAGCTCTTTCCGACACGATCATTTCGGCTATAGCCCCTCGCTAATAAGTAATCTAGTTTATCTTTTGGCAAGCCTTCTTTTGAACTAGTAATTTTCCCTAATACTGAACTTAGAGTTCCATTCCCTTCTTTATCTTTAAACACATAATACCTATCCCAATCTGTTGTGGTTTCAACTCCAGGTAAGGAATCAAGGTTTTCACTAACAACTGCATATTCTTTATCAGTAACATTTTTATTTTTAATAATTTGAGGAGTTAACGCAGTTCCACTGGAAATCTCACAAAAAATAGCCAATACCTCCAGTTCCTGTTTAGAAAAAGAATGTAGCTCTTTCTCAGTAATTCTTGCCCTCGTTAAATCATAAATTTCTTTATCAAATTCTTTATTATCCAACTTTTTTTTCTTTAGTCTGTCTTTATCCGCCTTGGTTACCTTAGCCTTAGCTTCATTAGGATGTTTTATAATCCAAAAGTCTTGACGATCACGATTTTTAATAATTCTAAAATCCTCTTCTGTGTCTTTACTAATTAGCTTAGCTAACTTTGTTGCAATGTCTACCATTTCATCATGTGTAACTGAATTGGATCGTGTATAAGTAATCGCTTTTAAAGGTTTATTTCCAACTACGAGCTTTCCAAATGTGTCATATATTTTCCCACGCGGTACCGATGAATTTATTGGAATAATCACTTTTTGTTCTATCTCAGACAGATAATTTTCTCCAGATACGATCTGCACCATCCCGAGCCGAACAACTAACGTTGAAAATAGGATAAAGACGACAAAAAATAGAATATTTATTCTCAATGGGAGATACCTACTTTTATCCTTTCCGATCTTCTTCAACTTGGACAATCCTCCTCGAAAACTCTTTTTCGATATTTAACTGTTCTATTCCATTTCTTTTAAAAGAAGAATCAACATCGCAAAAAATACACTGAATTTTCACTATTATATAAAGTTTAACATGAAAAAGGGCTGAGTCCTCTAACTAGTTTATTAACTTGTGAATTTTCCGAAGCAAAAACAATCTAGCTATAGATTATTGCTATAATTATTATTAAAATGAGAATAACTGTATTGATTTTTTTTGAGGTGTTTAATGGATGAATGAAAATGAACCATATTATATAACTGAATCAAAGAGAATGTGTAAAGAAAATGGAATGGATCCAAACGAAGTAGCTAGTCCAAAGAGATTTATGACAAATCAAGTACTACATAACAAAAGGAAGGAATACAGTGAGATCTTATCTGTAGTGAGTTTTTTCTCAAATAAGCTCTTGGATTCATTAAATGGAACACCCATCTTGATTGTTATCTCTGATTCAGAAGGTTACTTATTAGAGTTAGTTGGTGACAAAACAATTAAGACTACCGTAGAACAATTTGGTATTAAATTAGGAAGTCTTTTTACACAAGAAGATACGGGTACAAATATTGTTAGCATATCATTAAATTATAGACACCCTGTAAGATTAATAGGTGAAGATCATTATCACAAGTTTCTATATGACATAGCTTGTTACGGTGTATCGTTTCAATACTCTGATGAAGATAATTTACTTGGTAGTGTTTGTATAATGGTGCCCATCTTATTTCAAAATCCCTTATTTTTAACAATGTTATCTCAGATGGTAGACTCTATTGAAAGAGAACTGTTGCTAAGAAAACAGAATAAGAAACTTAATATTTTAAATCAAATTATGTTAAGCAGAACACGAAACGGAATTATAATTACTGATGAAAAAGGGTTTGCAACTGAGTTTAATGATTTTGCACAGCAAATTTTAAACCGACCTAGAAACACTATTATAGGAAAGTGTATCTATGATTTTGATTTAACTGGAGATTTTTTTAAACGAGTAATAGAGTTTGAAGAAAAATATGAAAATGAAGAACTCCAATTTAAAAATAAAAATGGTGATCAAGTAGTATGTTTATTTGATGCTCAACCAATCTATGAAGATAAAAAAGTAATTGGTGCATTTGGCCAATTTAGAGATATAACCGACCGTTATTTAATTGAAGAAAAAATGAAAGAGTCTGAAAAGCAAGCACTTGCAGGTCGAATCGCTGCTGGTATTGCCCATGAAATTAGAAATCCTTTAACAACCGTTAGGGGATACCTGCAATTTCTTACTAATGACGTATCTAGTAATATATCCCACCTGTTTTCTAGTTTATTAATCCCAGAAATTGATCGTGCAAACAAAATTATTTCTGATTTTTTAAGAATTGCAAAGCCTTCATATAAAGAGCTAGAAACGATACAAATTCACCATTTTTTTTTAGAATATCTATGGAAATTTCTTAAAAGTGAATCATTGCTCTACAACGTAGCGATAGATGTTGAAATTTCTCCTGCCACTAAAAATCTTTCTATTCTATGTAACCGTGAAGAGTTATTACAGGTATTTATTAATTTATTTCAAAATTCCTTGCAAGCAAAAGAGGACTCTCCTTTAAAAATTAAAATTAGTACGAGTATAGTTAACTCACGTGTTCAATTTATTTTTAAGGATAACGGAAAAGGAATTTCCCCATCAGTACTAACAAATATATTCGAACCATTCTTTTCAACCAAAGACATTGGAACAGGTTTAGGTTTATCTGTATCCAGAAAAATAGTGGAAAATCACAACGGAACGATACATGCCGAGAGTAACGAAAGTGGTACAAGCTTTATCATAGAAATTCCCTTTTACAACTAGCAACAACTCTGGAAAAATATACAACATCCAAGAATTAACTATAACGATTGGCGAGTCCCTAATGGCGATGATAGAGGCGTAGTTGCCCCCCATGCGCTAGTAGAATTTATGGATATAAATTCTGCTTAGTTAAGAAAACCTTACAATAATCGAAAAAGCCTATTTCAAAGGAAATAGGCTTTTCACTATCTTTTTTCTTATCAATTAAAGTACAGGCCTCATTGTTTCTTTTAGCACTGAAACAGAATGATTAAATTGTTCTTTTTCCTTTTCATTAAGCTCAATTTCGATTACTTCTCGGATACCTGCACGGTTAATGATAGCGGGAACACCGATAAACACATCATTTTGGCCATATTCTCCATTTAGATAGGAAGAAACTGTTAGGATGCTGTTCTCATTATTTAGGATCGCCTTTGTAATTCGAACAAGGGACATTCCGATTCCATAATATGTTGCACCTTTTCTCTCAATGATATGATAGGCAGCATCACGTACGTTAACAAAAATAGTTTCTAAGCACTCTTTTTTCACATCATTAGTCTTTGCTAAAACTGTTTCAAGCTGCTCCATTCCAATGTCTGCATGGCTCCAAACAGGAAGCTCCGTATCCCCATGTTCACCAATAATGACAGCATGAACATTTCTTGAATCCACATTGAAATACTCCCCAAGCGCAAAACGTAGTCGTGCGGAATCTAATACTGTTCCTGAACCAATAACACGTTCTTTCGGTAAACCTGATTCTTTCCAAGTTACGTAGGTTAAAATATCTACTGGGTTTGTGGCCACCAAGAATATCCCGTCAAAACCACTTTCCATAATGTTTTTTATAATTTGTTTAAATATTTTCGTGTTCTTTTCAACTAATTGTAATCTGGTTTCACCTGGCTTTTGTGCCAATCCCGCAGTAATGACAACTAAGTCTGCACTTCCACAATCTTGATAAGAACCACTCCATACCTTCAGATGTGAAGGCGCAAATGGCATTCCGTGGTTAAGGTCCATCGCCTCACCCTCAGATTTTGCTTCATTCACATCGATTAAGACTAATTCCTCAGCAACTCCCTGATTTATCATTGAATATGCATAGCTGCATCCTACAGCACCTGTTCCAATTAATACAACACGATTTACTTTTCCATTATTCATGATGATTTTCTCCCTTCAAATTAAAAAATTAAAATATAATCCAACTAGTAAAACCAATTAACACAAGAAAAACTAAACTGTACTTTATCGTAAACTTGAATAATTCGTTGTCTCTTCCTACCAATCCTACAGCTGCAGCAGCAACTGCAATGGACTGCGGAGAAATCATTTTTGCCATTGTCCCACCCATCACATTTACCGCAACCATAGATTCTGGAGGAATTCCAATTTGGGTCGCAGTAACGGATTGAAGTGGGGCAAATAAGGATCCACTATTTACAACTGAACCAGTTAAAAATACCCCTAGCCAACCAAGAATTGGCGAAAATAGCGGGAAAATTGTTTTAGTAGAAGCAAAAGCTAGACCAAGAGTTGATGACATACCAGAATAGGTACAAATATAGGCAAATGCCAATACGCTACAAATTGTTAATATAGGTGTAATTAGTTGTTTCCCTGTTGCAAAAGCCGTTTCTTTAATTAATTTCCAGTTACACCGGAAGATCAGTAAAGTAAAAATAATCGAAAGTACAATGGCAGTTGTTGTAGATGAGAATAAATCAAGCTTAAAAACAGCAGCATATGGACTATTCACAGGGACCACCGGCGCATGTTTAATTACTAGGTTATTCAGACCGGGAATTGGTAAAAGAAGTACAAATTTACTAAGCGGTCCACCTGGAATAAACAAGTTTTTCATGAACGATAGATTAAACAGTGTTACAAAGCCAGTTAATAAAATGAATGGTAGCCATGCAAAGGCTATTTTACCTACAGGATAAGCAACAACTACTAAACTATTTTTAGCATCCTTCATTTTATAGACTTCTTTTGGTTTCCATATTCTTAAAAAGAGAATGAGTGCAATTAAACTAACAATAGCAGCAAAAATATCTGCAAGTTCTGCTCCTAAGAAATACAAGACTGCAGCCTGGGTAAGTCCAAATGAACCGCCACTTACCAATATGGCTGGTAATGTTTGACGTATTCCTTTAATGCCATCAATAATGAAGATAAGTAATAATGCAACTATAAGACTCACCAAAGGTAGAACTAATGCGGTATCTCTTCCTACAGCTAAGCCATTTAAACCAGTAAGCAATGCTGGAGTGGTTACTGGTATTCCCATCGCTCCATAAGCCCCACCTGCAATATTGGCTATTAAGCAAAGACCTGCAGCATATAAAGGACGAAATCCCAAACCAACAAGAATCGCAGCAGTGATGGCAACTGGGGCTCCAAACCCTGCAGCTCCTTCTAAAAATGCTCCAAATGAAAAGGCTACAAGTAATACCTGAATTCTTTGATCTTCTGTTACAGATGAAATACTATTTTTAATAATAGTAAACTTCCCAGTTTTTACTGTTATTTCATATAAAAAGATTGCTGCTAAAACAATTGATGCAACTGGCCATATCCCGGCAAGAGCTCCGTATCCTGCAGCGGCAGCTACCATCGCAGGCGGCATCTTATAAACAAAAAGAGCTACAATTCCTGCTACCAGAACACTTAAACCACCTGCGACGTATCCTTTTAACTTAAATAGGACTAACATAACAATAAAAAAGATAATTGGAATGGCTGCTATACTAGCTGATATCCAAATGTTACCTAATGGATTATATAATTGTTCCCATACACTCATGTTGTCCAACTCCCTGTTGATAGGTTTTTCTTACGTTTATTACGAAATCAAATAGATTAATGAAGTTACAATTGATTCAAAAAGGCCTTTTCTATTTGCGATATTTATCATTACCACGTTAACAATAGTAAGTATAACATTTGTTTGTGAAATATTTCACATTATTTGTGAATAGAATATGAACTTTTGATTGATATATTTTTTTAAGACGTGAGTTTACAACTATAGAAGAAGATCGATTAATAGTTTAGTAAGTCTAACTACTTCTGTAGTTAGAGGAGAACACTGCACCAGTGGAGCTTGATTCCGTTTAACTATTAGTTTTAGTTAAATAAGCATCATGTGTATGAATAAAATTGACCATTTTGGATTTTTGTATATTTTTGGATTTTTTATATAAAAAAGGCTTCACAAATTCACAATACATTTGATAATTCTCTCACATGTTTTTCCTGTAAAATAATAGATAAGCAAGAAGTTTTATTTTTATCTAGATGAACAAAATAGTATTGGCAGAATATGTATCCAAAATTCTAAAAGTAGGAAAGGGTGTTGGAAATGGACTACCAAGAAATAAAAGAAAAATTAGAGACATTGAAACTGAAATTAATTAATAACATGCAAAATCCTACCTTATCAATAGAAGAGAAAGAAAATATTCAAAACTCAATTGTAAATTATGAGTATATTATCGAATTAACGGATATGAACCATTTTGCGCGTGGGTAAAGGTTTATTTAAGGGGGCGAATGGAGATTTGCTCCTTTTTTAATTGGCTTTATTACATAATATTGTTGATAAAAATGATTTTTTACTCATTTGTGCGTCACTGTAGTGATACACGAATGAGTAAAAATTCAACAGAGTTCACTAACAGAGCCTTTAACTCTGGTCAGTTTTACCTTCATGAACAAAAAAACTCCCAAGGAGGAGTTTTATATTCATTATTAATGATTCACTTTATAAAAACACACTATTAATTTCCTCATCACCAGTATGTTTTTTATAGTAATTACATCTAAGATTTAGCTATTCCCTATATTGAATAGCTAATCCTTTTAAGAAATTCCTAGCGTATTTATCACCGCACTCTTTATAATTCTTATGTCCTTCTTTTCTTAATAGAGCACTTAATTCTCCTTTTGTTAAAATAACCCCTGTTTCTTCTAATATTTCCAACATGTCCTCACTTGTTAATGCTAGTGCTATTTTCAATTTCTTTAGCAAGACATTATTTACACTTCCATTACTTTTTATAGACATTGTTGGTCTTTCAGGTTGGCCTGTTTTTGGCTCTTGCCTTCCTCTTTTAAATATAATAAGGCCATTTAAAAATGATTCGAACATAAAATTATTGATTTTTCTATTCTCATCATCTTCATCTATATCTCCATCATTGCCGACTTCATTATGATTGTCCTTTGATTTTGTGAGCATCTTTAGCATTTCTTCTTTTGATACTTCAATGCCTCCAAGTTTAAAAATCTCTACCATATCAGTATTTTTTATATCTAGAGCATATCTTAATCTAATTAATATATCATTATTAGTCAGACTCACCTTTAAACCTCCTAAAAAATAGTAACTACTTGCATAGCAGTCAAAGCGTATTCCCCAAAGTACTCTAAATTTCAACCCTTATAATGTAAATATATTATCACCAAGAATAGACCTTAATACTCCAACAATTCAAAACCTACCACTTTTAGGCTAAGCACTTTTAAACTAATAGTCTAACACTTTACAGATATATTTTATAGTTTTACCTGAAATACCATTTTTAAAATTTATGAATTGCTCATAATCGTCCGTAAACGACATAAAGAAAACTTGGCTAGCGCCAAGCCTTAAGGCGCCGGCGATAGCCTAGTTGCACTTATGCGACATAGGAAAGTATAAACTTTGAAAAAAGTTTATACTTTAATATTAGCTAAAGAAAACTCGCCGATTGGCGAGCCTCTAAGGGCGATGAATAGGCGTAGTTGCCCTTATGCGCTAGCAGAATTTATGGATATAAATTCTGATTAGCAAAAAAAAGACGTGTCATAATCATGTACACGCCTTGGGATATAGTAACTATGGGTAAAGATAGGAAGCAGGTGCGGACAGTTTACGAGGACGGCACTTTTAAATCCTAATGGCCCCCACAGCTGCAAGAACCGCCGCAACCGCATCCTTCTTCAATTAAGTCTTCTTCTGTTGGAATTCTTTCAAGTTCAACTGTTTTAAGCACATATTTGATCACTAAATTTTGAACTTTATCCAATTCTTGAGATGCATAAAGGAAGTCTCGTGAAACTGGATTCAAGTAAATTTTTTCCCGTGCTTCATCAAATACATTGATGTCTTCTCTTGAGAGCTGAAGTCCTTGCTGTTGCTTTTGTTGAAGAGCACGCTGCTTTTCCATGACATCATTGTACAAAAATTTTGCTTCTTCATTAACAAAGAAATCATTGATCATTGCCCTTAATTCCGGAAATGCAGCTTGATCTATAATTAATTGGCAAAGCTCCTCAGTCTTTACTCTTATTTCTTCCATATCTGGTTTTGGTCTCATATGTATCCTCCTCAAAATAAATGCTTTTACCAATAGGAACAGTCTTATTTTTCCCATTTTACAAAAAAATGAATCATATGAAAATAATTCTAGATTTCAATCTATTATTTCAAATCAATTCTCTTACACAACAGAAATAAGATATTCTAAATCCATAATATCTTTTAATAATTTTAAGGTAGTGATATTAATCATATATTATGTCCTTTTCTTAAACAGATTCATTATTTCAAAAAAAGGACGATCTCATTCATCAAGTAATGAGATCGCCCGAATTAAATCATATTAACAAAGAATTCTACTATAAAATACTAATTTCTTTCCAAGATACTTATAAAAACATTATTCCAAAATGATTATTTTGAGTGGAAAAAATTTATTTTTTAATAGGAATTTTTAATATAAGTTTTGCTACACACTTCTACATGGTTCGGCGTGGTGATGGCTGATAAATATAGATGTAGTAGTGATTACCTTAGCCTATTATTTCGTACTTCCATTGTATTTGATAACAATATTTCTTTTGCTTTTTCCTTCATTTCCTTGTATCGTTCATTTAAAAGATTTAAGATCGTGTCGTCAGCGGTAAAATGCAGAACAGTGGCCTGGACTTCACGTCTATTGAATTTTCCCTGGTCATGAATTTTATAGCCTCTACCGTTTAGTTTATGCCTTATCATAAAACTGTCAGCTCTCTTTCCTTCTTTCGGATAGGCTTGGACAAAATTAAGAACTGCCTCTTGGCATGCACAATCTGGATTCATACAATATGAGTCAGCGACTAAAAATAACTTTCCATTATAAACTAAGTGGAAAAAATCATTGGTTTGATCGGGAAAAACTTCTGAATAACAAACTGTAATGCCTTTTGCCATTTTATTCAGCACTGCATGCATAATCATGCCACTCCTTCATTAAAAACATTGATTAAACCTGCAACAATCCCCTATATTCAGTAATTAATTGAAATTTATTCAGATTAGTATTTTGACAGAAAGTAAGTTAAGACGACTTGATAGTGGATTTTAAATGATGAAAATATAAAGGGGAGGATTGCGGATTTGATAGAAAGGTTTCTAAACTTAAAAAGATTTCATTTTAATAGTATGGTTGTTTTTACAATTTTCACCTCCATTATAGTAAAATTATACCATATATCATTTCATAATAATTATATTTTTGTAAAAAAATTCAAAAGATTGAATAAAATAAAAACGTCATTATAACTACCCTATTCAATGTGTCATTTTTGACTGTTTTTTTCAAATTGTAGTTGTACTATTAGGTCCACAATTCACCAACTTTCCAAAAGTAGTAGCCTGGGTTTTGATTTCCTGTAAGTCTAGGACAGACCAGGGACAGGCCCTTGTCCCTGGTCTGTCCCTTTGTCCAATAACTTGTATGATTAACTGAAATATTGATCTTGCATTCTCATTCACAATCTGGAATTGAAGCGACTCATATTCTTTTTTCTTGGTTTCTTGATTGCTTATAACTACATTGGTTAGCTGTCCATTTTCCACCTTGTCGACTTGTTTACAAGTATTTTGCAGTAATAGACTCCTTGCAGTTTCTCAAGTTTTCAGGTGTTCCTTCAAAAAGAATCTGTCCGCCCCTGCTGCCTCCCTCAACCCCTACGTCTATAATCCAATCGGCATTACGAATGACATCAAGATTATGTTCTATAACAATAACTGTGTTGCCTTTGTCAACAAGACGGTTAATTATAGTCAGAATGCTGGTAATATCGGACATATGTAAACCAGTTGTAGGCTCGTCCATAATATAAATATTGCCCTTTTTACTTAATTCTTTGGCAAGCTTTAAGCGCTGACATTCTCCACCAGAAAGGGTGTCTAACGGCTGTCCCAGCGTCATATAATGCAGACCGACATCGACGATGTGCTTCAGCTTATTTTTGATTTCTTTTTGAACAAAAAAATCGAACGCTTCTGCTATGGTCATATCAAGTACGCGGGCAATGTTCTTACCATTGTACCTATACTCCAAAACCTCATGCTTATACCTTTTACCGCCGCATTCCTCGCAAATGGTTTCAACAGAATCCATGAAAGAAAGATCTGTTTCTATATAACCTCGCCCTTTACAAGCCTCACATGCACCCTCTGAATTATAACTGAACAATCCGGCGCTTACTTTGTTTTCATCAGCAAATA
The DNA here is from genome assembly GCF_030915485.1 of Neobacillus sp. PS3-40. Lineage (GTDB taxonomy): Bacteria > Bacillota > Bacilli > Bacillales > Cytobacillaceae > JAUZPL01. Next base: position 3,431,042 of record NZ_CP133266.1, on the reverse strand, counting down.
ATTTGCGTATATGATCCATTATTCCAGTAAAGGTCGCGGGATTTGAACGTAAATTTGCGCTGACTGCGGACTGGTCGATAATGATGGCATCTTTATATTCCTTCGCAAAAACACCGTTAACAAGCGTCGACTTGCCGGAACCAGCAACTCCTGTAACAACAGTGAATATACCTTTAGGTATTCTTAAACTAACATTTTTCAAATTGTGTAACGAACTTTTTTTCGTTTCAAGGAAATCATTGCTTGTCCTTGGCTTACTCTTAATCGGCATGCTCTTTCCGATGTATTCCCCTGTAAGTGTCTTGGCTTCAAGTAGGTCGCTATAGCTACCCTCAAACATAATCCTCCCGCCGTTTGTACCAGCTTTCGGCCCAACATCAACTATATAATCGGCAATCTTTATGACATCAGGATCATGCTCAACTACAATCACCGTATTGCCCTTATCCCGTAATTTTACTAGCAGTTCGTTAAGCCTGTGCACATCTCTTGGGTGTAATCCGATGCTTGGCTCATCGAAAATATACATGACATCCGTCAAGCTGCTTGTAAGGTGTTTGACCATTCTAACACGTTGTGATTCGCCGCCTGATAATGTAGAAGTTTCTCTATCCAAGCTTACATAATCGAGCCCTATTTGAATTAAATCATTCAACCGCTCAGTCAGATTTTTAACAATAGGTTGTATATGTTGATCATTAATTTTTCGGATTAATTCTAGAAGCTCATCTACCTGCATAGCCGTAAGTTCTGCTATTGAATATCCCATGACTTTCGAAGATAAAATACTTTCATTATATCGTTTACCCCCGCAATCATAGCATTGCTCTTCTGTTATAAACGGTGCAATTTTCTTCTTTGATGCCTCAGATTTTTCAAACTCAGTTTTGATGTGCTGACTAATGAATTTCTCAACAAGACCCGCATAAGTAGAGTTCATTCCTTCAACAATGGCCGAATTGATTTTTACCGGTTTACAATAGACAAGTTGGTCGTATTCCTCTTTAGAATAATCCTTGATTTTTTTGTCACAATCAAAAAAACCTGTTGCGGCATACATTTTCCACTGCCAATTACCAGGTTTATAGCCCGGCAACAAAATCGCCCCTTCGTTTAACGACTTTTCTTTATCCAACGCCTTGTCAAGATCAAGCGTTACGATCCTTCCGATTCCCTCACAGGTCTTGCACATTCCATTTGGGTCATTAAACGAAAAATAAGAGGAAGGACCAATATGCGGCTGCCCGATTCGTGAAAACAACACCCTGATTAATGGATTAATATCCGTTATGGTTCCGAGAGTTGAACGTGAGTTACCGCCTATCCTCTTTTGATCAACTATAATTGCTAACGATAGATTTTTAATCGCATCTACATCTGGATGACCATATTTAGGTAAATAAATTTGAATAAATTTGCTAAAGGTTTCATTCAATTGCCGGCCAGCTTCCTGAGCAATCGTTTCAAATACAATTGATGACTTACCCGACCCTGATACTCCAGTAAAAATAGTTACGTTGTTCTTCGGAATTTTTAAATTGACATTCTTTAAGTTATTCTCACGTGCACCTACTATTTCGATATACTCAAGTTCCATATTTGGTCTCCTTATATAGAGAATTTCTCCATTCTCTAATTCTAGTATTGCCATATTATCACAATTTTAAATGAATTTGCTATGTTTTTGGGAATCGAAAAATTCACAGAGTATGACCTGGCAAAAGTCTGGATTACAGCCATTTAACCTATAAAGGATTTATTCATTCAGTAGAAGAAGCACTCAAAGAAAGTGGGCTGAACTCTATTTATCCATCCCTGTTTTGCTTAAGATAACCGGATTGACCACGAGTATGTAAGCCATTGAAAGGAACATGGTGATTTCCGCAATACTTTCCTGCTTAAAGGAAGTGTATCAATAGGTAAATTGTAAAAATTTTTTCATGACTTTTCCTACGAATCTCAATTGCTGCGATCCACTCCCTTTTCTATTAAAATAAGGTCTTACTACTATTTTGTATAGCAAGACCTGTTTTAGAAATATCAATTTAATATGAGCTGCACTGGGTACTCAACATGGCTTGAGTGGTGATTGCAGATAGAATGATGTAGTAGTGTTTACCTTTTATACAAAAGCGCCTAATTGTGAAAACTCGGGCGTGATTCTTTCTGTATTTGCAATTATTAATACATTATAATTTTAGTGGTTTTAAAACACACCATAAGTATATTTCATCACAATCTTCTCTATACACTTTAACATAATTGTCCGATTTCCAATTAATTGTTATTCAACCATTTGGCCCTTAAATGTAAAAAGAACGCTATCCTTATTATAGGAACGCACCCTTTAATTGAAGAAGCTTGGCCTCGTATGATTTACTCATTAGCCACACAAACATTGTATTTGCAATTGAGTAAGCCTCCTGTCCATTCACGAACAGAAGGCTTTTTTGTTGGTGGAGCGGAAGTCTTTTTGCTAATACTGCGGTTGCTCTGCTGGGACGTTCACTTGGAAAGTAACGCCGAACTTGTCCTTTACTTGCCCATACAAGGGGCTCCAATCCGTCTTCTGAAGGGGCATAATGACTTGTCCGCCCTCTTCCAAAGCGGCAAAGATTTCTCTAGCTCTAGCCTCTTCTTTAGGATGGATGGCCAACTGAATCGTATTGCCTGGCTGATAAGGCATGCCTTCGTACATATCGCTGAACATGAGATCTGCTTCTCCGACTTTCAAGTGTGCATGCATAACGCGATTCTTCATGTCATCCGTCAATGGATAATTCGGGTCCGCCGGCATATCTCCGAACGTCATGATACCCATCACTTTCCCGCCAAGAGCTTTCTCGTAAAAATGGACCGCTTCTCTCGAATTACCTTCAAAAATCAAATACGGGTTCAAACTAATTGACATGATTTAACAGCTCCTTAGTTCTAATTTTTTTACAATGCTTAAGTAATTTCCAAGTGGCAGTAGCCACCAACTATTATTACCATAAGCATACTTTATAACACCGAACATACATTCGTCAACGAAAACATAATTGAAACTAATAATTCTTTACGTTATACTTACATTCTTTTTGACGATAACGCACGATTATAGAAAGATCCGATCTTATTAAAGAAAAGCGCCCTTTTATTGAATAAAAATTTTCTTTAAATCGAGACGGATTGGCATATAACGTTTTCGCATTCACGAACCTGAGAGCCTTAGAACGAAGTTCTTAGGCTCTCAGGGTTGTCGCCTAAATCTGCTTCCCTGCTTCTTCTCCTGGCGACCAATGGGATCGGAAAGTCCCGCAGCGTGAATGCTGTGTTATATGATGTACCCGACTTCTTTGAGTTACTTTCACACTGCTTTTCTGATTCAATTTTTACTTCAGGAATGTATATTTCAGTAAAGGCTTTTTATAAAACGTCACTTACTTATTTGTTACCGAGTTGTTCCGCCAAACCAATTAGAAGTCCTTCGATTCCACGAATGTAGCAGAGCCGATACGAGTCCTCGTACTGAACCACTTCGCCAACGAGCTGAGCACCATACTTAGTGAGTCTGGATACCATTTCGTCAATGTCTTCAACGGTGAACATGACGCGTAGATACCCGAGGGCGTTTACAGGAGCAGTCCGGTGATCTGATATAGTAGGTGGGGTGAGAAATCGCGAAAGTTCAAGTCGGCTGTGGCCATCTGGGGTAACCATCATAGCAATCTCTACGCACTGAGAACCCAGTCCGGTTACGCGACCAGACCATTCACCTTCGACAGTGGCTCGCCCTTCGAGGTTCAAGCCAATCTCCTCGAAGAAAGAAATTGCGTCATCAAGGGATTCTACAACGATGCCGACATTGTCCATTCTTAGTAATTTGTTTTTTGCCATAGTTTTATCTCCTTATGTGTAAAAATTTATTATCTGATCATCTTCATAATTTTTCTATTAAAAAGTTACAAATTCCTTCCAAACAAAAAACACCTTGTCACAGTTCATGATAACAAAGAAAAGTCATAGTATAGGAAAATGTAAAATTGGGTTTTCGAGTATGTCATATAACATCTCGTTAACGAACAACACTTCGTAAACCTTCTGCTATTGGAATATTCGCGAACCTTATTTCCCGAATGCCCTCATGTTCAAATAGTTTCAAAAATTCGATACCGTAGTTGCTATTCGATAAAACAACTTCGACTTCCCCACAAAATATTCCTGCCCTGTACTCCATTAAATGGCCCGATTGTGGAACAAGAAAAAATCCTGCATATCAATACAGGACTATTGATCAAACTTTTTTACAAATTATCGAATTTTATTTCAAAGTCACAACAAAACCTACCTTTTTGGCCAGCTGTTATCGTTGTAATTCCTGTGAAAAGAGAGTAAGTTCGTTTGAAACCTCACGACACATAAAAAAAGGCCATCCTTTCCATCATATTACAGAAAGAATAGCGTTTTTTCGTTTTGGGGGTAATGATTTGCCTTAGCTTGATGGGTATGGGGTCCTACCTGTGCAGAGATAATAAAGTTGTTTAATATAAATCCGTGAAATGTAGTAACCACCTACTAGATTAATTTGTAGGTGGTTTTAAAGATGTTTAAAAATAAATCTTATTTGTTGTAATCCTTAATTTGAAGAAATAATAAAGTCGTTTAATTTTCGGAGAGCGAATCGTTCAGAATATGCCCCTTATTTTTAAATTTCATCCTTTAAATTCTCTAACTCACATTCAGAAATCACTTGAATTCCATTCTTTTTCAATAAAGCTGTCGTTACTCCAACTCCAGCTACTTTTTCACCAACAAATTCTCCATTATAAATTTCTTTACTTCCACAAGAGGGGCTATATTCTTTTAAGACCACATGAGTGACTTTCATTTCTTGTGCTATCTCTAATGTCTTTATAGCACCGTTTATATACGATTCCGTCACATCATTCCCTGAACGTTCTATAACTTTAGCTTTTCCATTTAAGACATCATAACCATCCCCACCTAAGATTTCAGCAGGCTCTCTTGGTGTGTTAAAACCACCTAATAGTTCAGGACAAACAGCTATTGCTTTCTTTTCAGCAATTAATTTTTGAATTGTATAATCTAAACAAGCTGTACCATTATATCTTACTGGATTTCCAGCTAAACAAGAACTGACTAAAATCATTGCTCACCTCTCGAGATTAGTTTCATTGATTATAATAGCTGCCTTTTATTAACTAAACAAATATCGAAATATTCTTCCTTTTATTATACAAGGAAATTTAAAAAAGATGGTATGAAAATCCAATTTTATACCATCTTTTAAACAACTTTATTTGTTTTTAAACGACTTTATTGAAAAACTTATCAAGACCTAAATTATAAAAATCCCTAAAAATAAAGGAGCGCACATATTATACATGACTAATATATGCTCTCCTTTTATTCCATTAAAGCGCCCGTTCGTAATATAAGTTTAACCAGTTTTTACTGGTTGAACTTTTTTTAATTGGTTTTATTATAGCGGTAGTCGGAGTAGAACGTAGCGCCCGTGGGACTTGATCCCGTCCGCAAAACTGTTCACTCCCTACTTGTATAAGCATGTTTCAGGCTGGTTGGGACAAAGATCCCGTTTAACAAGCGAACCTATGACAGTACAAGCAGCTCTAGGGACAACCGACTAATCTTTATTTCTAAGGAGGAGATGATGATGAATCCAGTAGTTGGTCTGGATGTTTCTAAAGGGGAAAGTCAGGTACAAGCATTCTTGGATAAGAGTCAACCTTTTCGTAAAAGTTTTAGTGTAAAGCATACTGTTGAGGGCTTTGAGAATTTATTAGGATTCTTAAAAGAGATTGAAAGAGTAGCTGATGGTAAGCAACCTTCAGTTATCTTAGAATCAACAGGACATTACCACTCTCCTATTATTCAATTTTTGGAGGAACAGCAATATGTTTATATTATTGTGAACCCCCTTATCTCTCATCGAGCAAGGAGTGCCAGTTTAAGAAAGGTAAAAACAGACGCTGTCGATGCCTATCTTCTTTGCGAACTATTCTATAAAGAAGAAGTTGAGCCGTATAAGAAAAGAGGTATTCAACTCTTAAACCTTCGTAATCTTACAAGACAACAAGAGATCATTACAGGTATCTCTACACAAACCAAGGTACAGCTTCTAACAGTGCTAGATCAGGTATTCCCTGAATATAGAGGTGTCTTTGGTGATTTATATTCAAAAGTATCTTTACAGACTCTTTCCATATTTCCTACTTCTGAACATGTACTAAATACTACCGAATCTGTATTAACCGACAAGATTGTATCGTTATGTACTAGACGTTCTGAAAAGTGGGCAAAAGAAAAAGCACAAAAGCTTATTGAAGCAGCATTACGAAATCCATTTCAAAATAACTTATATGAAAGTCATATTTTTAACCTAAAGATGTTAATTACCATCGTTCTTCAATATCAAGAGCATTTATCACTACTAGAAGCAAAAATAGATGCCCTCGCTAAAGAAATTGAAGAATATAAGATTCTCCAGTCTATTCCTGGTATCGGAGAAAAGATTGCGGCAACAATCATTTCCGAAATAGGAGAAATAGATCGGTTTAATCACCCTAAAAAGTTGGTTGCCTTTGCGGGAATAGATCCTAGTGTTTACTCTTCTGGAAGATTTACAGCAACCAAAAATCGTATAACAAAGAGAGGATCTAGAAGGTTACGGCAAGCATTATATATGGCTGTATACTGTGGAATTCGAGATGCCCGAAAGCAAAAGACGAGTGATACCGTTATTCCTCGAAATAAAAAATTAAGAGAGTTTTACGATAAAAAACGCGACGAGGGTAAACCCTATAGAGTAGCAATTATCGCTTGTGTTAATAAGCTTTTACACTTGATTTATGCGCTTTTAAAGAACAAAACCACTTTCCAAGAATTAGCTTAAAAACCATGTTTAACAATACAAAACAAAACCTTCCAATTTTGAAGATGAGGAAGGTTATTTGGCATACTCATTTTTAGTATATCATCTATATTTTAATTTTTTAATTGAAAAATGTTGACAACTATTAGCTGGTTTTGCTGAAGATGGGTTTACAATTTATTAATTGCACATTATCGTCCTATAGAGACATAAAAAAGCCAACAGACAACTGCTGACTTAATCGATTTTTATTCAACTAAAGGGCACCCGTTGAAGAACATTCTATTTCTAAGTTTGCTTGACTTTTTATTACTTCACCCTGTGCTTTTTCCTTCAAGAATTGAAAAACATATAGAAGTAATGCTCTAATAAAATCGATTGCTAAGTATTGAAATTTTGTTAATTTTACTAAAGAAAGTATTCTAAGACGTTTTATATATTTTATCCCTAGGAAAATAAATAATATATGAAGAATAGTATTAGAAATTAAATATAGTGGGAATTTCCCATAGGTCATTTTTAACAACCAAAGACTAGAAACAAAGTAAGGACCAAAATTTAGCATGTCCATGCTACTTAAAGGAGGAATTCCTTTATAAAACCGCCACCATTTTTTTCTTTCGCCGATTGTATCTAATATTTTTGTGAAGATACACATAAATATTGCGGCTGGGAGATATTTTTTAAATGCATTCCGACCTAATAATGGTATGGTTAACAAGGGAAGAATTAGCATTGCTACTAAAAATAATTTTGAGTTTTTCATTTACATACCTCCGATATTTTAGGGTATGTATTTTTATGAAAAATTAATCCGATTTTTTAGCATGCATATATTTCTTATTTATACAGATAGGTAAGGGTTTGAAGTTATCGCTCCCTTTTCCCCCTGTTCACACCGTATGTGCAACTTTCATCGCGTACGGCGTTCCAACTAATCCAATTTATTCTTTCTATGTGTAAGCAGACGAGTGCTAATTTTCCATATTAAATTATCTCATTTTGACACTTTAGGCGTAACTTATTTATCTTTTCCTTTTGCTTACTAGTAAGCTTTAAAGAATGTAACAGAGTTTCTATTTTAACCTTGTCTTTTAAATGAATCAGTTGATGTATAGCTTTATCAAGAATTATCAAGTTTGAATAGCTATCATCTTTTGAAAGGTGATATGGGTTAATATGATGACAATGCCATTCGTTAATCCCTAACTCTACCCCTAGTATGGCACACTTGCCATATTGGGCGATAAATTTACTAATCCTGTTGTCATTGTATTCGATAGTTCGGTTTGGAATGTAGTTTCTCATGATGTAAGAAAGCATAGTTTTATCAATTGCCTTTAAGCTATTGTGTATTTTTGCTCTACCTTCGGCAGTAAAGTTACAAGTCGTTTGTGAGAAACAAAGTGTTGTTTTCCACCTTTGGGCATAGATAGGCACAAAGACCATTTGTTGTATCTTAAATAGTTTTGCCTTATAACCCTTGTATCTTTTCTGCAAGGTCTTAGTCATATCATGAAAACTTGCCTCGGTTCTAATGTTCTTTAGCCTGTTATATAACGTTTTGCGTAGATGAGCGTTTAACTCATTCAGATTAATAGAAATTTGAGTGGCGACAGAGTAATAGTTTTGGATTCCCATGACGACGGTATTGAAATTCCAAACAGTCTGAATGCAAGGTTTTTTCTTGACTACTTTTATAGCTTCCTTAATCTTCAGGAAGGCGTTTGCTTTAGCCTTCTTTGACATATCGGACCTTGCTACATAACCAAATCTTGTTTTTCCTTTTCTTATGGCTTTTATTGAAAAACCAAGAAACTCGGAAGAGTTTTTCTTTAGATTAATAACTTTTGATTTTTCTTCACTTGTTTCCAAATGAAGTCTTTCTCAAGAAATCTTTCAATGCGTAATTCATTTTTATTGCGTGTGACCTGGTTCGGCACATTACCTTAAGATCGTCTGCATAACGGACGATGAAACACTCTTTCAAAAATGTTTTCTTTAAATGCTGATACTTACTACCATTGGTGGAGTAAGTATATCTGCTTTCAAAAGTTTCCCATTGGTCACTAATCCACCAATCCAATTCGTTTAATACAATGTTAGATAGTAAAGGTGACAAAATACCTCCTTGCGAAGTACCTTTTGTAGGAATACCTTCTCCTTCAATCTCTGCTTTTAATAGCCTAGAGATAATTGAAAGAAGTGATTTGTCCCTTATGCCTAGTGACCAGATTTGTTTTAATAGCTTACTGTGTTTAACATTATCAAAGAAACCTTTAATATCTACATCAACACAATGATGGAGTCCAGTTTGATTGATAAGAAATTCAAATCTTGCTTTGGCATGATGAGTGCTGCGATTTGGTCTAAATCCATAACTATGTTTATGGAATTTTGCTTCACATATTGGCTCTAAAATTTGAAGTATGCATTGTTGAAAAATTCTATCCCAAATCGTTGGAATCCCAAGAGGTCTAGTTTTCCCTTTTCCTTTTGGAATGAAAACACGCCTTACTGTTTGCGGTTTGTACCATTTGAACATGGCTTGAACCTTTGCTATTACATCTTCCACTGTTAAATCTAGAATATCGTTAATTGTTAATTTATCTGTTCCCGCAGTTTTGCTACCTGAGTTTCTTTTGATGTTTCGGTAGGCAAGTCGTATATTATCCTTAGAACTCATTAATTCTGTTAAGTCATAGAAGTGATGACCACTGACACTTTGAGCATATAGTGTGTCAAAACAATCTTGCATACTATAATACTCAGTGTGTCTCAGTTTCTTCCGTTTCAATAAGTTGGTGACTCCTTTCGGAGTTAAACCTCTTTTAGTCTCACAAGAACCTTATTAACCGATAAAGAACTGCCTTACTTGGTTGAATAAATCTTAATTAGTCTAGTGGCTATCCCTCCATGTTGATTAGACATTTCATTGGTACTGTGCCACCACTTTCACTGATACAAAGGTAAGTTATACAATAGCTAGTTTCATTATTGCTTTCCTCGCCACCGCTTCATTGGAAGTAAGTCCTCCACGTTATCAGCTTACAACGTTGAATTATATCTATTATAGAATGAACTTAGGTGCTTCCTGTAAGCCTGTTAGCGTTCATACGCCTGTAACGTATCATGGATTTTCATATTAGTTAGTCTTACTCATCCACATCTAACCTCACAATTTGGTGATATACACATTTCTATGTATCGCAGGTATAGACCCGTACATTCGGAAGTTCGTCAGCTTAACCTTTTATTTTAGGTTTATTTGCATTCTCACCATATTCATTCAACTCAAGCATCATGAATTACACCACTCCATCGAGTAGGCTTTCGCCAGCCGAACTGGTACGGTAATTTCTCACGCCTTTTCACCGAGCTTATAACACTATCATTCTTACTAAATTCAGTGCTATTCGACTAAGAGAGAACCCTTCAAGGCGTTACCCTATCATTTGATTCTTCGATATAATCCTTCAGTTCCGAAAGGAACTGTCTAGCCTTTACTTGAGAAATGTGACCATCCTCAATTTACGCTAGAAACATTTCGCACCACTAACCTGCCCCGTTAGTTTAAGTACAAATCTTCACAATCTCTTGTATATTTTAATAAAAGAAGGCAATTTTCATTTGAAATGATCTTCTGCAATCTGGCCCTTTAATGGAAAAAATACAATAAGGGAATGTCAACATCAACAAGAGCAAAAAAGAAAAATCCTGTTTAAATTAATACAGGATTTTGATCAATCTTTATTCAAATTATCAATCTTATTTTAAACGATCAGACTTTATTTTAAATTTTAAATTATCAAACTTTATTCAAAATCCACAAAGAAACCTATTGACTAGTGAATGACATTCAAATGTTTATTTTTACTATCATTACATATATTTCTTCAGCTTTTCCTTTGTCTCTGAATCTGCAAAGCATGCCTCAATACTAGTAAGATAAATTTGCTTATAATTCTCATGGCTTATATTGAATTCATTAAATACGATCTTACATTCATTTGCCATAGTTGTATTTGATACCGTTCTGTTATCCGTATTAATTGTTACTTTTATTCCATCCTTATGAAATTGATAGATTGGATGTTCACTAAAATGATTCACTGCTTTTGTTTGAACGTTACTTGTAGGGCACATTTCAAGCACCACTCGTTTTTCCTTCACTATGTTATATGCCTCAATACAGTCCTTAATAAATATTCCATGCCCAATTCTTTCAGCGCCTAAAAGTTCCACTGCTTCTAATACATTTTTACCTATTCCTGTTTCACCAGCATGTATCGTTACTCTGTATCCATATTTTCTAGCTAATGCGATAGGTTCCACAAATTTTCCACAAAAGCCTTCCTCTTCAGAGGAGCATAGGTCGATTGCAACGACCCCTTTTCCTAAAAAGGACTTACCTTTTTCTACGACTTCAAAAGCACTAGCTAAAGACATCGTTCTCATACAAGACAGGATTAAGTTTCCTTTTATATCATATTGATTTTTGGCATCCTTCATTCCATCTAAAACGCTTTGTATGATATCTTCCACATCTAACCCCTTTGCCATGTGAAGTAAAGGAGCAAATCTAACCTCCATATATTTCACATTTTCCTCTGCCGCATCTGCAAAAAGCTCAAAGGTAATTCTTCTTAAGTTTTCCTTCGACTGCATGACTAAATTGGGGATTGCAAATCTTTTCAAATATTCATTAAGGGATTCACATTCTAATGGAGCAATAAGCTCTTTTTGAATTTCTTTCATTTCAAAAGAAGGGATACTAATACCCTCTCTCCTTGCTATATCAATGATTGTTTCAGGTCTAAGGCTTCCATCTAAATGGCAGTGAAGTTCAATTTTTGGTAACGCCGAAAAATTCATTGTAACCTCCTATTATTTGATTTAAATAGCAAAAAAAAATTCCTGATTACGAAGAAAATACAACTACTGTACCTTCTTCGTAATCAGGAATTACTGGTTCCTGGTAGAGACCTCCAAACCATATCATTGGAGTTATACGAATTTTTTATATTAAATTGCTTTTGGAAAAGGATATTAAAATTCAATATCTTTGTCAAGTAGTTCATTAATTTAATATAACCATTGATTCCTTATTAAAGGAAGACACTTTTGATTTTTATAGAAAATAACTATTGTAACTTTGAAATAAAGTTTGATTAAACACATCATGCAAATGCAAGATTAGCGACAAATAATAAGAATACATTTTGATAAAAAGTTGATCAAAATGTATTCCACATTTGATATTAATTATTTAATTTTTATAAAAAAATTTGATCATTTTCTCAATCAGCGAACCCACCCGGCTAATAGATAAAAGACACTTTCCTTACTCCAGAAAAGCGCCTGATTGTGGAAGATCAAAAACTATGGTAACAAGTTTGTACATATTGAATATAACATCCGATTATTAAAGAAGCTGCTCTTATATTGCATAATATGGTCGTAATGTGCAACATCATAATTAATTAATCAGCTCCATCGACTCTTATCTAAACCTTATATGGGTTTTTTATTTTAGTTTCGCATTGTAAAAACAAATATTAATGTTTACTTAATTAAAATGTTTTTATCCACCAGACTGTTTGTCCAATCTCCTTTAGTTTTTCAAAAATAAACTATAAAGTAAGAAGTTTATTTTTCTAACTGAAAGGAGGTGTAATAAATGTCAGGACCTAGTAATAAATCAAAACATCACGATCATTGTAATGACTGTGATAACCAAAAACATTGTACAAGTAAATGTAAAGGATGTGCCTGTGATCAACTCCGAAGATTACAAACACTAACTGAAGTTGATGTATTTCTATCTGGTGGCACTATCTTAGAAGATGTGGTTTTCGTTTCTTTTGACAAAAATAACTGCTGTGCTTTCTTTAATGATAATGAGACCGAGCCAGGATCAGTTATTGTTGTTGATTGTCAGTTTATTCAAGCCATTCGGTTTGAAGCTGATTGTTGAAAATAGGGAGGGGGCTATATTTAGTTATAGAACCCTCCTTTTTATTTTTGTAAACCAATTCAAAGAAAAACATTTCATTAAAAGAAATTTCGAACTACGCATTAACCTTTTCGTTTAATTGAGTACCTATTTCCATTAATAAATTACGAAAAGGAATAAAATCCACATTATCAGCATAACCACAAGAATAAGTTCGAAATCTTGGTTCGATAAGCAACAGAAGTTTTTATTCTTTCATTTTTTTTCCTCTCTTTATTATGCTTTTTAAGTCTAATACGATATAAAAAGAGATGAAAAATCATCTCTCTTCATCTACTTTCCTCCCCCTTTGCTTGAATAAGAAAAAGACTTTAGCTCAATTGAAGTAAAGTCCCGTTAACCACACATGTAACTCAAAAATCACTCCTGCACACAAAGAATTAAAATTGGGCATGTAGTTTATACTGTTTTAATGTTGGCGAAGTAGGTCTTTGAACTTGAGCCCATCCGTTAGTCTGACTCTAACGCTCAAGGTGTACCACCGACTGGCGTACTCTTTAGAGGTAGCACCCATGGGAGATTAATCCTTTTCTAATCTTTACTCCAAATGACCCTCAATTTTATTATTATGAATAAAGATGTCTAGGACACAATCGATTTACCAACCTTATAATGTATCTTTCAAGAGGCTCAGTCTTTTTTAAAAACGTGGTTTCCTAAGTCTATTTATTTATGCTCTTTTTCAGTTTTAATTTTCATGGGAGTTCACCTTATATTCATCATGCAACCATTAAAGAAAAACACTTTTTATTGACCTTCATTCTTTTTTCTACTTTCTACCTGTTTTTGCTAACTACATTTTGAGCCACTCCGATTACCAAAATGTGAGCCACTAGGCCTTGTGATACTGGAAAATCAGGAATATCTTGACACGGAGTCTCCAGAGGTATAATTTTTCTCGAAAGCCGAGACACTAAGGTGTTTCGAGTCGGCGACGAGTCTATCATACCTCTCACTCCAAATCAAGACGTGTTCTAATTGGAAATTGAGTGGCTTACGATTACGCGATTGAAGTGGCTCAATTTAGATGAGTAAATACACTACCCAATCACTTACCAATAAGCTATAAGATATCGCGGGGTTCCCTCTTATGTTTTTTCTTACAGTAAGTTGAAGTTTAAAAGCCCTTGCAGGAAAAACGTTGATATCACTAAAGTATTGGAAATCGAGGTTATAGCATACCTGGTATATCCATTCTATGGAAACCACCCATACCCATTCCAGGGAATCCGCCCATACCCATTCCATGGAATCCGCCCATACCCATTCCAGGGAATCCACCCATACCCATTCCAGGGAATCCACCCATACCCATTCCAGGGAATCCACCCATACCCATTCCAGGGAATCCACCCATACCCATTCCAGGGAATCCACCCATACCCATTCCAGGGAATCCGCCCATACCCACTCCAGGGAATCCACCCATACCCATTCCAGGGAATCCACCCATACCCATTCCAGGGAATCCGCCCATACCCATTCCAGGGAATCCGCCCATACCCATTCCCATACCGCTTCCTAAAAATTGTCTTTCCATTTTTTATCTCCTCCTCAAATTGTTTCAAAAATAGTGTATGTGTCCATGTTCAAAGAGGAATAGATATTTGCCTATTTGTAAGAGTGTATTTTTGGCTATTATTTTATTTGTGGTATAGTCATAACACCTCATTGTACTAGTGTTCACAAGACAATTAGCAATAGTCAACTATTTACTGTCTTCTTGTTAATATGTCTGTTAGTTTAAGTGTAATACTTCACAATCACCCTTAATCTGTATTCTAATTTTGCTTGATTTCTTCTACAATCTGGCCCGAGTGTTGAACAATCAGCAATAAATAAAAAAATAGACCATTTACTTAAAAATGGTCTTCAGAAGATAATAAATTCCTCTTATCTCAATTAAATTTTTACAACCTCTTCTCAGTGCCTTGAGTGGTGATTGCAGGCATATCACAGAAATAAGCAGCGTTTACCTGGAATTAATTCGTAATGAAATTACAGTTACTTCTTAACTATTAGAAAAAATGATATAGTCCGCTAAAAAAACGAATCTGTTGTTTATTTCAATATACTTAACCTATGGATACCATACGCTCAATGGCAAGCTTTGCTCGCTCAGCTATTTCGGTAGGAACCGTAATCACATGTTTATTTTCTTTTAAAGCATCTAAAACTTTTTCAAGTGTGATCATTTTCATAAAAGGACAAACGGCGTCTGGATTGGCAGGGACAAACCGTTTTTTAGGGTTTTGTTTTTGCAGCTGGTGAATAATCCCTACTTCTGTTGCAACGATGAATTCATCTGCATCAGAATTTTTAGAGTGTTTTAGCATGTTACCCGTTGATAGAATATGAGTTTTACTCTTTGGTAGCATTCCTTCAGACATTAAATACATGCTAGAAGTAGAGCATCCACATTCCGGATGCACAAGCAGTTCTGCTTCTGGATGCTGTGTGAGAACACCTTCTACCTGATGTGGAGCAATCCCCGCGTGTACGTGACATTCTCCCATCCAAATATGGATATTTTCACGACCTGTTTCATTCTTCACGAAAGATCCAAGGAACATATCTGGCAAGAAAAGGATCTCTGTATCTTCAGGAATGGATCGCACGATTTCTACTGCATTGGAAGAGGTACAACAATAATCGCTTTCTGCCTTAACTTCAGCAGTTGTATTGACATAAGAAACCACAACTGCTCCTGGATGTTCTGCTTTCCATGCACGCAGTTGGTCAGCTGTAATTGAATCAGCTAAAGAGCAACCAGCTTCTAGGTCTGGAAGAAGCACAGTTTTCTCTGGATTCAATATGGCAGCCGTTTCTGCCATAAAGTGAACACCACAGAACACGATTACGTCTTTAGTGGTGTCCACTGTAGCGCGTGCAAGACTTAGGGAATCACCCAACACGTCTGCAATATCCTGAATTTCTGGAAGTTGATAGTTATGAGCGAGCAGAATGGCATTGCGCTTTTTCTTCCATTCTTGAATTTCCTCAACTAAGCGGCTATGCATTTCAGTAACTGTCATTTTATCGTTCCTTCCTATTATTTTTACGTATCAAAAAACAGAATTCACTGCTTTTTTTCTAATATTTACGTTTTCTATCATTGCAAGATAAATGTGGCTATTTGTAAGACCGCGACTCCATGTTCAATAATTATAACTTTATTCACTTCCATACTGTAAATACCAATGGTTAACAACTGTCTTGACATATATATATATTTACATAATTTTAAACTAAAAACAAGATTTTTTTATATAAAAAAATTGATTATAGTTGAAAACATTTAATTTAGACCAAAAGGGAAAAAGCATGAGAAACATGTATACATTCTTGTTTCGACTGTTAAAGAAGAGCAGAAAACGTCATTAGAGAACATTAGCGGTTCTTTTACAACGCAATCGTAGAAAAAGAGTGGGAATTGTTTCGATAATATGTTGATGAGGTCGTTAATTTTTGTCGTTCAGAATCTGCAAAAAGAGCGTGAAAAGAAAAGAAAACTCGCCTCTGTCATCGCCCTTATGCAGTGATTGTTGATTTTAAATAACGATAAACATTCTACAATTTTAAATCCATACAATTGGGCCATAAAATCTCATTTACTTATGATAAGGTTCACTGTGCTTAATATTAAACCAATTAATTACTTATTCAGAAACTAGCCAGATTGCCAAAGAACCATAAATCGTAAAAACATAAACCTAATCAGGCATCTGCTTCTTCTTTTAAATCTATTTAAGCTACTGCATCACAATGTCTTGGGTGCAGATGTAACAAATGGCTATGTGTTTTAATACTCTGTTAGTAATTAAACATTTTTTCAAGTAAATTGTTATTTAAAAACTTTTATAGTTTTTCCCCATTTGTTGCAATTACGTCTTTATACCAGAAAAAGGATTTCTTTTTCTTCCGTTCTAATGTTCCACTGCCATCATCATGTTTATCCACATAAATGAAGCCATAACGTTTGGAGAACTCGCCTGTCGACATACTTACCGTATCAATACAACCCCAGCTTGTATAGCCTATTAATTTAACACCATCTTCAATGGCTTCCCCCATTGCTTTAATGTGTTCACGAAGATAGTCAATTCGATAGTCATCATTGATCGTGCCGTCTTCTTCTATTTTGTCATAAGCTCCTAACCCATTCTCTACAACAAATAGTGGTTTCTGGTAGCGATCATATAATTTGTTTAAGCTGATGTGTAATCCTACTGGGTCGATTTCCCACCCCCAGTCGCTTGCTTTTAAGAACGGATTTCTAATACCGCCAATAATATTTCCCAGTGCTGCTTCCGCATCTGTCATCATTTTCTTCTCAGTGCGGGACATGTAATAACTAAAGCCAATATAATCAACAGTGCCATCTTTTATTAATTCTAGGTCACCATCTTGAATTTCCAATTCGATATGATGTTCTTTAAAGTATCTCTTAATGAAGGCTGGATACTCACCCCGAACTTGCACATCAGCACAATAATAATTGAATAGCTGTTCTTCCTGAAGGGCATACAGAACATTTTCTGGATTACAATCAAAGGGATATACAGGTGCAAAGAGAATCATACAGCCAATTTTGGAGTCAGGAATGATCTCATGGCATGCTTTAACCGCGATGGCACTGGCAATAAATTGATGATGATACGCCTGGAAGGTTGGTTGGTATTTATCCTCTTCTTTTTGTATGGAAAAACCAAGGCCTTGAATCGGCATCACCAAGCTGCTATTGATTTCATTAAAAGTCATCCAGAACTTTACTTTATTTTTATAACGATTGAAAATAGCCTTAACATATCTTTCGAAGAATGTTACCACTTGACGGCTTCTCCAACCACCATATTCTTTTACTAAATTTAGTGGCATTTCATAGTGGGAAATAGTTACGACTGGTTCAATGCCATGTTTATGTAATTCATCAAAAACACGATCGTAAAAAGCTAACCCTTCTTCATTTGCCCCTAATTCATTACCGTTTGGAAAAATTCGTGTCCAGGCAATCGACATACGGAATGCCTTGAACCCCATTTCTGCAAACAATGCAATATCTTCTTTGTACTGATGATAGAAGTTAATTGCTTCATGATTTGGATAGTGGTATTGATCTTGATGGATTTCAAAATCAAAACCTGGATTCATTAATATGTTTAACCGCTCTTTTCCACCTGGAAGAACATCGGCAATATTTAGTCCTTTATTCCCTTCATTAAATCCGCCTTCAATTTGATTGGCTGCAGTAGCTCCTCCCCATAAAAAACCTTCAGGGAATTGATATTTTTTCATTTTGTTTACCTCCAGAAATTTATTTCAACATTACTATTTATTTTTCGTGGAAATTTATCTTCCTTATTAAGTAAGGAAAAAAACGATTAAAAGAATCATAACTACGTTCAACAGATTAGTAAATGAATGAAGAGCATCTAGTTTTTAATAACAGAAAAAGGCACTTGTTACATAAATGTAACACTATGTTTCTTGCAGAAAAGTTGTGTTAAAATGTGGCTATCTATTTTTTTGCAGGTTACAAGACTTTTTAAACTGAAGGAGAATATAGATTAATGTTTTCAAACGACATAATTGCTTCTTTTAATGAATTAGAAACATCTTTATACAACTATATTTGTCAAAATAGTGATAAAGTGGCTTATATGCGAATTCGTGAATTAGCAGATGAAACCCATGTATCAACAGCGACAATTTTACGTTTTTGCAGGAAGCTTCATTGTGAAGGTTTTACTGAATTTAAAGTAAAGCTTAAAATGCAGGCAATTGAGAATAAAAAAACGATAATAAAAAGCTCCCAACATTCAGTAGTGGAATTTTTTGAGCGAACGTCAAATAGTGATTTAGGAGAAAAAATTAGGGAGGCGGCAAGTCTCGTTACCAAAGAAGATAACGTTATTTTTATTGGAATCGGGAGCTCTGGTATTCTTGCTGAATATGGAGCAAGATATTTCTCAAGCATTGGTAAATTTTCTTTATATATTAAAGATCCTCACTTTCCGATTCACTCCAAACTTCGTCATAATAGTGTAACCATTGCTTTATCCGTCTCAGGAGAAAATAATTTCACCATTACTCATCTTAACCAACTTAAACAAGAAGGAAGTAAAATCATTAGTATTACAAACAATAAACTCTCAACCATTGCAAAAATATCTGATATAAACATTCCCTATTATGTAACAGAGGAATTTTTTGAAGAATCTAATATTACTACACAAGTACCTGTTGTTTATATTTTAGAAGCTATGGCTCGGGAAATACATAAACTTAATCAATAGGCTAATTTTCTTAACTGGCTAATGAAATGGCACTGTTAATTTTTAATGTTGATTTATATTAGATGCTTTAGTGAGCCAAATGAATAATAAAACTATTTGCTAAAACCTTATTTTGGTGGTAGTCCCTTAATTTTTTTTGTAAACCAGAGATAATACCAAAATGATAAAATCAACGTTAGTAAAAGAGAAATCCATGACCAGTACCATGACCAATTTATATACTTAATGACCTGGGTGTTTCTTTCTAATAAAACTTCAATAACAGTGATTACTGTAGGATAGGTAAAGGTATAAATAATCTTATGCTTTAAGCTTTTCCCAACTGGAAAATTCACATTAAATAAGGCACTAATTGCTGGAAAGATAAAGTATTCAAATACTAAACTAACACGATAGGCGTAATGTATAAAACGAACTGGGTATTCAATTAAACGATTTTCTACAACTACTGTACCAAATATCCATGTAAGAGCCTGCATAAATAAAAAACTAATATGGGCATCAAGTATTTTATTCTTTGGGATAAACACCAACAGCAATGTTGTTGCTATTAATATTGAAATAATTAAAATCACTAGTTCTAATTTCACTAAAATTACTCTCAATTTTTAAGTATTCTTCCTATAAGTTTCAAACGTCCTTATATTATGCACATAAAAAAGCAATTATATTTTATTTACATGTAATCCCAAAATAATCCATATAGTGTGTCCTTTTCAAAAAACGTACTCATACTACTATGTTCATGGTTCCTTTTGATTTGCTGTTTGTACCCCATTTATGTCTCGGACCGAAAAAGTCTAATTTGAAAAAAAAATCAATTCTTATTCCGAGTACAGTAAAAAGAGCTGCCAAAATGACAGCTCTAGGAACAACTACTATAACAAGTATACTAAACAAGTTATTCTGTTACTTTAGGTTGAACATTTTTTGATTTTCGTTTTTTCCTTAAGATTCGCTTTTCCAGATAGTAAGTAGGTATTATGATTGCTGCCCAAATTGCAAAATAGTTAAGAACAACAAGAAATGGGGTGCTATTACCACCATGTCCTTCTTTTCCATGGAATTTCCCTTCACGAAAGTCACCGTTTGGTGGACCTTGATGTGTAATTGTTGTATCCCCTGCATTACCAGGGTTCCCATGATTAAAAGGTTCCCCACTTTGTTGCATTTGCTTCGGATTGAAATCACTAATGTTAGAAGTTGCTGATGAGGAAAACCATTGAATTCCGCCTGTTAAAATAGCAAGTGATAGGGTAACTGATGCAATAACACCCTTTCTAAATTTTCCTTCCTTCGTTTTAAATGCTTTTTTGCAAATACTCATAATCCATTGCCAATGCACCCCAACATGTAGACCAATAATAGCAAGTGTTACATCAGAAGAGAAACTGTGGATACCACGAATCGAGTGATCTCCTTGAATTGCAAGACTTGGCAAAACGACCCTTGAAATTAATATACCAGATATAATTACGGTAGCCATCGAAACTAATAGAAGTAAATTTAACGAAAAATTAAATCGTGTTTTTTTGGGTAGTTTAGGATCTAAGATCTTTTTGGTTGTATTTATTACCCAGCGATAGTTTAATCCGATGTGTGTAAGAATAGCTACTCCTATTACCAAACCTGCAATTTCATGAAATGGGAGACCGTTTAATACTCTTGGATTCATTAGCAAAACAAATGTGATTGCCATCATCAAATCCAGTACAATTTTTGTATAATTTTTTTTCATATTAATTCCTCCAAATTTAAATAGTAACTTTAATTTTTTTTAGTTTATTGGAGGAACCTTAATAGTACCTTAAGTTCTAAAGAATATTCGCCCCCTAAGGGCGATGATTAGGCGTAGTTGCTCTTATACGCTAATTATGGATATAAAATCTGGTTAGCTAAAAAATAAGTACATACATTTTTCACAAAACTGTCCCCGGATTAATTAAGAAGAAACAGTTGACCTCATTAATTTTTCGTGATAATTTGTATATGCAAATGAAAAAAGGACTGAATAAAATGAATGAAGAAGAACAGGTATTAATGCATTGTTTATATTTTACGGCCAACCGTTTTTCACGCAACATGACAAAATTGGCTGAGAAAACATTTGATTTTGGTGACCTTGCTCCTTCGTATTTATACTTGATCATGATTGTTAAATTCCACCCAGAAATCACTCAAAAAGAGTTATGCCACAAGTTGTCCATTGCTCCTTCGACAAGTACGAGGTTTATCGATAAACTCGAGAAACAAAAGCTGGTGATAAGAAAAGTGAATGGCAAACAAACGTATATCTCTCTAACTGAAGAAGGAGAAAAAGTATACAAACAGTTTCGAAATTCTTTAAAGGAATTGTTTACAGGCTATTCTCAAATTTTAGGACGCGAATTTAGCATGGATTTAAGCAAAATGCTTCACGAAGCAAGCAATAAGTTAGAAAAAGAAACTTAATTTTTTTAGTTCTTCATTTGCATATACAAATAACAAAACTGGAGGTCCTATGATGTCTGAAAAGTTAATGCTTATAGTCGGTGCAGGGCCAGGAATCAGCTTGAGCACTGCCAGAAAATTTGGTAGAGAAGGTTTTAAAGTAGCACTGATTGCCCGCCGTTTAGAGGCACTACAACAATATGAAAAAGAACTGCAGAGTTCTGGAATTGAGGCAAAAGGATTTCCTGGAGATGCATCCTCAGAAGAATCCCTAAAATCAGCCATTGAATCCGTTATTAAAACGGATGGAAAAATTGATGTCCTCTTATACAATGCGGCTTCAGGAAAGCCAGGCAAACCAACAGAATTAAACGTGAATGACTTAGTTTATGATTTTAAAATTAGCGTGGCCGGTGCACTTACTAGTGTAAAAGAAGTCGTTCCTCATATGGAAAATGGAACAATCCTTTTGACAGGCGGAGGGCTAGCGCTTTATCCATACGCTGAACTTGCTTCATTATCGATTGGAAAAGCAGGTATCCGCAATCTAGCAAACACTCTGCATCAAGAATTGAGTCCGAAGGGTATTTATGTTGGCACATTAATTATTAAAGGGTTTGTTCAAGAAGGAACCTATTTTTCAGCTGAAAATATTGCTAACACCTTTTTTAGTATGTATGAAAAGCAAACTGATCCAGAAATTATGTTTGAAGAAAAATAAAAATTTTTCGGAATTTCATTTGCATATACAAATGTCAACTTGGAGTGATCGTTTCCATGAATGAAACAAACAGCGGAACAAAAACTATAAAGAATAATAATCAAAAGACAAAAGGAGACCAAATAATGAAAACACTCGTAATTATCACTCATCCTACTCTTGAACAATCCCGAATTAATCATGCTTGGATGGAAGAATTGAAAATGCACGAAGAAATTACGCTTCATACTCTCTATCAAGCATATCCGGATGGGAAAATAAACGTAGAACATGAACAAGCCCTGTTAGAATCACATGACCGCATTATTCTTCAATTTCCATTCTACTGGTACAGTACGCCACCTTTGTTAAAACAATGGCAAGATGAAGTACTTTCTTACGGTTGGGCATACGGAGAAGGCGGAGACAAGCTTCACGGCAAAGAGCTAGGCCTTGCGATTTCAACCTTTGGGCCAGAAGATTCTTACCAGCCGACTGGCTTCAATCATTTTACCATGGAGACCTTAACAACTCCTTTACAGCAAACAAGCAATCTCATTGGCACAAGGTTTATGCCATTATTTGTATTGAATGGTGTTATGCATGTCTCAGATGAAGAACTTGCAGAAAGTGCAAAAGCATATGTAAATCACGTTCTTCAACCATTAAAGATGGAAGCATAATTTAAAAACTCAATGAGGGTATTCCGCTGTTTCTTTGGAATACCTTCATTGAATCAAACATTTAAAGTTTATTGCGTGTACAAACAATTATGGAACTAAAATCAGAAGGGTGATAAAAATGAAAACTTTAGTCATTGTTGCACATCCAAACCTGGAGCGTTCAAAAGTAAATAAAACGTGGATGAACCGTCTTCAACATGAAGAAAATGTAACGGTTCACAATTTATATGCACTTTACCCGAATTTTGAGGTTGATGTCGAAGTAGAGCAGCAGCTTTTATTAGAGCATGACCGCATTGTTCTACAATTCCCATTCTATTGGTACAGCTCTCCTGCTTTGTTAAAGCAATGGCAGGATGTCGTTTTAGCATACGGTTTTGCCTATGGGTCACAAGGAAACAATCTCCACGGAAAAGAGTTTATGCTAGCTATTTCTTCTGGCGGTCCGGATGGAGCATACCAGGCTGGCGGTTACAATCACTATTCCATGAGTGAGTTAACTAGGCCATTCCAAGCGACAGCAAACCTGTGCGGCATGCATTTCTTGCCATCATTCCTTTTGCAAGGAATGATGACACTAACTGAAGAAAAACTTCAAGAAAGCACTGAAGCACTTGCTGCATATGTAACCAATCCAAATTTGCGTGCAGGCCGCTAATCTGGCTTAGAATGAATTAATTTTTCAAATAAATAAAAATCATAAAGAAAACTCGTCGATTGGCGAGCCCCTAAGGGCGATGACAGAGGCGTAGTTGCACTTATGCGACATAGGAAAGTATAAACTTTGAAAAAAGTTTATACTTTCCTATTAGCCTAAAAAGACCTTCAAAAATATTGAAGGTCTCTTTTATTCTATCAATCTTTCATTTAAATTCTTCATGTTCACAGCACGTTTAATACTCTCTTTTAAATAATCAGGAGCTTTGGGGTGTTCATAAACTTGTTGGGCAGTCATCCAATTCACCGCCTCTACTTCTTCTGGACTTTTGGCAATTGCTTTGCCAGATTCATATTCACATAGAAATACAATATCAACCACATTTTCACCAGAATCTGCGACAAATGATGTACTATGAATGTATTGTAAATGCTCTTTCACTTTTACATCCACTTCTTCGTAAATTTCACGTTTCACCGTTCTTTCTAAAATATCTGATGAATTCCCTTTCTGTTCAGCTTTACCGCCAACAAGCGAAAGCAACCCACCTGCATGTTCTTCTTTTTTACTCCGTTCAATGATCAACCATTTTTCATTTCTGAAAATTGCACCCTCTACATTTACAATAAACATTATTTACCTCCATAAGCCATAATTTACTTCATAAATAGTTTTCAATAATATGTACTTAATCAATTCAAATTTTGGGCCAACCGTATCATATCTCTACACCAAATTCCATTTTCAAAAATCTTTTCATCATAGTGTCGTATAAAAAAATCACTATCAACACTGGTAATCCTAAAACCACATTTTTGATACAAAGCTAATTGTCCTAAACTTGAATTTCCCGTTCCAACCTCGATTGTTTTATAACCCTTCACTTTTGATTGCTGAATCGCATCCATAAGTAACTGTTTTCCAATCCCTTTTCCTTGTTCGTTCTCTGGAACAGCTATATTAACTAATTCAACGGTTTCCGGTCTTGTAGGAAGCAATACATAAACGCCTGTTATTTCTTTATTGTTTTCAGCTATATAACATTTTCCTCTGTTTAAATATTCCTCTATCAGTTTTCGAGAAGGATCAGCCAGTAACAATAAATCTATTGGAGGTTCTTCATTAACATTTAATTCTCTAATCCTCATTGTCTCCTCCTTCATAAACCTGTTGTTCTATCTAACTTTCACAATGGTTAAATAGTAGTGGGAATTAAAAGTCATCTTTTCTTGTCATTTATCAGTAAAATTATCGCAATGTATTAATTTATATCTCCTAAATAAACAGGTAGTTTCTTACCCTCAATATAATCAACTATACACTTTCTCCTTGTCGCCTTCCTCTTACTTTTATTCTCTAAAATTACAACCTTGAATATGGGGTTTTTCTGGGGTCCAGATTTTAAAGTAGCTTCTAATACCGCATTAGTATTTTGATTCATATTATTGTGCAAGCAGACCAGCAATTTTTTGTATTGTATCGCCCTTTTTCATTCGAGAGTTTTCAATTACTTGAAATTCATTAACTAATTGATTGTATTCTTCATCGGATAATTTGTTTTCTTTCTTAGACTTAAGGTGTAATTCGAAAATGATTCTTGTGAGTTTTTCGCTGGAGGTATGAAATAGAAGAGCATAGTCTTTTATTCCTCCGTAAATGAAGGGATCTCTATTTAAATCCTTTTTGTCATTGTGCATTCTTCTAATTTTTTGATATAGCTCTGTTTGAATTTTTTTGTTAGTTTCGTAGAAACTTTTGAAATCAATTTTTCGGAAGATTTTAGTTCTAAGTGGGGGGTTAAAAATACTTTTTTGGACATTTAAATGCTCGGTAACTAGACGATTTATTTCTACCAAAATTCCAATTAACTCAATTTTATAATTACTTTTAGTTTCCAATATAAACATCTCCATTCTGTTTATTTCATCTTTTTGAAAATCTCTCATTGTATTAAGAACAATTCTAAATCTAAACTTATCATTATAAAGCTTATTTAGTATTTACTCACAAAAAGAATTTTTCTTATCTTAGTTTTAGTGGGACAAATGACATCATCAATTTTCAATAAGCCTTCGCAAATAAAGTTAATACCTCATCAACATCAATACATCCGTGTAAGTTCCAATTACTATATCAACATTTGCAACTAAGTCCGGGGCAATATTTATGCCATCGTCAACAACTTTTCCTTCCTGTTTCAGTTTTAGCTAATCCTTAGGTAGGACTTTTCAATTATTTTGAAACTAATATTGATACTGTTATAGTAGTTTAAAAGTTTGAAGAAATTATCGAGAAAGCTTGAAGAAATTTTGACTATTATTATATAGAGCAAAGCAATTACGAAAACAAATGAATCTCAATTGAAATCCTTCCCCGAGCATTACACAAACGCATAATTTCAGGTGCATAAACCTCAGTGTATTGCCCCCTTCCTATTTCGATAAAGTCTTCCTCCATATTAGCCATTTTTGCAGCAACTCTGATTTTTTCTTGAACTTAACTTATCTTTTTCATTTCTGCAATAAATCTCCATGGTAGTTGAACAAAGTAGATAAACCTATCCCATAGCATTCGCTCTTCTGCTTCTTGTTTTTGAAGTATTCCTAAATCTATAAAGTAAGAATATTGCTCTAACGTATAAGTCGATTGCAATAGAAAGCCAAACTCCTACGATTCCCATTCCAAAATGAATTCCGAGAATATAAACACCAAGTACTCGTATGACCCACATACCAATAGCTGTACTATACATCGGGCTTTTTGTATCACCAGCACCTTGTAGAGCACCAGCCAATACCAAACCGATAGCTAAAGCTGGTTGGGCAAAAGCATCAATCCTCAAAGCAGTAACAATCATATATACAGCATTTTTGTCTGTGGTAAACCATGTAGCGAACCAAGGAGACAGAAAGTACAACAATACACCAACAAAGGACATAAAACCGACTGCAATCCATGTTGTCATCATGCCATATTGGTAAGCCTCTTTGGAACGTTTTGCACCAACACTCTGACCAACGAGAGTAGTAGCAGCTATCGCTAATCCATAACCAGGCATGTAAGAAAATGTTTCGATATTTCCTGCTATTGAATGGGCAGCATAAGTATCTGCTCCAATTTTTACAATTAATCCAAAATAAAGAACCTGACCTAATCGCATGATTAATCGTTCAATTGCCGCTGGTGTAGATAATTTCAAAATAGAGAAAGAATCCTCTTGTGAATATGAACCAAAGATAGAAAAGGAAACTTTTGACCTTTTAATATAAAAGTACAATAATACTGTTCCAATTAACCGTACAATAACCGTTGCCCATGCAGCTCCAGCTACCCCAAATCCCTTTAATCCAAAGACTCCGAAAATGAGAACATAATCTAATCCAATATGAATAAAATTTATCCACCAGCTCACCTTCATTGGTGTTTTGGTGTCTCCAGAAGCACGCAAAATACTTCCAAAAATAAACATTAGGGAAATAAAAATAGAAGGGATGGCAACTATTTGAAAATAGGTAATTCCATCTGCCAATACACTCGATTTTGCCCCCATCAATCGAAGTAATGGTTCACTAAAAAACAAAGTAGTAAGTCCAAACAACAGTCCAAAAATTGCTGAAATTATTGTTGATTGACGGGCAATGGATTTAGCTTTATCTATATTTCCTGCTCCAATACTTCTTGCAATAAGTGAAGAAGTTCCGACGCCCAGTGCCATAAAAATAGCGATATAAACAGCCAAAACTGCGTTAGCAACACCTAAAGCTGTTACTTCATTTAATCCTAATTTTGAAACAAAAAGAGTATCAACGAAACCAACTACGGTTTGCAAAATATTTTCAATCATTGCTGGAACAGCTAGGGTAACAATTGCAGTAAATTTTTGTTTGGCTGTTTTATCCTCTTGTATTTCTTCTTCCCCCATTTATTTCAATCCCCTTATCGAATAAAATTATCTAATGCTTTTTTTTATATCTAGTAAAACCTCTTGTTCATTCCCTTGATGCACTGCATCTACAAGACAAGTTTCCATATGGTCTGTGAAAGTATTTTTCGCTGAATTGTTTAGTGCTTTTCTAATGGCAACAATTTGAAGAAGAATATCAGGACAATCACTACCATCGATTGCCATTTGTTTTACTCCTCTTACATGACCTTCAATTCGAGAAAGACGATTAATAATATTTTTTTGTTCCTTGTGATTGTGATGATGATGTTGTTGATTTTCACTACATATTATTTATTACTCCTTCCCCCAATTATCCCCTCAGGGGGGATTTAGGGTCAAATAAAAAAGGAACAAATTCAATTGAATTGGTCCTTAAAAATGTACACAACCTTATTAAACTTAACTGTCAGTTTGCTTAATACAGAAGTTCAACAATAAAGTACGGTAATCCTACTTTAATCAAGTACTCTTGAGTTTGAATTCGCTAGGCAGAACGCGTCAGATTCCTAAGCTCCAATTTGGTGCTAATAGAACGGCTCTAATCATATTCTTATAAAAGAAAACAATAAGAAGGAGTGTAGAGTTGGTGATAAATGTTAAGGTTAGTTTACGACCTATTATTAGTAAGTTAAATTTACCAACTGTTTTGAAAACAGCTATACTTCCGGGTGACACAATTGAAAGATTATTTATTGCGACCCAGGTTGGAGAGATCTTTTATATAGGAAACGGAAGTTTAAGGAGCTTTCTAGATATTCGTCCTCGAATCATAAAACTCGGTGGTTCAAATGGTGGTTATGATGAACGGGGATTGCTAGGGCTAGCATTTCATCCCGAATTTTATTATAACGGTCTGTTTTATCTTCATTATTCAGTAGCTGGAACACAAGGTCCAGGTGCTCTTCCGGGACATTTTAAGCCTAATCCGTGTGATCCCAGCACCTTAAATCAAAAATGGATAAATAGAGAAACTCAATATGATCATATTGATACGGTAGAAGAATGGATTTTACAATCGAATAGTCAACCTCAAAAACGACGTACATTACTTAACTTAAAAAGACCGTTTTTAAATCATAATGGTGTCAATAGCTTAAACTTTTCACCTGAAACGGGAAAACTTGTTTTAACAACTGGAGATGGTGGATCAGGATATGATCCATTTAATTTAAGTCAGGATATTATGGAAATAGCCGGCAAGATAATTGAAATTGACGTAGGTAAGAATACATTTATTAATAATCCACCTGTAGTTACACGTTTTAATGAACTTCCCGTACCTATTCAGGAAACGCTTACGGTAATTGCCAAAGGAGTTCGCAATATAACAGGCGTTTCATTTCAAAGGTTTCATAATCAGTATATTAAATATGTAGGAAATGTCGGACAGGATTTAGTAGAGTCGGTTTTTTCATTCGTTCATTATAAACCAATACCAGTTACTCAGCTTATCCAAACTTCTTTAATGAAATCTGAACCTGACCAAGATGGATTTATCAACTTTGGCTGGCGAGGATGGGAAGGTGCTTTTCCGACTTCGATTATAAGGGGCTGCCCGAAAAATCAGACCTTGGATGAGAAAACAATTGCTTATTACAATGAAGCAATTACAACTTCAATAAGGCGTCTACAACCTTTGACTAGTTATTTTCATAAAGATCCTCGTCCTGATAAGTTCGGAGGAACTTCACTTACAGGTGTGCAAGCCTATATGGGAAATGGAATCCCCAATTTAGCGGGAAGCGTTGTGTTTACCGATCTAGCTCGGAATGAAGAAACTAAACCTCCTGTTAGAGGAGTTTTAGCTTATACCAAGGTAAGAACAGATGGTAAATTAAATGATTTTAGTGTTATTAAAACCGAATATAATTTTGGGACTCAATCAGCTTATTATGTTAGTCTGGGAACGAACCTGGATCAGACTAGATTATATTTAGGGGTTTATGGCTCTATGATAGTAACTGATTTTAACCAAGGTACTGTTTTTGAAATTGTTCCATGATTCATAACTAATTAATTCACCTATTAGAATTATATAAGACTTCAAAAATGAGTCTTTAGCTTCTTTAAAGTCTCTACCTTGTTTATTGATTGAAAGGAAAATATCACAAATGACCATGACAAGTTCTACAAGATAACTTCCCATTTGAACCTCCACAAAATTTGCTGAATAACAACATGGCGATGCCCTCTTCAAATAAGCATCGCCCTATAGCGGGTTCTATATGGATTCTATTAGAGATCATATTTTTCAATAACTTTACCCTTTGAAATAATTGACGTATTTTGGCAAGGCTATCTTTTGCGATTTATTAGGAACATCAATTACTTCACTAACAAGTAACGTTTTTAAGCTTTTTATTTAGCATACATTTCACTAGGCCACTTATTTGGGTGACCTTTTCATATTAGGAATCTTTTTTCATCAGTGATGATAAAGTTTCAATTTCATTTCGAAGTTTAATATTTTCCTCTTGAAGAAGATCCACCTTTCTATTCAAGTCATGGCTAGCATGTGATTTATCATGGTTATGATGTCCTCCTCCATGCCCTTTCATCATAAAAATCATCATAAGAGGACAAATTAAGATAAGCAAATACGATAACCATTGCATTACTATCACTCCTCATTTTTCATTCACTTCAACATGAATAATATTTTTACAGGAATTTTAGGTGTAAAAAAGAAAACAGCATATTAAATAGGTCATTTATGATCTTAAAAAATATAGCAAAAAGCCAATTAACATCATACATTACTCCTCCAATTACTTATCCAAAACTTCAAATAATCTCCTTTAATTCTTATTCTTCTTTCTAATTCAAAGGAATTTAAATTCTACTGAATAACCTTTTTGATTCTTTTGTACTCTTCCGCTGTTGTTTCGCATTTTGCAAGCCTTAGTTTTATATTTATATATAAATTTTAACTGGTGACTATGAAGAAATGATGGAGAAAATAAAACTGATAAAAATTCCAAAAGGCTTATGAAAAGTAGCATTTTTCCATAAGCCTTATTCTTTAACTTTTTTCTGTGTTCTCTAAACAACCAACATAAAATTATAAAACTAACAAGTATAATGAAAAACCAAAATGTTTGGTTAAAAATGTGTAATAAATGTGCAATTCCAATTGATTGTTAAAAGCCAAAAGTTTTTCACTCACACAAAAAAAGCCCCAAACCCCTTGATGCCAAGGGTTTGAGACTTTTCAATTTGATGACCTGTGAGGGATTCGAACCCACGACCCCTTCCCTGTCAAGGAAGTGCTCTCCCACTGAGCTAACAAGTCATAATAATATTTCTTATTTAAGGTACATAACTTATTATATAAAAAATCATTACCATGTCAATAGTATTTTCCCCACTTCTCCCTTTTGAACTAGAAAAGCTTACAAATAAAGCCAAAAACAAGAACGTTTGTTTCCTTTTTTTGAATAAAGAACTAATGTTCGGGTATAATGGAAATATGAAGAAAAGAAAGGTGTGACTTAGATGAATGGTCTTTTCCAGCGTTCAATGGAGGAACATATTCCGTTAGAAATGATTTATCTTTCTGAGAATCAACAACTTTCACAACGAAAGTTGATTGTGAAAGAGATGAATGGCGATACCATTCGTGCATACTGTCTGCTTCGCAAGCAAATCCGAACCTTTCGTATTGAAAATATACTCTCCATCCTTCCTGACTCCAACCCGAAAAAATGGGTTCATTGAAATGCTCACACCCCTCTCGTTCATTAAACTTACATTAATCTGACAATGATATGAAAAGCTTTTCATACGAACTTATGATAAAATTCACTTGTAGAAAAGTGAATGATTAAATGGAGGAATTAGCCATGGAGTTTCCAAAAGGATCCGTAAAGGAACTTACGCTTTATAGTAAGGAGCTTGGAGAGGAGATGACGCTTCTCATTTATCTGCCTGCAAATTTCTCACCCCTATATAAATACTCTCTCTTGATAGCACAAGATGGTCGTGATTATTTTCAGCTTGGAAGAGTTGGACGAGTGGCGGATGAGCTTCTATACGAGCGTCAAATTGAAAACATTATCGTTGTAGGAATACCCTATAAAAATGTAGCAGATCGCCGCAGGAAATATCATCCTGATGGGGACCAAAATGAAGCCTATATTCGCTTCCTTGCTCACGAGCTTGTTGCTTTCTTAGACAAGGAATTCCCAACTTACCATATGGGATCGACACGTACCTTAATTGGTGATTCCCTTGGAGCAACAGTTTCTTTACTTACAGCACTTCAATACCCACATACATTTGGGAAAGTATTGCTGCAATCTCCATTTGTAAATGAGCGTATTATTGATATGGTTAAAGACTTTACAGAACCGCAGCTTCTTCAGATTTATCATGTCATAGGAAACCAAGAGACAGAAGTAATGATGACGAATGGAAAAACAGGCGATTTTCTTCAGCCAAACAGAGAGCTTTCGAAGCTTTTTTCTAATATGCCCTTTACTTATTTTTATGACGAATTTAATGGAAATCATACTTGGACATACTGGCAGCCAGATTTAAAACGTGCCCTATTGACTGTCTTCTAGATTTATTACGTAGTTATCGAAATATAATTTATTTTTATTAATCCGATTATTTTGTTATAATATTCTGAAGAGTATTGTTATAGTCTTTCATCAAATTTTCATTTTATAGATTCACTGTCTATAATAGAAGTAAAATAAAGTAAATTTAACTGGAGGTCTATTTATATGAAATTTGGAGTAGTTATTTTTCCATCAAAGTCACTTCAAGATTTAGTAAATTCCTACCGTAAGCGTTATGATCCACATTACGCATTAATCTCTCCACACATTACATTAAAGAACGCCTTTGAAGTATCAGAAGATGAAGGAAAAAGATTCGCTGATCAATTACGCGAGATTGCCAAAGAATTCGAACCTTTTTCAACAAGAACAACAAAAGTCGGCTCTTTCCAGCCAGTAAATAATGTTATTTACTTAAAGATTGAACCCGAAAAGGCACTTTTAGACCTACACCAAAAAGTGAATCAAGAATTTAATGATGATCATGTAGAATATTCCTTTGTTCCCCATATTACTATTGGTCAGAAGCTTTCAAACGATGAACATTCTGATGTGTATGGCTCACTTAAAATGTTGAAAATGGGACATGAAGAAACAATTGACCGCTTCCATCTTCTCTACCAATTAGAAAATGGTTCATGGACAGTATATGAAACATTTCGACTTGGAAAGGAATTTTAATAAGTGACCGTTAAAATTGTTGAAAACCAAAAAGAATTAGAAGATGCATTTTCAGTTAGAAAAACAGTTTTTATCCATGAGCAAAATGTACCTGCTGAAGAAGAGATTGATCAGTATGAAGATGATTCTACCCATTTTGTTTACTATAATGACGAGGTTCCTACTGGTGCTGGAAGATTCCGGTCTGTAGATGGCTATGGAAAAGTTGAACGTATCTGTGTTTTAAAAGAAGCAAGGAAAACCGGTGCTGGTAAGGCCATTATGGATGTAATCGAGAAATTTGCTTCTATTAATGGGCTACGCAAACTGAAATTAAATGCACAAACACATGCCATTCCTTTTTATAGTGGCCTTGGCTATAAAATTATTTCCGAAGAATTTATGGATGCTGGTATCCCACATAAAACAATGGTTAAAGAATTATAAAAAAACTCACCTCTGTCATAAGTGAAAATGACCTGACAGAGGTGTAATTTTTGAAAATAGATTTTGCATATAAAAAAACTATATTTTATCATACACTGAAACGCTTGGATCAAAATGATCCAAGCGTTCTTTCAATCGTTGCAACATAATAATCCAAAATACATAAAATAGGGGTTTTCACTTAAATTTCACTTATTTTCTTCTACACCATTTAAGAAAAAAGAACGTCAAAACAACATATATTAATAGTATGCGAATTTGATTGCTAATTGCTGAGTTATTTATAAATTATTTTAAAAAGCGTAAAGATAATTGGAATTTTATGTTAAAATAAATTTAATAATTAATTTATTGGGGGAGAAAATTTGAAAAAGAAATTATTAATATTTTTACCTCTCGTTCTACTATTATTTGCGGGATGCAGTTCTAATGGCACCAACTTATATGCTTTTGATAGTTCAATAGTAAAAAAACAAGTCAAAGACTATGGATTCCAACCTAAATTGCCAACAAAATTACCATTCGAAAATGTGAAAGCATCAACTGATTCACCTCCAATCCAAGCAGATATAAAAATGTTTGATTTTTTTACCTATGGGAAAGGAAATAACAATCACTTGGACCTTTTGATAATAGAAGGTAAAGAAGGTTATTCTAATGCAAAATCTGAAGAAGTCAAAATTGGAGAAAGAAAAGGACAATATTATGCAAGTAAAGAAAAACAAATTTTAAGATGGAAAGAAAGAGATTTAGAATATACTTTAACATATTATACCGAACAATCTAATAAGAAATTGTCCAAAGCGGATTTAATCGAGACCGCTAAATCATTTAAATAGATAAAGCAAACATATGCTTCAAAGTAAAACCACTTGGAATAACCCAAGTGGTTTTACTATTGTTGTTTAACCTTTCATTTATGTTTCTAAAACTTATGCCATTTACGGATGTAATTCCACTTTTTCTCCAGGCTTTCGGAACTACTTGCCCATTTGTGCTATTTTTAGCTTGTTAAATTCTTTTATCAATAAACCTCCCCTTCCCCGTGATTTCAGGAAAGGATTTTATATTTACTCTTTCTTGGGTCGTTTTTTCTTGTAGTAACGAAGACCGGTTCGTTCTGGGAACCTGTGTAATTTGATAAAAATTATAGTTACTCTTTATATCCCTCATTTGATATTGAGCATTCTGTTCATGAGGGATTGGTAAAATATACCCCATATTTAACCCTCCCTTTTCAATTCATTCTTCAGACTGAAGCGAAAAAGAATCCTTTTAGAAGATAGATTGTTTTGTTATGATAGAACAAGTCTTGTTTATAAATAGACTTGAAAAATTCAATTGTAGTTTCATTACTTACCAAATCCTTCTACAAAAAAAAGAGGAATCCTACATGAAAACTGTAATTTACCAAAATAAATTAGTTAATCTTGAACAAATGCCAAGAGATCAATATCAAAAAATGTACACTGCTGGAAAAAACGAGGAGCTATCTTGTCCCGAATGTAAAGAAAGTGTACGTCTTCATCTTGGCATTACCAAAAAACCTCACTTCTTTCACGCACGTACACCGGAAAAAATCTGCCACACTTCAATAGAACCAATTTTAGAAAAGGTTGAACAACACTTTACAGAGCAAAATGGTTTTCGAATTCCTCAAGGAAGAACGATAACCGAAGTCCCAAAAAGCGCTGACCTTTTTAAGGAAACGAAGTACATTGAAACAAGCATTCCTTTTAAAGAGAAGGCTTGTTTCAATTTAGTCCATGACCAAAGCTATTTGCAACATCTAACTGAAAATGGTGTTCAATTGGATACTACACAAGCAGCTGCTGTGAAGGAAACGGAAGGTTCTTTATTAGTTCTAGCTGGAGCTGGAAGTGGAAAAACACGGGTTCTAACAGCAAGAACTGCCTATATGCTTAAAGAAAAAAATATAGATCCAAAATCGATGATGCTTGTAACCTTTACTTCCAAGGCTGCTACCGAAATGAAAGCTAGATTGCTATCCTACCCGCAAATGGATAGAGGAAAAATCAATCAACTGATCACCGGTACATTTCATAGTATTTTTTACCGGATGCTTTTATTCCACCAACCACAAAAATGGGCATCAGAAAAATTACTGAAAAAGGAATGGCAACGGAGTCAAATTTTAAAAAATGCTGGGAAAGAGCTGAATTTGTCTGAAAAGGAATTTGCTTATGATTTAGCCCTCCAACAAATTGGCTTTTGGAAAAACTCTCTTTTGAGACCTAATGAAGTAAAACCAGAATCTGAATGGGAAGAAAAAACAGCATTTTTGTACAAAAGATATGAAGAATTCAAGACCAACGAAGGTCTTTTTGATTTTGATGATATGCTCATTGGCTGCCATCAATTGTTTACCTCTACCCCAGCCTTACTTGAGCAATATCAAAATCGGTTTCACTATTTTTTAATTGATGAATTCCAAGATATCAATAAGGTGCAATACGAACTGATTAAGCTTTTTTCAGAAAAAAATAAGAATGTTTGCGCCGTTGGAGATGACGACCAATCGATCTATTCCTTTAGAGGAAGTGACCCTAGCTTTTTGCTGGAATTTGAAAAAGATTTTCCGACTGCATTGGTCATCACACTTGATCAAAATTATCGTTCTACACATGAAATTATTACAAGTGCGAATCAAGTCATTACAGCTAATAAACTGAGAAGACTAAAAAAAATGAAGGCGCAGTTTACAGGGAATCATCAACCTCTCCTCTTTTTCCCGTACGATGAGGAGGAAGAGGCAACCATGATCGTAACAGATTTACAAGAAAGGATTGCAAATGGAGCAGATCCCTCCGACTTTGCTATCTTATACCGAACAAATGCTAGTTCAAGAGCCATTTTCGAAAGATTGGCAAGCTCCAATCTTCCTTTTAAAATTGACCAGGATACAGAAGGCTTTTATGACAGGCATATTGTGAGAAGCCTCCTTTCATTTTTAAAAATTAGTCTAAATGAAGATAACCAGGCAGCACTATCAGATGTTTTGCCTACTTTATTTTTAAAACAATCTGCATTACAGGATGTAAAAGCACTGAGCATTCTTCATGATTGCAGTTACCTTGGGGCGCTCCTACATCTTAAAACCAATCATTCATTTCAGGAAAAGAAATTAAAAAAAGCAGTCCAATTAATCCGTTCATTAAAACATTTAAAACCCTTCAATGCTATTGAAACAATCGAAAAAGAAATCGGGTTCCTTGATTTCTTGAAAAAAAGAGGCAATGAAGCAAGTAAACTTGAGCGAGGTTCAGATGATCTTAGGGATCTAAAGGTTGCAGCGAATGCCTTTGATTCACTTGAGGCCCTTCTCATGCATGCCGAGCATATGTCAGCAATGATTAAAGAAGTAAAAAAACTAGGCAAGCATTTTAACAATGCTATTGCTCT
This sequence comes from Neobacillus sp. PS3-40, assembly GCF_030915485.1. Lineage (GTDB taxonomy): Bacteria > Bacillota > Bacilli > Bacillales > Cytobacillaceae > JAUZPL01. The sequence continues at coordinate 3,394,323 of NZ_CP133266.1, read as the reverse complement.
AAGTACTATTCACCGTGCTAAGGGTTTAGAGTATTCTTCGGTATATATTTTAGGGGTAGTGGACGGGAGCCTTCCACATGATTTTGCATTAGATAGTTATCGAAATGGAGATTTTGCTCCCCTTGAGGAAGAAAGAAGACTCCTATATGTTGCTATTACAAGGGCAAAAAAACAGCTCTTTCTTTCTGTCCTGCAGAATAGGAGAGGGAAAAAATCTCATAGTTCAAGATTCCTCACTCCCTTAAAAAAGAATATCAAATAAGAGAAACCGGGCATTGCTCGGTTTTTTTGTCCCTAGGGTATCATTGACCTCCATTGATGGTGCTTTTTTGCCGCTTCACGATCACAAAGCTACCTAAAGAAAAAAACCTATCCCGAATAACCGGAAATAGGTCTTCATTTCTACTTTTTATTCATCATTTTAGCAATTGTATTGAAATCAAGCTGTTTTCCATCATTGATGATGGATTGAACAATTTTATCTTCAGTTTCTTTATTTACCGGCTTATTAGCAATTTGTGAAACTCTCCGAATTACACTGCGCACTGTTTTTTCATCTTTGAAGTTTGCATTTTGTAATGAATTTGCTAATTCAAAAATATCTTGCATATTAACGCCAGTTTTCTTTTCAAGGTTCTTGAAAAAATCATTATTCATCTTGAATTCACGCTCCTTCATAAACTACTTTATTGTATGAAGGAGGGCGCAAAGTGTGCAGAACTGAAGTAACCTTGAATTTCTAAGGAGATGAAGCTGGGCGCGGATCCATTCATTTAAGGTTATCCACAGATAAATAATTTTTTCCTAATCAAAAACAAAAAGGGTAGACCATTTCTGGTCAACCCCACTAAAATTCGACGCCTATTAAATGAAGCTTGCTCCGACAATGATTAACAAAATGAACAATACTACGATTAATACAAATGTGGAGCCCATTCCAAAGCCTCCGCCACCATATCCATATCCACCATATCCGCAGAACATAATTAGTCACCTCACTTTTGTTATCTCATAAATAACATATGAAACAAGGCTTAAAAGTGTATAGGCAACCATCTAATGCTTTTTCAACTAATTATCCTTTTGGCTTAAATATGAGCGCACCAATAAATCCAAATATGATTGCTGCAGATATTCCAGAGCTTGTTACCTCAAACATTCCAGTTAATACTCCAACGATTCCATGTAATTCCGCTTCTTGTAATGCTCCATGAACAAGGGAATTCCCAAAGCTTGTGATCGGGATTGTTGCTCCAGCTCCTGCAAAATCTATTAATGGTTCGTATAAGCCGAACCCATCCAATACAGCTCCGACTACCACCAATAAACTTAATGTATGCCCTGGAGTCAATTTTGCTACATCAAATAATAGCTGGCCGATTACACAAATGATTCCTCCTATAACAAATGCCCAAAAAAACATCGCTAACATTTGATCACCCCTTTTCACCATCCATCTCAATTGCTACAGCATGAGCAATACATGGGATACTCTCATTTTGCTGAAAGGTTAAGGGAGACAATAAAGCGCCTGTTGCAACAACAAGAATTCGTTTATAAACACCCTTTTTCATTTGATTTAATAAATGACCATATAAGACCGTTGCAGAACAACCTGCCCCACTTCCACCTGATTGAACGGGTTGATCCTCTTTGTATATTAGTAAACCACAATCCTGAAATTTACTTTTTTCTATCTTTAGTCCACTTTTTTGAAGAACCTCATATGCCGCTTCATTACCAATCCTGCCAAGGTCACCTGTAATAATTAAATCGTAATAAGAAGGATCCAATTGCAAATCACGAAAATGTGCCATTATGGTGTCTGCAGCAGCTGGTGCCATTGCACCTCCCATATTAAAAGGATCCGTGAGACCCATATCAATGACTTTTCCAATTGTAGCGCTTGTTGTTACTGGATTTTTAAGTGATGCGTCATTCGGACAGACAAGGGCCACACCTGCGCCTGTAACAGTCCATTGTGCTGTTGGAGGCTTTTGACCACCATATTCTGTTGGGTAGCGAAATTGTTTTTCAACGGCTGCATTATGGCTTGAAGCCCCAGTTAATATGTAATTAGCTCCTTGGTAATTTACAACAAAGGATGCCAACGCTAATCCCTCCATAGAGGTAGCACAGGCACTAAACAAACCAAAACAGGGAATTTGCATTGTTCTAGCTGAAAAATTAGTTGGGGTAATTTGATTGATCAAGTCTCCTGCCATGATAAATTGAACCTTTTCCTTTAGCACATTTGCTTTTGTTAATGCAGTCTTCATCGCTTCCTCAACCATAGCTCTATGTGCCTTTTCGTACGTTTCCATTCCCATCCATAAATCTTCATGAAGTAAATCAAAGTCCCTCGCTAGGTTTCCATTCGCTTCAAACGGTCCCCCCGTTACACCAGTTGCGGCAATCATTGGCCGGTTTTGAAATATCCAAGATTGATGCCCTTTTAACAATTACAAAACCCCCCATAAGCCCAGTAATGTTTTAATTAATGCCACAACAAAGGCTGAAAAAACACCAAAGAGGATAACTGATCCGGCAAGCTTAAACATGTTGCCTCCTACCCCTAACACAAACCCTTCTGTACGATGCTCGATTGCTGCAGATATCACAGCATTCCCGAACCCTGTTACAGGGACAGCACTGCCTGCTCCACCAAATTGTCCAATTCGATCATATATACCAAATCCAGTTAGTAGCATCGATATAAATACCATTGTTGCCACAGTAGGATTCCCTGCAGTTTTCTCTGTAAAATTAAAAAAATAAATATAAAAATAACTAATTGCCTGCCCGACAACACAAAAAAGTCCACCTACCAAAAATGCTTTAAGGCAATTTTTTAAGACCGGGCGTTTAAGCTCAATCTTTTGCTGTAATTTTTGATAACTTTGCTGTTGGGGAGTCATATTTTTTTGTTTACTAGCCATAAAACTGCCTCTTTTCTTAAGTCATTTCATTTGTCATTTTTATTATCTGCTTAAGTCGTGTTTCTGCCTTTTTATCTGAATAGTTCTTTGACTTGATCCGTTCATTTAGCTTAACCGCTTCAAGAAAAATCTTGTAATCACTCGACACTGTGAAATTTTCCTTAGGGTACTTCTTCTCTAGCATTTTGTTCATCTTTTTCTCAATTGCCTTCATCTTGAATCTGTGCAAATGCTTTACTTTGTATGCAACAAGGATATCTTTCTTGCCCTTTATTACTGCTACATCATAAAGCTCCGGTAGTGAGCTAATATCTTCTTTAACTTGCTCAACATCATTGCCTCCAGGTTGATTTTTATCAATGGCAACGGCTGAAGGATTGATCGTTTTTACTATCGCTAATTTGCTCACATCTTTTTGTTCAGAGTGCTCGCATCCTGTAGCTAGGATACCCAAGCAACAAAACATCAATAATCCATATTTTTTTCTCATTTTCCATCTTCCTGTTCTAGTTATAATCTGCATTTCTTTATTTTTCACAATGAGGTGCTTTTTATGCAAAATAGGAACTTGTCCTTAAAAAAGGAACTTCAAGTTCTAGACTTTATGTTTGCAAGCTGCTCAATTAGCAAAAATAAGCAGATTACGCCCTTATACGTATGTATCTTAATCGAATAGTCACTTACCCACACAAAAAAAACATCATTCCATATCTTAATAGGGACAATTCATTCAAAATAAAATAAGGAGATGGAAAAATTAATGGCGTGTGGTCACAAAGTAAGTCATAAAGATCAATGTGTATGTACAGTGTTAAGGGCAATCGCAGATGCACAAGACCAAGTATCCCCTGTTACAAGTGGCTGTGACATCAGCTGCGAAAGATCTATCCAAGAATTGTTAAGTGGGGTTTCCCCGGCTACAACAGCTCCTAACACGATTCCAGTCATTCTTTATTGTGGCTGTGATCCTTTTCTTGGAACTGGTGTTGCGATAGTAGATAACAAATTCGAATGTGTAGAAACATTTATTTTCAGAGTAACTTCAGTGGATGGTAATTGTTGCGCAGTCATAGAATTACTAGAAATTGCGGGGGCTCATGGCTGCCCAACAAGTCCTTGTGATCAACTTGGTGGTATAAATATTTCTCATCTTAAAAGAACAGGAATTTGTATCACCATTGATTTGAACTGTTTCTGTGCTATTACTTGTTTGGAGCCTGTCACACTTTAATTTTAAAAAAGTGGCTTACCTGATATGGTAAGCCACTTTTTTATATGCCAATCATTCTTATATCCATAAGGGAATGCAATGGCAGTCTTATTGGATCTTTTCCTTCAATCTGCATAACCTGTAAAAAATTATCCTTGTTTGAAAGAAAATATCCGGTATATTTCTTATCAGTCATGATAAATTCAAAAAGAATTTTTACCGTGGTCATGGGGATTGCTGTTAAATATCTTACTTTATCTTCAAATCCCTGTTCATTAAATGGAACTCTTTTTTGGGGAGCTTGTGCTTCATTTTTTTCTTCTGTACGGTTATGGACATACACGCTCGAATCCATTGGTTGCACATAGTCAGAGTCTCGTACCTCAGAATTCTTATTAATAAATTCGGGATGATATTCTCCCTTTACGATATTACTTTCATTTACACTATTTTGAATCCCTATTTCTTCTTTTATTAGTTTATTTTCGGAATTACTCTTATCCAATTTTTCCTGTTCTTCTCCTACTTTTTCCTCAAGGCCTTCTATAGTATTCTTTTCTTCATCGTTAGTTTCTTTTTTTCTCTTGATCGGTTCTCTTTTATCCCAAAACCTGAAGTCAGATTGCATTTTTGCCTTTGGAGACTTCATCTGAGGTTGTTGTATATATAATAAAGGAAAAAAATAGGTTTTTTCCAAGCTCTTATTCATTAAAATATCCCCTCCTTCAAACATCCATATATGATATGAATGTAGTAGGCTGGAAGTTACGATTGATCGTAAGGCAAAGAAAAACCCGCCTCATAACGAAGCGGGTTTTAACCTTATAGAATATGGTATCCGGAATCAACGTGAATATTTTCTCCTGTGATTCCACGTGAAAGATCACTGAATAAGAATAATGCCGTATCACCGACTTCTTCTGGTGTAGTTGCTCGACGTAGTGGAGCTTTTTCTTCAAGTTCTCTTAAGCTCGCGTTAAAATCTCCTACTCCTTTTGCGGACAAGGTACGAATTGGTCCTGCAGAAATGGAGTTTACGCGGATGCCTTCTTTGCCTAAATCAGCAGCAAGATAACGAACACTTGCATCAAGTGATGCTTTAGCAACACCCATGACATTATAGTTCTTAATTACTTTCTCCCCACCTAAGTAGGTAAGTGTAACAATGCTTCCGCCCTCAGTCATTAGGCCGCGTGCTTCCTTCGTGACTGCTGTTAAAGAATATGAGCTAATATTTTGAGCAAGTAAGAATCCATCACGAGTTGTATTCAGATATTCACCCTGAAGCTCTTCCTTATTCGCAAAAGCAATACAGTGTGCTACTCCATGGATCACACTAGCTTCATCTTTAATCGTTGCAAAACATTTTGCAATTTCCTCATCATTTGTTACATCACATGGTAATACTAGTGTATTTTCAGCTTCAAGTGAATCGGCAAGTTCGCGAACACTGCTCTCAAGTCTTTCACCAGCGTATGTGAAAATTAATCTTGCGCCTGCATTATGTAAAGAACGCGCAATTCCCCATGCAATACTACGTTTATTAGCAACACCCATTACGACATATGTTTTTCCAGCTAAAGAAAGAGTCATTTCTTAGCCCCCCTGTTATTACAAGTTATTAGTATCTGGTACTAATTTTACACCATTAACAAAAAAAAGAAAAGTTCAATTCTCATTATTCCATAAGTATGCCATTTTAGCAAAGCTTACCGAATTCAAGTTCTCGTTTCAATTCTTCTGCATATTTCTTTAAGCTCGTTACGATCAAGATCATTTAGTTGCATGTTGATCAAAATTTAGTCCTCTTTCGAAATTTGTAAAAGATTTTAGATTAACTACTACTAAATTACATCTTTTTAAGCAAAAATAAACTGACTAAGAAAAGCTTGGTGATTGGCCTATCGATGTTATACAAATATAAGGAGTCGTCGGACAAATCGGATAGCACCTGGAGCTAGAAAATTTCAAAAGACATATAAAATTTGATACTACAAAAAAGGGGGGCTCTCCTTGAATATTGACATAATTGGAGATCTTCATGGCTGTTTGAGAGAATTTCAAGACTTAACAGAAAAGCTTGGTTACAAATGGGATAGCGGAATTCCAATCCATGCTAATGAACGTGTACTTGGCTTTGTTGGCGATTTAACTGACCGTGGACCAGAATCTCTAAAAGTAATTGATATTATCTATAGACTTGTTGCTCAAAAAAAAGCATTTTACACTCCTGGTAATCACTGTAATAAATTGTATCGGTACTTCCTTGGAAACAAGGTATTAGTTGCCCATGGGCTTGAAACCACTGTTGCTGAATTTAAAGCGTTGGACAAAAAGAATCAACAGATCACTCGCCAAAAGTTTCTCGAGCTATATGAGACAGCACCAATCTATCTAACATTAGACAACCAAAAGCTTATCATCTCCCATGCGGGAATAAAAAATGAGTATATTGGAAGGACCGATTCAAAGGTTAAATCATTTGTTCTTTACGGAGATATAACTGGTGAAAAGCACCCTGATGGGTCACCAGTCCGGCGAGATTGGGCCAAAGAATACAATGGTGATGCTTGTATAGTTTATGGTCATACCCCCGTCAAAGAAGCACGAATCATCAACAATACGTATAATGTTGATACCGGGGCTGTTTTTGGTGGAAAACTAACTGCATTGAGATATCCTGAAATGGACATTGTTTCCGTTCCATCTACGATGCCGTATATTGAAGAAAAATTTAAGGATTTTGCTTAAAAAATAGGTTTCGCTGATATATCGAAGGTTTTCGCCGATATACCCAGGTTTTCGCCGATATACCCAGGGTTTTCGCTGATATATTGGGTTTTTGACGGATATCAGATTTTTCGTGGATATATAAGTATTTTTTTGCTGAAATATCAGGGGTTTTCGCTGGATACCAGGTTTTTCGCTGATATATCCATCTTTTCGCCGATATACCCAGGTTTTCCGCTGATATATTGGAGTTTTTCGCCGATATATTAGGTTTTCCCAGGCCATAAGCAGTTTTTTCTCGGTTCAGCACCCTATATGTGTGGAATTCAAAAACAAACAAAGCTGACCATTCGATTGGTCAGCTTTGTTTTAATAAAACATCATTCATGTCCCGAGGAAGCGGCACCGAAAACGTCATTTCTTGCTTCAAAAATGGGTGGGGAAATGTGATCTGCCTACAATGCAATGCCTGACGATTGATAATAGAGGTATTCCCCCCATAAAGATCATCTCCAAGCAATGGATGTCCCAAAAATGACATGTGGACTCTTATCTGATGTGTTCTGCCTGTTTCGAGCTGTAGCTGGATATGGGTAAAGGTATCAAATCTTGCGAGTACCTGAAAATGGGTGCAGGCATATTGTCCATCTGCACGTACTTCCCGCTCAATGATACTATCATCTTTTCTTCCGATTGGCTCTTTAATGGTACCGTTATTTTCTGCAATATGCATGCTAGCAAACGCCTCATACGTTCTTTTCACACCACCACTTTTTTGCTGCTTACTAAATAAATGATGGACATGGCGATGTTTCGCAATTAACACGATCCCAGAAGTATTCCTGTCAAGACGGGTTACAATATGGGACGTGGCTTCAGTTCCAATTGTTTGATAATATCTTACAAGTGCATTTGCGAGACTTCCAGAAGGATGTTCTCTAGAAGGGATAGTGTTCATTCCTGCCGGCTTGTTCACTACCAGCAAATAATTATCCTCATAGACAATATCTAATGGAATATCCTCACCTGGAATACCTTTACTCGGTATCTCAGACGGGAAAATCAATTTTAGAGAGTCCTCTTGCTGCAATTTATAACGAACATTTTCTTCCTTGTCATTAACAAGAATGGCCCCGCCTTTAAACTTAATATCCGTTAGAGCGGTCCGAGATATTTCTTGTTCTCTTAGATATTCTTTAATCAGCTTTCCCGAACTTTGTTGATCAATGACCCATTGAATACTAAAACGATTAGACATCATTTTTACCCCGTACAAAAAGTATATGGCGTTACCACCCAAACCATTTAAAATGAAGAATTTTCATAGTATTAAGCTGTGTAAGCAAAGCCGATCTTACTAATAGTTTAAATTCATACTACGAATAGAGTGGCCCGATTCTTTGGTGTATAACTCCGCCCCTTTTCTTCATAGAAAAATTAATCGGAATCCGATATAAACGAATCATGCACTCTCTTCCAGAAAGGGAATGGTCGAAACCTAGCAAATCGGATTTTTTCTTCTGGTACTCTAAATTGGATTGATTTTACATCATTATGCAACATCGTTAAATGATCAACGGTGACTTGAAAATCTGACCGATTAACTGGTTTAAGCATACACGTGTGATGTGCTGGAAGAATAAGTGGTGAACCAACCGTTCGAAACACACGGTTATTAAGAGAAGCCATCTCAGCCACTTGAATAGCTGGTATAGACGGGTGGATAATTGCTCCTCCAAGGGCTTTGTTATATGCTGTACTACCCGATGGGGTTGACACACAAAGACCGTCACCGCGAAACCTTTCAAAATGGTCACCGCGAATTTCCAAATCCATAACTGTGGTACCTTCAATACTTTTTACAGTTGATTCATTTAAAGCAAGGTACCTTGCTTCCTTCCCGCCATGTCGGTAGCGAATAAGGACTTCTAACAGAGGGTATTCCACCACCTGATAAGGAGTTTTTGCAATTGCAATCACAAGTTTTTCAATTTCATCCGGAGTCCAGTCTGCATAAAAACCTAAATGCCCCGTATGAACACCGACAAAGGATGTTTTATCTAACCGGCTGCTATAACGATGAAAAGCGTACAAGAGGGTGCCATCGCCGCCAACTGAAATAACAATATCAGGTTGATCCTCATCATATTCAAGTTCAAAGTCTTGTAAATACGTTCTCATCCTATGCATTAACGTATTTGACTTTTGGTCACCTTTTGATGTGATGGCAAATTTCATTTTTTGATTACCCCTCATATTAATCATCTGCATATACATCTTCCATTACTCTTTTTCATTTTGTTTTAATTCCTTTTTTCTTGTAAAAAATGCCTGGGCTTCTTGTATTTCACCACGAATTAACGACATTTCCTCATCCAAACGAAATGCTGCCTCAGCAGCCCTTTGCAATCTCATTTTAATATCGTTCGGAAATGCGCCTTTATATTTATAGTTTAGTGAATGTTCAATAGTTGCCCAGAAATTCATTGCAAGCGTCCGAATTTGGATTTCAACCAATATCTTCTTTTCTCCGTGAATCGTTTGGACAGGATAGCGAATCACAACATGGTAAGAGCGATAACCACTTGTTTTTTTATGGGAAATATAATCCCGTTCTTCAACAACCTCAAAGTCATTTCGCTGCCTTAACAAATCTACTACCGTATGGATATCATCAACAAATTGACACATCATGCGAAGTCCTGCAATATCTTGCATTTCTTCTTCCAATCGATCAAGCCTTATTCCCTTCTGATTCGCCTTATCAAGGATACTTGCAATTGGTTTCACTCTACCCGTAACAAATTCAATTGGTGATGGGCTCGAGTCTAATTCGAATTGACCGCGCATACCCTTTAACTTTATCTTTAGTTCATCAATGGCCTGTTTATATGGAGCTAAAAATTGATCCCAATGTTTCATTATAACACCCCAAACCTATAGATCAGAAATAAAAAGGGTTTCTACTTTCTCAACCATTTCCTCACCATAATTTCCATTTCCCTTAATATTGCTAATTAGATATTCCAATTCTTCTTTGAAATTTGTTAATTCAAGCTGATCCTCATTGAATGTTATAATTACCGGGAGGTTCTGCTTAATTACTTCTTTTAATGCTGGCCAAATTGCTTCTGGCAACACTAGATATGTATACTCATTTGCTTTCTCCAATAAATAGATAAATGAAAAATGATCGGAATCTGCAAGCATCTGCTCCCCTGGGATTAAACCTTTTATGGAGACATTCGCTTCTACCATTAATTTATTATTGATTACATCCGTTGAATTAATCGTTATACTTTTCTGCATTCTTATTAACCTCCATATTCACCTACCTATTTTAGCATAAATAACCCATTTTTCCCAATGGTTACAGTATGCGATAATGAAATTAGATATTTTCAGAAGGGAACGAATGATCTTGTCACAAAACATAGAAATTGAATTTAAAAACTTACTAATTAAAGAAGAATATGAAAGGTTAATCTCCTTTTTCTCACTACCAGAGGATGCCTTTTTCACCCAAGAAAATCATTACTTTGATACCTCTACTTTTGATCTTAAGGAACAAAATTCTGCTTTAAGGATTCGGCAAAAGGGGAATCATTTTGAAATGACATTAAAACAACCTGCTACGGACGGTTTATTGGAAACAAACCAAATTTTATCAAAAGAAGAAGCCTCTATTGCTTTTTCAAAAGGTATTCTACCTGTAGGAATGATCCAAAACCTGGTTTCAAAAATGGAAATTCCCTTTTCAAATTTAATGTATTTTGGGTCATTAACGACGAAGAGAGCAGAATTCAATTATGAAAATGGACTACTTGTTTTAGACTATAGTTCCTATTTAAATAAAGAGGATTATGAGGTAGAATATGAGGTAGAGAACTATCAGCGTGGCAAACAACTTTTTCTTCAATTCTTGAATCAACACGGGATTCCTCAAAGGGAAACGAAAAATAAAATAGTTCGATTTTACCTAGAAATGAAAAAGAATCTTGGACAGTCCTAGACGCCCTTCTATTTGATCTCTAATTGTTCAATGCCATGAATTCATACTTGATAATAATACTGTTAGGTTTTGTTACTAGATAAAAAATACAGATTAATGAACTAGATAGGGGAACTCTTCCATGAATATTGACAAGCTTAAAGTGATGCTGGAGCTAAAAGCGGTACAGACCTTTAGCACAACTTCCACTGATAACTCATCCATTTTTCAAGATCTATTAAGTGAATTAATGTCAAACAGTAATGTATCACAAACACTTAGTAATAATGTTAGTTCTCCTCTAACTTCAATTGCCAAAACAAGTTTACCACCAATATCTTTATTAAAAACAGACTCGTCTAATCTGGATAATATCATTAATAAAGCTTCCCAGGCTTATGATATTCCTGCTAAGTTAATCAAATCCGTAATCAAGCATGAATCAAACTTTAATCCAAATGCAGTTAGTAATGCTGGAGCTTCTGGGCTAATGCAGCTTATGCCCGAAACAGCCCGATCTTTAGGTGCAGAAAATCCTTTAGATCCTGAACAAAATATACTTGCTGGCAGCAAATACTTAAAACAAATGCTTGATAAATACGACAATAATATTAATCTTGCCTTAGCCGCCTATAATGCTGGACCTGGAAATGTTGATAAATACGGAGGAATACCTCCTTTTAAAGAAACTCAAAACTATGTTCGCAACATTACTAATTCATTTTATGGATGATTTTTCCACTACTCTTTACCACTTGTTTCTAGTAACAAGTGGTTTTTTTGTGCAATCTAATAAATGCAGCTATTTTCTAAGCTATTTATTTGAGATATGAAAAATGCATTGTTAAAATAAAGTTACAAAAGTATATAGCTTTTCATGAAGAATTGAATAGTTAATTGTTTTAAACCAATATAAGAAGGCGGTGCAAGCAAAGCTAATCTTTACCTAATTTGTGGTGAAAGTAGTAGGACTTTCATTTATCTTTGATAAATTGATTTGCTTTTGCAATGTTCCGACCTCTTCTTCGTACAAAAATATAAAGGGGTTATCAACATGGTCGAGAAAAAAACGACACCATTCGAGGTAGTTGGTGAAAAAAAACTGCAGCGAATTATCGATACTTTTTATGGACTGGTTGCAAAAGATCCTGACCTTGCACCGATATTTCCTAATGATTTATCTGAAGTTGCAAGGAAACAAAAGCAATTTTTAACCCAATATTTAGGCGGTCCTGCATTATATACTGAAGAACATGGCCATCCCATGATGAGAGCTCGTCATTCTCCTTTTCCAATCACGCCAACACGTGCAAAGGCGTGGTTATCGTGTATGGGTCAAGCAATGAATACGGTCGAGTTAGAGGGCACTGTTAGAGAGGATTTTTATTCGCGACTTGTGATGACTGCCCAATATATGATTAATACCCCAGATGACAAAGAAGAGTTGTCAGGTGAGGATTCGTGAGTAAGCATGAACATTTGTTTTCGGCCCATCATTGTCACGGAAGTGATAAAAAACCAATTGAAATCTACTTTTTTGTTGACCCTATCTGTCCCGAATGCTGGGCACTCGAACCCATTTTAAAAAAGCTAAAAATCGAATACGGGCAGTATTTTTCCATCAAACATATATTAAGTGGAAAACTTGCGAATTTAAACGTTAGCAAGAAAAAAAATTACGAAAACATCGCAATTCTATGGGAAAAAACAGCGAGTCGCACTGGCATGTCATGCGATGGAAACCTTTGGCTTGAGAACCCAATATCCTCTCCATATGTTGCTTCCATTGCGATAAAAGCAGCTGAATTACAAGGGAGAAGAGCAGGAATCAAATTTTTACGAAAGCTCCAGGAAGTACTTTTTTTAAAAAAGCAAAATATCTCAACAGTTGAGATATTAAAGGAATGTGCACAGAATGTTGGAATTGATGTGGAAGAGTTTATTTCAGATATACATTCGGATAGTGCTGCAAAAGCTTTTCAATGTGACTTGAAAATTACGGCTGAAATGGATGTACAGGAAATTCCAACACTCGTATTTTTCAATGAAAATGCCGAAGAAGAAGGGATTAAAATAACTGGGGTTTATTCATATGAGATTTATGTTCAGATTCTCGAGGAAATGCTTTCTGAGCCACCAAGCCGTTCGCCCCTTCCACCATTAGTAGAATTCATAAAATTCTTCCGGCTCGTTGGTTCACAAGAAATTGCCGTAGTCTATAACATGACTATTGCCCAAGTGGAGCGAGAAATGAAAAAATTACTTTTGAAGCAAATGGTTGAACAAATTAAGGCTAAACACGGTACATTTTGGAAGTATATTGAAGGTTAACACAGCTAGGACCATAATGGATCCTGGCTTTTTTCTTTTTCATTATGGATTTTTTCTGTTTTTATGGGGTTTTGGCAAGTTTTTTTGAATCTTTATTCTCTGATTAAATGAAAAAGGCCTTGCATCGCTGCAAGGCCTTTTCCTATTATACGAACAAAGGGGATGGGAGAAATTTTCACGGTCAAACAAAGGGGTATATGTTTGTTGTGAACAACTTCATGTATAGAATATATCATGGGAACAAATACCCTGACAATAAGTTTGTGTTTTATTTCACATTATTGTCATAATCATATAAGTGGTCTTTGGACAATACAATAAGAATGACTAAAGTCGAAAAGGTGGAGTACAGATCTTGAATAAATTTACTTTTCTTTTGATGATCCTTTTTATTTGTTGTTCCTTTTTCTTTCACATTCTAGCGTTAATGAAACTGTTCCCGTTACTAATTAGCATTCCACTATTGTTCATTTCTTTCTTCATTTTCTTTTCAGCAATCAATCATCGAAAACATTTTAAAGGGTTTTAAAAGGGATGGCTGCTTATTCGCAACCATCCCTTTTCATTATCTAGAGCCTCTTTGGCCTAAACAGAGCACCTACTCTTTTCCTTAAGATAAAAGCTGTTCCAATTCACTAAGTTTTTCTTCAAACACCTTACAAGCATTTTTAATTGGATCCGCACTCGCCATATCCACTCCAGCTTTCTTAAGGACCTCAATTGGGTAATCAGAGCTTCCAGAGCTTAAGAAGTCAATATAGCGTTTTACTGCAGGTTCACCCTCTTCTAAAATTTGTTTGCATAATGCGGTGGCTGCACTAAAGCCTGTTGCATATTGATAAACATAATAATTGTAATAAAAATGTGGAATTCTTGCCCATTCTAGACCAATTTCTTCATCAATGACAATATCCTCATCACCAAAATATTTTTTATTCAAGGCATAATATTCTTGGGTTAATAAATCGGCTGTTAAGGCCTCATTGTTTTGTAATTTTTGATGGATTAAATGCTCAAATTCAGCAAACATAGTCTGGCGGAATACAGTGCCCCTGAACCCCTCTAAATAATGATTCAATAAGAAGATTCGTTTTTGTTCATCATCAATCGTTTTAAGGAGATAATCATTAAGTAATGCTTCATTACATGTCGAAGCAACTTCTGCTACAAAGATAGAGTAGTTACCGTAAGCATATGGTTGATTTTTCCTTGTATAGTAACTATGAACTGAATGTCCAAATTCATGCGCTAATGTAAATAATGCATTTACATTATCTTGCCAGTTCAAAAGAATATATGGATTTGTGCCATACGAACCGGAGGAATAAGCTCCACTCCGTTTGCCTTTATTTTCATGAACATCTACCCAGCGATTGCTAAATCCTTCTTTTAACACGTTTAAATAGTCTTCACCTAATGGTGCAAGTCCTTTTAACACTAATTCCTTTGCTTCATCATATTTAATGTCCATTTTTACATCTTTAACAAGTGGCGTATACAAATCGTACATATGAAGTTCGTTCAGACCTAAGACTTTTTTTCGAAGCTTAATATATCGATGCAACAATGGTAGATTTTCATTTACCGTCTTAACAAGATTGTCATACACACTTTCAGGGATATTATCCGAAGCAAGTGCCGACTGTCTTGCAGATTCATAATTTCTAATCCTTGCATTGAAATTATCCTTCTTTACATTACCGCCAAGGGTGCTAGCAAATGTGTTACGGTATTTCCCATATGTCTCATAAACTGCTTTAAAAGAATCATGCCGTACTCGCTGATCGGAGCTTTCAAGAAAGCGAATAAATCGGCCATGAGTAATTTCAACTTCTTCCCCTTTTTCATCTTTAATGGAAGGGAACTCTATATCAGCATTGTTTAACATTCCAAAGGTATTGCTTGAAGCATTCATTACTTCGCTTGCATCCGCTAGTAATGCCTCTTGCTCAGCAGAAAGAATATGTGGTCTTTGAAGATTGATTTCTTCAAGAGCATGTTCATATAGCTTTAATTCTGATTTTTCCTTTAAAAAATTAGTAATCTTCGTTTCATCAATAGATAGGATTTCTGGGACGATAAATGCTAATTGACTAGCAGCTTGGGCATAAAGATTCTTCATTCTGTCATCTAAGCCTTGATAAAGTGAGTTTGTCGTATCTTGATCATATCTCATATGTGTATAGGCATAGAGTTTTCCGATTCTTTCAAGTAACTGATCTTGGAATGTAAGAGCCTCGTATAGCATATCCGCACTTTCTCCAAGATGTCCTTGAAATTTTTTCACATCTGGAAATTGACTTTTTACATCCTGAAATTCCTTTTCCCACGCTTCATCACTAGGAAATATATCTTCTAGCTTCCATGTTTCTTCTACAGGAATATCTTTTCGAGCAGGCAGGGTCTTTACAGTGGTTTCATTTGCCATTTTAATCCTCCATTCAACATTTCGTGTTTCGAAAAACTTATCTTTACTATATTCTTCATTTCCTTCTTTTTCCCTTTTAAAAATGAAGATATTCTTCTACTATTATACCCATTCGGCTATTTTCATTTCTCTTCTAAGGATTCAATTATTTTGTTGATAAAAATAATTTGCCATTTCTTCTTTTTCCCTATTGGTCATTGGGATTTTGATATTCCGGCGCACCAGAAAGGACCTACCTCCCTTACAATCCAATACCCCATGCTTTTCTAAGATGAATACATACTCCATTACAGCTTGAAAGGGACGAATGATAGAAATTTGTGGAAACCCTCGAGTTTGAATTTGGCCTTTGTTAATTCTATTTGTAAAACTCCTTTCTATTTCCTCGATAGTGATAAAATCCCCTATATTCTTTTTTCTAAATATATCAATATATAGATAAGCTTGCCAGATAAATGCTGGGGTTTGAATAAGCCACGAATGTAAAATGGGAAGGCCAATTTCAGGGGGCATTAAGAATAGGTTCATCCGAAGATTGTAAAGCGTACGAAGAAAGTACTTTTTTCCTGGACTTGGGTAGGCTGACCAATGTAACTGATAAACTTCCAATTTTTTTCTCCAAGCTTGGTCACTTAATTTTATGTTTACTTTTGGGTCTAATATGGAAGAAATCGTTAGTTTATCAAGGGATAGGGATAATGTTTGCCCGAACGCATTTTTCATTGAGAATGGGAAGATAGAATAGAGGAGGTGGAAATGCTTTTTGTCAGGGAAATAATACGGAAGGAAAAACTGACCATCCTTTGTTTTTCGCAAGAATAAATACTGGAAATTTGTTATGCTTACAGTTTCATTATCTTTTTTCTTATAATGGTTGCCTCCAAGTATCCATAATGGGGTATATCCATGCTTAAGATAATTTTCCGTTCTTTTTGTAAAAAGCTGTTCTGGAATACTTGAACATTGAAATTCTACAGCAAATTTATTTCCATTATATAAAAATAATATATCTGGTCGTTGCTGTATTTCTTTATCAAAGTATTCTAGTTCTGCCGCAATATTTTGCCCTTTTAACCACTGATAAAGCTGAAGTTTTCCTTTCATATGGTACTCTGTTTCGTTTTCATAAAATTCCCGGCAACTCCCACCCTTTTGATGGGCAAAATGATAAATTTTTTTATCGCCAATTTTTAGAGATACTTTTTCCTCGCAAACAGGGCAAAAGAATTCTTCCTTACTTCTTAAATACAATAGTGTTTCTTTTTTATATTTATAACCAAGACAAAGCTTTTTTCCGGTTTTTGTTTTTGCAGTAAGCATTTTTGTTCACCACCCTTTTGAATACTATATTTCGTTTTTTAACTGTAAAAGTCCTTTTAAAAATTCACTTTTTTCATATATATTTTATCGAAAAATACTTAGCTTTAAATTTAGAAAAGAGCCATCCATTTTGAATTTGGAATAGCTCATTTATTATAAAAATGGCGATAGCAGCCTTGATGTTGATTCGAGTAAACGAAAGCCAATATGCCTTTTTTTGAAAAGTTCAAGCTTAAGTTCATTAGAATATTCCAGATCTTTACTATATTCAGCAACAAGCTTCTGCGTACTTTTTGTTCGATATAAGAATGCATTCACCTCAAAATTCAGATGAAAACTCCTCATATCCATATTCGAAGTTCCTATGGAAGCAAGTTCATGGTCAACGATAATTATTTTGCTATGCATGAAACCTCTTTCGTATTCGTACACTTTTACCCCTGCTTCTAAGAGTTCTGGAAAGTAAGAACGGGAGGCGTGAAAGACAATCCGCTTATCTGGGCGATTGGGTACCAACAAACGGACATCTATTCCACTTAGGGCAGCAACCTTTATCGCTGAAAAAATATCCTCATCGGGAATAAAGTAAGGTGAAGCAATCCATACAGACTGTTTAGCCGAAGTAATCATTGAAAAAAAGATATTCTTGATTACACTCCATTCATTATCAGGTCCACCAGGAATAAGTTGGACACCACCATGACTCTTATTGTCTGGTTGAGGGGATAAGTACTCAGACGTTAAAAAACTATGATTAGTCATATAATACCAATCCTGCAAGAAAATAAGTTGAAGTGTTCTAACTGCTTCACCTCTTAACATCAAATGGGTATCTCTCCAGAAGCCGATATGTTTATCCCTACCTAAATATTCATCCCCAATATTTAATCCACCCACAAAGCCGACATTCCCATCAATTACAATAATTTTCCGATGGTTTCTGAAATTGAATTTACTATTTAAAAAAGGAACTTTAACCGGACCAAAGGAAACGGTTTCAATTCCAGCATTTCTCAAATCAGCTATATATTCATTTGAGAGCTTCCAAGATCCCACTGCATCAAATAAAAATCGAATCTTTACCCCTTGTTGCGCTTTTGCAATTAGTACATTTTTTATTTCTTGACCAATTTTATCATTTCGAACAATATAGTATTCAAGGTGTATATGATGTCTAGCCCTTTTTAATTCTTTAAGAATATATTGAAAGGTTTCGACACCATTCGTAAGGATTTTTGTAGAAGTGTCAAAAGAAATAGGGCTATTTCCAAGCTTCTGAGCCAATGAAAACAGTCTCCGTTGATGATTTCCCATTTGACCCATTTTCTCATCGTCTAGGGGATCAGTTTTCCCCTCAACCGTTAAAAATGCCTGTTTATCAAGAAAGTACTTCTTTCGATACATACGTTCTTTTCGATAATTCCGACCAAAAAGAATGTAAAAAATAAAGCCAACCAATGGGAAACTTCCTAAAACAACAAGCCAAGTTAATGTCTGAGTTGGATGACGGTTTTCAAGGAAGATAACAAATCCAATAAAAACAACGGATAAAGTAATTAATAAACTTAAAAACCCGAAAACTCCACCTTCTAAATGATTTTTAAAGAAAAACACTAATGCAGATAATATAAATAAAAATAAAATAACTCTTACTGTATTTTTCAGAGTGCATCACCTACCAGTACTTCAAAATCAAAGGTATATACCAAAAAACCGATTTCAATAGTGAAATCGGTGCAATGGTTACTCAAAATGCTTTCTCACTTCCGCAAAAACATCCTGTGAGATTATTTCTTTTCCGTATTCCTGAATTCTATGGATGGTTACTGGTGTTTCATATCCATATTCAAGCAGAATACTTAATATGTCATCTATTTCATCTTCCTCAATCAAATCTTCAGGAAACTCTGTATATAAATAGTATCTACCCTCAAAATGGTAAAGCTTTGTAATCAAATGATCAAATTCCGAACGTTTTGACAGCATGATGATATCTTCAAATTCTTGAAAAGAAAGCAAAAATTCTAATGTTTCATCTTCAGGAAGTATTTCTTCCTCGACCTCTTGCCCTGGATTAAAGTGCTGATCTAAAAGTTCTTCAATTTTCTCATCAGCAGGAATATCCTTAAATTTCCCACCTGGAATTGGTAATTCAAACTTTTGTCCATCCCTCGTAAGTTGCGCTTTTGTCACAAGGATTTCCAAACCTTTTTCCATGGCCTGAACTTGAATCCAGAGCGGTCCTTCAACCGTAAACTCTTCTTCTTGATGAACCTCATCCATCATTTCCCAAAAAAGTTCTTCACTCCGTTCGCGGTTGTACCATATTTCCTCGCGGTCAAAGCCTCTTTCTTCAATATCACCATAGGAAATATAAAATTTAACAGTATTCTCATTTATTCGCTCGATTTCCATCATTAACTCTCCCTTCCGTTTCCAGATTGAAGGGACTGAATACCCCCAAGCAGACAATACAGGTTTTACTATTACCCAAATTCTACCCTTGTACTTTTATTTTATGACAAAAAAGGCAATAAGGGAAACAAAAATGCACCAATTTAACAAAACTGTATGTTTGCCTAACATTTTAGAGATTCCCTTTATCATATCAAAATAACGGGTAAAGTACAATTAAAAAAGGCCTCCAATTAATGAAGGCCTCCTATATTTAATTTACCATTCTTTGTGCTTCGCGTAGCTGGAACGTACGAACTCTTCTAGGTAAAAACCTACGGATTTCATCCTCATTGTAACCGACCTGTAGGCGCTTCTCGTCAATAATAATTGGGCGACGAAGTAAGCCAGGGTTGGATTTAATAAGAACAAATAGATCCTGCAGTGGCATATTTTCAAGATTTACTTCTAATTTTTGAAATGTTTTTGATCTCGTTGAAATAATTTCATCTGTTCCATCCTCAGTCATACGAAGAATTTCTTTGATCTCATCGATGGATAGTGGTTCAGAAAAAATATTTCTTTCAGTGTATGGAATCTCATGTTCTTCTAACCATGATTTGGCTTTTCTACATGATGTACAACTTGGTGAAGTGTATAATGTTACCATCTGTTTTCACACTCCTCTTTTATTAAGGAACCCATATAGTATAAAAAACGTAGTTGCGTCATAAATGTATATTTTTTAAATTATAATTAATACAAATTAGTAATTTATATTCATGATTATACACCACTATTTTTAAAAAAGGTATCCCTTTTTTAAAAATAATATCAGCAACATACTTAAGAACTTTCCTATATATAAGTACGAATAATATCTAAAAAAGTTTCACCTTTTTGGATATTATTTTATAAAAAGGTCTTTCTCTTTTCTATTCTACCCCATAATATTCGTTTTTGCTTTAGGCATTGTGTAGGTTGTTTTTCATTAGGTAATGATAAAGCAATTTTTTTGTTTATTTATTTTTATTCTAGTCTCCAAACCTTAATTTTTCATTAAGTTTATTCTCAATTAATGCTTTTAGATTGAAAACGCATTCATTGCTAAGTATAATTATTTAATTTTTCATATTTACCTCTTTCATTAACCGTAGAGTTCTTTTAAAATAGAGGTATAAGGAAAATATTTTGTTTGAAACGAACTTTAAATAGGTAATTGAGGGGGGATTAAACATGGGTGCTTACATAACGGACTTAGCAGTTGTTACAGTAGTTCTTGTGGGTTTAACTGCTCTACTAGGTGTAATTACAAATGGTATTGGAGAAAAGTTTTTTGGAGGCAAGAAAAGAACTGAATTTGTAGACCAATCAAATAGATTCCATGAGGGTTGGAAATTGGTAGGCGGCAATAAAAAGTATAAAACATTTTAAAGAAAACTCGCCGATTGACGAGCCCCTAAGGGCGATGGCAGAGGCGTAGTTGCCCTTATGCGCTAGCAGAATTTATGGATATAAATTCTGATTAGCTAAAGAAAACTCGCCAATTGGCGAGCTTTAACAAAGATAAACTTTCTTATATGCTAAGAAAAAAATCGATCTCAACGAAGAGATCGATTTTTATTTTATTGCTTGAATTGCTTAAATTCTTTTTCTGAACAAAGGACAAAGTGACCAGGGTTGACCTCTTTAAATTCAATTTGTTCATTGTCATCATAATTATGAACACTTGGATTATAAGATTTCCTTTTCCGTGTCCGTTCTGAAATCGGATCTGGATGAGGTATTGCTGATAATAATGATTGTGTATAAGGGTGTAACGGGTTTTTATACAATTCTTCTGCAGGTGCAAGTTCGACTAATTTGCCATAGTACATAACACCAATTCGATCACTTATATATTTTACCATTGAAAGATCATGGGCAATGAAAAGATAAGTTAATTCTTTTTCTTTTTGCAATTTTTTCATTAAGTTTACAACCTGTGCTTGAATGGAAACATCAAGTGCCGAAATTGGTTCATCTGCAATGATAAATTCAGGTTGAACAGCAAGAGCACGTGCGATTCCAATCCTTTGACGTTGACCACCACTGAACTCATGCGGATAACGGTTTGCGTGTTCTTTGTTCAAACCAACTGTTTCTAAAAGCTCATATACTTGTTCCATACGCTCTTTTTTAGATTTTGCTAACCCATGAATATCAATGCCCTCAGCAATGACATCTGCAACCTTTAATCTTGGGTTTAAGGAGGCATATGGATCTTGGAAAATCATTTGCATCTTACGATTGAAATCTTTTAATTGTACATGGGATTTCTTATTATGCACGTTAACCCCATTATATAAAACTTCTCCGTCAGTAGCATTGTAAAGGCGGATGATTGTCCGCCCTGTTGTGGATTTTCCGCAACCTGATTCTCCTACTAGGCCGAGAGTTTCACCTTTATATATATCGAAACTCACATTATCAACAGCTCTAACTTCATTCACTTTGCCAAAATTAAAATACTGTTTCAAGTTTTTGATTTCGAGTAATTTCTGCTTTTGAGCCATTTAATTTCCCTCCTTTACACCAGGGAATTGCTTTTGTCGTCTCTTAACAGCATCTGGCGGTTCTACTTTAGGAGCATCCGGGTGTAATAACCATGTGGCTGCATAATGTGTATCAGACACTTTAAAAAATGGCGGCTCATGATCCAAATCAATTTTCATAACAAACGGATTACGAGGAGCAAAGGGATCTCCCTTAGGAGGATCCAATAAATCAGGTGGTGTTCCTGCAATAGAGAATAATTCCTCATCATGGGTATCCATGTCAGGCATTGAACTAATTAAACCCCATGTATATGGATGTTGTGGATTATAGAAAATTTCATCAGCGGTTCCTATTTCAACGATTTTTCCACCGTACATTACAGCTACACGGTCAGCAACATTCGCAACAACACCAAGATCGTGAGTGATAAAAATAATCGATGTATCAATTTTCTTTTGAAGATCCTTCATCAATTCAAGGATCTGTGCTTGGATTGTAACATCCAATGCAGTTGTTGGTTCGTCCGCAATCAATACTTTAGGATTACATGCAAGTGCAATTGCAATAACAACCCTCTGTCTCATACCACCTGAAAACTGGTGGGGATATTGATTAACACGAATTTCAGGTTTAGGTATTCCTACAAGTCTTAGCAGTTCAATTGCTCTTTCTTTTGCAGCATGATGACTCATGTTTTGATGTTTAATTAGCGGTTCCATGATTTGATTTCCAATTTTCATTGTTGGATTCAAAGAAGTCATCGGATCTTGGAAAATCATCGAAATATCTTTACCACGAATTTTTTGCATCTGACTATCTTTTAGCTTTGTAAGATCTATTCCATCAAATAGAATATGACCATCTTTAATTTCTGAATTGTTTTCAGGAAGTAAACGCATGATAGACTTTGTTGTAACTGATTTACCTGAACCAGATTCTCCAACAATTGCTAACGTTTCTCCTTTATATAGGTCAAAACTGACCCCTCGAATCGCTTGAACTTCTCCACCAAAAGTATGGAATGAAATTCTCAAGTCTTTTATTTCTAATACTTTTTCCATTCTATTCACCTGCCTTTAATCTCGCATTTTTGGATCTAGCGCATCTCGAAGACCGTCAGCTATTAAATTAAACGAAACCATGATAACTGAAATCATTATTGCGGGAATAATCATTTGGTATGGAAACGCTAACATTCCTTTAAATCCCTCATTGATTAAGGTACCAAGTGAAGCATTTGGTTCTTGAAGACCTAAACCAATAAAGCTTAAAAATGCTTCAAAGAAGATTGCATTTGGGATCGAAAACATTGTATTAATAATAATTACCCCAAACATATTTGGAATCATATGCTTAAAAATAATCGATACATCAGATGCACCCAACGTTTTCGCAGCTAGGACAAATTCCTGGTTTTTATACTTCAATACCGATGCACGAACAACACGTGACATACTAATCCAACCTGTAATGGATAAAGCAATTATAATAGGTGTTATACCTGGTTTTAATATAAGGATCATTAAAACTACAACGATTAAGTTAGGAATTCCAACGAGGACTTCCACAACACGCTGCATGGAACTATCAACAAGTCCACCTACATAACCGGAAACCGCCCCATATGTGACACCAATGATCATGTCAATCAAAGCTGCAATAACAGCGATTAACAACGAAACTTGGGTGCCCTTCCAGATTCGTGCAAAGATATCCCGTCCTAATCCATCTGTACCGAACCAATATGACTCCTTGACGTTTCGTAATTCATATGGATGTGTTACGGTACCATCTCTTCTGGTTAACTCTCCTTGAAATGGGAGCCAACTTACATTTTCAAGACTTTCGATTCGTGGCGGCAAGTTTGCATTTTTGGTATTTTGTGTATCATAGGCATATGGTGTTAATAATGGTCCAATAAATGCCATAAGAATTAAAATGACTAAGACAACAAAACTTACTACAGCACCTTTATTTTTTCGTACACGCAACCATGAATCTTGCCAAAAATTTAGACTTGGCTTTGCAATTCTCTCACTTTTTGATAAATCAACATGGGCGGGTTCAAACATTTCTTTGGCGATTTTTTGTTCATTGTTGATCACTTAGTTTTCCCCCCCGAAATCCGAATACGTGGATCAATGACTCCATAAAGGATATCGACAACTAGAATAATTAATACAAATAATAATGCAAATAAAATAGACGTTCCCATTATTACTGGGTAATCATTAACTGCAATCGATTTAACAAATTGTTCCCCTAGACCTGGGATTCCAAAAATCCTCTCGATAACCAGGGACCCTGTCATTAAACTAACTGCCAATGGGCCAAGTACTGTAACAACTGGAATTAATGCATTTCTAAGGGCATGTTTTACACTAATTTGAAAATAACTTGCTCCTTTAGCCTTTGCCAAGGTGATATAATCTGATCCTAATACGTCAATCATTTCTGTGCGCATAAATCGGGCTGATATTGATATTGGAAACATTGCTAGAGCAATAGTAGGAAGGACTGTATATTCTGGACCTCGCCAAAACATAACTGGAAGCCAACCTAATTTAACCGCAATATAATATTGAAGTAATCCGGCAAAAATAAATGAAGGGATTGATTTCCCTACCACCGCAATAAAAGTCGCTCCATAGTCTACCCATGTGTTTTGTTTTAGAGCCGCAAGGACACCTAAAATAATCCCAAGTAATGAACCAATTATCATTGCTTGGAAACCTAGAACGGCAGAAGGTCTTATGCGTAATGATAGAAGTTCTGTAACAGGGGTGTTATTAAATTGGAAGGAAACTCCTAAATCACCTTTTACCATGTTCGACATATAGCGGGCATATTGAACTGGGACAGGGTCATTTAAGCCATACTTATTTTTCATGATATCAAGTTGTTCATGATTAAGTTTCGAAGCAGCACTAAAGGGAGTTCCTGGAATAAGTTTCATGAGGAAAAAAGTAACAGATACAACTATAAACATGGTAATCAACATGTACACTATCCGTTGTAAAATATACTTTGACATGTCCCCACCTCCTAGTTAATTAAAAATTCATCATAGTTCGACAATTCCCTTGCAGGGAAAAAGAGAGTATATCGTTAATATACTCTCTTTTTATTTGGTTAGTTGTTATACTTGTTTTTACTTTTTAACGTTTACAATCTTAACCCATTGAACACTATAATCAGGTCCAAATGCATGGTGTGCAAAACCTTTAACTTTAGAGCTAATTAGTTTGTTAACTGCACGTTGATACATTGGAGCTAAAGCAGCATCATCTTCAAGAACAATCTTTTCAGCTTCTTGCATTGCTTTCCAGCGTTCTTCAGGTTTAGTTGCTAGAGGACCAGCAGCATCTTTGATCAATTTATCAACTTTAGGGTTAGCATAGCTCATATGTTGTTGAGTACCATCAGATAACCAAAGATCCATATAAGTCATTGGGTCTGCATAGTCTGGACCCCAACCGCTAAATAAGATATCGTATTGTTGTTTGTCTTCGCGCTCTAATTTAACGCTGAAAGGAACAGCTGTTAAATTAACTTTTAAACCAGTTAAAGTTTTTTCTAGTTGATCTTTAATGAAAGCATCACTTACTTTAGATGTTTCAGTATCTTGACCAACATAATCAAGTGTAATTTCTTTTTTGCCAAGTTCAGCTAAACCTTTTTCCCAATATTTTTTAGCTTCATCTTTATTGGATTCAAGATATTTGCCTGTGTCAGCACGGAAATCTTTTCCGTTTAATGAAGTAAAGTCAGCTGCTACAATATAATTTGCAGGCACTGAACCGTTTGCTAATACGTCTTTAGTGAAAGCTTCTTTATCAACTGCTAAAGATAGAGCTTTACGAATATTAACATTTTTTAGAATAGGGTTTTTCTCGTTGAATTTCAACCAGAAAACAGAAGGTTCTAAATAACGTTCAAGGTTTGGTGAATTTTCATATTGTGAAATAATAGCTGGTTGTGCAAGTTTTGGTGTGATGTCAACTTCTCCTGCTTCAAAAGCATTTGCAGAAGCTTGTGGATCTTTAGAAACGTTAAAGTTAACAGTTTTTAAAGAGACATTTTTTGCATCCCAGTAAGTATCATTTTTAGCTAAGACCCACTCAGTTCCTTGAGGGCCATCCCATTTAGTCATTGTAAATGGTCCGTTATAAATTAAATGTGCAGCATCTTTTCCATAGTCTTTGCCTTGAGATTTAACATACTTTTCATCCTGTGGTTGGAACAATGGGAAAGTGATGAAAGAATCAAAGTATGGAAGCGGCTGAACAAGAGTTATTTCTAATGTATAATCATCTGTTGCTTTAATTCCTAGTTCGCTTGCTTTCATTTTACCAGCAGCAATTTCACTAGCATTTTTGATTTTTCCTGACATAAAGTAAGGGCCATATGGTGAAGCAGTTGCAGGATCGATCGAACGTTGCCATGCATATACAAAGTCATGGGCTGTTACAGGATCTCCATTTGACCATTTAGTATCTTGTTTTAATTTAATTGTATAAACTGTTCCATCAGCGTTTGCTACCGGTTTACCGTCAGCAACACCATCGATAACTTTTTGATCTGGATCTAAACGATATAAGCCTTCGTTTACAGCATTTAACATTGTAAAGCTGACAACGTCTTGAGCCATAACGCTATCCATTGTAGGAATTTCGGCAGATTCTAAAACATTAAGTACCTGTTCTGGTGCCTTCTCCTTAGTTGCATTTTTAGTCTTGTCTGTGTCATCTTTCTTACTGCCTGAACAAGCAGATAAGAACATGCTTAAAACTAGTGCTAAAACTAAAAGCAGTGAAAATTTTGATTTCTTCACTAGTAGACCTCCCTTTTCTATTATTCTGAAAAATTACTACATTCCTTATTATACATTTATTTCAGAATTTGTACATTACTTTTTCAATTTTAATTTATAGAGTAGCAACAATTTTTATCCAAGGATTACAATTTTTGTGATATAGTTTTTAATTATATCAATTTTAATGTATAATACTAAAAGGGTCTATCCCTCTACAATTAAGCATTTAGGAGGTTTTCTCTTGAATCATCGGCTTAAAAAAAGATTATCCACTTTAGCTTTCTCCCAGATAGCCATTTTGATTCTGTCTTTTATCTTTTATCACAGCATCACTTTACTTAGCTATATCAATATATCTTTTTACATCACGGCTTTATTACTTCTTAGTTCTTTGCTTATCTATACGATTCAAACTGGTTTCTTTGATACCGTTTCAAGATCATTTCGTATTCCTTTGTTGAGAGGACAGGATAAGCAAAAATTAAAGGACATCACCCCTCTTTCAGAAATTGTAGCATTGGATAAAAAACCATTGCTCATTTACGGATTCGCGATCGGCCTCTTCATGGTAATTGGTTTGGTTATCTATTATATTTAGCCTGCTTGATTCCAACTATTCATTACATTATAATAGAAGAAATAATTGTAAATATATTTAGCATTGATAAAGAATAGTACGTATTTAATTCAGTTCAAGAGAGTTTGTGGTCGGTGTAAACAAACACTGAAAAATACGGAATGGACTTTTGAGCTTCTTTCTGAACCTTTCATTATTAAAATGAAGAAGTAGGAGGAGACGTTTACCTTGCGTTAAAAGGATCCATAATTCAATTATGGAGCTAAGTGACTCGTGTTCGAGTAATTTAGGGTGGTACCGCGAACTAAACTATTCGTCCCTATTCATATGGATGAATAGTTTTTTTTATCTTATTTTTAGGAGGAAATAAAAATTGAAGACAATATTTTCAGGAATTCAACCAAGTGGAACGATAACGCTCGGAAACTATATAGGGGCATTAAAGCAGTTTGTTGAGTTGCAGAATGAATACAATTGTTACTTTTGCATTGTCGACCAACATGCCATTACAGTCCCTCAAGACCGTTTAGAGCTTCGCAAAAATATTCGTAGCCTTGCCGCGTTATACCTTGCTGTCGGAATAGATCCAAATAAAACTACACTCTTCGTGCAGTCCGAAGTTCCTGCCCATGCACAAGCTGGTTGGATGATGCAATGCGTCTCATACATTGGTGAATTAGAAAGAATGACTCAATTTAAGGATAAATCATCTGGTAAGGATGCTGTTTCCGCTAGTCTTTTAACTTACCCACCTCTTATGGCTGCTGATATTTTATTATATAGCACAGATCTTGTTCCTGTCGGTGAAGATCAAAAGCAGCATTTAGAATTAACTAGAGATTTGGCTGAGCGCTTCAATAAAAAATATAATGATATCTTCACTATACCTGATGTTCGAATTGCAGAAGTTGGTGCTCGAATTATGTCACTCCAGGAACCAACAAAAAAAATGAGCAAATCTGATCCAAATAAAAAGTCATTCATTGCTCTACTTGATGATCCAAAACAAATTGAAAAGAAGATTAAAAGTTCTGTAACGGATTCAGAAGGTATCGTTAAATTTGATAAAGAAAATAAACCAGGAATTTCAAATTTATTGTCGATCTATTCTATTTTAGATGGAAAGTCGATTGCTGAAATTGAAGAAATGTATCACGGAAAAGGATATGGTGAATTTAAAGCTGATTTAGCCGAAGTTGTAATTAAGGCATTAGCTCCCATCCAAGAAAAATACTATCAATTAGTGGAATCGAATGAACTTGATGATATTTTAGATAAGGGTTCTGAAAAGGCGAACTTGGTTGCTACCAAAATGCTTAAAAAAATGGAAAATGCAATGGGATTAGGTAGAAAAAGTAAGTAAGTTCTACTTTTTCTTCTATTATATCTGTATTAGAACCGAGCAAAAAAGTAACATGTTCCGTTTCTATCTCAGAAATTTAATTAATATAGAAAATGACTATCAAATTGCACGTTGATTTGCTGGTCATTTTTTACTTGCATAAAAGAGTTTACTGCTATTCATCAAAGAAATTTCTATAGTAATTTGCCCGCCAAACTATCAGATAACAAATAAAAGGGGAGGTGTGTCGCAAAATAGGTATTTTCACAAATAGAATAGATATTTTCGCAAATGAAACAAGCTTTTTCGCAAATGAGCCATGCCTTTTCACAAATAAACACTATCTTTTAGCAAATGGCTGTTTTCGCATAGATTGTTGTTTTTCGTACCTAGTCTAAAAACCCAAAATAACAATGGTATCGTGCTCTTTTCTTAAAAACTTCCTACGGTTTTTATCGGTAAACTGGAATACCATTCTAATTTAGTTTCAACTAGCAACAAAGTTTAAGAAAAGAGCCTAGCAAATAAACCTTTTCGATCAGGAAAAATTCAATCCATCCCAAGATATACATTTAGTTTCAATAGTAAAACAAAGGCCTGAGCGAAAAGGTATCTTACAAGTACCTTTTCGCTCAGGCTTCTAATTTACTTTTGGGCCATGTTCCAACTCCCATAATTTCTCAAAGAAGGGTTGGCCTTTTATCAAATTTTCACAAAAATGCTCATGTTTTTTTGACCAAGCATACTTTATTTGATCAAACAATTGGCACCAAGCCTCGTCAGCCGCCAATTCTTGAATAATTGAATATCGCTCGGGACACCATTCTGTACACCAATAACGAATTTCTGCTTCATTGGTGGAAGAATTCAATTGGTCAAGTGCCATAAACAATAATTGTTTTAGTTGACGCTCTTTTCTTGTTAATCCATTCATTAATTCCGGACTTGGTGATAAGATATGATATTCTTTATTTGCTTGATTGCTCGAAAAATGATATTTTTTCACTTCTTCATTTTCAAGCATTTCATATACGAGCTGTTCCTGCCTAGGTATAAGCCTACTTTTTCTAATTGGAATATTATACCCAATTGTATCCACAACCATAATTCCTACTCCATCGGAAACAGCAAAACAATAATCAAGTTGGACTCTTTCATGGTTTTTTCTTAAAAATGCCTTTTGATAGATATCATCCAGAAGCTGTTGTGGTAAATCTGTTAAATCATTTTCAATATAATTAAACAACAAAGGATCTATTTTTAAAAGAGGTACTTGGTCTAACAGTTCGACACCATCATCTTTACGCCATTCATGAAAGTGACAAACATTGTAGCCATTTTCTTCCCCTTCAAACCAATTTACCCAAACATCATGAAGATACAACACCATACAACCCCTCACTTCAAGAATCTGTTTGTCAATCAGTATAGGCAGACATTAGTTGAAATATTCCTTTGTGTGTATTTTAATCCAGTTAATTTACCTTATCTTTACCAGGTGAATAAATACTGGCAGTAACAATAAACAGCCCAATTGGAAGCAAATAACATTCGGCATGCCGCATTATAATCGAAAAGTATTTGCCAAAGCTATTTCCCATAGTTAGAAAATTCATATATGCAATAACACAGATTCCTCCTGATACTGCTAAGCTATATCCTACTAACCAAAATAAGGCCCTAAACAACATGCCCAACCCCTTAAATGCAGCAACATCACCTTAAAGCTTATCCATGTTTTTTATCCTATGTATATGTTTTGTAAAGTCCAAATATGTACTACTATATAGAAAACTCGCCGATTGGCGAGCCCCTAAGGGCGATGATTAGGGGTAGTTGCATTTATGCTTAGATAACAGATAACAAAAGGCATCGAGAGAACGTGCTCTCGATGCCTTTTGTCGGCAATCCGAGATGCTCCTAATAAGAGCATCTCGGATCATTTTGTTATTCTGCGTCAGGAGTATCGCTTGATACGCCAACTTTTGACCAAACAAAGCTGGTATCTTTAGGATCAACTGTATAATCTGTAACACGATTATTTACCCCATAAATGATCGAACGGAACAATGTAGGAATAATAGGCATTTCATCGTTCATATATTTTTGCCATTCATCATAAGCGTTTTTACGATATGCATGATCAAATGCTTTTTCAGAATGACCATCTGCTAATAACTGATCGTTTTTGTCACTTACGAAGTGAGAATAGTTAAATGGTACGTCTTTTCCATATAATCCATATGGATCAACGTCTGTTCCAGTACCCCATGCACCACCGTAAATGTCAACTTTAGGGTCATCGGATTCAACCATTTTATAGAAGGAGTTGAATTCTGCTAGTCGTCCATCAACTAAGCCAACATCTAAACCAACATTTTTCCAGCATTGCATATAGAATTTAGCAAGAGGCTCAGCGATATCTCCACCACTCATAGCCAAGTAGTTAATATGGAATTTCTTTCCATTAGGATCTTCACGAAGACCATCTCCATCAACATCCTTATACCCTGCATCATCTAATAATTTTTTCGCTTTTTTAGGATCATACAGAACTGGATTTGAATCTGGATTTGACCAAGAAGCGAAGGAAGGTGGAATTAGAGAAGTAGCTGGGAAACGTAAGCCATTGTAAATTTTGTCTCCAACTGATTTCTCATCCAAAGCATATCCCATTGCTTGACGTAAACGCTTGTCTTGGAATTTAGGGTTATCCATTATATTTAAACTTTTCTTTGCATCCCAATGACCTAATTTAAAGCCAATATAACTGTAAGCTAAATCGATTTTTCCAACGAATTGGAAATTTTTAGATCCTTTTGCTGATTTATATTGATCTGTAGGGAATTGTGCAATATCAACTTCGCCTTTTTTCAGTGACTGCAAAATAACTTTTGGGTTAACTACTTTTAAAATTAAGCTTCCTAAAACCGGTTTTCCTTTATAATAATCATCATTGCGTTCAAATTCCATTGATTCTCCAGGAACCATTTTTTTAATTTTGAATGGTCCAAAACCAATTGGAGTTTTATGAATTTTATCAGATTTTGCTAAGTCTTTAATCGCAACATCACCTAAGTAATGTTTAGGCATTGCATATGGCCACAAACCAGTTAATAATGAAGGGTTTGATTTTGTGAAAGTAATGGACAGTGTTTTGTCATTTTCAATTTTTATTCCTGAAATGTTCTTCGCTTTACCTGTATGGTAATCATCCATACCAACAATGCTCTGAATAATAGCATCACCATAACGAACTCCTGTATAATCTTTGCTACCAATGACTAAGAATGAATACTCATAGTCTGCCGCAGTTACCGGCTGTCCATCTGACCAATTTACGTTGTCTTTAATTTTGACAGTAATGGTTTTGTTATCATTAGACATTTCATAGGTTGCAGCACCATCATTCGTAAATTCATAGTCACCATTTGTTGAGAATAATGGCTCATCAAAAAATTGAAGAACTTCGGCATCTGGGTTACCTGTGTAAAAGGCATAGTTTAATGTTCCTTCGAATGGAGTGTCTGAAACTAACGCATAGTTTAGAGTTCCATCGGCTACTGGCTTTTTATCATTCTTCACTACTAATGGGAAACTACCAATATCTTCTTTTGGTTTTTCTTTTGTAGCTTCCGGTTTTTTACTATTACCACCTGTTGAACTGCTGCATGCTGATAACAGCATACCTAGAGCAAGGATGACGATACTAAGAAACTTAAATACATGCCTTTTCTTCTTCATTCTTTTTCCCCCTTCTTTATCCTAGTCTTTGTCTTGCATCGGCCGCACGTTTCAACGCTTGGCCGATAAAATTTATACACAGCATCATTACTAAGATAAGCAATGAAGCAGGTAACCAAATCCACCATTTATTTTGAAGCACATCTGGATTGGATGCATAACTAACGAGAGTCCCCAAACTTGGAGTACTTTCTGGCAATCCAAATCCTAAGTAAGTTAAACCTGACTCAATTCCAATATTCCCAGCCAAGTTTAGTGTTAAATTAACAATGATAATTGAACTCAAATTAGGCAATACTTCTCGGAAAATAATTTTCCAATCAGGTGTTCCAAGAGTCTTTGATGCATTTACATAATCAAGTTCTCTTTCTGCAAGGGTTTTTGACCTTATTAACCTTGCTTTACCGGTCCATAAAAATGCACTCAAAATTAAGATAAACGTGAAAACATTGTATGTCGGTGCGATTGTAACAAACACAATAATTAACATTAATGTCGGAAGTATAAGGACAAAATCGATAAAACGCATGATAATATTGTCAATTTTGCCACCAAAGTATCCTGCACATAATCCGATACAAAGGCCAATACAACCTGTTAACAATGTAATAAATAAACCGATTGTAAATGAATTCTTTGCACCTATAAGTAATTGGCCAAGAATATCTCTACCACCATAATCTGTTCCAAGTAAATGTTCAGACGATGGAGGTGAATAAATCGATAATAAATCTACCGTAACAATTTTTTCTTGATCTAGAAAAAATGTACCGCCATAAACTACAAGTAGGAGAAGACCCAAAAGAACCAATGATGCTAATGCCATTTTGTCCTTAACGATCTCCCTGCGCATTATTGAAAATGAGCCTGAACTTTTATTTTTTACTTTATGATGATTTGGATTTGCAATTTGAGCTTTCATGATTTTCCCCCTTTCACCTTTAATTAATCAATTCTGATTCGTGGATCTACAGCACTTAAGATAATATCTGATAATAATGTTCCTATGAGTGTTGCCAAACCAGATATCATAACAAGAGCTGTAACGACACTAAAATCACGTTGTGAGATGGAGGTGAGGAATAGCTGCCCAATTCCTGGATACCCATAAATGGATTCCAAAAAGACTGATCCGCCTATTAAAGAAACAATTTCATATCCGAGAAAAGCTGCAATTGGTAAAAATGAATTTCGTAAAATATGGCGTATATACACATTTGATTCATTTACCCCTTTTGCCCTAGCTGTTTTTACAAAATCTTTTATTTTCGTATCGATAATTTCATTACGTAAATATTGAATTGTTACTGTTGTATTTACGATGGCACCAGAAAACGCTGGTAGAATAATATGATTCAGCTTATTTATATAGTAGGCAAATGTGCCATTCTCCACCCGTATATCAACACTTCCACTCGTAGGAAACCATCCAAGTACAAATCCAAAAATGAATAATACTAGTAATGCAAAAATGAACAGCGGAGTTGCAAAGGTTAAATAATTATAACCAACTACCATTTTATCGGCCCAAGTATCAGTCCATCTTCCACCTACAATTCCGAGAGGGATGGAAATAAGATAACTTAGAATTAACACAGCACCTGATAAAATAATCGTGTTCTCCATTCTTCCTGCTAAGAGTTGCGTCACTGGTGTTTGATGTATAACCGACATTCCTAGATCCCCATGAACAAGTCCTTTTATCCACCTTAAATATTGTTGATACGGAGGGTCGAGCAAGCCTAGCTTTTGTTTCAGTTCATGTATCGTTTGCGCATCCATTTTCGGATTACTTGCTAATTGACCTGATAATGCATCCCCAGGCATCGCTTTAGCTAGAGCAAATATTAGGATACTTAAAATAAATAACTGAGGGATCATAATCAAGAATCTTCGTAATAAAAATTTCAACATTTTCAACAATCCTCTCTCTATGGCAATGCAACTGAGTGAGTTTCAGAAACAGGTTTAAGTTTATAAACTTTGCCCTCAGCATTAAAATATTTATCATATGAAGTTTCATATTCTTTATTTATTTCTTGCCGAAGTATTACTTGTCTTTCTCTATTTTCCGGATTAATTTCCGGGATCGCTGAAATCAATCTTTTCGTATAAATATGTTTTGGATTAGAATAGATTTCTTCACTTGTACCTTCTTCCACAAATTGACCATGATACATAATTCCGATTCGATCACACATATGCTGGATAATCCCTAAATCATGACTGATAAATAGATATGTTAAATTAAATTCTTTTTGTATATCCTGCATGAAGTTTAATACTTGCGCTTGAACCGACACATCGAGTGCTGAAACCGGTTCATCAGCAATAATTAATTTGGGGTTTAGGGTAAGTGCCCTGGCAATTCCAATCCGTTGTCGTTGACCACCCGAAAACTCATGTGGATGTTTGTACATATCTTCAGGATTTAAGCCAACCTTTTCTATATAATACTCAACCTTTTTTCTTTCTTCTGCGGGTGATAGTCTTTCAAAATTCCTTAAAGGTTCTGCGATAATATCCAATACACGTTTTCTTGGATTCAACGAGGAGTAAGGATCTTGAAAAATCATTTGAATATCCTGCCTATATTGATGAAAGCTCTTACGGTTCAACTTCGTTAAATCTTGACCTTCAAAAATGATTTCGCCTGATGTTGCCTTATTTAGTCCTATAATGGCTCTTCCCGTAGTCGTTTTTCCACACCCTGATTCCCCAACAAGGCCATATGTTTCTCCCTGTTTTAATTCAAAGCTAATATCGTCCACAGCTCTCACATAATCGACAACTCTTTTGAAAAAACCACCACGTATTGGATAATATACTTTGAGATTATTGATTTTAAGAAATACCATAGTTTAGGCCCCTATTCCGTTTCTGGAAAGTGAAAGTTTTTATAACATGTACAGAGTACAAAATGATTTGTCTCAACTTCCCTTAATACTGGATTTTCCTCATGTTCATGATCATCAATCCAGTTAATACGATTTTTAAAACGGCATCCTTTTCTTGGTAACTTTTGTAATGAAGGGACAATGCCTTCAATTACATGAAGCCTTCCTTTAGCTGCTGTTATCGATGGTATGGAATTTAAAAGTGAACGAGTATATGGATGTAATGGGTTTTTAAATAAGGATTTAACATCAGTAAATTCTACTATTTCTCCTGCATACATAACGGCAACACGGTCTGCCATTTCAGCAACTACTCCAAGGTCATGCGTGATGAGAATAATACCTGTCTTCATTTGCTTTTGAAGATCTTTTAACAAGTCCATTATTTGGGCTTGAATCGTAACGTCTAGAGCTGTTGTCGGCTCATCTGCGATGACAAGTGACGGATCACATGAAATTGCAATTGCAATAACAACTCGTTGACGCATCCCACCGGATAATTCGTGTGGATATTGTTTATATGTACGCTCTGGTTTTGGAATTCCCACTTTTTTTAATAGTTCAAGAGCTTTTTCTTTTTTTTCAGTTGCAGATAATTGTGTATGGTATGTCATACTTTCTTCAATTTGCTTTCCACATGTCATTAAAGGATTTAATGCTGTAAGAGGATCCTGAAAGATCATGCCAATATCTTTACCACGGACCTTGTTCATCTCAGAGGTTGAAAGAGATAATAGATTGCGTCCATTAAACTTAACACTACCTTCTATCTTTGTTCTTTCCTTTTCATGCAAGCCCATTATCGATAGAGCTAACGCACTCTTTCCACATCCAGATTCACCTACTATTGCAACCACTTCATTTTCATTTACTGTTAATGTTACATCGTCAACAGCTGCGAAATAGTTATCTTTTATGCGAAAAGAAGTGCGTATGTTTTGTAATTGTAATAGTGGTTGATTACGCAAATCTACTCCCCCTAACATGTATTGATGTAGAAATTTATAATTCTATTAAAATACCATTCCATTGGATTACTGTTTAAATCCAATCCTTAGAATCTCAAAATTTTTTGCATTGAGCAGTAGCATTGCCTCCATGTGGAAGTTAAATACTTAAAGTAGGTCTTTATCTTTTTTAATAATTCTGTTAATTTCCTTTGCTTTTATATTCTATTTCAAATATTTTACTTTTTCAATATATTTTTTGAATATTTCAATAAAACAGATTTATTTTTCAGAAACCTACTCTTTTTCACTTAAAAACTTTGAAGCTGGAATAGAGAACGAACGTTTTGTTGAAAACCTATTTTTTTCAAAATAATTTTGAACAAGTGAGAAACCTGCCGCATATCCAAGTAGTTTTGGAATTCGACCATGCCCATATAATAGGTGATCATGAATTTTTTCCTTCTTTTTGCTATTTAGGTGATTTTTTAAATATTTATCCCAAAAATTTTCTAGTTCTTCTTCTGAATACATGCTACACCAACTTGCTAAATACTTTTGACCACAATTCTTTAATACAGCATATTCTGCTAGACCTTCAATTATTAATGATTCTAATAATGTATAATCCTCCATATTTCCTTTTAACCTATTAAGTCTGCAGACATGATGGTATTCATGGACAAAAAGTGCTTCTAATTCCTTTGGATCCTCTAGATTTGATAAAAATAAAAATACCTTGTCTGAAAATGAAACACCTGATTTACTACTCTCTCGTCTAATAAATAAACCTCTTGATTGATCTAGAGGAAATAGAAAAATTGGTATATCTGGACCTGACCATTTCTTTTGGTAATATTCAAAATACCTTTCAATTTGGTCCCAGGCTTTCCCTTCATTCAATAAATCAACTGTATTCAATGTAGCCCTTGAAGGTTGATACATTCCAAATTCCAGCAATTGTTCATATATCTCTTTTCCATTTTGTGTTTTAAAATAAGGAACTAATTTTTCGCACATCTTTATTGGCTGCCTAAAACTATCTTCTAGCCACTGATTTGTTTGGATTATTCCCATTTCTTCACCTTCCTTCATTTTAATATTTTATGAAGGAGTGAAAAATCTGTTCTTCATATTCATATTTTGGTTTGAAGCAAAGTTGAAAAAAAAAAACTGACCATAGCATAAGTATGGTCAGTCATTTGTATTATTCATATTTTTTAAAAATAATCGTTGCGTTGTGCCCTCCAAAGCCAAGTGAATTACTCATCACAGCTTTAAGGTCTTTTTTACGAGCAGTATTTGGTACATAATCCAAATCACAATCTGGATCTGGCGTTTCATAATTAATGGTTGGAGGTAGAATACTATCCCGCATTGCTAATAGAGAGAAAATTGCTTCGATACCACCTGCAGCACCTAGGAGATGGCCTGTCATCGATTTGGTTGAACTCATTGCAAGCTTATAAGCTTGTTCACCGAAAACTTCTTTCACAGCAGCAGTTTCAAATTTATCATTGTATTCTGTACTTGTTCCGTGTGCATTAATATAGCCAATATCTTCTAGCTTTAAGCCACTATCTTTAAGTGCCATTCTCATTGATCTTGCGCCACCTTCACCACCAGGGGCTGGAGCGGTAATATGGTAAGCATCTCCTGTCGAACCATAACCAATAATTTCTCCATAAATAGTAGCACCACGTGCAAGGGCATGTTCTAACTCTTCAAGCACAATAATACCAGCACCTTCAGCAATAATAAAACCATCACGGTTTTTATCAAATGGTCTGCTTGCCTTTAGAGGATCGGGATTCGTTGAAAGAGCCGTATTCGCACAGAATCCTGCAACAGACATTTTTGTAATTGGTGCTTCCGCCCCTCCAGTCACCATTGCGTCAGCATCGCCACGTTGAATGACCTTAAAAGCATCTCCAATTGAATTTGTACCAGTTGCACAAGCAGTCACTGTACAAGAGTTAAAGCCTTTTGCACCTAATGTAATCGATACCTGTCCAGTAGCCATATCTGGAATTAACATGGGTACAAAGAATGGACTAACCCTTTTATATCCTTTTTCAAGAAATATCTCATATTGTTTTTCAAAGGTTTCCATCCCGCCAATACCGGAACCGATCCAAACACCAATACGGTCAGCATTTTCTTCATTGATAGTAAGTTTTGCATCTTCAACTGCCATTAAAGCGGCTGCAACAGCATATTGAGTAAACCTATCCATTTTTCTTGCAGATTTTCTATCCATTATTGTTTCTGGATCAAAATCTTTTAACTCACCAGCCACCTTAGCAGGGTATTCATCTGCATTTACCCTTGTCATTGGCCCAATGCCTGATTTACCTTCAATAAGATTTTTCCAAGTGGTATCAACATCATTCCCAAGGGGGGTTAACGCTCCAACACCTGTTACCACAACCCTGCGCTTTTCCATATTATGCAACTCCTATTCTCCTATGTGTTCTTTCTTTTAAACAGTTCCCCATCTTTTCTTATTTTCCCCAACGAATAGCAATTGCTCCCCAAGTCAAGCCACCGCCAAATCCCACCATTACGATAACATCATCATCTTTAATTTTACCTGCTTCCAATTCTTCAACAAGAGAAATTGGAATAGATGCGGATGATGTGTTTCCATATTTATTAACTGTTTTGGACATTTTCTCCTCAGGGACTTCTAACCTTTGTCTTGAAGCCTCCATGATACGAATATTGGCTTGGTGAGGAATAAAGAAATCAACTTCTTCTTTTGATAGGCCTGCCTTTTCAAGCACATGAATACAGCTTTCGCCCATTTGACGGACAGCAAATTTAAATACTTCGCGTCCATTCATGATAATAAATTCGTCTTGATAAAGGTGTTTTCCTCCAGTTCCATCTGCACCTAGTTCGAAGGAAAGAATTCCTCTATTACCAGAAACAGGACCAATGATTGCAGCACCTGCACCATCACCAAACAATACAGCAGTATTTCTGTCATTCCAGTCTGTAACTTTCGAAAGCTTTTCGACCCCAACAACCAAAATATATTTAAAAACATTAGTCTCTATAAATTGTTTAGCAGTAACAATTCCATACATAAAACCTGCACAAGCAGCACTAATATCCATTGCTGCAGCCTTTTTAGCACCTAGCTTTTCTTGCAGCATGCACGAAATACTTGGGAACGGCCGATCAGGAGTTACTGTTGCAACCAAGATTAAATCAATTTCCTCTGCTGAAATTCCTGCATTTTTAATAGCATTTTTTGCTGCCTCAAATGCCATATCTGAGGTATCAATTTCATCAGGGGCAATGCGTCGTTCCTCAATACCTGTTCTTGTTCGAATCCATTCATCTGATGTATCCATCACTTTTTCAAGATCAAAATTAGTGACTACTTTATTTGGCAAATATCTTCCTATTCCAACGACTCCAGCATTCATAAAGCCATCTCCTTTAAAAAGTGATTAATAATATTCGTATTTTTTTGTTATCAATTATTATGACTTGGTACTAATTTTAACAAATCTGTTATAGGTAAAGCAACCCTTAAATTCCCTATTACCATCCGCAATTGTCCATACCTTTTATTAATTTAAACATAAATTAAATTAAGGATGCTTTTAGGAGGGGTAATACGCTAATGGAAGAAGATCAGAATATCACCAAGAAGAAGGGTGAAGATCGTTTTTCAGATCTAATGTTTGGATCGAGAAGAGATAACGATCCCGATGAAGAACCGGAAATGAAGAGAGAAAATCAACCTTCCATCGATTATGGGGAGCTTATGATTCATTTTGATTCTTTAATGGAGTCCGCTAAAAACCTAAAACCATTATTTCAAAAAGTAATTCCATTTGTCGAACAAATTTGGAAAAAGAAATAAGCTGCCTTCTTTGATGGCAGCTTTCTTTTTATTCCTTTGTCAATTCCTTAAGTGCATCATTCTTACCTAGCTCGTAAGCTTCCTGCATAACTTTTGAAAACAAATCCATAAATGGCTGAATAATATCAAATGATAATTCGACCCCTGCTTTATCCAACTGTTCTTTTGCTTGCGGCAAATATTTTAAGGCAATCTGCATAAATTGTAGTGATTGTTCTTGATTATTCATATGATCTTTGTTCTCCTTAGCTATTTTTATTTGCAATTAAAAGAGATCCTTACAACCCTTTTTATTCTACCCTTATAGTAGATAATTGAAAAGCCGTTTGATTATAAACAAGAGAGATAGTTTAGATGTTCCTTTTGCTTTGTAAGTGAATCAGAAATAGGTGTTACGTTTTTTACCAAGAGTTGAACTATTTGATCGTCTAAAATTAAATCTCCGCGTTCTGCTATATATCTGAACTTTGGATCAATATTTAAAAAATCCGCACACTCATCCCACCTATTGGATTTCCCACTTTTAAGTACAAATTGGCCAATACTTCCAGATTCAATCTTTTCGATCATTGTATCTATTGCATCCTCAACGAAAACAGCATCTTTACACCATTCTCTTGACTCACTTTGTACTACATTTTCGTTTAAATTATTTAACATGAATTTTTGAAAAAGAAAGGTGTCAGGCTGCCAAGGACCAAAAATCGAAGGTAAATAGTAATACTGTACATTCTTACCTTGTTCTTTTATCTTCTCTAAAAAAAACCGCAGTTCTTTTAACCCATCTTGGTCGATGGAAATGGCTAATAATTGAATTGGTAGCAAACAGACAATTCGGTACTGATGACCTTCCTTATTGTCTATAAGAAAAAACCATTTGTTGATGGTCTCACTGTTTAAAAGTTTCTCTTTAGACGCCATAAATAGGTCGTATAAAGAAAGAATAATTAATGAGGGCTTTTCATCTTCTTGCTCAAACTTAAATCCATCCCAGTTTTCCCATTCTTTTTCAGTTAAATTTGCATTTCGCCCTACTTCAAGTCTTTTTTCTTCTACATTACAACCCGACGAATCAAATAGAATACCTTTTACTTCATATCCTCGTTCAAGTAATTTCTTACTTAAATGAAAACCAACAAATTCATACGCTCCAAAGACAATAGCCTTGTCCATTATATCTTCCTCCCCATCCTAATCCTAATGAATCCTATGCAATTTCACTAAGAAATATTTCAGATGAGGAGAGGCACTGATTTACAGAACCTGCTCATAGTTCTTAAAAAAATTCACTATCATTGCCCCTAATTGTTGTTTCTTCTCAAGAAGAATGTAGCTGGTATTAATCTCATTCTTTACTAATTTTTGATATAGATTTGATTGACTAAATGATCTCGTATCAGACAAAACATAAATCATTTTTATCGGAATCCCATAATCAAATGGGCAGATCTTTTCAATCGAAACTAATTCTTTTTCTAACTGGTCAAGATCCTTTTGGTACGCAAATTCCAACTCTCTCGTAAGCTTTTTGTAAAAAAATTTATTCTCTTTTTCCTGTTGGAGGTGTTGCTTTAAGGACAGGATTGGATTTAGAAAAACAATTGACCTCAGCTGCCCTGTTAATTTTTCAAGAAGCTTAACAGCAACTAAAGCCCCCATTCCTTCAGCAATGATGTGAATCTTTCCATTAATGATTTCACTTCTTATCATATGCTGATAAAGGCTTTGGGCTAATTCGACTGCTTTCTCACTTCCCCAGTTTTTCCCGTAAAGATTAGAGGAAAAAATTGTGTACCCTGATTCCTTTAGCATCTTTATAATGGAAAGCTTGCTTTCGTTCTGTAGCCAGAAACTTTTACTTTCATCTACGAAATGTCTTTCATCTCCAATAATTAAGATGCCAAAACCTGTTGGTTTTTCAGGGTAATGGATGATATTCCACTCAGTACCCAATCGAAAATTCCGGTTCTCCATGATAAATCTCCTTTTACAAAGTTCCCTCAAATAATTATATGTAGTTTCACAAATTGTGAAATGTTAAACCCCCAGTTTTTTTAACCAATTTTAAAATTTCCCTATATTGACCACATTATCAAAAGAGGGGAAAATCAAAATTGTCATTTATTATTTTTAAAGCATATGGTACTATTAAAAAAGATTCGAAATAGGTTAGAGGTGAAAATCGTGCGATACTTTTGGACTTTTTTCTGGGCTTTTCTTCTTGTACAAATGTTGACCTACGTTGTTAGTTCAATGGTTGGCACTACTTACAATTTTGAAACCGGTGCCATATTGGCTGTTGTTGTTACTATAATGGTGTATGTTGTTTCAGCAATCATTCCTAATGAACCAGTTGAAAAACATTAATACCATCACTTAAAAGTCATTCTGCCATTACTGTGCAGAATGATCTTTTTGTGGCATTAAGGGCTTGCCAAGTGGCGAGTTTCTTTTTTTAAAATCTTATTCATTTCCGTATTTGACTAATTTCGACCTTTTACATACGTTATCATTCATTTCAAGATTTAATGGGTATGATACTTCACTACTGTTAACATGAAATAAAAGCCATCCGTTTGGATGACTTTTACCATTTAAGGTTTTCTTAAATATGTCCAATGCCTATTTTGGTTTGATGTTTCAGGAAATGAATCCCCCGCCTTAAGTTTTAACTTTTGCGGATTATTCACATTACTCCCTGTTTCACCAATTTCAATGTATATACCATTATTGGGTGCTTTTTGTCCTGGTTGGAACTGACGATTTTGTCCCATACGTTCCCTCCTTTATTCTTTTCCTTATTATTATTACCTCTTTTACAATGAACATTAATGGAATTATTTTCTCTAAAGCTAAATGGAGGATAGCACTGTTTAACCTTCCTTTTTCCTTTAAACTGAAATTTCGACATGATTTTTTTAAAATATTCACTACTTTTATTTACTTTTTGACGATTGTATGAAATAATTCCTCACGTATTGCAAAAATAACTTAATTAACAATATAATGATAGTAATATATAGAGAAATGTTGATGTTGACTGTATTTAGTCTTTGCTTAAATACTCACAAAAATTTCGCCTCTTTAAAGGTGGTTATCGTATGCAGTCATTGAAGGAAGTTTCAACTGAATTACATGAACTATTTGAAATGGTTCATCATATAAGAAAAATGGAAAAAGGTACTTTTCTATTTCAAGAAGGAGCTATCGCCAATGAATTGTACATTGTTCAGAGCGGAATCCTTCAAGTAAGTAAAATTATTCCTGACGGTAGAGAGCTTACCTTAAGGATGTGCAAAAAAGGCGATTTAATTGGAGAAATCGACATATTTTGTCCTTCTCAAAAGTATTTATTAAGTGGACGCGTCGCTGAGAGCGGGGAAGTAGCCGTTATTATGAAAGATGTTTTAGAGGAAAAGCTTTCTAAAAATCTTCCTCTTTCACTTGTGTACATGAAGTGGATGAGTCAGCAATATCGGAAAACACAAACGAAATTCCGAGATTTAGTCCTTCACGGAAAAAAAGGGGCTTTATACTCCACTTTAATTAGAATCTCAAATAGCTATGGAATAATGAAAACAGATGGAATCATGATTCGCCTCCCCTTAACAAACCAAGAACTGGCAAACTTTTGCGGAACATCTCGAGAAGTTGTAAATCGTCTTCTTAGTGATTTACGTAAAGCTAATATCATCTCCATTGATAAAGGGACTATAACAATACACGACATCGATTACTTAAGAAACGAAATAGACTGTGAAAGATGCCCCGTTGAAATTTGCAGGATAAATTAACTTTGGATAAAGAAAACTCGCCGATTGGCTAGCCCTTAATGGGCGATGATTAGGCGTCGTTGCCCTTATGCGCTAACAGAATGTATGGAATATAGATTCAGATTAGCCAAAAAATCGACCTATCAATGGTCGATTTTTTTAATAGGTAATGAAAAGCTACTCTGTAAAATTTTAAAGAGTGTTTACTTTATTAACAACTGTATGGTCATCATGCAGAAAAATAGAGTTGCATTTACAATTTCATAAATACCGACTTTTTTCGCTGATAAAGTTTTTCCATAAAATCCAATTGCCCTCAACATACTAGGTATGAACGCAAGCGCTACAATCCAATAACCCAATACGAACCAAACAATTGGAATTAGAACATGGAAAGCCCATGATATCCATTTAAACTGGGGGTTGTTTTTTTCCCGAATCATTGTTTTTACATAAAAAGTACTACCTACGAAAAACAGAACGGATGAAAAGAAAATAAGAATAGCTTCAGCCGTTACAATTCCATTACCCAAAAAGCTACTCCCGAGACTTACAATTGAAAAAGCAAAAA
This sequence comes from Neobacillus sp. PS3-40, assembly GCF_030915485.1. GTDB lineage: Bacteria > Bacillota > Bacilli > Bacillales > Cytobacillaceae > JAUZPL01. Next base: position 3,349,895 of record NZ_CP133266.1, on the reverse strand, counting down.
TAGCACTAAAATCGTTCATTAATGAACGATCATTATTTTGTGATGAATAAAAAGCATTTATAATAAAAAAGGGAATCATTAAAAGTCCAAAGTAAATGATTGAAAAATTTTTAGCAAGCGGAAAAAGTAAAATCAGAATGGCTGGAACCAGATAAATAGCAGTCCATTTTGAATAGAACATAAGCTTCTTTTTCTTAAATAAAAGGAGCATTGGGTATGTTGATAAATATAAAAACAACCAACCTATAAAAAAAGGAATATGCTCCCAAACAAAACCACCTTCTACAACCCCGAGCCAAAAAGGAATTATAGCCATGGCCCATGCACCATGTTGTTTTGGTAAAAATAACTTCATCTAGATCACTCCTTTTCCTGCTTACTCTTTAAGTTTAAGTCAGCAAAAAAAAAAGGTATGTGAAACAAGTCACTCAAAATAAAAAAGAAGGCAATCTGCCCTCTTTTTGTAACTTTTTATAAATTATAAATTCAGAGCGAGATTGGAAATGTCCATTTTTAAATCAAGGTTATACGGATAACCCATTAGATTTATAATAAATGAGCACTTCCATTTACTCGCTTCCTCTATATTGAACAAACATATTATCCCCTACTAGGATTATAAGCAAAAACAATCGAAACTACAGTGAGAAAAGTTACAAATTTGTCTATTTTTAAAACTTTTTTCATCTATTTAATGAACAAATTATAAACTTCCTGAAAGTGTAATCAATCGCAAGCTGTCTAGTCATACAAGTCGGTGCCATTTTGTCGATGTTTATGAATCAATTTAGCTGGTGTTTAATAAAGCTCACAATCTTCTCAAACCCTAATAAATCGTTAATATGAAAGCAGGGGATATTATTATTACTAGCTAATTTTTCTAATAATTGACCATTCCAGACGATTATGAATTGAATGTTATCCAGCTTTAATAAACGTTCCAGATCTTCCTCTTCCTTTACTAACAACAGCTTTGGGTATCTTTCCTGCTTATAGCCTTCAATTAGAATAATATCCGGATGAGAAAACTCCATTATCTGGAGTTTTTCTTGAAGGGTCCAGCTTGTTTTTTCTGCTTGCAATAAAAGCCTTCCATTTCCTTCAACGATTGACGCAATTGCTCCGTTTTCAATATGTCTCACAGAATCCTTTTGTTCAAAAACATCTGGTTTTCCTCCATGACCATGATGTTTAATCGTTGCCACTATCAACCCTTCTGCTTTTAAGCGTTTAAGGACTTTTGTCATGAACGTGGTTTTCCCACTGTTTTGATATCCAACAATTTGAAAAATTTTTGGTGTTACCAAGGCCACTCGCTTCCTACTTGGTCTTCAAGTAACAAGACATCAACAACATTACCTATTTCAAATCCTCTCGTTCCTCCTGGCAAAATCATTAATGAATTTGCACCTGAAAGGCTCATGATAATATTGGATTTATCCAGTCCACTAGGAGTCACCTTCAATCTTCCATCCTCTAAAGTAACTGCACTTCTTACAAATCGAGTAAATGGATTTGCTTTTGGAAAGTTCGCTTCAAGAATTGCTCTTTCTTTTTTTAGATGCGGTTTTTGTGAAAATAGAAGCTTTCGAATAATAGGACGGGTGAATAGTTCAAACCCGACATAGCAGGCAGATGGATTTCCAGATAGACCAAATAAAATCTTGCCGTTGTACTGTGCTACTGTTGTGACACTTCCTGGCCGCATAGCAACTTTATTAAAGAGAACTTGAGCACCTAACTTCTCATATATTTCGGGAAGATAATCGAAGTCTCCCACCGATACACCACCCGTTGTTACGAGTAAGTCCACCTTATCTATTGCATTTTTTACAGCATCAAAACATGTATCAAATTCATCTGGAAGTTTCCCCAAATAGTCAACTTTTCCCCCAGCTCTCTCGATTTGAGCTGCAATCATCAAAGAATTGCTATTGCGTATTTTTCCTGGAACCAATGGTTCGTCGACTTCTAGAAGTTCTGTTCCTGTAGCAAACAGCCCAATAATTGGCTTCTGGGCAACTGGAACCTGTGCATATCCAAAAGTAGCAAGCATTGCTTGTATTCCTGGATTAATTACAATTCCTTTTTTAACTAAAACTTCACCTTTTTTAGCATCTTCACCAATAAATGAAACGTTATCACCTTTTTTAAAGCTACGTTTTGTAGACATAAAAGGTTTCCCATTTTTCTCTGATGTTTGTGCCAGTTCAAACATCACAACTGCATCAGATCCTTTAGGCATCATGGCCCCTGTCATAATTCTAACTGCTTGGTTTTCTTTTACCTCTTTATCTGAAGTCATTCCAGCTCCTATATGGTCAATAACCTCAAATTCAATCGGATTGTGTTGAGAAGCATTTGTTGTATCAATCGATCTGACCGCAAAACCATCATATGGTGCCCTATCAAAATGTGGAACATCACTCGTTGCAATCAAATCCTCTGATAAAAAGCGTCCATGACTGTGTTCTATCGAAACGAGTTCTGTTTTTCCAGTTACTTGATTTTCCATTACTTTTTTTACTGCATCCCCAATTGAAATTGGATCTCTACGCTCAAACATTACTATCAGCTCCTGGTCTTACTGCGCGCTATGTAAGCGATACATTATTTTTGTATTTTTAACTCATTATAAGACTATCGAAAACAACTAAACATAGCAAATCAATAGTCCCCATAATAACATTTTAGGAAGGAAAATAATATAAATCATAGTAAATGTGTGATATAGGTCACCTAGTTTTTTCGATATATACATTATGCTAATGGTATAAAGATTTAAATATTAGGAGGAAAATAAAAATGACTTTCCCATTCACAACAGACTCTATCGTAAAAGATATCGTAAATAAATTCCCAAAATCTAGTGATATATTCAAAAAATATCGTATTGACTTTTGCTGTGGCGGAAACATTCCATTAGCAGATGCTATTTCAGCACTTAGTATCGACACAGATTCAATCATGGCTGATTTAAAAGTAGCATATGAAAAATTTGCAAACGTTGAAACAAATCCTGAAGTTTGGACTGAGTCAGATACTAACACGATTATCGATCATGTTATTTCTCAATACCACCGTCCTCTAGAGGAAGAATTAACAGCGTTAAGCCCATATGTTACAAAAATTTCACGTGTTCATGGCGATAACCATCCTGAGTTATTAAAAGTGAATGAGTTATTTTATGAGTTTAAAAAAGAAATGCTTGAACATTGTGCTAAAGAAGAAGAAGTTGTTTTCCCTCTGATTCGAAAATTAGCAAATAACGAAGTTGAAGACCGTGCAGCAGCTTCAGCTCAAATTATTGAACTTGAAAAAGAGCATGATGCTGCAGGAGCTATTTTATTGCAAATTCGTGAGCTTACTTCTGACTTTGCTCTTCCAGTTGATGCTTGTGGAACCTATACACTCGTTTTCAAACGTTTAGAAGAGCTTGAAGGACAAACATTTATGCATGTACATTTAGAAAATAATATCTTATTCCCAAGATATATTAACGAATAAAATTAAAACTCTAAAAAAAGGGCCAGACTCCTCACTTACCAGAGGAGTCTGACTCTTTTTTTAGCTGATCAGCGAGTTTTCTTTAACTAAACTTACCCTTTCATCCATTCAAAAAACTCTACTCCCTTAAAAAAGAGAGTAGAGTTTTGTTATCCACCAATATACGACATTTCAATTTTCTTTCGGTTTAAATTTGCTTCGGCCGTTCTTTCATCCGAGTAGCGATCATTTCTATCGCCCCAAATTCCACTAATTCTCTCGGCGAGTTGTTCATCTGTTGCGCCATTTCTCATAACATTTCGGATATCATGGCCATTTCCATTAAATAAACATGTGAAAATTTGTCCATTTGCAGAAAGGCGGGCACGGGTGCAGCTTGAGCAAAACGATTCTGATACAGACGAAATAAAGCCAACATCCACATCCGTATCTTTATAGCGATACAATTTTGCTACTTCACCGAAATAAGCTGGATCTAATGCCTCAAGTTCATAATGTTCTTTTAACATATCGTAGATTTGCTTTTTGGTGATGACATCATCCATTTTCCAGCCATTTGTGGATCCTACGTCCATAAATTCAATAAATCTTAGCTGTAAACCATTATTCTTGCAGTATTCTGCCATCGGAATAATTTCTGAGTCATTTAGACCCCTTTTTACAACCATATTTATTTTCACGCCTAAACCAACTTCACGCGCTTTCTTAATTCCATCAAGGACAGGCTTGGTTCCAATATTTCTTCCATTTATTTTTCCAAACAACTCATCGTTTAAACTATCTAGACTAACATTTACCCTTTTAAGACCAGCATTTTTTAAATCTAATGCATACTTTTCAAGTAGAATACCATTTGTAGTTAGGCCAATATCTCTTAAACCATCAATTTCTGAAAGTTTTTTTACGAGAATTGGCATATCTCTTCTCAATAGAGGTTCTCCACCTGTAAGCCTTATTTTTTCAACCCCAAGTTTTACAAAGATTTTAGAAACACGTTCAATTTCTTCATATGTCAACAGGGCACTCTTAGGCAAAAATTCAAAATCAGGGCCAAATTTATCAGCAGGCATGCAATATTGACAGCGTAAATTACACCGATCAATAACTGAAATCCTTAAATCCCGAAGCGGCCTATTTAATGTATCTTTAATAATGGTCTTCTCCAATTCTATCAACTCCATTATTTCAAAGAAGCTATATTATTCTAAGTGTATCAATGTTATTATAAAAAGACTATTGTTTAGATCACACTTTACCATCTTTACCATTATATTTATCGTAAGTAATGTAAAATTATTACAAATATTTATTTGCCGATTTATTTTTTGTAATTTTCACTATATCGACATTGTTTACCTATTTTATTTTACAAAATTTACGTTAAAATACAAATAGTGAATATATCATACCATAAAAATGCCTTTTTAACAGTACATGCTTACTCTTGAAAAATTGTTTAGGAGGGTGAAATTAATGATAACAAACATCAAACCTACCCATTCATTAGAAATAAAAGAATTACTAAGATTTGCTGACCGAAAAATTAAAAGTGTAAAAGGAACATTTTTGTTTCAAGAAGGAATGCAAGCTGAAGAACTTTATATTGTTGTTTCTGGTAAAGTCCAAATCAGTAAAGTTACCACTGATGGTCGTGAACTTTCTTTACGAATCTGCGGAGAAAATGATATTTGTGGTGAATTGACATTGTTTACTGATAACCCGAGGTACTTATTAAGCGCAAAGGTCCTTGAAGAAGGTGAAGTAGTTGCTATTCGAAAAGATGTTCTTGAGAGCGAAATATTCCAAGATAGCAGGCTTGCTTTGGAATTTATGAAATGGATGAGTGACCATTTTCGGAAAACACAAACAAAATTTCGTGATCTTGTTTTAAATGGAAAACGAGGTGCTCTATTTTCAACCTTAATTCGAATGTCCAATAGTTATGGTGTTCAACAGAAGGATGGAATTTTGATTGATTTACCTCTGACAAATCAAGAGTTAGCTAATTTCTGCGGGACATCTAGAGAAAGTACAAACCGCATTCTTAGCGAATTGAAGAGAGATAATATTATTTCAATCAACAGGGGTAAAATTTCTATTTTAGACCTGCAATATTTAAGAGATGAGATTGGCTGTGAAAATTGCCCGGTTGTTTTTTGCAGTATAGAGTAATTAGATATCAATTTTGATTAGCTAAATTAGGGGCGGCAAATGCCACCCCTTTTTTGTGCCTTTACTTGTATCAATTTAACTTTCTTGTGCTTCTTTTTCCCTCAATACTTTGGGAATATATACGCAGAATGGCTCACTTTCAAGGTAATCGCCAGTCATTGCATATGCTCTCGATCTAGAACCTCCACAGACATAGCGGAATTCACACACACCACACTTGCCCTTATAAAGATCCGGATTTCTTAATGATTTAAAGATAGGTGACTCACGATAAATTTCTGCAAGAGATGTTTCACGGATATTCCCAGCCTTTACGGGTAATAATCCACTTGGATAGACATCCCCTATATGAGAAATGAAGACAAAGCCATTTCCATCGTTAACACCCTTAGGTGCACGTCCTAGACCATCAATAGAACCTGTTAGCCCTTTTTCTGTTAATGCACTTAAATATTCAATTTCATCTGTCATGTCTTTTGCTTCTCGCATTTTTTGTTGAATGACAACACGACGATAATGCATAGCTTCAGTTGTTTTAATATCAAAAGATACTCGTTTGCTTAAGTCATATAGCCATCTGAAAACCTTTTCGTGTTCAACAGGTGAGATCATATCTGATTCCTGGCCTCTTCCTGTTGGGACAAGGAAGAAGACACTCCAGAGAACACAGTTCAAATCCTCAACCATTTTTGCCATTTCATCAAGATATTCTATATTATATCTTGAAATTACTGTATTAATCTGAATTGGCAATCCAACTTCATGTAAATATTGAATTTTTTCCATCGTAAGATCAAATGACCCAGGGGTACCGCGGAAATGGTCATGGACCTCTGCAGTTGGACCATCAATACTGAATGCCCAGCGTGAAAGTCCGACCTCTTTTGCTTTTTCAATGGCTTCCTTTGTTACATTAGGGGTAGCACTTGGTGTCATTGATACACGTACGCCCTTTTCAACTGCATATTTAGCAATATCAAAAACGTCTTCCCTCATTAGCGGGTCTCCGCCAGTAAAGACGAGCATTGGATTGTTCATATCATATATTTGATCAATTAAATTTTTGCCTTCTTCGAATGTAAGTTCGCGGTGATCTCTTTTATATTGGGCATCTGCACGGCAATGCAAACACTTTAATTGACATGCACGTGTTAGTTCCCAAATAACAATAAACGGGTCTTTATTAAAATCCCGACTCATAACCATATGAAACGCCTCCTGAATCTGCCTTCTCAAGCAAAACAGTTTTATTACTTATATTATAATGATGTTTATAGTTTTAAAAAGTGAACTACCTCACAACCGAGAACCAATATGTGTCCAAAATAAAAACGACAGCAAGTATTTTTAGGACACTAAAAAAGCGTATTTACTACGAAAAAGAAGCTAATAACCTACTACATCTAGGTTGTCAGCTTCTTTTTCAGTGTCCTTAGTATTAATGCTGTTGTTTTAAAGGATGACTATCTTATCCCTAATGCAATTTTTGCATAACGCGACATCATATCTTTAGTCCAAGGTGGATTCCAAACAATATTAACTTCTGTTCCTTTTACCTCAGGAATATCTGATACAGCCCTTTTTACTTGATCAACTATCGTTCCTGCAAGCGGGCAACCCATTGATGTCAACGTCATGGTTACCACCAATTCTCCTTCATCGCTCAGCTCAGCATCATAAACCAATCCTAAATTAACAATGTCCACTCCTAGCTCTGGATCGATAACAAGCTCTAGTGCACCCATGATATTCTCTTTTAATTCTTCATTCATTCCTAATTCACTCCTACTATATTTTTATCATTTATAAATAAATGTTGTTTGAACCACTCAACCGTTGCAATTAGACCTTCCCTACTCACCTTATGTCCAGCCTGTTCATCTGTTAGAAAAGCCAAATTCCCAGGATTTTGTTGATAATCGGGCTTAATTGTTTCGAAAAATTGATATGTTAATGGGTAAGGTACCAATGAATCTTTTTTGCCATGCCAAAATAACAATGGCCGATTAACAAGTTTTTCAGGTTGAAGGCTTAGATCGTATTGGCGAATGGTGGCAAGTTGTTGTTCAATCTCCTCTTCATTAAAAGGAAGCGGAACTCCTTGTTCACTTAACTGTTCTAATTGCCAAAGGGAGTATTTTTCGTATGCAGGCATCCCCATTAAACTAACTGCTACTTTGATCCATTCATATTGTGTCATCGCACCAAGAGTTACCATACCACCCATTGATGTCCCCACTACACCAATTTCTCCTGATTTTACAAGCCCCTCTTCTTCATAAAATTCCTTAATTATCTTTATTTCATTAATGGTATTTAAAACAATATCCCAAAAATGGATCAAAAGGTCCTTTTCAGTTAAATCTTGTTCCCTTTCGCCATGGTATAATGCTTCAGGTAGCAAGATTCGAAAACCTGCTTCCGCTAACAAATACGCATAATGAAGATTATGTTCCTTTGCACTTGTAAAACCATGAATAAAGATGATTAGAGGAAGCTTTTCCCACTGTTCCTTTTGTTTGACGACATGGAGAAGTGGAATACTTTTGATACACTCATGTTTAACAACAATCAATGGATGACCTCCTAAAGGCTACATTAATTATACTGACTTGAAAAATTTTATTAAGTGAATTTTTTTACAGATTACATATAAAATTGTTAACATATTAATTATAATCGGTAATTACACTTTTTCCTAAAAACATGCTTGAACTTTTTCTTCAATCACATGTATGGAAAAAAACAACCTGAATAAGAAGGAGATCTCATGGCAAACAAACATTTAATTGCATTAGATTTGGATGGAACATTACTAAAAGACGATAAAACGATTTCCTTAAAGACAAAAAAAATTATTAAAAAGGCTAAAGATCAGGGACATATCGTTATGATTGCAACCGGTCGTCCATTTCGGTCGAGTGAAATGTATTATAAGGAACTAGAGCTAGACACCCCTATTGTGAATTTCAACGGAGCTTTTATACATCATCCAAAAGACCGGACTTGGGGCACATACCATTCCCCCTTGGATATTAAAGTGGCAAAGGAAATTGTTGAAGCATGCCGATCCTTTCATTTTTATAATATTATTGCTGAGGTAATTGATCAGGTCTACTTCCATTATCACGATGAAAAGCTCTTAGATATTTTTAGTCTTGGAAATCCCAAAATAACTACAGGTGACCTAAGTGAATTTTTACATGATTCTCCAACAAGCCTTTTAATTCATACTGATGAATTTGAGTTAATCAAAATTCGTAAACACCTCTCGGATGTTCATGCCGAGGTGATTGACCATCGTAGTTGGGCAGCACCATTTCATGTTATTGAAATAATCAAATCCGGTCTTAATAAAGCAGTAGGTGTAAAGAATGTAGCTGAATATTATCAAATTCCAGCAGACAGAATTATTGCCTTTGGGGATGAAGATAATGACCTTGAAATGCTCGAATTTGCTGGTAGAGGAGTTGCAATGGGAAACGCCATTGATCAAGTAAAATTGATGGCTAATGATAGTACCCTTTCAAATAATGAAGATGGTGTTGGAGTATATCTAGAGGATTTATTGAACCTCAAATAGTGACATTGTTTTCCTAAAATGAATCCCCACATTTTCGTACATACTAGGAAAGAAGCAGCCTAGCTGTTTCAAAGCAAGCTCTAGAAATTGGAGGGATTCTAATGGGTAAACGAAACAAATCGAAACGCTTTGTCCAACAAGGAAAGGATACCGTTACGAAACATGCTGAACGTATCCCATATCATATGACCTACGCTGAAGCGGAAGCTCAGAAGATGGCCAATGTACATGAATCCTCACTTGGAGGAATATAAAGATGGGAAACCAACTTTTCCAAGAAGCAAGAAGATTTGTTGAAATAGCGAAATCTGCTAGCCCTGCTGATCAACAAGCTGCCACTGCAACAGCCAAAAATGCATTACGCTCTGCTTATGCAAATTCAACTGTTGCTGAACAAAGTCAGCTCCAAAAAATGCAAAATGAGCTTGAACAAATCTAAGAAGGCACAAGCGCCTGCGCGGAAGCTGAATTGATTTAACAAATGTAGAACATAAAATTTTGGTAAACACAAAGAGCTGGCACAACATCTTGTGCCAGCTCTTTAATCGTAGAATTCCTCTAGAATAACTGAATATGGATGCACCGTAACCCCCTTACTCGTTCGTTCATATAAATTCAAAATAAGCGAACCATTACGCGGAAGTTTTGAATTCGGAATTTCCATTCTTATTTTAAAAGAAGTCCACTTTTGAGATTTCTTTTTTACACTAAGTTTTTTTTCATGGATGAATTCTACATGACCATCTTCTACCGAATAAAAAACTACTCTACTTATAAGATTTGTTTCACCAGTAATCAAATACACACCCTTATTTCCGTGCACATGGATATGACGAAATGCCGCATTATTTTCCGTAGGGATGACTCTATTGGTCATGACCACATCAATGGAATGAAATGGAATATTACAAGAAATAGATAACAGGAACGAAAATAATAAACTAAGCACAATCTAAGCCTCCTAAAAGCTTAATCTCTTCGAAAGAAACCAACAACACTTGAAGTCTCAATAATGTTCGTAAATGCGTTCGGGTCTACCTCTTTAATGATTCTTTCCAAATCAAATAGCTCATACCTGGTTATCACTATCATCATCATATCCTTTGTCTCATTTGTATAAGCTCCTTTGGCAGGAATCGTTGTAATTCCTCTAACAAGTTGTGAATGAATTGCTTTTTTAAGATCTTCACCATTTCGGGTAATAATGATAGCTGTTAATTTTTCATGTCTTGTATGGATCGCATCAATTACTCTTGTTGACGTATAAAGGGTTACAAGAGTATATAACGCCTTTTCCCAACCATAGAGAATACCTGCTGTTAAGATAATAATGGCATTAAGGGTAAACATATAGGTTCCGACAGGCTTATCTTTGGCCCGCGATAGAACCATAGCAACAATATCTAGCCCGCCAGTCGAAGCCCCCCATTTTAACGTAAATCCAACCCCAACTGCTAAAATCACTCCACCAAAAACAGCATTCAAAAGAATATCATGCGATAATTCTTTTATAGGAATAATCTCCAGAAAAAACGTTGTCAACAATACGCTCATGAAACTAAATACAGTAAAGGATTTTCCGACCTTCTTCCAACCAAGGATGGCAACAGGGATGTTTAGAAACAGCAATAAATAGCCCATCGAAACGGAAAAAGGTGAAATATCCGTGAGTACTTTTGAGAGCAATTGTGCGATTCCAGCAAACCCGCTCGAATAAACATTCGCAGGGATTAAGAATAAATTCATTGAGATAGCATTTAATAAAGCACCAAAAATAACAACCATTACTTTTTTTGTTTGGAGCCAAAACATATTGTGTTCCTCTCCTTTTTTATCTTTTACTCTTTTTCAATTACTAATTATTGTATTTTTTTTTTGAAACCGATAAACTGAACTTATCTTAGCTTGAAAGTAGGTGAACTTCATGCAAGTAAAAATACTAGCAGATAGCGCATGTGATTTACCCCTTCAATTTTATACTGATAACAACGCCATTTTACTTCCATTAAAAGTTCAATTAAATGATCATGAGTATGAAGATGTAAAAACCATCGATCCTAAAAAGGTCTATGAAGCTATTCGAAACGGAATAGTGCCAAAAACCTCCCAAGTTTCGCCATTTTTATTTACAGAAGTTTTTACAAAAATGGCTGAAAACAATGAGGATGGTATATACATAGCATTTTCATCTGAATTATCTGGAACATATCAAACCGCTGTTATGATTCTTGACCAAGTCAAGGAAAAATATCCAAATTTCCAATTAACGATTGTAGACTCAAAGTGTGCATCACTTGGACAAGGGCTAACTGTCAGGGAAGCAGCAAGACTTGCTGCTGAAAATATTGAGAAGGAAGTCATTTTAAAAGAAGTTCTGTTTAGATGCCAGCATATGGAACACCTTTTTACTGTAGAGGACTTAGATTATCTTGCAAAAGGTGGACGTGTTTCTAAAGCATCCGCTTTTCTTGGTGGTTTATTAAATATAAAACCACTTTTAAATGTTGAAGAGGGTAAACTCGTGCCTCTTGAAAAAATTAGAGGGAAAAAGAAGCTTCTTCACCGTATCACCGAAGTTATAAGTGAACGTGGTTCCCGTTTAAATGAACAAATTATCGGAATTAGCCATGCAGACAATGAAGAAACAGCTTTAGAAGTAAAAGCCATACTTGAAAATAATTTCCAGCCAAAAGAAGTGTATATTTCTGCCATTGGATCAGCAATTGGGGCACATACGGGTCCAGGGACCATTGCTATTTTCTTTTTAAACGATATACCTGAATACACTATTAAAAAGAAATGAGTGAAGTGCTTGCCACCTCACTCATTTCTTTTTTGCTATGTTAAATAATTTTTTTGGCTAATGAAAGGACCTAATTCCTTTGTTACTCTCGAATAAGCCAAAGGTCGTTTGTCCCGAGAATTTTAAGTAACAAAGCTATTTTTAAAGATGATTTGTTTTCTTTGAATATTGATTTTTACCCGCTTTACGATTTTTTTCACGCATCATATTTTTTTCATGATGTAGAGCATTATTGTCTTTTGCTTTCTTGTCATTATCAGAAGTATGTGGCATATGCTTGCTCCTTTCTTTTACATTACTACATAAAGTAGTTTCTGCTATTAAGAAAAGAGTATGTAAGTATTGTGGTGTATTTGGAGGAAATCTAAAAAAACAAGCATTTTAAAAATGCTTGTCCGTTACTCTTTTTTTTCATATGTCCAGCTATCGTCCTGGTAAACCTTACCTTGCTTCATAAGTGTGCCCAATGCGCGTTTGAAAGCACCTTTGCTTAACTGAAAACGATCCTGAATATCTTCTGGAGTACTTTTATCCGTATATGGCATTGCGCCGTTTCTACTCATTAAATACTCATAAATTCGCTCGGCATCTTGATCAAGCGATTCTTCCTTACGAGCCAATAAGGACACGTTGATGGTACCATCTACTTTAACATCAACTACCCTTCCCTCTACTTTTTCACCCAAGCGAGGTTCTTTTAGCCGTTGCGATTCATGGATAAAGCCTTTAAATCCTTCAAGTGTATAAATCCAGCTTCCTACCTTAGCAGTCCTGTAAATATATCCTTGAACATTCTTATTGAATTCCTGGCTAGTTGCCTCAGTTGAAATTGACTGTATTACCTGATCGCTAGCAAGTCTCGCATACAAAAGATAATTGCGGTCCGCCCTTAATGTCATATACACCATATCGCCAATTGCTGGCCATACAGACCGATGTACAGGCAAATCTTGCACGCCAAGTAAGATATCCTTTTGGACTCCAATATCTAAAAAAACACCAAGCCCAGGATTCGTATCAGTTACTTTTACCCATCCATATTTCCCAACACTTATTTCAGGAATGAACGTTGAAGCTGAAAGCCTTCCTTCCGAATCTGTATAAAGAAAGACATCTATACTCTCATCTATCTCGTATTCCTGTTTCGTCTCATTTTTATGTAACAATACATCTTCATTTCCATCTGTTAAAAAATAGCCAAAAGCAGCTACACGGGCAACAGTTAAATTCGTAACCTGCCCAACTAATTCTTGTAAAGACAAATTTGTCTCCTCCTCTTTCTGCTTTTTCCAGAAGGTTGTTTGAACTGCTATATTTTACTATAATAAAGAAATAAAAGAAACTTTATACGGATTACTAATTTTAACGGAGGTATAATAATGGCCAAAGATTGCTCATTTGATATTGTATCCAAAGTCGATTTTTCTGAAGTCACGAATGCAATTACTCAAACAATGAAGGAAGTTCAAACACGTTATGATTTTAAAGGCAGCAAAAGTGAGGTTACATTGGATAAAGAGGAGCTTGTTTTAATTTCTGATGATGAATATAAATTAGATCAGCTTAAAGACGTAATGCTCGGAAAACTAATTAAAAGAGGCATCCCCATTCGAAACCTCGACTATGGAAAAATTGAAAAAGCAGCAGGAGCAACGGTTCGACAAAGAGCTAAGCTTGTGCAAGGGATTGATAAAGAAAATGCAAAAAAAATTAACCTCATTATAAAAAATAGTGGAGTAAAGGTTAAAAGTCTAATCCAGGATGACCAAGTACGTGTTAGTGGGAAAAGTCGTGATGACCTTCAACAAATTATTTCAGCAGTTCGAGCATCAGATGATCTTACAGTGGAAGTACAATTTTTAAATTATCGTTAATTCAAGCGAAAAGGACTTATCTCCTTTTCGCTTTTTTATTTTCCCCAATAATTCCCACGTTTGTTTTTATCAGAAAAAAGAATGATAAAAACAGTTGATTTGGAGGGAGATAAATATGAACAATAAAAGTCAGAAAACCACATTTCCACCGCAGCATCAAAACCAGCAACCAGGGATCGAAAGTGAAATGAATCCCAGGCCTATTTCCGTTGACGAAAATTATAAAGGTAGCGGAAAGTTAGCTGATAAAATCGCCATCATAACTGGCGGGGACAGTGGCATCGGTAAATCTGTTGCTATTTATTTTGCAAAGGAAGGCGCAGATGTAGTAATTGTGTATTTGAAGGAACAAACAGATGCCGAGGAGACAAAACAGCTTGTAGAAGCAGAAGGACGCAAATGTCTACTCTTTTCAGGTGATATCGGCAGTGAAGATTACTGCAAGGAGATTATCAAAAATACAATTGATCAGTTTGGAAAAATTGATATTCTTGTCAATAACGCAGCTGAACAGCATCCGCAGAAAGGTCTTTTAAATATTACTTCAGCTCAGCTCGAAAAAACCTTTCGGACCAATATTTTTTCCTATTTTTATATGGCAAAGATGGCACTCCCTTATTTAAAAAAAGGGGCGTCCATTATTAATACTGCGTCTATAACGGCTTATGAAGGAAATGAGCAATTATTGGATTATTCCTCTTCAAAAGGGGCTATTGTTTCTTTTACTCGATCCCTAGCAAAGTCCTTGGCAACACAGGGCATTCGAGTAAACGGAGTTGCACCTGGACCGATTTGGACACCGCTTATACCGTCCACCTTTCCTGCAGACCAGGTTGCGACATTTGGCACAAATACTCCAATGGAGAGGGCAGGCCAACCCCATGAACTAGCACCAAGTTATGTTTTTCTTGCCTCCAATGATTCTTCATATATGAGTGGACAAATGATTCATGTTAATGGGGGAAAGATTGTTAATGGGTGAATAGATGTACCCTGTTTAGTCCGGGCAAGTGCTGGGGTGGTGCTTTTGTGACCATTACCTCTGTTTCTTGCCGTTGACGGGCGCATTGGTTTTCACTCACTCACTTACTGATTTCCGTCGTTCATTACCCTATGATTACCGCTAGTGCCTTTTTCTCCAAATCATAGGCATCAGCGGTCTTTTTTGATAAGTTCATTTACGCAAATCTATATACTGGAAAAAATCACAATTTTTTCTTCGAAATTGGTTAAACAACAGTGACAACCACTGCTTTTGGTTTTAATATGAAGATAAGCATTGAAATAGAAAGGAGTGGGTGTTTTGATTGTAAAGGTTTTTGCAAATCTTCGAGTGATTTGTGGGGGAATGACTGTTGAGGTTAATCCTCTTGGAAACAAGATCATCGATATACTTGATAAAATGATTAATGATTTTCCTGATTTACAGGAAGAAATATTTACTCCTGAAAAAACATTAAAACCTTTCGTTCACGTTTATGTAAATGGGCGGAATATCATCCATTTGGAGGATCTGGAAACGTTGGTAAACAGTACAGATCAAATAGCACTATTTCCTCCAGTGGCAGGTGGTTAACATGGTTCAGCTGGATCTGGAATTTCGTGGAATCAGCCTATCATATCTTGGCAAGTATTTTGAGGAACTTGGTTGCATTCCAATTACCAGCTCCTTTCCTTTCATTTTCAAAAATAGCGGCTGGAGCGCAGAAATTCAAAATGAAGAAGAACTATCATTAACGTCCATCATAAAAGTTAATATAATACATATCCGTTTTATAGCAGATAATGAGCAATTACTGAATTCCGTAGTTAGGAATTATCGTTATAAGACAACGAGAATCGGAGGATAATAGAAAAGGCTTCTGCACAGATGCAGAAGCCTTCTCTATTTCTAATTATTGTACTGGCTGATCTGAAGTGGCTTCAGGACTGATGATACCTAGTTCACGAAGCTTTTCTTCCGGTACGATACCGTCTTTCCAACCGCGAGCTTGATAGTACTCATCAAGCATAATATCCATACGACTTACGACTCCAGCACTGTTTCCTGAGGCCGGTTCTTCCGTAAATCGTTTTGGAAGAAAATCATTTTCCCGTTTATCGAATCCAGCTAGGTTGTTATAATACCTTTCAAGATTGTAAATTCTTTCGCCAGCCTTCATAACATCATCAGCAGTCATCGGTATTCCCGTCATTGCACTGTATTGCTCAGCGTAATTCTCTGCGCTTTCAGAGAAAGATGAGAACTTACAGATATTCATTGAATCAGAGAATGATAGCATGTCTTGGAATATCTTCAGTAATTCGCCTTTTCCTTCTGGTTTTAATCGATCTGTTGGCTCTGGTATTCCCGCAATTTCACTTGCAACTGTATAACCGCGCAAGTGGCAGGCACCACGGTTACTTGTTGCATAGCCTAAGCCAATTCCCTGGATACCACGAGGGTCATAAGCAGGAATCGATTGCCCTTTTACGGACATCGATAACTCTGGTGCTCCCCAAGATGCTGTTGCACGTGCTGGTCCCTCAGCAAGTATGCCTCCAAAGCCTTCACGGAAAGCAACCTTCCTTGCTAATTCAACCATTGCATCTGCGTCGCCCCAATTAAGTTTTTCTGAAATTAAACCTTTCTCATATGCTTCCATCGTAACCGAAAAAGCATGACCAAGCTCAATTGTATCAAGACCATATTCATTGCAGCGGTCAATTAAGTATGAAATAGCTTCTGCATCGCTTAAAAGACAGTTTGCACCAAAAGTCCAAGCTGATTCAAATTCGATGCTCTCAACTTTTGTCTTATACTTTCCATCCTTTACTTCAACCTCAATTTTGCAGGCAACAGGGCATGCATGGCACGCTTGATTAGAAACACGCAAATGTTCGTTAAAATATTCGCCACTATGCTTTTCAGCCTCATCCCAGTGTGTAAACTGTGAGTTTTTGGTTGGAAGTGCGCCTGCCTCATTAATTAAGTTCGTTAAAACGTTTGTCCCATATACGGATAATCCACCTTTATTAGGTGCCGTTAATCCGCCATCAAGGATTGCTTTAACAGCTTTTTGATTTGCACTTTTGTATTCATCTTTCAGCTTTGGTTCTGGCATATTGCCTTTTTGAGCTGCTTTAATGACAATAGCTTTTAACTTTTTATATCCAGCAACGGCTCCAACTCCACCGCGGCCTGCTGCACGATCATTTTCATTAATGAAACCGGCATAACGTACCGTGTTTTCACCTGCTTGCCCGATCGTCATGACGCTTAAGTCTTCCTCACCATACTTATCTTTCATTAATTTTATAGTTTCTCTTGTGCTAGTTCCCCACATATCTGCAGCATCGCAAATTTCAGCTTTACCATTTTCAATGTAAAGATATATAGGCTTGTCGCTTTTTCCAGAGAAAATAATATTATCAATTCCTGCCCATTTTAAACGAGCTGCTGTCCAACCACCCATATGTGAATCGGTTACTGTCCCTGTTAGTGGAGATTTGGTCACTACACAAAGACGACCACTCATAGATGAACGTGAACCAGTCACAGGACCTGTCATGACGCATAAAATATTTTCTTCTGAAAATGGTTCTACTTCTGGGCCATTATCCAATACATATTTAACACCCAAACCTCTGCCACCAATGTACTTTTTCGCTTCTTCCTCATTGATCGCTCTGTAATCAACAATCCCATTTGTCAAATCAACTAAAACTTCCTTGTTTTTAAAACCGCCTAAATTCAACTTCTCAACCTCCTTTTCACATATAGAAAAAAAACCTTACACTCTTATTAAATTAGACTATTGCCTAAGAAATTCCTGTTAAAATTCAATATTTAACAAATCTTTAATATTTTACTATGGTATATTTTATAATAGAGCTGAAAAGAGGGATATCATGGGAAATTTAGACCGTTATTCTAGACAAGTTCTATTCCAGCCAATCGGGAAAGATGGACAAAGAAAATTACTAGAGAGCAGGATCGCAATAGTTGGTGTGGGGGCATTAGGAACAGTGATTGCTAATCATCTTGTTCGATCTGGTGTTGGCCATGTAACACTCATTGATAGAGATCTAGTTGAACTATCAAATTTACAGCGCCAAACACTTTTTAGTGAAGAAGATTCGATATTAAATCTTCCTAAAGTAATTGCTGCCCAAAAGAGGTTAAATGAGGTTAATTCCACCGTTACCATTGAACCAATTATTGCTGATCTGAACCTTGACAATGCCGAGGATTTATTAGTTGGATTTGATTGTATTGTTGATGGAACTGATAATTTTATGACTCGTTTTTTAATTAATGATGTCGCTTTTAAGTACGGTATTCCGTGGGTTTATGGTGGTGCAGTTAGCTCGAGGGGAATGTTTGCCGTCTTTAAACCTGGGAAAACCCCATGCTATCGTTGTCTTTTTCCTAAAGTACCCTCCGGAATGGGCGAAACCTGTGATACTGTTGGCGTGTTGTCACCGATAACGGATATTATTGGTTCGTTTCAAGCTATTGAAGTCTTGAAAATAATAGTTGGAGCGGAAACCAATCCTAATCTTGAGCAACTGGATATTTGGGATAATTCTTATCTTCAAATGGATATAACTGATGGGAAAAATCCTAATTGTCCGACATGTGTGAACCATCAGTTTGATTATCTTGATCGTTCCTCAAATCTACAAGTCTCCTATTCTTCTCTTTGTGGGCGGGATACAGTGCAGATTAACCCTCGAAATAAACAACATATAGACTTAATGGATTTGGAAAAGCATTTGAAAAAAAATGGTAAAGTTTTTGCTAACGAGTTTTTATTGCGTTTTTGTCCCGACCAACAAACCGCACTGGTTGTTTTCAAGGATGGCCGTGTTTTGATACATGGAACAAATGATATTGCAAAAGCAAAATCTGTTTATGCAAAATATATTGGAAGTTAGTTTTGCCTTCACAATTGGGTTTACTCAGATTTTCGCTAGCCCTGCTCAACTCCAAATGGGAAGGAGGTTCTCTCCTTCCCCACTATCATTATTATTTCTAAAAGGCTGTTTTCGCATAGATTGTTGTTTTTCGTACCTAGTCTAAAAACCCGAAATAACAATAGTTTCGTGCTCTTTTCTTAAAAACTTCCTACGGTTTTCACCAGTAAACTGGAATCCCATTCTAATTTAGTTTCAAATAGCAACAAAGTTTAAGAAAAGAGCCTTCTAAAAAGTTCAATTTTCTTCAATATTAATGTTATAATCCTTGAACCAAATGTGTATTTGGGCAAGATACGCCAGCAATTGTGGCCCTTTCATCAATTGGCCGAACCATGGCTCTTTAAACGAATTTCCTCCAGATTCAACAATAGTTTGCAAGTACTCTTTGTTGAAAAATTCATGTAGTGCCGATGATTTATCTGTTAATATTTCCTCCATCAGCATTTGAACGGCCTTTGTATATTGAGGATTATGTGTTTTAGGGTATGGGCTTTTCTTTCGGTATAGGACTTCTTTAGGTAAAACTCCTTCAAACGCTCTTCTTAAAATCCCTTTTTCCCTGTTGCCATCCATCTTAATATGCCATGGAATATTCCAAGCATATTCAACAAGTCTGTGATCAGCAAATGGTACTCGAACTTCAAGGCTTGCTCCCATGCTCATTCGGTCTTTTCGATCAAGGAGGGTTGTCATAAACCAAATCATATTTATATAAAATAATTCTCTGCGCTTTGCTTCTTCTTTGCTTTCACCTTCTAATATTGGTGATTCTGCAATAGTTTCATGATACTTTTCCATGACATACTCATTGATTTTTAATTTTTTCTGCCAGAGATCTGCTAACAAATTCTGACGTTCAGAAACAGAGCGCATCCACGGGAACCCGGGGCGTTCCAAATCCTCTTTTCGATGAAACCATGGGTAACCACCAAAAATTTCATCAGCACATTCCCCTGAAAGACCTACAACGAAGTCTTTTTTTATTTCCCTGCAAAACCAAAGCAATGAAGAGTCAACATCAGCCATTCCTGGGCAATCCCTTACATGAACAGCTTCCATTAAATCATTTACCAATTGTTGTTGAGTGATGATTTTCCGATGATGTTCTGTTTGATAGGCCTGTGAAACCAGATTAATCCACAAATCATCCGAGTTAGGCTGAAATTCATCTGCCTTAAAAAATTGGTCATTTCCTTCATAATCGATTGAATAAGTGTGGAGCTGCCCTTTTCCACTAGCAGCAAATCCCTTAGCAGCTACCGCGGTAATGATACTTGAATCAAGTCCCCCCGACAAAAGCGAGCATAATGGGACATCAGAAACAAGTTGCCTTGTGATAGCATCTGTAACTAAATACCGGACCTTTTCAGCTGTTTCTGCTGCATTTTCCTTGTGTTCAGCACTCTTCACATTCCAATAGCGCCAAATTTTTAGCCCTTTTTTTGAAAAAGTAAGCGCATGCGCTGGGCGAAGCTCTTTTATTCCTTTAAAGATACCTACTCCAGGAGATCTAGATGGACCTAAGCCAAAAACCTCTGCGAGTCCCTCACGATCAAGTACAGTTCGGATTTCAGGATGTACTAAAATACTTTTCATTTCTGAAGCAAATAGGATGCCCTCTTTATGTTCTGAAAAGAATAACGGTTTTACCCCTAAGCGATCACGTCCAATAAAAAGTTGTTCTTTTTCTCGATCCCAGATTGCAAACGCATAAATTCCGTTCAAAAAATTAACACATTCTTCCGCCCATTCTATATAGGCTGTTATCAGGACTTCTGTATCAGAATGACCTTTAAAGGAATATCCTTTAGTATGGAGGACTTTGCGAATATCTTCAGTATTGTATAACTCTCCGTTATAACAAATGGTGTACTCGTTGCCTCTGGAATATTTCGACATCGGCTGTTTCCCGCCTTCAGGGTCGACAACAATTAACCTTTTATGTCCTAAACCAACGTGAACATCCGTCCAAGTATTTGTATCATCCGGGCCTCTTTTGGCCAAGGTATTAGCCATTTTTTCAATTGTATCCTTTTCATTTCTCATGTCTCTTTTAAAATCAATCCATCCAGATATACCGCACATTTCCCTGCCTCCTAGATCCAGCTAATGGTTCAACTTTTCAATTGAGAATGTTTCCCAACTATTCTATTCAGTGTAAATAAAAAGGTTAATTGTCCAAAAACATTACCATTAGGTTATAAATTCAGTAGAAATTGTCTATAAAAGGTGAGGTAAGCATCATTCACGGAGGTTAAGTGATGAATCGACAGCAACGTTTGAAACTATACGACATTCAATTGAGAGCCTATACCGAAGGATCAATTGAACAAATCAACGATCAATGGATTTTTTTTGACGAGGAAACAGACGAAGCGGCAATTTTGGACGATAACCTTCAACAGGAGATAGAGATCTTCAGGTTAAATCGTTGGAAGAAAGGAATATTGGTTGAACCTGGTAAAGTTTGTATTGGAAAAGAAGTCTTAATCCTTCGTGATCATGACTTAGTAAGGATTCGAAAGCATCTTATTTATTCGCTTGAAAGATTATTAGATGGGATTAATGATGATGCCTTTTTCCAATTCATAACGACTTTAAACTCTTTACATTTTTCTATAAACGATTGCCTTTATTGCTACAACCATTTATCCTTCCTAACGGATGATCACCGGAAAGACGGAGTAAACTTTATGGTTTTCGACAATCAGGAACAAATTTGTAATGTTCAGCATCACTTCTGCTACTACGAGAAAACAAATGACCGCTTCGAATTTACTTTAAATACTGGTAAACGGCTGATCATTGAGAAATTGATATCCTAGGAACACAAAAAGCTGCCAATTTAGCAGTTCAGATTGTCGAGAAAGGGGTATTTTTCTCGGCAATTTTTTTCTCAGAATCCGAATACCAAATTTATCAAAACTCCCTACAGATGGGCCTGTTGATTTCCGCTCCAGGCACTCGCTTTCCGCTGGGAGGTCCTGAAGCCTCCTCGGCGTTACCGCCTGCGGGGTCTCCAGTGACCTCTATATCCCGCAGGAGTCGAGTGCCCTCCGCTCCAATCAACAGGGAGGCACAACCTAAAGGATTGGACACACTTTTTCTAGCCTTTCTAAATGTGTTACAATTTTTTTAAAAATGATATTGGAGAATCCAACCAATAGTAGAGTGTTGTGGGACAGGATCTTTGAATTTTAAACCTGCAACTATTTACCTTATATTTTCGTTTTGAGAATAAAAAAAGTTTTTCGCGGATGATTTATTTCGTATTAAGAACGCATCTCTCATTAATATCATTTAATTTCCACCAGGATATTAATATTTTGGGGGGTAGCTGTAAAGAATATAGCATAATCGTCCCCGTGATCGAATAGAGCATGAATGATTCCCCAAGACCCCATTTATTGCTGGCTAAAGGAATCAAAGAGCATGAATGATTCTCCAAGACCCCATTTTCTACTGTCTAAGGGAATCAATAGTATGAATGATTCCCCAAGGCTCCATTTTTTGCTGTCTAGTGGAATCAAAGTAAGTTAACAGTTACGAATAGATCTTAATCTTGCCAGTGCAGTGACAGAGAATATCTATTCTATTTTTAGCTAATAAGAATTAATATCCATAAATTCTGTTAGCGCATAAGGGCAACTACGACTAAGCATCGCCCTTAGGGGCTCGCCAGTCAGCGAGTTTTCTTTATATTTACAATGGATGTTTTCAGACCTTTCTTCTTTATCTACTTGAGTTGATTGAAGCGGAGGGCACTTGACTCCTGCGGGATTTGAGGGAATGGGAGACCCACAGGCGGTACGCCGAGGAGGCTCCCATCCCTCCCCGCGGAAAGCAAGTGCCCGGAGCGGAAAGCAACGGGCAAAGTTATTGTCTAAATACAACCATTTATGCTCAAAGAGACTTTAGATTGGAATTTCACATTATTTAGAACCCTGAGTTAATGGCATTGGAGGCCCCCTGGCACGCCCGCGGAAAGCAAATGAGCCTGGAACGCCAATCAACAGACATGTTGAAAAGCCAATATATAATAATAGTAGTATAACAAATCAACGCGGTTAATTATTAAACATATTGAATAAATAAAAGGGCTATCGAAAGGTTTTTCGACAGCCCTAGCTGCCAATTTGGCAGCTTTTTTGTAATAATTCAACTTTGTTGATGATCCGTTTTAAGTCCATTTGTATGTATTTACGAAAATGGGTGGAATCCTAATGGTAGTTTTAAACCTAAATATAAAACTAACAGGAATGCGAATCCAAACTGATACCATAAAACAGATGTTTTTTTGTTTTTAGCAGTCCGTATTAATATTAATTCAATCAAAGAAATGATCCATAGACCCACCACTATTTTTACAATATACATCGGGCTTAGAATATAAAGAAGCATAACACCAGTGACTATAGTGAGTAGATAAAAGACTCTTAAAATCATATGGATAATCTTAAAGCCTTTTGCATTACCCTTTTTATTCAAGATCAATGCGACACCAAATAAAACAAGTGTTAGAATCCATGTTGAAACATGGGAGTCCGTCATCTAGTTGCCTCCTTATTTATGATTCATTTAATTTCCTCATGTTATCTCAGCATCGTCAAAAAAACTAAAAATAAGACTTCCATCTTCAATTGGTCGTCTTATTTTTTGTTTGGATTAAGTTATTATTTTTTAAAAGCATCGATGAATTGTATGATCGCTGGTCCTAATAAAACGATAAAAAGGCTAGGAAATATAAAGAGAACGAGGGGAAAAAGCATTTTGATCGGTGCCTTCATCGCTTCTTCCTCAGCCCTTTGTTTTCGTTGCTCTCTTACCTCAGTAGATTGTACTCTCAACACCTGAACCATACCAACTCCCAGTTTTTCTGCCTGCAAAATGCTGCTAATAAAGATTTTTACTTCGTCAACGTCAAGCCTGTCTCTTATTCTTGCAAGTGCCTCTCTTCTTGTTTTCCCCAGACGAATTTCCTCTAAACATCGGTGAAATTCTGATGCGATGACACCATGCTTATGGGAAACGACTTTACTAACTGCTGAATCAAAACCTAGACCCGCTTCAAGGCTTACCGTTAATAAGTCTAATATGTCTGGAAGCTCTTTGATGGCAAATCGATTCCTTGCTTTCGTCTTCTGCTTCAAATAAAGATGAGGAGTTACTAAACCGATCACTATTCCTAAAAAAACAAAGATCACAATGGCACTCACTCCGCCATTTAATAGTGTGGCATACCCACCAGAGCCAATTGGAAAGATGATAACAAATCCTGCTTGCCACAAACGAAAATCAACTGCAGTCATTCCCCTTGGACTTCCTGCTAATTGAAGTTTCCTTTCAATTTTTGCTTCCTTTTCTCCTGGCATTCTCTTTTTAAAACTTCTCTTAAAGTCATGAAAAAGTGGTGAAATCAATCTTTTTATTAACGATTGATATTCATTGTCCATTTTTACATTTTTCTTCGGCTTTTTACCTGTTAGAAAAACCTCTACCCTTTTTTGAACCCGATTCTTATTTTCTATTCGTAGTAGCAGAAATCCATAAATTAACAAGATAATGGTCAGACAAAACGAGAGGTAAAGCATCTGTTACACCTCTATCGTTGTAATTTTTTTGATCATCAAAAAGCCGATAATTCCGGAAATACCCCCAGCAATTAGCATGATTATTCCAATTGGATTATGAAAAAGTGTTCCAATATATGTTGGCTGCATTAAATAAATGACAAAACCAAGGATAATCGGCAGAAGGCCAATAACAATTCCAGATAACCGCCCCTGAGCTGTCAGTGTGGAAATCTGTCTGTGAATCTTTGTCCGTTCCCGGATCGTCTCAACAATTTTATCAAGTACGGTAGCTAAATTCCCTCCTACCTGTCTTTGAATAAGGATAGCTTGAATCATTAAATCTAAATCTTCACTTGGCATGCGTTCCAATAGATCATTTAAGGAATCCTCAAGACTCCTCCCATATTGCATTTCTTTAAGCAAAGACTCCATTTCATCCTTAATAGGTGAACTCGCTTCTTCTACTACAGTTTTTAATGCCTGGAGGAAACTAAAACCTGCCCTTAAAGAGCCAATAATCGTTGAAATCATATCAGGCAATGCCTCATTAAATTTCATCACACGCTCCCGTTCTTTCCTCCGTACATACCATTTTGGAAAAATAAATCCAAGTATTCCCCCGATTATAAAGAGCCAATTTCCGGTAATTAGCACTAATAAACAACCAGAAAATGCTGCTAGAATCCACTGAAAAAGGATATATTCCTCAGGCTTTATGGGTAGGCCTGACCTAGCAAGAGTTATTTCAAGTTTGGTATTCTTTTCTTTTGTTAAAAATTTTGTACGGATTCTTTTTTTCACTAATTGAAATTGGACAAGAAGATTGAAATGGTTTTGAGTTACTTTTTCATCCGTAAGTGCAAAATAATGGTTCATTCTCTTTTCAAGCCTTCGCTCTTTGAGAAAAAATCTTTGAAAAACACTCGCAAAAAAGAAAATAGTAGTAAAAAAGAATAAGACAAGGATCAAATAGATCATCATGATCCCCACACCTCATCACCCATAAATACTCCGATTGGTATATGAATGCCTGAAGCCTCAAGCCGCTCATAAAATTTAGGTCGCACCCCAGTCGGTACGAGCCTGCCAATTACTTTGCCTTCAGAACTAACAGCATCTTGCCTAAATGTAAAAATATCTTGAAGAACGATGATATCGCCTTCCAAGCCTTGAACTTCTGTTATACTAACTATTTTCCTTGTACCATCCTTTAGACGAGATTGTTGGATAATGACATCGATTGCTCCAGCAATTTGTTCCCTGATTGCTTTTATGGGAAGCTCCACCCCAGCTAAAAGCACCATTGTTTCTAACCTTGCAATCATATCCCTTGGACTGTTTGCGTGCCCTGTTGCAAGTGAACCATCATGTCCTGTATTCATTGCTTGTAGCATATCAAGGGCTTCAGCACCACGTACCTCCCCAATAATGATCCGGTCTGGTCTCATTCGCAAAGAGTTCCTAACAAGATCACGAATGGTAACAGCTCCTTTTCCTTCAATATTAGGCGGCCTTGACTCTAATGAGACAACATGATCTTGGCCAAGCTGAAGTTCTGCTGCATCCTCAATCGTTACAATTCGTTCATCCTCCGGGATAAAGTTTGAGAGAACATTGAGGGTTGTCGTTTTTCCAGATCCTGTTCCACCACTTACAAAAAGATTCAGCCTAGCTTTAACACATACCTCAAGAAAGATAGCCATTTCTTCTGATATTGTTCCAAAATTAACTAGATCACTTATTTGGAATGGATCCTTTGAAAATTTACGAATCGTAATTGTTGGCCCATTTAAGGCAAGCGGCGGAATAATGGCATTAACACGTGATCCATCAGGAAGCCTCGCATCCACCATTGGGGAACTTTCATCAATCCTTCTTCCTAGCGGAGAAACAATTTTTTCAATGACACTCATCACATGCTCATTATCTCGAAATTGAATGGAAGTCAACGTTAATCTCCCTTTTCGCTCACAATATACATGTCTTGGCCCATTTACCATTACTTCAGAAACATCTTCATCAAGTAATAGAGGATTAATCGGTCCAAATCCGGTTAAATCATTAATCAATTCCTCGACAACTTTCTTACGATCAATTTCCCCTCGAAACGATTCATCCTCTTTAATAATTTCGATTGCCATTCCTTCTAGCTTTGGAATAATATCATCAACATTATCCTCTTTAAGATCCTGCAAGATTCTTTTTTGGATTATATTCTTTAATTCCTGTTGTTTATTTTCTTTTTGAACCTTTTCTTCGAAACCATCTTTTTTCCTTTTTAAAAATATTGCTTTTTCCACTTTGGTAGTATGTGGGGAGGGAGCTTGGGGTACATGTTCCAATCTAGGCTCTTCCACACCCTTCAGGTTTTTTTCATGTATGCGGTTTAGTAAACTCATTCGCCAGACCCTCCTTT
Organism: Neobacillus sp. PS3-40; assembly: GCF_030915485.1. Classification (GTDB taxonomy): domain Bacteria; phylum Bacillota; class Bacilli; order Bacillales; family Cytobacillaceae; genus JAUZPL01. The sequence continues at coordinate 3,323,005 of NZ_CP133266.1, read as the reverse complement.
ATTCCGCTTTTTTGAGAACCATTTTGACATAATGGAGTGGTTTGTTTTCGAATGAGTCGAATGAATGCTTCGATTGCTTGTAAGTAATTCTGCCATTTTAAAAACTCCTTTAGCAACCTCAGTTTTACCTTGACTGAGAACAAAAGGTACACCAATATTCAGTGATTGCGAGCAAATTTGAAAGTCATTTGGAATATAAATCGGATTTGCTTCCCCTAATATAGTTGCTGCATCCTCAGCTTTAATGACACTCTCCATATTTGCTCTGTTTATTATCACCCTAACTTTTGATCGCAGCCCAAGAACCTCCAATGTCTCTAGCAAAAGTTTTGTATTCTTCATTGCCGTCATTTCCAGATTTGTAACAACAAGTATTTTATCCGCTTTTTCAATCAAATGAATGGTTTGTTCATTTAAACCAGCACCAGTATCGGCAACGATGTAATCATGTTGTCTTACCATTAACTCAATAATTTTATCCATCGCCTCTTTTGTCACCAAATCAGCAAATTCTGGCCGCTCTGGTGCAGGTAGAGCTCGTACACCACTTTCATGTGTCGATAAATAGCCGAGAATGCTATGTTCATCAAGTGTTTCTAATCCTTCAATTACTTCTTTCACAGTAAATGAAGTGTGCAGGTCTAAAGCAAGGCTAACATCCCCAAATTGAAAATCACCATCAAGTACGGCTACCGAAAAATTCTTTTTAAATAATGCTACTGCTAAGTTTACGGTTAAAATGGTGCGCCCAATCCCGCCTTTTGCACTGCATACAGCAATCATTTCTCCATGTCTGCGATTAGTATTTATTTGCCCGATTTGCTCCTCAGTTCGGCCTGTCATGAATCGTCACCTTCCATAACCTTTCAAATTCTAATTTGGTTTGTTGTCCTCATCCATTTTAGGGCGTTGATACAATATTAACTGAATTTTCCCCTGTTCCGATGCATTAATAATCGTAACTGCATCATCAGGTTTAAGCTCCAAGGTAACCGAGGTGTATTCTACATATGGTTCTTTAGAATTTTCAGGGGTACCCATTTTTCTTCCCACCGCAAGCACCCTTGCTTTTTGGATCAAAATAATTGAATTCGGTGGGGATTGGTTGGACTTGTCCTTGTTTTCCTTTGTATAAACAACATCTACCTCGTCTTCCGGTTCGATTAAATTTGAAACAGATTGATTAATATTTACACCTACAGATGCTGCCCTAAATCCCTCTCGTACTTTACGAGACACATAGACTCTCTCTTCCTTTTCCGATACAAGTCTATGTGTAAGGACTGGCTCCCCTTTTTCAATCACCGATGTCGCAATCTTTCCATCAGCATCATTAAAACTTTTAAGTGACTGTGGGAGAACAAGTTTTTCTGGCATCTTCATCATTTCTAGTTTTTCCGTAGTGATTCTTTCATTTTTTTCAATTTTATCCTTAGCAACAACAACTTCAACTGTTCGAGTCGTATCAGCTTTTTCTGCATTTAATTGTTTCATATATTGATAAAATAAAAGGGTCGTCACAATCCCCATTAAAAGTGATAACATAAGAATAAATTTTGATCGCATTTTGACCACCTACTCCGTTAATCGAATGCTATATGCACCCTTATCACTGCTACCTTCTTCATAAAAACCTGTTCCTGTTCTTTTTATAAACATACCTGTTATGGAAGTATCGTTTGAGCTCATCGGTGCTGTAATAAAGAAATAGGCAAATCCCGTTACCATAACACTTTTCATTTGATTTTGATCATTTTCATATGGTTTATAGACGGGAATAAGGATAACTCTTGAACAATTCCGAGTGATATCATCCCCTGGAAAATAGGAACATCCATTCACAAGCTCTTGAATAACAGTTTGTGTCTTTCCAGCAATATTCCCTGTTTGTGTGTCGATAATATCGCCCGTTTTTAATTCTTCCTGATATCCGTACCTCAAGTTTTCTTCATATGTTCTTGCCCCTGGCCCGCCTAAGGCAAGTATCCCAAAATTCCCGCTTTGCACTTCCGTGGAATCAACCTTTAATTGATATGTCTTGTAATATTCCAGTGTAATATTATCGTTTATACCTAGTGGTGCTGCACCAATTGCCCTCCCCAATACTCCAAGTGAAGCTTGGGAATGAGCTTTCACATCAACTTTTTGAAATCCAAATAGTCTCATAAAAGAAAGGTTTACCGGTTTCGTTAAATCTATGGCAAGTTTTTCCCCCATCGTTATTTGAATGTTTTGTAATGTAGCCGTTTCTTTGTGTGCAGTTAAAATATCATTGACAATTTTGTCGACATTTTCTTCGTGTCCAGTCAATTCCTGGGCTCCAGAAAGGACGGTTGCATTCGCAACTTTTTGAAGCTCACTTTTTGTCATATAGACAAAACCACCATCAATCACAAGTCCTGCCATCCCCAATAATCCAATCATAGAAAGAGCCCCAAGAATAAGCACATTTCCGGATTCTTCCTTTAATAACCTTTTTAGAAGCCGAATCATGTTCATTCCTCCTTCATTCCACACGGATAGTTGAATCAGTTTCAATCGTTAGGGGAGATGGTAGGAGCGTTGACAGAAAAGGTGTAAATAATGTAAATGGATACGTTAATTTCACCGTAACATAATCACCCGAATGACGCCCTGCATCATTTGGTGTAATCTCAATTTGCAATTTTGTGGGGTCCCCGAGTTTTACATATTGATGTGCAAAATCGGTAATGGCTTGGTCCGTTTTATCGAGTCCACCAAGCCTTACCGTCTCTTGAGCAGCCATCTGTAAATGCGCATAGGAATAGATGAATCTTCCAAAATCAATAATACCGACCAAAATCAGTATTAATACTGGAAGCAATAATGCCATTTCTACCATTGATTGGCCGCGCTCATCATTTCTCATAACGGAAAGCCTCCTGAACGGAAAACCTGATAAATGGCTCCTGCAGCAATGGCAATTCCATAAGGATATGTTGTTTTAAGTGCCCCATTATCATCAATAAGTGGGACCCTTATTCCATAGCGAAGACCATGTAGGAAGGATAGAACATGAAACAATCTTTTCTTTAACCCTTTTTGGAATATGATTATGAAAAGTGCCATAATCCCACCAGCAAAAGCCATATTAAGTGCTACTAAAAGTACGAATGACATTCCTTTTAAAGCCTCAATAACGGCTAAAAGCTTTACATCCCCTGCCCCCATCCCTCCAAGGAAATAGGGAATGAGTAAAATTCCAAGGCCAACTGCTGTACCTAGCAAAGTCCCTGATAGCCCTAAAAGTCCAGCAGTAGCAGTATGGATGATCCAGCCAGTCAGTAAAAATGGTAATAAAACAGAATTATAGATTTTTCTTTTCTGAACATCAGTAATGACGCATATGATTAAAAGTATAAGTAGGAGAATTGTACTCCACATCCTTGTCCCTCTTTTCAATCAGGATGTTTTTATAGAAAAAAGCCTCACGTTTTATTGAACGCAAGGCTATGTTTTACATTAAATCATGGATTATCTATTTGTAACAGCATCCGTAACAGAAGTAAACATATCCATAATTTGAGTACGAAGCAATGCCAGTACTCCAACAACCGCTACTGCAATAATCCCTAAAACTAATCCATACTCAGTCATACCTTGTCCTTGTTCTTCAGTGAATAATGCTTTTATTTTTTTCATCATTTGTAAAAACCCCTTTTCATTTAATAGTTAGATAATGTCCGATTTTTGTTTCCGTTTTTCTAATCGCTCCCGCAGGAAGCTCCAAAATGGAGAATGCCATTGGCTGATATTTTCCGACCGATCGTGGTTTCATTGTTTCGTCCATACCTACAATTTCGAGCTGTTCGCTTAGGTAAAGAATATCAATTGCATAGTTCATAAAGAAAGTATGAATCGATCGGCAGGGTTGAATGTGTAAGCCGTGTCCTGCAGGCAAACTTTTTGTAAACATCAGCCCTTTTAACCGTTTAAAAAACGTATTAGCACTTGATGCACAGTTTGCAAGTTCCGTTCCGTTTGACAGGTTCACGACCTTCAACATTTTTCACCTCCATCCAACAAAAAATGACCCTGCCTTTTACCGAAAGGGGGTCATTAAATAAAGTACATCATAATGAAGTACCCTGATCCTTCGGTAACTGGCTGGCATAGTGCGAATGCACCTTAGCCCCTTTAGCTTTGCGTCACTAACTTTCATTAGCTTTGCCTTTATCGAGATTCAGATTTTTCATATTCCGACTGATCTCTTACTCACATCATAGAATGTTTTAAGCATGTCGGATATCCTTCTTTTTAATCATTTTTTGTCGAAGAAAGTAGTTCTAAAGGATTATTTTTAGATTATTTTGATTTTTCACTAGAAATATACTTATTTAGGCCAATGAATCACATTTTACTGCCTATCACATAGGCTATGAGTGATAACTTTTAAAAAAAAGGGTGTGGACAATGCCAGCTATCGTAGGAGTTGCCCAAGTCATTACATTAGGTAGTAGTTCTGTCTTCCATATTGGGGATGTTTATAAAATTATGCCATTATCAAATGCAAAGACCTTCTCCGGAGCTGGTTCTTTTAATACAGGCGAAAGTTTGACAGTCCGGAATAATCAAAGCTCTACCAACACATATGATCCTGATTCAATTGATCAGGCAATACTTCTTAATGCTTAGAAAATGGGTGGTTTGAAATGAATTTTTATATCCAACAGTCTATTCATATCCATTTCATTAAAATTGGTGGTATTTCTAATTCATCTGTTTTACAAATTGGCAGTGCCGGAATCATTAAACCTGCTTCATATTTATATAATACCGGTGGATTCACACAACCGGCACCATTGGCGTTAAAACAGCCGGTATCAATGACTTCCTCTCTTCTACAAACACCTTCCGTACCATTACAAGCTGCCGTTCGAGAGGAAGAGGAAACCAGCACTGTTTTCTAAAGCAAGAGGTAATGTTGATCGATAAATGGATTCTTCGGCGAGGTGATTTAATGAATCAGGAATATTACCAGTACTTTCAATGGCTACAAAGCTGTATTCAAGCACAAGAACAGAGAATAATAGGTTTGGAGAAATCCATTCAACAAATAGCTGAAGAATTAAAACAATTAAAAGAAAAACCCACTATTCATGTTGATACGATTGAATACAAGTTTGATCAATTGAAAGTAGAGACGCTTGAAGGAACATTAAATATTGGTTTAAATCCTTCGGATATGCAAGGAATTGAAGATTTTGCTGTAAAAAATAACACATTAAACACACCTCCAAATCCAAAAGCACAAATGCAAAGGTCAATGGAAATCGAAGATGCAATTTTTAATTATTTGGAAATCGATTTGCCTGGGTTGGTTCAAGATACAGGAAGCAGATTAAATATCCAACCAACTGAATCATATTTATCTTTTATTAAAGAGGATATAAAAAAGCAACTGCCCACTCGAATTGATTTTCACCTAAAATCCTCAGCAGCAATAGAACAATCAGAGGAAAGCATTAAAATGTCAAATAAAAATATTATTGAGCTAATAAAAAAAGAAATCCAAAACGGTGTATCTGTATTTTTAAATCATTTGCCTGAAAATGTGAAGGGAATGAAACCGGAATGATTTATGAAGTCTATAACCGTAATCTTTGTGTAGAATGCATTAGTATCATCGGGGTATCAAGTTCATCATTAGTTATGGTTGGTGATACACAAACGATTCAGCTTGCTTCGACCTTTGATACACCTGCAGAATCATTAATTATTGGACCATTTGTACCATTAGCACCGGATGTGACCTAAAATGCTGCAACGATCCTCTTGCGTTGATACTCTAAAGCTAGACATTGTTGCCTTCGCATCGACTGTCCAATTAGGTGATTCTTGTATTATTAACGGTCTCTCTCGAGCCTTAGCGGTTCAAAGGGAAGAAGAGGTTTTTTTAGGAAATGAAGGAAGTTATAACTATCCTGTCTTTTCCGAACCCATTCCTTTTTTACCAATAGATGAGGACATATCCTATCTGACACATAATCTTAATCCTATCATTAAAGTGAAAAAGATCAGGATTACTGGGATGTCTTCAGCCTCTATTTTACACGTTGGCAACAGCCAGAACGTTTCGATGGAGGTAAGAGTTAAGCATATCAGGCAGCTTCTTCCACATGAGGAGGAACAAACTCAGGAATAATATATGTGGCGAAAAAAATGTTAGTTTAAATGAAAAGGAATGTTTGCCTATGCCAGCTATTATTGGCCCGGTTCAAATCATCAATGTGAGTGGTGGTGTTGTCCAATTTGGAGATACCTTATATATTTCTCCAAAGAATGGCTCAAAGACATTTGCAGGTCAAGGAGCTTTTAATACTGGGGGAATTATTGTAACGAATAATGGATTAAATGGTACAAACGTTTTAGATACAAATCTAATCGATCAGCCAATTGCGGGCAATAATTAAAAATGACATAAACCAAATAAGAGGTTTATGTCATTTTTCTATTTACATCATTGTTTTTTTTCTTCATCAAGTTTCAATACATGGGCTCCATCGAAGAAAAATAAAAATCTTTCTGACACTTTTCTTTTCCATATTTGTTCAATTGCCTTTGTATATAAGTTGACTTGTACTTTATATCTTTCTTCAAGGATTGGTTTTGCCTGTTCAAAGCCGCCTTTAAAACGGTCTGAAATGCCGTCTGATTTATAATCAACCAGTACAAGACCATTTTCATCTTCAAATAGACAGTCAATTACCCCTTGAATGAAAATAGGTTCATCTTCATCTTTCCACTCCATATACACTTCCTTCGCAGGCAAGGCAAGTGTAAACGGAACTTCTCGTTTAACAATCTTTGCATTTACTATCCGTTTGCCTAATGGAGATTGAAAAAATTGAACAATAAGTCCTGGCTCAATTACTTGCCCTTGTTCCATTGTAAGCAATTCATGTTCAATCATCCATGTTAATTGTTCCTTAATCGTTTCTTCGTTAATCTGTTTAGAAAAATCAACATGTTGCATCACTAAATGCAGCGCTGTCCCCCGTTCAGCAGGAGACAAAGATTTTTCCTGCATGAATCGTGGTCGATTTAATATTGGATTCTTAAAGCTCTTCACCAAATCTGTCCCACTATAATCATCCGAAATTTCACGTTGCCTTTTTATTTCAGATACTGATTGTTTGGAACGATGGTTTGAAGCATCTGGGAAGTCATACTTCCATGAAAGCCGAGAATTGATTTCTTCAGCGAATATCGATTGGATGGGCACGTCCTCTGTCTTTTGAACATTCTGGATGAAATGATCTTCTTCCTGGGTTTGAGATATTTCTTGGTTTCGCAGATCCAAAGCGTTCAATTTCACAATCTTCCAAGTAGAAGGATGACAGATGATTTCTTCAGAAATCAGTGGACTATTCTCATTAACTTTTAAGCTAATGCAGTCTCTATGACGGATTAGTGCTGGCCCAATCCAATCTAGGAAGCTGTTCGCTGATGACCTTTCATAATCCTTTAAAAGCCATTCGGGGTTTGTAGAAACCCCATTCCATTGTTCAATTTGCTTCTCGGCATCCTTTAAAGTTCCAATTAAATATAGATTTTCTTTTGCTCTGGTCAATGCCACATACAAAACACGCATCTCTTCAGCAAGCATTTCTATTTTTTTCTTTCGTTTAAAGGCCATTTGTGGCAAGGATGGATAAGAAATTCTTTTTTCTGCATTAACATATTTCGTTGCAAATCCATATTCCTTATCAAGCAGATAGGGCTTTCGGATATCCATCATATTGAAAGTTCTCGCAAGTCCTGCAACAAACACAACTGGAAATTCGAGCCCTTTACTGCTATGAATCGTCATTAAGCGCACGACATCCTCTTGTTCCCCAAGTGCTCTGGCCGCTCCAAGATCATTGCCCCTCTCAATCATTCTTTCAATGAACCTTAAAAAGCGAAACAGTCCACGGAATGACGTTTCTTCATATTGCCGTGCTCGATCATATAATGCTCTTAAATTTGCCTGCCGTTGTTTTCCACCTGGCAAACCACCAACAAAATCATAAAAAAGTGTATCCCTATATAATTGCCAGATTAATTCAGAGAGCGATCCCCGTCTTGCCATTGAACGCCAATTTTTTAATTGATCATAAAAGGGTCTAAGTTTTTCATATATTGCTTCTTCATTTTCACTAGGTTTCTTTTTGCAAAATGCTGAAACTGCATCCCAAAAGGAGCCTCTTTTGTTGTTAATGCGTATTTTAGCTAATTCCTCTTCATCCATCCCGACGATTGGTGACCTTAAAACAGATGCTAATGGAATGTCTTGCAATGGATTATCAATTACACGCAATAAAGACATTATGATTGCAACCTCGGTTGCTTGAAAATAGCCAGTCGATAAATTTGCATAAATTGGAATACCTTGTTGCTTAAACTCCTCCATGATTTGTGGTGCCCAGGTCATCGAACGGAGTAGAATGACGATATCACGATACATTAGCGGTCTTGATGAATTTGTTTTTGTACTATGAACATGAGACCCACTTGCAACTAATTCTTTAATTTTATTCGCTATCAACCTTGCTTCAAGTTGCGACTTTTCAAGCTCGGTTGGATCCATTTCACCCATCTCCGAACCAACCTCTTGCTCCTCTCTTTCCTCAGCTTCATTTTCTCCCGTTTTCTGGTCAATCAGCATAAGCTCAACAGGGTATGCCTTGTCTTCAGGATACGAGGCCCCAGTTTTTAGTTCAGCAGCTTCATCGTATTCAATTTCCCCAACCTTTATTCCCATAATTTGTTTGAATAAAAAATTTGTTCCATCGACTACTTCTTTCCTGCTTCTAAAATTACGAGCCAGGTCAATCCTTAACCCCGATAATTCTCCATCACTTGTAAAGCGATTGTACTTTTCTAAAAATAAATTAGGTTCAGCCAAACGAAAACGATAAATCGATTGCTTCACATCACCAACCATGAATAGGTTACCGTTTTTTTCATCATCTTTTGAAACAAGCTTCAGAATTGTTTCCTGAACCATATTTGTATCCTGGTACTCATCCACATATACCTCTTTAAAAAGTTCACGATAGGATAGCGCTGCTTCTGAAGGAAGAAATTCCCCACTTTCTGTCATTTTTCCAGTCAATATTTCCAGGCAAAAATGTTCTAAATCTGAATAGTCTACGAGCCCTTTTTCTCTCTTCACTATTTCAAATTGTTTCGTAAATGCTTTCACTAAGTTAACAAGTGTTTCAATAAGAGGAAACATCTCATCCATATCGCGTAAAAAGCCTTCTGGCTTTCTTGAAAAAAATTCATCTTTGAGCCCTTGTGTCTTTTTCTTTGCCTTATCCCGCAATTTTTGAGCCTTTTCTGTTAAATCTTTAACATATTCATCCCCTTTGACCGTTTTGGCTTTAGAAAATGACCATGTTTGCATTGCTTGGTAGAGGGTAGTCCAAGAATCGTTCTTAGCAGCCATTAGAGTATCAATAATGTTGAGATCATCAATAAAATTCTCTGCTCGAGGCGCTGGACCACCGGGAGTCTTCGATAATTCCAACGCCCTATCAATCATTTCTCGCGCCCCTTCTAATTGAAGCTCAATATCAAAAAGGAGTGACTGCATAAACGGGAGATCCTCCACTTTTTCAGTAGATGAAACATCGTACATGGATATGATCGATTGTAAATATTGATCTGGTAAAGGATTTGCCCCAGCAAAGTCATAGATATGGCGCACAATATCCCATAATGCAGCATCACTACGATCGCTAGTAAAGGAATCTACCAAATTGAAGAAGGCTTCATTGTCTTCTTTTCCATATTCAGTTTCTAATAGCTCATCCATGACTTCATCTCTCAGCAACTGAGCTTCCGTGTCATCAGCAATTCGAAACCCTGGATCCAAATCAATTAAATAATAATATTTGCGAATAACCTCCATGCAGAATGAATGAAGTGTCGAGATTGATGCTTTGTTTAAAAGACTAAGCTGTTTTCTTAAATGGCGTGATTCGGGATCTTGATTTATTGCCTTTTCTAGCGCTTCACCAATACGATGGCGCATTTCTGCAGCTGATGCACTTGTAAAGGTAACAACTAGTAGTTCATCTACATTTATCGGTTGTTCAGGAGAAAGGATTTTTTGAATAATTCTTTCAACAAGAACAGCTGTTTTTCCTGAACCTGCTGCTGCGGCAACAAGAATATCTTTATTTCTCGCCATAATGGCTTTCCACTGATCCCCAGTCCATGACACGCCTTCTGGTTTTGACGGAATAGTAAGCTTACTCATTTCCATTGACCTCCAAACCAATTAACTCTAAAACCTTTTCATTCGATTGCGGGGTAAGAATGCGATAACAATTATTTTCCATTGATTCATCAAATTGGCAGATTGACTTATAAGGACAAATTGAACAATTCTTTTTATCTTTCATTTTATAAGGAGAGATTTCTACATTTCCATCGATAATGGCATTACCCGTTTTTTCATACATATTGCGGACGTATTGACGTAAATTTTCAAATTCGTCCATACTTGCCACTTTCGAGTTTTTTGTTAAAGTCCCATCTACTTTAATCCCTGCAGAAATTATTTGTGAATTACCAGATTCAAGCGATTGATCCATTAGACGAATAACATTTTGGTCGTTAAGCAACAATCCATTCATTTTAAATTTTTTCATCATTTCTACTTCAATTTGCTCAATTGTCAGCATTTTTGTAGAGTTGACCATTGGATTATGGACATGGAAATAAAGCATTCCTGCTGGAGTCGCTTTGGTCTCAACCAATTCATTTGAATAAGTCATAATGATATCTAGATACGTTAACATTTGAAGTGAAAGGCCATAATACACTTCATTTAAATTTAACTCTTTATCACTTGATTTATAATCTAGTACCCGTAAAAAAGTACTACCATTCTCATCTATAGCCTTATCGACACGGTCTATTCTTCCAACCAACTCCATCTTCTTGCCCTTTTTCAAAGAAAAAGATAAGGGTGGCAGTTTACCATTTGGTCCAAAGGCTAGTTCCAACTCAATCGGAGAAAATCCACTCGATTTTGCATGTTCACTAAGAACGAGTGATGCTCGGGTAATGATTTGTTCTAATTTGCGTTTAATATAATGATGTCGTTCTGAGCTTAACAGGATCTCATTTAGAAGCTTTGGTGCAAGGGCATCAACTGCTTGCTTTGCCATTTTTTCGCATTGCACTTTAGATAGATTGGCCCACGTAATATTCTGTTCATTTACAATTTCAGAAATATGCTTTAATGCGGCATGAAACAAATCGCCGATGTCTGGTGCCTCTAATCGGTAAATTTTCCGATCCTGCAATTTTAATCCATAACGAATAAAATGGTTAAATGGGCAACTATTAAAAAGCTCCATTCGTGAAACACTTGCCTGAATAGTATCACCGTATAATTCATCTGCTGTTTCTATTGATAATTTTTTGGTCTGGTTCGAATAAAACAGACTAGAAAGAACCTTTTGAGCTTTGTGCTTCAAATTTCCTTTTACATAATAATTATAAACATCCCACCAAAAATCATTTATTGGGTAGCTTTTCTTTTTCAATTGGAGCTGGGATGTTAAATAAGATAAAGTTGTGTTCGGGTTAGAAACGAAGTGAAGCTGACCATTTTCCAATAACTCGGCTGGATCTGTAACATAAAAATGCTCGAATCTCTTTGGAAATAATTCTCTAATTCTTTTAATATATGTGGAAGGAATTAGTGCTTTACCCTCTTCATTTGCAAGCGGATAGCTGATATATAAGGCTTCTGATGGTGTAGTGAAAGCCTTATAAGCTAAAAAGTTTTCATCCAGCAAACGTATTCGACTGCTAGGTGCTACATTCATTCCTAACGTTCCTAATATTTCACGATCCTCATCCGCTAAAATTCCATCATCTGAAATCTTTGCGGGCAATACTCCTTCATTCAAACCAATCACAAAAGCGGCTTTTATTTCGGAAAATCTAGACTTTTCCAAGTCCGCAATCAGAACTTGATCTAATGCAGGAGGGATTAGTGAAAAACTTAATGAGTCGAAGCCAGCTTCTAGAATAGATGCAAATTGCTTTACAGAAATAGATTCTTCTCCAAGTATTTCGACATATTGATCCAGAAGGTCGATCACTGCATTCCAAACCTGTTCATGCTCACGCATTTTAACAAGATTCCCATTTTTCTCTGCATCCATCTTCCAGTTTTCAAGCTTCGAAGGTATATCTAATTCTTCTAAATACAAATAGATTGCTTCACAAAACTTTCTTCCTGAATCAGCTTTTTTCAAACGCCTGGATAACCTTAAGATTGGAGCAGTAATCATAGTCCGTAATTCATTTAATTCCTTCTCAGTTTCTTTTTCATCATCTGTTTGAGTATTTGAGCCAAACTCGAGCCCTCTAATTCTTCTAAAAATCCAGCGATCCTTTTTCGTCCACTTATTTCCCTTTATCCCGTATGCTAGGACGTAATTTTCAAGATTATCCGTTTTTTCTCTCATCTTAGTACCATTTTCTTGAAGCGGAAATAGTAATTCCGTCTTAATGGCTCGAAAAATTGGTTCATATCTCCAGAAACCATTAATTACTTCTAGACTTGATCGAATGAATTCGATTAGAGGATGATTAAGCATTGTCCGTTTTTGATCGATGAAATAAGGAATTTGATGATCATAGAAAACTGGTTCAACTATGTCATGATAATTCTGTCCATTTCTAATTAAGACTGCAATATCCCGATATCGATAACCCTTCGTTCTTACTAATTGTTGGATCTCCCTTGCAATTCCTTCAATTTCTGCGCGGCGATTAACAGCCTGGCACACGTTAATAGCAGATTGTTCTTTAAATGGAACTAATGGCCTTGCATCAAATTTTTCTTCTAAATGCCTTAATGATAGGTTGCTCCATTTCTTTGTTTCTGTTAACAGAATGGGTTTTTCAATCTGAACTCCCTCCATCTGTGCCAATTCACAAATGGTATGGCTCGCAGTCCCTGACATCCGGAATAGGTGTAGTTCATCTGGAGCGGAATTTCGATATAATTCATCTGTCGTCATTGCAATCGTTACCCGTGTACAATGCTTCATCAATTCTCCAATAACCCTATATTCCTGAGGCGTAAAATGATAAAATCCATCAATATAGATTTCTGTATCTTTTAGGTAGCTTGAAGAGGCAATTTTTTCAGCTAAGAGGCGAAAATAATCTTCAGAGTCAATATATTTATTCAAGATTGACTCTTCAAAATGTTTATAAATAATTTCTAAATCATTCAATTTATCTTGCAAAACCTTTGATTGCGAGCCAACTTGGCTAAGTTCCTCAGGACGGATACAATACCGTTTAAATTCAACCATCATTTGTTCTACTTGCTGAATAAATCCATTTTTATCTACTGATCGTTGAAATAATTTTAAATTTTCCTTTTGGTCTTCGATTATTTTTCGAATGAGCATATTAATCCCGGTACTATTTAAATGATAACGACTGATTCCACCTGTTTCTTGCAAAATTCGCCATGCAAGACGTGGAAAACTGTAAACTTGGGCTCGAATCATTCCCCTAATTTCTGAATTCGTTGATAGCCGATACTCAGATAAAAATGTCATTTGTTCCGGAACAATGTAAATAAGCGGTGCTCCTTCCGGGTTTTCCATCAGCCTATTTTGTATTTCATTCAGGCAGATGGCTGTTTTCCCGCTACCGGAACGCCCAATTAACATTCTTAATGACATGCTTTAGCCCCCGTTTCCTAACTAACTCTTTGTTCCTTATTTTATCACAAAAGGGGCACAAACGTTTGGAAATCCACTCTATTTTGAAATCCAAAAATTGTCTATTTGAATATTCGTCTACAAAAAAGAGTACGATTAAAATCGCACTCTCTTTCGTTTATCTTAGAAATGAACATCCATTTCATCCAAAGGCCAGTATCTTAGATCAACTTTACCAACTACTTGATCAACTGAAATAAATCCAAAATAGCGGCTATCCCAGCTTCCTAAACGGTTATCACCGAGAACAAATAGCTTTCCATTTGGAATGGTTTCTTCACCAGTAATCTCTTTTAATGTGAAATCACCTGTAAGCTTACTCCCAGAAATCTTTTGTCGATAAATATCCAAAAAAGGTTCTTCATACTTTTTACCATTTACAAATAAATGGTCATTACGGTAAACAATTTTATCTCCTGGTAACCCGATTATGCGCTTAACAAAATCCTCTTTTTTATTTGCATGAAAAACGATCACATCAAACCTCTGTAGGTCTTCTATTTGGTAACCCAGCTTATTTACTACCACTTTATTGCCATTTTGAAGAGTAGGCATCATCGATTCGCCTTCAACCAAATAATTAGAGAAGAAAAATGTTCGAATAAAAGCAAATAGAATCAAACCAATCCCACATGCCTTTGCCCATTCCAGACCTTCCTTCTTCCATTCGCTCTTCATTGAAACTCCTCCATTTACCCTTTTCCTACCTACCTATCTCCCATTATGGACGTATTCCCTGTGCCTATTCAAATTTCCTTCATTTCCTTTGGTAAAATACCACCTTATAGAGCGATCTTTTTATTCAGACATAAATTTGTCAAGCGCTTGTCTGTTCTTTTCTAAATTGATATCCAAAATATCCCCTTCACCACTAATTCGGGGTTCTGTAAAGCTATTATCAATTGGAATTCTTAAGGTAGCAACATTTCCCTTGCCTTTGGTTAAATAATCCTTTGCCATAAACAAAATATCAGTTGTGTTCATATTTGTATTTACATATGGAGATACTACACCGATTAATTTTGGAAGTTTTGGTATGGTTCTCACACTTTTCAACTGATCACCTAAGAGTTTTATTACCTTTTGTTGTCGCTGTACTCGCCCAAAATCTCCAATAGCATCATGCCGAAATCGAACATATCCAAGTAAATGTTTACCATCTAGGTTTTGAAGCCCTGGTTTCAAGGTTACCCCAATATTTGTGGACATTTCTTTCTCAACATTTACCTCTACACCATTTGGAAATGCTTCATCAACCAACTGCACAAACCCTTGGAAGTCAACAATTGAATAATATTGAAGATCAACGCCAAAGTTTTCTTTAATTGTCTGCCTCATTAATTCTGGACCACCATAGGCAAAAGCAGAATTAATTTTATGTTTTCCATGACCTGGTATAGCAACATAAATATCCCTCATAATTGAAGCTAGCTTAAATGTTCCCTTATTTTCATTATATGAAGCGATCATTATGGTATCTGACCTCGACCTTTCATTTCCCCGTTTGTCACTGCCTAACAATAGGATATTGGTATCACCGTATTGATCTTTCTTCCCCTCAAATGAATACACAATTTGATCCTTTTTATCCACTTTTTTTAATGATTGGGAAACCCCTTGTTGATATTGATAATAAGCATAACCACTAACAGCAACAATTAGTAGCAACAAGGTGAGCAAGATCGGTTTCCATCTCTTTTTTTTCTGTTTATGATTTCTTTCATATCTCATTTTCGATCATCCATCCATCTTTTATTTTACTTATATTAGACAGTATTTTATAAAATTTAGTTTCTTCTTTTATTAATTTCCCCTTCCCTCAAGCTTCAATTCCGCAAAAAAACATTCAGGAACTTTTACCAAACCCAAGTATGGAAATAGTTTTCAGAAGATTTTTAAGTATTGTTGTTTCTTTCATCTGGTTGGAACCTAGACACGAGATACCATCTAATCCAAACAAAAAACCGCTAGCTTTTAGCGGTTTTGGGATAATTATTTTAGATATTCATTAAACCAGTCGACGATATAATCCAAACGTGCTACACGAAGTTCTGGTTTCCCACTTCTTGATAATTCATGGTTTTCTTCAGGAAAGCGAATGAATTTTGTCTTTTTCCCTAATCTTTTTAACGAAATAAATAGTTGCTCTGCTTGCTCAATGGGGCATCGATAGTCCTTTTCACTGTGTAAAATTAACAGAGGCGTCTCAACATTTTTGGTGTATGCAAGTGGAGAATGTTTCCATAATTTTTGAATATCATTTAAATCGGATTCAATCTGCCATTCAGTGAAATAATAGCCAATATCACTGACGCCATAAAAACTGATCCAATTTGAAATGGAACGCTGGGTTACAGCTGCTTTAAACCGGTTTGTCTGTCCCACAATCCAGTTTGTCATAAAGCCACCATAGCTTCCTCCTGTTACTCCAAGCCTTTTTTCATCAATAAAATCAATGTTTTCTAAAACATAATCAACAGCAAGCATTAAATCCTGATAATCATTTCCACCATAATCTCCTCTAACGGAGTTCACGAATTCCTGACCATAACCATGGCTACCTCTTGGATTAACGTATAAGACCACATATCCCTGTGCAGCCAGAATTTGGAATTCATTCATATATGTATTTCCATACATCATATGTGGTCCACCATGTATCTCAAAAACCAATGGATATTTCTTGCCCTTTTCAAATCCAATAGGTTTCATTAGCCAGCCATGTATTCTCCAACCATTAGCACCTGTGAATTCAATTGCTTCCGGTTTTGACAAACTAATTTTCTTTAAATACTCTTGATTAACATTTGTAAGCCGGTCTAAATTCCCATTATCTGATGACAACAAATAAAAGTCACCTATTTCTGTTGGCATACTAATGGCTGCAATTATCCTGCCACTTTCCTTATCAAGAGTGAGCCCATATACATGTTGCTCCTCGTTCAGAACTGGTTCTATTGCTCCATTTAAATTTCCATAATACACATCTGTATTTCCATTGTCTGTTGCTAAAAAATAAAAACCTTTACTATCATATGTCCACAGAATTCCTGGGGTTTTAGCACCCTGTTGGAAATCACCAATTGAATAATCACCAATAGATACTTCCCAGTTTTCTGTAAAACAATGTAATTCCTTTTTATCTAATTGATAAAGCCAAATTTTCGTCAATGTAGCATTGTAATATTCTTGCTTATGACCTAGCATTCCAAGATATTTCCCATCAGGTGACCATGTAACATTTCCAAAATACCCCGAATCCGTTACGCGGGATAACACCTTCGTTTCAACATTCAAAAGGTATACATCAAGTGAAAATGAGTGATCTATATCTTTGGTTAAATCTGCTCCAATGGCAATATTTTCTCCATTTGGTGACCATGAATATAGATAATAATCATTATCTCCTTCGGTCAGTTGGATTAGCTCTCTACTGTTCACATCCACTACAGCAATTTGGTTATAGGTTCCTTTCCAGAACCCATCTGAATTTAATTTATATTTCATTCTGGTTACTTCAAGTGGTAAAAGGTTATCCACCTTTGTTTCTTCTACCTTATCAAACACTGTTATTCCTGTATTTAAAGTGGTGTTAAAAGCTATTCTTTTACCATCAGGTGACCAAACCGGATTACTAGCGCCATTTTGCAGGAAAGTAATCTGCCTCGCTTCCCCACCTTGAAGGTCTAATAGATAAATTTGATTTTTGCCACTTCGATTCGATGCAAATGCAAGCTTTGTTCCATCTGGTGACCATCTAGGTGAACTGTTTTTACTCTGGCCAAATGTCCATTGAACAGGTTTATCACAATTATTTAAACTAGAATAAAAAATATGGGAATAATATTCGTTAGATTCCTTATCAATTACCGTTTGGACATATACAAATGTATTTCCTCCTGGAGATATTTGTGGATCCGCAACTGATTTCAGTTGATATAAATCCTTGGCCCCAATGCCTCTTTTCACTTCCATCCAATCCCACCTCTCATAGTCCTTCATATATATATTATTTCGTCATTCGAAGTAAATTCCCTTCTCTTTTAGAGAACTTTCTTGGATTTGAGAAAGCTTAGAAAAACATTGCCTTTTCTTCCTTTTTTCTGTATTATATTTACGAACATAAGTTCTATTTTAATCAAAGGAGTTCGTTTACGCTAATGACTAGAATTCCAGAAGAAGACCGGAATATCATGGAGAAAGCTATTTACTTACCTATGGTATTAATTGTTTTGAACCGTGACCTTGTGGTTGTGGAAAATAGCCCATTTAAATTAAAAAAGCCTTATACGGACCTAATTGAGGAAACAATGAAGATCATTCAGAGGGAATTAGCTGTTGCTAAGCAATATATGAAGAGAAATAAGCTTCAAGTCACTCAAACAAAACGGGACGATGCCTTTACGATGTATTTGTTTTTATATAAAGGGTATGAAGAATACCATAATTACTTTAATCCACGTATTCGAAATAAAGTTCAAGAATTAATGGAGTTTTATTTTTCAAAAGAACACCGGTCCCGTCAAGAATAATCTATTGCTTAGAAGAAGGGTTTTGCCCATATTCATGAGTCTTTTCCGAGGCTTCCATCAATTTAGGCCTGCTCATTAAATAGAAGGATTTCCTCTCTGTCTGCCCAATTCGTTGCATCAGTTTTGTTCTTAATAAAGCTGTTCTTAATAGTTGGTTCTCAAATGAACTATACGAAATTTGAAAGTTGTAGGATTGTTTGTTTTGAAATGTGACTTCTGTTTGATCTGAAGCAACTCTGCGATAATTCAACACATGTTCATGGGAAACCCATATACACTCTGAGCGACTAGGTGATGTAGTTGGAAAGAAATAAATAAAATTTGTTGGATCAATTGCAATAGGCACTTTGTGAGTAATACCAATTAATTGCTTAGTTCCATTTTTTCTGCCTTCAAAGCTGCTCGAAAAGTATTCACAACTCTTTTTGATAATTTCAATCGGCTTAAAGGGTGATGTAAACTCATCCTCTACTTCAATTATTTGCGAATACAATTTGCTGCCATATAGCAAGGGCCTAATATACATTGTATATGGACTTATTTCATATTCTTCTATCTGGTTTTTATTCAATTTTTCAACCCCCCAAGCCTTTTTGTCCATTATATCACTTTTATTCCAAAATTTATCACTTTGTAAATTTTATCAGAAAATTTTAAATATTTATTGATTTTATTAGAAAAACTCCATATAATATAAAAAAGCAGCAGAGGTGATTTTCATGAATGAAAAATCATACACTGAACTAATGAAGTTAAGCGCCATGAACAGCAGTCAAGAGAAGAAGAATTTTGTCCAGGATCTATATATTGAAATATTATTGTTAGAAATTCAATTAACGACGGAAAAGCAAAAGTTAGTAAAGAAAATCGATGAGGCTCTTGATCAACGGGATAAACAAGGGTTTCTGAGTTTATCCGGGCAACTGAACAAACTTAACAAGCAATTTGGGACATAACAAACCTCCCATTTACCGTCCAGTGGACGGTTTTTTTTTTCGTAAAGGAAATTATATCGTATTAACATAGACTTCAAATGAAAGATTAAAAGGCCAAAGACATGATGGATATGTCTTTGACCCAATTATGAGTCATTTATTCAATTGAGTGCGGTGCTTTACTTCATATTCCTCAAGCATCGAAATACGGTCAAGCATCGTCGGATGATCGTACCGAAAAATTTTCACAAGCAATGGTGGATTTACTTGGCTTAATCCTGAACGGGTCAGTTCTTGAAAAGATGTGATGGCTTCTTTAGGATTTTTTGTTAAATTAATCGCATATCGATCAGCCCTTGTTTCTTCATATCGTGAGCCAAGATTTGTTAATGGGCTTACAGCAAACATTAGCATAGAAATAATCATAAGGAACAACGGCACTGATCGAATATCCTTCATTTCTGGTATTTTCAGCTCTTTCCCCCACTTCTTGATCATCCAATCCATGAGCCTAGAGGTAATATAAAAACCAAGTAACGATAATAGTAAATACCCTGCTATTCCAAAATATATATGCTTCTCAACATAATGACACATTTCATGGGCCATTATGAATAAAATTTGCTTATCTGATAGTCGATTTAATGTGGTATCCCAGAGAACAATTCTCGCATTAGATCCAATACCCGTCACATAGGCATTTAAGGAATTCGTTTTTTCTGCCATATTAACTTCAAACACATGCTTCGCAGGAATATGCGCCTTGTTGGCCATTGTTAAAATTTCCGTTTCCAATACCTTGTTTTTTAATGGATAAAAATCATTGTATAGCGGATCAATGACAACAGGCTGAAGAAACGTCATGAATAAGGTAAATGGAATAGATAGTAGCCATGCATACAGCCACCAGCGTTTATTACTCTTTTTCATCAACCAATATAAAACTGAAACAATGAGTAGCATAGTTCCATAATTAAGCCAAAAATCAATCAATTCGTCCTTCATCCATGACGGAAATGTTTGCGTGGAAATGTTATATGTCTTGGATAGGGAATATCCTATATAGCTTATTGGAAATGTGGCAAGAAAGGAAAAGAACGAGAGCCAAATTAGGTAGATAGCAGTCTGACCTAATTTGTATTTTGATGAGCTTTCAGACCAACGTTTGAATGCCTTTGAAAGGCCAAACAATAAAATAAGAAAATAAAAAAGCCATTCGAACGGTGTGGATATGAAAAATAATAGGTTCCTTATCTTTGAATACTCCTCACTTAGCATAAGCTCCCTGCCATTTAAAAACGTTGCTGGGTCCGCCTTTGTACCTTGATATTCAAATGGGAGCTTCATATCAGCAAAATAGAATAAATACCAATAAAAAAATAATGCATATATCACATAGGCCAAAACAGCATAAATTCCTATTTTCCGAGCCATATTTTGTCCTCCTTTATGTACAGCCTCTCTCTATACTTAGTTTAGTTAAAAAGTAAGTATTTAGAACAGAAACTAGAAATTTTGCTATTAAGAAAAGTTCAAGCACCCTGTTTAGCCCCGACAGTCGTTTGAGGAACTGGGCTGCTCGCGCCGGCGATTGCCTTGTTGCACTTACGCGATTGGGCTGCTTATTTATCAACGATAGTTACTTACTTCAGTGCGTTAACAAAGATGCTTTCTTATAAGCAAAAAAAGTCGGCCAATTGACCAACTTACATTAAATAGGAGTAGACTGCAAGAGCAGCAATAGATCCAAGAACAACAACGATGACATTTGCGCCCAGGAAGGCGGTAATAAATGCAGTTGCAGCTCCTACTATACCGTACCAAATATCCCCCTTTTGGATTAATAAAATACCTGGGAAAATTAAAGCGCCCAGTGTAGCATATGGAACATTTTTTAAAATGCCTTGGATAAAAGGTGGTAGTTCTTTCCCTTTAAAAAGAACAAATGGTAGCATTCGGGGAATATAGGTAACCAAGCCCATACCAACAATCATTAAGACAATTTCATTCCTCATAATGAACCCCCCTTATGCCTTTTCTTAACTACTTCGACAACTTCGATAATGACGGCAGACAAAATGGTTGCCAAAACGATAGCCCAACCGGGAGCCAACAAATTTCCGAATGTAAAAATACAATTAAAAATAGCTGAAAGAGAAGCCAAAAAAACAACTTTCATACTTTTTTTCATAGATGGAACTAAAAG
Organism: Neobacillus sp. PS3-40; assembly: GCF_030915485.1. Classification (GTDB taxonomy): domain Bacteria; phylum Bacillota; class Bacilli; order Bacillales; family Cytobacillaceae; genus JAUZPL01. The sequence goes on along the minus strand of NZ_CP133266.1, from coordinate 3,301,554 downwards.
CCCAATAAACATTGCATACAGAGCTACCCCCATACTCTCTTGTAATGTTTGCGGAAGACTTGCTCCGATCAGATGGCCAATACCAGAAAAAACAACCCAACTTGAATACGCTACCGAAACCAATCCGAACATAAAGCCAGTCGTGACGGTTCCTTCTTTCGTCGCTGCAACAGAAAATGTTTCATCTGTAATGCCGAAAGAATAAATTAGCTTATTTGTAAGATGATCGTCTTCACACTTTTCATTCAATGATGTAGACATAAGAAAGTGCCGAATATTCACAATAAACGTTGTTAAGATAATTTCAAATATCCCTGTTCCAAAAGCAATCAAGCTTAAGGATATGTACTGGGATGCTCCAGCAAAAACAAGTAGACTCATGAGGATCGTTTCATAAATAGAAAGGCCTGAAGTCTTGGCCAGAAGCCCAAATGTCAAGGCTATTGGAAAATAACCAATGCCAATGCTCATCCCGGCTTGAAGCCCCTTTTTTAGTTCAGATAATTCTTTTCCTACTGCAATGTTCTCCATGTCTTGCCCTCCCAGTGCTCCATTCGGTCAGATACCCCATTTAAAAATACATTTTAGCAAATTTTCTGTTTTTTGGGAATAAAAACAACAGGTTACTATTTTATAATTATATTTTAACAATAAGAAAAAACATGGCAGAGCACCATGTTCATTTCCTTCTATTACGGCTTTTTTTAAGGCAGTATGCAAATTAATAAATCAGGTTGATGAATTCATCCTTGGTTACGTTTCCAAAATAGTGTGGGATCTCAATATCTGAAAGGGCAGATTCGATTTCACTTTTTTCATAGCGAGTATTTTTAAGCTTCTCTTCAATTTCGCTAACATCACCAACACCAAAAAAATCTCCGAAAATTTTACAATTTTCAATAATACCTTTATTTACTTCAAGCCTCACATCAATTTGGCCTACAGGGAAGCGGTGTGAATGTTGTAGATTAAATTTAGGTGATTTTCCGTAGTTCCATTCCCAGCTCTGATATCTTTCCTTTGAAAGTTGATGGATTTTCTCCCAATCTTCTTCTGTCAAAACATATTCAGTAATTTCGTCAGTTCCTTCGAAAATATTTTGTAATAACAACATACGAAATTCTTCAATATCAATTTTATTTGTTAGAAATTCAGAAATATTGGCAACCCTGCTACGGATTGATTTAATTCCTTTTGATTCAATCTTATCCTTTTTAACCTTTAAAGCAGAAACAATACTATCCACTTCTGAGTCAAATAAAAGCGTCCCATGACTAAACATCCGACCTCTTGTTGAAAATTGTGCATTGCCGGAAATTTTTCTTCCTTCTGCCAAAATATCATTTCGACCACTTAATTCTGCATTTACTCCTAATTTCCCCAAGGCCTTAATAACAGGTTCAGTGAATTTACGGAAGTTATGAAAGCTTTCACCATCATCTTTCGTGATAAAGCTGAAATTTAAATTCCCAAGGTCATGGTATACTGCCCCGCCACCTGAAAGTCGGCGAACAACAACGATGTCATTATTTTCAACATATTCTGTATCAATTTCTTCAATAGTATTTTGATTTTTTCCGATAATAATGGATGGTTTATTTATGTAAAATAATAAATACGTTTCATTGATATCAAGGTTTTTTAAAGCATACTCCTCAATGGCTAAATTAATTTGTGGATCAGTAATCCCTTTATTGTCTATAAATAACATTTTACTTATCTCCTTTTCAAAGTGATATCGCTAAAGACTCCACAGCAAGTCTAATCGGACCTGAATATTCTTTAGAAGCTTCACTAACTAAATCAGACAAATCGCCATAATGTGGCAAGTGCGTTAGAATTAATTGTTTAACAGCTGCTTGCTGCGCGAGCTTCCCGGCTTCGATGCTATTCATATGTCCAGATGATTTCCCGTTTTGATAACCATAAAAATTGCATTCACATAATAATAGATCGGCATTTTTGCTAAACTCGATAAACTCTTCCTTAAAAGAACTATCAGCCGTATAGACTACCACTTTTCCATCTGCCACTATCCTCATGGCATAGCATGGAACAGGATGGCTTGTTTTTAAAAAAGACACCTGAAATGGGCCTACTGTAAGAATTTCATTTGGAATATATGCCTTCCCTTTTGTTACCTCCTTAAATGATAATTTAGTAAATTCAGCTTGATCAAAATGGTGTCCATAAATCACAAGACTTGGAAAATTTTTTCCTAAAAAACCTTGGATGAGTCTTGCATGCTGAAGAACCCCAATATCAGCGATATGATCGGGATGGTAATGTGATAGGAGAACAGCATCAAGCTCCTCAGGCTGGATGATATTTTGCAGCTTCGCAAGCACTCCACTCCCACAATCAATTAAGAGTTGAAATCCATTATGTTCAAGTAAATATCCTGAGCTTGCTCCATTTTTTTTCGGGTAACCACCCCAAGATCCGATAACCGTTACTTTCATTTTGCATCCCTCCAAAGTCATTACTTTTAATATACTCAAAAATAATAATCTTTTCTCATAATGAAAAAGGGTGGAGCGTTTAAAACCCATATATATTTTGTATATAAGTACAGTAATTGACATTTTTCGTGCTAAGTTATAATTAAAAACATAAAATGGACCGGCTACTTACCTTCCCAACTATACCGCATTTTTATCCTTTCCGCACATATTTAACATGAATACCAGCAATAAAATATGGCTGGTCAGGCTGTCGAAATTACAATTCACCGCATTAATTCGTTATAATATTATTAGTTATTGGTTTTTCAACATGTCTGTTGATTGGCGCTCCAGGCACTTCGCTTTCCGCGGGCACGTTTAAGAACTATTCGTAACTGCTAACCTACTTTTATGTCAATTTTATGGAAAAATATACTATAATGATTATGAATTGTTTTGTTTTTAATCTTGATTTCCTATTCTTATGTATTTGTATATTAAATAAAAAATATGAGGGGGTTAATATGAACGGAGATAGCGGCGATTTTTTAATTTGGGTTATTTTAATAGCAGCTCTTTTAATATTAAACTATATGGCTGTTTCTTCTTATAAAAAGAAGAATACATCTTTTTTTTGGTCTGGCTTACTTATTTGTATTATGGGCCCAGTTATTGGTTTTATTACAGGTTCTATTTTTGTGAATATGGACCATAGTGCTGGAGAATCGGGTGAAGGCGGGGCAATTGGTGCCGCATTTATAGGATTGATTATCTTAGGTAACGGAATTATCTACCTAATAGTCGGAGCTATTCTTATGATTAGTAATTTCTTTAAAAAATAATGTGGTCTACATACACATGTATCCTAAGAGAGCAAAAACGATTGCTCTCTTTTTTGCACTTTTATATTGCTTTCAGAGGACACCATCAAATTAAAGTCATTTCATACGTTATTTTGAATAGCAAGGCTAGAAAAAGTGTGTTGCATTGCTTTAGGTTGATTAGCAGAGACAATAATTGAATTAAAAATCGGTAATTTAGATTAAGACAAAATAAAAAATTGCCGAGAAAAATACCCTTTCTCGACAATCTGAACAGCCATATTTTTTTGTTAAAATGGTTTCTCCGCTACTCAAAAGGAGCAATTCAAATTGAATGGTTAAAATTTAAATAGTCCAGTATGTTGTTTACAGCTACTTCCCCCTGATCGATACAATCAGGAACACCGATCCCTTCAAAAGAAGCCCCTGCGAGAAATACCCCTGGTAATTCATCTGTCATTTGATCTTTTATGGTTTGAAGCCGTTGTTTATGCCCAACGGTATATTGAGGCATAGAATTATTCCAGCGTGATATAACAGCAAAATCAGGTTCCATTGTAATATCCATTGTTTTCTTTAAGTCATCTAAAACAATTTTCACAATCTGATCATCTGATAAATCAACGACTGTCTCATCACCTGCTCTACCTACATAACAGCGGAGCAATACTTTGCCTTTCGGAGTAGAATGTTCCCACTTTTTATGTGTCCAAGTGCAAGCCGTTATTGTATAATCACTATTCCTCGATACAACAAACCCTGTACCGTCAATATCCTTCTTGATTGCTTCCTTAGGAAATGCGAGTGCGACGGTCGCAACTGAAGTGGAAGGCACAATTTTGAAAGGATCAAAAAGGTCATATTGCGAGAACATCGACTGAGTTACCTTGTGAGACGTTGTTGCAACAATACAATCGGCAACAAGAGCTTCCCCATTATTTAGAAATATTTCATACTGATTATCTAATTTCGTTATATTTTTAACCCGATGTCCTTTTAATATTGTATCGGGATCTAGTTTAGCTTCAATTGCTTCAGCAAATGATTGTAGCCCTGATTTAAACGTTAGGAATACACCTTTTGCCTTTGCTTTTGTTTTGCCTGTTTCTTCAGGCTTTTTCGGCTGAGAAGGTGCCGATTTTTTCATACCAATAATAAGACTGCGGTATTTCTGTTCAACCTGATAAAATTGTGGGAAGGTCGACATTAAACTTAATTGATCAATATCACCTGCGTATATTCCAGATAATAATGGTTCAATCAAATTTTCAACAACCTCATCACCAAGCCTTCTTCGAAAAAATTCACCAAGTGATTGATCTTTTCCGCTTGCAGATCTTGGTAAAATAAAGTCTGCAGCTGCTCTAATTTTTCCAGGAATAGAAAATAATCCTGTTGTGATAAAAGGTCCAACTTCAGTAGGAATACCCATAATCGATCCGCCAGGCATTGAAAAAAGCTTATCATCTACAAGAACATACGATTTCCCAGTTGAATTATGGACTAATTGGTCCTCCATCCCTACTTCTTTCGCAAGTCTTGTAATACTAGTTTTTCGAGCCAAAAATGAATCTGGTCCTCTTTCAATCGTATAACCATCTTTTATCACCGTTTGCATTTTTCCGCCAAGCCGGTGTGATGCTTCAATAAGCTTTATTTCGATTGGAAGATTGTTTTCTCTCACTATTTTCTGAAGGTAAAAAGCCGTAGTCAAACCGGCAATTCCACCACCAATAATTGCAACCTTCTGCCTTTCTTCCACCACAGAGGCCACCCACTTTCCATTAATTTCTTGGTGCTAGTTTACTCCGCCAACTTCTTAAGTATGACTGAAGACATAGCATCAATAATTTCATCCTGTGCATTCGGCATTTCTGGGCGGTAATAACTTGCGCCCACTTCGTCTGTTACAGCTCTACACTCAGTATCATTGTCATAAAGAACCTCAAGATGCTCACACACAAACCCAACTGGTGCATAAATAAATGCTTTATAATGATGTTCTTTAAATAATGATCTTGTTAGGTCCTGTACATCAGGACCAAGCCATGGCTCCCCAGTATTACCCGCACTTTGCCAGCCTATTGTATAATTTTGAACACCTGCACCTTTTGCGATTAAGGCTGCCGTTTCCCGTAGTTGACTTGGATATGGATCGCCTGCCTGTAAAATCTTTTCTGGTAAACTGTGCGCTGACACGATTAACATTGAATTTTCTTTTTCCTCTAAAGGCATTTGTTCATAAATTTGTGTTAACTTTTTAACCCAATAACTGATAAATTTTGGTTCAGTGTACCAGCTATCAATCGAAGTGATTTTAGGACCACCGATCTTCTCAGCTTCCTCTTTTACTCTCTCATTATACGATTTCACAGAAAAGGTTGAAAAATGGGGAGCAAGAACAATGCTAATAGCCTCTTCAATCCCGTCCTCATGCATATCTTTAACGGTATCCTCAATAAAAGGTTCGATATGCTTCAAACCAAGATACATTTTAAACTCAATTTCATCCTGGGCTTGATTTAAATGCTTTTCAAGCTTTTCAGCTTGTTCAATCGTTATTTTAGCTAGAGGAGAGATGCCCCCAATTGCTTCATAGCGGTTTTTAAGATCATCCAACATTTCAGCCGAAGGTTTTCGTCCATGTCGAATATGTGTATAATAACGTTCAATATCTTCAACTTTGTATGGGGTTCCATATGCCATCACTAGCAAACCCATCTTCTTTTTAATCATTTTCCAACACCTCATTTTCAAATCTATAGCATATTGGAGATAAATTCACTCTAAGTGCAAGTCTCCAAATAGAATCTGCTCATACTATTGTGCCAATAAATCGGACAACTTACCAAGTTTAGCACAAAATATATGAATTTGGGTGGTTAACGGCTTAGTTTTGAAGCAGAATAATCGTGAATAAATGTAGTTAATCTCTTTAATACTTCTGGATCTGCTTGTGGGAAAACGCCATGCCCAAGGTTGAAAATATACCCACTTTGTGCCATTCCTTGGTCTAGAATTGCTCTTGCTTTTTCTTCAATAACTTCCCACGGAGCAAGAAGAATCGCTGGATCAAGGTTTCCTTGTAGCGTTTTCTGAATGCCCATTTCTCTTGCCTGTTTAATTGGCAGGCGCCAGTCTAACCCAACAACATCAAGTGGAAGTTCATTCCATTCCATTGCAAGATGACTTGCTCCAACTCCAAACATAATAACGGGAACGTTTTCTCCTTTTAAAGCAGTAAAAATTTTATTCATAATCGGCTTAATGAAGAATCGGTAATCTTCTACGTTTAAAGCACCAACCCATGAATCAAAAATTTGAATAGCTTTAGCTCCCGCTTTTACTTGAGATTTAACATATGTAACAATCATATCCCCCAATTTATCCATTAAAGCAAACCATGCTTTAGGTTCAGCGTACATGAAAGCCTTTGTCTTATTGTAGTTTTTTGAAGGACCGCCTTCGATCATATAGCTCGCAAGCGTAAACGGAGCTCCAGAAAACCCAATCAGTGGAACAGATAATTGCTCTTGTGTTAAAAGTTTAATTGTTTCAAGAACGTATGGAACATCTTCTTCAGGGTTTATTTCGCCTAGCTTTTCTACATCTGCTAAAGAGCGAATTGGATTCGAGATAACGGGGCCAATGCCACCTTTTATTTCTACTTCAACACCTAGAGCAGGCAGCGGAGTCATAATATCTTTATACAGGATAGCCGCATCAACATTGTAACTTTCTACCGGCAGACGTGTTACATACGCACAAAGCTCTGGTTGATGGGTAATTTCAAATAATGAATACTTTTCTTTAATTTTCCTGTATTCTGGCTGTGAACGACCTGCTTGACGCATATACCATACAGGTACATAATCTGTCTTTTCTCCTCTTGCTGCTTTTAGAAATGTTTCATTCATAACTCTTGCCATTAAAATTTCCACCTTTCAAGGACATGTCTGCTAAATATTTTAATATATATAATCGTAAAGTGAAACTTCATCTTTTATGGATATTTATAATTCTGATGGTAAATAGATAAGCTGTCTTCACTATATCTATTAATCTCATTAGTGTATAGACAACACAAATAAGTGTCAAAAAAAAGTCGTTTTTACGTTTTCAAAACTGTTTAAATTAAAAGAAATGCGAAGGCTTAATGAACAACAAAGTACTCTTTGTAAAAATAAATAAGAGGTGAACAAGCATGAAAGTGTTTATCACGACTGGTACATATGATTACCTAAAAAAAGTAAAAGAAAAATATCCGGAAGAAGCAATGGTAATAATGGTTAATGAAGACACAGCATTACTGCTTCATGAAACAAGTACTGAGACACTATTTAATGAACCAAGAAAGTATGAAATCATTGATTCTTCAGGAGAAATTGGTCTGACGGGATTAGCTGTTATGAATAATATTCCTGTCACTGATGAAGGCCGTCCCTTGTTTGAGTATAGCTTTAAGAATAGACCCATGGTGATTGAAAAGGAACAGGGGTTTATCGCATTAAGGGTCCTTCGCCCAAAAACATCTAATACATATATCATTCTGACTATATGGGAAAATGAACTCGCTTTTAAAAACTGGCAAAACTCTAATAACTATAGTAATGAAAAAAGTATTGCTACACCACCAAAAGGTTCCGTAGCTACAGCGTATGTAACAAAATACCAAATCTCTGAATAAACACATCCAGACTGGAGTTATCCCAACTCCAGTCTTTTTTTTTGTGTATTTTTCACCTCTCGGAGCCATTTTTCATATTCTGTAATACATCCATTAGGGCTAATACCCATATTCTTTCCCTGGATGAAGAAACGGAGGTTATCGTATGATTGTAGAGCTTACAGCTCTCCATTGGATATATGTCGTCTTCATCGCTCTCATTATCGGATTCATGGTCATGAGAAGAGATACATCCCTTGTATGTATTGTAGGGATATTCTTACTTGGCATAACAGCAACTGGTTCATTAAGTAGTTCAGTAAGTAGCATTTTTAATAGTTTTGCTTATGCGATTACTGAACTCTTATCCACCATTCTGGTCATTTCCATTATTGTGGCGATGAGCAAAACGTTAACAACAACGGGGATAAATGATGTCATGATTGCCCCTTTCACAAAATTAATTCGCAACCCAACACTAGCATATTGGACAATTGGTATCCTCATGATGGTCATATCTTGGTTCTTTTGGCCATCCCCAGCAGTCGCCTTATTAGGTGCAGTCCTTCTACCAGTCGCTATTAGGGCAGGTCTTCCAGCTTTAGGGGTTGCGATGGCGATGAACTTGTTCGGACATGGGATAGCATTATCCGGAGACTTTGTTATTCAAGCAGCCCCTAAATTAACTGCAGATGCGGCTGGCCTCCCGATCAATGAAGTAATCAATGCCAGTATCCCACTTGTTTTTGTAATGGGCTTTGTAACTACCATTGTTGCTTTCTATTTCTTAAAAAAAGATATGAAACGAGGAGTTTTAGAAGTAACTCCTATCATAGCAGAACCTGAAGCAAGTAATTCAGATGCACCCTCATTGTTAAGTAAAGCACAAAAACGCTTTTTCGCCATACTTGTTCCTGTTTTATTTGCCATTGATGTGGCAGCCATGTTTATCCTGAATCTTCAAGGCGGGGACGCAACTGCATTAATTGGCGGAACATCTATCATTATTTTAATAATCATTACCCTTGTTAGCCATAGAAATAAAGGTCTCGAAAAAACAACTGAATATTTAATTGAAGGATTTCAATTTGGTTTTAAAGTATTTGGTCCTGTTATTCCAATTGCTGCCTTCTTTTATTTGGGCGATGCAGGATTCACCAAAATTATCGGTGACTTTTTGCCTAAAGGCTCCCAAGGAATTGTTAATGACCTAGGTATTGCCCTTGCAAATATTGTTCCACTAAGTAAGGCTGTAGGGGCAGTCACATTGACAACTGTCGGTGCGATAACAGGCTTAGACGGATCAGGCTTCTCTGGAATATCGTTAGCTGGATCTGTTGCAAATCTGTTTGCAATCGCGATCGGTAAGGGCGCTGCAACTTTAACCGCACTTGGCCAAATTGCCGCTATATGGGTCGGTGGCGGAACACTTGTCCCATGGGCATTAATTCCAGCAGCCGCTATTTGTAATGTGGATCCATTCGAACTCGCTCGAAGAAACCTTGTGCCCGTATTAATTGGACTCTCAGTGACAACTATAGTTGCCATATTCCTAATCTGAGCAAGAAAAAATAGTCGATTCATCTCACGACTGAAGTCACGAGTGTTCTCTGCCAATCATAAAAGCAATTTTTTAAAAAATTGAGGATAAACATGCGCACTTACGTTGTATATAAATATATAACGTAAGTGCCTTTTTGTGCGATCGGGCCATAAATGAATGTGTAGACTCGAAGAACTCTATTCAGGGCTTTCTAAACTAGAAGCTTTCCAAAATTCGGTTGGAATAGTTCACAGCCAGAAGGAGCAATATAGTTATGCACATATTTGACATGACCACTGGAGGTAACTATGAGCAATATATTTGGATTCTTAGACGATGATAAAGAAGAACTACACGAAAAAGAGGTTGTTGACGATAATAAGATGCTGCTTCATCAAGAAGAGCTTGATATTTCCAAAGATAGAGTGGAAACCGGAGAGGTAACACTATCCAAGGAGATTGTTGAAGAACACAAATCAGTTTCCGTTCCAGTCACACATGAGGAAGTTGTTATAAAGAGGAGAGTCATTGACCATGAATTAAGCGACACTCCTGTTGGTGCAGAAGAAACTATACACATCCCAGTTAGTGAGGAACGGGTTGAAGTAGGAAAACACACTGTCGTAACAGGTGAAATCTCTGCTTTTAAGCGTGAAGTTGAAGAAACTAAACAGGTCGAAGAAACCCTTAGACGGGAAGAAGCACGTGTGAATACAACAGGTGACCCTAACATTGTAAATGAGGAAGATGTTTCGACATTCGAATAAGGCCAAAAAATGAATTAAACAAAAAAACACCTTACAAATTATAGATACTATTTGTGAGGTGTTTTTTCAAAAAAGCCAAGTTTTATCTATTCGTTTATTGCGTACCATCTTAGACAATAAGTATGGAGGTGTTTTCTAAAAATGAATCCCATCGGAAAAATAAAGCTTCACATGGAACAGTTGGATATTTCTAAAAAAAGAATTAAAACTGCTGCCGTTACCATCCACAAAGAGTTTATAACAGAAGAAAAAACAATTGTTGTGCCTGTAACTCGTGAGGAACTTGTAATTGAGAAAAAAATGTTTGATGCCAAAAACCCGGAAAAACTCAATGGACTATCAAAAACAATCAGAATTCCTATTCTTGAAGAACGTATTGAGGTTATAAAACATCCAGTGATTTTAGAAAATGTCAAAATTTATAAACGACGGTACCAAAAAATTGAACATATTGAAAAGTCCTTTAAAAAAGAAATAGCCCATTTAGAAACGATTGGAAATGCTAAATTTGTTGATAATTCATCGGAAATTCCAATTAATCAAAAAAAATAAAAAGGCAGTTCTAACTTGCATTTAGGCTGCTTTTTTAGCTAATCAGAATTAATATCCATAATTTCTGCTAGTTCATAAGGGCAACTAGACCTAATCATCGCCTTTAGGAGCTCGCCAATCGGCGAGGTTTCTTTATATGTCATTGCCAAAGTCGATTTTCAATATTCGTAAACGGAAAGCATTCATTGCGGTTTCACCTAAATGTCCAAGAAGGTTATGATTGGCATACGCCCCAACAACAGCCCCAATACCAGGCACAAGCTGTAGCATCTTAGCAAAATCAATAAAATCTCTATACTCCTGCTGAAAGTTCCGCCAATCCATATCAACAATTATTTTCTTTTTCTCCTCCCAATTTTCAATTATGTGTAATGTATCCTTGCGGGTATCTTCGCTTGAAAAAGCAAGCTGAAAAACGTGGAGGATAAACAATCTCTCTTCAAATTCACTTGTATTAAATCCATAGCTTGCGGCAACTTCAAATAGAAATTTCATTTTTATCGTTAACAGCAGAGGAAAATCTGCAAGGCCAAGCAAAATTCCACCCGCCCCTGTTCCTGCTCCTTCTACAAGTGCTGTCTTTTGGAAAATGCCAATTCTTTTCCGAACTAATTCATCACGTTCAGCTAGCGTTAAGCCCTTAGCTTGATTCTTATTTGTCGTTATTTTCGATCCAAATAATGTTGTCTTCACCATAGCTTTAATGCTTTCGGTCATCACTTGATGAACCTTTTCAGGAATTAATTCATTTATTTTGCCCTGTGCCTTTTTCGATAAACGGCTCATAAATCCAGCTCGCTTAAGGATTTCCTTTTTCCACTCTTCCACTTCTATGTACACTATACTTTCGTATTCATTCATATTTTTTTACCTCTTTACATTGGTATGTTTGGGAGAAAACGGTTAAGGGTTTTAAAGAAAACTAGGCTAGCGCCAAGCCTTAAGGCGCCGGCGATAGCCTAGTTGCACTTATGCGACATAGGAAAGTATAAACTTTTTTCAAAGTTTATACTTTCCTATTAGCCAAAAAATCCTCTTTCAAAATTGAAAGAGGATGATATTAGCCCTTTAAGCGGCTTTTACTATACATAAAAACAAAAATATAACTAAACCCAATACCTGCTAGTAATTCTAAAACGGCGATAAGTACTTCTCCCTTTATAAAAATAATAAGGGCAAATAGAAGAACCTGTGTTAGTAGTATTATCATCAATAAGGAATGAAATGCCCATGATTTAAATCTTATTGAAACAGGATACAAATCAAGCCAAAGTTTATTTTGGTGATGATTCCATAAAGGGAGCAATTGAAAACCTGTTAAATACAAAAATAAGACAGCTAATAAGATTTGTCCAAAACCAAAGGAAATAAAATATAAGCCAACGCTTCCGATAACCGTTAACCGAATAAACAAACCGAGGTAATCTCCTGAACGCAAAAATGTTCTGGAAAATAAATAAAGGAACGTTTTTTCCTGGGTAAAAGAAATTCGATTTAATAAAAAATCCAACCAAATTCTTCTTTTAACACTATCCTTAAGTTTTGGGACATCTGTAAATAAATTTGCCAATCTGTAAAAAGCAATCATCCTTTTCTCTTCCTGATCAATTAACAGATCCCACTTCAATCCAGTATTTCTTGTTCGGGCGTATAAAGAACGATAATAAATGACCATAGCTGCAACAATTAATAGTAAAAGCCATAGATTTACGTGTTTAAAGAGCGAATAAGTCAATAACCCATTAAGAAGAAAGCGAATTACCCAATCTGTGCTATGACCTGAATGAAAATAGTGCATTCTCCAGTTACTTGCTAAATTCCACGATTTTATCATTAATAATGCGATTAAAAAAGGAATAAATGTACGAAAGCCAGTCCCGCTTACATGTGCATATAACGGCATTAGGATAGCAAGAACAAGCAACAGAATATACCCCTGGAAAATAAGACTGATAACACCTGACCGAAAAAAATACCTTTGAAGTCTATCTTCTAGTGGAAGCAAAAACACTTGATCTGCTTCCAGAAGAAAATTATAGACAGGACTATAGGTCAGGAATAACCCAAGGAAAATAGCCATAACGATTTCTGATGGAAATCCAAGTGGAAGCGTTTTAATCCATTGCTGGTAATAAAAAGCTCCTGCACCAATTAAAAATAGAAGAACGATGACCAGGTGGCTATTAAAAATATAACGCAAATATCTTCCTAAATCTTTAGCACGCTTGCCTGCACGGTCTTTCCAAAGCTTTTTATCATCAAACATAATTTTCTTCCTTTGTTAATTGAATATACAAATCGTCAAGAGTAGCCTCTGGCATGGAAAACTGCTCACGTAATTCATTAAGGGTCCCTTTTGCACGAACTCTGCCTTCGTGCAAAATGACAAAGCGATCACAATATCTTTCGGCAGTTGTAAGAATATGGGTGGACATTAAAATGCCGGCACCATTCTCCTTCATCTTCCTCATTAAATCAAGCAATGACTGAATACCGAGTGGGTCTAAACCAACAAAAGGTTCATCGATTATGTACAAGGCTGGCTGAACCAAAAAGGCACACATTATCATTACTTTTTGCTTCATCCCTTTGGAAAAATGAGCTGGAAACCATTTAAGCCTTTTCTCCATCCGAAATTCTGTCAGCAATTGGTGAATTCTTTCTTCATAAATTAACTCATCTAAGCCGTATGCCATTGCTGTTAATTTCAAATGTTCCGCTAAAGTAAGCTCTTCATATAAGATAGGAGATTCAGGAACAAACGTAAACATTTTACGATAAACTTCCTTATCTTTAGTGAACGTGTGTCCATTTATTTTTATTTCTCCCTGATGTTGTTTCATCAGTCCTGTAATATGTTTAATCGTTGTACTTTTACCAGCTCCATTTAATCCAATTAACCCAACCATTTCTTTTTCATTTACTTCAAATGACACATCTTTTAAAACGGGGTTCCTAGTGTATCCTCCTGTGAGGTTTTCAATTGATAATAAAGACATTTGCCACGTCCTTCCTGGCTTTATATTTTTCATTTTATCAAATTATTGCCCATAAAAACAGGAACGCAAATTTCTATAAAACTTTTTTGCATATTCTTTTTCAAAAGGGACATCATAATTATCGAAGGGGAACAACAATTGCGATGATTACTCATCAAAAATTGAAATGAGGTGTCTGTTGCAGACAAGTTCCTTTCAATAAATGTTTGCTTTTAGATTTAAAACGTTTCAAATAAGGGGATGGTTGTATTGCGCATAGTGCCAGGTAACCATTTTGATGTTCAGATAACGCCGGACTGTTTATTGTAAAAAAATAAACGGCTACATTGAAAATGAGGTGTTTATCAAAGATCCATCGTCCGCTTTATACGTTGTTTAAACATATAAAGAATGCTAAGGGGATGGTAAGCTTGAACAATGATCACTCTTTAAAAAAAACACTAACATGATAAATGAGGTGTTTACAAAAGAAGAGTCCTGAAAGAACGACTAACTAAAAGTATTTCTCCCCTTCAAGAGGGCAGGATTCCATGCGAATCCTGTCTTTCTTTTTTTAAGGCTCTTTTCTTAAACTTTGTTGCTACTTGAAACTAAATTAAAATGGTATTCCAGTTTATCGATGAAAACTGTAGGAAGTTTTTAAGAAAAGAGCACGATACCATAGTTATTTCGGGTTTTTAGACTAGATACGAAAAACAACAATCTATGCGAAAACAACCTTTTTTTAAAATAGTATGATAAAATATAGGACAAATATTTCAAGACAAGTGAAAGCAATCTCAAGTGCTTAAAGCAAAGCTTCTTACAAGATACATGTAAGTTGCTTACGCAAAAATATTATTTGAAGGGCAGTGAATATAATGAGCGATTGCATTTTCTGCAAGATAATTAATGGAGAAATACCGGCAGCAAAGGTTTTTGAAAACGAACACGTTATCGCCTTTTTAGATATCAGCCAAGTAACAAAAGGTCATACCTTGGTTATTCCTAAAGTACATAAAGAAAATCTTTTTGAGTTAACACCTGACATAGCCTCAAATCTTTTTGAAGTAGTACCCACGATCGCGAAAGCATTAAAAACTGAGTTTAAGCCAGTTGGATTAAATGCAATCAATAATAATGGTGAACAGGCAGGTCAATCTGTTTTTCATTTTCATTTACACTTAATTCCTCGCTATGGCAAGGGAGATGGATTTGGAGCTATTTGGAAAAATAATCAAAGTGATTACTCTCCACAAGATTACCAGACAATGGCCGAGAATATTCGGAAACACTTTAATTAACAGAAAATTTATTCTTCACATAAATCTAAATCATATGCTATACTAACAATAAGTTTTTCGCTACAGGCAATTAGCGCACTGCAGGAGAAACTAAATAGCTGAGTTCAGCAGAGGAGAGATGAGAAATGAATACAAGAAACCTAGTGGCACTATCACTTTTAGTGGGGATTGGTGCAGTCTTGCATGCTGTTATTCCACCGATTTTTCTTGGAATGAAGCCAGACATGATGTTAACGATGATGTTTTTAGGAATCATACTTTTTCCTGAAATCAAAAATGTATTACTTGTTACCATTGTTACTGGAATTATGTCTGGATTAACAACAACATTCCCAGGTGGTTTAGTACCAAATATTATTGATAAACCTGTCACAGGCATACTGTTTTTTGGTTTATTTTTATTACTTAAAAAATATCGGAATTCAATTGTTAGTGTTGGAGTATTGACAGCTTTAGGAACGCTGATTTCAGGAACTGTATTTTTAACAGCTGCCTACTATTTAGTAGGTTTACCTGGTCCGTTTACCGGACTATTTGCAGCAGTTGTATTACCTGCAACCGCAATTAATACAATTACTATGGTCATCATTTATCCAATTGTCACCTCCATCTTTAAAAGATCTAGTTTATCTTCACCATCCATTATTCAAAATCGAAAAGCCTAATAAATAATAAAAGAACCCGATCGGGTTCTCAGATTGTCGAGAAAAGGTATTTTTCTCGGCAATTTTTATTTTCTCAGAATCCGAATACCAAATTTATCAAAGCTCCCTGCAAATGGGCCTGTTGATTTCCGCTCCAGGCACTCGCTTTCCGCGGGGAGGTCCTGAAGCCTCCTCGGCGTTACCGCCTGCGGGGTCTCCAGTGACCTCTATATCCCGCAGGAGTCGAGTGCCCTCCGTTCCAATCAACGGGGGTAAATCAACTTAAAGTATTGCAACACACTTTTTCCAATTTAGCTAAATGTGTTGCAATCTTTTTATATTTTGGCATGCGGCAGTAAGGAGAGCCTGCTCGGATGCATTCTTCAATCACCGTAACCGGCAATAGCGAAGCCCATGCAGCTCTTTTGAGTCTGCGAAGCTTCGCTCAATTTTTTCCTTTCTAAATTTATAAAGTATTTTTCCAGATTTAGATAAGCGATTTAACCTTACCTTTTCTTTGTGCTCCTCCCAAACATGTCGTGTTACAACTTTCACTTTATTTTTTGAGCGTGTACATTGGGATAAAAATGGGCAGTTCGTACACTTCTTCGAATCAGATTTGTATTCCCTATATCCCTCACGGGTTGTAGTTTTGTATGTTAATTCTTTGTTGTTGGGGCATATGTACAGGTCACGATCTTTATCGTATGTAAATTTCCATTTGGGAAATAAACCAGTAGTAGGATGGTATCTTCTATGGGCAATGACTCCAAAAATTTTCCGATCAGAAAGTCCTTTGCAAATGGGATTTGTAAGATACCCTGAATCTAATGCTACAGCTTCCACCTTAGATCCAAATCGCTGGGCCTGACGGTCCAACCTACTAAGATAGGGAACAGAATCATGAACATTGCCAGGTGTAACATAAACGTCAGTAATTATATTTAACTTTATATCCGTAGTTCGGTGGTCAAGATAACAGAACATTTCTTGTTTATTTTCACGGGACATAAAACCACATTCTGGGTCAGTGGTACTTACACGAATTTCCTTAGTTTCTTTTACTTCGTCCTTTTCTTTTAATGGCTTTTTTCCGTGTTTAAGTCTATCTTCTTCCATCGCCTTGTTTAAGTCATCAAAATATTCTCGAGTATCTACATCCGCTTCTTGTCTCGTAAACTTGTTTTTATTTGCATTTGCTTTTAAATGTGTAGAATCCGTAAATAAAACACGTCCGCCAACCATCTTATGATTTATTGCTAGAAGTACAATCTCATCAAAAATCTCCTGAAAAATAGTAGTATCCTTAAAACGGTGTTGACGATTCCAACTAATCGTTGAGTGATGAGGTACAGAGTCCTTGAATTTTAGACCCAAAAACCAGCGATAGGCAACATTTGTTCTAATTTCTCTTTCTAGTTGGCGTTCAGAACGAATGCCATAAATATAACCAATAAACATCATTTTAAAAAGAATAAGGGGATCAGTTGGGCGTCCATTATCATCGCTGTAATATTGGCGGATTTTTTCTAGAAGAAACGAAAAATCAATATATTTATCAATCAAACGAAGTAGATGGTCATCAGGTACTAATTCATCAATAGATACAAATTCATATTCATTTTGACTAGATTCTTTTGGCTTAAACATTGATTTCACCACTTTTTTTATTATTTATTAGTTGAACGTAAGTTCTTTATTGAAAGACACTCTGTTGATTGGAGTGGAAGGCGCTCGACTCCTGCGGAGTACGGGGCAGGGGAGATCCCGCAAGCGCTTCAGCGCTGAGGAAGCTCCCGGCACGCCCGCGGAAAGCGAGCGCCTGGAGCGGAAATCAACAGACCAGTTACAAAGCTATATACTATTATCATTATAACAAATTAACGCGTTTAATTGTTAAAGAAACTGTGCAAAATAATAAGCCGTCGAAGGGTTTTTCGACAGCCTGAGAACCCGATCGGGTTCTTTTTTGTTTATATAATTCAAAGGATTATGAAGATAGAGCAGAAAATAGGAAACCAAGTACCTGGAAAATAGCTCCTTCTACTGCAAAGGCAAATGCCCTTTTTTTCAACACTTTTTTAGGTGGATACACTCCTGATTTTTTAAATTTTAGTAGAAAATGAACTGCCCAAAAAAACAATAGTACACTAATGAGAAAAATACCTACAGTCACTTCTTTCATCATGATGGCCCTCCCTTCACCCTTGCCCCAATAATAACAACTTTTAGTACAATTATATGTGTTTGTACCTCTTCCTATGAAGAAGGTATTTAATTGCCCATTCAATTGAGAATAATAATATTAACAGAACTTTTAAAAAAGGTGGAATTATTGAAGAAAAGACTTTAAGATGGAAATAAAACCTCCTAAAAGTTTCTAAGAGATTAATAGCAATTATAATTTCTAAAAATTTTGTAAATTTATATCTTTATTAATTTTTGTTTTATTGGCATAATGATAATAGAGAAATTAAAAGTAGGTGAAAATGGGGATGTCAGAAAAATATTATTCTAAGAAAGAAGCATTACTTTTTAGCCAACGGATTGCCCAATTGAGCAAAGCATTGTGGAAATCAATTGAAAAAGACTGGCAGCAGTGGATAAAACCTTTTGATTTAAATATTAATGAACATCACATTCTTTGGATTGCTTATCATCTTCATGGTGCATCAATTTCGGATGTAGCAAAATTTGGGGTTATGCATGTATCAACAGCGTTTAACTTTTCGAAAAAGTTAGAAGAAAGAGGGCTGCTCAAATTTTCTAAAAAGGTGGATGATAAACGCAATACCTATGTTGAACTTACTCCTGAAGGCGAACAGATTCTACTGAATTTATTGGAAACCTATGAACCTATGGGTCATGCTGCTTTTTCCGGAGCACTCCCATTAAGAGACCTGTATGGAAAGTTTCCAGATATTATTGAATTGATGACAATCGTTCGTAATATTTATGGTGATGATTTTATGGAGATATTCGAGAAGTCCTTCCGTAATGTAGAAAATGAATTTACAGAAGAAAATGGAACTCTTTCCAAAATTGAAAAGGTTGAAGAAGAACTCGCATAGGTTAGGAATAGGGCGGATCCCTGCACAATTGAATCCGGTAATAAATCTGAGCGAAGAATATGTAATTTGATTAAGCTCGAGGTTCGGGTCTACTTTGTTCGCACCGCCCTATTTTATTAGTTTTATTAAATGGCTAAGATTTTTTTCGTCTATTTGGTCGTGGGCCAAGCCTTATCGGTTTTAAATGTATTTTTCAAACTCTAGCATAAGAGATTCAAAGATATGTTGGGTAATACAAGCTGGTATAACCTCCTCAACCTGCAGGTTAACAGGTAAGGAAACTAAGAATTCACTAAAAAGCGGATAAAAATAAACAAACCCTTCCGCTTTTTGATCCAAGACTTTCATGGATAATTCATCACAAGTTCTTAAGAACCCTTTTACTTCTTCCTCTGTGATACCCTTTTCAATAATAAGTCTATAAAAATCCAATTTAGGATTTGATAACAACTTTAATAATAAACTTTGATGATATTCAAGAAGATTAATTCGTTTCAATAAATCATATTTATCCATTACCAGTAGACCTCGTTTCATACCCTTGAAAAATTCCATATGTTCATTATTTACCTAATTATGTTTTTGGTAAACCTTTTTTTTATTCAAGAACTATTTTCTACAGGATTATTAAAATAGTCTTTAGGAGAACTTTTTCATGTATTCGCCTTTTAAATTCACTGTATTTCTTTATCCATACTACACTACATTTTTGCTATCTTTTTTAACTGTTTTTTGGTATTGTAATTATACAAAAATGTATAGAGAGTTTTAAACACCACCCCTACCCATTTGAGGAAACTTTGCATTTTTCCCATCCCTATGGCGATGGAAGGCCGTAGTACCCTATGCAGTAATATGCTAACTAAAATAAAGAAAACTCGCTGATTGGCGAGCCCCTAAGGGCGATGACAGAGGCGTAGTTGCACTTATGCGCTAGCAGAATTTATGGATATAAATTCTGATTAGCTAAGATAACCCAGGGGAGGGAATTGTTGATGATCTCCATTTTAAGCTTTATTGTCTTTGCAATATTTGTCCTTTTTTATGTAAATAAAATGACTAATTCTCTTTGTATCCAAAAGGAAATTCCTGAAGAACGACAACCAAAGGTTTTTCAGACAATAAATGTACTAATCACTATTTTACTTGTTTCTTCATATATAGAGATTTTATTTACATAAAAAAAAGCGATGAGAGAGCTCATCGCTTTTTTTACTACCTTCTTTATTAGTAAACCCAAGAAGCGCCAATGATGATTAATAGGATAAAGAGGACAACAATTAGGGCGAACCCTCCGCCAGCGAAGCCATGAGTCATTTTACTTTCCTCCTTTCAGCTGAACATGAATGTTTTAAAATCCCTTCATGTTTCAAGTTTATATTAGAGCCAAACCGCTCCAACAATAATTAGCAAAGTGAAGAGTACTACAATTAGAGCAATCATGTGTTAAATCAATACCCTAGAGTAATACCTCCTTAATCAATTGCTACCATATACTATGCAAATTTAATTATGGGTGAATAGGCGTTTTTCCCTTCTATGCCCTACTTTCTACATAAAACCATAATTTGTGTACATATATTTCAGTAATGCCTTTTGAATACCTCCTTCTTTATTGTATTATCGTATGTATGTAGCTTTAATATGGGATAGGCATATGCCTAGTTATAAAGATAAATTTTCCTATAAGCTAAAAAATTCCCAATTTGGACATGGGATATTATTTTTGAATAATTGTAGTTTATGTTATAGTAAAAATTGTGGTTTAATACTTACACAAGAAATTCTATTTAGGAGAGGTTCATCATGAAAAAATGGATACTGGCCCTTACATTAGCATGCGGGGTTATTGCTTTAAGTGCATGTAGTCAAAGCGGTTCTTCTGATACCGTTGTTCAAAGTAAAGCTGGCAATGTAACAAAGGACGAGCTCTACAATGCGATGAAAGAAAAGGTTGGTCAACAAGCCCTTCAACAGCTTGTATATGAAAAAGTCCTTTCCAAAAAGTACAAGGTTACTGATAAGGAGCTAACAGCAAAAGTTGACGAATTAAAGTCTCAATTAGGATCAAATTTCAGCGCAGCACTTGCACAATACGGATATAAGAGTGAAGCTGATTTGAAAAAGACCATGAAACTTGGTATGCTTCAAGAAAAAGCTGCAATTAAAGGTGTTACAGCAACCGATAAAGAGTTAAAAGACTATTACGCTAACTTTAAGCCAGATATTAAGGCTCGCCATATTCTAGTTAACGATGAAAAGACTGCTAAAGAAGTTAAACAACAACTTGATGCAGGTGCAAAGTTTGAAGATGTAGCTAAAAAGTATTCAAAAGATACTGGTACTGCTCAAAATGGTGGGGACCTAGGTTGGTTCGGAACTGGAAAAATGGACCCTGCATTTGAAAAGGCTGCCTATGCTCTTAAAGTGAATGAAATCAGTCAACCAGTTAAATCACAATTTGGCTATCATATCATTCAAAAAACAGGTGAAAAAGAGAAACAATCTTTTGACCAAATGAAAACAGAAATTGAATATCAAGTAAAGTCTGCTAAATTAACAAATGATGTTATTAATGCAACCATGGAAAAAGAATTAAAATCAGCTGATGTGAAAATAGACGATAAAGATTTAAAAGATGCGTTAAAACCACAAGCTGCAGCAGCTCCACATCAATAAAAGTAAGGGAGGGACCATTTGAGTCCCTCCCTTACTTATTTTAAATTCCAACATCCTGTTGTTCGTTTCGTCTTTCCTTTTCTTGTTCAAGCCGTTTCATGTAAATTTCCCCTTCTCTTTCGATACTATCATTCTCGAGATGGCGTTCTTCTCTTCCTGTTTTGATTGCCATTAAGGCACTAAATAGAATTCCAGCAACAACTGCAAAGACCCAAATTGGAATAGTCATATTTAACATCTCCTTCATTTAATGGGTTGTCCACTTTTTCTATCATCATATTCTAGCAAAAATAAAATAATGCTATATTCCATAAAAAAAATAAGATAACCCTTAAGGGCTATCCTATTTATGAAATATAGGTTTATAAAATGAGCGGTTGTCCAAAGCAAAAACACGTTCTGAAAATTCCCCTGGCTTCACTCTCTCTAATGCACGATCAAGCATATTCATTTTTGCGTCAATATTATCGATATAATGGAGAATTTCCGCTTCTTTTATTAAAGGCGGTTTTGGGCTTCCCCACTCGGCTTTCCCGTGATGAGAGAGAACCAGATGCTGGAGAATCATTACTTCTTCTCCAGAAATGCTAAGCTCATCGGCGGCCTTACCAATCTCATTCACCATTATCGATATATGGCCTAGTAAATTCCCTTCAACTGTATAAACAGTTGAAATCGGACCAGAAAGCTCCATTACTTTCCCTAAATCATGCAAAATAACGCCAGCATAGAGTAAATCACGGTCAAGACTTGGATATAACGATGCAATCGCTTTAGCTAAATCTAGCATGCTTACAACATGGTAGGCAAGCCCTGATACAAATTCATGATGGTTTTTAGTAGCTGCAGGATACTCTAAAAATTCCTTCTGATATTTCTTGATTAAATGCCTTGTAATTCTTTGGATATTTGAATTTTTCATTTCAAATATATATTGTGTTAGCATTCCTGTCATTTCTTCAATGCTTATTGGTGCTGTCGCTAGAAAGTCTTCTAATTTCACACTATCGCTTGGTAAAGTAGAGCGAATCTGTCGAATTTTTAATTGGCTCTTTCCCCGGTAGTTTTGAAGTTCACCATTTACTTTCACAATAGCTTGTGAGGCATAATTTTTTACGTCTACATCACTAGCATCCCAAAGCTTCGCTTCAATTTCTCCGCTTTGATCCTGCAGGATAAGCGTTAAAAAAGGTTTTCCATTGCTAGCAATTCCTTTTGTAGAATTTTTAATTAAGAGAAACAATTCGAATTGTTCCCCGACGTCAAAATGAAGAATTCCTTTATTCATCCCTTTAAACGCTCCTTTCCTTTTTCCAAGTATATCATTCTATGAAATAGTCTGAATAGCACCATTGTGTAAGTAAAGAATGTTATCTTGTTGAAAATATTCCAGTAAATGCGTATGGCATGTAAAAAATAAGATTTGATTTTGTTTTAGCTGCTTTAGAAGTTCCATGATTTTTCGTGTTCGCTTTGCATCAAAATTAACAAAGCTATCATCAATTATGATTGGAAAATGATATTTTTCAAAAAGCGTGATCGCAAGAGCAAGTCTAATCGAGACATACACCTGCTCTGTTGTTGCTTGACTAAGTTCATTTGCTTCAAATATGGTATGGTCCTTTCTTTCAATTAAGAAACCTGTTCCTGACTTTCGGAGAAGGATTTTTTGATAGTTTCCATCAGTAAGAAAGAATAAAAACTCCTCTGCTTTAGAAAGCATTTTTGGCAAATGAATATTTTTATACTTTTCGATGGTTTGTGCTAGTATATCCTGTGCCAATCGGTAAACAGACCATTCCTTTGCATCCTCTTCTAATTCATATTTCTTTTGCTTAAA
Source organism: Neobacillus sp. PS3-40 (assembly GCF_030915485.1). Taxonomy (GTDB): domain Bacteria; phylum Bacillota; class Bacilli; order Bacillales; family Cytobacillaceae; genus JAUZPL01. The sequence continues at coordinate 3,278,245 of NZ_CP133266.1, read as the reverse complement.
TTGATGTAGTAATTCAGAATATAGCCCACCCTCCTCTAATATTTGGAGTTCATGTTTAAGAGAAGCGTACTGTTCCTGCAACCTTGATTGCCGTGATTGAAGGGAATTGATAGTATTATTAACCTCACTTATTCTTTCATCACAGTCAGTGATCAGCAAATAGCTGTCTCTTTCCACTTTATTGATTGAGGAGTATTTAAGCTGTTTTTGTAAATCCTTTAGCCTTTCAAGTTGCTTTGCTTGCTTTTCAGCATATTCACCAAGTTCATAAAACTCATTTTCATTTTCTGCATTTGCAGTATATAAAAGTTGTTTTACTTCATTTTCAATATGTTGATGCTCTTTTTTTAGCTGTTCCAAATCCGTCGTCATTTCTAGAAGCTTGGCATGTTTTTCCTTACTTTGAATAGATCTTTCATGCTCGTCCTTTAGTATTGTTCTTACTAAAGGAGCAGAAGTTCTCATGTCTAAATCCTTCTCGGGCAAGAAGCGATTTGTCAAAAAGCGATATCTATCCACGATCTTATCTTGCTCTATTTTGAGATTATTCAGATTTCCAAGTAGTAGCTGCCTTTCCCTTGCAATCGATTTGTATTGATCAATAAACTGAAAAGCCTCAAGCAAATAAGATGCAGCGATATATTCTGGTATTTTTAATTTATTGCTAATTTCTAAAAGTTCACCTTTATGAATCGCCGCATCATATTCCCATTGTTCAAATTTCACGATTACTTTTTCATACTGCTGCTGTTGTTGTTCTAACTTAATGGTTTGAATTTGCAGCTCTTCTCTATATCTATCATCTAAAGCTAATTTTGCTTGAAGAGCGGAATCCACTAAGTGTTCAGGAGATACAAGCTCCTTCAATAGCCGTTGCTCAGCTTCCCGAAGTTCTACAAGTGGTAGACTCATTTTTTTCTTTATAGGTTGGGTCAAGCTTTTAAAAAAGACGATTCCTAAAATTGCTACAAACAATCCACCCATTATCATAAGAATTAATTGCTTCGTCGCCAAACCATATATGAAAAGTCCAATAAAAAATACTCCAAAAATAAAAAACTGTGATTGCTTCTGTTTTTTAATGGTAGCTGCCTGAAGGAGCTCCTGCTCTTCAGCTTTTTTATAAAATTCGATTTTTTCTTGGACTGCTTTTAACTCCATTTCTTCATTCTTTCGGTTATTACTCCCTGCTACTCGTGTCTCTAATTCTGCTCTTTCAGGGTCAGGAATAACTTGGGTTTGGGCATAGCGGACATTCTCCTCGAGAGTCTCAAGTGTGCTTTTCTCTTCATTAAAGCGTTCTTCAAGCTGTTGTTTTGCTTCCTTTAGTACTTTTCCTTTCCTAGTAAGGCTGTCAACTTGATCCTTCATGTAAATATTCGTGTTAATCAATAAGATTTCATCATCATTTAAAGTTAAGTGAAGCTTTTCTTTTATACTGTGCAGCTTTTCTTGATACTCTAAAAGCTTCATTTCCCCTTGTTTTTGTTGAAAATCCAGCTGATCATAAAGAGGAAGTTTATCTAGAACCATCAATATATCTGACTCATTTTCAAGAATTTCTTGATTTGGTTCAATTGTTTCAAGCTCTTTTTTTAATTTCTCCATTCTTTCTGTAAGACTTAAAATTTGTGCAATATAAGGTTGTATTAGTTGATTGAGCTTTTCAAATCTCTCGATCCCTCTTGCAGGGAAAGAAATCTCTTTATGATCGTGAATTTCAGTTTCAATCCATTTTTCTTCCACCACTAAGGATTGTATTTTCTTCCATTCATTTAACTTGTTGACACTTTCTTGTAAAAGAGTAAGTGATTCTTGAATGTGCATCAGCTCTTTTTGCACAGCTTCCTTCTGTTCAACAAGTCGATCATATTCTTGGTTTTTACCCATCGCCTTCTTTAGCTCATCATTAAACTGATGAAGGTTAAATAGCTTTTCATTTAAAAAAGGCTTCTTTCCACCTGGCTTAAAACGGTTGTCTAATTCTTTTTGAAGCTCCATTTCTGCATTCGATAAGTGATCAGAACCTAATGTTCCCGCTGAAAACAGAAATTTACCAATATCCTCACTTTTCATCTGGTGAATGTTTTGCAGCCCATGCAAATTAAAAGAAAACACGGATTGAAATAACCCTTTATCAATATTTGATAATAATTGTTTAAGAAGTTCTTCTCCCCCTAAAACACCATTATCCAAAGCAACTGAAACATCCCCAGCCGCGGCCTTTCCTTTTACTCTTTCAATGATGACATAGCCTTGATCTTCGAGGAAAATTCTAATTTTTCCTCCATATTTAGTATTGTGTTTTGGTTCATACCTTAATTCTGTCTGTTGTTTAGTTGGAAACCCGAAAAAGATTCCATGAATAAAAGCCATGATCGTTGACTTTCCTGCTTCATTCTCTCCATAGAAAAGTTGAACATCTTGTAAGCTCTCAATTTTCATGTTTTCCAATTGCCCAAATCCATAAATATACATGTCGACAATTTTCAAAAACCATTCCTCCTTCCTAAATTATTAGGATTGGTAAAGTTGCTTAATCAAAAACTCGTGCGCCTTTTGGAGCAACTGCTCTTGATCTGAATCGGATAAGGGCGATAAATACTTTTTCCCTAACCGATGGTTATATAACGATTCCAAAGAATGTTCGAAATTTTGATAATGATTCACTGTTTCATATAATTCATTGTAAAATTCTGTTTTGCCTGTTAGCCATTCTTGATCACTACTTTTGGTTTGTTCCATAATTACATCGACAATCCATACAAAAGACTCTTCTTTCCTTTCATCTTCCTGTAGAAGTTCTACTAGTTCCCCATCTACGATTCTTGCTTCCTTTGAATCTTCCAGTTGGATATTTTTTAACGATAGAGTTAATAACGTTCCAATGTTTTTTTTACGGTATGTTTTTATAGTTGTTTGACATGCTTGTAAAATTTCGTAAAAGCTTCTTGCCATTGCCACATCTAGCACTGCCTCTTCCCAAACAACATCAGCGGTTTCTATAAACTCAAAACTAGAATTATTGGATAAAGTCACGTGTAAACAGCCTTTTACACCTATTTCCTTCTTGTTTCGCCCCTGAATATTTCCAGGATAAATTACTGGAGGATCTTCGGACAACACCGCCCTTTTATGTATATGTCCTAGCGCCCAATAGTCAAATTGCTTTTCTAATAAATCATTAACGGTAAACGGGGCATAGTTTCCATGTTCACTTCTGCCCCCTTCATTTCCATGAAGAATACCTATATGAAAGTCTGCTCCTTCAAGCTTCACATAGTCATCTATCTTTCTCTCCAATACATGCCTTTTGGGATAGCTAAAACCATAAAGATGCACAATCACTCCACTTTTCGTCTTTACAGTTTTTATCTCTACTTCACTTGTAAAAATATGAACGTTTGAAGGAAGTTCAAGCTGAATCCATGATCCACTTAAATGATCATGGTTTCCGTGGATCACATAAACAGGTATTCCTTTTTCCTCTAATCTACACATTTCTGTTCGCAGTCGCGATTGTGCCCTTAAGCTGCGATCTTCCCCATCAAATAAATCTCCGGCTAAAATAACAAAATCGACATCTTGCTCAATTGCAGCATTAGTTAGTTTTTTCAATGCACGGAATGTGCTCTCCCTAAGTCTTGTAAAGATAGTGTCAGGCAAGTGCCTTAACCCTAACATTGGGCTGTCCAAATGTAGATCAGCGGCGTGAATAAACGTAATTTGTTTCATCACAATTCCTCTCCAGCTCTTTTTCTTTATTTTATCACCTCTAAAAGGCGAATGCACGTTCCTGTCAAAGGAAGAGGTGCAAATTTTGAAATAAAAGAGCCTTCCCCAGTGGAAAAGACTCTTTTCATGAACCTATCTATTTTTTGTTAACTGGAGCGCTTTTTTAATATCTTTATATGAGTTTGACTTCCCGTACATTAAAACACCGCCCTTATAAACACGAGCACCAAACACGGCTAAAATAATTATGGTGGTTATGAGAATTCCAATCCCAAGAAGTGTCTCCCAAAAAGGAATGTCTAGCATCCCGACACGTAGGAACATGATCATTGGTGTAAAGAAAGGAATATAGGACGTAATGGTTATAAATGATGAATCCGGTTTATTAAGACCAAACATGGCAATCATAAAGCCTGCTACAATAAGCATTGTCATTGGTGTGATCATTTGCTGAACATCTTCGATCCGGCTGACCAATGAGCCCAAGAATGCTGCTAGAGTCGCGTATAAGAAATAGCCAAGGATAAAGAAAATAATCGCAAACAAAATGGTTTCAACTGGAATATTTCCAAAACCAAAAGTATCAAAGAAGCCGCCTTTTAATGAATTCATATTATGTTTAAACGAACCATAACCAACAGATAGAATAATGGCAAGCTGTGTTAAGCTCAAACAACCAATACCTAAAATTTTTGCAAACATCTGTGTAATTGGGGATACACTTGAAATCAAGATTTCCATTACTCTTGACGATTTTTCTGTGGCAACTTCCATTGCGATCATATTGGCATACATGACCACAGCAAAATAAATAACAAATAAAAGAACATACACAAGACCTCTTGCTTGATTTAATTGTTCCTCAGTTTTTGCATTCTTTTCAAGTGCTACCTTCTTAAAGGAAACAGGTTCGTAAAGCTTTTGTAATTGGACAGGAGTAAGATTAATTTGAGATGCGGCAAGCATCGTTTTCAATTGTTGCAAACTCGTTTGGACATCCGAATAGATCCCTGAATCAGCAATGCTCATTGCTTTATACGTTGCTTCAGGGAGCTTTTCCTGATTAAACTGCAAATGAATTAATCCTTTATACTTTCCTGATTCCACTGCCTTTTCTGCTGATGTTTCGTTTCCATCATAGAGAGAGAGTTTAATTTCTTTATTAATGGTTTCAACTTGTTTTTTTAACGGCTCGTAAAGCTGACCCGTGTCATCAATGACAGCAACCTTCTCTTTACCGCCATTCTTATCAAATGTCTCAATGATCTTATTGATATTTGTAAGACCTAAAACAAGGACAAGCGTTATGATTGTGGTGATAATAAAAGACTTTGTTTTTATCTTTGTCAAATATGTATGCCCTAAAATAATCAAAAATCTATTCAAATGAGTCACCTACTTTCTCAATAAAGATATCATTTAAAGAAGGTTCTTCAATGGCGAATTTTCTAATAAACCCCAAGTGAACAATATCTTTTAAAATTTGTTCGGCAACCTTTTCTCCTTCAATCTGCAAATGGATACCCTCTGTTGTTGTTTTTACTTTTAAAACACCTGGAAAGTCTTTTAAGAATTCTAATGGAAAATCAGCATGAATGATCAGATTTTTCTTACCAAATGCACGTTTTATTTCCTTTAAGGATCCATGAACAACTGTAGATCCTTTGTGTAATATGCAAAGGTACTCACACATTTCCTCCACATGCTCCATCCGGTGGCTTGAAAATACAATCGTGGTGCCATTTTCTTTTAAGGATAGTACTGCTTCTTTTAGCAGTTCCACATTGATCGGATCAAGGCCACTAAAGGGCTCATCCAGTATTAACAACTTCGGTTTATGGATCACTGCCGCAATAAATTGGATTTTCTGTTGATTCCCTTTTGAAAGTTCTTCAACTTTTTTATTTTCATATTCCGGTATTTTAAAGCGGCCCAGCCACATTTTTAATTCAGCTAGTGCTTCATCTTTCTTCATACCTCTTAATCTTCCCAAATAAACAATTTGATCACTAACCTTTAGTTTGGGATATAATCCTCTCTCCTCTGGTAAGTAACCCACTAAATGACTTGTTGTATAGTCAATTGGCCTTTCATCCCAAGTTATCTTTCCTTCACTCGGATCAAGAAGGCCAAGAATCATCCGAAAGGTTGTTGTCTTTCCAGCTCCATTCGCTCCAATAAATCCAAACATTTCCTTTTCAGGAATAACGAGGGACAGATCTTGTACTGCTGTAAACTGTCCAAATCGCTTTGATACGTGTTCGAGTTTAAGAACCATTTTTATGCTCCTCTCATTTAAATTACTATTAAACATCTTATCTTTAAGAATTTATTCTTTTGCATGATTTTCACAATTATGTAAAAATAATAGTATCATATCTTTTTAAATTAAAGGAGGATAATCAATGAATACCTACAAATTAACAGCTTTTATGCCTAATGGCGAAAAAATTTTAGATGAAGCATTCCAGGCTACTAATGATGAAGCAGCAAAAGAAATAGGCTTAAAACTATTATCCGAAAAATCTCTAACAGAACAAACCCACCGTTGTACGTCACCTAAAGGAAAGCTCCTTTTATTTCATTCTTAAGAAAGGCTAAGCCTATCAAAAAAAACAGAAAAGATATCACAGGCTCCCTATGATATCTTTAATGGTTTATTTCTTAATAATATTCATCTTTCTTAGAAACTCAATTGGCTGCTGTTTTCGAAAATGTTCCTTTACCATATATGCGACACCATGTTCATTTTCGGATCTAGTGATCCAATCAGCAGCTTTTTTCACTTCAATACTTGCATTGCCCATGGCAACTCCAAGACTAACCGCTTCTAACATCGGAATATCATCCAAGCTATCACCAATTACCACCATTTCATTTTTTGAAACTCCAAGTTGATTACCTAAATAGGCTAATCCACTTAATTTAGATATGCCAGATGAAACAATATCCATCCTTAGAGCATCAAGTTGAATTAAATCAATTTCATTATACATTTTACTTAATGCCTTTTTGGCATCTTGCAGATCAGATTCTTCTTCAAAATAAACCTCGACTTTTGAAGGAGTCAGCGGCTGGTCATGCAATGCTTCACTTAATGAAGGAACAAATTGCTGCGAGTAAAAAACCGGGTCACCAGATGTAAAAACCGTTTTAACTAGCAAATCATTGTTTATCTTCAACTTATTTGCTAGCGAAAATTGCTCGTTCACCAATCGTATTTGGCATGGAAACTCTTCTAAAAAGCGGACAGTATCATACGTTACTTCTTCATTTATTCTTTTCACATAAATAGGTTTTTCTTGGGCACCGGAGATATATGCACCTTGTTGTGTCACGAGTGGTATTTTAATTTTTAACGCTCTTGCAACCTTTCGAGCTGATGGAAAACTACGTGAAGTAACAAGTGTAACAAAGATCCCTTTTTGTTGAACATATTCTACAGCATCCCTAGTCGATTTATGGAGTTTACCATTTGACTGGAGAAGCGTTCCATCAATATTTAACGCAAGTAAGCGATAAATCATTTTGTTGCCCCCTGTTCTTGGTGAAGTTATCCTTATAACACTTTTATGATTTTTTTTCAGGTTATAGAACATGGCTTTTTTGTAGGGGGAATACATTTTTTTAGAATTTTATATTGTTAAAAGCTAAAGAAAACTTGGCTAGCGCCAAGCCTTAAGGCGCCGGCGATAGCCTAGTTGCACTTATGCGCTTGCAGAATTTATGAATATAATTTCTGATTAGCTTAAAAGGCCTCCGGTTTATTTAACCGAAGGCCTTAAAGTTTTAAACTTCTATTTTCCGTATAGTTCTTCTAAAGGTTTCATGATAACTTGGTTCAATTCACCAATAACCATACCCATTCGTTGTTCTGCTTGCATAAGCTTTGAAATCTTTTCATTTTTTTGGACAAGAGCAACCATTTGCTGTGCCTGTTCCACTTCTGCTTGCGAGATTTCTTGACCCATCATTTGTTTTTGCTGAATGTCCATTTGAACTTGGCGAAAATGGTCAAACATCTTTTTTGCTGAATCATCAGCATTTACATCAGCATACGATTGTTTTAATTGTGTATACTCTTCGCTTTGACGAATTGCAGTCTCAAGTCCGTAGGCTGCATCATATAAATTTACTGCCATTGATTTCACTCCTTTTACAAATACACTTCAATAAAACTATAACAAACTATGCAAATAATTGCGAGGTGGTTCATTTTTCTTTAATAATAACTAGTTATTATCACAACCGCGGCCGCCTATTCATACGATACTGTATCAGCTTCTGCCTATTTTTTGCTTACTATTTTCAAAAAAATGAGGAGTGATTATGTCTGTTGCCGTAACCCCTATTTTGTTAATTCCAAAGAAAGTAGCAACCAAAAAAGATATAAAAATTCAACTATCTAGTCGATTATTGGATCGTTTATGTATTGAAAAAAACAGCGATTTACGTTTTTCGATCGGAAATCAAATCATTACTGTAAAAATAGACATTGCAGATGTATCCCAAAATGAGATCCATCTCCCTGAACAAATCTTCAGCAATTTTTCATTGCCAATGCAAACGTATAAATTCCTAGCAAAATACACTATAGAAAACAATTGTCTTCATCTTGGCCCAGTGGTGGGGCTATTAACTGATTTTAATACAGACAAAGAAGAACCAAATTTTCGAACGATCCACTTATTTTGCGAGGAACTCCATCAAGGATTTTCTGAATTAGGCGGTTTTTTTTATGTATTTTCCTATAAGGATTTTTCGGATACTGGAGCCAATGGATACCATTTTGAAAACGGAAAATGGGTATATTCGGAACTTCCACTGCCTGAGGTAATTTATAATCGAATTCATTCCCGTAGACTTGAACAGGTCGCTAGTTTTAAATCATTCCGAAAAATTCTCGAACAATTGAATATTCCCTTTTTTAATGATCGGTTCCTGTCAAAGTGGGAAGTTTATGAAAAATTAATGTTAGAAGAAAAAATTCATCCCTATATCCCGGAAACACGTATCTTTTCAAAAGAGAATTTAAAAGAATTAATTGAAACGTATCATACTATTTTTATTAAACCAATTCATGGAAGTCAAGGAAGAAACATTATTAAATTAGGAAAAGAAGAAAACCATTTTGTTTTTCAGTCCACTTTAAATATCGATTCAGACTTTATCATAAAAAAAGAATCGATTGATGAAATTTTTCATCAATTAAAACCGCATCTTCATAATAGAATTTATATTATACAACAAGGAATTCCCCTTGCCACCCATCAATCTAGGTCAATGGATTTTAGGGTATTATGTCATAAAAATAAAAAGGATTTGTGGGAAGTAACTTCACTCGTTGCAAGGATCTCAGCTGAATCGCAATTTGTTTCCAATATTGCCAGGGGCGGAGAAATAACGAAACCATTAATTGCGTTAAGCCCATTATTTGAAAAAGAAATAGCAAAAAAGATTGTTTTTATGATGAAAGAACTGTCAATTGAGGCTGCTACTATTATTTGTAGCCAATTTACTGGAATTACAGGTGAACTTGGAATTGATATCGGAGTCGATCAAGATGGAAGAGTTTGGCTGATTGAAATTAACTCAAAGCCTTCCAAAAATTTCGAGGAAAATACAGTAAAAATAAGGCCATCTGCCAAAGCTATCATCCAATTTTGTACAAAACTAGCTTTAGATACACCGAGAGTAAAGGAGGATTAATCTTTTGATTACATTTGGGATTATGACATTAACGATGGATAGTGAAATGACTTACTTTAATGAAATGGCCATCAGGGCAACTGCTCTTGATATTGAATGTTTCCACTTCATTCCCTCCCGGATTGATCCAATCACGCAACTTGTTAAAGGAAAAAAATATGATCCTGAAAGTTGCTATTGGATAGAACAGGAGTTTCCAATTCCGGCTATTCTTTATGATCGCTGCTTCTATGGGGATGACGATCATTCCAAGCAATGCATTCCCATTGTGTCCTGGTTAAAGAGCAGAGAAGATCTCACATTTTTAGGATATGGCTTGCCAAATAAACTTGAGTTGTATGAAGTCTTAAAAAACACTGTTTTATCCCCTTATTTGGCCCATTCAGAGCCTATTTCAGATATTTCAGTAGTCTTAAATGAGCTAACAAAAAAGAAAAAACTTATTTTAAAACCCATTAATGGTTCACAAGGTTATGGGATTTACTATGTAAAGAAAAACGATAAATCGTTCAATGTAAAAACTGAAAAACAAAAGCAAATTATCTCGAGAATTTTTCCAAATGAAGCAAAACTTAGCCAGTGGTTAAAGCAATTACTTCAGCACCGCAAATATCTTTTGCAACCTTACTTAGAATTATCAAATAATGAATTTCAACCATTCGACATTCGAATCCTGCTTCAAAAAGATGAATTTGGAAATTGGACAGAACGAGGAAAGGGAATACGAAAAGGAAGTACAGGTGGGATTCTTTCAAATTTAAGTGCAGGTGGTTCTGTCATTGACTTCGAAACATGGTCGGCAACCCTTCCCAACACATCCAAAGAGTTTATTTGCAATGAGTTAGAATATATTAAAACGAATCTTCCTAAATTGCTGGAAAAAGAATTTATGCCATTGTTTGAGCTCGGAGTTGATATTGGGATGGCGAAGAATGGATCTATTTGGATTCTAGATGTTAATTCCAAGCCAGGAAGAAAGGTTGTGTTAAGCACCGCACCTGAGTTGAAGGAAAAATTATATCTTGCCCCACTTCTATACGGGAAATTTCTAACTTTGTCTCATCAAAGTGAAAGGAAGAATTATCATGCGAAAACGCTATCTGATTGAAGTAGCGAATAATGATCAAATGATTGTTCTTTGCCCGCAAGCTATAATGAGCAATCAATCAATCAAAAAAATTGCTTTCGGTTCGAAATCATTAGATGTGGACTTTCTTGCCCATCCTGAAAAAAAGGATCGAATTGTAATAAGCAAAAAAATTAGAGATATCCTTCAATTTCCTAACTTTGAAATTCCTTTGCACCTATTTTTTCAAGATCAAACACTCTTTATCGGGCCATTAATTGGGATTTTCACTGCGGGGTTCACTCCTTTTCCATTAAAGCCAATTGGTGAACGCTCTTCGATCTTTGCTAAGCTTCTTTCAGTGAATAAATCTGTTGGCGCCCTTCCCTTTGTTTTTGGAGAACAGCATATTGATTGGGATCAAGCACAAATAAAGGGGTATTTTTACCACGAAAACAATTGGAAAGTAATTGATATTCCCTTTCCGAATGTCATTTATGACCGTTTGCCGAATCGAAAAAGCGAAAGAAATCCATCATTAAAGAAAGTGAAGGATCGTTTGCAGAAGGATTATCTTATTCCCTGGTATAATCCAGGATTTTTCAATAAGCTTGATATTTACGAGAGATTACAGCAAGAAGATTCTGTAACGAATTATTTACCAGAAACTCATCCCTTTACCTCCTTTTCTTCTATTGAGACAATGCTCTCAAACTATGGTCACGTATACGTGAAACCTATAAACGGAAGCCTTGGCCTTGGTGTACATCAAATTATTTACGATAAACAAACCGGTGCTTATTTCTGCCGGTATCGGGATAGTGAAGGTGTAAATCGTTTGCGGAAATTCACTAGTCTTGAAGGCCTTTTTCATTCTGTATTTACCAACAAAAGCCTTGGGAGCATGATTGTCCAGCAAGGAATTCATTTATTAAAAACCGAAAAGCGCTCGATAGATTTTCGAGTTCATACAAATAAAGATGCGGAGGGAACTTGGCATTTAACTGCCATTGCTGCGAAAATTGCCGGACTCGGAAGCGTAACGACCCACGTACGAAGTGGAGGAGAAGTTAAGACTCTTAAGGAAATATTTCCGGAGGAAAAAAGCAAGCTTTTTTCAGAAAAACTAACTGAAGCAGCACTCCTACTCAGTAAAGCTTTAGAGAGAAATATGGAGGGGATCATCGGGGAGATCGGTTTTGATTTAGGAATTGACCTGAACGGTGATATATGGTTATTCGAAGCAAACTCGAAACCAGGTAGATCGATTTTTACTCATCCAGACTTAAAAAAATTTGATTTATTAACACGGAAATTATCGATTGCTTTTGCCGTCTTTCTAACCGAACAATCCATTCTTTATCCCGAGGAAATTTTCAAATGAAACTATTCTATGACAGCACATCCGCAAATTGGTATCATACCAATTATGAAACAGTGATTACCATGGGTGGGGAAAAAGAAATCATCTCAAAGCAACAAAAAGGCAATTTAGAAGATACCAGCTTCAATTTAAAAATTAAAAACAAACATATAGGGCCGCTTATTGGGATAATGTCAGCAAGAAAAAGGGATGGAACGATTGCCGGGAACGGCCCTCTTTTTAGGGAACTGCAAAAAAAGCTTATTTCATATCATGGAATAAGCTTTATTTTTACTCCTGATGGAGTTAAGGATAATTTTATAAGTGGCTATATCTATTTACCTGACCGTGATAATTGGATGAAGGTAAAGTTGCCTTTTCCTGACCTTGTCTATAACCGGGTCCCCTTCAGAAAATTAGAGCAAGATAAAGATTATTGTTCAGTTTTGTTGAAATTAAAGGAAAAGAACATTCTTTTTTTTAATCCATGTTTTATTGATAAATATACTCTTTATCTTCTCTTGCAAAATCACCCTATTTTGCAAGAATTTTTGCCAAATACAGAAGTGATCCACAAACAAACCAATTTTCAGGCTTTTTTAGAAAAATATCAATCTGTCTATTTGAAACCGACACAATCGGCAAGGGGAAAAGGAATTTTCCGATTAAAGCTTTTGAATCAATCAGAAATTCACCTTGAAGGACTCTCAAGTAGAGAAATCTATCCCACCCCCCTTAGTTTTTGGAGAGAATGGGAATCCGTGCTAATTGAAGAAAATTATATTGTTCAGGAGGAAATTCATTCAGCAGAATACGATGGAAAGAGATTTGATTTCAGAATCCTCGCCCATGCCGAAAGTGAAGGATATCAAGTCACTGGGATCGGAATTAGGCAATCACAGGGACAGGGGCTGACCACTCATCTTTCAAATGGAGGGGAATTACTTTCTTATGAGCTTCTACGGTCAAATGAACATGATCAATTTATAAAAACAGTAGTTGACCATATTGGAAGGACCTTAACAGAGCAGATTGGATTTTTTGGTGAATTTTCAATTGACGCAGGGATTAGCGTAGCTGGAAAATATTATATTTACGAAGTAAACTCCAAACCCATGAGCTTTGACGAAGAAGAAATTGAGAAAAGGAAAATAACGCAACTTTGCCGCTTATTCCTTAAACTTACTGATTTTCTAGAATAAAAATCTTCATAATAAATGATGGGGGTACCACTATAAACATTTTGTATGAAAACCTTATCCTTTCCACAAAATAAAGAACAGAAATATGGAAAATGTGAAAGGAGAAGGATAGATGGATAAAGAAAAATTCAACAAAAATAGTGATTCCTTATATGAAGGAAGAGATAAAACATATATGGATATTGACAGAATGATTAACGAAGGTATGGCCGGTGGTAATGTTCATGCCCGCCCAGATTCAACGAATATTGAAGAAGCGCGTGATCTTGTTGAAGAACAGCCTCCATATGAATGTGATTAATAGCCATACAAAAGCTAAAAGGGCAAAACCAGTTCTCATGGTTTTAGCCCTTTTCTTTTTTCAATCTCAAAGAATTGGTATAATGGATATATTATGAAATGACGAGGAATGATTATGTTTAGTAAATTACAATCTTTATTTCCAAACGCCCTGTTTTTCACTGTTCCCCCACAGGACTCTTTTGGAACATATTATCTCTTTTTTGATTCAAGCCGTAATGAATGGATGGCAATCCCTCGAGCCGATTTAAGTGAAAAGGAATTGAATATCCTTAGAACATTTTTGGAGTTAGCCGAACCTAAAAAATCAGTCGGTTCTTCTCTGACAAAAAGCTGGTATGACTTTTTATTTTTAAGTGGAAAATCTCCAGTTTGCAAGGAGATAAATATTCGTTTGATTCAATTTCAGATAACGGGTAATGAGGTGGAACAATCTGAAATGGAGGCTGCTTTAAAAGGTTTTTTTTCAAATGAAATCCTTATTGTTTGGGAAAATGGTCAAAGTGGGGTTGTTATAGAGAATCAAAAATTCTTACCCTTATCAGAGAAGGAACTTCTTTCGATGATCGAAACTTTCGAAAGTGACTTTTATATAAACATTTCCTTTTATATTGGAAAACAGTACCTGTTCTCCGATCATTTATCTTATCATTTTCAAGAGGAAAAAGAGTATTTTACATTTGGACAAAACCATTTAAGGACTGTTAAACTTTTTACCTTTGAACGTGTCTTTCCTTCATACTTAGCTTTCCATCTCCCAGAATCACTAAGAGGAAAATTAAATGAAACCCTTTCCGAAGTCTTCAAAGAGGATCCTGAAATGTTTTCAACCTTAAAGTTCTTTCTTGAAAATAATTTAAATGCCAGTCTGACAGCAAAAAAACTTTATATACACCGAAATACCTTACAATATCGAATTGATAAATTCACTGATAAAACGGGGATTCAATTAAAGGATTTTCATGGGGCCTTTACAGTCTTTCTATCCTGCCTAATATATGAGCAATCCAAGTATCCAGTATAACCGATTGGCGAGTTGATGATTAGGCGTAGTTTCCCTGATACGCTAGCAGAAATTATGGATATACACTTTGCTAAAGTTACGATAACAATATGCCTAATTTGAAAGCGTTAACTTTGTGCACAATGTCTATTTAGATTTTATGCCTGTCTGTGTAAACTAAATCTAAGAACTAACTAATCAGGGGGCTTTTAAAATGGCTGAGTTAAAACTAGATCATATTTTTAAAATTTATGATAATAAAGTAACAGCAGTAGAGGATTTTAATCTTCATATTGATGATAAAGAATTTGTTGTCTTTGTTGGCCCCTCAGGCTGCGGAAAGTCTACCACATTACGTATGATCGCAGGTCTTGAAGAAATTTCAAAAGGTGACTTTTACATTGATGGTAAAAGAGTCAATGATGTTGCACCTAAAGATCGAGATATCGCGATGGTTTTCCAAAACTATGCATTATATCCACATATGAGTGTTTATGATAATATGGCCTTCGGTTTAAAACTTCGTAAATTTCCGAAAGATGAAATTGATCGCCGTGTTCAGGATGCTGCAAAAATCCTTGGATTAGAAGCATATTTAACTCGGAAGCCAAAAGCCCTATCAGGCGGTCAACGTCAGCGTGTAGCTCTAGGACGTGCCATTGTCCGTGATGCTAAGGTATTCCTTATGGATGAACCTCTTTCAAACCTTGATGCAAAATTGCGTGTCGCCATGCGTGCTGAAATAGCTAAGCTACACCGTCGTTTACAAACAACAACGATTTACGTTACACATGACCAAACTGAGGCTATGACAATGGCAACACGGTTGGTTGTTATGAAGGACGGAATTATCCAACAAGTTGGTGCTCCAAAAGACGTGTATGAAAAACCAGAAAATGTTTTTGTTGGTGGTTTTATTGGTTCACCCGCTATGAACTTCTTTAATGGTGCGCTTAAGGATGGCAAATTTGTGATTGGAAATGAATCTCTTTCTGTCCCAGAAGGAAAAATGAAATTCCTTCGTGAGCAAGGGTATGTTGGAAAGGCAATCATTTTAGGAGTACGCCCTGAAGACATTCATGATGAGCCAATTTTCATTGATGCCTCTGCTGGTTCAAAAATTTCTGCTACTATTGATGTTTCTGAGCTAACTGGAGCAGAAACAATGATCTACTCTAGTGTTGGTGATCAAGATTTTGTTGCTCGTGTTGACTCTCGTACAGATATTAAACCTGGTGATAAACTAGAACTTGCTTTTGATATGAACAAAGCACATTTCTTTGATGCAGATACAGAATTGCGAATCCGACCATAAACAAATAATTAATGAACTAAATTCATTATGCTGGACTATATCAGAAATACAACAATTTAGGTGAGTCAGCATTTTATTGAATAACCCCATTATTAGATGGGGTTATTCTTTTATTAAAATGACTTCCTCACTGGCACAATTTGGACAACGAAAAAGGTGAGGACATTTATGATTTGAGTAGGTATCCTTATATCCATCCTCCATTTTCATTAAATCAATATCCATATATGGACTATAATCGTCGTAGTAATCCATAATACGACCTCTCTCTAACATTTCACTCCCACATGTTTCACAGGTTAAATAAATAGTCCGAAAGCCATTACATATTGGGCAAATCGACATAATTCTCCACCTTTTGTACAACAATATGATTGTAGTTTATGTTATTTACCATTCTGTATGTAAGGAGTATTTTTTGGAATAACTTACCTAAGGATAAAACGAATAAGCGAAGCGGTTTTAACCATAATAGATAGTACAAGGCACAGAACAACAAAGAAACACATCAAAAGCCTTAAAAAAGAAAGTTAGCAAATTGATTTTTTAAAAATTTATCAAAGTAAAATTCAACTTTAATAATATGGGTTATGCCGAGGAGGCAATGGAAAAGTTTTTCCATCTGTGGTTCAATTCCATACTAACCCCAAAATTATTAAGAGGAGTGTTATCAACTATGGCAAGTAACAACAACTCTAACCAACTTTTAGTACCAGGCGTGGAACAAGCTCTTGACCAAATGAAGTATGAGATCGCTTCTGAATTCGGAGTACAATTAGGTGCTGATACTACATCTCGTGCCAACGGATCTGTTGGAGGAGAAATCACAAAACGTCTAGTTGCAATGGCAGAACAACAACTTGGTGGCGGATTCCAACGTTAATTAACAACCTTTAGAATAAAACTGAATAAAATGGCTATTACCCCTTTCCTAACGGAGAGGGGTATCTTAATTTTAAATCTTGGAAACCTTCTTGCGGGCTTGTCCTTCTTTGACGCAGATCACTTTGATTTTAAACCATATTTTCTGGTTTTATCCATTGATCAAATTGTTCGGGTGACACATATCCTGTCTTTTGGGCAGCTTCCTTTAAAGTTAAATTTTCCTTATAAGCAAGCTTTGCAATTTCTGCTGCTTTTTCATAACCAATATGGGGGTTTAAAGCAGTAACAAGCATTAGTGATTGTTCAAGATGACTTTTAATTACCTTTTTATTTGCTGCTATCCCCTTTACACACTTTTCGGAGAAGGTTCTCATTCCATCAGAAAGCAATCGAATGGACTGAATGAAATTATAAATGATCACGGGTTTAAAAACATTCAGTTCGAAATTCCCTTGGCTTGCTGCAAAACCTATTGTGAAATCATTTCCAAACACTTGACAAACAATCATAGTTAACGCTTCACTTTGAGTTGGATTTACTTTTCCTGGCATGATGGAGCTTCCAGGTTCATTAACAGGAAGAATTAATTCTCCAATACCACTTCTTGGACCACTTGCAAGGAAGCGGATGTCATTAGCAATCTTCATTAAATCTGCTGCTAATGCTTTCAATGAACCATGAACAAGCACTATTTCATTATGACTTGTTAGCGCCTGGAATTTATTTTCGGATGTTTTAAATGGATAGTTGGTTAGATTCGATATTTCTTTTGCTACTCTTTCAGCAAATTCAGGATGAGTATTGAGCCCAGTTCCTACTGCTGTTCCACCAATAGCCAAATCAAGCAGATATTTACCTACTTCATTTACCATTTTTTCATTTTTATCAAGCATTGCTCTCCAACCGCTTATTTCCTGTCCCAATGTAATCGGCGTTGCATCCTGTAAATGTGTTCTCCCTATCTTAACAAGTCCCTCGAATTCCTTTTCCTTACTAATTAGTGCACTTTTTAGTTCCTGTAATGCTGGAATTAAGTTCACGTTTAAAAACTGGTAAGCTGCCATGTGCATCGCAGAAGGAAACGTATCATTAGAACTTTGAGACATGTTAACATCATCATTCGCATGTACTTTTTCCTCGCTATTTTGACTCCTTAATAATTCATTTGCTCTGTTAGCAATTACCTCATTAACGTTCATATTTGTTTGTGTCCCGCTACCGGTTTGCCAGACCACAAGTGGGAATTGATCATCAAAATTCCCAGTTAGAATTTCATTACAGGCATTTTGGATTGCTGTCATTTTTTCTGAGTTTAATTTACCCAGCTGATTGTTAACTAGTGAAGCTGCCTTTTTTATATTGGTCAAAGCATAAATAACTTCTATTGGCATTTTTTCTGTTCCAATTTTGAAATTTTCTTTACTCCGCTGGGTCTGTGCACCCCAGTATTTTTCTGAAGGTACTTGTACCTCACCAAGTGTGTCTTTTTCAATTCTAAAGTTTTCCATACTGTCCCACCTTCCGATATGTACTCTGTGATATTTCCCTTTTCTATAGAATATAATACTTAATTTTTTTAAATTCTGATTAGCTAAATAAAAAACTACAGACAATTGCCTGCAGTTCACGCTTTAGCGATAATATATACGGTATAATAAACAAGGATTAATAAGCTAGCGATTGTAAGAACAACTGAATAATCATTCATTATTTTCACCACCCTAAAATACTTTATTATGTAAACAACTTAAAAATATCACATTTTAGACATAACTTTGTGACAAAGGAGTGAACTTTTTGTGAACATTTGCCTTTTAGGTGCATCAGGACGTGTTGGATCAGTTGTCCTCGAGAGGGCACTTTCAAATAATTATAACGTCCATGCTCTTGTAAGAGATACTACTAAGCTTTTAACTAAAAGCCAAACCCTTACAATTTTTGAAGGGAATTCCTTACACGAAAAAGATGTTGCTGCAGTTATGAAAGGGACAGATGTCGTCATTTGTGCCTTGAACACTGAAGGGACAACTACCCTTTCCGAGTCAATGCCAATTATTATTAGGGAAATGGGGAATCTTGGAATTAAACGCATTATATCCATTGGAACAGCTGGAATCCTTCAGGCACGAACGGATTCGAGCCTTTATCGTTTTCAATCTTCTGAATCAAGACGAAAAAGTACCAAGGATGCTGAAGAACATTTAAAAGCCTATTTGAAATTAAAGGATTCCGGGCTGGATTGGACCATAGTCTGTCCAACGTATTTACCCTTGGGTGAAAGAGTTGGTAGCTACCGCTATGAAGCGAATTTTCTCCCAGAAAATCCTTCCTCTATCTCTGTTTTTGATACTGCGGATTTTGCTTTTCAACAGCTATTTACAGATCAATTTATACGATTAAGGGTCGGGATTACATACTAAAAAGTGTTCCATTTACACGTATTACTTGAAATATAGAATTAAATACGCAAACTTACCTCAAAAGGCAGTTAAAGTAAAGCAAACCCTACTTTATACGAGATGTATCTTCTTCGTGAAAAGTCGTTTCGCTTATGCAGCTTTCTGCCCTTTTTCTTTATTAGTATGAAAGTGGGCAAATACATAGAACATTATTTACTTACTCTCATTAATCATTTATTCGGCAAATACAGCTGTTCCATAGGCAATAATTTCCGAAGCTCCTTGCATTACAGAACTAGTTTCAAGCCGCATTCCTATTATTGCATTTGCCCCTAAACTGAATGCCTCTTCTTTCATTCTTTCAATTGATTTCTCTCTTGCTTCATTCAGCATTTCTGTATATTCTTTTATTTCTCCACCTATAATGGTCTTTAAGCCAGCCATCAGATCCTTGCCAATATGCTTAGATTGAACAGTGCTACCCTTAACAAAACCCTTTAACTCCTTAATGCTCATTCCCGGAAGTGATTCAGTTGTTACAATGATCATCACTATCATCCTTCCTATTTGATTTGATTCTTTCGAAAAATTTTTCGAACAAAAACCAAGTAAAAAAGAGTAGGCATAGGTGCTTGAATTAGCCCAACGATACCCCAAAGCCAATAGTTAAAGTTACGTTTTCTGGCATCCAAAAATAAGTATGTACTTTGAAGCAATAAGATACCTGCAACCAAAATAATTATAGGTAAAGTTAGATCACCTTTCATTCTTTACTCTCCCTATACTGTACCTTATCCCTGAATAAAGAGCGATAAAAACAGTTGTGATGATTTGAAGGACGAAAAAGATAATCGGCATCTGAGATAGAGACAACATAATCCCACCTAAAATAAAGAGAGCAATTAATGAGAAAATGGACAAATCTTTAATCAACTTCTTTTTTTGTTGATGTTGTTCTTCTAGTACCATTTTCTCAAACCATTGACGGTCAGGTGTATTAAAAGGAAAGGTTTCAACTTGATCTAATCCTTGTTTAAGAATATGAAAAGTTTCTACGTCGTTATTATCTTGTTGTTCGTTTAGAATCATAACTCTCTGTTTCTTCATCCATTTTCAACTCCCTTCTAACAATTACTAAACCATTATGTACCCTAGATTTAACCGTTCCAGGTAAAATTTTCATCATATCAGCTATTTCTTCATAAGAATAACCATAATAATGCTTCAAGATAATAGGGACACGTAAACCTTCTGATAATTTCCCAAGGACAGTTAAAGCATCATTCCACTCTTCATTCCTACTTTCAAAATGCCATTTTAGCCTTCTGTTTATTTCTTCTTGTCCTAGCCAGTTTTTTTCACGTTTTTTCTTTCTGCACTGGTCAATGTATGTATTAGTGGCAATGGTAATCAGCCATGAAGAAAACTTACTTTTTCCATTGTAAAGCTGAATTTTTTGAACGCATTTTGCCATCGTTTCCTGCGCAAGCTCTTCAGCAGTATCAGGGTTCATTGTCACTTTCATTAAATACTTTACAAGGAAGGGATAGTTTTCTTTAAAAAGGAAGGCAAAAGCATGATGATCTCCTTCTTTTGCTTTTCTAATCCATTCATCCATTCAATTTTGCCCTCTCTCTCTCGATCATCCCTTTTTATTTAATAAGCTTACTTTTATATGACGATTAGCATGGATATATAGTTCAAAACTTTTTAGTACTATTTTTTAAAAATAGTTGTGAATGAAATTTATTATACTCTTAGGGCCTCTAGAAATGTTAAAATATTGAAATAAGATATATATTAGGAATTTACAGGAGGTGCATTATTTGAAGAAAATAGTTAATCTTATCAGTTTTTCATTTGGTTTGAGCTTTATTGCTCTTATAATAATTGTTTTTGATAGTTTTGGAAGTGAAAACGCAAATTTACTTCTCGGATTTAATCCGATTTTAAAACTATTTATTGGCGAAAATTACTCCTTAATTGTTGTCGAAAAATTACAGTTAAAAGAACCTAGCAGTATATATATCCATTATTCTTTGTTAGCCTATCTTATTCATTTTGCCAGCTTTGTTTTATTGGGGCTACTTATCGATGTGATAAAATTCAGTTTTCAAAAGCCTAATAGAATATCATAGCGGTCGTGGAGAATTCGCCCTTAAGGGCGATGACAGAGGCGTAGTTGCACTTATGCCCTAGAAGAATTTATGGATATAAATTCTGATTAGCCAAGAAAAAGCCCAGAAAAACTGAGCTTTTTAACCTTTAACAAACCAAAAGCGACACAATTTGCAGTGAAATTTGGTATATATATTAATTTGTACATCTAGGTTTTGTGATAAGGAAAGCGGTCCTTAACTTAATTTAGGCCTTTTTCATTTATTCAAACGTACCTTTTACAATAGGCAATTTTTCACTTACCATCAATTTCCCAAGTGCAATAACAGAATCAATTGTCAGATCATCCTTATTTAAAAGAACCAAATCTGCATCTTTACCTTCAGCAATAATCCCTTTTTGTGGTAATTTTAATATTGCCGCTGGGTTTTGTGTGATTACTCTTAATGCTACTTCCAAAGGTATCTTTTCTTCTAGTACTGCATCACGCACCTCATCGTATAAAGTTGAAACCTTTCCAACCTTCAAGCCAACTAATTCACCAAATTCATTAAAATCAGGAAGGCTCCCTTGCCCATCAGACGTAAATGTCATCTGAGAAATATCGATATTAGAGTCAAGCATCCTTTTTAAAGCAACACTACATTTTATTTCGCCCTCTTCAAAAAACTTAGGAATCGAACTTGTTGTGAAATCAACATATCCGCCCTTTTTTGCATATTGAATGCCTTCTTCAAACAGATGTGGATTCCTATTAATATGGGTCGGATAAAACTGCTTGATTGGAATCTCAGTGTTTTCTACAACATCAAGAATAACATTCAAGTGATCGTAGCCATCCCCAACATGCACATTTACAATTCCTGCTTTTCCAGAAAGTAGGCCACCCACTCTTGCAGCAGCAGCAATTTTCGCTATTTCTTCTGATGTTGGCTGTGATGAACGATGATCTGCAATGGCCACTTCGCCAACACCAATTATTTTATCAATTAATATAATGTCATCTTCAATTCTACCTGTTACTGTTTTAAGTGGAACTTGATAAGAACCTGTTTGAATATAACAGGTGATTCCTTCCTCCTCAAGCCCCCGTGCTTTGGCTATTAGATTCGTCATCGTTCTCGTTGTGCCATCAGTACCAATGACACCAATAAGTGTTGTTACACCCGCTAAGGTTGCATCCGATAATTGGATTTCTGGTGTTCGTGTTCGGTAACTTCCTTCACCACCTCCACCAACAATATGTACATGTGCATCAATGAATCCGGGGACAACTAATTTTCCCTTAGCGTCTATTACTTTTATATCAACGAATTGATTTGGTAACTCAATTTGGTCTTTTATATAGCCAATCTTTTGATCGACAATTAAAATATCCTTTTTCCCTAAAAAATGAGGCGCATAAATTTCACCATTTTTAATTAAAGTTAACATTTAGACCTACCCCTTTCAAAAATACTCAACACTCTTTCATATACCTATTCTATCGTGTGAATATGAAACGTGAAAGGAGTAAGGCTGTGAAAAAGTGGATACATGTTCCATCTGTATTAATGATTCCCGAAATGCAGTCAATTGTTCAAAAAAGATTATCTCAGCAATTATAATTAATGGGTTTCTTTTGTAACCTGCCATTTTTCGTTAATGGCCGTGTCCGTGTCCGTGTCCGTGGCCATGCCCGTTACCTTTTAATTTTTTTCCCCATTTTTCCTTTTGCTTATTCCATTTTTCTTTCCATTTATCAACTTCACTGTTAAATTGGTCATCAAATTTTTGTTGATTTTTTTCTGCTTCCTCTTGCTTTTTCTTTTCAATTAAAGTTCCAATATGTTCGACATCAAAGCTCTCTGGCTCCGTATTTTGGAGAGCGCCTTCCATAACATTTCGAAACACGATCGCTGCTCCTTCACTGCTAGTTGTTGTTAAATAATGATCCTTATCAGTTTTATCATAGCCAACCCATACAGCACCTACTAATTGTGGGGTGTAGCCTACAAACCATTGATCCTTAACGCCATTGATGCCTTTAATAGGTACTTGGGTTGAACCTGTTTTACCGGCAACTTCTCTTCCCGGAACTTGAGCACCTTTTCCTGTTCCATGTTCAACTACACCAAGCAGCATAGTCGTCATTTTATTTGCAACATCCTTTGTCGTCACCCTGTGTTTACTTTCTTTCCACTCGGCAACAATCTTTCCATTTACATCAACAATTTTTTTAATAACATGTGCTTTGATCCTAATCCCGTTATTAGGGTATACAGAGAATGCTTCCGCCATTTCTATAGGGGATACCCCTTTTTCTAAGCCCCCCAGTGCAATCGACAAATTACGATCACCTTTCGAAAGTGGAATCCCAAACCGTTTAATCGAATCCAATCCTTGTTCAATTCCAATTTCATTTAAAAGCCAGACTGCTGAGACATTTTTTGATTCCATCACAGCCTCATACATTGGTACTTCACCTGCATACTGGTGGTTATAATTGGTTGGTTGATAATTACCAAATTTTAGTGGCTCATCTTTTAACATATCCGTAATTCCCCAGCCTTGTTCTAATGCCGGAGTGTAAACAGCAATCGGTTTAAATGATGATCCTGGCTGCGCTTTTAAATGTGAGGCCCGGTTATACCCTCTAAAGGTGTGCTCTCCTCTTCCACCAATAATCGCCCGAACTCCGCCTGTTTTCGGGTCTATTAAAACAGCTCCACTTTGCACAAGCCGATCTGATCCCTTTGGAAAAAGAGCAGTATTTTGATACGTTTTTTCTGCTGCTGTTTGCATGGTCGGATCAAGTTCCGTAAATATTTTATATCCTCCTGTTAATAAATCATCCTGTGAAAGACCATAATTATGAATTGCTTCATCAAGAACCTGATCAACATAGTATGGGTATTTGCCGCGAAATGGGTCATTGCCTTTATCATTTAGAACAATTTTTTCATTTTCAGCTTTTTCAAATTGTTGATTGGTGATAAATCCTTGCTTTTTCATTTCTACTAATACAACATGACGTCGAGCTTTTGCTTTTTCCAAATGATCATAGGGATTTAATGCTGAAGGTGCTTTAATTAAACCTGCAAGTAATGCTGATTCACTAACTGTGAGGTCTTTGGCCTCTTTCCCAAAATACTTTTGGGAAGCCTTCTTTATTCCCCAAGCCCCGTCTCCAAAATAGATCTGATTCAAATACATTTGAAGAATTTCTTGCTTAGAATATTGCCTTTCAATTTTCTTTGCGAGAAAGATTTCGTCTATTTTTCTTTTATACGTTTTTTGTGATGTCAAAAATACATTCTTAGCCAACTGCTGAGTGATCGTACTTCCACCTTCAACAGCGCCACCAGCCTTTAAATCCCGAAATAGCGCCCTTGTAATTCCAATATAGTCAACGCCATGATGTTGATAAAAGCGATGGTCCTCTATTGCTACTACTGCATTTTTCATCTCATTAGTTACTTGCCCAATCGGAACACCCTCATTTTTATTAGCCGATATATTACTTGCGACAACTCCATTTACATCATAAAATACCGTTGCCTGGGGAAGCTCACTTTTTAGGGCAGAAATGTCAGCATCATTCAACGAAAAGTGAAAGAATCCCATTACACTTAGAATAATAGTGGAAAAGGACAAAACTACGACTTGATTCATATGCCATTTTTTCCAATTATAAAAAATTTCTTTATTAAAAAATTTACTCATAGTGCCCCCTAATTTCCCTCCCAAATGGAAGAACTCATTTTCTTTTTCCCATAAGTGGAAAAAAATACTCCCTTATGCAATAGAAAAAAATAAGCGATATCTAATACTTCATATTACCTACTAACAAAAAAGGTTCGTATTGCATTTGGTTATTATGGGGGTATTCAATTGTGAAGAAAAATACATCTTGAGTATTTAGAGGACACTGAAAAAGTCTCCTTAAATGTAAAGTTCTTCTTTTAAATTTGTCTGTTGATTTCCGCTCCAGTTGCTCGCTTTCCTCCTATGCTTTTACACCTGTGGATCTACTCCCGCACCTTCCATTCCAATCATCTGAGTGTCAAAATCAATAGTGCACTTTACCATAGTCAATGTAAAAAAGACGACTTAAAATTCACATTGAATTTTAGAGTCGTCTTTTTTAATACAGCTATATGTCCTTTTTAAAAAAACGTAAGTATATCAGTGCCCTTAGTATTTCCAGGATGTTTTTATCATGTTACAACATGATTATATTCATATTAATCGCCCATATGGTATTTCCCAGGCTTAGGTGGATTGACATACTTACCATGCATTTTCACACCAACCCCCTGATCATAAACCATTTTACCTCCAAAATATCCAGTCGATAAAATCCCAACTGTACAAATCACTATTAAAATACAATAAATAATTAGGGTGAGTCGGATAAACTCCTTCTTTTTGACCAAAAAGAAAAATCGAAGAGCTACGATAAGGAAGGCTAAAATGGTCGTGTAATGGGCCAAGTTTTCATGCAAGTGGAAAATATTAGTATTTCCTCTTGCGTCCTCATCAGGCCCTGTCATAACAGCAATCCAAGCAAATATAAAGGCAATGAGCCATAGCCAAAATCCTTGTCTTGGTGAAAGCTTCCTTTTCGCGAATACAATAAATAAATCATAACAGGTTGCAATAATTATTAGTGCAATAGGGAAATGCACCATAATGGGGTGAATATGTGAGAATGCTTCTTTAATCATTTAATTATCTCCTTTATCTACAGATAGTAAAAATTAACAATCTCAGCAAGAATATCACACTAGTTTTAAAAAAGTCTTAAAATCCTAACAAAACATTCACTTTTGTAAGTGGGATATTTTTGACTAAATCCAGATATTGACTACTATTCCCTCATCGTTATTCTTTTATTTAGATAGGCTTTGTTAAATTTGCCTATTGATTTCCACTCAAGAAGCACTAATCTACATAGTGGCAAAATCCACAATGAGCTTTAACACAACCATTAGATGAAAAACACTTTATAATCCCTTATTAAACAAAAATGAAAAGACGAGGTCTCCCCCGCCTTTTCAATTCTTACTATTTGTTTTCGTCAATTCTTTAAAGCGCAATTTTGAATACCGTTCATCGAGACTGCTAAATACTCGATAATTATCTTCATCAACGATTCGAAAATGCTTACTAAGTATATTCTGTTGGAGGATAAATCCGTTTTTCCTTGAAAGTTCTCTCCACCAAATTCGACCACCAAAGATTTTTCTCTTTCGAACATCAATTCCCTCACGGGCAACAGTTTCTAATACTTCAATTGGTTCATTTCCAAACAAAAATTGTACTGTTTCTGTTTCTCTGAATAGTGCACAAATAGATACAACTACCGACCAGTTAGCTAGTACTCTCCCTTTTTCAATTTGCACTAGAGTCTTTTTTGACAATCCAACAATATCCGCCATTTTATCCTGTGTATAACCGGCTTCTGTTCGTATCAATCGAAGTTTTTCAGAAACAATTAATATTATTTCATCTCTTGTCACAAGAAAACCTTCCTTCAAGCTATCTAGTGTAATTTTACACATATATCACTAGAAATTAAAGTGTATATCACTAAAAAAACTGCTACTTTTATGTAGCAGTTTTGATCCTCTTTATTTAGGCGGAATTCCACATTGACTTTTACAAGACTTCCGGAGATCACAAGCAGCGCATTTACCTTTTTTGGATCTTTTGATAAATCGGACGAGTGCATAACTAGCATAGCCAAAAATCAAGCCACCTATCAAAATACTCGCAATCAATTGTTCCACCTCTTTCAAATCAGACAAGCCCGATCAACTTGCCTCCTTGATAGATAACAAACGATAAAATATAAGCAAGCGCCAGAGCATAAACAATCGAAAAAGCAGTCCATTTCTTAGAAGCTGTTTCCTTATAAATTGTCGCAACTGTTGCTAGACAAGGTATATAAAGAAGGATAAACACCATAAAACTGTATGCAGCAAGTGGTGTATAGTAATCCGTTAATAATCCTTGTAGGCTTCCGCCTTTAGGAACAAAATAGATAATGTTCATGGTAGAGATAATAGATTCTTTCGCCAAAAAACCTGTTATTAAAGAGGCTGAGGCTTGCCATGTGCCAAAACCAATTGGCCGTAATATCGGAGCGATAACATTTCCTATTGCTGCTAAATAACTATTATCCATATCCACCTTTATTCCACTTGGTCCTACGTAGGATAAAAGCCAAATAAATACTGACCCAGCAAAGATAAATGTCCCTGCCTTCTTTACAAAGCCTTTCCCTTTATCCCATGTACTTTTCCTTAACGACTGAAATTGTGGCACTCGGTATGGTGGAAGTTCAATTACAAACAATGATGTCTCCGATTTCAGCAGTGTCGATGAAAAGATTTTTGCTAAGATTAAGGCAACGACAATGCCCAGTACATAAAGACTTAATACAACTAATGCTTTATTCCCGGCAAAAAAGCCACCGACAAATAATGCATACACAGGCAAACGGGCTGAACATGACATTAGGGGTGTTAACAGGATTGTTAACAGCCTTTCTCGTGGTGTTTCAATCGTTCTTGCTGCCATGATTCCAGGAACATTACAACCAAATCCAATCATCATTGGAATAAATGCCTTGCCGTTTAACCCTACTGATTCCATAATTCGGTCCATAACGAGAGCCACTCTTGCCATATAGCCGGAATCTTCTAATAAGGAAATAAAAAAGAATAGGATAAAGATCTGCGGAACAAATACTAGTACTCCACCTACGCCTGCCACTAATCCATTTATAATTAAGGCATGAATAAACTCCGAAGCATTGACAATACTTAAAAATTTCTCAAATCCTTCTGTTACAGGACCTGATAAAAATAAATCAAGCAAATTAGAAAGAGGAGTTCCAAGCCAATCGAATGTTAGCATAAACATGCAATACATTAGGAGTAAAAAGATTGGCATACCAAAAAATTTATTCGTTACAACTAAATCTATTTTTTCAGTCAATGGAGTCGTAGTAGAGCTTTTCCTAACTGATTCGGAAACTACTCTGATGATTGCTTCTTTTCTTTTTAAATAAATAAAATGAGCAAGTGTCTTGGAATTATATTGCTCTTGCATCTTAGATTCTAGATTTAGATAAATAGAATCAAGTTTAGTAGGTTGTACAATTTTATACAAATAATCTTTCACATATTGGTTCCCTTCAAACCATTGAATGGCAAGCCATCTATGAGAGTGATTGGTCACTCCAACCAATTCCCCTGAAAGGTTCGAAATGGCTTCTTCCATTTCCTTCCCGTAATAAACAAGGCTTTTTTGGTTTACTTGTGGAACTTCTTTGGAAATAACCTTAACAAGCTGGTCACATCCCTTCCCACTTCTTGCTACGACAGGAATGACAGGAATGCCCAAAATCTCAGAAAGCTTATTTGAATCAATATGAATACCCCGTTTTCCCGCAACATCAATCATATTCAGACCAATAAGTACAGGCTTTTCAAATTCAAGTATTTGGATCGTTAAATGCAAATTCCGTTCTAGTTGGGAGGCATCTAAAATATTGAGCAACCTATCAACCGATTCATTTAGAAAAAAGGAAGTTACAACCCCTTCATCCTTTGAAAGCGGGTTAAGTGTGTACACACCAGGTAAATCAACCAATCTCCCAATATTATTTTTAAATAAGCCCACTTTCTTTTCAACTGTAACGCCACTCCAATTTCCTACATATTCATAGGAACCTGTTAAATTATTAAACAATGAAGTTTTCCCAGTATTGGGGTTTCCAATAAGAGCGATCTCCATTATAACCTCTCCAATTCAATTCGATCTGCTTCATGAAGGCGAATTCCAATGCACTGACCAGAGGATTCTATTATTATTGGCCCCCCAAATGGCATGACGCATTTCACACAAATTTCTGAACCTTCCGTAAAACCTAGGTCAAGCAGCCGTCTTTGAACAAGACGTCCGACATGAGATATATCGATTATTTTTCCTTTATCTCCCGCTTTTAACTTACCGAACATGTATATCACCCTTTGAATCCGTTAATTGAGAATGATTCTCTTTATATATATCTATATTTTAACATTAAATTACACTACTGGTTACAATTAAATTGTGACCAATATTTGAATAAACCTATTTATTTATACTGTAAAGAAAAAGTAGCGAAATTCCCCCTTTTCTTTCCTTTATATAAGTATTTTTCATGACCTTTTTTCTATAATTTATAAATAATGTCAACTATACTTAAATTTTTGAAATTTTTAAAAGGATTTATGTTTTAATAAGCGAATTAATTTACTTATTGGATAAGCTCGAATTATTGTAGGAGGCAATTGGTATGTTAACCGAAACAAGAAAATCCGATTTATTTGATCTATATATAAAGTATAAATGGAATATATTAACTGACTGGAATGAGTTAATTATCTTTTCAAATGATGACCCCTTTAAGGAGAAAATCCCTTTAAACGGCGAAAAGTTTCTTGATGTTGTGCTCACAGTTTTTAAAATGCCAGGTAATGAACATTTAGATTTAATTGAAAAACATGCGCTTGAAGTGGCTTCGGAAAGAGTTAAGGCCGATATTAATATAGGAGATTTTGTCTATAATGTAAATCTCGGCAGAACCCTTTTTCATAGTTATTTAAGTAAGCTTGGATTGACATGGGAAGAGATGCAGGAAGCAATTAATTTAATTAATAATTGTTTTGATAAATTTCTATTTTTTGCTGTCACCCATTACGCAGAAGCTAAGGATAAAATCATTCTAGAAAAAACACAATTTATTGATTCAACCCACCAGGATCGCTTAACTCTTCTAGGTCAAATGACGTCAAGCTTTATCCACGAATTTAGGAATCCACTTACTTCAATTCAAGGGTTCATTCAATTACTAAAGGCAGATTATCCTAACATGAAGTATTTAGAGATCATCTCCAGTGAGTTAGATTAGCTTAATTTCCGGATTTCTCAATTTCTTTTATTATCAAAAAAAGAATTAATCGGAAAGGAAAAAAATAGTTTTGAACTTAATCATTTGATTGAAGAAGTATTAAACTTTCTCTATCCGAGCATTCTTGACGGAAAAGTAAAAGTTATCAAAAGGCTTACTGAAAATATACCTTTATATGGTTATGCTGATGAGATCAGACAGGTTTTCATCAATATTATCTTTAACGCCATTGATGTACTTGGACACCATCAAAACTTCAAGCCCACGATAATCATTAAAAGCTACATTGATGATAGACATATAAATATTGAAATTACTAATAACGGCCAAATGATTCCTGAGGAATTGCGAAAAACGATATTTGAACCTTTCTTCACAACAAAAAAGCTTGGTACAGGACTAGGATTGTTTGTTTGCAAAGAAATTATTGAAAAACACAAAGGAGAGCTAACATGCTACTCCATCCCCAAAAAAACTACTTTTACCATCAAATTACCTATTGCAGTTGAGAATAAAGAGTAATATACAAAAGCTGAACCCGACTTTTTGAAGCCGGGATTTTATTTTGTAAAACTCTTTAATAGACCTGCATATGATGTTTGTAAAACTAAAACATTATTAGGAGATTTGTCTATGTTTACAATAAAGGTAGATCAGGAAATTGAGATTCAATTATTTCAGCCTCATCATTCTCCAAATCTTTTTCAGTTAGTTGAAGATAATCGAATTCATCTGAATGAATGGCTTCCATGGGTAGAAAATATGCACTCTAAGTATCAATTCGATTCCATCATCCCTATTTGGCTTCAACAATTTGCAGAAAATAACGGATTCAACGCGGGAATTATTTATAATGATAACCTTGTAGGCTCAATCGGCCTAACCCAAATTGATTGGTACAATAAACAAACCAGCATTGGCTATTATCTTGCAGCAAATGCTGAAGGCCATGGAATTATGACGAGGTCCGTTCAAGCTTTATTAAATTACGCTTTTTTTGAATTGGGCTTAAATCGAGTTGAGATTCGTTGTGGTGAAAAGAATATCAAAAGCAGAGCCATTCCGGAAAGGCTTGGGTTTGTTAAAGAAGGGAAAATTAGAGATGGAGAACAATTACACAATCACTTTCATGATTTGATTATTTACGGAATGCTCTCAAGAGACTGGAATAAGATTTTAAATCCATAACTCGTTTCATATAGTGAATTCAGAAAAAGATACAAAAGGTGTATGCTGCCGAGAAGGCGGCTTTTATTTTTTTACTAGATAATTTCATTACTAAGTAAATTGTAAGTGAAAATTGGAAAATGAGGTTATAATAGATAAATAAGAAAAACCTTCGTGGAGGTGAATCCTTACCGTATGTAAGGTATTAAATGATTTTAAATTTATTCATAATTGCAATTCTCATCGCCTTTACTGCATTCTTTGTTTCCTCAGAGTTTGCCATGATAAAGGTTCGCACAACTAGAATTGATCAACTGTTATCGGAAGGAAATAAAGAAGCCGAATCTGCAAAAAAGGTCATTACCAATTTGGATGGTTACTTATCAGCTACTCAAGTTGGAATTACAATAACATCCTTAATATTAGGATGGCTTGGTGAACCAACAATCCAAAAAATATTAGGACCGGTTTTCGAGCAAATAAATATACCGCAATCATTAAAAAATATTCTTTCTTTTATTATTGCTTTTATAATTATTACTTTTTTCAATGTTGTCATTGGGGAATTAGCACCTAAAACGTTTGCTATTCAAAAAGCGGAAAGAATCATGTTGCTATTCGCTCCTGCTCTCATCTTATTTTATAAAATCATGTATCCATTTATTTGGATTTTAAATCGATCAGCTCGATTTATCACAGGAATGTTCGGTGTTAAACCAGCTTCTGAACAGGAAATGGTTCTTTCAGAAGAAGAACTACGAATGATTCTATCAGAAAGTTATAAAAGTGGGGAAATAAATCAATCGGAATATAGGTATGTTAATAATATTTTTGAATTTGATAACCGGATTGCTAAGGAAATAATGGTGCCGCGAACGGAAATCATCACCTTATCGAAGGATTCAACCATGAGAGAAATTTTCGATACAATAAAGGCGGAAAGATATACTCGATATCCAATTATTGATGGTGATAAAGATAGCATTTTGGGGATTGTCAATATTAAAGAAGTTTTGACAGATTGCATCGATCAAAACTGCACAGATGAAAACCCATTGATTCCATATATTAAACCAGTTATTCATGTACTTGAAACCATTCCCATTCACGAACTGTTACTAAAACTACAAAAGAGCCGCTCCCACATGGCCATTCTATCTGATGAATACGGTGGGACAGCAGGTATTGTAACTGTCGAGGATATTCTAGAGGAAATAGTTGGTGAAATTCGAGATGAATTCGATATTGACGAGCTCCCACTTATCCAGAAAAAAGATGAAGGCCACTATATTCTAGACGCAAAAGTTCTTATTGAGGATGTAAACGATCTTCTGGGTACTACACTTGAGGAAGAAGATTTAGATACAATTGGAGGATGGTTTCTAACCCAAAAATTTGATGTTCAAAAGGGTGATACAATTGAAAAAGAAGGGTTCATTTTCCAAATAAACGAAAATGAAGGCCATCATATAATGTATATTGAGGTAAGAAAAGCGGAAGCACCACCTTTATAAGCAAGTAGTTCCGTTTTTGTGGAGAAACATTTCAAATAGCCTAGGAATTAGCATATCAATTAACATACAAATTGGTATGCTGTTTTTTATTGATATATCACTGTTTGTTATGCTCATATGGTAGACAAACCATATAGGAGTGCAAAGAAAAAGTCTTCATGTAACGTTCTTTGAAGCTTGTCTGTTGATTTCCACTCCAGGATGCTTCGCTTTCCGCGGGCGGTTCGGGGAGCCTCCTCGGCGCTCTAGCGTAAGCCACTGAAAAAGTGCTTTTCTATTTAAAATGATGTTTTTAGAAAAACGCAATCCCAAAATAACGCCGTTTTTCTTTATTGAAGTGGAGGGTTCAGTCCGATTTAACCGTCATTTTTAAACTGAAAGTGGGGATGGGTTTTTCAGGAATTTGCTTTTCTCAAAATTTCTTGGACATTTTCAGTGCCCTCGCTCTAGCGCCTGCGGGGTCTTCCCAGCCCCGTACTCCCGCAGGAGTCTCGCATCTTCCGCTCCAATCAACAGTGTGTCAAAATTAACATTAGTTTTTAACATAGTAATGAAAAAAAAGGATAATAGCCCCTATTTAATCAAAAAGACGACTAAAAATTCACTATTAAATTTTAGGGTCATCTTTTTTAATACCCAAGATAGAGATTATAGGATACCTGGGAGATGATAAATTTACAAAAATTTATACCGCCCTATGTTATCCTATTTTTTTGTTGTTATTGATCGTATCTATCTGCTTTTATCCGATTTAAACCTCCGCTAAATTATTAAATACAAATTCTTTTGTTTAAGCAATTTTTATTAGCCTGTAACCTTGTCTTTTTACGAATATACTTTCTTCCATGGCGTAATGGATTCCTACTTTGTTGGGTTTCAATCAATAATTTTTTATAAATCTGTTTCCTCCATTTTGACCTTTTTCAAAAATGATTTTTACAAGCTTATCTTTTAATTTACCGATAAGAATAGTACGATTCGCTATATAGTCAAATTTTTAGTTCTTATTTTCATGTTAGAAAGAAACATAGTTGCATAAAAATCTTGTTCAATTAACTCTCGTGTATACCCAGTAAATTTTTGAATTTGTAGTTTATTTATTAATTGTTTTTCAGACCTTTCTACTTTATCTACCTGAGTTGATTGGAGCGGAGGGCACTTGACTCCTGCGGGATTTGAGGGAATGGGAGACCCCACAGGCGGTACGCCGAGGAGGCTCCCATCCCTCCCCGCGGAAAGCAAGTGCCCGGAGTGGAAATCAACGGGCAAAGTTAGGGACTAAATACAATCAACAGGGTGTCAAATGCAAAAATGATCTTTAAAATAGTCAATGTAAAAAGGGTAAAACACTTCATTATTTGAGGGTTGTTCATCTTGGTCATGAACTACTTAAATTTGTCCAGCACCATATCAACTAATATGCTAATTAAGTTAATTTGGACAGTTATTTACGTTTTTCTCCATGTTATCGGAACAACTTACTTTATTGGGCGGTTTTTTTTTACTATTACTGTTCATAACATTATAAATTCCCCATAAAATGTTGATAACAACCTTATTTTGGAACTAGAACGTTTGACTGTATGCTTTAAATTCTTTATAATTATTGTTAATTTAATTAATTGTTGAGGTGGTAAGATGGGGCTGTCTATCGTATCGGTGAATTAGCAGATATCGCAATGGTTTCAAAAAGGACGATTGACTATTACACGTCTATTGGCTTATTAACAGCCGAGCGATCTAAAGCAAATTACCGAATATATACAGATGAATCTCTAATAGATTTGAAGTTTATAGTAGATTGTAAAGGACTGCACTATCCATTAGATGAGATTAAGAGAAAACTAGAAATGAAAAAAGCTAAGAATATTCGTGATTCAGAAGTGGAGCAGCATATAGGTGTCGTAACACAACAGATGAAACAGCTAGATACTGATTTATCCGTTCTTATCTCTTTAATAGAGACATTAGACGAGCAGCAAAAAGAAAAGCTTGCAAAAAAACTCAATCTACAAGGAACGTTATTGATGAAATCACTTTTGAATTTAACGAGTTAATTTTCGCTTCACTGGGAGGTGGATTCCTTACTCGTGAATAACGAGATAAGGGAACTTATTTGGACATATTTAACTTGGTTGTAATAGCCATTTTAATTGCTTTAACAGCCTTTTTTGTCGCTTCGGAATTCGCGATTATAAGGATAAGAAGTTCAAGGATCGACCAATTAATTGAGGAAGGAAATACGAAAGCTATTTCCGCAAAAAAAGTCATTTCAAATTTAGATGAATATCTTTCTGCTTGTCAGTTTGGGATTACGATCACTGCTCTTGGATTAGGTTGGCTTGGGGAATCAACAATTGAAGGAATTTTACGCCCTATTTTTGTAGGATTGCACATTCCAGAAAACATTACACATGTATTGGCGATTGGAATTGCATTTGCAGCCATTACTTTTTTACATGTTGTCGTTGGTGAACTTGCTCCTAAAACATTAGCAATTCAAAAAGCTGAAATGATTACGTTGGTCATGTCAAGACCACTCATCCTTTTTTATAAGATCATGTATCCAATTATATGGGCACTTAATAATTCAGCAAAGATAACGGCTAGCATGTTTGGTTTAAAGCCTGTTTCTGAAAATGAAATTGCTCATACAGAAGAAGAACTTCGCATCATACTGTCTGAAAGCTATAAAAGTGGTGAAATTAACCAGTCAGAGTTTAAGTATGTAAACAAGATATTTGAATTTGATAATCGAATCGCCAAAGAGGTTATGGTCCCAAGGACTGAAATTGTCTCATTATCAAAAGATGATACTTTGGAAACATTTCTTCAGCTAGTACGGGAAGAAAAATTTACTAGGTATCCAATTATGGATGGTGACAAGGACCATATTATTGGGCTTGTCAATATAAAAGAGATGATAACTGACTTAGTTGGAAATGAGAATCTTTCTTCACAAACATTAGAAAAGTATACTCGTCCCATATTAAGAGTAATTGAAACAATTCCCATCCATGATTTGCTTGTTAAAATGCAAAAAGACCGAGTTCATATGTCTGTTTTAATGGACGAATATGGTGGTACATCAGGACTTGTAACAGTTGAAGATATATTAGAAGAAATTGTTGGGGAAATTCGGGATGAATTCGATATGGATGAAATTCCAATGATTCGCAAAATAAAAGATCACCATTATATCATTGACTCGAAGGTATTAGTCAGTGAAGTTAATGATTTATTAGGACTTGAAATTGATGACGAGGATATTGATACTATAGGTGGATGGGTCTTAACCGAAAATTATGAAGTCAAAGAGGGCGACATCATTCCACATGATTCTTACACGTTCAAAATTTTAGAAATGGAAGAACATCATATTATCTATATTGAAGTCATAAAGAAAGTTGAAATAAGTGAATCTACACCTCAAAAAATAGCATTATCTAAGTCCGAGGTACTTTCATAAGAATGGCTAAAAAGCAGCACTAAATAAAAAACGAGCCTTAGGGATTCTTAAGGCTCATTTTTTTAGCTTTAATTTTGAAGCTGCGCCTTGTATGATCAACCTGTAATTCTAAATTTCCGATTTTGCCCATTACTTAAATTTCTCCGTTTCTACAAAAAATTTATCACTTATGACCATTTAGTCACCGATTAATTTTATATTGTGTTAAAGATTGATTTTGGCCTATCTTAGTAAAAAAAAATTAAAAACAAAGAAAAAAAAGAACCACTTAGATTCAGCAGTTCTTAGTTTATTTTGTTTTTAAAATAATAATCTCTTCTTCTGCTTTCGCTAATTTAACGAGATGTGAATCAAGTCTACGATGGATATATTTTATTTGCTCATTATTTTCTAGTTCTCTAGATTGTTCAAGTTCTTTTAATATTTTAATTACTTCTTCTTTTTGCATTCCTTCAACACGTTGAAGGGACTCCTTTATATCAGACAGGTCAATTTGATTAACAGCCACCCGATGCTCAATACTATCCATCTTTTCTAAACGGGAAAGTCTTTGTTCTATAATTTCTAACGTTGAATTAAATGTATTTATAAGAGTTTTAATATCATTAACGTTTTCTGATAACTTTTCAAGTTTCTGGTCCATATAATTCTATCTCCTTTCCTACCTTCACTTTATTTTAACATCATTTCTACTATTAATATGTTACAAATATAGCAACAATAATGATTGAAAGCTTTTATGACCGTAAATAACTTGGTAACGTTAAACAAATAGAATGATTGAACAAAGCTAAACTTAGGCAAGGAGTTTTTCAACCAATTAAGCTTTTTCCGCTAATTTCCATACCCTTAGAACATAGCCGCCACATCCACATTGATCAATAAATTTAATTTGGAGCTGATTTGGATACATTTCCTCTAAAAGAGGCTGTAAATAGGCCACCGGGCTTCCAAATACCTCAGAAGTAACTAAATTAACATATACTCCAACGTTTGTTTCCTCAACAGCGGTAAGTGCATCTTTAATAATTAGATCGATATCATTTTCATATTCATCATGCTCAAGATCTTTTGTCCAATCCTTATCCATATAAATCCTTCCTTTCCATACGTTTTAACATACCTTAATTAAAACGTTTTTTCAAAATTTAGGTATTGATACATCGCACATTTGTGAACAATTTCAAAATTAATTTTGAACTTTATTCTACAAACGACATGATACTCATTTGATGTGAATATTATCATAGGCAATAAACGATAAAACCATTACCCTCTAGACATAGGTTAAAAGTTATTAATATAAAGAAAAGGTTGGTGTAAATTATGATTATTTCTATCGATGAAAAAGCTTTTTCTTGGTTCAACAAAGAGTTCGAGTTAAGTAAGCCATTCAGTATTCGCATGTTTCCGCAATATGCTGGTTTTGGCGAAAAAAATAAAGGTTACAGTCTTGCATTTTCAGCAGAAACACCAACCAACGCAAGATTTACCAAGGAATGGAATGGAATTACCTTCTATGTTGAAGACAATGATATATGGTTTTTTAATGAAACTGAAACCTTTTTATCGGTTAATCCATCTGACGAATTAAATGTAACTTTCAAAGAAAAGCAAAATTTAACCATAAATTAGATACTAAGTATAATAGATACTAAGGGCATCCGAAATCTGGATGCCCTTTTTTAGCTAATCAGAATTTATATCCAAAAATTCTGCTAGCGCATAAGGGCAACTACGCCTCTGTCATCGCCCATAAGGGCTCGCCAATCGGCGAGTTTTCTTTAGCTAATCAGAAAGTTTATCTTTGTGAAATTTAACACGTTTGTACATTACTTATCTAGAAGTTTCAGAAAATTAGTAACAATATGTGAACCCGTGCTCAATACAAGTAAAGTAATCATAGAATAGAAAAAAGCCATTAATTTATTTATCCCTTTCCTCTACTGAATGTTCCCAAATATATTGAAATTAATGTAAGGGGGGCGCTTGGAATGAATC
Source organism: Neobacillus sp. PS3-40 (assembly GCF_030915485.1). Taxonomy (GTDB): domain Bacteria; phylum Bacillota; class Bacilli; order Bacillales; family Cytobacillaceae; genus JAUZPL01. The sequence continues at coordinate 3,240,052 of NZ_CP133266.1, read as the reverse complement.
AAAAAATTAGTAAGCATTTTAATCGAATGACAGAGTCATTTGAAATTGGGCTTGAAGAGAGCTCTACTTATATTCATTACACAAGAGGGTCGATTGAAAAAACAGTTTATGCACTGAAAAGCGATGAAGTAACAACTGAGTCATACTTTGAGAATTTTTTTGAGGAAAATAATGTTTCGGAGGAAATGAGAAAAGATGTTCGTAAATTTTTAAAGCATAAAAAGAACCCAAATTGGGATGAATTTTCTAGCTTTCTTTTGAAGGCTATCACCTTACATTTGGTATTCGGTGTTACGATTGCTCTGTCTGTTTTCGTTTGCTATAAACTAGGGACAATAATAGATAATCAATTCCATCTATACCCTCTTTTTACCGTTATAGGTTTTTTTTCAGGAATTGGAATTGGAGGACTCTCCACTTATACAATAGGGCAAAAGTATTCTAATCCTATTAAAAGAATGCAAATGATAGCAATGCGGGCTTCAACCCCTTTAATTAAGAAGACAGAAAATCTCCCCATAATTGATGTAACACTTGAAGAAGTACGCCAGGCAGTAAGAGAATTTTCAGACAACCTTCCTAATGGTGTTTACAGAACCATCCTTGTCCAAGATGACAATAGTATTGATTTCAAACAACTTACCCATATCTTAGGAGGAATTCCCTCGAGAAGTTTTTATATGTCAAAAGAAACCTACGAATTGTTCGAAGAAGGGGATAAACTGATTCCTTTTGAGATGGATTTAGTTCAAAGGGCTGTTGACCAATATGTGAAGGATAAAAAAGAATATCCAATATTACTATTTGACCCCTATCGGAAAGTGAGCTACAATCAACTAATTTCCCAGCATTATCTTAAATCGCCTCCTAAAACTCAATTTTATGTTTCAAACTCGGATGGAATGATTACCAATCATAAGTTAAGTAAAAAAACAAAAGGAAGTTCCCCTCAGGAATGAGAGGAACTTCTTTTTGAATGGTGGTGGGTAACGCCATATTCGTTTTATATATAATGCCCCAAATAATTGCTTTTTTTGATTGTATTGAGATAATAGAAATAGAACAAGTTTAAAAGATGAGGGATATAAAATGTCAAAACGTTCAACAAAGTCACAACACTTAGCCAGTATTTCATTAGCTATCATGGGAGTTGGGTTCATAGCAACCATTCCATTTCAGCATTCGTTCTGGGGAAACATTCTTCAGGGAGGTTTTGAAGCAGGTCTTGTTGGTGGGTTAGCCGATTGGTTTGCTGTTACTGCATTATTTCGGCATCCATTAGGAATCCCAATTCCACACACGGCCCTTTTGCCAAAAAACCGTCAAAGGATCACAGCTACTATTATTTCTATGTTAGAAAATGATTGGCTAACAAAAGAAAGCATCAGAGAGAAAATAGCTGCTATCCATTTTACAGAAAAATTACTTGGTTTATTTGAAAAGGAACTACTTTCGGATTATGCACGTAAACTAGTTATTTCAATGATCCAAAAGGTTATTCAACGTTTCGACATGGATCAAATTGCTCCAATAGTGGAAAAAGAAATAAAGTCGCAAATTCACTCACTCGACATAAAAACATATTTTCCAATGGCAGTGGAACAATTTTCTTTACGAAAATACGATGAAAAGACCTTGGACTTTATTTTGAATGAAATAGATGAATGGGCCAATAAAGAAAGTACCAAAAATAGACTTGGTGGAATGGCAGTTGAGGCGATTGAAAATATAAAAGCAGACGGCTTTATGCAATTTGCCTTAAAGTCTTTCAGCAGTCTTGTTAATGAAGAAAAATTAGGAAGTATTATTCAATCATTAATTGTTAACGGGGTAAATAGCTTTCGAGATCCTTACAATCAAAATAGGACGACATTACTTTGGAATATCCAAACAAAGTTACAAAATGTTAAAAATAATGAAATGGTGTTAGAGGAACTAGACAACTGGAAAAAACAGTTGGTTAACGATTGGCAGCTTGAAGGGAAAATTATTGATTTTCTCAATAATATGCAGCAAAAAGCTTTAGATTTTGTACAGGAACCACGGTTTTTCGATACTTATATCATTCCTTTTTTAACTAATTCCTTAATCAACTTAAGGGAAGACCTAAATAAAATGAGCAGTATTGAGGATTGGATTAGAAAACATATCTTTGATTTCATCGAGAAAAATCATTCGAAACTTGGGCACTTAGTAGAGGAAAATTTGGACAAGCTGGATGATAAAACATTGATTGAGATGCTTGAAAGTAATGTTGGAAAGGACCTGCAATGGATTCGGGTTAACGGTGCCATTTGCGGATTCTTAATTGGTCTAATTTTGGTTGGGATAAGGTTATTATTTTAGAATACACAAAGCAACAATTGGATTATCTATTCAAAAGGCTATCTTGAAAGATAGCCTTTTTTTATTCATTAAAGGATGTTTTCGCATAGCTTGTTGTTTTTCATAAACACCTCTAGGGCGCCGTCCTAATGTCATTAAACTATAATTACAAAAAATAACTTTTTTTACTATACTTTATAAATGTAAAACTAAAAAGTTTTACCTAAAATGACAATAGAATGCCCGGGAGATGAAAGTTTTACAAAAATTCACACCCCACTGGGTTGAGGGCACAGAAAAAGTCCTCCTGTGAACGTTCTTTTAATTATGTCTGTTGATTTCCGCTCCAGGTGCTCGCTTTCCGCGAGCGGCTCGGGAAGCCTCCTCGTCGCTTCGCAGAGGCTGCTGAAAAACTGGCGAATTTTTATTTTTCTCATTGGATGTGGATAAAAAAAGCAGCTAGTTGTCCAAATTTTGGATAACTAGCTGCTTTTTTCTTGGTTACTTTTATATTCTATCTTATTTTTTCTCAGAGAGGAGCTTTATAATCCTCTTGAGATTGACTGCGAATATCGCTGTAGCTCCTTGTATTTCCATGCCAAATAGACCCATAGATGACGCCACATCATACCCGTGTCTATGTTTAAGTTCACTATTTTTCGCCTCAATTTTATAGCGTGTTTTCGCTAGGTTTTTAAAGCTTCCGTATTTTGAAACGCTTCTTGACCTGTATGTTCCGTTGATTTGATGGTTACTGAATAGGACTTACTTTTCGCTCCTTCTTTATAACATCCTTCACGAAAAGGACAAACAGCACATTTTTTAATATCAAAAAGGTACTTGATTCTAGGGTTTTTATCTTGATTCTTTCTTTCTTCATATTTTTTTCGAATGGCCATATGTCCGGCTTTACAAACATACATCCCTGCATCTTTATTAAAATTAAATTCATCTTCTTTTGTTCTTCTACCATATGTAATAAGTGGATGCAGTCTAGAAACAAGTGTTAATTGATGTTCTTTTGTATAACAAATATTATTTTTCTCAGAGTAGGCAGTATCCCCAATAATTGTATTAATTTCCATTCCTGTTGCTTGGCTTTTTTTGATTAATTCCTGCAGATATTTTCCATCACTTTTTTCACCTGTTGTCACAACTGCAGCTGTAGTAATTCGTTCATCACTCATTGCAATATGCGTTTTGTAGCCAAAAAAAGAAGAATCAGCTGTTTTATGTCCTACACGTGCGTCTGGGTCTGTTGAAAAAGCCAGTTGTTCTGTATAATCTTCCACTACTTCTTTTAGTACATTTAATTTTTCCTTTACAGCTGGGGTTGCCGCAATTTTTGGTTCTGACTCGACAACAGAAATGATTTGACGGCAATAATTTAATTCATCTGTTACTTCGTTAGAAGTTATTTTGGATGGGAATTTCTCTTTCATGGATTCATCAAATTGATAAACGGCTTTTCGCACATTTTTTGATTTCTCCTGCAAAAATTCTCTCGGTGATTTTTGGTTATAACGTGCTTTTGTATGTGTAGCATCAACAATAATGGTTTTATTTTTAATAATTTCCTTTTCAATCGCAATCTCAACGGTCTTTCCAATAAGCATATCTAATAAACCCACATCTTGAAGACGGAGTTTACGGAATTTTGTTAAAGAACTTGGGTCAATTACGGAATCTTCTGGTGCCATATCGAGGAAATATTTAAACGACATATCATATTTTGAACGTTCTACTACATCTACATCTGACAAATCATAAATTGATTTAAGCAATAGATATTTGAACATACGAATTGGTGACACTGCATTCCGACCGTTATCAAGACAATATTTCGTTTTTAATTCTTCAAGAATAAATGAAAAGTCAACTAGTTTATTGATTTGGCGAAGCATATTATCCTCTGGAACTACGAGATCAAAAATAGCTAAATATGGACTGAAATTGAGAGATTCTTGATTGGAAATCATTTAGATATCACCTACATACATTTAATATCATTATTATAAAACAAATAGGGAGTTGAAAGTTTGATTAAATCAAACTTTCAACTCCCTAAAAAAATGGGACTTTTTCAGTGGCCTCGCTTCGCAACTGTGGGGTCTTCCCTGCCCCGTGCTCCCGCAGGAGTCGAGCACCCTCCGCTCCAATCAACAGAGTGTCAAAAATCAATAATAAGCTTTAACATAGTCAATAAAAAAAGGTATAATAGCTCATTTCGTATGGATTTGACAATCATGTTATTTTCGATCTCATACTCTACAGGATGTCATAGCTCGTGCAAACTCGACCGACATGCCTTTCGACAAATTATTATAGGCACCCCTTAAATCTTTTTGAGTTGTTTAACCAGCGATTGCCACTCGATTTACCACTTATCGCCAATGCATTTACCAATGGGTGTTGTCAAGAAAGTGCAGATTTACAGCGTTAAGGATTTTGAAAGATAACAAAGCCTAATCCCTCCATTTTTAGCAAGGAATTAGGCTAATAATCTTCCACAAACGCGCCCGATTGTTGAATAGTGATAAATAAAAATAGACTTTAAAAATAAAACTTTGGAAAAGCATTTGTTAGCTTAATAAAAAGTAGGATAATAGTAATTAAACTTCATATCCCAGTAACTATTTTTTCATTTCTTTAGTTTATTTAATGCAATCGATAATAAAATGCGGTATCCTTCTTCATCAAATTCAAATGTTTTAGCCCCGTAATCGTAAATTTTATAGTCACGGTCTTTTAATTCCTTTTTCCAGCATCTTATCGGAACATTGTTAGATAGATGGTAATGCCAATCAGACCTTTCATTTAGTGCATCACATGCTAAATCAACAGTTTCTCCAAATTCTGTTACTGCCCACGCATGGAACTCTCTTGGTGGTTTCCAATCATAAAATGTAGTTACTCTATTCCACTTAGATGATCCAGCAGCTATATAACCTTTTATACCAAATTCATTTAACAAGTCTTTTACTAATCTGGCAACATATAAACATGTCTCTCCTCTTGTATCTCCAACCTTGTCAAAAGTGGATATTACTATCCTAGTAATTCTTTTTTTAACATCCGCTGGGGTATTACCTTCTTTCGGATAATAGCAACATTGCTCAAAGTTAATTTTACTACCGCATGGGCATAATTCCTCATTTACCAATGTTTCTCACCTCAAACATACTAAATCCATAAAGAGCAAGTATTATGCTCCTTTATGATTTATATTGTCTTTTGCATTATAACTAATAATCCAAAAAATCGGGAAAAGCTAAAGGGTGTCCATTCGACCATTTTAATTTAGAAACAAAAACGTCTTTAAAATTTCTATCTAAAACATATTTTAATGCAGGTTTGTACACTTCTGGAAATGCCTCTCCCAATACAATTCCTTTTAGAGAATTGCTAATATCTATATATTCAAAGCCTTCTTTAGATAATGTATTAATTACGATTCGAAATTCATCTTCATCACGCCAATCAACACCTTTTATAAAATACAAGGCATCGATATTTTTTTCCAGATAGCCAGTAATAGCATTTTCTAATCCTTCTTTTAAAATATCATTCAAATTTATACAGAGTGAATCGCGAGAAACAAGATTACGATAAAAAACCATCCCGGAATAAATACTACCCTTTTCGTGGAGGCAATTGTTAATATCTTTCACAAGTTGCCTTTTATCAAATTCTAAACATAGTCCAGTATGGTTGCCGGCATATTGAGCCCACATTCTTGATTTTGCATAACCTCTACCAAAATCATAAGCGTTTGTATTTTCACAAATTTCTCGATTATCCAAAGAAAAACAAGCTAACTTAATACCGTGTTTCACAAGCTCATTGGCACGTATTTGTGTATTATTGATAAGATCATAATTCTGTTCAATATAATCATGATTAATTCCTTTTGGCAATTCGATTGTAAAATTCCAATCTTTTGTTTCTCTTGGATCATTTGTATGTAAAATTGAATTAAAGCGCAGTTTATGTGTAAATAATATATATTCTAGTGCTGTTGGGATTGTGGTGTAGTGATAAAGGAATTTATCGTATACATTAGTTTTAAATGTTTTATCAAAATGTGATATTGCCTGTTCCATTTTTGCTTCAAGTTCATCTTCGATATCACTCATTTTCTTAAGATCACCACTTATTATTCATTTTCTATTAACTCTTTCTATTATAGCAAACAATAATAAGACGGCTGGGTTCATCAAAAAATTAAAAGGGATTTCACCTCTTGGCGAATGTAGTATTTATGTAAGATACCATTCAATTATTCAAATGCGGATTTGAGTAAATAATTTTGTATTTTACAATTATAAAATACTGTTAATGGCAGTATCCTTTGTGAAGGTAAAAAAGGTGAAATACGCAAATAATTTATAAAAACTTGTATATTTTAAGCTTTTTAATTTTATATCTTATTGTGTTAAAGCGCCCGATTGTTTAACAAGTTGTTAACCCACAATTAGCTGATATTATGCTGAAATGAGAAAAGTAGGTCCTAGGTGTCTTGGAGGGGAAGGCTTTCAACAAAATATATTAGATTATTAGATGGTGAACTTCACCTTTAATAAACATTGATAATCCGATCAATGAAAGTATTATACCTACGTAAAATGGCCAAGGATTATCTTCTTTTTCCCAATCAAAAGTAAAAAAGGTTACTATGCAAAAGATAAGATTAATTACAGGGATAAAGCCGTATTTGGGGCCAAATGCAAACGCAACTCCACCTACAAGCATTCCTATAAGTCCATATGGATTTTGAGTTGGAGCTTTCTCTATATATTTTATATCATCATCAGATAGTTCCTCGTACCTATCTCCCCAAAAGTCAAAATGCTTTTTTTTGTTGAGAAATTCGATAATAATGTTAAATACTTTCATAGGTCTCACCTACCTTTTTCTTTTGTAAAAAGTTAACTTTATCAGAACAATATGGGGGTAGAGTCTGGAAAATGCATATGTCTCATTAATTTGAAACATATCATTCCTTAATTCCATTGACATTTAGAACAAAAGGAAAAAGTTGCTGCAATGACAGCTTTGATCTCCAACTCTTGCACCCTTTAGCATAATAAAAAATATAATTATGTGATGTATTTTTTCTTTTCCCGAGTGAAATTCGCAGAAGCTAAAAGAAATATCATGGCTAATCCAACTCCAACAATCATTGAATAATCGAAAAAATTTTTAAGTGCCATACCACCCGCAATAGATGCTATAAACAAAAATAAAAAGAACACCGTATAATTATTTTTCATGATTTTCACCAGTCTTGATATATTTTACCATAAATATCCATTCCTGTTATTAAAGAATCGTTGGTTTCATGCATTTTTTAAAATTTTTTCTATATTTCAATAAGAATATCTAGTTTTCTTTATAGTAAGTTATTCAATTAAATGGCAATAAAATGAAAAAAGAGCGTATCCTTTTTCAAGGATAGCGCCCTTTAATGGAATAACAAGGAGCTTTCGGATTAGCTAAATTCATTCTAAACAAAAATTATTTTAATAATCAAATATAATAAACGTTAAACTAGCAATAATACTAGTCCATAAGATAGTATGTACGGTTTTATAACGTGGTTTAATAGGGTTATCAAATTTTAGAAATGAATACTTATCGGCAATATTCCAAATGAAAACATTTGTCAGATTTCTGCTTAAGTGCAGGAAAGTAACGAGCCATATCGAATGGCTTTTATCGTATAAGTAAAATAGAAGAATGCCACAAACAAACCATTCAATTACCTGAAATATATTTACTCTGTTACCTAAAAAGTGCCAAACGGTGAATAGACTGCTAGATAGCAACATAGCTGTTAACATTCCGTACCCTTGAAATATATAGGAAAAATATCCGCGATACATGATTTCTTCTTGCAATGCAGCAAGAAAAAGAACAAAAAAGGGCAGAAAAAAAGTGGTCCATTCCTTCTTCATTCTAGACAGTACCATTGACTTTATTTTAAATTTAACCATTCCCATTTGTTGAAGAACATAGACAAACAATAGCGCAATGAACACTGTTAAAATAAACATTATGAGACCTAATAAGACATTTACCTTAGTGATATAAAAGCCAAGGGAAAATAAATCTTTTTTATCAAGGTAATGCATCATTAGATAAACAACAACAATAAGTGAAAAGTTACCAATCAATGCAATCGACATAAATTTTACACCATTACGCTGGCTAACATCTTTTATATCAATTTTAGCTAGTGTTACGAGATATATTGTTCCTATAGTAATCCCATATGCAAAAAACAAGATCAAAAAAACCCTTACTATGACATCGATTAGGTTCATTTCCAACTACTCCGATCTTTGATTTGTTATTCTTATAATACAAATCATTTGTCAGAGGAATATCAGAGGAATGAAATTAGCTGTTTTTTTAATGAATTTTTCAATTGCTCTCCATTCAATTTTCTCATTATATCGATTCGAAGCTTTTGATAATAAATCAGAAGTTCATCATTTTCTCTTACTTGTTGCTTCAACAAATGGCAGACATGTGTAACAGCGTGGAAAAATTGAAGTTCAAATTTTGTTGTTTTCATAATCTGCATGCCCTTATGGATACAATACTTTCCTGCTTCCTTTTCATTTTTTTTCATGTGATAAATGCCCTTTGCAATTTCAAAGTAGCTACTCTCTCTAAGGTATGGTTTTTCCATAAGCAATGTTTCTATCTCATTAAGTTTCTCTTCAGCATCACCGAGGGAGGAAGCCAAAAGAACAAACACTTGGTTGGTCAAAATAGACAAGTGATAGTTCTCAATTTGATGTTTAGAAACCATTTTCAAAGCCCACTCTACCTGTACACAAGCTCTATCAAATTGTCTATTCCATATAAAGAAGAAGACCAAATCAAGAGCTTGTAATTCCCACTTCCGAGATAACTCTAATTCATTTTTCTGTAGGAATTTTTGGATCATCTTAATTCCAATTACGGGATCATCTTCTAATAATCCGTAGAGAATGATCATAAAATAAGCTCGATCCCAGAAGGGAATAGTTTCGTCCAAAAGGATTTTCCAATTTCCTTTTATTAATTCCATATACATAGTGTAAAAAGGGTCGAGTTTTACTCCTAATATTTTTTGTTGGTCGGCCAGTGCTTGCATTGCTTCACCTTGTCCGAATAAATGATATTTAGAAAATATCTTTTTAAATTGGTCGTTAAATTCAATATCCTTAATGGAAGGAAGAATCACCCCATTTTGTTCAACAACAAAAAGTCGGTATCCCAAACCGCGGATTGTTTCTATATCTAAGTAATCTCGCCAGCATTTAAGTTTTTTTCGGAGTCGATAAATATGGTCATCGACCGTTCGATCAGTTGGATCTTCATGCGGCCAAACTGCATTTAATAATGCTTCTCTTGAAAATCCTTGGTTCGGGTGATTATAGAGAAATTGAAATAATGCAAACTCTTTGGGTAACAAAGTAATCGTTTTTCCTCCTAACGAGATTTGAAACTGATTTATATCTAAATAAAAGTTAATCAAAATAATCACCTCAAAAGGAAGAATTATTACGATTTTAAAATCCCATAACTATATTACTATTTTTTGAAAAATCAAGTAATACTTTTTTGTTTACTATTTTGAATGGAGAAGGACTATAACCTTTAAACCTTAATTTAGGTACCATTTCTTTCTCCAAAACCAGATAAAAGATAACCTTCCTTATTCAAGAAAGGCTCCCTAAACATTAAATAGGCGCGATCACCATTAAATAATCGCGCACGTTTGTTGAAGATCATTTCTTAAATCTCTTCAATTCTATCCAACCATTCATTTACTAAAGAGTTAAAAAGTTGTGGTTGTTCAATTTGTAAATTGTGACCCGCTCTATCCAATATAGCAAAAGTTGCCCGTGGGTACTTGTTTATTACGTTTAGTGCATCTTTATATCCAACAGAAGAGTCTTGTCTTCCTAATAGGAATACACTGGGTTTTAGAAAATCAGATTGGTCAATTTTAAATGAAAATCCATATTTATCCGTAACATTATTTAAAAACTTTTCATCTCCAATTTTACAACCACTTAAAATTTCTCGGTTGTATCTTAACCATGTGTACTCATCAAGCACAACATTGTTATTCCTAAAATCCTCTAATTCTTCCTTTGATAAACTTTCAATAAAATTTTCATCAGTTTTCAATATTTTATGTTCTTCAACTGTTCTATTTTCTAAAAAAGGAATAATAACTGGACAAATAAACGCTGCACCGAGTATTTCTTCTTTTTGCTTTTGAATAATGCCCCTAGATATATAGCCACCGTAAGATTCTCCAGCAATTAAGTATTCTTGGTCAGGAATTATTGCTTGAATAAAATCTAAAACAGCATTCAACATTTCATCAGAACTTCTTATTCCATTATAATTTTTTGTTAATCCCATACCTGGGAGGTCAATATAAATTCGTCTCCATCCATCCCTCTTTGTAAATATAGGTTCCATACATCCACTCATTAATCGATGGTCAGGCGTAAAACCGTGTATCATAATAATTGGTTTTCCTTCCCCAAAATCTTCATAGTATATTTCTGCTTGGCGAACCTTGCAATATGACATATTTAATCCTTCTCCCTTAACCATTAATAGCATTTGTAATTATCTATCTATTCTCTTTTTATCTTATTAATTCCTTGTCCAAATAGCTGTCTGTTTAATTTTAGTGCGAACCTTCACAAGTTCTTATTATTTTAACAAAGGAATCTATTTTTATTTGAAATGTTTTTTCCACAATCTAGCTCTTAACATATTGAAAAAACACAATTCTTGCTAAAGAATCGCGCCCGATCGTGGAAGATCAATTCCTAAATCTTATTCGAGTTAAGTCTCATAGTAAATAAATTTACAGTCTCCTTGCCACGATTCACAATTTGTATTAAAAGCTCTTCTGTGCATTAATATTACTTTTTAGGGGAAATTTAAAAAAAGTAAGGACGGTGGAGTATGTGCCTGATCTTTTACAAGCCTTGAAAAGTGTAGTTCAGTCTTTTATTAAAGATGATAACAAAGTGCCTCTTCACATTGGCGAGGCTATGGGATGCTGGATATTCTTAGCATTAGTCGGTGAGACACAAGTACAGACCGAAGCAGGGATTAACAGTACAACTGACCTTGAATTAAGAAAGGCCCTTCAAGAAGCAGTCAACATTTTAAGGTCGGAGAAAGAGCGGATTTCAGCATTTATGCGTTCAGAGGGAGTTCCATTACCCCCTCTTAGTGAATCGAAACCAATTTCTGACCCGAATAGTGTTCCATTAGGGGTTAAATTGACGGATAACGAGCTTGCAAACAGCCTTATGAAAAAAATATCAATGGCGATTACAAACTGTTCACAAGCTGCTTCCCAATCCCTTCGCACAGATGTAAGTCTGATGTGGGCTGAATTTATGCAAGAACACATAACTTTTTTAATAACATTTAAATCATTGATGCAAAAACGAGAATGGCTCAAGGTTCCACCGCCGTATTATCCTCCAGGTTTGACCTAAACAGAAAAGTGAGGTGAGAAGTATGCCAGATGTCATACAAGCTGTTAATAATGTTATCCAATCTTTTGTTGATGATGAACCCAAATCACCCCTGCATATTGGGGAGGTCATGTCCTGCTGGTCCTATCTTTCTGAATTAGCGGATGAACAAGTTCATTCCGAAGCAGGGATTAACAGCACAACGGATCCCGAATTAAAAAAAGCTCTCCATGAAGGCGTTAAGATGTTCAAATCACAGAAAGAACGAATGATTGCTTTTATGTTATCAGAAGGTGTTCCCTTACCACCCTTAAGTGAGTCCAAGCCGCAGTCAAATCCAAGAGATGTTCCTTTAGGTGTCAAGTTGTCGGATGATGAACTTGCAAATAGCCTTAATATTAAAATTGTTATATTAATTTCCTATTGTTCAAATGCAATTATTCAATCTATACGCAATGATGTTACCTTAATATGGCTTGAATATTTACAGGAATATATGACGTTTGGAGCAACCCTAAAAGAACTTGTGAAAAGGCGGGGATGGCTTAAATTGCCTCCAGACTACTATGCTCCGGGAACACCGATAAAATGACAAGGCAAAAGAAAAGGACGGATACTTCCTCTACCGTCCTTTTCCTTTGCAACTGTTCAATTCGCATAATCTTATTGTTCCTCCTTGTTTCCAAATAAACTGGCTATAGAAAAATTAAGAATGTAAATCATGTTTTAGAAAAGCGCCTGATTGTGGAAGACTGTAAAATCAATTCTTGTTGAACTAACGCCCCCCGTTAGCCATCCATGAAGCGCAAAAATCAGCGTTTCACCACAGAGAATGAAAATGGATACCCCTGTCTATACTGTTTCTACGGCTGACGAAGAAGGTCGATACACTATGGTACCATAGAGCCCATCCGTTAGTCTGACTCCAACGATCACGGTGTACCACCGACTGTCGCGCCCTATATGGGTAGCACTCATGTGAGATTAATCCTTATTTTGGTCGTTGCGTCAGCCAATTTTATACTTTTTATAGAAGGAAGGTATTGTCTATCAACTCAATAATGACCACTCAGAAGGCTCAGCCTTTTTTAAAAAAGCATTTTTACTGGGTCAATTTTGTTATACTTTTTTTCTCTATTTTGAACTTTTTTAATTTTCATGGGAGTTGAAAAATATTTGTATTAGTAAGGTATCTTTTTTGTTGTGCTAGTGCTCATTCAGACACTCAGTTGTTGATTTAAAATAAAGTTTGATAATTTATAAAGAAGATTGATTATTTAAAACAAAGTTTGATAAAAACGTCACAATATTTTGGGCTAAACCCTTGATTTATAAGGGTTTAGCTATTGTTTTTATCAAACTTTTTTATGAAATCATGTGTATTTGCATGGGTGAAAAAGCTTATTTTTATCAATCTTTTTTCAAAAAACGTATTATTACTGTAGCGATAAATCAATGATTGACGAGTATTTTTAATCAGACTTTTTTATAAAGCTACATCAGTATCACCTTAATTTAAGTATTACTTTCCCTTTAGCTTTACCTGTCTCTGTATACGCTAACGCATGTTTAGCTTCTTCAAAAGGAAACACTCGGTCAATTGTTGGTTTCACTGTTCCTGCTTCTAAAAGTTCTGATAAAATTTCTAACTGTTGCCCACTATGTTTCATAAAAAGAAAGGTGTATTTTATATCATACTTTTTTTCCAATCCAGTTATTTTTGAACTGACTAATGAGAGAATTGTTTTCTTAATTAGACCAAGTCCCATTTCTTTTGCGAAACTACCATTCGGAGTTCCAGCGATAGAAACAATTTTACCCCCTTTTTTTACTGTCAAAAATGACTTCTCTAATGTTTCACCTCCAACACTATCAATTACTGCGTCATAATCTTTTATGACGTCTTCGAAATTCACAGATTTATAATTAATGATTTTATCTGCTCCAAGTGATTTGGTTAATTCAATTCCTTCGCTAGAAGTCGTTGCAACATACACTCCCATTTCTTTTGCTAGTTGTATAGCAAAAGTTCCTACGCCGCCTGAGCCAGCATGAATGAGAACTTTTTGACCGTTTTTCACACTCAATATATCATGAAGAGCTTGGTATGAAGTTAATCCAACTAAAGGTATAGAAGCTGATTCTTCAAAACTAAGGTTTTTAGGTTTTAAAGCAATATCTGCTTCATGAACAGATAGATATTCTGTAAATGTACCCATCTTTTCTGAACGAGGACGACCGTAAACTTCATCACCCACATTAAATTTGGTTACCCCTTTACCAACTTCGATAATGGATCCACTAAAATCGTTACCTAACGTTAAAGGCATGTCGTATTGCAACAAAAGTTTTAATTCGCCCTTACGTATTTTTGTATCAAGGGGGTTTATACTCGCTGCATGTACTTCCACTAAAACCTCATTATCTCTTATTTTGGGCATTGGTCGTTCAATAAAAGTAGGATCTTTTTTATATCCTTCTATTACAAATGCTCTCACGGCAAAACGCCTGCCTCTCTACATTAATTACTAGTGAATTCCTGATTTTATTGTAAAACAAGATATCCTGAAACTTCATCATTCTCTTTTAACGCAAACATTATGAAACTCCCCCAAAACTTGAATAGATATGGGAAAGTTTCATTAATTGTTCCTGCTGTTTATATGCCAGTTATTGTTTCATGGAAGGATAATCGATATATCCTTCCGCACCGCCAGCATACATTGTATTTCGGTCAGGTTCGTTCAATGGTGCGCCAACTTTTAAACGTTCCACCAAATCAGGGTTTGAGATTAACCAAGTTCCTACGGTAACAACATCAGCCACTTCACTATCTACGTCTACTCCTAAATGCTCTAAAGGTCGTCCTGGTCGGTTAATAAGAAGAGCTTGCGACCATAATTCGCGAATTTCCTGTACTAATGGTTCATTTCCAAAGTGCATGACATGAAGATAGGCAAGATTAAGCTTATCTAACTCCGCAATTAAATAACGATACATATCAATATTTGTTTCCCCTTCTTCTATCCCGTTCAATGTTCCTTGTGGGGAAAAACGAATACCTGTCCGTTCTGCATCTATTTCTTCAACTACTGCTTTAGCTACCTCAATCGCAAATCTCGAACGGTTTTCAATAGAACCACCATATGCATCTTGACGGTGATTTGCATTTTCGCTTAAGAACTGTTGAATAAGGTAACCGTTAGCACCATGAATTTCAACACCATCTGCTCCAGCTTCAATGGCTGAGCGTGCTGCTAAACGAAATTCATTAATGACTTCTTTAATTTCTCCTTCTGTTAACTCTCTCGGTGTAGGAATTCCCTTCATTCCTTCTGCCGTGAAGATTTCCACATTCGGTGCAATAGCTGATGGTGCAACAGCTTGACGGTGATGTGGTGTGTTGTCAGGATGAGAGACTCGTCCGACGTGCATCAGTTGAATAAACAGTTTACCCCCTTCACTATGAACTTTTGAAGTGATTTTCTTCCAACCATCAATGTGAGCTTTAGTATATATACCCGGTGTGTTTGTATAGCCTTGACCGTCGTCAGAAGGTTGAGTACCTTCACTGATAATTAAACCAACTGATGCTCGTTGACCGTAATATTCAACCGCTAAGTCACTCGGTGTCCCGTCTTCTAAGGCACGACTTCTAGTCATAGCTGCCATACCTATTCTATTCTTTAAGTTGAAATTCCCAATACGTACTTCATCAAATAATTTACTCATTTTCAAGCTCCTTTTTTTGTTTACTTATTATAAATCATATAGTGATGTGGCATCTAAAAAAGAATTCACATTCTCAGCAAATAACTCTGGAAATTGGAATAAGTGTCCGTGACCAGAATCGGGATAAATAATCAGTTGGGCATTTGGTAACTTCTCAGATAAAATAAAACTGTTTTTTGTTTCTACCATTACGTCTTCGTTACCATTTGTCACAAGTACTGGGTGAGTGATATTTTTCAACCAGTCATAGTCTTGATCAGGCTTTGGTTGTGCCCATTTTGCAACAGCGTTTAGTTGAGCAGCTTGAACTTGATCTGAACTTTCAAATTGTTTCTGACTCATAATTCGTTGCAGAGAATCCATCCCAGCAGATTTACTTGTTTCAGTTGATTTGTAGAAGAAGAACATGAAATCGTCTATAGCAGTATCTACATTTCCTCCATGTCGTGTCATTCTTTCAAAAATCACTGGTTCTGGTCTGACCCCTGCTTCTGGAGAAGAACCAGCAATTACAATTCGACGAATAAGGTCTCCTTCTTGTAATGCTAATTCTTGTGCAACCATTCCACCAATTGAAAATCCTAAAATATCAACTTTATTTAAGCCCAGTGCTTTAATGAATGTTGCAGCATCCTGAGCCATTTCACTAATAGTTTCTGGTGTTTGCCCGTTTGTTTCCCCCACACCTTTATTATCAAAAAGAATGACCGGTCGTTCTTTTGCGATTGGAGCAACCATATTCGGGTCCCAATTTTCCATTGTCCCTCTAAAATGCACTAAGAAAACAACAGGTGTACCTGTTTCAGCCCCAAATTTTCTGTAAGCAAAACGAGTACCATTCGCCTCTATAAATGTTGATTCTGTCGGTATTGTGAAGTTTGACATATGAATTCTCCTTATTTTTAATTTTGTTTTATCACATTAACATTTTAAGAACGATCGTTCTAGAATTAATAAAGAAAAAAGAAAGCTAATCTAACACTTTCAACATTAAATCAAGGATACTTTCTAATTCCTCTTTTGAATAGTTTGTTTTAACCATGACCCTTAAACCAACAAGGTTATTATGCAGAAATTGGGCAGTAATTTGAGGATTTAGCTCTTCATTCAACTCGCCTTTTTTTCGACCTTCTTCAAGCATTTGCTCGAACATAGCCTCAGTATCTTTAAACATTTTTGTCACTATATGTTTAATATCTTGGTCTAGTAAGGATAGCTCTACAGCAGCATTTACTGATAGGCAGCCTGTTGGATAGACGTCTAATTCAGCTGATTGTATAACATAATTAAAAACATCCCGAACAGCTTTCTTTACTGTTGTAGAGTTACTGATAATTCCAGTAAATGTTTCGATAACAAACGTTTCATAGTAAGTTAAAGAAGCTAAGAACAGTGAGCGTTTATCCCCAAATGTATCATATATACTTCTGCGATGAATACCCATATAATCAACCAAATCTTGCATTGATGTTTTTTCATATCCTTGCTTCCAGAAGAGTTCCATCGCTTTTCTAAGGACGACTTTCTCATCAAATTCCCTATTTCTTGACATTTTACTTCCTTCTCCTTAATGGGCAATTTCCTTTAATAACATTTTAGAACGATCATTCTATAATTAGAGTACACCATTTAAAATGATTAGTAAAGAATCAATTAGTTTACTTTTTATTTTATATAACTGCTCCGTTAACGCAAAAAGAAATTTATTCATCGTAACCACAAAGTGTCTGGTTACTTTTTCAGTTAACCTGCCCCGTTCGTTCAAGAAGAAAAAAAACCACCAAAATGGCAGCTGAATCTTCAACTATTGCCCCCGTTACTTGAATAAGAATTTTATTGAAGTCCATATTTTAGTATCTGATGTCTAATAACCTCGTTGCCAAATGTGAACCAAAATAAAAGGAATAAAACTATAACGCCCATCGCCAGACTAAACCAAGCAAAGTATTTATTTTCCTTATTTATTATGGGGGAGAGCACAATCAACAATGACCCAAAAGCAAGGGTTATTACAACCGTAAGCTGTCCTGTTAATGTTTCAAAAATCATATAATCCCTCCCATATCCTAAGAATATTTTAACATTATTTTCTATTTTCTTGTTGAACAATCCTGCCCGATAGTTGAAGCAGAAAATTAGTATTTAAAACCGATCGGAATAATTACTCTTGCAATTGATTTAAAATCAGTTTCAATACATCGTTTTGTGACATATGATTAGTCAATATCATTTCTCCATCCACGCCAAGATAATCGTTTGGATTCCACCAGGCACGCAAAGAATCTTCTCCAAATTCCATCTTTTTCGAACTAGAGTTGTGACGTATGACTGTTTCCTCAAAGGATAAATCAAAATAATAAGTATACGTCTTTTGGTTAAAGAACTGGATTAAGTTATTCAGCATTTCACCATAACGACTTTTATACAAGATTCCTTCCATAATAACAAATTCACATTTATCTTTACCATATTCTGCGATTTGGCGAATCAAATTAATTGAAAGGTTCCCTTCCCTATCGTGAACTTTCAACATTTCACGGCGAACAGTATCCTGAGAAACCAAGAGCGTTCCATGCCCCAAATGATTTTGAAGACTTTTCGCAGTCGTTGTTTTTCCACTCCCCAGAGTTTCCTCGTATGATAATTAACTTAGATTCCATATTCTCCCCTACATATTCTAATTGCCTTCTATTTATATAATCTTCCATTGTTATAACAACATTTTCTTACTTTTAATGCATTCGATATAGAAATTAATTATTCCTTCTTCCACTTACCTGCAACGTTAGTTTAAGTAAAAATCCTCACAATTTACAATTTTCTTTACAATTTTTATGCAACAATCTGGCCCGTTTGCGGAAGACTAATCTTATTGAAAATCAATCAAATTTGTATAACAAGTAAAACATTTTTGATTCCAGAAACTATGGTTTTCTGATCTTTGATCATCCAGAAGGTATGAAGTGGTAAACAGTCTATCATTCATTGGTACACTTTTTGTCATACAGTAGTAAAACTATGTCAAGGATGGTACATTTCATTGGCTGTAATCAAAAAACCATTCTACCAATGCTTGGCCTAACTTTATAAATGCCTTTGGCTTGATTTTTCTACTTACTACTGAAAATCTTTGTTTACTAATGAACGGTTCCCCCTTACGAAACTGTTCAAAAAAATGATCCAATTCAATTTGATAGACTTCCTTACAAAATTAAGCATAAATAAAATCCTAGTTTTAAAATCTAACTTGTTTTTACCTTCTCTTGTGTACTTCTCCCCCGAATCGACATGTAAATGAAATCATCCAAGAGATTCTGGACCACCTCTACTGCCAACAAAAACTTACTATTTTCCATAAAAAAACCACCACTTTTCCGATCAAAATACCAAAAACTGGTACTTACGTCGATTAAGATAGTGTTTTTGAAATAACAAGAGAATATATGTTCCTTTTGTGTGTTTTTCAGATATTTTTACTTTATCCACTTGAGTTGATTGGAGCGGAGGGCATTCGACTCCTGCGGGATAGAGGTCACGGGAGCGGAAATCAACGGGCAAAGTTACGGACCAAAAACAACAATTTATGCGAAAAGCCTTTAAAAACAATTGTTTATTTACATTATTTAGAACCCCGTGTTAATGACATTGGGTAGCGTCCTACGGGTTTATATTAATTAAAACTATTACGATATACATAAGCTTCCTTTGGTTGCTCAATTGTCTTGTAGTTGGTCACTTTTAAAACAGGAATATTCATTTTAAATGGTTGATAGTACATCGTATCAACGGTACCCGTTACCTGGTACCACTGGTCGTTTGGAATATGAACGGTGGTAGGAAATTGAATTAACATACCGAATACACCCGAATCTGCAATACAATGAATCATACCATAACGGAATAAGAAAATTTGGTTCGAATTCAAATTGGGGCCATTATAGGTAAAACCCTTCATAGTGATGGTTTTTCCAGCAAAGTCCCCTAAATAATTATAGATAACCTCTATCCCTTTCAAATAATCATCATCCGTTAAAGTGATATGATTTTTTCCTTTATAGGATTTTGATTCCTTATTAACTAAATCTAAAAAGGAATCTTTCCCCATGAATTGGCTCATATCTGGATTTAGAATTTGATGCATACCATATCGGTCACTCCCATCTTCGAGTGAAGGAAATTGAAATCCTTTTGCATTCACCAGTTGTGAATCAAGAGTTGCAACAGGTAAAAGGACACCTGAAAGGGCGGGTAGAAGAACCATCATATAGGAAACAATTCTTTTTAGTTTTTTTCCAAATGTAAGATGTTTCTTTTTGTGTTCGTGTCCATTTGCATGATGACAGTCGTGACATTCTAGTTCATTTTGATTTTTTTTCTCTGAATTATACCATCTGATTGCTTCAGCAATTGTTAAGAAAAACATAACATAAATCATGCTATAAGAAAGAAAGGAATATTTCATATTAATGTATTTCGATATATTTCCTGTCAAATGTAAAAAGAAGAATAAATTTGTAAAAAGGAGCAAAATTATTATACGTAACATAAAACTTCATCCTTTACAGAAGTAATGAACCAACAAATACTAATGTTGATATTAAAGAAACAAGTAAAACAACAAATTTAGGTTTAAACTCCCCAAACATCATGAGTAAGTTTTTTATATCCACCATTTGTCCATAGACCATGAAGGTTGTGAGAGAGCTTTGAGGGAATATATTACGAAAACTAGACGCTATAAATGCATCAGCTTCTGAACAAACGGATAAAACGAATGCTAAAGCCATCATCATCAAGGCAGCTAAAGCTTTTGTATGACCAAATGTTACAAGTGTAGAAGTCGGAATATAAGTTTGCATCGCAGCTGCTATCAATGATCCCATTACTAAATATTTCCCTACATTTATAAATTCATCAATCGTATGGGTTATTAAGCTGGATAATTTTTGTTTCAAATTTTGCTCTGAATGGTCATGTACATGTTCGTGGTTATGAATAATATCTATCTTTAATTGATCTTCTTTTATGACAAATGATAGGATTAATCCAACTAAAATAGAGATAACTACAGCAAACCCAAACCGATAGCCCACCATTGTCCAACTATTTCCGAATGCAATAAATGTGGAAAACAAAACAATTGGATTAACAATTGGGCCTGCAAGCATAAAAGAAATGGCCGATGGCAACGGTAATTTTTTCTTTACCAACCTTGCACAAATAGGAACAATACCACATTCACATCCCGGATAAACAATCCCCATTAAACTTGCAGCAACGACAGACAAATATCTATTTTTAGGCATGAATTTTAAGATCATTTGTTCAGAGACAAAAACTTCAATTAGTGCTGCAATGAATGCTCCTATTACAATAAAAGGGACTGCTTCTATAACAATACTGATAAAAATCGTATTTAATTGCAAAAATCGATCCATGGATGTACCTCCCGTGATGAAACATTTACAAATTGGTTTTTAAAAAAACATCTTCATCATATCAAAAATCAATGTAATTTGTTATGTTTTCATTTTCCATTAGTGGTAGATACATATAAATAAAGTTTCAAAACAAAAAGAGCACCTACCACTGGTGCAAAACAAAATAGATGAATTAAGTAAACAACTCAATCTGGTTAATTATTTTTTAATGCATAAACAATAATACAACAACAATATTAATAAACTATTAATAAGTGCCAAAAACATTAAATAATAGAAGGGAAAATATTTGGATTAACTTAAAAAAAACGCTGCAACAATCTTTGCTGCAGCGGTCATCTTATGGATGAAATTTTTCCAAGCTTTCTTTTCTTAATTTTTCTTTTTCAGCATCAGATTTACTGGAAGAGTAATTGTAAATAGCCTCTTCCCAATTTCCATACATCGGATTTGGAAAAATAATCAATTTTTTACCAAACTCATCTCTTCTTCTATCAACTTCCAAAATTCTTCCTGATACTGATAAATCATCAAAACCATTGAAATCACCTAAGTTGTCGCCAAATAATAGAACAATTTTATGTGTTGTAGCAACACTTTGGCGACGAGTTTCCTTTCCTCTTTCACCCGGTTGTTGTAATAAAACATGCTCTGCATCTACTTGTGGAGCACCGATTTGCTTTAAATTTCTAATGGTTTCTTCCTTCTGGGCCTCTTTTCGGTTAGATATGTAGTAAATTTCCACACCTTTTGAATCTGCATACTTCAAAAATTCCACGGCCCCAGGAAGTGCCTTCGCTTTCGCCTTTTCAATCCACTTCTCCCACGGGGATGCTTTTCCAGTATGGATATTCCAAGCATAAAGTGGACTACTGTCTACGATCGTTTCATCAATATCAAGAATTACAGCAGGTTTAAATCCTTTTTTCTTGATGTTTTTGCTTAGGATATCATCCAATCTCATTTTTCCTATATTATAGCCTTGATAATATAAAGCTTTTGATTCTCCAGCCTTTTGGAACCACAAAACTGACATTGTATTTTGTTCCTGTAAATTCACTTGTGGTTTTGAAATGTTTTGTGCGTTAACCTTTACATTCAAAAGGGAGAGAGATACAACCGTAATCGCAAAAATAGTTGCTAGTTTCTTCACATAAAAAACCTCCATTTAGTTTTAACATGTTTAGTATGTGAAAAAACAACAAAATCACTCCACTATAAATTCTGCTTAGCTAAAGATAAAGAAAAAACAGTCTTGCATTTGCAAAACTGTCTTTTCTTTAGCATTTTAAATTTAGTTTAGCTAGCTTGTTCTTTATTTGAAGAATTTAATTTATCACGCTTATTAAATCCTTTAATGTAATAAATACCTACTAACAATAGGATAAAGATTGGTCCAACAATTACAGCGATTCTTTGATCAGGATTGATAGCCATAACAACAAGGACAAGAACCAAGAATGCAAGAGAAATATAAGATGATAAAGGATATAAAGGTAACTTGTATTTTAAATTTTTTCTTTGTTCAGGTGACATATTTTTACGGTTACGAAGCTGAGCTATCAAAATAACTCCCCATGTCCAAATGGCGGTAAATGTACCAATACTAGTAACCATAGTAAATACTTTTGCAGGTAAGAAATAGTTTAGTGCAACCCCAAGTAATAACACAATTGCTGAGGCAATAATCGCAAGCCCTGGTACACCAGATTTTGAAACATTGCCTAAGCTTTTAGGCGCTTCACCATTTATCGCTAAATCAAATAGCATACGTCCTGTACTAAAAATACCACTATTACAAGAGGAAAGTGCTGCGGTTAAAACAACAAAGTTAATAATTCCTGCAGCTCCATGGATCCCTACTTGGCTAAATGTTAAAACAAACGGGCTTCCTTTTGTTCCGATTTCTTGCCAAGGATAGATAGACATAATAACAAATAATGCACCGACATAGAAAATAAGGATACGGTAGAATACTGAATCAACTGCTTTTGCAAGAGTTTTTTCTGGATTTTTAACTTCTCCAGCAGTAACCCCAATCATTTCAATACCAAGGTAAGCGAACATGACCATTTGCAAAGCCATTAATACACCTTTTATACCATGTGGAAAGATTCCACCGTGGTTCCATAAATTACTAATACCTGTGGCAACTCCACCATGTCCAAGCCCAAAGATAATTGTACCTAAACCGACAACAATCATAGCACAGATGGTTACAATTTTAATAAGTGCAAACCAGAATTCTAATTCACCATATAATTTTACCGCAAGGAAGTTAACAGTAGTCATAACTACTAGTGCTGCAAGCGCCCATGCCCAGCCAGCACTTCCAGGGAACCAATATTTCATATAAACGCCCACAGCTGTAATTTCAGCCATACAGGTTACAATCCATAAAAACCAATAGTTCCATCCTGTTAAATACCCAGTCAATGGACTGATATATTCACGAGCATATGCGCTGAAAGATCCAGCAACAGGTTTATTAATGGCCATTTCTCCAAGTGCTCTCATGATAAAGAACATAATAACTCCCGCAATACCATAACCAACAATAATTCCCGGACCTGCCATTTTAATCGCAGTTGCCGAACCAAGGAATAATCCTACCCCAATAGCCGCTCCTAAAGACATTAAATTAATATGTCTTTCTTCTAACCCACGGTGCAGTTCTTGCCCTTGTTTGTTACTCATATTAATCTCCTCCTGAATCATAAGTTAAATCCTTGATCCTATATAAATGTAGAGTTTATAAGAAAATCCGCCGATAAGCGAGCCCCTAAAGGCGGTGATTAGGCGTAATTGCCCTTATGCGCTAGCAGAATATTTGGATATAAGTTCTGATTAGCTTAAAAAGGTACAACGATAATGGAATTTAAAATTAATTGTATTATTTTTTAAAAATAATAATTGCTATATTCTGATATATCAGTTAATTCTTTTTAATCTATAAAAGAAGCGAAAAATTTGTTCTCTGTGGTAAGCGGATAAACTTTAATTTTTTATAAAACTAAAGCTATATTCTGAGGAGTTTCTCATGGTGTGTAAAACTTTTTACATATAATGATGAACTTTATAATTAAAAAGCATGACCTCCTCTTTTTAAATGTTAACGCTTTCAAGTCTAAATAATTAAAAGAATCTTTCTATTTGTAATTTTACCATTACTATATAAAAAGCACAATTTATTTTGTGTAAAATAATAATTCATTTGTCTTTCTTTGTCGAATTACACAAAATTATTACTATAATAATAGGGATATCCGCAAGTGCAGACACCCTATTAGTGTTTTTTATACAGCCCAGTTAATTTTTTGTTCTAGCTTACGAAATTTTCATTTCAAATAAATTAGCTACACATTCAAGTTTTGATAAAAGTAAAATTTAATAGAGTTATTGTTTTAAAAAAAAGAAAGTAGCGAAACTGTTGTTTCATCATTAATCATTTGTGACGGATACTGATATACAGATGGGTTACGTTCACAAAGTTGAGTCCATGCATCTACAAATTTCGGATCAAAGTGTGTCCCTTTTTGCTCAAGCAGTAATTCCATTGCTTGATGATGAGGCCAGGCTTTTCGGTATGACCTTTCAGAGGTTAATGCATCATAAACATCAACAACGGCAGTAACTCTTGCTAAAAGAGGAATGTTTTCTCCTTGGAGCTTGTTTGGGTAGCCAGTTCCATCCCATTTTTCATGGTGGAAGCGTATAACGCTTAACTCTTCTTTCATAAAACCAAGATCTCTACACATGTCATATCCTTTTAAAGGATGCTTTTCAATAATAATCCTCTCATCAAGAGTAAGTCTCCCTGGTTTGTTCAGCACCGAATCAGGAATATTAATTTTCCCCACATCATGTAGAAGTGCTCCCTGCGCTAATGCCCTAAGCTGTTCAGGAGCTAAGTTTAGTTCTTCGCCAAGTTTTAACGCATACATGGTCACTCTGAAAGTATGACCAGCTGTATATGTGTCTTTTTTTTCAGTTGCGATAACTAATGCTCTAACACTTTGGGAAATACCTCCGGTAATCCGTTCAAATGGATCGTTCGTGAACAAGGCTCTTAATGAGCCCACCAATGATCCTTTTACTGAATACTGTTTTACTAGACCAATCAACATCACAATCATTGATGCTAACAGTAAAATATGGTACATCCACCAGCTAAGTTTCCATACCACACCTAATACCATAATTAGTTGCGAAACAATCAGCCAACCAGCACTGCAAACAATTGCAATTTGAAGCGGAAACTTAGAATATCGATATGATTGAAAATATCGATATGATGTTAGTAAATTTAATAGGATGATTGACATAGTAATTACCCCGTTAAGAGGGTGAACATCCATTGGAACAATAGTAACTAAGTGCGGGAAGACCATTCCAATCCCCGCAAAAATCCCTAGAGCTACAATCCAAATTGGAACAAGAAAATGATCATACCGCGATATAAATTCAATTAATTTACTGTCAGAAGGTAAAGATGACAACCATAACCATACAGTTGCCAATAGAATACTTAATTGCGATGAAATCCCCGGTAGATGTGATTCATGAAGGATAAAATCGGGCGTTGAGAGTCCATGGACTAGAAACATCTGAGCAAGGGAGATAAATGAAAGTGAAAGAAAGCTTATTTTGATATTCCTCAATCTTTTACCAGCAATCCCTACTGAAATGGAAATAATTACAGCTAAAACTGCCACAGCACTAACAATATAAAAATGGCCCTTCGGCATAATTAAATAAGGGTCTTTTATGTATCCTTGCCTAAAGCATTCAAACAATATGTATGGACTAGCTATTGCCAAAAATAGTCCAATAAATTTAAAATTCCTCATAGATTTCCTCCGAAGGTAATCATCTTCTACTATTTTCAATCCCTATATATTACTATATTCCACTGTGAGAAAATAGTAGATTTGTAGTACAAAATAGATAAGTTCTATTCTTATGGTTTTGTGAAACAACATTTTTAAAAAAATTGGTATATATAACCAAAAAAATGAGCAGACCCTGTTAGGATCTGCTCTTGTAAATATATATATTCTTGATACTAGAAAGATTTAACTAGCTTGTTTTTCAGATGAATTTTTGACTGAGTCCCTTTTATGGAATCCTTTAAAATAATAGAAGGCTACTAAGAAGGCTATCCATAAAGGTCCAATATATAAGGCAATTCTTGTATCAGCGCTAAAAGCCATTACGACGATAACGAAAGCTAAAAAGGCAAGTGATACATAAGAACTAAGTGGATATAATGGTAATTTATATTTCAATTGTTTAACTTCTTCTGGCTTTAAGCTCTTACGGTGTTTAATTTGGGATAACAAGATAATACCCCATGTCCAAATTGCGCCAAATGTTGAAATACTTGATAACCACATAAATACTTTTGCAGGGACGATATAATTTAAGAGTACGCCAACAAGTAAACAGATTGCAGAAGCAATAACCGCTATACCTGGAACGCCATTTTTCGTAACTTTTCCAAATTTCTTTGGAGCCTCTCCATTACCCGCAAGGTTAAATAACATACGGGCAGTACTAAAAATACCACTGTTACAAGATGAAAGTGCTGCTGTAAGAACAACAAAGTTAATGATTCCTGCTGCACCGGGAATTCCTATTTTTTGGAAAGTAAGAACAAAAGTACTTCCTTTTGTACCAATTTCATCCCAAGGGTAGATAGACATAATAACAAACAATGCTCCTACATAAAAGAGAAGAATACGCCAGAATACTGTATCAATTGCTTTTGCAAGGTTTTTCTCTGGATTTTTCACCTCTCCAGCTGTAACTCCAATCATTTCAATTCCAAGGTACGCAAACATTACCATTTGTAATGACATTAATACGCCCTTGATTCCATGTGGGAATAAGCCGCCATGACTCCATAAATTATGAATACCTGTGGCAATTCCTCCGTTACCAATTCCAAAGAAGATCATTCCAGCCCCAAGCACAATCATTGCGATAATGGTTACAATTTTAATAAGAGCAAACCAAAATTCCAATTCTCCATAAGCTTTTACTGCAAGGAAATTAACAGTTGCCATGATTACTAATGCTGCAAGTGCCCAAATCCATCGTGGTACACCTGGAAACCAGTATTCCATATAAATACCTATTGCAGTAATCTCAGCCATACAGGTTACTACCCATAAGAACCAGTAATTCCACCCAGTAATAAATCCTGCAATTGGTCCCAAATAATCACGAGCATAAGTACTGAACGAGCCTGCTACAGGTTTTTGGATAGCCATTTCCCCTAGAGCTCTCATGATAAAGAACATGATTAACCCTGCAATTGCGTATCCAAACAATATACCAGGACCAGCCATCTTAATTGATGTAGCTGAACCAAGAAATAGTCCAACCCCAATCGCTGCTCCTAAAGACATCAAAGTAATATGCCTTTCCTCTAAACCACGATGAAGCTCTTTACTTGGATTGTTATTACTCATATTTTTTCCCCCTGTTTAAAAACCTTTGTTCGTATTCATTCTTTTCCCCTTTATTTCATTAAAACAGTACACTAATATGGTATAATAAGTTTTACTAAAATAGTAATAATGCATTCAAATTCTTTAAAAATCAACTCTTTTTGTACCTTTATATTTGTTTTCCAAAATGAAAGCGTTTTAATTTTTATTCAAAAAAAAACTAGATAAAACCTTAAGAAACAGCAATTTTTAATGAAATTTTCAATAATCAACCTCCCCTTAATCCGTTGATAACGCTTTCAAATTAGAAGATTATTACTATTCAAATACTTAATTAATAATATTCTAACATATTTGTGAACATTTATTTTTGTGAAAAATAGAGAAAATCGAGCTATTGATTTGTGGATTTTTACAAATCAACAAGAATCATTTACAATAATACTAACGAAGTTTAGTCGCACACTGTAAAGCCGAATGCGAGGGAAAAAGTATGAATAATATCAAAAATGATCCATTTAAAGCCACCTTTGATAGTTTAGAGGAGTTTGCCGATCTCATAAGTGAAGTACTTCAGTGTCCTATTACTATTGAAGATGCCAATCATCGACTTCTAGCCTATAGCACACATGATGAAAGAACAGATCCCGCGAGAATCTCTACTATTATAGGGCGAAAAGTACCTGAAAAAGTAATTAATCAGCTCTGGAAAGAAGGTACAATACCTGCCCTACTCAAAACTGACCAGCCAATCAGAGTAAAAAATATGATGGACGAAATTGGGCTGGGCACAAGGGTTGCTATCTCTATATGGAAACAAGATGAGATCCTTGGGTTTATTTGGGCATTGGAAATTGATAAAACTTTAAGTGAACAAGAATTACTGTTATTAAAGAAAGCGGCTGACTCTGCTAAGAATAAGCTCTTACAGCTTCAGACGCGAAGAAATCGAAAAGAGGAGCGCTTTCAAGAATTTTTTTGGAAGCTTTTAACCGGTCACATGAGTGTAAAAGAGGAAATAATGGAGCACTTCCTCTCTTTGCAGATCACACCTCCTCCATCATTCGCTGTCCTAGTCTTTCAATTTACAGAAAATATCACTAGCAAAGAAGAGCAACAAATATCCTACCTATTAAAAACAAGTCATCTCCTAAAAATCATGCTCTATACAATCGATTGCAACCAACTCATTCTACTGGTGTCTCCGTCAGATATTACTAATCCTTTTGTTGAGCTTGACCATTTTGTTGAGTCATTTACTTGGAAAATGAATGATCGTTACGGAATTAATGATATTAGTGCAGTATTTAGTAGCATTTACGAAGATTATCAAAAAGTTGGCAAAGCCTATCAAGAAACATTGTCCGTCTTTTCAATTAAAGAGAAATTCCCTATCGAAACAAAAGGTATTCATAATTACCAAAAGTTAGGAATATATCAACTAATCACTTTTATTTTAGAAAAAAGAAAAGGCGAAGACTACGTAAATCAGTCATTGAAGAGCCTTCATGATTACGATAAAAAGCACAACAGCAATCTTGTGGAGACACTTGAAGTCTTCCTTAATAATGATAACAATATAAATGATGCGGCAAAGGAATTGAACGTACATGCTAATACGCTAAATTACCGAATAAAGCGTATTTCTGAGATTGGCGATATTAATTTTAAGGACCCAAATCAAAAAATGACTCTATTCCTTGACTTAAAGGTTGAAAAATATCAACAAGGTTAGGTTCTTTGTGTAAAACACCAAATAAATATATATTTTTTCTCTTTTCTAAACAAAGAAATAATTTATGAACCGTCTTATACTTAAGCGGTAGCAAGTTACTTAAATGTCTATGAGGAGGAAACAATATATGTTTATTGGTGTACCTAAAGAAATAAAAAACAATGAGAACCGGGTAGCACTTACCCCTGCTGGAGTTGTTTCATTATTAAAAGCAGGACATTCTGTATTAATCGAAACAAATGCTGGACTTGGAAGCGGATTTACAAATGAGGATTACGCTAAAGTCGGTGCAGAAATTATTGAAAGCGCTTCAAAGGTTTGGGCACAATCTGATATGATCATGAAAGTAAAAGAGCCTCTTGAAAGTGAATATGATAACTTCCGTCCAGGTTTAATATTATTTACTTATTTACATCTAGCTGCTGAACCTTCACTAGCACAAGCACTTAAAGATAAAGGTGTTATTGCTATTGCATATGAAACTGTTGAAGTAAACCGTACTCTTCCATTACTTTCTCCAATGAGCGAAGTTGCAGGAAGAATGGCCGTTCAAGTCGGTGCACAATTCCTTCAAAAATTCCATGGTGGACAAGGTATCCTTCTTGCAGGCGTTCCAGGAGTTAGCCGTGGCAAGGTAACAATTATCGGTGGCGGTATCGTTGGAACAAATGCAGCTAAGATGGCTATTGGATTAGGTGCAGATGTTACAATTATCGATTTAAGTGTTGATCGTTTACGTCAACTTGATGATATTTTCGGAAACCAAATCAAAACATTAATGTCAAATCCATTTAACATTGCAGAAGCAGTAGCAGAAGCTGATCTACTTGTTGGTGCAGTATTAATTCCAGGTGCTAAAGCTCCTAAACTTGTATCTGAAGAAATGGTTAAATCTATGAAGCCTGGCTCTGTTATCGTCGATGTTGCGATTGACCAAGGTGGAATCGTTGAAACAAGTGATCATGTAACAACTCACGATAACCCAACATTTGAAAAATATGGAGTTCTTCACTATTCAGTAGCTAACATGCCTGGTGCTGTTCCAAGAACATCAACATTTGCTTTAACAAACAGCACAGTTCCATATGCATTGCAAATTGCTAATAAAGGTGTTCTTAAAGCCGTTAACGAAAATGCAGCCTTGAAACTTGGTGTAAATGTGGCAAATGGCGAAATCACTTATGAAGCAGTTGCAAAAGATCTTGGCTATGATTATGTATCAGTTGAAGCTGCATTAGCAAAAGAAACTGCTACTATTTAATAGAATTTTAAATTTCATATCCAATCCCCTCAAGAATTGTCTTGGGGGGATTTTTATAAAATTGACAAGACCGAAGCAATCAATGAATAGCGGATTTTGGTTATTCATTCGATTGATTGGGTAATTTTAAAAAGGGGCTAGTTTGATGAAACCAATTAGTTATCGTGATACTTGGGCAGAAATTTCATTAGATGATATAAAACATAATTTCCTTCAATTTAGACAATTTGTTAAACAACCTACAAAAATAATGGCAGTAGTAAAAGCGGATGGATACGGACATGGAGCGGTAGAAATTGCAAAGACTTCTATCCAAATGGGAGCAGACTATCTAGCAGTTGCACTCTTAGATGAGGCAATCAAATTAAGGGAGTCAGGAATCAGTGAACCGATTCTTGTTCTTGGATATACTCCAACCCGTTCAGTTGAAGAGGCTATTCTTCAGAATGTCACATTAACTGTTTTTGACCATGAACTAATGGACGAAATCATTGTCAAATCCTCTTTATTGCACAAAAAAGCTTCTATTCATTTAAAGGTGGATACAGGCATGTCTAGAATTGGTGTAGCTTCACCAGAGGAAGCATTGATACTTGCTACAAAAGCTAATGCTGCAACCCACGTACATTTGGAAGGAATCTTCACCCACTTCGCAAGCGCAGATAGTGAAGATTCTACTTTTACAGATGAACAATTCAAAAAGTTTCAATTGGTTTTAGACTTTTTAAAGGTTCACTCTATTCATATTCCTTTGCAGCATTGCTGCAATAGTGCTGCAACCATGAAATTTCCAAAAATGCATTTAGATATGGTTCGAATTGGAGTTGCCTTATATGGCTTATATCCAGATGCTTCCTTAAAAAAACTCCCAATCCAACTAAAACAGGCTATGAGTTTTAAAACTAGAATTGCAGCGATAAAAAAGGTAGCTACATCACAGACGGTTAGCTATGGCTGTACGTGGAGACCAAAGCAAGAAAGTATTATCGCAACCGTGCCACTTGGCTATGCCGATGGACTTTCTCGTCAGTTATCGAATCGTGGAAGTGTACTAATACATGGCAAAAAGGCTATGATTGCAGGCCGTGTATGTATGGATCAAACAATGATTGACATAACGGATTTCCCTCATTGCACACTAGGAGATGAAGTTGTCATATTTGGAGAAAATCAGTCTTCTTTTCAATCTGTCGATGATATTGCCGAGTTGATGGGAACTATCAATTATGAGGTAGTTTGCTTAATTGGAAAAAGGGTTCCTAGAGTGTTTGTTGATACTAGTAGTGTTTTTGAACTAGTTGGCAGTTCCAGAGCCACTTCTTTACGGTAGCAGTAGGACCTAACTCTGTGGGTCCTATCTCGAAGTCCATAAAACTAATCTAAACATAAAAATGGCACCTTAACGATGTCCTCAGATTGTCGAGAAAGGGGATTTTTCTCGACAATTTTTTATTTTGTCTTAATCTAAATTGCCGATTTTTTATTAATTTATTGTCTCTGCTAACTGGACTGTTGATTTCCGCTCCGGGCACTCGCTTTCCGCGGGGAGGTCCTGAAGCCTCCTCGGCGCTTTAGCGCCTTGCGGGGTCTCCAGTGACCTCTATATCCCGCAGGAGTCGAGTGCCCTCCGCTCCAATCAACAGGGTGGTCAATCAACCTTAAGAATTGCAACACACTTTTTCTAACCAAGCTAAGTGTGTTGCAGTTTTTTTAGCTAATCAGAATTTATATCCATAAATTCTGCTAGCGCATTTTGCAAGCTGCTGTAAGTAGAGCCTGTTACTTGCATTCTTCAATCCCCGTATCCTGCAAGTAACGAAGCAACGAGGAGGCTCCCCTGCACGCCCGCGGAAAGTGAAGTGCCTGGAGCGCCAATCAACAGACATATTGAAAAGCCAATATATACCAATAATATTAAAGCAAATTAACGCGGTGAATTGTTAAATATATTGAATAAATAAAAAGGCTATCGAAAGATTTTCGACAGCCTGAGGCGCCTTAACGGCGTCTTTTTGCTACTATTTATTTTGTTTTTGAATCTAATTCTTTCAATGCTTTTGTTAGTTGATTATTCAATGTACTTAGAGCCGTTTTATCAAGAGTTGATGCCTCTGACCCTGCTATTGTTGGATCTAAATATTTTTCGATTTTTTCGTATGATGCTTTATTATCCTTCTTTACATCGTCTTCAAAGGTGGACCATTGATCTTCTAACTTAGGACCAACCTCTTTCACTTTTGCTTGATCGCCACTATCAATTGCCTTTGATAATTGATCTGTTGTATTCAACATTTTATTTACACCATCAGCAACCTTATTGTCCTTCGATCCACAACCTGCTAAAGCAAATACACTTACAATAACCAATGTTAAAATCATTACTGTAATTCTTTTCATAAAAACTCCCACGCTTTCTTTTCATGTTTAATTGTTTTTAGCTACGATTACCTTTTTATTGTAAAATTTCTTCGCGAAAAAGATTACAACTACTCCAATTACTAGTATTAGTTGAGGGATTGTACTTTCCCATGATGGATACAAAGCCAAAAATTCCATGCTCGGTAAACGTTCAACATTTGTAGTTGGGATAATTCCAGCTAATTGTAGGCTGTGAATTCCCATTCCCGCAAACTTAATACATAAGTAAAAAACAATGAAACTAGAAACCATAAAGAATGGGCGGAGTGGTAATTTCAATCCAACATAAATCATTAAAAAGGCAATGATTAATAAAAGTCCTGCTCCAATTAAGAAACCAATTAAAAGAGCTTGCATTTTGATTTGACTTGCCATTCCAATATAAAACAATACTGTTTCAGTACCTTCACGGAAAACTGCTAGAAAAGAGAGAACTCCTAAAGAAACAAGCTTTCCTGTTGATAAAGCAGTTTGACTTTTCTCTCGAATATACCGATTCCAATCCGCTACATTTGATTGGCTATGAAGCCAATAGCTCATATACAACAGCATTACTGCAGCAAAGACTCCTGTCCAGCCAGCAATAAGAGCATTGTTGTTTCCAAAGGCACCGGAGGAAATCACAAACTTGATGATGATGGCTAGAATAGTGCTTACAACTAGTCCTCCTAGTACCCCAGACATGATCCAAGCTTTTCCCTTCGACGCTCCTGATTTTTTTACAAAAGAAAGGAGAGCTATCACCACTAGCAATGCCTCTAAACCTTCTCTTACCAAAATCATCGCCGCATCCCAATACGTGTATTCAGATTTGGTTGCTAACGGTGTTAAATACTCGATCATTTTATCAATTAATTTAGAAGCCTCGACATAATTCGGTGGATTAGCGGACAGCATTGCCTGAATGGTAACCAAATCCCGTTCAGAGTCGCTATAGACCTTAGATGATTGGGCAACGACAACTCCCTCAACACTTAACCAGTTATCACTTGTTTTCTTCATACTTTGAAGTGCTTGTGTTTTATTTTGGTCATTAACGTCCTTCTTTGCTTTTTGAAGAAGCACGATAAAATCATCTAATGAGAGGTCCGCTTGATTACTTTCAATTTCTTTTGGATACCCACCATTAGCGTATTTTTCATTAACTGCCTTAAGTTCTTTTAATGCCTGCAGAACTTGATCTGGCTTCTTTAAGGTAAAGGCATAGACAACTTTTCCCATATTAGACTCGATGTCCCGATAGGCTGTATGTGAATGTTCTTTTACGCCAACTTCAATTTCTATCCATGTTTTATTAAATTGATCAAAGGCACTCTTTGCTTCAGCAAGATTCCCATTAACAGTAAACTGGATTGCATTGTCTACTGATACTTCAGCTTTTTTAATATCTTGGCTGGAGTCTCCAGCTGCTAAAACGGGATTATGGACTACAAATCCCATAACTAATAGAAGGATAGTAATTTTCAGTAGCAGATTTTTCCCCATAAGATCCTCCTTAAACCATTGATGATAATTACTTTGTATTCATAATTGATAATGAATTTCAATATCATCCTATAGACTACATTTTATTGGTAATGATAATGATTGTCAATTAGACTACGAAATTTTTTATGTCGAAATTGTGAACAAGACGATATTTTAAAGAAAACTCGCCGTTTGGCGAGCCCCTATGGGCGATGATTAGGCGTAGTTACACTTATGCGATTTAAGTGCTGAATATTTATCAACGATAATTACTTACTTTAGTGTGTTAACAAAGATAAACTTTCTTATAAGCTAAAAAAGAAAGCACCTATTAGATTGCCCAATAGGTACTTTTTTAAAAAAGTAAGAGTATAAATTTTTTAACTAGAAAATTGTCAGGTTAAGGAAGACCCGCTGTGTGCTTGAACTTTTCTTGATTTACAATTTCACTTTTTGTAGACGTAATGCATTGAGGACAACCGACACAGAGCTAAACGCCATGGCAGACCCAGCAAGCCATGGTGCCAGGAATCCAAAAGCAGCAATAGGAATACCAAGCATATTATAAGCAAATGCCCAGAAAAGGTTTTGCTTAATATTCCGGATCGTTTTTCTACTCATAAAGATTGCGTCAGCGATACTATTTAAATCCCCGCGAATAAGAGTAATATCTGCAGCTTCCATTGCTACATCTGCACCCGTTCCAATGGCCATCCCAATATCTGCAACCGCAAGTGCAGGTGCGTCATTGATGCCATCGCCAACCATTGCAACCGTCTTCCCTTGTGCTTGTAATTTCTTAATCTCTTCAGCCTTACCTTCAGGAAGAATTTCAGCAATCACTTGATCGACATTAACCTGAGCAGCGATCACCTCAGCAGTCTGCAGATTATCCCCGGTAATCATAACCACTTCAATTCCCATATTTTTCAGACGCTGAATAGCCATTTTAGACGTTTCTTTAATTGTATCTGCAACCGCAACAATTCCTGCATATTGACCGTTAATAGCAACAAGCATGGCTGTTTTCCCATTCTTTTCTAATTCAGACATCTGCTCTAATGCATTGGCAACAGGAACATTGTGTTTATTCAATAATTTTCTCGTTCCAACTAATAGCTCTTTTCCATCTACAATTGCTTTGATTCCAAAACCAGGTATAGCCTCAAACTCTCGTATTTCCTTTAAAGTGATACCCTTTTCTTTAATTCCTTGTACAATCGCTTGGGCTAATGGATGCTCAGATTGTTTTTCTGCAGAACCTACAAGAGCTAAAAACTCTTCTTCCGTTTGAGAAGAATTAAGCAGAACATCTGTTAGGACAGGAGTACCATTAGTAATAGTACCTGTTTTGTCTAAAACAACAGTGGAAATACGATGCGTCATTTCTAAGTGCTCGCCACCTTTAAACAATATTCCATATTCAGCCGCACGACCTGATCCAGCCATAATGGAAGTTGGAGTAGCAAGCCCTAATGCGCATGGACAAGCAATAACAAGGACAGCAATCATTTTCTCTAATGCCTCAGCAAAATCACCTGGTGTCACCCATACATACCATATAAAGAAAGTTACAACAGCTAGCCCGACAACAATTGGAACAAAAACTCCCGAGATTTTATCAGCAAGTCTTTGAATCGGTGCTTTTGAACCTTGCGCCTCTTCAACGACTTTAATTATCTGCGCTAATGCTGTATCCTTCCCAACCTTTGTTGCTTCAACTTTAATAAAACCATTTTTATTAATTGTCGCCCCAATTACTTCATCTCCGACGCTCTTATCAACTGGAATACTTTCACCAGTTAACATCGATTCATCTATAGCTGAATGCCCTTCGAGAATTTTTCCATCCACCGGAATCTTTTCTCCAGGTTTTACATGCACGATATCCCCTACAATCACTTCATCAAGCGGAATTTCACTTTCTATTCCTGCTCTTTCGACAGTTGCCATTTTTGCCTGCAACCCCATCAGCTTTTTGATTGCTTCAGAAGATCTTCCTTTTGCTTTCGCTTCGAAAAGTTTTCCGAGAATAATTAACGTAATAAGGATCGAACTTGTTTCATAATAAAGTTCGACAGTGTGTGCACTTTCACCAATTGACATAAATGATAAATAAACACTGTAAAAATAGGCGGCAGATGTACCTAATGAAACAAGTACATCCATATTAGCACTTTTATTTTTCAATGCTTTAAATGCACTTATATAGAATTGTTTTCCTATTATAAATTGCACTGGGGTAGCTAACACAAACTGCATCCACGGATTCATAAATATTTTTGGAACCCAAATAAAGGTGGTAAACGAAAAGTGGCCGACCATAGCCCACAATAATGGAAAAGATAGAATAGCCGATAAGATCAA
Organism: Neobacillus sp. PS3-40; assembly: GCF_030915485.1. Lineage (GTDB taxonomy): Bacteria > Bacillota > Bacilli > Bacillales > Cytobacillaceae > JAUZPL01. The sequence continues at coordinate 3,203,339 of NZ_CP133266.1, read as the reverse complement.
TTTTCTCGTTTGGGATTCAATTTCTTTCTGGCGATGATCAATCGTCTCTTTCGCGTCTTCCTTTACTCTTGCACCGTAACCTAGGCTTTCTATCTTTTTAATAACTTCATCAGTCGTAAGTGTGCTTGGGTTATATTCAACCATTGCCTTTTCAAGAGCCAAGTTTACATTTGCCTTGGCTACACCCTCTTGCTTATTTAATCCTTTTTCAATTCTGGCAGCACAGGCAGCACAGGTCATTCCTGTAATCTCAATCTCTATTTTATTTGTAACAACGTCATACCCTAAATCTTTAATCCGCTTTTGTATATCTTCAACTTTTATTTTTGCTGGATCATATTTGATAGCTGATTTTTCTAATGCAAGATTTACACTTGCAACTTCGACGCCCTCTAATTTATTTAAACCTTTTTCAATTCGGATCGCACAAGCAGCACAGGTCATGCCTGATATTTGTAAATGGGTTTCTTTTAAACTTTGGTTCATTAAAACCAACTCCCGATACCCTATATAGGTATATTTTTTTCCTAAAAGAACGTGCTAGTCTCTAGCACGTCTTTTCAATTCCTTATAGGCTCTTTTCTTAAACTTTGTTGCTAGTTGAAACTAAATTAGAATAGGATTCCAGTTTACCGATGAAAACCGTAGGAAGTTTTTAAGAAAAGAGCACGATACTATTGCTATTTCGGGTTTTAAGACTAGGTACGAAAAACAACAATCTATGCGAAAACAGCCTTCTTATAAAACATCGTATCCTTGATCGTCAATGGTTTCTTTAATTTTATCTAATGAGATTTCTTGTTGGTTAAACTCTACATCAACTGTAGAAGCCTTCAAATCTACCTTAACAGTGCTAACACCACTAAGAGCACCAACGCTTCCTTCTACCGCTTTAACACAATGACCGCAAGACATTCCTTGTACATTCAATGTTACTTTTTCCATTTAAAAATCTCCCTTCAATTAGTAACTATTTTTTCATTAGTCTTTGTATGGTTGTAAGCAATTCATCTACAACTTCATGATCACCCTCTTGGATTCGCTCGACCACACAGCTTTTCATGTGACCTTCCAAAAGAATTTTAGCGACACTGTTTAATGCTGCTTGAGTTGCAGCAATTTGTGTTATAACATCATCGCAATAGGTATCTTTTTCAATCAGACCTTTTATGCCACGAATCTGTCCTTCAACACGATTTAAGCGGGTAATCAGATTCTTCTTTATTTTTTCTGAATGATGGCTTTTGCGTTCCGTCATCATAGAATGGCAATGGTCATTTTCCTGAGGAGTATTATTCATTTGATCATGATTATTCATTAACATCCTCCTTTGATTATCATTTTACTATACCCCCCTACCCTATGTAAATAATTTGTTTTCATATTAAAAATAATTTTATTCTGTGAGGGATAGAATCCATTGTGCACTTATATAGAAAGAATAGGAAAGAGTGTGTAGATAATTAAGCTTTTTTCCTTTCTCAAGCTTGATTTTGACTGGGGTAAATGTTTATCATTAGAAGGACTATTTGCGCAAACGCCTGTTTAGTGTTAACCGGGCTTGTTTATATATAACATAAGGAAAGAGGAGAAAGAATGAATTTTGAATTAACAGCAGAACAGCTACGAATTCAACAGGAAGCACGTGAATTTGCAGATCAAGTGATTGCCCCTCGCAGTATTGAAATGGACGAAACGGCAAAATTCCCCCTTGATATTTTTAAACAAATTGGTGAAAAAGGTTGGTTGGGTATTCCCTTTGCCAAAGAATATGGTGGAATGGGAAGCGATACATTAACTTACTCCATTGTTGCTGAAGAAATTGGCCGTGCAAGTGTCAGTGTTGGTCTCAGCTATGTAGCATCCATTTCTATTGGTGCATCCCCAATTGCCATGTACGGAACGGAAGAACAAAAACAAAGATACCTTGTTCCGTTAGCTCAAGGGAAAGAACTTGCCTCATTCGGTTTGACAGAAGAAAATGCTGGCTCTGACGCTGGTGGCGTTGAGACAACCGCTATACTTGACGGTGACGAATATATTCTAAACGGTGTAAAACGATGGATTACAAATTCCAACTATGCATCAGTCATCACAGTTGCCGCAGTTACAGAACAACATGCAAATGGTCGAAAACGTATTTCTTCATTTATAGTACCGACGAATACACCAGGCGTTAGTGTAACGAGTCCTTACAAAAAGATGGGTGCCCGTGCATCTGACACAGGTGAAGTCGTAATGAAAAACGTTCGTATACCAAAAGAAAATCTCCTTGGGCGTGCAAATTTTGGTATGAAGCAATTTCTGACTATTCTTAACGGGGGTCGAATTTCAATTGCTGCTATTTCTGTTGGTTTAGCACAAGCAGCATTAGACAAAGCCCTTGCACATGCGAAACAAAGGAAGCAATTTGGCCGCCCAATTTCTGATTTCCAAGCTGTTCAGTTTAAATTAGCGGACATGTCAATGGAATTAGAGCTTGCTCGAAACATGTTGTACAAAGCTGCTTGGTTGAAGGATCAAGGCAAACCATATATTAAAGAATGTGCATATGCAAAATTATTTGCGTCTGAAACATCTTTCCGATCATCAAACCAAGCATTGCAAATTCTCGGTGGTACAGGTTACATGCAGGAAGCAGAAGTAGAACGCTATCTTCGTGACGCAAAAATTCTAGAAATTGGTGAAGGTACATCAGAAATCCAACGTCTAGTGATCGCACGCCAGCTTGGCTGTTAAGATAGTAAAGAAAACTCGCTGATTGGCGACGATAACAGCAGCGTAGTTGCCCTTATACTTTCCTATTAGCGAACAAAAGCGCAAGCGCCTTGGCCAGCCCTGACAAGCGCTGGAATGACCAAAAAATGTTTTTGGTTATTCTCTAGTGAGCCAAGGCTGCTTACGCTGAACTGTAGATTATATTTTTACTAAGGAGAAATGACATATGAACGAAATTACAGCAGGCATTACAGGAATTATTCAAAGCATTGAGGTGGCACCTGGCGAAAGCATAACTGTCGGTCAAGTAGTGATTAACATTGAGTCTATGAAAATGATTATTCCAGTCGAAGCAACAGATGCAGGTACAATTGGTGAAATAAAAGTAAGCACAGGAGATTTCGTTAATGAAGGAGACGTTCTTGTAACGTTAGTCTAAAGGAGTGGAAAATGATGACGACCCCTTTTGTTACATATGAAAAGTTGGATGATTCTATTGTGGTATTGACATTAAATCGACCTGAAGCTGCAAATGCCTTATCTAGTGGGCTGATTTCTGAACTTTCAAATGCGTTGGATGCTGTGAATGCACAGAGAAACGTCCGTTGCATCATTTTAACTGGTGCTGGAAAAAAAGCTTTCTGTGCTGGGGCAGATCTAAAAGAACGGCTAACTATGAAGGATTCGGAAGTCCCACAAGCTGTTGCAAAAATTGGTGCATTAACAGCTAAAATTGCTGCCATGCCGATGCCCGTTGTAGCCGCCTTAAACGGGGTTGCATTCGGTGGTGGACTAGAAATTGCGTTGGCATGTGATATTCGTATTGCAAGTGATAACATCCAAGTTGGCTTAACAGAGACAGGGCTCGGCATTATTCCAGGTGCGGGAGGCACTCAGCGTTTACCTCGCCTTGTCGGCGAAGGTATTGCTAAGAACATGATTTACCGCGCAAAACGGTTGTCAGCACAAGAAGCATTTCAGATCGGTCTACTTCAGGAAATTTATCCTCCAGACCAACTAGAGGCCATGTCATACAAAGTTTCCCGTGAAATTGCTCGCAATGCTCCAATTGCTGTTGCACAGGCAAAACAAGCGATAATAAAAGGTTTACAAGCACCCTTAGAAGAAGGTTTGGCAATCGAGACTTCATGTTATCAGGTCACAATTGCAACAAACGACCGACTGGAAGGATTACGTGCATTCCAGGAAAAACGTTCACCTATTTACGAAGGTAATTAAAGGAGGCGCAACATGCCGCAACAGGAAAGCTATCAAGAAAAGATAGAGCGTATCTCACAAGGTGGCGCTGAAAAATATCATGAAAGTAATGCACAAAAAGGCAAGCTATTTGTCCGTGATCGTCTCGAAAAACTATTTGACGATGGTATTAATGCTGAAGACGGCTTATTTGCCAATAGTGAGGAAGTCGGATTACCTGCAGACGGTGTTGTAACTGCAATTGGCAAAATCAACGGGCAAAATGTTTGCGTAATTGCCAATGACTCAACAGTAAAAGCCGGATCATGGGGTACACACACTGTTGAAAAAATTATCCGTATGCAGGAAACTGCTGAGAAACTACGAGTTCCATTATTATACTTAGTTGATTCGGCAGGGGCTCGCATAACAGACCAAGTAGAAATGTTCCCAGGTCGCCGCGGGGCAGGTAAAATTTTCTACAATCAAGTAAAATTATCAGGTAAAATCCCACAAATCTGCTTATTATTTGGGCCTTCTGCCGCAGGTGGTGCCTATATTCCTGCATTCTGTGATATTGTCGTCATGGTTGAAGGCAATGCATCCATGTACCTTGGTTCACCACGCATGGCTGAAAATGTAATCGGTGAAAAAGTAACACTTGAGCAAATGGGTGGAGCCCGTATGCATTGTAGTATCTCTGGTTGTGGAGATGTACTCGTAAAATCCGAAGAAGAAGCCATTACTTATGCTCGTACATATTTAACCTATTTTCAAACAGATACAGATCCTGTTGCACCTAAACTGTCTGCAGAGAAGATGGCTACACTTGTACCCGAAGATCAAAATGCACCGTTTAATATGTTCTCGTTTATTGATGGCATTATTGACGAAGGATCATTTTGTGAAATTAAACGGCTATTTGCACAAGAAATCATTACAGGTCTGGCCCGTATCGACGGGAAACCAATCGGTATCATTGCAAACCAATCCATTGCAAAAGGTGGCGTTTTGTTCCCAGACTCTGCGGACAAATCAGCTAAATTTATTCAACTTTGTGATGCATTCGACATTCCATTACTATTTCTTGCCGATGTACCTGGGTTCATGATTGGTTCTCAGGTCGAAAAAGCTGGTATCATTCGGCACGGAGCAAAAATGATTGCCGCCGTAAGTGAAGCAACTGTACCAAAAATTTCGGTAGTTGTCCGGAAAGCATATGGAGCTGGCCTCTATGCAATGGCTGGTCCAGCATTTGAACCAGACTGCTGCCTTGCACTTCCAACTGCCCAGATTGCTGTAATGGGACCTGCTGCAGCGGTTAACGCAGTTTATGCGAACAAAATCGCCGATTTACCACAAGAAGAACGTGCTGCTTTTATCTTAGAGAAGCAACATGAATATGAAGCTGACATTGATATCTACCGTCTTGCATCTGAAATGGTAATTGATGCCATTGTTTTGCCTGAAAAACTTCGAAATGAACTAATCACTCGATTCGGTGCATATCAAACTAAATATTTAGCATTTAGCGACCGCAAACACGGCGTGTATCCAGTTTAGGAGGCTGTTTTAGGTGAACTTAAAATCATCCCGCTTTCCGCAGTTTTACAAAAAAACGATGGACCAACGTCTAGCCATACTTGCAGATTTTGCTGATCTAACTCACGAAGAGGTAGCGGCCCTTTCCAGCCAAGGTGCACTAACACTTGAGCAGGCAGATAAGATGGTTGAGAATGCTATCGGTATCTATTCGCTCCCCCTTGGTCTTGGACTCAACTTTCTGATCAATGATAAAGATTACGTCATCCCATTAGCAGTGGAGGAGCCTTCTGTTATTGCTGCTGTTAGCTCTGTAGCAAAACTAGTGCGAGGTGCAGGCGGCTTCCATGCAGAGGCCACAGAACGTCGCATGATTGGGCAAGTTCAAGTAGTGAACGTACCGAATTTGGAACAGGCTGCATCTGAATTAGCTAAGAATCGTGATGATCTAATAAAACAAGCAAACAACGCACACCCCTCACTACAAAAGCGCGGTGGCGGAGCAGTTGATATTGCCGTACGATTACTCAATCAGGAACCAAAAGCAGTCTTCCCACCAATGCTGGTCCTGCATTTACTAGTCGACACACAGGAAGCAATGGGTGCAAACATGGTCAATACAATGGTTGAAGCCATTGCACCAACCGTTGCAGAACTCACTGGCGGTGATGTACATCTTCGTATTTTATCGAATTTCGTTGATGAATGTGTCGCCACTGCCCATTGTGTAATTCCTCCTCCTTTATTAGCAACAAGTGAATACAGTGGCGAAGAGGTTCGAGATCGACTTATTTCCGCCTATCAATTTGCTGCTTCCGATATTTACCGTGCTGTAACGCATAATAAAGGTGTAATGAATGGTGTCGACGCTGCAGTTATTGCTTCTGGCAATGACTGGCGGGCAGTTGAGGCAGCAGCCCATGCCTACGCAGCACGTGATGGTCATTATGGATCTATGACACGTTGGACCGTTGATTATGACGGCAATCTCTGTGGTGAATTAACACTGCCAATGCCTGTCGGAACAGTTGGAGGCAGTATTAAAGTACATCCCATCGCTCAGCTAACTCAAAAGATTACCGGTATAAAATCTGCTCGGGAACTGAGCCAGCTAATCGTAGTTGTTGGACTAGCTCAGAACTTCGCCGCTATCAAAGCCTTGGTAACAGATGGAATCCAAAAGGGGCATATGGCACTTCAAGCCCGCTCTCTCGCTATGGTTGCAGGCGCAACTGGTAGCCTAGTTGATATAATTGCTGGACAGCTAGTGGCATCAGGAGAAATTAATTCCAGTAAGGCAGATTCATTATTGAAGGAATATACAGTTAAAAAGTCGTGATTAGATGATCCTGCTAAGGCAGGGTCGTTTTTTTTACTTGAATTTAGGTGGCTTTGGAAATTTTTTATATTTGACTCAATGGGAACATGTAATCCGAAGGACTGGGCAAGTGTAGGATAAGACATCAGATCACGATGCTTTTAATAACTTCTTGTAATCGCCCCCTCTCTTTTTTTTTAAAAGGGAAAACTTTACTTTTATAAAACTATTTACTATACTTTACTTATCAATTGATAAGGTGTTTCGAATGAAGGGAATTTTGAAATATGACAGTCATGAAAAGTACAAATGAGGCAAGTAATCCAAAAGATACATACAAAACAATTGTAAAAACTGCCCAGCAATTGTTTATGGAATTTGGTTATCGTGCCGTATCAACAAGGCAAATTGCCGAACTATGTGCCATTACGCAACCTGCTTTATACCATCATTTTAAAAACAAACAAACCCTGTATATTGCAGTCATACAATACACTCTCTTGCAAAATGAATCTGCCCTAAATCAGATAGTAAAACAAGCAACTACCTTCAGTGACCGGCTAAATCAAATGGCTATTTATATGACAGTCAATTACGGTATGGACTTGCCACAAATGTTTCATGATATCGTTCATGAGTTGGATGAAAACCACCAGCAAGAAATCCATAAATGCTGGGTTAAAGGATTTTTAATGCCTGTTGTTAAAATGATTGATGATGGAATATCCCAAGGGGAAATCAAGCATGTCGCCTTGCTTCATACAAGTTCAACGGAACTCGCTTACATCATATTGAATTTAATAAAAGCAACCTTGCAGCCATCTAGAATGGCAAAAAATCACTCTGGTCAAAAAAGGGAAATGGAGAAAAAAGCGAAATTAGTTGTTGAAATTTTCCTTAATGGAGTGGGAATATAATCTTTCTCTTAACGGGAACGATTTAATTTTTTTATATTTAACTTATCAAATGATAAGTTAAAAAGATTGGAGGAGATGAAAGTGAAGAAAAAGTGGTTTGAAAAATATGGAGAAGTTGTTAGTGGGAAAAAAGGCCGATGGTTGATTTTGATTTCATGGCTCCTTCTTGCAGCAATTCTAAATGGGATTCTTCCACAAGCAAATGCGCAAAAAAATGAACTAGCTCCGAATCTACAATCATCATCACCATCACAACAAGCAAAGAAAATAGCCGATCGAGAGTTTTCGACCAATTCAGGCACTCCAGCGTTATTTACATGGCACAGATCCAATGGGATTACGGATGATGACCTCTCATTGATTCAACGGTATTCAAAGGAAATTGAAGCGCATCCTGTTAAATTTCAAGATAATGTTGCTCCATTTTACAAAATTCCTCTTCCTGTTCTAAAACAACAGCTTTCGAAAGATGGCACAACATTGATTCTACCGATTTCGTTTCAAAAGAACCGTGAAGTAGAAGAAATTGCTAAAGGAATCAATGAACTAAAAGACAAGGCTACCTCTATTTTTCCAAAGGATCCGAGTAAATCCAGCGTTACAGATGAAGATAGCTTAGTTTTAAGAATCACAGGTCCTGCAGGAATTGCTGTCGATGCTAAAGCCTTATTTAGCCAAGGAGATCTGTCATTATTATTTGGAACCGTCTCAATTGTTCTTATTCTACTATTATTAATCTACCGATCACCTATATTAGCATTGATTCCCTTAATTGGAGTTGGAATTGCTTATGGGGTTATCAGCCCAATTCTTGGTGAAATCGGAAAAGCGGGCTGGAGTGATTTTGATTCACAAAGTATTTCCATCATGACAGTACTATTGTTTGGCGCAGGTACTGATTACTGCTTATTCCTTATCTCGAGATATAGAAGTTATTTGGAAAAGGAAAAAGATAAACAAACAGCTATGAGGTTCGCACTTAAGAGCGCTTCAGGAGCTATTGCCATGAGTGGACTGACAGTAGTCTTTTCATTATTGGTATTACTATTAGCAAAGTATGGATCAATCCATCGCTTTGCAATCCCGTTTAGTCTATCAATCGTTATTATGATGGCGGCAAGTCTTACATTGATTCCTGCATTACTGAGTATCATTGGCAGAGCATCTTTTTACCCATTTGTCCCACGTACAAGAGAAATGAAGGAAGAACGTGCACATAAAAAAGGGAAAATAATTGCAACTGAAAAAAGGAAAACTCAATTAGGCATGCGGCTTGGAAGCTTCATCATTAAAAAACCATTGCAAATCCTAGTTGTAACTCTTTTGTTTCTTGGTGTATTTGCCTTTTTTGCTACTAAAATTTCATATACGTATGATACGTTATCATCCTTTCCAAAAAATTTACCTTCACGGGAAGGTTTTAAACTCATCTCAGAACATTTCAATCCTGGTGAACTTGCACCCGTACAGATTATGATTCAAACGAACGGAAAAGAAACCTCCGTGAAAGAAAAAATAGAGAAATTATCCTATGTTGCAAACGTTTCTGATGGAAAACATGGCGAAAGGGATTCAAACATCATTAGCTATAAAGTTGAATTAAAAGACAATCCTTATTCAAATACAGCCATGAATCATATTCCTAGTTTACGTAAAACAACTGAAGATGCATTAAGGGATAGTAATGTATCAACTCCAACAGTGAAAGTGTGGGTTGGAGGGCAAACGGCTGAACAGTACGATACACGGAATACAACTAAAATAGATAGTAGCGTCATTATTCCTGTCGTCATATCAATGATTGCTCTTTTATTGCTTGTTTATCTCCGGTCTGTAACAACAACTATTTATTTAATAGCAACAGTTCTTTTATCCTACTTCAGTGCTCTTGGGCTTGGATGGGTGATTCTTCATTATTTATTTGGGGTTAATGCAATTCAAGGATTTATTCCTCTTTATGCATTTGTTTTCATTGTTGCCTTAGGTGAAGATTATAATATCTTTATGATTTCAAGCATTTGGAAAAAAAGCAAAATAATGCCCCTTTTACAAGCCATAAAAGAAGGAGTTGCCGAATCAGGAGCGGTTATTACATCCGCAGGATTAATTCTTGCTGGAACGTTCACTGTTCTTACAACCATGCCAATTCAAATTTTAGTCCATTTTGGTACCATTACAGCGATCGGAGTGTTATTGGACACCTTTATTGTCCGCCCATTATTGGTACCTGCTATTACAGTTTTAGTTGGAAAATGGGTATTTTGGCCGTCTAAACGAAATATGATGGCAGCTCAATCACAAATTAAGATTGAGGAATAGGTACCTGTTCATTTTTACATTTATTTGATTGGGAAACTTTATTTACTAATTGCATAAATAATTTTCTATCTGACATAAAAACACACTCTCCTTATACTTTTAGAGTGTGTTTTTTTACTTTTTCCATAAATATGTATCAATATTATGAAATAAGCTCTAAATCAACTATTCGGAACCAAAATGTGTGATAAAAGTAATAGGTGGACAAATTAATGAGGGCGTAAACTACAGAAAATGACAAATTATTCGGGAGGAAGCTTATGATAGTGAACCCCGCTTTTTTAGGAATTTGGCTACTTCAAATGGTATGCATTTTATTCCCGATGCTTTTATACCAGTCCTTTTTCCGAAAAAAATTCGGTCAAAAAAAAATACAAAGACAGATCTTAGCTATTCTTTGTGGGCTTTCAATTATTATCTGCATGACCTTTCCTCTCTCATTTGGTAAGGGTTTAATCTTAGATTTTCGATTTATCCCCTTCATTATCAGCTTCTTCTACGGAGGATACTCTACAGGTCTTGTTCTGACAGCTCTAATTATGATTTATCGTTTACTAATTGGTGGCACAGGTATGTATTTGGAAGGGCTTGGGATTCCCTTCTTCTCACTCATCGTATTTGCGATAATTCTTCCGCGCTATGATAAATGGGAACAAAAAAAACAAATCGCATTTACCTACTTATGTTTAACCCTTTCAATTCTCTTTTTCACATTCGAGACCCAAAATTTAGACCACTATGTTTTTACCAAGCATGAAATTATACATTGGATTACTTTTTGTATCTTAAGTTACATTACATTTTGGATGGTCTTATATCTACAAACATCTTTAAAAGAGATGGAAGAAATGAATACAAAAGTAATTCAATTTGAAAAAAGTCATGCAATAAATCATTTATTGGTGTATATTTCCCAACAAATTTTCAATCCAATACTAACTGCTAAAGGATTTCTTTCGCTTTTGAATAATGATTCAAGCTTTACTCCAAGACAAACTCACTCAATAACAAATGCCTTAAACGAACTAGTTCAAGCAGAACAAGCTTTAAAAGATTATATGAATATTATGGATCCTATGCAGAAGGAACATAACCAAGTTGATCTTACGAACATGATACAGGGAACGATTCAAATGATTTCTCCCTTTGCCTTACTACATAACGTAGAGGTACATTTCTTATCAACTGCTGAAAAAGATTTTTCCTTAAAGGATTTCTCTCTTTTGAGGTTTGCACTTTTAAATCTTATTAAAAATGGCGTTGAGGCTTGCACACCAGGTGGCAGAGTTGATGTCTTTCTTCATGAATTAGTCGACCAATTTTATATTATTATTGAGGACAATGGTCCTGGACTTTCATCAGACGTTTTATCACGACTAGGAACTCCTATTCACTCTGACAAACAAAATGGAACAGGGTTAGGAATATCCGCAGCCTATCGGATTACTGAGTCTCTCGGTGGAAAAGTTGAAGTAGAATCAAAAACAAATGTTGGAACCACATTTAGCCTCTATTTTCCAAAAAGAAACTTAATGATTGATCAAAATAAATAACAAGCCTCCTTTCTTTAATAAAGGAGGCTTGTTATTTGTAATTATCATTTTTCAGTAGGACTGAAAGAAATGTAAAACGAAGGTTAGCATAAGATGGATTTTATCAAATTGAACAAAACCCATGCTTATAACTCGAATTTTTGAGTTAAATCCGTCAATTCATCTGTCATTTTCACCAAAGATTTGAGGTCAAGGAACATTTCATTTATTGCTTCTTCTTGTTTATTTGTAGATGCCACCATTAATTTGGTATTATGCTCCGTCCCTTTCGCAATTTGAAATGTTTCTGAAAGAGAAGCTGAAACCTCTTCGGAGGATACGGCCATTTCTTCGGCAGAAGCTGAAACCTCTTGGATCGACGATGTCATATTTCTAATTGATTGATAAATATGTTCATATGACCTATCCATCTTATGGAACTCCTCTATACTTTTCTCTACTACATTTTCAACTTTGCTCATGGAAACAAAAGTAGAATGTCCCACTTCATTAATTTTGGAAATAATGCTAGTTATCGTTGCAGCAGACGACTCAGATTGCTCAGCAAGCTTTCTTACTTCCTCTGCAACAACAGAAAACCCTTTGCCATGTTCTCCTGCTCTTGCCGCTTCTATTGCCGCATTCAAGGCAAGCAAATTCGTCTGTGAGGAAATTTCCTTGATTACATTTGTTACTTCATTGATTTTTTTGCTTCGAACATCAAGATCCTTCATTAGATGAGCCGTCTCTTGGAATGTCTGGTTTAACACCTGAATTTGATTCATCATTTGATTAGCAATGTTTTTTCCTTCTTCTGTTTCCTGTAAAGCACTTAATGACAGCTCCGAAACTGATGTCGCCATAGAAGCAATCGTTTGCACCCCGAGTGACATTTCTTCCATAGCATAGGTACTTGTTTCTGTTTTATTAAATTGAACATCAATACCCGAAGCCACTTCTTCAAGGGAATGGACCATTTCTTGACTTGCATCCTTCGTTTCTTGAGCGTTTTGGAGGATTGATTCACTTGAAGTATGCAATTTACTTGTGACCGTCAAAATCCCACCAATTATTTGTTTGAGATCATTCACCATTAATTGAATCGATGTAGATAATTGGCCAATTTCATCCTTCCCTTGGTCTTCGACCGTAACTGTTAAATTACCTTTTCCGATTTCTTTTACTTTTGAAGTTAACATTCTTAACGGTTTTACAATGTACGAAGTAATCATAAATAGAATGAGCAGACTGACTAATAAAATAACAATTGTGAAAATAACTTGTTTTTTATTTGTCTCCTTCATCTTTGCATCAACAATAGCAGCATTAAAGTCTGCTCCAACGACACCAATTACTTCTCCTTGCTTGGACTTAATTGGGACATATGTAGAAATCAAAGTTCCATATTCCTCCATCGTGCTCATCTCACCAATTTGAGCTTTTCCTGTATCAAAAGCTTTGATCAACTTTGGTGAATCTTTTATACCCTTTTCCTCTTCCCCTAAAGGAGATTCATTTTTTGAACCATTCGGATAGCCATCAACAACATAGAAATATTTAAAGTGGTTACCGTCTTTTTTTCTAGACATGGTGTACAAAAATTTTAATCCATTCATTTTTCTTATTCCATTAAGGTTGTCCTTTAAATCATAATAATAGTTGTTTTTATTTAAGTTCATAGCTAAATCCTTAAATTGATCCTGATCAATCATTTTTTCTGCACTTTTGGTTAATTCTAATGATTGATTGCTGATCGTATTAATTAAAAGATTTGAATATGTATAATTGGTTAAATAACTTAATCCAATACAAGATAGTAAGATTAATATCGAAACCTGCACCATAATCCTAACTTTCAAGCTATTCTTCAAAATCTATTTCCTCCTTTTTAAAATTACACTTTTTCATTGTAAGATATTTCTAATATTGTAACAATGTATAATATAGTATTTTTTGTGAATTTTTCAATATTAATCCGTCTTAGAATATATATTTTTAGTTTACTATAGACATTTATTCATAGTATAGCCGGTTTTCTATTTTAAAAAACCGGCTATACTTTCACAGACTCTTAAATTCAAATTATTAATATCCTTTTTCTTTTTCTTTTTTTATCCTTTTTTTATACTTATGTTCTCTTTGAAACTGTTTGACTAGTAAGGTAACTCCCCCAAGCATCAAGAAGTACCGTTTTTCGATAACATACTTCATGAAGGCACCCAATCTTCCAAATACATGCTTTCCGTAAACAACACCGGTGGCTTTTTTTCTCCCCATAGACATTACTGTTCCTCTATGAATATATTTAAACGGTCTTGCCATTTGTCCGTAGACCTTACAGGCGATATTATATCCGCAATATTGTCCTTGTTGGAGTGCAATCTGTGCTGAAGGCTGATATGGCTCTTCTTTCGGAGAATAACTGACAGAGGCATCACCCAATACATAGATATCTTTATATCCAGGAACCTCTAAGAATTCATTCACTTTGACTCTACCATCAAGTAACTCAAATCCCAAATCCTTAAGTAATGGATTCCCTTTTACTCCTCCAGCCCATATCATTGTATTTGCCTTGATACTGGATCCATCGTTAAAAGTAACCTCACCATTTTGGCATGAAGCAATAGCTAACCCCAATTTAAAGGTACAATCAATTTGTGTCATCGATTTCAATACATCATCCCTCATCCGCGGATCATAGTCCTTAAGGAGTGTATTATCGGCCTCCACACATATGACCTTTACTTTTGATTTTTCAACTCCATATTTTTCTCTTAATTCTGGAATGCGCACAATTAATTCATATAGAAATTCAATTCCCGTAAACCCTGCTCCACCAATTACAAAGGTCAATCTACTCTTATCCTGATCAAGTAGATACTTTTTAAATTGATTTTCAATATGGGTGCACAGCTTTTCTGTTCCTTTATGGTCAAATAGAAAAAATGCATTTTCATCTAAGCCAGGGATGTTAAATGTCTTAGGTACTCCCCCTATGCATACAACTAAATAATCATAATTTAACGTTCCCTTATTTAATGAAACCCTCTTTTTTGCTAAATCAATTCCAATCACTTCATCTCGAATCACATTTATTCGTCCAGTATTAATTAATTCAGAGTATGGAAATAGAATCATCCTGGAATCTAATGTTCCAGCACCTGATTCATGAATCTTTGTAGTTAAATAATGATAATCATTTTTATTGACTAATGTAATTTCCACCCTTTTTTCATGTACCTTTTTTAGTAATGAAGCAGCTGTTAGTAAGCCCGCATAGCCTCCACCCAAAATGACGATTTTAAGTTTCTCACTCATGTTATTTCGCCCCTTTAATTGCGGTTTTCCCTATATGTGAATATTTTCACATATCTTACTAACATTTTATGCAATCCCCAATTCGAATGTGGTTACATTTTTTTAGAAATTTTTATGAATAATAATAAGTAATATGGTTTACTAAATAATCGCACATCTTTGGTATTAAAACATTTATGTATTTCCGGAGGAAACTCCATTATGCTCCTACTACCTCCTCCTTTGTGCATTTGGTATAATAGGCAGAAGACGGAGTAGTTTATCTTTTAAATAGGAAATCCTCCGAATAATATAAATGAATCAAGGAGCGGTAGAAGTGGAAAAAACATTGATTTTTGGACATAAAAATCCAGACACAGATACAATTTGTTCAGCTATTGCTTATGCTGACTTAAAAACAAAATTAGGGTTGAATGTTGAACCAATTCGTTTAGGCGAAATTAATGGTGAAACACAATATGCATTAACTGCATTCAATCAAGTGGCACCTCGTCTTGTCGAAAAGGTTGCACCCGAGGCTAAGAATGTCATTTTGGTTGACCATAATGAGTTTCAGCAAAGTGCAGAGGATATTAGAGATGTAACAATCTTAGAAGTGATTGACCACCACCGTATTGCTAATTTTGAAACAAGTGGTCCTTTATACTATCGTGCTGAGCCTGTTGGCTGCACTGCAACCATTTTAAATAAAATCTATAAAGAAAAAGGGATTGAAATTGAAAAAAATATTGCTGGATTAATGCTTTCAGCCATCATTTCTGATTCACTTTTATTTAAATCACCAACATGCACTCAAGAAGATGTGGATGCAGCCCTTGAATTAGCAAAAATCGCAGGTGTTGATGCACAAATTTATGGTTTAGACATGCTAAAAGCAGGTGCTGACATAAGCAGCAAAACCGTTGAACAATTGATCTCATTGGATGCTAAAGAATTCCAAATGGGCTCAAGTAAAGTAGTCATTGCTCAAGTAAATTCTGTTGACACAAATGATGTCTTAAGCCGTCAGCCCGAGTTAGAAGCTGTCATTGCTCAAACAATTGAGCAAAGGAACTTAGATTTATTCTTACTTGTCATCACAGATATATTAAATAGTGATTCCGTTGCACTAGCTCTAGGAAATGCCCAAAATGCAGTGGAAAAAGCATATAATGTTGCTTTAGATAATAACACTGCTTTATTAAAAGGTGTTGTTTCTCGTAAAAAACAGGTTGTTCCCGTTTTAACAGAGGTTTTTAAATAAAAGTAAAAAGAAGGATGCCGAAGAAATCTTTGGCATCTCAGATTGCCGAGAAAGAGGTATTTTTCTCGGCAATTTTTATTTTGTTAGAATCAACATTCCAAATTTATTGATATCCCCGCAAATTGGCCTGTTGGTTTCCGCTCCGGGCACTCGCTTTCCGCGGGGAGCGCCTGGAACGGAAATCAACAGACCTATTTAAAAGCCTAACGCGGTGAATCGGTAAATTAAATTAGTAAAGTTATAGACTATCCAATGTTTTTCGACAGCCTGAGATGCCAAAGAAATTTTGGCATCTTTTTAGCTAATGAGGGAGTTTAACTTAGTTAATGCAGTAAAGGATGTTCCGAACGTTTATTAATAATCAACACTTTAATCGAATAAGGGCAACTAGGCAATCGCCGGCGCTAAGGCTTGGCGATTGCCTAGTTTTCTTTATATCTTTACAATGGTAAATCACGTTTTTTAAATATCAAAATGGCTATAACAAATGCTACAATACCTATTAAAAATAGGATGATACAGTCTAGAGTAATATTTGCTTTTCCGTTTACAATATCGCCTGGCTTATACAAAGTGAAAATGGTGAAATTCTTTAACCACTCAACTTTTTCGCTTATTTTCCCAACAATGTCTAAACTATATAACCCGAATATAATCATTCCTGAAGTTCCCAGAGCTTTCTTTTCATCATTTGATAATGAAGAGACTAGAAATGAAATTCCACCCAATGCAACGAACAGAGCGAAAGCTGCTAAATTCAACTGTATGAATCTATCTATATGAAAAGAGCTAGCATTATCTATAAAAATATGAACTCCAACGATGCCACAAATTGTTGTAATAGCCGAAATTAGTAACAATCCTGTTACGAATACACTCGCTTGTGTGAAGGCAACCTTTCCTCTTGTCGTTGGAGTAGATAATAAATATCCCATCGATCCTTGGTCCACTAATTTCGCCATTAATTGGATAGGGACCATGACACAAAAGATAGAAACAATTAAAGTGAATAACAACCCATAAAATTCACCCGATATAAAAGACTCGAAGCTTCCAAAACCGTTTTGCAAATTAAAAGCCTTTGTCACTCCAGCAGGCATTACTTTTAACATATCGTTTAACGGCTTAGCAGTTTCTTCCATACTTGGATAGAGCCAAACCATAAGGATCATATAAAAGGCAGCTCCAATTGCGTAATTCATAACTCCCTTTACATTTACTTTCATCATTTGTTTATAGAGTGAGAAGTTCATTTCGAAGCCCCCGATCTATCATAATAATTCATAAATATGTCCTCTAAATTTTGAGTAAATATAGCAATATTCCGAACAGAATATTTTGCTGTTTCTTCAATGAAAGAATCATAGTTTCCTTGAATGGCCACTCTTACACGATTTCCTTCATGGGATTCAATTTGCAGCCTGGAATTTAGGAAAGTTTTAGCATCTTCATGGTTATTAAATGTAACCTCAAAAAGTTTCCGTTGCATGGATTGTAATTCGTGAATATCTTTCACCGCAATAACAACACCATCTTTAATGATAGCAGCACGATCACAGGTCCGTTCAATCTCTGGGAAGCTATGTGAGGACATTAAAAAGGTTTTTCCTTTTGCCTTTTCTTCCAGCACAATTTCAATAAATACTTTTTGCATCAACGGATCCAATCCAGACGTCGGTTCATCCAGAATAATTACCTCAGGATCATGCATGAACGCCGCCACAATCCCAACCTTTTGTTTCATCCCTTTTGACATTTTCCGAATCGGAGTATTCACATCAAATTGAAGACGCTCGATTAACTGATGGCGTTTTGAGTGATCCTTAACTCCATTCATACTGGCCATAAAATCAAGAAAGCTCTTACCTGTCATTCCTTCAATAAAAGCAATTTCACCTGGGAGGTATCCAATATATTTCTGAACCTCACCTTGTTTCTTCCATGTATCTAAGCCATTCACTTTTACATAGCCTTTTTCAGGCTTCATAAATCCCATAATATGACGAATAGTTGTCGATTTACCTGCACCATTTGGTCCTAAAAAGCCAAATACTTCTCCTTTTTCAACAGAAAATGATACATCGAATATTCCTTTGCCATTAGAAAATTTTTTCGTCAAGTTTTGAACTTCTAGCATTTTAACACCCCCGAAAAATTATGAAATATTTTTTATAAACGATTTCATAAGTTATATTACTTTTGGATATAACTAAAGTCAATACAATTATGAAATATTTTTATGTTATAATTTCATTAATATCAATTTGTATATAGGATGATGAAAATGAACGGTTTTGAGAGAAGAGCCTTACAAATTAAAGAAAAGATTATAGAAACTACTTTAGAAATGCTAAAAACATGGGATTCAAATAAGATTCGAATTGCTGACATAGCAAAACAAGCCAATGTCTCTCAGGTAACCATCTATAATTATTTTGGAAGTAAGGAAGCTTTATTACGTGAAGTCGTAAAAAATTATATGACCCACTCTTTTAAAGAATTTATGGAGAATATGAACGGAGAATATACATTTAAGGAAAAAATAGAACGGATTATTTTACAAGAAAAAGAATATTCAATTAACTCTTTAACCCCCTTTTTGTTCAATCAATTACTAACTGAAGATCAAGAAATCGCTCAATTTGTTGAAAAAGAGTACAGTGAAAAAGTTCTTCCAGCCTTTTTTCAATTAATAGAGGAAGGTAGGGAAAGCGGGGAAATTTCAAGTAAGATCTCTACACAAGGTCTTATGATGTACATTAATTTTAGTATGAAATATTCCAATGAATTCCTTGATTCTATTAGGCAAAATGGCAATATGGATTTAATTAATGAAATGGTCCATATCTTCTTTTATGGAATTTGTGGTAAACCGTAAGCATTTTTTCTAATTCATTTATTTTTAATTTTTTTTGCAGAAAAGGGATTGTACATATAACTCCTGCAAACGCTACTAGTATTACAGGATTGTTAGGAGGGATTATGTGCGGAAGATTTTAGTGTTTTTACTAGTTCTATTTACTATTTCCATGAATCAAAATGTGCATCCAATACACGCTAGTGCTCAAAAACCGCAGCAACCAATTCGAGGGATTTATGTTTCAGCACCTTCTACAAAAGGGTTAAAATTTACTAAATTGCTCTCCTTGGTTAAAAATACGGAGTTAAATGCGATGGTCATTGATATCAAAGATGATCATGGTAATCTTACTTTTATTCCACCAAAAGGTTCACCTTATTATTCTGTTAGTCGTCCATATATCCAAAATCCAAAGGCTCTTATACAGACATTAGAATCGACAAATATCTACCCCATCGCAAGAATCGTTGTTTTTAAAGATAGTGTATTGTCAGCTTCAAAGCCGAATTGGTCATTCAGGACCGCGCGTGGAATATGGCGCAACGGACATGGTGATGCTTTCACAAATCCTTTTCTAAAGGAGGTCTGGGACTATAACATCGGAATGGCCATTCTAGCTGCCAACATGGGCTTTAAAGAAATACAGTTTGATTATGTAAGATTTCCTGAAAAATTCGAGGCAATTCAAGGACAACTCACCTACGAAAGGAGATTTCAATCTACGACAAATAGGCCCACTCGAGTAACTGCAATAACAGAATTCGTTAAGTACGCCAGGGAAAAATTAAGACCTTATAACGTGAAGATATCGGTAGATGTATTTGGCAATGCCACCGTTATTCCTGAAGCACCAGGAATCGGACAAAATTTTTCAAGTATTGCCCAAAATGTAGATATTATATCTGCTATGATTTACCCAAGTCACTGGACCAGCATGTTTGGCATCCGAAAACCAGATTTAGAACCCTTTCGCCTTGTCCAAGAGTATGCCAAAGTTGAAAATAAACGATTAAACAAATTAAGTAATCCTCCAATTTCACGCCCATGGCTCCAGGATTTTACTGCAGCATGGCTTGGAAGAGGAAACTATAAAGTATACGGTAAACAAGAGATTGAAGAACAAATTCGTGCCTTACATTCACAAGGTATTGATGAATTTTTACTTTGGAGTGGTATTAATCGATATACTCCGAATGTTGATTATACTCCATATTGAAACTTGCAGTTGATTTATCACCCATCCATAAAATCCCACTACCTTTACTAAAAAATTAGGTAGTGGGATTTCTTATTGCGCACGTCCATTGAAGACCAGCTCAATCCATACATATAATGCTAATAGAGTGAAAATAACAGTTGGAGGAATCACAATTACTGTTGTTTTGAAGTAAGTGAACCAACTAATTTTAATTTTTTCTCTTTTTAAAATATGCATCCAAATTAATGTGGCTAATGTTCCAATTGGCAATAACAGAGATCCCATATCGCTCCCTACAATATTGGCAAGATATACTGTTTTTACTGTGATAGGATCTAATCCCATACTTGTTAAAGCCAAAGTACCAATCATTAACGCAGGGTGGTTGTTAAACATATTTGATAAAAGTGTTAAAAGCCCCCCCATAAAAAGACTTGCCTTTAATAGGCTCCCAGATATCATCGGCTCAAAATATTTCACAAGTAACTCTGTTAATCCAATATTATTTAATCCATAGATTAGGATATACATTGTAAATGCGAATGCGAATATATGCCACGGTGTTTTACTGAACATATCTACTGGGCTAATTCTTAGGTAATACCATCTCCAAATTAACAAAAGGATTGAGCCTGTAACCGCTACTATTTCAATTGGGATACCAATATATGAAGCTATGAATAAGCTTATCCTCATAAAGAAAACAAATATCAAAATCCATTTCATAACATTTTTTCGCTTTTTATTTTCTGAAGACAAAGGTTCAATTTGTAGTGGGTGTGGTGGTTTTTCTTTAAAGTCAAATGAGAAAGTGATATTAGGAAGTTTTTTAGGAATGTCCCTATGAAATACTACAAACAACATTACAGATAGAAAGAGTAATCCTAGTGTGGCTGGGACAAACAACATGGTCGTTTGCAAATAAAGATCCATGTTAATAATTTTTAAAGCAATTAAGTTCACAATATTACTAACTCCGATTGGTGCACTTGAAGCTGTAGCAATTAATGCACCGCTAATCAAATAGGGGATTTTTTGATGGTTTTTTAATTGAAAATTTTTAAGAAGAAGGATAAGAATTGGCGTGGTTATTAGAATACTGCCATCGTTATTAAAAAATATTGTCATTAAAAAACAAAGTAGATTTGTCAGCCAATAAAGCCGAACCCCTGATTGTCTTGAATAGTTAGCTAGAACAGCTGTAACCCAGTAGAAAAAGCCAAAACTTTCAAGGACAATCGCCATAACTAATGTTGAAATAATCGTTACCGCCGCACCACTTACTTTTGAACTTATATCAAGTAAATTAATCAGAGTAATATTCCCACTCAGCATGACCACGATAGCTCCAATTGTTGACGGAATAGCCTCATTTATTCCTTTTGGTCTCCAAAAGATAAAGAGCATTGTAAAGATAAAAGCCAAAATGGTCGTTAAAGTAACAGCGTTCATAATCTATACAATCTCCTTTTGGAAATTATCTAGTGCATTTAACCTCCAGGAAATTTTTCCTCCTTTATTTGTCTCTATAATGGATTTGTACTATATATATATGTGCCTTTACAATACATGTTTGAGCAGTTGTACCAATATAAAAAAAACAAACGTTTGTCCAGTATGGATAAACGTTTAGTAAATAACTTTGCTAAACAACGCTGTTATTTTTGGATCAGTTGTTTAAAAACAATGTAATTTAACAAAAGTTGTCAAATAATCCCGATTTAATAGTAACTGTAGTAAATGAAATTATAATTGGGCTAGTGGCAGAGCTGTATTAGCTGTCGAGTTAATGACCATAATATACCTAGATTATATTGTAAGGGATGATTGCATGATTTATATCTATAATGATTATGGCGGAACACATACTACCTCATTGGCAGCAGCCTATCATTTAAAACAATTACCACAATCTGAACGGAAATTAACAAAAGAAGAAATTTTAAATGTAAAATTTTTTAATAAATTAACACATGCTGATTTTGGAAAACTTATTTTTCATGGAAAAGATGAATTTGGAGACACTGTTTATACAATTGGACGAAAAAGGAATAAACTTGTTGTACCAGCATTAAGAGAATTAAGCCTATTACTTCAAGAAAAACATCAATTCGAAGAAAAAATAATCTTTTCAAATACATCACCAACAGTACCTCTCGCCATGTCCATCGGAGGATTTTTCTCACGAGGATTAAAGATTGACTCTATTGGTGTTCCATTTTTAGTGAGTGGCGCCAAGCAATGCTGTGATAACGTTTATCGCTTAGTTCAAAATACAAAACAAATGGGAAAAACCTCGTTCAATGAAAATGTGCTCATACTAGAAAATGAAATTTACAAGTAATAGTTACTTTTTCTAATACAATTAGATATACTACTTATTTGGACATGTCCTTAGGTCGAAAATATAAAACAGTTGCTTTCGCACTTAACAACTGGCAAACTTATAAAGATCAAGACTTCATAAAACGAATAAGCAGGTGACTACCATGATTGAAATAAAAACTTCTAAACTTAGCGACGGAGAATTCAATAGAGGGGTATTTGCAAAATGTGATATTGCAAAGGGAGAGCTTATCCATGAAGCACCCGTTATTGCTTATCCAAATGAGGAGCATGCTTTCATAGAGAAAACACTTCTTGCAGATTACGCCTTTGAGTATGGTATTAACCATACTGCCATTCTTTTAGGATATGGGATGTTATTTAATCATTCCTATACACCTAATGCCCATTACGATATTAACTTTAAAAACCATACCTTTGATTTCTTTGCTTACACAGATATAAAAGCAGGAGAAGAGATCCTAATTAACTATAATGGTGAAGTTGATAATGAAGATCCATTGTGGTTTAATATGGAAGAAGAAACTGAAAATGATTAAAAATTAGTGGGCTTATTACCTTGATTTAACGGGTAATATAGACGATAAATCAAATTTTGGCACATTTGTGTGAAACAAAGGTTTCACACAAATGTGCCAAAGATGTTTATAGGCGTTTATTTAACAATCATAACTGGGCAGTTAGCATGTTTTGCAACCTTATGACTTACACTCCCTAAAACAAATTCCTGAAGTGCATTTAACCCCCTGCTCCCAATAACCACAGCATCAAAATGATTTTTATTTGCATAATCCACGATTACTGGTCCAGGTTCTCCATGCAAAAATTCAACCTCATAAGATATCCCAGATTTTTTTATTAAACTTTCTACTTCTTTAATTCGCTCTCTTCGAATATCCGCAATTCCAAACGAATTCCAGTTACTTAGAACATCAGATTTAGATTTTTCTGGATCGACAACATATAGTATCACTATTTTAGAATTAGAACTACATTTAACTATTAGGATTGCATTTTCAGCCGCTCTTTTTGAGTGTTCAGAACCATCCGATGCTAATAATATTTTTTTATACATCTCCTAATTCTCCCTTATAAGTGAGTAGCTAGTTAATTACTGATTCTGCACTATTCTTATTTAATCCTATTACCAATATAATAAAATCTCAACAAACAATTCTTTGAACATTAAGATTTTGCATTCCTTATATATTTTTTTAAAAAATCAAACTTCCAACAAGAGCTCCTATAAAATATACTTAATCCATTAGGACAAATTTATTTGACTAACCTAATACAAACTAGGAGGATCTGACAGATGAAGATATATGAAAATAAAGATTTACAACTATTGAAAGATCAATTTCCTTTGCTAAATAAACTCATTTCAATGGAAGAAGCATTTTGGATCAATCCTAATTTGGAACCATATCAAATGGGAATAGAAAAGTCTCCGCTTACTCAAGGGGATGTAAAGGATGCAGAGGATAGATTAAAACGATTTGCTCCCTATATAGCGCGAGTTTTCCCAGAAACAAAAGAAACAAAAGGCATAATTGAGTCTCCTTTAGTTGCAATTCCTGCGATGAAAAAATCATTGGAACAGATTTATCAACAACCTATTCCTGGCGAACTTTTATTAAAATGTGATAGTCACCTTCCTATTTCTGGTTCTATTAAGGCTAGAGGAGGGATCTATGAAATCCTCAAACATGCTGAAGAATTAGCAATTCAACATCAATTAATAACAATCCAAGATGATTATTCAATATTAGCTAGTGATCAGTTTAAAAGCTTCTTCTCACACTATTCAATCGCTGTCGGCTCAACAGGAAATTTAGGGCTTAGTATTGGGATTATCAGTGCAAAATTAGGTTTTAACGTGACAGTCCATATGTCTGCCGATGCAAAACAATGGAAAAAAGACTTACTGCGAAGCAAAAATGTGAGAGTAATTGAATATGAAGCTGACTATAGTAAAGCAGTTGAGGAAGGTCGAATCCAAGCCGCTCGAGACCCTAAATGTTATTTTGTAGATGATGAAAACTCACGCAACCTTTTCTTAGGTTATGCAGTAGCAGCATCCCGATTGAAAAAACAATTAGAAGAATTGGATATAAGAATAGATGAAGATCATCCTTTATTTGTATACCTTCCATGTGGGGTTGGTGGCGGTCCTGGGGGAGTAGCCTTTGGTTTGAAGTTGCTCTTTAAAGACAGTGTTCACTGTTTCTTTGCAGAACCTACCCACTCTCCGTGTATGTTACTCGGTTTAATGACTGGACTTCATGATAAAATTTCAGTTCAGGATATTGGTATTGATAATCTAACGGATGCGGATGGACTTGCTGTAGGAAGGCCATCCGGCTTCGTGGGTAAAACAATGGGGCCGTTTTTAAGTGGGAATTATACCGTTACCGACGAACAACTATATCTGTTACTAAAGGAATTAGTAGATACAGAGGCAATTCATTTAGAACCTTCTGCACTTGCAGGCATGATTGGACCAACTAAATTATGTAAAGAGGGAAAAAATTATTTACTGAAGAATCATTTAATCGAAAAAATAAACAATGGTACACATATTATCTGGGGGACTGGTGGGAGCATGGTTCCTAAAGAAATGATGGACGAATATTATCGAAAAGGATTGAATCTTTCCTTAGAGTAAAATCTTTACCTTTAACTATCACAAACGACCAGCTCCTAAGGGACTGGTCGTTTATTTAAGATTTTATTTAAACCCTATGCATCATAGGTAATGAGAACAAGTAAATATTTGCAACTGCAAGCAAGATCATAAGCACATAATATGGCATTAATGCTTTCATAGTACCTTTATTGCCAATTCGATAGGCAGTATAAATGGAACCAACCATACCGAATACAATAATGATATACTGAACCATCTGAACACTTGAGGCATCAGCGAAAGCTAAATCCCCCCTTGTTACATTGATACCGAATAACGCAGCCGAGTTGTACCAAATAGCTTTTCCTTCTGTAATGATATGGAAAAGGTTATGGGCAAGATGTCCTGCTAAATCTAAAGGAATAATAGCATAGCCAAATCGAATAAAGTTTTTCTTTACCTTTTCAACTGAACCACCTGTTAATGTTGCAAGTTTTGCAGTTCCGAGCAATAGTCCAATTGGAATGATCATGGCAATTATAAAAGCAACCGTAAAGTTTATATTGTAGCTGTCTGTACCAGTTACAGAACCAATCGCTTTTAAGATATCTTGCCATATGGCAACCATTGTAATATTTTGAACAAATACAATTCCCATAATGACAGCGGCTAAAAAGGTGTGTTCCATTTTGGGATTTTTAGTTCCCCATAATTCAGATGTAGGCACCCGTGGTGAAATACGGATCGAATTGTTTGGACAGGATTTCACGCAATTTCCGCAAAGGTTACAATCTGCAGTTGAATCCATAGTTCTTACGTATTGAAACATCGGGCAGCCTTCCGCTTTATCACTGCCTTTAAAACAAGATTGCGTTTTACATGATTTACAAATTTCTGGTGTTCCACGAAGTTCGAGTGCACCCGAACGAGAATAGTTTCCTGATAATCCTCCAAGAAAACATAAAGTCTTACAAAAAGTTCGTCTCTCGTAAAATACTGAGGTCGCTACCACAAGTGTCACGAGTAAAAGTAACAAGTAGCCTGAGCCCCGCGGGGATTCAACAATACCCCAAATATGATCACTATACGTAATGGCGATAAAGAAAAGGTCTATTAACCAAAGGCCGTATTTTCGTAAAAACTTCGGTGTTGGTCTCTCACTACCAATAGTTTTTCGAATAATATCGCTTAGCTTCCCAAATGGACAGATTGCACACCAGAATCGTCCAATGGCAAGGAATAGTAAAGGAACAAGCGGCCACCATAATACCCACGTAAGCGAAGTCCCGACGTTGCGGGTTGGATCTACCGTGCCAGCTACCAATTCATATACAATGACAGAAAAAACGACGAAGGCTACCCATTGAAAAATTCCTGGATACCACCTGCTTTGAATGAATTTTTTGAAGGCTGAATTATCTAGAAGATTAATAGGCTTCTTCTTTTCAATTCTATTTTTCTCCTCTGTCATTTTATTACTTGGAATTGACATTAGAATCACCCTTTCTTCTAAACCACTTATTCCAAACACCAATCAAAATAAAGGAAAGGTTTACCGCACCATACGTTCCTAATACCTTTATGTTAGCAGGACTTTCCTTTACGGGCTCATGACTGTGACCATCATCCCCCATATCCATACCTTCCATATCATCACCCTGGTTTGAACCACTCATGTCCATGCCTTTGTCCTTACCACTCATGTCCATGTCACTCATGTTATTCCCTGATTGTTTGCTTTCCTTTAAACTCGAAGTGGATGGTGCATGCTTCATTTGATCCCCTTCATGCGCCATAGCTATTCTTCCACCAGATAATACAAGGATAAGAGCTATTACTAACAAAAATCTCCCCTTCAAGACATTCACCTCATTCTCAAAATGATTAAAGTAATTAAGTAATTAACCTATATATAGATTAATAAAAAAGTGTGCAGAAACTTTGAGTTTTTATTGTACAAAATTTGTCTTTTTCATATTTTCAAAGAATCTCCATATTTTTCTTCTATTATGTCGATATAAAGTGAACCTTCCCTATCAACGCTCTTTACAAACCGGACTATTGATTCACATATAAGAAATATTCGAGATAAATGACGAAATGGTGGATTTCCAGTAGAACAACGCTTTGTTACTGTTTGGGGAATTGGTTCCAAATAGGTTATAGATGAAGGACAAAAAAGCAATTGCAAGTGAACGCGATTACACTTATTTTATTATTGGTATTTAATTTAAAGGAGCCCCTTCTTTATTCGAAAGGGCTCCTTTTGTTATTATTTCATTTTACCATCCGTAATAATTTGATCCCACTTTTGCCCACCATCTTTAGTTTCATATAGTGATGTGCTAAATGAAGAAACTGCAATTTGCTTTTCATCCTTCTGATTCACAGAAATAGAAGAAGCAGCATCTTTTCCTAAATCCAGACCAATACTAGTCCATGATTGACCTGCATCTTGGGTGATCATGACTCCTGAAACCATATCACTCATCGAATAACCAATAATATCCTTTCCATTTGGCATGACCGTCATTGCCGTAATTAGTCGGGTATTATCAAACATCTCCCAATTTGCACCTGCATCCTTGGAAATCATAACTCCCATTTCAGTCCCAGCTAAAAGGGTATTTTTGTTTTCAGGAAGAACCAGTAAAGAATATACCTTCATGAGATCGCCTGGCAATCCCTTTGGTTCGACTTTACTCCATTTCTTCCCTCCATCTGTACTTTTGTAAATTCCTGCTCCATACTGTCCCGTCCCCATTTGATTAAGTCCATAAATGATAGTAGGGTCGTGATGATAGGAGGTGAGGACATGGAAATCAATTTTCCCAACATATTCAACCTTTTTCCAGCTCATTCCTTTGTCTTTACTTATTAATACTCCAATTGGGTTCGGATATTCTGAATTCTTTCCTGGATGTCCGCTTGTCATCATTGTGCCATCAGATCTCAAATTAAATCCCATTAAATCATCACTAGACGAACTTACCTTATTCCATGAGTTTCCTACATCCTTGGTGGAGAATAGACCTTCATGAGTGGCAACATATGTAGTACCATCACTTGCAACTCCTACCCCATGAATATCTTCAATCTTTTTCCCACTCTTTACAGGGGTAAGTTTCCCTTCATTAGAGGAACTACTACATGCACCAAGCAATAAACTTAATGACAGGGCTGATATTACTGCAAACTTTTTCATCTCTTTCACCTCGAGTTTAAGTCTTCACATTTTAATAACTTCTTAATATGAATAACTGTAACATTAAAGTATCAAGAAATTGTGCATTTTTTAGGATGTCAATAAAACGTCATAAAGATTTAAACACAAGATCTATTCCTCAAAAAAATAAAAAATGCATAATAAATGCATATTTATCATTTAAACTATTTACCAATGGTCTTTATGGTAAATTTCATCGGAAATTGACGACCTTGAATAAATGAGGAGGATACTATAAATGAAAAAATATTTAGTTTTAGTAGTCACTACACTTTTGTTACTATCATCTTTTCTTGCTGGTTGTAGCAACGCAAAAGACGAAAGAAAAGACAAAGCAATAAACGATAAAAGTGAAAATGCTTCCAATAATAGCGGGGATCAGTTTTTGTTTACAGCAAATGAGGGAGGTAGCATTTCAAAAATAAGCGTCAAGAATTTGAAGGTAATGGCTACATTCAAAATGGATGGATTAGTCCACAATATCCAGGTTTCTCCTGATGGCAAAGTTGTTGGGGCAACCATAGTTCCAAATATGGCGATGCATGGAGACGACCATTCAACAATGGATATGAAAGGAAAAGCCATTTTCTTTAATCCTAAAACCAATAAGTTGATAAAAGAAGTAGAGGTAGGTAATCACCCTGCCCATATCGTTTTTACAGCTGATGGAAAATACGTTCTTGTTACAAATAATGAGGATGATGCCGTTTCAGTAATTGACCGTAGTAACTATTCGATTATCAAATCCATTCCAACCGGTAAAGGCCCGCATGGATTTAGAATTTCTACGGACAGCCAATTTGCCTATGTATCGAATATGGGCGAAAATAGTGTTAGCGTACTCAATCTCAAGACATTAAAAGAAGAAAAAAAGATACAAGCTGGCAAAACTCCAGTAACAACAGGGTTAACTTCTGATGGTAAAACATTAGTTGTAACTTTGAATAAAGAAAATGCTCTCGCCATCATTGATTTATCGACAGGTAAAATGAATAAGGTGAAAGTCGGTATTGGTCCAGCGCAGGTTTATATCCAAGCGGATAATCATTTTGCATATGTTGCCAACCAAGGGACCGAAAAAAGCCCCTCTCATTCTTTAACAAAAGTTGATTTGAAGTCTAAACAAGTGGCTGCGACCATTGAAACAGGATTGGGATCCCATGGGGTGGTAACAAGCCCAGATAATAAGTTTACGTATGTAACCAATATGTTTGATAATACAGTTAGTGTAATTGACAATTCCGTTAACAAAGTCGTTAAAACGATTAAAGTAGGAAAAACTCCTAACGGAATCAGTATCATGCCCAAGTAACAAACTTAACAATAATATAATGAAAGAAAAAAGAGAGTGTCCTAGAAAATTTCTTCTGGACACTCTCTTTTCATTTCATAACTTATTTTCGCTAGTACTATTTTTTTCCGTTTGCCCTTTTAAAACATCACCACAACTTGGTGAACCATCTTTTCCATGCATTTTCTCATAAAGAGCTTTTATTTGCTCGTTACTTAAATTAGGATGTATTTTTTTCATTAAGGGCAGCATTTGATCAAAGCTGAAATTTTTACTTTGCATGAGCTTTTGCATTTCTTTCATGTCAGTTGACTTCATCATTTCTTCCATATCGGTTGATTTCATCATTTCTTTCATATCGCTTGATTTCATCATTTCCTGCATATGATGTGAATTCATCATTTCTTTCATATTAGTTGATTTCATCATATGAATTGGATTTACAGTATTATCCTTTGCATATGCAACGTAAACCCCTGTTCCCCCAGCAACGATTAAACCTACAGCTAATATTCCTGCTACCAAATTCTTCTTCACTTTTCAACACTCCTTATTTTTTAAGTCTTATAATCACTTTTTTGACCATTTGAGATTCTTCAATCGTAATTTCTCCACTTGCGAGTCACTACTGAATCATTTTTTAATTTTTCGTACCCTTCAGGTATGAGCCCGCATCCATTTGGAACAAATCCGAACGACCTACCCATCATCATATTTCCTTCCTCCTTAAAGTCCGATATCTTCCTTCCCTCACTTAAACTATAAGGGTGAAGTATGAAGAAAATATGTAGAATCGAATAATTCACTCTTTATTCATTTTTTTATTTTCTTTGATCACCCAAATTAGCATAATAATACCAGAAAACAATATGAACAGCCAAAATGTTTGATTAAACCATAAAAGCAAATGATGAACCATCATTTGCCTTCCCATCATCATTCCCATCATAGTTGGAGGAAACCACATCATTTTCAATACAAATACAAGAAAGGAAATACCATGGAAAATTAAAAAAGCTAATAAGATTCCAATCAATAACCGTTTCATTTTCTCACCCTATCCCACTTTATATCCAATTCCCCATACCGTTTTTACGAACGATTTTTCAATTCCAGACATAAATAATTTTTCCCTGAGATTCTTTATATGAGAATCAATGGTTCGATCATCTCCCATAAAATCAATCCCCCAGATCAATTCAACCAATTGTTCTCTCGATAAGACCATTCCACTATGTTGAATTAATGTTTTAAGAAGATCAAATTCTGTCTGAGTTAATATAACTTGGATATCTTGATACATCACCGTTCGTGCTGAAAGATTAATAATAATTCCTCTATATTTAAGCACATCATCATTCATACTAATTTTTTGCGTTCTTCTCAGCAATGCCTTCACCCGGACCATTAACTCAGCCTCATCAAATGGTTTTACAAGGTAATCATCGGCTCCCGCTGATAAACCAGCGACCTTGTCTTGCACTGCCCCTTTTGCTGTCAACAATATAATCGGGATATCTGATACCTTTCTGACTTGATCAATTGTTTCCCACCCGTCCATTAGTGGCATCATGACGTCTAAGATCATCAAATCATAATCGTTACTTATAATTCTTTCATATGCTTCTTTTCCATTTGAAGATTCTTGGACAAGATAATTTTCCTGTTGAAGATAGATGCGTAGCAGCTGTCTCATTTCTATTTCATCATCAACGATTAGAATTCGTTTCATTATTCCACCTCCAGTCAAAGGCATCCTATTGAATCATTTTTTTGGTAAATAAATCATAAATGTTGATCCATGATTTTCAATACTTTTAGCCATAATTTCACCATTATGAGAATTGACTATTTGCTTGGCAATATATAGACCTAATCCAGATCCTCCTGTTTTTCTGGCTCTTGACTTATCGATTCGATAAAAACGATCCCAAATCTTTGGAATCTCTTGCTTAGGAATTCCAATGCCTGAATCATTAATCTCTATCATCACATACTCATTTTGTAAATAAGAGTGAACTTTTACTTCTCCATAATCAGTATATTTAATAGCATTTTCAATAATGTTGTAGATGACCTGTTCGATTCTTTTATAATCAATATCTATCTCTGGGATTTGAGGCGATAACTTTATATCAAGTTTAATTCCTTTTTTTTCAGCTACAGGTCTAAGAGTCATGGCAACTCTTTCAATAATGCTATTTACATTAGCCATATCTTTATTTAATTGAAATTCCCCAACTTGAAGTTTACTCATTTCAAATAAATCAGCTACAAGAAATGCAACCCGTGTAGCCTCTTTATTAATAATACTTAAATATTCTGTTTGTTCTTCGTGATTTTTTACGATTCCTTTATTTAAAATATCGCTGTATCCTTTAATATAAGTTAATGGTGTACGTAGTTCATGTGAAACAGCTGTCAAAAACTCGTTTCTTGAGTCCTCATAAAATTGCAATTGCTCTCCTAAGCGTTCGATAGCATTTGAAAGTTGGGCTATTTCATCATTTCCTTTTGAGGGAATTTTTTGCCTGTATTTGCCTATGGCTATTTTATTTGTCGCATCTTTCATAATTACGAGAGGTTTTGTTATTTTTCTTGAAAGAAATCCGATTAAACCGAATCCTAGAAATACTGTCCCGATACTTGTAACAATGATGAGCATTTTTAATACAAATACCGTTTCCCGCAGAACATCTGTTGGATAAAACAAATAAATATAACCATTATTCTGACCAACGGTTGAAATTGTGACCATATATTTATCCTTGTTCCAGTCATTATCTAGTATTTCATTTGAATTTTTTTTACTATTTTTAAGAATATGATTCTTCATTTCTTGATTAGGGGAAACGGATGATCCTAGGATCTTTTTGTTTTTATCCGTTATTACCACTTGGGTAGTCCCTCCCCTTTCCATTGACAGGACATGCTCGATCATTTTCCCACTATAATCATCCTCTAAAGCTTTTGCATGATTTATTCCTCGAACTAATAAATCATTGGTTACAAAATCCACGAATAAATTAGTAAAAACCCCATACAAAATAGAGCATAAAATCAATAATAGGGTTAGAAAAACAGCGCTAAACAACAGACCAATCTTAATTGAAATACTATTTAAAACAGTCGTTCCTTGCATCACACAGCCCCTTTAAAATTACCAGTACTCTTTTTATTCGTACTCAATTTCATCAAGAATTCATGAATGGGAATTTTCGTTTTTAACCTAATTTCATTTTACTAATGGCCCAGTCCAATTTGCCATTCCGCCAGAGAGGTTGGCCACATGTTTGAATCCTTGCTGTAGCAAAAGTTGCCCACTTGCATCCCCCATTGGACCCATATGGCAAACGAGTATAATCGTTTTATTCACATCTAATTCCTGAAATTTACTTTGAAATTCTTCAAATGGAATGTTAATGGAATTAGGAATGTGAGATTTCTTGTATAAATTTGGTTCTCTCAAGTCAACTATCATTACATCAGTGCTTTTTATTTCTTTTAGCAAATAAGATTGATCTATTTTATGTACTTCCTGATCCTTTCCTTTTACATCCCTATTTTCAGACATACCAGCCATCCCATTCATGGTTTCATTTTTTGCCATCGCTATATTCATATAAATAATTACAAAGCCAATAAATAGGATAGCGATACCCACCGTTATTAAAGTAACTTTCTTGGTCATTTTTTTTGGCCTCCCACTAAGAAAAATATCCATTTGAGTATAAAACAAACAGGACACTGCTGATTGTAATAAAAGTCGAAACCCATAAAATGATAAAGTGCTTTCTAGGAAGTAGGTTTTTCCTCTTCCATGAAATATAATGAGCTATCAATTGCATTAGAATGCTTACTCCCACAAACCACCATTGATATTTAGAAAAAAACACCATTGTAGAAAACATAACACCACTCAGACCGAGTGGAACTACCAAAATTGGCAGAAATCAAGCGATACAAGCTAAGCCGGATGTAAGTAGAGTAATGGATCTTGTTATTCGGTCCCTCATTTTTTTACCTCCTATTTTTAAAAAAAGTCGTTCCTTTTCGGACACGACTTTGAGCATTAAAATAAACTAGTGACATTGACAATTGTCATCACTACAAGAGCAATCAGATGAACATGATGGACATTTTCCTTGTTTTGATTTTTGAATATGTTTATAAAACATCCATCCCGCAGCAGAAAAAATGACGATTCCAATAATCCAATTAAACATGGTTATTCACTCCTTTAATTAGGATTCTTTAAAAACAAGTTTTTTGAAACAATTGCGAATGAATTTTTGCGGTTGTTTTTTTGTTTTACCTTTTGAATTTAACTTTTGTTCCCGCTCCATTTTTCGAATGGTGAACTTCATCAAATGTTCCTGATTCACAAAGATCCCCCTTAATTCTATCATTCATCTTAAGATTAATAATGTAAACAAAGTTACTTTCTTAGTTGTCCTCATATTAATAAATAATTGTGCAGAAAGTAGCAAGATTCTATAACAAATTTCGGAACAAATCTTTCTCCCTTTATTAGTACTATGATTCGTGACTAGTTCTTTGAAGAATCCACTTTAATTCAAGCTTTTCCCTGCAAAAGACAAAACCCCTGAAAAGAAAAAAATTCTCAGGGGCTGTTACTTTTTTATAAAAATAGTTATTATCTAATAGTTTCAAAAAAACTTTTGTATGGCTTCCGCTATTTGTAACCACAAAGGTGAGCAGGATTACACTAGCAACAATAATTAGGTATTGGAGGACATCCACAACCACAACCATAAGGGGAGCCACCGCAGCACATACCATCATAAGCCGGATAACCGCCGTAACCCATGCCACCACATCCTGGGACACCTGCATATCCCATACCAACATAACCCGGATGACCTCCAATACCTATACCGCCATATCCTGGGAAACCACCGTATCCCATGCCGCCATAACCTGGATGGCCTCCAAAACCATATCCTGGGAATCCACCATATCCCATACCCATACCACCAAAGAATTGTCTATCCATTTTATATCTCCTCCTCATTTTAAATACAAAAGTAGTGTATGTATCCATATTCAGGAGTGGCTAGACTATTGCCTATCTATTAGGGGATTTAATTTATTTTCAAATTCCAACTCGTACTTTCACTCCGAATTAAAGTTCTGCTTAAAAATTAGTTTTAACAATTACGAGGCTTTGATCGCTTCTCTAAACAGCTAAATAATTTCAAACAAAACAGCACTGGAATTATCCAATGCTGTTTTTATACTCTAGTAAAATTTATTGTTAAAAACTAAACTTTTTGATTCATTCTTTTTAAACCAAGGCTTCACGCACTTTGATTAACAACATTCACTTTCATTTCCTTTAAGGACCAAACCATTTCTCTGTTGATCAAAATCGAGCGTTAAACTTTCTGAATGTTCCTCGATATTAGGATCTATTGCAACTTGAATTTCATTAATTGTCACTACTTTATCTTCTGCTTCCGGCTCATCCAGAGCCAGTCCAATCTCTGGCTGCCCTCAGCCAAAGCCAGCAAAATAAACACGAATTCCATTAGCACTTTGTTCTTTGAAAACCTGTTTTAACGTATCCCTTGCCTCATCTGTAATTTTCATTTCATTACTCCTTACTATTGATCATTTGTTTGATTTGATTAATTCCTACATTTTCTGATTCTAACCATGGAATAACAGCGATTCTATCCGATAATTCATTTTGTACCTTTTGAATCCAATTTTCCTCTGCCTGTGCCCTGCCCCTAAGAACAGGGTCAAGTGTGTGCGTTGCATAAAAGCTTTGATTAATAACCCACCAGTGTGGAATAATTCCCGCACGCCCAAGATCCTTTTGAAGTCTTTCTGCTTCTAATACCGGCGTTGCTTCTGGAAGTGTAGCAATCACTATTTCCGTTTCATTTTGATTACGCAATCGCGGCAATAGCTCTTTTACATTATCACTAATTTCACCCGTTGAACGTTCTAACTCCTTATGGTAGGAGTGTGCAGCATCAAGTAATAGCAACGTATGCCCTGTTGGAGCCGTATCAATTACGACAATTTCATCTTTTGACCTGCCAACCACATTGGCAAATGCTTGAAAAATTGCAATTTCCTCAGTACAAGGGGACTCTAGATCTTCTTTAATAAAAGCAATAGCATCCTCATCCAAATTCTCTGAGACCTTACTTAAAACCTCACTCCGATATTTTTCTACTTCTACTTTTGGATCAATTCTACTAATGGTCAAATTTTTATGACTTTTTTCAACCCCAAAATAATAACTTAAATGTGCAGCTGGATCAGTCGTGGTTAAGTGTACTTGATGCCCTTTTTCAGATAACCCCATAGCAATAGCCGAAGCAATCGTCGTTTTACCGACACCGCCTTTTCCCATTGTAAAGATAACCTTAATACCTCGTAGCTCTAGGTCTTCAACTAATTCAGTGAACGGAGGAAGTGAGATCTCTTCTGTTCCTGACACTAGTTGTTGCTCCATTTCCTTGTCTTGAAATAATACACTTAAGGCATCTGTTCCGGCTAACGAAAATGTGACAAGTGGAATTTCGTAAACAGGAATATCCTTTAATCCTATTGGAAGTTGTAAAAGAGCTTTCCTTTGTTTATGATAAAAAGCTTCTGATACATCGTCACCTTCAACATGACATTGCAATACTCCATTCACTAAAAGGATTCGATGAATCATTCCGATGTCAAAGAGTTCGCATGCGGCTCTTTCCGCCTCTAATAGCGAATTTTCATCAGGCCGTGCCACCAACACCAAAGTCGTCTTCTCTTGATCAGATAAAGCCTCAACCGCTTTTGCATACGCATCCTTCTTTTCTCTTAAACCAGACAAAGGACCGAGGCAGCTAGCTCCATGTGTACTTTCATTTAAAAAGTCAGTCCACGCAGTCGGTAGCTGTAGAAGCCTAAG
This sequence comes from Neobacillus sp. PS3-40, assembly GCF_030915485.1. GTDB lineage: Bacteria > Bacillota > Bacilli > Bacillales > Cytobacillaceae > JAUZPL01. The sequence goes on along the minus strand of NZ_CP133266.1, from coordinate 3,166,751 downwards.
GGTATGACCGGTTGGAGCCGTATCAAAAATAATATGATCATACTTATTTTGAACCATTGGATTCGTAAGTAGATTGGTAAATTCATCAAAAGCAGCGATCTCAACTGTACAAGCACCGGAAAGTTGTTCTTCCATTGTTTGAAGCACACTGTCAGGGAGCTTCCCTTTATATGGCCCCACTACTTTTTCGCGGTATGCTCTTGCTGCTTCTTCTGGATCTAAGTTACACGCAAATAGTCCCTTCACATTTGGAATGGGGCAAATTTCATTAGAAATGTTCGTTTCAAATACATCTTGTAAATTGGATGCAGGGTCAGTCGAAACAATCAGGACCAGTTTCCCTTTATTAGCTAAATGCACAGCTACTGCACTCGCAGAAGTGGTTTTCCCTACACCTCCTTTTCCCGTAAAAAATAGAAAGGGAGTCAATATCTGATTTTCAGGTTGAAAAAATGGAAACATTTCCTGCATCTCCTATAAAAGCAGATTCGTTGATTTTTTTGTTTCTAATTCCTTCGCATCAATTAGAAACCATTGGGCTAATTCTTCATTTGTCGGATAAGAGCTTTCTCTCACCACTTCTCCATCCAAAAGAACTAGTGGCAATACATTGGGACCTTTTTCATTTAAAAGATGATTCACCTTTGTATTGGTGATAAATGCTTGTGGTTCATTGCCCAAATTGTAACGGGTAATCGAATACCCTTTTCCTTTAAGTAAAAAGAAAGCGGACGCCACCCTTGCTAATTCTGGATCAACGGATGGTCCACAGACACCTGTCGGACAGCACATGGCAGGATCAAATACTTCAAGTTTCATTATGTACCATCTCCTTTTATTTTGGACAAATTGCTAGCATCTTCAGTTTCGCTGATATATTTAATTTTTCGCTGATATATTTGATTTTTCGCTGATATATTTGATTTTTCGCCGATATATTTGATTTTTCGCCGATATATTTGATTTTTCGCCGATATATTTGATTTTTCGCTGATATATTTGATTTTTCGCCGATATATTAAATTTTTCGCCGATATCTTGTATTGTTTCGCTGATATAATTATTTTTCCACTCATAACCTATTTTGTACTGCTAAAATAATGAACTTTTCATTGATAACAAATATTTTTTGTAATTTTTTTCTGTTAAAGTACTTCAAACTTGGAAGATAAATTGAAAAACAACAATATTTGCGAAAAAAGCCTCTAAAAAAGCCGAGAACATTCTTGGCTCTTTGCATTATTCTCCTGTTTCACCAAAACGTTTAATTCTCTCACCAATTTCATCACGAACTCGCCCAAAAAATGCCCATTTTTCCTCTTCTGTTCCTTCTGCTTTTGCCGGATCATCGAATCCCCAATGCTCCCTTTTTACCTTAGGTGGTGTAACTGGGCATTTGTCCGCTGCATCACCACAAAGTGTTACCACAAGATCTGCATTATTTAAAATTTCCGGATCAATAATATCAGATGTTTGATTAGAAATATCAATACCAGCTTCTTTCATCGCCTTAACGGCATTCGGATTTAACCCATGTGCTTCAATGCCAGCACTTTTTATTTCCCATTCATTACGTAAATATTTTTTGGCCCAGCCTTCTGCCATTTGGCTTCGGCAAGAGTTTCCTGTACATAAGAAGTAGATAGTCTTTTTTGACATGTTCGTTTCCACCTTTATTAAATTTATACTGATTCTGTTTTAAAATATTTTTTTTGAAACCAAAGGGCAACATTTACTAGGCCGATCATCACTGGGACTTCCACAAGTGGTCCGATGACTGCAGCAAAGGCTGCACCAGAATGGATGCCAAAAACCCCAACAGCTACCGCAATGGCAAGCTCAAAGTTATTGCTTCCTGCAGTAAAGGCTAGAGTTGTTGTCACCTGATAGTTTGCTCCAATTTTCTTCCCCATAAAGAAAGAAACAAAGAACATAATTATAAAATAAATGAGTAATGGAATGGCAATCCTTACGACATCGAGTGGTAAGCTAACGATCATATCCCCTTTTAAAGAAAACATGACAATAATGGTAAAAAGTAACGCTATTAGAGTGATCGGACTGATTTTAGGGATAAAGACCGATTCATACCACGCGCGGCCTTTTGTTTTGACGAGCACCAGTCGAGTAAGCATTCCGCTAATAAATGGAATCCCCAAGTAAATAAAGACTGATTTTGCTACTTCTGCCATTGTTATCGCAACGACGGCGCCTTTAAGACCGATCCATTCGGGAATTACAGTCACAAACACATAGGCATAAATTGAAAAGAACAACAGCTGGAACACAGAATTAAACGCAACCAGGCCAGCAGCGTATTCTGTATCTCCTTTTGCAAGATCATTCCAGACAATCACCATCGCAATACAGCGAGCGAGTCCAATCATGATTAGTCCAATCATGTATTCCGGCTTATCGCGTAAAAAGACAATGGCTAATACAAACATCAAAATTGGCCCAATAATCCAGTTTTGAACTAGGGACAATACTAACACTTTTACATTTTTAAAGACTCGGTTCATCTCTTCATAACGTACCTTCGCAAGTGGTGGGTACATCATGAGAACTAATCCAATCGCAAGCGGGATCGAAGTAGTACCTACCTGAAGACGGTTAATTCCTTTAACAAATCCCGGAACCACAAATCCAAGTCCAATCCCTATAGCCATAGCTAGAAAAATCCATAACGTAAGATACCGATCTAAAAATGACAATCGTTTTTTCCCCATTTGACTCATGCTTTTCTCTCACTCCTTTTAAACATTTTTTCTAATCAAATTTTCAGTCGCAGGAGATTCGTTTCCCCTGTTTTTCGAGTTCTTCCAATTTCTCTGATTGACTCGCCAATAATTCAAGTAGTGCCTCTACAAAAAGATAATTTTCATGGCTACGATTGATGGAGTAAAACATCCATTGCCCTCTTCTACTTTCTTTCACAAGGCCTACATCCTTTAATTTCCGTAAATGCTGGCTTATGGAAGGCTGGGTCATCTGAAAAATTTCTACAAATTCACACACACAGCAATCATGTTCCAATAAAATCCTCATCATCGTTAATCTTGTTTTATCACCAAGAAGCTTTAATATATTCGCAGCTCGTTCAATAGTTAAGGACGTACTGATTTGCAAATTAAATCACCTCGATTTTTCAAATTCATTGCCACATAATTTTGTCCTTAGTTACTATTCATTTAATAAATTTCCTAATGACAATATTATATAAGCATATAATTATATATACAATAACAATCAATTATTTTTGATATTATCGTTGCAATATTAAGTAATTGGTATTATAATTTTTTATATCAAATAATTTTGATTTAGGAGGTTACTTATGGAAAAAATAAATCCTCTTACAGACCTATCATTGTCCGCTACCTTTTCAGAATATGAAATGAAATTTAAAGCGTTAGCAGACCAAAAACGTTTACAAATTTTGAATCTGCTTTGTCAGCAAGATTCCATCTGTGTATGCGATTTAAGCGGTATGATCGGAATGCCACAATCCAAGCTTTCTTATCACTTAAAAATACTCCTTGATGCCAATTTAATCTTGAAAGAAGCACAGGGAACTTGGAGCTATTATAAAATCAATCAGCACGAAGTACATCACCTTTTGTCCCCTCAACTATGTTGCTTATTTCGCCCCAACTGTTGTTAGGTCATTATATTAAAAATTTACTAATTATTTTTGCAACTATTAAAACAAAAAAATACCAGAATTACTGGTATTTTTTATAGAACTGAATTACCCTGCCTGACTCCCCTTTTACCAGACCTTTTTTTGCATGACCCAAGCAACAATTCCAATAATACCTACAAATAATAAACTAACAAAAAATCCAAAACGAATGTTTTTGTCCATAAATGTTCCGCTTATTGCAGCAAGAATTAGCACTATCCCTATAAATCCAACTATCTTTCCCCCTATTTTCACTTCCAATATTCGAAGAGCAGATAAAATAATGAAAGCCCAGTTGAATAAAATCAGGATACCTGCTGCCGTAGTAATATACTCGTAAATTTTTCCAGGTAAAAGTAAGGCAGTAATTATGGATGCAACCAATCCTATTGTGGCAAGTCCTAAAGAAGGCAAGGGGAGGCACTTCCATTTTTTCAGTTTTTTAGTAAACAAAGCTGGGGCATCCCCGCTTTCAGCTAAGGTCACTAGCAACGTTGTTACCCCAAATAATGAGGCAGTCATTGTTGAAAAACCAGCAACAATTATGGCTCCATTAAATACATGCGGAAAAAAAGAAAGGTGATATTTTTCCATTGCTGTTACAAAAGGGCTCTCCTTTTCATTAAATGCCCCATGTGCTGCCATAAACACGGCAAGACCAAGTGATATAACGTAAATCACCACTAATAATATCAACATTATGATTCCAGCTTTTGATGCATCTTCTTTCTTTTTAAGTCTAGTTGCCATAATCCCGATTACCTCTATGCCTCCATATGCATAAAAAGCATAAATTAATGAAGACCAGAACCCTTTTATACCTTCAGGAAAAAGTTCATTTCTAGACTTAGGGATTCCAGGGTGATTGACATCCCCATGATGAATCCAACCAAATATCCCAGCAACCGCAAGAATAATAAACATTACAATTGCCGCCGTTTTGATTATAGCTAGTATATTTTCTACCTTATCAAAACCCTTGTTTCCGGTTAAAACAACTACAATCGAAAGAATTGCATACCCCGCTGCAAAGAGCCAAAGTGGAACATTGGGAAACCAAAATCTTGATAAGATAGAAAGAGCAGTTAATTGGCTACCCATTATCAGTATGTTTGAACTCCAATAATTCCAGCCGCAACTAAATCCCGCCCAACGTCCATACGCTTTATTTGCATAGTAGCAGAATGATCCCTCTTGAGGATCCTCGGACGTCATTTTTGCTAATAAATTATAGACAATATAGGTCCCGATTGCAGCCAAAATAAACGAGAAGACAATAGATGGGCCTGTTGTTTCAATCCCGATCGTTGATCCAAGAAAAAAACCAGTTCCAATGGTGCAGCCAACACCAATTAAGGATAGTTGCCACCATTTTAAATTCCCATCCCCACTTCCCTTCCCTTCCCTTGAGTCGCTAGGAATAAAAAAATCCATACCCAACCTCCCTTCCTATAGGTATAATCATTTGTTAAATCTTTAATTATATCCAATGACCTTTTTTGAAAGGAAGGCTCCTAGGTACCTATTTTGAAGTTAAAGAATCTCGATCAATGGCTTCTGGTGGTTGTTCCATCCACCCTTGATTAATCAAAATTTGGGCTCCACCTTCTACATAAAGCCCAATATCCATTAAAAACCGTCCATACATGAAGCCTATATCACGTCTTCCGTTAAGGGACATGGCATTTGCATAAGACCGGATTTTCATTGAAAACATATCAATTTTATGAAATAACATTAATTTATCTGAAAAAGGTGAAAAGGTTGAAGCACTAACTAAGTGATCTAATAGCGTAGGGGCTGGCAAATTATCTTTATGCAATTTTTGTGAACAGACTTCTATATGTTTATCAGTAATTTCTTTCCCTCTTATAAAAAATTGTCGAACTTTATCATTATTAGCTCCCTGACTAAAACCAATTAATAACACTTTGCTCGCTACATCATTTTCAATATTATCGTAAAGATGGGCAATCTCTAATCCATGAAGGGGTCTAACGTTCCCTAAAAACCCATTTAAATAATCTTGTTTTTTTACAAAGTCAACCTTATCTGGTGTAGGAATAGGCGGTGTCTTCATTAAAATACCCTTTTTCATTAATGCATTCGAAACATCTGTTAAAAGTTTTACAGCGGAGTTAAGACAATAGATAAAAAGGTCCCTTATATCTCCTCTTGTCATTAAAGGTATTGCAGTTGAATATATGCTTATCCCCGCTTTACCCGCATATCTTAAGTAATGAAGATAATACTCATCTGAAAATAACCTTGGAGCACCTAAATTTACGTCTTCCTCGGTAAACCCAATTGGTATAGGGAAATTTTCCTGAATAAAAATTCCTTTAATACTTTGCATAATTTCTTGGCTTAAATTAAGAGCATTTTCTAAAATTATTTTGATTTCCTGATCCTCAATATGTTTAAGATAGTACATAAGAACATACTGGGCCATGGAATTCCCCATATATACAGCCCACAGTTTTCCAACTTCAGCTGATGTTAATTTTTCAATTATCGGTGTGGTTCCTCTTGTATGTATTTTAATGGGTTTAATCCTTTCCATATTAAGAACCCCCCTATTTACTCAGTTTTCACTTATTATTATCTTCTAAAATGAAATCTATTCGTTTTCCATCCCTTTGGATCATTGATAAATGCTTCATATCCAACATGTGTTTTGGAGGTAAAAATGCTCCCAAATTAACAAAATATAGAGAAACATTTATTCTTATTTTTAACGTAATAAATAAAATAAACAGGAAATTCACACATTTATATTTAAGTTCAACATGACTCTTGATATACTTTTTCTATACTTGACAGAAAAAGAGGGATTCATTTGAAACTACATATTGAGTCCACAAAGATAGACTTTCACCAATTAATCAGAAATTCCCTTAATTCCATTTGGATTATTGGAAAAGAGGGTGAAATTCTTTATTGTAATAGGGCTTGTTTGGATATGTTTAAAGTTACATGTTCAAAAGAAATTATTTCTAAAAATATTTGGTTTTTTCTTCACCCCTCTTTCCATGAAAAAAGTAAAGCACGACTTGAAAGGGTTCTTACAAATAATGAAACATTAGAAAAAATAGAAGTACAAATGATTAGGAACGATGGGGAGATAATCGATGTTGAAGTAGTGACCTTACCTTTTTATTTAGAGAACAAAGTCTTTGGACAGGTTATTTTCCAAGATATTACCCTTCGCAAAGCAGCTGGACAACTTTTGAAGGATAGAGAAAAATTAGCCTCTGTTGGTCAAATAGCGGCTGGTATTGCTCATGAAGTTAAAAACCCTCTTTCATCTGTAAAAGGATTTTTGCAGTTAATTAAGGAAACCCAATCACATCCATACTTTGATATCATGGAAGATGAGTTAGAGAAAGCATTAAACACGTTACAAAATTTATTACAAGTATCCAAACCAGATTTGCATGATGAACCCTTAATACCCATTAATTTATGTAAAGAGTTAACTTCTCTAATAAATTTATTTCAGGAAAGACTTTATTCTATCCAAGTTGAATTAGATTTAAGAGATTCAGAGATGGAAATTATCGGAAAAAGAAACTTATTTCAGCAAGCCTTTTTCAATCTCATAAAAAATGCACTTGAGTCTATCGAAGATAAAGGGAAAATTAGAATAGAACATTTTTATAAGGACGACTTGATCCATATAAAAATTAGCGATTCAGGTTTAGGTATTCCAAAGGAAAAATTAAAAATGTTAGGCACACCTTTTTTCACTACAAAAAGTGAAGGAACTGGTCTAGGTCTAACACAAGTATTTACAACGATTCATGAACATCATGGAAATATTTCTATCCATAGTGAGTTAGGAGTAGGGACAACTATTCATGTTCAACTTCCGGTTAAAAAGTGTTACCACCTAACATAGCCTGTTTTTACTATCCTACATTTCTTTATAGATACATCCACAAACCATATGGCACTAACAACAAATAAAGCAGTGAAAACTATCACTGCTTTAAATCTTTTATATATACTTCCGATGAACGCCCTTCCCATCATACGTAAACAACATCGTTCGTTCTTCCACCATCGTTTCCATATGAACCGGTCTTCCCCAAAGTTGGTGAATATAAGGCAACACCTTTTCTAGATACTTCACATCGAGTTCAATTCCTTCATACCAATGCTTCATATAAAGTTCCCCATTTTTCAAGTAGTCACCATCATTTACTGTGATGTATGGGAATCCTCCGTTTACCCTCATATTAACGAGTTGGTCTCGGATTTGTTTCCACTGTTTGTCGACTACTTTATAGTCCCGGCCTTGCTTCTGGAAAAGGTACATATCTTCTCTCATGACAAGATCCTTGTTTAAGTAGTTGCGAAGGAAGGAGATATCTGATTCCACTTCACGCACCTCAAAAATCTTTTCCCGACCAGAATTCGGCTTAATTCCTCTCAACTTCATTTCTTCAGTTGGATTGTTGTAGCGTTCTTCTATATCTTCATAAATTTTAATGCCAAGGTAGTAAGGATTTATTCCTGTTTTAGATGGTTGCACAACACCTGCATTTAATTTGGCAAACTCAATTGCCTCCCCAGTTGTTAAATCTAATTCTCTTAAGATCCGTTGATGCCAATAAGAAGCCCAGCCCTCATTCATGATTTTCGTTTCTAACTGTGGCCAGAAGTAAAGCATTTCTTCGCGCATCATTGTCAAAATATCACGTTGCCAATCCTCAAGCTCTCTGCTGTAGGATTCAATAAATAACAGTAAATCCTTTTCAGGGTTGGGAGGAAATTTTTTCTTTGCTTTCTTTTTCCCTGGATCAGCTTCTTTTTTATCCATGTTCCAAAGATCATCATAGGGGGTAGAAACTGGTCGAATCTCATCATCCTCTTCTTCCAAATCTTCCATGGACCAAGCTAATTTTGGTCTCATTAAAGAAGGATCTATATGTTCATCAATGGCCAATACCGCATCCAAAAATTTTTCCACTTCTGGCTTTCCATATTGAACTTCATATTTACGGATCCGCTCAGCCGTAGCCGCCATACTTTCAACCATATCTCGCTTTGTATTTTGAAAACGAACATTATTTTTGAAAAAGTCACAGTGGGCAAGTACATGTGCCACAATCAACTTATTTTGAATTAATGCGTTGGAATCAAGTAAAAATGCATAGCAGGGATCTGAGTTGATAACCAATTCATAAATTTTACTTAATCCAAAGTCATATTGGAGTTTCATTTTATAAAATTGTTTACCGAAGCTCCAATGTGAAAATCGGGTCGGCATCCCGTATGCCCCAAACGTATAGATAATATCCGCTGGACAGATTTCATATCGCATCGGGTAAAAATCCAATCCAAAACCTGTTGCGACTTCTGTTATTTCGCTAATTGCATATTCAAGGGCTTTGCGTCCCTCCACATCCATCTGCCATTCCCCCTTTACCACAATGTATGTGGTTCAAGCAGGAATGATGAAATGAGAATGAAAAAACAGTTTGGAGAAATTAATATTTTGCTTCCTCGGCAATTACAAGCCCGACGTTTTTATTTCGCTTCCACTCTTCTTTAAACACACATAAGGGTGGGTGTCTATCTCCAACAAGATAGCTTATTTCAATTGTTAGAGCTGGGCGGTGATACGTTGTAATAAACCAATCTGTAAACCCTCCTCCCACCGCTTCCTTCGGAGGTTTTCCTAACTTATACCCAGTTATTTTAGCTATTCTTTTTGCAATCCTACGATCACGTTTGAAATTTTCACCATTTTTGTATTTCCAATAAATTTCTCTTCCTGCCGAGTGGTACGAAACGGCTATTAGCGGCTTGATCTCTTTTACAAAATTAGAAAGGGCAATAACTTCTTCTGCTTCAAATGGGGATTTGCCTTTATAAAATTGGTAAGAAGGAACATTGGGACCATCCGTTAAGGCTTCCCAATCAGCAGGGTATTGTCTATTAAGATCGATTCCTAATCCATTAGCTTTCCATCTTATAAAATGATCCCAACCTTCGTTCATAAACATGATTCGATTTTGTTGGTCGGGTGGAAATTCCCTAATATTGTTTTGTTGGATTGTTACACCATCTGGATTTAACATAGGAACAAACCAAATTGACACTTCATTTAAGATTTGTGAAAGATCCTTTTGATAATCAGCAGAGTACGTTTCCAACATCTTCATCAGCAGCATGCTTGTGATCCATTCCCGGCCATGATGGGCACCTACAAGTAGAACACTCTTCTCTCCTTTTCCGAGCTTCACTGCAGATACTTTTCGGCCAAAATGGGTATAGCCAATCACTCTTATCTCTACATTTTCCTTATACTTTGCCTTAAGTAAATGTAAATCATTCTCCATACTTCCGTATGTGTAAGGTTTATTTGTTTGAACAATTTTGGCATGAGCTATGGTTTGAAATTCAAAAAAGAGCAATAGAAAGCAAATCCAAAAAACTCTAAACACTCCATTCTCCTCCTTACCAATTCCCCATTTATTCAGGAAAATATTGCATATCGCGACAGATCAGGCTGTCCAAGATTTTCTGCGAGAGTTCTGTTTAAAAAGGCATAAACTAATTTCAACTCCTATTAAGGAGGAGATAAAAAAATGAATAAAATGGATTATGATCGAGCGCTATATTATACGCATCGATCCGAATGGGACAATTTACTAATACTAATGGTGCGCACAAAAGACCAATTTTTGTCCAAGAAGATTGAGCATTTCCTACATGCTTATAACTTCGAAGATGATTACTCTGTAATTCAAGATCATTTATATCTACTTCTGCGGTATATCGACCATGCCAATGAAATAGTCGAATCTGATAAAAGTCAGACTTCGATGTATAGTCTTTCCTGAAAAATTTTAGCCATACGCTTTTTTGAGAAGTAAACCGGATAAAGAATTCCACCACCAAAAAAGAGGCTGGGACATAACTAGCTTCAAATAGTAAGAAAGGTGAATTTGAGCTTACTCAAATTCACCTTTATCTATTTTGGGGTGTTAATTCTTCTATTACCTTAGTTGTTGGCAGTGAATTTTCTTAAATTCACTGCCATTAACGCGAGGCCCATTTCGTTTTCTACTTTCGATTTTCCTCGTACAGAAAACCGAGAGAAACGCAAATTAGCCTTCAAGAATCCAAAAACTGGTTCCACATCGATTTTGCGTTTTCGATAGATGGCACTCGTTTTCTCTTCTGAAAGCTTCTCTCTTACATATTCTTTTTGCTGTTCCCATTTTTCATTCACCATTAGTTTTCGATTGTTTCCTTCTTTTGCTTTTGTACATGATGAACGGAACGGGCATCCTGAACAGTCTTCGCACTCATAGATTTTGAACTTCCGTTGGAAGTCTGTACGGTCATTACGTATAGAATAATATTGAAATTTAAGAAGTTTCTGATTGGGACATGTATATGTATCTGTTTCTTCATTATACTGCCAATTGTCGGGATTAAATGTGTTTTGTTTATACTTTTTCTTTTGTTCTTTCAAATACATGTTATACGTAATAAGTGCTTCTCGTTTTCTGTTCGAAAGGATATCATTATAGTTTTGTTCACTACCATAACCTGCATCTGCGACAATGTGTTTCGGTAACTCGAAATAATGCTGCTCGATCTCATCTAGAAATGGAATTAACGTACGTGTATCTGTTGGGTTTGAAAATAAACTATAGGCAAGCGCGTATTGACCTTCCGTTGCGATTTGTACATTGTAACCTGCCTTCAATTGTCCGTTTTGCATATAATCATCTTTCATTCGCATAAATGTCGCATCCGGATCTGTTTTAGAATAGCTATTACGTGTGCCAAATATTTCAAAGTCTTGTTGGTATTTCTGTTTTCGTAAGACAAAATCAATCAACTGTTTACGCACTTGTTTCGGGTATTTACGTTCACTTCTTAAGGCTTTTCGTTCTAGAACGTCTGTCGATACTTCAATTTGTTTATCATACTCGGTTACGACATCGTCCACTTTTTTAACCAATTGAGCGATCTCTTCCAATGATAACTGTTCATCGCTTTCACATTTAATTTCAGGTATGATTTCGTTCTCAAGTAGTTCATTGTATAGCTGATTTGACTTTTCAATTAAACTTTGATGATATTTCTCAACCGATTTCTTCCAGACAAACGTAAATTTATTCGCATTCGCTTCAATCTTTGTGCCATCGATAAAAACCGCTTCTTGATCGATAAGTTTTTCTTCAATCAATTGGCAACGGAATTGGACGAAACATTGGCGGATTAAATCTTTCACTTCTGATTGAACACGGAATCGGTTTATTGTGCGGTAGCTTGGTTCATGTCCTTGAGCCAGCCACATCATACGGATACTATCTTTTAATAAGGCTTCAATTTTACGCCCTGAAAAGACAGATTGTGTGTAGGCACATAAGATAATTTTAAGCATCATGCGTGGATGATAGGCTGGGCAACCCTCATTTCGAAGAAATGGTTCGAACGCTTCATGAGGGATACTTTCAACTAAATGATGGACATGGTAGGCAATATCATTATTTTGTAATTTTACTTCTAAATCTAAAGGCAAAACTAATTGATTCATGATATAATTTTTGAACATAAGGACCCTTCTTTCGGATGAAATTTGGTGTGGTAACTTTATTTTATCAGAAGTGGCCCTTATTTTTATTGGAAAATAATCAAAGCCGGTGAAATTTTACTTATCGTAAAATTCCACCGGCTTTTTCATCTCAGAGGTGGGTTTTGTCCCAGCCTCTTTTATATATTTTTTAGCTATTACTTTTCTGTTACCATATTTATTTTTTGATCTACAAGTTCCATAAAGTCTTTTTTAATATTTTGGAGTTTTTCATTACTTTCTTCAAAATTATTACTATTTACTCCGAAATAGAATTTAACTTTTGGCTCTGTACCTGATGGTCTTAGGCAAACCCACGAACCATCTTCAAATGTATATTTCAAGACATTGGATTTTGGAAGATCAATTTTTTCAGACCCCGAATTCGCCACTCGAATTCCTGTTAAATAATCTTCTGTTGTCTGAACAGTTAAGTTTCCAAGTGATTTTAATGGTTCCGCACGGAATGAAGATAATATTTGCTGAATTTTCTCTGCTCCATCCTTCCCTTTTAACGTTAGAGAACGAAGTCCTTCTAAGTAATATCCATATTTTTCAAACACTGCTATTAAGCCCTCATATAGCGACAATCCTTGTTTTTTATAATATGCACAAACTTCAGTTGCAAATATTGCTGCTTGAACGGCATCTTTATCACGCACAAAATCACCAATTAAATATCCATAGCTTTCTTCATAGCCAAATAAGAAAGTATGTTCACCGGAGGATTTATACTCATTTATTTTTTCAGCAATAAATTTAAAACCTGTTAACACATCTACAGTATTTAATTGATGGGAAGATGCAATTTTCCTACCAATTTCTGAAGTAACAATTGTTTTAAGGACTACTCCATTTTTTGGGAGCATCCCTTTTTCTTGTTTTTGAGTAAGAAGATAATCTAGCAGTAATGCTCCTGTTTGATTTCCAGTTAAAACAACATATTCGCCTTCACTATTCAAGACAGCAATCCCCAAGCGGTCAGCATCGGGATCTGTTGCAATTAATAAATCTGCTCCTATTTTTTTACCATCACGAATGGCCAATTCAAATGCAGCATGTTCTTCAGGATTAGGGCTTTTCACTGTAGTAAATTCTGGATCTGGAAGCTCCTGTTCTTTTACAACGTGGACATTTTTGTACCCAAGTGCCATAAGCGCATTTCGTACCGGTTTATTGGCAGTGCCATGTAATGGAGTAAAGACAATTTTTATGTCTGAATCTTGAGCAAGATCAGGATTTTCGGAAATCGTTCTTAGCTTTTCAATATAGGCCTGGTCAATCTCGGCACCGATTGTGACAATTAGTCCAGCTGCTTTTAACCTTTCTTCACTATCAACCTCAATGAGAAGTTCGTTCTCAATTTCATTTACTTTTGAAATTACTTTATCTGCACTATCTGGTGGAAGCTGCCCTCCATCAAATCCATAAACCTTATAGCCATTATATTCAGGTGGATTATGGCTTGCTGTAACAACAATTCCTGAAAATGCATTTAAATATCTTACTGCAAAGGATAATTCTGGTGTAGGACGCAGCTCATCAAAAACATATGCTTGAATTCCTCTGGATGCAAGTGTTTTTGCTGCCTCCATTGCAAACTCTGGAGATTTATGACGTGAATCATAGGCAATAACAACTCCACGTTTTTTTGCCTCAATTCCATTTTCTTCTATGTAAGCAGCTAACCCTGCAGATGCTTTTCGAACTGTATAGAGGTTCATTCGGTTAGTACCAACACCAATTTCTCCTCTCATGCCACCAGTTCCAAATTCTAAATTTTTATAAAAGGCTTCTTCAAGTTCCTTTTCATTTCTTTCAATCTTTTCTAATTGGATTTTTAACTCTTCATTTAAATTTTCAAATTGAAACCATTGTTGGGCTTTCGTCTTCCAGTCCATATGATCCCTCCTGTTAGTTTATACTCTTCTTTTTTCGAAGCTTATATAGGATACTCCTTTAAAAAACTGGTTTTTTATAACGACAAATTTTGCATATTGTCCTTTTTGAAAAGGATTTTAATAAAGATTTAACCTTTTTTATTTTATATTTTTGCTATCATAAAGTACAGGGAAGCACAAAAAAATAAACGCCCACAAAAACGGGCGTTTTGATTCAAATTATATAAGCAGTTCATTTGCTGCTTTTGTATAACCACTAAACATATATTTTTTTATATTTTTCCCTTCTAAAAACTGCTCCAATTCAAAAGGAAAAAACAGACCAAGTCTACTTAAGTTTGTACTATTTCTAGTAAATAGGTTAGAGTAACTTTCATTCAAATCAGTGCACTCGAGGATTGAAATAATGGTTCGCAAACTTGTCATCACTTGAAAAGCTTCTTTTAACGTACTAATATCTTTAAAGTATTGGCCAGAGGTATGTAATACTTTTAACCGCTCAAGTTCTTGAATTTCATTATCGGTAAAATAGATTGGAAAAATATTTGAATAAATATGCCTCACCAGCTCACTGATTTCATGCTCCTGGCTAGGTATCGAAGCAAATACAATTTTCACAAAAAAACCCACCTTTTTCGTCCCTTTTATCTATCTTTATCTATATTATTTAAGGATAGAATAACATATGTAATGTGGCAGGAACGGTGGTAATTATAACCACAACTACAAGGATTTAAGTAAAGGAGACACTATGCTACAAACTAGTCGTAAGGGACAATGGTTTCAAATTATCATCCCGCAAAAATGGGAAGGTTTAACTTTAGATGATCTTTTCAGACATAAATGGGAAGCTCCAAAAAAACTAACACATTTTTTTAGGATGGAACATAAAGTTTTATTAAATGGTAATAATGCAAATTGGAACAACCCTCTAATTCCAGGAACTAAATTGCAATTAAACCTATTTGAGGAAGAGGAAAGCGAAATTCCTGCATCCTACTTTGAGATTCCAATCCTTTATGAGGATGATCACATTATTGTCTTTAACAAGCCTCCTTTAATGAGCACACATCCTAATCAGATCAATTTGGAAAAAGATACACTTCTCAATGCAGCCGTGTTTCATTTGCAGACGAATGGAGAAATAAGAAATATTAGACATATTCATCGATTGGACCGTGATACATCGGGGGCAATTCTCTTTGCAAAAAATGCTTTAGCAGGAGCAATCCTTGACCGAATGTTGGAAAAACGTACAATCAAAAGAACCTATGTCGCAGTGGTTCATGGGTTATTAAATTCAAAGAAAGGGACACTACACTTTGGGATTGGGCGTGACAGGCATCATGCAACAAGGAGGCGTGTATCTTCTTCGGGGCAAGATGCAGTTACCCACTATCAGGTTGTAAAAGTGGATCAAGGAAAAAAATTAACTTATGTAAAATGCTGGTTAGAGACTGGAAGAACTCATCAAATCCGGGTCCATTTTAGCCATATAGGACATCCTCTCGTTGGAGATACATTATACGGGGGACAGCCCATTTGTAATCGTCAAGCCTTGCATGCAGCAAAGCTTGAGTTCATACACCCTTTTACAGAAGAACAAATTATTTGTTATGCACCCCTTTTAGATATTCCGACCATTTTTAAAGGAGTAGATGTCTATTCCTTATAGATTTATTTTGGAAAACAAAAAAACTCGTCGTTCGTAAGTGAACGATGAGTTCTTTGTTTTTATTAATTACTTGTTTTTCTTGATTACTTATTTTAATAATTGGAAATTCCTCTTATTTGTCAGCTCTTCGAAAGGATCTCAAAATCATGCTTACTATCAATACAAGAACAATCGCACCCAGTATTGCTGGTATGATTGCAAAGTTGGCAACATTTGGTCCCCAGTTGCCTAAAACTAATTGTCCAAGCCATGCACCCACAAAACCTGCTATAATATTTCCAATGACTCCACCTGGAATATTCTTGCCAACAATGAGACCAGCGATCCAACCAATGACGCCTCCAACGATTAATGTCCAGATAAAACTCATTTTACACACTCCTTCAGCATTTAATTATTATTTCATTGTTTTACTGCCAACATCCAAAGCTTTAAGCAGTATGAGTAAATTTTTATTCGCAACTGCTTGTCCTTAAATTACCCAATTTTATTTAAAACATACAAAACAATTATGCAGCTACATAACGCCATCTAAATATGAAGAATTAACAGAGTCAATTGCCAACCTAATAAGGTAGTGAGTGGGATTATCCCACCAAAAAACCAGGGATAACCTATAATTTTTTGAATTTTCTAATGTTAAGTTTTTGTAAAGTTAGTACAAATAGTTACTTTTTTCGACATTTTTCATATAAAATTAAATCGTTTGGAACACTATTATTTACAGAAATATAGGGGGGTTCACATTATGGGATTCAAAAAAAATGATAAATTTTCCGTATTGCTTAGCAATATCTCTGCTAACCTAAAAGAAAGTACAAACTTTTTCACAGAGTACAAACTGAAAAATGTTAGCGATCTTAAGATTTTTTCAGAAAAGATGAAAGAGTATGAGTCAAAAGGGGATTCGTTTGTTCATGAAGTCATTAAAGAGTTAAACGACACCTTCATCACTCCGATTGAACGCGAAGATATCTTACATCTCACAATGAGCATGGATGATGTATTGGATGGACTTGAGGGTTGTGCAGCATTATTTGAAATGTATTCAATTACTGAAGCAGATGAATTTATGCTAAGTTTTGTTAGTGCCATTCAAGGAAGTATCTACGAAATTGAAAAAGCAATCGAATTATTATCAAGTAAAAAATTGCTTCAAATTAGAGAACATTCCATTCAAATAAAAGACTATGAATCAAAATGCGATAATATTTTAAGACAATCCATTAAACATTTGTTTACAGTTGAAAAAGATCCTATTCGCATAATTCAATATAAAGAAATTTATGAAACACTTGAGGAAATTGCTGACAACTGCCAAGCAGTAGCCAACACACTAGAAACTATTATTATGAAAAATGCATAAGGAGCCTTTAATATGAGCGGTTTATTGATTATAACGATTTTAATTGTTATTGGAGCTCTTGCTTTTGACTTTATTAATGGTTTCCATGATACTGCAAATGCAATTGCGACCTCTGTTTCTACAAAAGCGTTAAAGCCTCGCCATGCTATTATATTAGCTGCTGGTATGAACCTTTTAGGTGCATTAACGTTTACCGGTGTTGCCAAAACAATTACGTCAGATATTGTCGATCCTTTCAATTTGCATAATGGTCATATCGTCATTCTTGCTGCACTGTTATCCGCAATTATCTGGAATTTAGTTACTTGGTATTTTGGAATTCCAAGTAGTTCTTCACATGCAATTATTGGTTCCATTGCAGGAGCAGCAATTGCAGCTGCAGGGTTTTCTGCCTTGAAATATTCTGGCTTCTTAAAAATTCTTGAAGCGTTGATCATTTCTCCGATCATAGCATTTATTATCGGTTTTATTATGTTCAGTATTTTTAAAGTTTCCTTTAAAAACTATAATTTAACAAAAACAAATCGTATCTTCCGTTATATCCAAATTGCTACTGCTGCATTGCAATCTTATTCACATGGAACAAATGATGCGCAGAAATCAATGGGGATTATTACAATGGCACTTATCGCGAATGGTTATCTTACAACAACAGATATCCCTTTTTGGGTCCAACTTTCCTGTGCAATTGCGATGGGGCTTGGAACGTCAATAGGTGGATGGAAAATCATTAAAACTGTTGGCGGAAAAATCATGAAGATTCGTCCAGTAAATGGAGTTGCTGCTGACTTAACAGGGGCAATTGTTATTTTTGGTGCTACCTTTATTCATTTGCCTGTAAGTACCACTCATGTTATTTCTTCAGGTATTTTAGGCGTAGGTACTTCCCATCGTTTAAAAGGAGTTAAATGGGACACTGCCAGGCGGATGATTATTACTTGGGTCATTACATTACCAATATCGGCATTAATGGCTTCCCTATTTTATTTTATTTTAAATCTAATTTACTAAGTATTGGTGTCATTTAAAACACTCCATACGTTTGTACGTGGATAACCTTTTTCATTGGGTTATTCTTTTTTTTGTCCCACCTTTAAAGAAAACTCGCTGATTGGCGTTGATGACAGAAGCGTAGTTGCACTTATGCGATTTAAGTATTGATTAATAATAAAACGCTCGAAACATCCTTTAATGCATTAGCTAAGTTAAACTTTCTTAATAGCTAAAAATAGGCGGTCCTGAGGCATCTATCATGCATACAATGCACTGATATATTGAGGAGGGAAAAGAATGTACTATCAGCCTTATTTCGATCAAGAGGGCTTTGAATATCGGCAAAACCGGCAGCTTTTAAAACAAATTTCAAAAGCTATGAACGATGAATTTCAAGCGGTCCAGTACTACACAAGACTTGCTGAATTAGCCCCCAACAAACAAACCCGCCAGGCTATTTTAGGGATTCGGCAGGATGAAATTAAGCATTTCCATTGGTTTGCAAAGGGCTACTTAGATTTATCGGGTAAGTATCCACCATTAACATTAGGTGTTGCACTACCAAGCTCATTCAAAAGAGGCGTACGAGACTCCTTAAAGGATGAACAAGAAACCGTCCCTTTTTATCGAAATCTCGCTTCACAAATAACCGATCAGCAGTTTAAAGAACGTATTTTAAAAGCTGCCGATGATGAGCATCAACATGCCCAAATCTTTTCACAGCTTGCAACCACTTTCTAACCACCCTTTTTAGCCAATCAGAAGAGCAACTACGACTCTATCATCGCCCCTAGAGACTCGCCAATCGGCGAGTGTCCCTTAACTTATCGGAAATAATTCGATAAGTTTTTTTACTTGTAATGTTCTTTCCAAAAAGACACTTATATTATATTAATATATCTTTTATTCTGACTATCCCACAACGTAAAATATTCCCTCAATTCCTAATATATCAACTCTTTTTACTGTTATAACTTTCTATTGACCACTGTCTATCTATTAAATTAGAATAATAAAAGAACTCTTTCACTATGGACAATAGGAGGTACAGTATGGACACTACAATAGAAGTTAACAAGTCCGAACAGCAAGTAGCGGCCACGAAAAAGCATCCACCAGGTCTTTACTTACTGTTCTTTACAGAAATGTGGGAAAGATTCAGCTATTATGGTATGCGCGCAATTCTTGTCCTATATTTAACCACTTCACTTGTTGGAGGCGGTTTAGGATTTAAAGATAGCATCGCGATGAGCATATATGGATTCTTTACAGGAGCAGTTTACTTTACTCCGCTTATTGGAGGTTATTTATCCGACCGATACCTTGGAAGACGCTTAGCAATCACTTTAGGTGGAATCACGATGGCAATTGGTAACTTTGCTTTATTTGCTGATCAAAGTAAATTTGCCTTCTATCTTGGATTAACATTGATAATCATTGGAAATGGATTTTTCAAACCAAATATTTCTACACTCGTTGGAGAACTATACCAACCGAATGACCGCCGTCGTGATGGTGCCTTTACAATTTTCTATATGGGAATCAACATCGGAGCATTTTTCTCTCCTCTAGTTGTTGGTTATCTATCAGATAATCTATTTATGACTAAAGTTGACGGAATTGTTCAACATGGCTTTAGATATGGATTTTTAGCAGCTTCAATCGGAATGATTCTTGGTCAATTGCTATTTAATCTCTTAGGAAATCGTTATTTAGGTGATATCGGTAAAAAGCCTACCGGCAAACCCGTCTCCAATCAAGGTATAGTCGAGAAGAAACCGCTAACAAAGAAGGAAAAACAACGTACAACTGTAATCTTCATTCTTGCTGCATTTGTTGTCTTCTTCTGGGCAGGATTTGAACAAGCAGGAGGCTCTTTAACACTTTATACTGATAAGTTTGTGGATCGTAAATTATTTGGTTGGGAAGTTCCAACAGCATGGTTCCAGTCATTAAACCCATTATTTATTGTCATTCTTGCTCCAATCCTTTCTGCTCTTTGGTTAAAGCTTTCCTACACTAAGCGCGGGGACTTCAAAATCCCTTCAAAAATGGGATTCGGAATGGTTCTATTAGGTCTTGGCTACATGGTTCTATTACTTGCCGTATTCAAAACTGGCAGTGATGACCATAATATCCATGCAAAAGCAAGCATCTTAATTATCACATTAACATACCTAATGCATACCCTTGGAGAACTACTTCTTTCTCCAGTAGGATTATCGCTTGTAAGTAAGATTGCTCCTATCAAACTCGCTTCCCTGTTAATGGGTGTATGGCTTGCAGCGTCAGGTGTGGCAAACATCCTTGCTGGACAGCTAGGAGCATTAACTCAATCAATGGGTTATTTTGAAATTTTCAGTATTATTGGATTCATGGCCATCGTACTAGGATTAGTTTTACTTACTATTTCCAAAAAAATCGTCAAAATGATGGACTAATTAAATTGAACATGGTAAAGAGGATGAAACAAAAAGTTTCATCCTCTTTTTTTATTTTCACTTCTAATTGTTTACTTATTTCATATTTTTATGGAGTAGGACGGGTAGGGAGTGATGACGTATCGTTGAAAAAATATTGGCGATAGTGGCAGGAAGTACATTATTAGGCCTTGGCATAGATGGATTTTTAGTGCCCTATCATTTACTAGATGGAGGAATCATAGGGCTTGGATTAATCATTCATTATTTTTACGGCTGGCCAACAGGAATTAGTATTATTTTTTTAAGCATCCCCCTTTATGCTTTAGCTTGGATCTATGAGAGAAGATATTTCTATTACAGCATTCATGGTCTCATCATCTCTTCTTTTTGTATTGATCTATTTTCATTCATGAATGGAAAAATACATCTCAGTATTCTACCTAGCACAATAATTGGTGGGTTGATAGTTGGAGTTGGAGTTGGTCTCATGCTTCGTTACGAAACAAGTACCGGTGGTACCGATTTACTCGCACAATTGATCACAAAACTAACTACTATCAATATTGGAATTATTATTTTTTTCATTGATGCTGTTGTTGTTATAGGAGGAATTAAAGTTGTTGGATGGGAGAAGTTTTTTTATTCATTCCTTACGATCATCTGTGTTGGCTTAATGACTTCGGTGACTGCAACTGCTGAACCTAGAACACAATAATAACTTTTTAAATAGCCTAGGAATTCTCTAATTAATTAACATACCTTAATTTCCGTTCCAGTTGCTTCGCTTTCCACAGAAGGCACTGAAAAAAGTCTCATTCAATGTAAGGCTCTTTGATACTTGCCTGTTGATTTCCACTCCAGATGCTTCGCTTTCCGCGGGCGGTTCGGGGAGCCTCCTCGGCGCTTCCAGCACCTGCGGGGTCTCCCCAGCACCGTACTCCCGCAGGAGTCTCGCATCTTCCGTTCCAATCAACAGGATGTCAAAATGATCATTAGACTTTAACATAGTTAACGTAAAAAAGGTATAATAGCCCCTATTTAATCAAGAAGATAAACGTTTCCTCCATTTTGACCTTTTTACAAAATGATTTTTACAAGCTTAATTTCCTTTTTTAACCATTACATGCACGATTAAGCTAAATTCGTAAACTCTAACCTGTTTTGATTCCTCTAGAAAGGTAAAATAGAGGCTTTCGGAAATCATTGGTGATCTTTGATTACAAGTCTTATTCGGAAAGGGCAGGAAAAAACAGAGAGATCGAGTCCGAATGCGTGCCCTATCCGAACAGGAAAAGGCGAAAACAGCGTAATCGTGCCCGAATAAAAAAAGAAACTTTTTGACTTTCTACTTAACCTACCTGAGTTGATTGGAGCGGAGGGCACTTGACTCCTGCGGGATTTGAGGGAATGGGAGACCCCACAGGCGGCACGCCGAGGAGGCTCCCATCCCTCCCCGCGGAAAGCAAGTGCCCGGAGTGGAAATCAACGGGCAAAGTTATGGTCTAAATACAATCAATAGGGCATCAAAAGCATCATATAGCTCTGTATTTATTTTGCTTACGTTTGCCAAAAACTAACAGAGTAACCCCCTATTTACAGGGACTTTATCTTTTCTGTACAACTCTCCATCGCAGCAAGCACTGCTCCCCTAAAATGACTTTTCTCTAGCATAGCCACAGCTTCAATCGTTGCACCGCCTGGAGTACACACATTGTCTTTTAGTGCCCCTGGATGGATTCCAGTTTCAAGAACCATTTTGGCAGCTCCAAGAACTGCCTGGGATGCAAGTCGGTATGCCTTATCCCTTGGAATTCCTTGACGAACCCCACCATCAGCCATTGCCTCTATCATCAAATAAATATAGGCAGGTGATGAACCACTAATCGCCGGAACAGCGTCCATTAGTTTTTCTTCTAAGATTTCTGTTTTTCCAAATGAATGAAACAATTCTTCAATTTCTTTTATGTCTTCCTCACTTATTAATTCATTAGGGCAAATTACACTCATTCCTTCGCCCACTAATGAAGGAGTATTCGGCATTGTCCGTATTACCTTTATTTTGCGACCAAAGTAAGTTTCTATATTAGCTAAAGTAATTCCTGCAGCAATCGTTACAATAATCACATCTTGTTTAACCTCAGTTTTAATCTCTTCAATAATAGTTGAATGAAGGTCCGGTTTAACCGCCAAAATAAGAACGTCAGCAAATTGAGCAACATTCCTATTAACACTAGTTGTATTAATTCCATATTTTTGTTTTACTTTTTCTACTGTATTTTCTGTTGCCGCACTTGCCATTATATTTTCAGGGTCAAGCATATTTGAGGTAAGCATCCCTCCGATCATTGCTTGCGCCATTTTTCCAGAGCCAATAAAGCCAATATTTTTCATAATTTCACACCTTATTTTTAATGACTACCATGTCTATCTTATAAGATTAGGGGAGAATTAGAAAGGGAGGGGCCCATATGCTCAATGAATTTCAACCACTTCACAAGGATTTTTTTGTAAAACCAACAATTGAACTTGCACGTGCCCTGCTTGGATGCATATTGGTAAAAGAAACGAAAGATGGAGTTGCAGCAGGATATATCGTTGAAACAGAGGGATATATGGGGCCAATGGACCGTGCAGCGCATAGTTATCAAAATAAGCGAACAAAGCGAACAGAGATTATGTTCGCGGGTGCTGGTCATGTTTATACCTACCAAATGCATACACATTGCCTTGTAAATGTTGTTTGTAGTGACATTGATAAACCCGAAGCAGTGTTAATAAGGGCATTGGAGCCCCTCACTGGAATAGATCTAATGTATAAACGAAGGGGAACTTTAGACCAAAGGAATTTAACAAATGGGCCAGGAAAATTAACAAAAGCTTTAGGAATATCAATGGAGGATTATGGACGTGTGTTTTGGGAGCCACCTATTTTCATTTCTAATGGAATAACCCCACCTTCCATCTCACAAGGGAAAAGAATTGGGATTGAGAATACAGAAGAAGCAAAGGAATATCCTTGGAGATTTTGGATTACCGGAAATAAGTTTGTTTCACGTCATCAAAAGGAGAATTAACATAAAATATCTAAACACCCAAAACTTCTTATAGAATCGCCATAACCTTTGAAAAAATCCCCAAAATGCAAAAAAAATCCACGAAAATCCTGTGAGATATTTAGTTGCACTTAGGAGAAATAGAGTTTATGGGTAACTATAAAAAAAACAGCTCTAAATCATCAGATTTAGAACTGTTTTTTACTTGATATATATTTATTTCAAATCTTTCGATGAAAAGGCGCCTGGAAGAAGATCTTTGACCGTTATCCTATGGATATCACCTTTAATGTTTGTAAGAATAACTTCCATATCAGCATCACAAAGTTCTGAAATGACCTGGCGGCAAGCACCACACGGAGAGACAGGTCCATCCGTATCAGCTGTTACAACTAATTTTTCAAATTTAGTTACACCATCTGAATAGGCTTTAAATAAAGCGGTTCTCTCTGCACAATTTGTAACGCTATAGGCTGCATTTTCAATATTACAGCCATGGAAAATTTGACCATCCTTAGATACTAGAGCAGCACCTACTTTAAACTTAGAATATGGAACATAGGCAAACTCCCTTGCTTTAACCGCTTCTTTTAGTAGCTCTTTCTCCTCCATTTTTTCACGCCCCTTCAAGTTTCTTAATGATGGATCAATTTACCAATCCATTCTACAATAATCCCACCAAAATAAACACCGAAAACCCCAACGACTGCCGAAAAAACAGGCGGTGCTGGCAATGGTAGCTTTAAGAATTTAAATAAAATACCAACCAACAATCCAGCTAATAACGCTAAAATTACCTCTTTCATTGTATGCCCCTTACCTTAAATTAATAATTACTATTCGATACTTCTCTATTAACAATTGCGATACCTGAACTTGCACCAATCCTAGTTGCTCCAGCTTCAATCATAGCTAGTGCATCCTCACGGCTTCGAACTCCACCTGATGCCTTAACGCCTACATCTGGACCGACAGTTTTGCGCATTAAACGAATATCGGAAACAGTCGCTCCCCCAGTTGAAAAACCTGTAGAGGTTTTAACATAATCCGCTCCAGCTTTTACAGCAAGTTCACATGCCCGTACCTTTTCTTCATCAGATAGTAAACATGTTTCAATGATGACTTTTGTCAACGCCTTTCCCTTTGCTGCCTCTACTACTGCTCGAATATCATCTACAACCACAATATCCTGTTTATCTTGTAGTGCGCTAATATTAATAACCATATCAACCTCAGTAGCACCATTTTCAATAGCATTTCTTGTTTCAAATGCTTTTGTTTCAGAGGTTGCTGCTCCTAATGGAAAGCCAATAACGGTACAAACCTTTACTTCAGGAGTATCTGAAAGTAATTCTGCAGCAGTTTTGACCCATGTTGGATTAATACAAACAGATGCAAATTTATATTGTTTTGCTTCTTCAACGATTTTTATAATTTCTTCCTTTTTTGCATCAGCCTTCAAAAGTGTATGATCAATCATTTTTGCAATATTTTGAGTCATTTGTAAAACTTCCTTCCTATACTTTTAAAAGTTAATTTTAGTATTTGTAATCCGTGATAATGTTACTATACCAAAAAATAAGCAAATGTAATATACATATTGAACAAATGTAAAAATTTTTTTATTGGAAATAAAATAATGTACGGTTTTTTGAGGATAAATAAGTTTCGGAAGGAAGTATTAAAATAAAAAGAGTGTTAATTTAATGTTTAATTAACACTCTACCCAAATCGAATTAGTAACTTTATCGTTGTACTTTAGGTGTTACCACTAACTAGTTACTCTTTTTTATCAAGTAAAAATTGTGCCGTAAATTGATCCGTGACTAATACGTTCGCAAACTGGCCAATTAAGGCACCATAAATACCTTCAATCTTATTTGGTCCACCAGCAACTAATATTGAATACTCTTTTTTCTTTAAATCTTCCAAATTAATTCCAAGTGTTCTATTATTTAAACTTTCATTACATACCTTACCATTCCTATCAAAAAAACGGGAACAAATATCCCCAACAGCTTTTCCATTTAGGGATTCCAGATCACTTTCAGTAAAATAACCTAACTGAAATAAAAGTGAATCAGATTTAACATGGCCAATCGTAAAAATTGCAATATTAGCCTGTTTTCCTAAATCCAAAACTTTTCCAATATGGCGATCGGCTTCCATTGCTTGTTTAACTACAATATGGTCGACAATGGCTGGCAGTGGCAAATGGTGTGGCGTTGTATTATAGGCTTTGCCGAATAAATATAATATTTCCGATGCATACGTATTTGTTTCTGAATGACTTACTCCACCTTTAAGCTGAACCACTTTAACATCTTTTACAAATTTTTGTTGCAATTCAATTGCAACATGATAAAGGGTTGTTCCCCAGGTTACGCCGATTATATCATCATCTTTGACAACTTCTTGAAGATATATGGCTGTTTTTTCACCTAAGTAATTTTTGATAATATGATCTTCAAATTGAGGAATAGAAGCAATAATTACTTTTTTTAAATTGAATTTTTGCTCTAGCCTGGTTGCAAGACTTTCAACGTTTTCATTAGGATCCTTAATATTGATTTCAACAATACCTTCACTTTTGGCTAACTGTAAAAAACGGGAAACAGTGGGGCGCGATACACCTAGGATCTGGGCAATTTCGTTTTGAGTGTAATCCAGTAAATAATACAATTTAGCTGCTTCAATAACTTTATTCAATTTTTCTGTTTCCACCACTAATCACCTAATGTCTTTCATTATTTACTTTATTTTAGCAAAAAAAGTAGAAAGGACAATATTTTTTTACATTTGTAAAATAAAACATGAACATTTAACAATTTTCACAGCGAAAGAATGACCCCACCTTAAAAAGGAAACCCTACTAATGGGAGGAAAGGATATGCTGCAAAAATTAGGTGACATCGCTTATCAAAAACGAAAATTAGTACTTTTTTTATGGATATTGCTTATTTTGTGCTTTGGTTTTTTTGCCCTAAAGCTTCCAACGGTCTTAAGTGGTAACGGCTTCGAATATCAAGGTGAATTTAACCAGACAAAAAAACTACTAGAAAAAGATTTTGGGATTCCCAAATCTTCAATTATCCTATTGTTTCATAAAGAAAATTCCATTAGCCAGAAGGAATGGGACGATTATATTCAAGAAACCTTTCACAAACTTCATGGATTTTCCACTATAACCCCATTCGATCAAGAAGGAATGATTAAGGGGAATTATGCTTATGGGACTCTTTCCTTTACCAAAGGGCCAGAAAGTCTTGGGAAGGAAATCAATCAATTACATAAGCTTTTAAAGAATAAAAAAGGCTTAACCGTTACAATGACTGGCGAACCTATCATGGTAGAAGATCTTAATGAAGCAAGTCAGAGCGATTTAGCCAAAGCAGAAATGATTGGTTTGCCGATTGCGTTAATTGTGCTAATTCTTTCCTTTGGTGGTATTGTTGCTGCAGCTATTCCGCTCATTATTGGCATCGTTTCGATTTTAATCACGATGGGGATTGTTTACTTTTACAGTTATGAAGCCAATTTGTCAATTTTCATATTAAATATTATCCCAATGATCGGGCTGGCGTTGAGTATTGATTTTGCGCTACTTTTCATCAATCGGTTTAAGGAGGAATTAAACAATAAAGTTCCTCTTCCAGAAGCGATTAAAACTACCGTTTCAACGGCAGGTCGCTCTGTCATTTTCTCTGGTCTATGTGTATTTATCGGTCTATCTGGGCTTTTATTTATCAAAATTGAAATTTTTCAAAATGTTGCACTTGGTGGTATGACTGTCGTTTTTATTGCAGTCCTCTCTGCAAATACCTTTCTTCCGGCATTGCTATCCATCATGGGAAACAATATAAACAAATTGAGTTTGTTTCGGATAAAAGATCAGCAATCATCCGTTTGGTATCGTTTCGCCATGTATGTGATGAAACGGCCTATTTTGATGGCTCTAATAGCCTTTGCTATCTTACTTGCAGGCGTTATCCCTGCAAAGGATATGATTTTAAAAATTCCTGGAATTGATTCGTTGCCTGAACATTATCCGTCTCGTCTCGCTTATGAAACATTTAAAGATACGTTCATTCCAGTCGAAAAACGAGAAGAAAACAGAGTAATTGTTGTTTTGCAAACAAAAGGAAATGTTTTAGAAGAACCAAATTCCGAAAAAATAAGGGAAGTTATTCAAAAACTAAAAAAGGATCCCATGGTAAACACCGTAATTTCGCCATTTTCCATTCCAGAAATCCAGGATCCCGATCAACTTTTTGACCCTACATTTGAGGAATCAAAAGAGCTTGTACCTGATTTGAAAACCTTTGTGAATAAAAACAAAATGCATATAGAAGTATTTTTAAAGTCTGAGGTGCATTCTTCAAGAGCTAGAACATGGGTTAGAACTTGGTCCAAGCGACACCTAGGAATTAAAACGTCTTTTGGAGGTCATATAAAATTTGAGCAGGAAATATTTGATGAGATTTATAATAAGGCACCATATGGGCTGCTGCTTATTTTTATTACAACCTTTATCATTCTGACAGTTGCATTCCGTTCTCTTCTGATTCCGATAAAAGCCCTCTTAATGAATATGTTAAGCCTTGGCTGTACATTTGGAATCGTCGTTTGGATTTACCAGCAAGGTCATTTAGTTAACAAACCTGTAGATATTGCCCTGATTTTACCAGTTTTCATTTTCACTCTTGTTTTTGGACTATCTATGGATTATGAAGTGTTTTTAATCTCAAGGATCCAGGAAATTTACATCAACACTGGAGATAATAGTACCGCTACGATCTCTGGATTAACCTATACGAGTAAAATTATTACCTCAGCAGCTGCAATTATGATAGTTGTAACAGGTGCATTTGCTTTTACTGGAGTTATGCCTATTAAACAACTTGGCGTTGGTATTGCGATTGCCATTTTTATTGATGCAACAGTCGTTAGAATGGTCCTTGTTCCAGCTCTTATGAAACTACTAGGTGACTGGAACTGGTGGTTCTTTGGATTTAATAAAAAGAAAAAGCCAGCCTGATTAGGCTGGCTTTTGTCTTTTAAATATCTTTTGCATACTCTTTACTTGGAGTTTTACTTAAAACTACATATAGACTTGCTGGTTCACTTCCATTATTGGTGAATGAAAGAAGACCGTCACCACCAGAATGAATCACATCCTGTGTGCTTACTTGTGTTTCAGTGCCATCAATAATAACCGTTCCACTTCCAGTAACGACATAAAGATAAACTTCAGAACCTGGATGTTTATGTGGGGCAAGCTGTTGTCCAGGCATGAAATTTAATACAAATACAGTGCTTCCACCTTCGTTAAAAATAACCCTTTTTGTAAATTTATCCTCATTAAATTCTTGATACTCTTTAAATGAATGCAATTCCATCATAATTCCTCCTTGTTTTTTTAACTGTTAGGAACCTTTTGAATTAATTAATTGCAACTGACTTTGAAAGTACGCTCTTTTTGTTAATTTTATTCTAATTGAAAATTAATATCAATTAATTGATTTGAATCAACCCTTTGTAAATCTTTTGCCTTTAGTTATGGTTTACACATTTACCTCAAAGTCTCCTAAGTTCAGATAACGTTCACAAATTCGTCACATCTTTTCCACTAAAATGTAAAAAATAGTAATTCCCTATTAGAGGAGAAGGTATGCCATCTGCCATTTTTATTATAGAAAACTCACCAATTGGCGAGCCCCTAAGGGCGATGATTAGGCGTAGTTGCCCTGATACGCTAAGCAGAATTTATGGATATAAATTCTGCTTAGCTAAAAAAACCAGCCAATAGCAATTATCGGCTGACGTTCTCTTTCAAATTGTTTTTTCCATCACAAGCGTGGCACCCTTATTTAATGCTCGTTTATTCACATCAATTAAATGATGCTTATTAGGGGAAAGTACCTTCTTTAAAGATTCTATCACCGAATCTTCTGATACAACTTTTGAATGTTCTAAAAATGCCCCTAACAAAATCATATTGGCTATTCGAGAATTACCTATTTCATTCGCCAATGCTGTTGCATCTACTTCAATGATAGTGATATCGGTTCGTGTCGATTTTCGGTTCACTAATGAAGTATTTACAATGAGCAAGCCCCCAGGTCGTACATGTGATTCAAATTTATCAAAGGAGGGATTATTCAAGACAATGGCAGTTGAAGGTCGAGTAACCAATGGAGATCCCACAGGTTCATCACTCACAACCACTGCACAATTCGCCGTTCCACCTCTTTGTTCCGGTCCATACGATGGAAGCCAAGAGACACCTTTTCCCTCCAACATTCCTGCATAGGCAACAAGCTGTCCCATTGACATAACACCCTGGCCACCAAAACCAGCAATAATGATCTCTTCTAACA
The DNA here is from genome assembly GCF_030915485.1 of Neobacillus sp. PS3-40. Taxonomy (GTDB): domain Bacteria; phylum Bacillota; class Bacilli; order Bacillales; family Cytobacillaceae; genus JAUZPL01. The sequence continues at coordinate 3,136,673 of NZ_CP133266.1, read as the reverse complement.
TGGCTCAATTACCTCCCTGTTTGTTTTTGTATACCCCTAGAGGATAAACAGGAACCATATTTTCTTTTACCCAATCAAGGGATTCATTCGGATCAAGGCCCCAGTTTGTTGGGCAGGTCGATAACACTTCCACCATAGAAAAGCCTAACCCTTCTTTTTGGGTTTCAAATGCCTTTCGGATTGCTTTTTTTGCTTTTTGAATATTTGCAACATCATGGGTAGAAACCCTTTCAATATAGGCGGTACTATCAAGAGTTGCCAGCATTTCACTTACCCTGATCGGTGAACCTTGAATACTTTCATCTCTTCCGAAAGGAGTTGTTGCCGTTTTTTGACCAATTAGTGTTGTTGGGGCCATCTGGCCGCCAGTCATACCGTAAATGGCATTATTAACAAAAATAACAGTAATTTTTTCACCTCTTGCAGCAGCATGAATAATTTCACTGATGCCAATTGAGGCAAGGTCTCCATCACCTTGATAAGTAAACACAAATCTGTTTGGAAGAACTCGTTTTATACCTGTCGCCACTGCAGGTGCACGACCATGGGCCGCTTGGGTCATATCACAGTTAAAGTATTCATATGATAAAACCGAGCATCCTACTGAGGCCACACCAACTGTATCTTCGAGAATATCCATTTCCTCCAATACTTCCCCAACGAGACGATGGATCACTCCATGTGTACAACCAGGACAATAATGTGTGGGTTTATCGGTAAGTCCTTTTGTTTTTTGGAATACTGTTTTCATAGTCATACTTGGATCCCTCCAGCTACCGTCATGATCTTTTGATAGATTTCATCTTGGGAAGGGACGACGCCGCCATTTCTTCCAAAGAAATCCACTGGTACATGCCCATTAACAGCAAGCCTTACATCCTCTATCATCTGTCCTGCACTCATCTCAACGGAAATGTATGTTTTAACCTGGTCTCTTGTTTCGATAAATGGTTTTTCAGGGAAAGGCCAAAGTGAAATAGGCCTAATCAATCCTACCTTGATGCCATCCTGTCTTGCTTTATTGATCGCGTTCATCGCTATCCGTGCTACCGTTCCAAACGCAACAATAATGTATTCTGCATCATCTGTTTTATAGGTTTCATAGCGGACCTCGTTACGTTTCATTTCCGCAATCTTTTGTTGCAAATGGATGTTACGTTTTTCTAATCCTTCGGCATCAAGCTCTAAAGAAGTAATAATTTTTGGTCCACCATCACCACGGGTACCTGTCGTTGCCCATTTTTTCTCTGGCAATTCCACTTCCTGGCGTTCCGTAAATTCAACAGGTTCCATCATTTGCCCGAGCATTCCATCCCCCATTATAATGACTGGAGTTCGGTACTGATCAGCGATATTAAAGGCATCTTGAGTCAAATCAACTATTTCCTGTAAACTTGCTGGAGCTAATACAGGAAGGAAGTAATCCCCGTGTCCGCCTCCTTTTGTAACTTGAAAATAGTCCGATTGGGCTGGTTGAATATTTCCAAGACCAGGTCCACCGCGAACAATATTACAAATGACAGCTGGAAGCTCCGAACCAACTAAATAGGAAATCCCCTCCTGTTTCAAACTAAAACCAGGACTTGAGGAAGAAGTCATTACTCTAACACCTGTACTTGCTGCACCATACACCATATTAATAGCCGCAATTTCACTTTCTGCTTGTAAAAAAACACCGCCCACTTCAGGTAATCTTCTTGCCATATAGGCAACCAATTCACTTTGTGGCGTTATCGGATAACCAAAAAAGTATTTACAGCCAGCGTGCACTGCTGCTTCGGCAATTACTTCATTTCCTTTCATTAACACTTTACTCATACGAAAAACTCCCTTCAAATCACACCATTTGTTTTTTCTTCTCTGGACGGTAAACCGTAATAACAGAATCCGGGCAGATTTGGCCACACTTTGCACAGCTGATGCAATTGTCTTGATCCACAACCGCTGCAGGACGATATCCTTTTCCATTTAAGTAGTCTGCTAGAAAGATAATATTTGTAGGGCATACCTGAACACACAAGCCACATGACTTGCAAATTTCTTCGTTAAAAATCACTTTCATTTCCATAAACTCGCCTCCTTGTCATTCCCACGGTAATTTCATATATCTCTTGATTAACTTTACTTGATGGTTTTTCGCAAAATCCTCTGCTTCTGTTTCTAAATGCGATGAAATACACGTATACAATAGAGGAATTTGCAGTTTATCAGACACTTGGCAGCTTAATTCATAACCACTTATAATTTCATCAATAGTTGTTGCCGAACCAATATTCGAATTGTTGATCAACCCTGTCACTTTTAGACGTGTAACCTTTTCAATCTCCTTAACCGTATATATTGCACCTTCCAAAGTGCTAACATATGGCCGATTTGCATTTAACACAAAATACAATTCAGGGTTCATATCTTTCCATTCTTGATAATACTGGCCCAAAGCAGTTGCTCCATCCTTATCCCCACCTGCATCAACAATGATCTTGTAACTTGGATCATGTAAAACACGATAAATTTCACCAGATACAATAGGTAAATCGGAAGAAGCAAGGTTGCCTTTTGGGGAAATTAATTCAATATCATGTTGCAGAAATAGATCTGCAACCTCCCTCGAACGAAAATAAGGGTTAATAACATCTAAATCATTAATGGCTACTTTGTCATGTATTTTTCTTTCACTCAATGCCAAGTTGATGGCAATTTCCGTTTTCCCACTTCCAAAATGGCCCGATAATATTGTAATCTTATTTTTCATAAAGGTACCTCCTTCCTTATAAAAATGTAAGCGTTTACAATATTAATCTTTTCTACCCAAACATTAACCAAAATCATTATAGAATACTCTTTGATATAACGCTTTGACCAATGTCACACTTCACAATATTGACACGAGACTCTCCAATCTAGGAGAACTTCTAAAATGGCAATATTGAAAGATGGAAAATAGTTAGTTTGGCATTTAAAATAACTCAATTAATTTTTTCCAAAAAATGCTACAAATCCTTTGTAGCAAGACAACATCAAATGTGAAACCCCTTTACAATATTTAGATATTTCGATAGAATAAAGTTAATTAGATATTACGGTGTTTTTTCGGAGGAGCCTGTCACCACAGGCTCCTCTTTGTCTTTTTCTGGAATAACGGAGTATTTCTATTCATATTTACAGACACTGTATTTATAAAAAGAAAAGTAGAGAAGGGGTGGAGAATTGTCAAATCAGGCTCTGATTGCTATTGGAGTATTTTTAGTAACTTATGGTTTTATCGTAACAGAAAAGATTCATCGGACTATTATTGCTATGACCGGCGGAATTTTGATGGTTTTGCTAGGAATCGTTACTCAAGAAGAGGCATTGCATCATATTGATTTCAACACACTTGGATTATTGACTGGTATGATGCTCATTGTTGCTATTACCGCAGAAACTGGGTTATTTCGGTACATGGCCGTTTGGGCAGCTAAGAAGGTAAAAGGGGATCCAATTAAAATTTTAATTGCACTCGGCCTCATTACAGCCGTGGGTTCGGCTTTTTTGGATAACGTCACAACTGTTCTGTTAATGGTACCTGTCACCTTTAGTATTACAAGGCAATTAAGGGTAAACCCAATTCCCTATTTAATTTCTGAAATTATTGCTTCGAACATTGGGGGTACAGCTACTCTTATTGGCGATCCGCCAAATATTATGATTGGAAGCGCGGTAAAAGAATTGACATTCATGCAATTTATTTATAATCTTTCTGCCATTAATTTCTTTATTTTATTTGTGAATATTACTATTTTGGCTCTTATCTACAGGAAACAACTTCGAACCTCTAATGAATTAAAAGCTGATTTAATGGACTTAGACGAAAAAGAGGAAATTACAGATAAGAGATTATTAATAAAATGCTTAATTTCCCTTACTTTTACGATTTTGGGATTTTTCCTACATCAATTGGTTCATATTGAATCAGCAACTGTTGCATTAGCTGGTGCCTTTTTATTGCTGCTTATCACTGGAGAAAAATACTTAGATAAAGCATTTGGAAAAGTAGAATGGCCGACAATTTTCTTCTTCATTGGTTTGTTTGTTCTTGTTTCAGGTTTAATCGAAACGGGAGTCATATCCCTACTAGCAGACTATTCAATGAGTTTAACAGGCGGAAATGTAAAATCCACATCCATTTTAATTCTTTGGGTTAGTGCGATTGCATCTGCGTTTATTGATAATATTCCATTTGTTGCCACAATGATTCCAATGATTAAGGAAATGGGGTCTTTGGGGATCACCAATTTAGAACCGCTATGGTGGAGTCTATCGCTAGGGGCATGTTTAGGAGGAAACGGTACATTGATTGGTGCGAGCGCTAATGTGATCGTTGCTGGCCTTGCAGCAAAGGAAGGGTATCATATTTCATTTGGTAAATTCCTGTTGATTGCTTTTCCACTAATGCTTTTATCCATTGCAATTTGTACCGTTTACATTTATGTAAGGTACCTTATTTAAGGGAGGGAAACGATGAGGATTGAGTATAAATATGACGAAAAAATACTAAAGATAAATAACGGCTACCCTTTAAAAGGTAGCTGTTATTGTTAGAGTACGAAAAGATCTTGTTTCACAAGGATTAATGCTTCTTCCATTTCAACTGGACGACTAATGAGGTAACCTTGTCCAAAATCACATTGTAAATTCCTTAAGAACTTCATTTGTTCGACTGTTTCAATTCCTTCGGCAACCACCCTTAGATTTAAATTATGAGCAAGTGAGATCACAGCAGTGGCAATTGATGCATTTGCCTCATCCCATTCTAGGTCCATAATAAATGACTTATCAATTTTCAAAATATCAATAGGGAATTGTCTTAGATAACTTAAGGAGGAAAAGCCTGTTCCAAAATCATCTATAGAAATTGTGATACCAAGTGATTTAAGATTATTTAGGATAACCGTTGCTTGGGCTGGCTCCTGCATGATCGTACTTTCTGTTAATTCTAGTTCTAATGCTGATGGAGGCAAACCTGTCTCATCCAGAACCTGACTAATTAGTTTTTCTAAATTTTGTTTTTGAAATTGTTGCGCTGAGATATTCACACTTATAGACAGCTGTGTGAGCCCTGCATCATGCCACGCTTTGCATTGTGAACAGGCTTCCCGAAGAACCCACTCTCCAATTGGAACAATTAGCCCCGTCTCCTCCGCAATAGGGATGAAAAAATCTGGATAAAGAATACTATTCTCATTATTTTTCCATCTAATTAGTGCTTCCATCCCATAAATTTTCCCTGTGATTAAATCCATTTTAGGCTGATAATGCAAAATAAATTCCATATTATCAAGGGCTTGACGAAGCATGATCTCCTTATCCATTCTTTCTATTGCATGGTCTTTCATTTCAGGAGTAAACAAGGAGGCACAATTCCTCCCCCTTTCTTTCGAACTGTACATAGCAAGATCAGCATTTTTAATTAATGTATTGATATCGCTACCGTGCCTTGGGTATAAACTCATTCCAATACTTGTTGTTATATTAAACTTTTGTCCGTATATATCAAAAGGCTTTTCCATTACTTTCATGATTTTTTCAGAAAAAGTAAAAGCCTCTTCGGTATTTAGTAAATTGGGGACAAGTAATATAAATTCATCGCCACCTAACCTTGCAATAACCTTATCATCACAAACGGCCGCTTTTAACCTTGTTGTTACAGATTGTAATAAAAGATCTCCTGCCTGATGCCCTAAACTATCATTTATGACTTTAAAACGATCCAAATCAAGTAAAAAAATTCCGAACATCCTATCTTGATTTTTACCATTTGATAGATCTTGAGATTCAAGAAACCATCGATTTGGAAGGCCAGTCAAGGCATCATGAAAAGCCATGTGCTCAATCTTCTCTTCTGATTTTTTCTTATCAGATATATCCCTGCACAATGCCAAATACAAACTATTTCCACCAATATCCACTAATTGGAGATTAATATCCACAGGAACTAGCTTATTATTATTGGAGATTAATTGGTCTTCAAAGGAACACGTTAGGCTGCCTTCTAGATCATTATTGATTGCATGAATTTTTCCAAACAGCCGTTGGAAAGTATCTCTTGCTGTTAATTTTAGCAATTCCACTTCTTGATAACCAAGTAACTCACAAGACATTTTATTGACATCAATGATTTTTCCTTCTTTATCAATTAAAAAGAAACAATCCCCAGCTTGCTCAATCAAGTTTCGGAACCTTTCTTCACTTTCCTTAAGCAACTTTTCCGCAATAACACGATCGGTAATATCCAAACCAAATCCAAGCATGAAATCTTGATTTGATTTATTCTCATGAATAATAGTTTTTCCCGTAAACATATACGATTCCTTCCCTTGGAATCCAACAGTAACCTCATTTGTAATCAGTTTTCGTTCTTTCCAAACTTCGAGATCAATTTTCCGGATATTTTCAGCAATACGTTGAGGGAAAAAATCATAAACGGTTGTACCAACTAATTCTTCTAAAGTTTTGCCATTTAATTTACAGGCCTGTTCATTTGCAAATATAGTTCGCCCTTCAGGATCCTCTAAAAAAATATTCATTGGTAGCGCATTCAGGACGACTGGACCAAAGGATTCCCAAAAGTGAAGCTCATTTTCTAATTCTTGTATTTTTAAACGCAATTTATTAATTAGTTCATTTGTATGGGATGGGTTTTCCAATCATGATCCCGCCTTTAAAAACATTATTTATACACAAAATACCTTAACTATATTCTATAACTGTTTTATCTTCCTTTTTTTAATTTTTTTGACAAATTGTTGAATTTTTTCCTCGTTGATAGGATTTATTTAAATCATAACCGAAGGAATGATTTATTTGGTTTTAATGGGAGAAAAGTTGATAACTTGTCACAATGAACTGCAATAGAATAACGATTGGTGCACAATAATGGGGATCTAATTATATGGAAAAAAGCGGTTATCATTTTATGTAAGTAGTTCCGTTTTTGTGGAGAAACATTTCAAATAACCACCGAAATATCCTATCAATTAACATATTAATTGGTAGGATATTTTTTATTGATATAACCATATTTATGGCTTTATAAAGTCCAAATTAATATAATAAATAGCAAGTCAATTAACAGTGAGGCAATAATCATGGTCAATGTCCGAATGAGGGTGTTAATTCTGTTGTTATGTCCTTATGGTGGGCATACCAAATAAGAGGGCATAGTAGAAGTTTTCATGTAACGTTCTTTGAAACTTGTGTTGATTTCCGCTCCAATCAACAGAGTGTCAAAAATCAATAATAGCTTAACCATAGTCAATGAAAAAAGGTATATCGGCCCTTTTCGCATGTTCAAATATTTATTGTTAACGCCTATCTATGATTTATTAGATGTTGACGTGGTGGAACGGTCGAAATTTGACACGCCATTTAAGTATTTTCTACATGGCATCGGATACGCATTCATTGAATCGATTAAAAGATCTAAACCTTTTTGACTTGCTTATCAATAAAACCTTTTTTGTATATTTTTTTAAAAAAGGCTTTGTTAAAGCTGGATGTTGATTTTATGGTATTGAAAAATAGACGGGAAAATTCCTGCTAAATCAGGAAATTCACATATTTCCCTACATAAAAGCGGATTTTTTCCTGTTAAACTATACGTTTCCATGATTAAAAGGCTTTTTTAGGTTATTTAAGCGGAAAATCTCCGCCTATTTCTCCTCTTAACCACTACTTTTTCAAAATAAACGGAATTCCTCCGATTAAGCTAGTATACCCGCAGAAAATCAACAATGAACAATAACAGAGCCTTTTAAAAAGACCGTTTTCGTAAAGTTTGTTGTTTTTTTCAGATATTTTTACTTTATCCACCTGAGTTGATTGGAGCGAAGCGACGAGGAGGCTCCCGGGCCTCCCCGCGGAAAGCGAGTGCCTGGAGCGGAAATCAACAGACAAGTTTCAGAGAACGTTACATGAGGTCCTTTTTTTGTGTCATCGAAATAATCCAAGCGTATTTCAATGTTAAATAATATGCTAATTCGGCTGTGATTACGATGGATATTTGAGTTTTTCTCCACGTTATCTGAACTACTTCATTTTGTGATAACCGCTTTTTTCATGCCACAATTATTTTCAAGAAAATTTTTTTCGTGTTATTCTTAAAGTAATACTTTTGTTTGCAACTGTTACCAAAGAAAGGAGCTTGACAATGACCCCTAGCTACCTCGGAAAAATTCGGTCTTATTATGCCAGGCTAAGTGAAAAGGAAAAGAAAATTGCTAATTATATATTGGATAATCCTGATAAAATTATTCATTGTACAATAAATGAGGTTGCTGAAGACCTAAACGTTGCAGATGCAACCGTTTTTCGTTTTTGCAAGCGTCTCGGCTTTAAAGGATATCAAGCAATGAAGATTGCGCTTGCTTCCGAAGTTGTTACACCAATGAAACATATCCATGAAGAAATTAGTGATCAGGATAATGAAAAAGCGATTTCAGAGAAAATCTTTAAGTCCAACATCAGAACATTGGAAAATACTTTACAAATTCTTGATTATAATTCCCTCCAAAAAGCAGTGCAATTAATTCAAGAAGCAGATCGAGTAGAGTTTTATGGAACCGGTGGCTCAGTCGTGGTAGCGATAGATGCATTTCATAAGTTTATTCGCTCAGGGGTAAAAGCATTTGCTTTTCCAGATTCCCATTTTCAGTTGATGTCTGCCTCACAGTTAACCAAAAATGACGTTGCAGTCGTTATTTCTCATACTGGAACCAATAATGATACGATTAAAATTTTAAATACCGCAATTGAAAGCGGTGCCAAGACGATTGGGATCACAAGCTTTCCAAAATCGCCAATCAGCCAAAATGTAGACGTTGCACTTTACACAAGTTCAGATGAAACGGAATATCGATCGGAGGCATTGGCATCTAGAATTGCGCAGTTAAGCCTAATTGATGCCCTCTATGTTAATTTGATGATTTTAAATAAAGATAAAGCAAAAAACTCGCTTGAAAAAGTACGGAATGCCATTTCCGAAACAAGAATTTGAAGGTTTATTAACTGATTTAAGAATGGGAATATTTATGACCTGAGATTTTGTTGGACAAACTTAATACGAAAGGAGGCTAATATGAAAAAGAATAATGAACCATCTCAGCAATTAAGCTATGAATCAGATGGAAAAATGGGTAAAAACAACGAACAAAAAGAGAATAAAAAGGAAAGTAAAGATTTTTTCAATGTAACACAAGAAAGTGAATAGCTAGTAGCTATCTTTTAGAAAACAGCCTATTTTTTTTACGTTGGCATCTTCAAAACGAATTGAAAGCAATTCCACTACAAAGGGTGGAATTGCTTTATTCTTTTTTACTCCATATTACTATGTTGTTTAAAGACTTGATCGTGATTTACGTCTTTTAAATCAGCGTAATGCAAACAAATAGTATCAAATAACACATGAACACACTGATCAAATAAAGACCCAAGAGGTTGAATCGTTTTTAACTCTCCCGTTTTCCGAAACTTAGTCGCCGCTGGAACATGTAGGACAAGTGAAGCACAAGAAGCAAGTTCTGACTCCACATTAGTCGTTAATGCAACAACCTGACAATTCATAGATTTTGCCTTTTCTGCTACCCATACTACACCCTTTGTAGTCCCTGAACCCGAAACTGCTACAAGAATATCACCCTCGTTAATGGACGGAGTAATTGTTTCACCAACAACAAATACTGTTGCTCCTAAGTGCATTAATCTCATTGCAAAGGATTTGGCCATAAGCCCTGATCTACCTTCACCCACAACAAAAATTCTTTTCCCATTCAATAATATAGAAGCAAATTCTTCCAACTGCATCCCGCTGATTTTGGCTGTCACCAGTTGTATTTCAGCAATAATAGCTCCAAGTTTATTCATTCACTTGACCCTCCAGCTCTATAATTGTTTTTTTGAATTCGTAAGCTGCTTGTGTTGGATTATTTGCTTTTGTTATCGCAGAACCTATTATAATCACAGAAGGGCGAATGGATGCTAAATCCCTAATGGATTGCAATGTAATTCCACCCGCAACAGCAATAGTAGGAGTGGCATCAGTGAACACTCGCACTCCACTCTTTTCGCTCGAATCTAGTTCTTGTTGATCCTTGCTCACATGATGGCAAAAAATTGCACTTTTAAATTGAGACAATGTAGCCAATTGATCATCAGAAGTATTTAATAAATCAATCATCACCTTTTTATTCCACTTCTCTGCTACCTGCAAACATGCTTGAATCGTAACAATAGGTGAAACCCCCATCACAGTTGCGACATCCGCACCAGCATTAAAACACATTTCAAATTCATAAATGGCATTATCAATTGTCTTTATATCTGCAACAACCATTTTATTTGGAAAAGACCTTTTTATTTCGCTTATGCTGTTTTTTCCAAACTCCTTGATTAACGAAGTACCTACCTCGATCCAATCAACTGAATCTTGAACCAATTTTGTTATAGAAATTGCTTCTTTAATCGCCATACGATCTAAAGCTAATTGAATTTTCATTAAAAATAACCTCACCTTCATCTTCAATAAATCGGTTTACTAAATCGGTTTATTGAAATTATAAATGATTTGAAAGCGCTTTTCAATATGTAAATAAAGAAAACTCGCTGATTGGCGAGCCCCTAAGGGCGATGACAGAAGCGTAGTTGCACTTATGCGCTAGCAGAATTTATGGATATAAATTCTGATTAGCTAAAAAAAGAAATGAATGATTTTTTTCATTCATTTCTAAACGTTCCACTTTTATCTATTTCACATTGAAAAATTACTTGTTCTGGATTTCTTTCTTCTTTTTTAACTTGTCTTAGCAATAATTCAGCAGCCTTTTGCCCCATTTCGTATGCTGGCTGCGATATTATTGTTATAGAAGGTTCTATTAAATGGGCAAATGGGATATTGTCAAAAACAATTAGTGAAACATCTTCACCTATTTTTATCTTATTTTGCTTCAAAAATTGAACAACTTCCAAAAATGCTCGGTCATTCCCAGCAAATAAGGCAGAAGGCTTCTCTTTCTGTGAGAAGAGTATTTCTAGTTTTTCTGGCATATTTTCAATATCGGAGTGAATGAGATAGTCAGGATTAATTGGTAGATGGTGATCCATTAGAGCCTTTTTATACCCTTCTACTCGCTCCATACGTGTACTTGTGATCAATGGTTGGGTGACAATTGCAATTCTTTCATGTCCCACTTTAACTAATTGACTAATGGCATCGTAAGTAGCGTCAAAGTTATTAACGACAACCATATTTGCATTTAATTCATATACTTTTCGATCCATAAATACTACAGGGTATCCTTCACGAACCATATCCTGATATAACTTAACGTTTTGTCCAGTTGGGAAGATAATTAGTCCGTCTACCTGCTTTGCACGCAAGACTTCTATGTACTCTTTTTCTTTTTCAGGTTTGTCATCAGCATTGCAAATAATGGCATGTAGTTCATTCTCATGACAATAGTCCTCAATTGAACGGCTAATTTCTGTCGATAGCCTATGGACAATATTTCCGACGATTACACCGATCATAGATGTACGCTTCTGCTTCAGGCTTCTAGCAATATAGTTTGGTTGATAATCAAGGAATTTAATTGCCTCTTCTATTTTTTTCCTCGTTTCTTCTCCCATATATTCATATCTTTTATTTAAAAATTGAGATACAGTACTTTTCGAAACCCCAGCTTTCTTCGCAACATCTGCAATTGTAACTCTCTCCATAATATCAACTCTTTCAAAGTAATTGCATCTTACATTTTATAGGTAATTCGTTTAGATATCTACTTTCTTAGAAAATAAGTTGAAACAAAAATCCCCTAACCCATGGTTAGAGGACTTCTGAATATCAAATTATAATCTAGCCTGTTCGACTGCCATCATGAATTGTTGTGCTTTTTCAGTAAGCTGTGAAAAATACTCTTCTGTCATTTCACAGTTTGTGTCGACAAGTGTACTACCTACTCCAATTGCAATAGCTCCCGCTTTAATATATTCCCGGGCGTTATGCAGGCCAACGCCGCCTGTCGGCATTAACGGGATTTGTGGGAGTGGCCCTGCAATGGCTTTTAAATAGTCTGGTCCTACTGATCCTGCCGGGAATACCTTAATAATATCCGCACCATATTCATATGCAGTCACCATTTCCGTTGGAGTAAAAGCTCCTGGCACACTGATCACACCGTACCGTTTTGCCATCATGATCGTTTCTTTACGAACAGTTGGAGAAAAGATAAACTTTGCCCCTGCCATTATGGCAGCCCTCGCAGTTTCCGAATCTAGAACGGTTCCTGCACCAATAAACATATCAGTATCAAAGTGTTTTGCAGCTGCTTCTATAGTGGAAAGAGCAAATGGCGTTTCCATCGTGATTTCAAGCGCAGTTAGCCCACCCTTCCTCAATGCCTCTCCAATAGGAATAATCGTTTTTGGCGATGCACCACGGATAACAGCAACAACACCTCGGTTTTTTATCTCTTCCATTCCCATTTTGTTGTCTTCCTTTGTTATTTATCTATTTTTATTTTATAATTGAAATCGACTGTAATTCTTTCTCTTTTTTATGAGGCAATAGCTCTTACTAAGCTATTGTTTTTTTTATGCACTTGCACGCATGTTTTCTTTTTCTGATTTTGATTGGTTTGTTGCCACAATAGTTAGGATTGCAGAAAGAAGAAGTGCTCCTGCCATAAACATGTATGATGCACCAAATCCACCCGTTGTTCCATTTAAGTATCCGACAACATAAGAACCTACGAAGGATCCTAATGCACCCATACTATTGATTAATGCCATTGCTCCACCTGCAACATTTCGAGGTAGAATTTCAGGAATAATCGCAAAGAACGGCCCATACGGAGCATACATTGCACCACCTGCAATGACTAACAGAACAAAGGATAACCAGAAATTGCTTGTGCCGATTAAGTATGAACAATAGAAAGCGATTGCACCGATCAATAGAAACGGCCATACAAATAATTTACGATTTAATGTTTTATCAGAAAAGTATGATGCAGTTAACATCAACACAATAGACAAAATATATGGAATGGAGGAAAGCCATCCTGTTTTAACAATGTCCATATTTGGGGCTGCTTTTATAATAGAAGGTAACCACATAACGAATCCATAAACACCAATACTCCATAAAGCATATTGAAAGCTTAGTAAAATAACAGTTTTTGATTTAAATGCTTCTTTATAGCTTTTAACAGGCTTGATACCCTGTTGTTCTTTTTGCAATTCTTCATCTAATAATGCTTTTTCACTTTCAGTTAACCATTTTGCATCCTTCGGTTTGTCGTTTACTAGCTTCCACCAGAAAAATGCCCAAATGATTGCAGGAGCTCCTTCGAAGATAAACATAAATCTCCAGCTAAACGATTTTAACAAATATCCTGATAAAATAGACATCCATAATACTGTTGCTGGATTTCCTAAGATTAAAAAGGTATTTGCTCTTGATCTTTCAGCTTTTGTGAACCAGTGACTTAAGAAAACAAGCATAGCCGGCATGACAGCACTTTCAACAACACCTAGCATAAAACGAATGACAAATAATACTTTTACATTAGAAATTAGTCCTGTACATGAAGCAAGTCCGCCCCATAAAATCAATGACCAAAAAATTAGTTTTTTGGCACTTTTATTTTCTGCATAATGTGCACCTGGAATTTGAAAGAAAAAGTAGCCTAAGAAAAACAATGATCCTAATAATGATGAAATTCCAGGTGTTATATGAAGATCGTTTGCTAATCCTGCTGCTGCACCAAATCCATAGTTTGCCCTATCTAAATAGGCAAGACTGTACGTAATAAAGGCGATTGGAATAAGGCGTAGCCATCTTTGCTTTGCAAGTGTTTGTATCATCCTATTTCACTCCTTGTGTATTTTTTTGCATAAATTCATTTAATTGATTGCGAGTTGGGTAACCATCATTATCTCCTGGTGATTGAACCGCAAGTGAACCGATAGCATTTCCTCTTAAAACGGCCTCTTGTATCGAGAGACTTTCAAGTAATCCACTAATCAATCCGACCGCAAATCCATCTCCTGCTCCAACGGTATCAACGACTTCTTTCACCTCAAATGGATTTACAGTTCCTTCTTCACGCAAATTTTTATAAAAGGCACCACTTTCGCCGAGCTTGATTACCACAAGTTCGACCCCTTTATCTAAATAAAAAGAAGCAATATCCCGAGGATTTTTATAACCGGTTAAAATTTCACCTTCTGTGATCCCTGGCAGAACTACATTTGCCTCGATTGCGATTTTATTTGTTACTTCAATCATTTCCTCTTTTGAAGTCCAAAGACTCGGTCTTAAGTTCGGATCAAATGAAACGGTATTTCCTATTTTTTTCATATAGGATAAAGCATATTCAGCAAAGGCTCTTGTATGGCTGGAAAGTGCTAATGGAATGCCAGTCATATGCATGTGCCTTGCTTGTTTAAAATACTCTTCGTGGAAGTCGCCTGCATTCATGTGACTGGCAGCAGAGCCCTTTCTAAAATATTGCACTTCCGGATCTCCAACCAACACTTTTGATTTCATTTGAAAGCCAGTTGGACAGTTTACGTCGAAAAAGACTTGGTCAATGTTAACGTTTTCTTTTTGCAGCCTTTGAATAATGAATTTACCGAAAGGATCTGATCCAACCTTACTTACCCATCCAGACTTGAAACCAAGTCTTGCCAAACCAATCGCAACATTGGTTTCAGCACCTGCCAATTCTCTCGTATATTGGTCCACTTCGTGTAATGCGCCTGGCTCATTTGCAATAAACATCGCCATCGCCTCGCCAAAGGTTACAACATCTAGCTGCTGCATACTTTTTTACCCACCTTCTCATGCCGCTTCCCCACCAGTTTAACAAATAACGCCAATTGGCTACTCGGTTGAATGGGAAATTCTAAAGCTCTATTTAAATTTGTTGGAAACTGTTCAACGGCTTTTCTCCATTGAGCGCTTTCATTCGTTGGAAGTGGAAGGGTTATGAGTCTGTTATGTCGATTCTCAACATGCTTTAAATGCAGATATATTACATACTCTTTAAGGCTCTCAATTGCTTCCTGAACGCTTTCTCCAGAATAAAACCAGTTACCAATATCAAATGTCATTTTTACAGGTACATCATTTTTACTAATCTCCTCAAAAAAGGATTTCAGATTTTGAATATTTCCACCATAAATCGTTTGGTCGTTTTCCACTAGCAATTGGATATTTCCTTCTTTTAGTAAAATCTGTTTTAATAATTGAACATCCGATTTTTCTTTACAAAAATGGCCTAATGATACTTTGAGCCAACTTGCACCAATTTGATCGGCTTCCTGAAAAATTTGCTGTACATCTTCTAAATTAATTGAACCATCATTTTTCCATAGTTCTACAGGGGCAGAATATACCGTAAATAATGGATATTTAGTAAGTTCCTCTCGAATGCACGAAAGGGGAAGAATAACTTTTGGAAATAGCTCTCGCCTAATCTCAACTCCATTAGCCTCTGATGCATGTATGATCTGAAAGAAAGATTCCTGTCCCTTTTCCAACACATCTTGTACGTTAAAAGCATTTAAAGGAACTATTACTTTACTCATTACTATGCTCCTTTCTTTTTAATAAATCGGTTTAGTAAATCGATTTATCTAAAGTATAAATTGTATGTAAGCGCTTTTCAAGACTTTTTTTAAAAAAATTAAAGAAACTTCCTTTGTTTTTGAAATAATCTAAAATTTTCGTTTATTTTTTTCTTTTACTGGCGAAAATATTGAGGGTTTAAATGAAATAGAGGAGAAAATAAAATGAAACGGTTGATGATAGGTTTACTTTTTAGTGCGGCTTTAATTTTTATCTTTTTCAATAGCCAAATCCTTGCGCAAAACAAACAAAACTCTACAACTTCGAATAAAGCTTCCTCTAAGCTTGTTAGCACGAATATACAGAGTCTTAATAGCTCAGCAAGCAGTCAACAAACACATGGTTCTTATCAAAACAATACAAATGCGTGTGCAAGTTGCCACCAAACACATAATTCTAGTTCAGAAAAATTACTGACATCAGATGGAATATATAGCACTTGTGTTTCGTGCCACGATGGGACATTGGGAATTTACAACGTCTTCCTCCCATCCACTGCTGGTACATTTCAAGGAACAACAGGTGGGAATCCTTCCATGCACGTTGCCTCAGGTTCATTAACGATTAAATCAGCTCCCGGGGGAATAAGTGGAGCTCATTTGAGTGATGATCAAATAAAGGCAAAGGGTGGGAACTGGACAACTGAGTTTAACTGCGCAAGTTGCCACAGTCCACATGGCTCGTATAGCGACCGACTTCTTCATTACAATCCAAACAATATGGGAAATACGAATCTAAAGGAAGGCGGTAACAAGGCAGTCTTAATTCCCATCTTCTCTTATAGCGCGACCATTTTATCAAAAAAACAAATAGATTCGAAGGAAGCGAGCGGGTATCCATTTATTTTAATCAGAGGAACCAAAGCAAACCTTGGTATTATTGATAGTAAAATTAACGATAATGATACCGTGATTGCCTTATATGAATGGAATACAGTTGGGGGGCAAGATAAGTATCGTCGATTAGATAATCCTTGGCTTTATGGGGTTACCTATGGGGCACAAAGAACCTATTGGACACAGTTCTTTAAGACAGAAACACCCGATTTCACATTAGGCTCGGATGGGGAGTATAAAAATGTGATTGATTTTAGCGATGAAGATGTCCATTTCCAATTTAACAAAGGCTATATTTATAGTAGCGGTACTCAGCTAAATGAAGTCATCCGCGGAGATATTGCTCAGGCATATGTTGTGAGACTAGATAAGGTTAAGATTTCTACTTATGGTGATATTCCTGTTTATGCTATTAATCAATCCGCATTGCATCAAGGACCAGTCGATCCCAAAGGGACAGCGCTCAATGACAGCTCTATTAATAAAATAACAACTTCTGATGGCACAGAGGTTGCTGTTGGTTTAGGTAAAGCAATGAGCAAATTTTGTTCAGCCTGCCACACTGATTACTTAGCACACTCCAGCAAGGAAGTGGGGTATTTTAATACTAGCGAATATCGTCACTCCACTGACCTGGATCAGTATAATTGTGTCCGCTGCCACTTTGCCCATGGTACCGATGTAACGCTTATGCGTGATGCAAGGGGAAATACCATTCGAGACTTAATGACAATAAATAACTGGTCAGAAGCCGAATCCAAGACCTATTTGCTGGATAGTAATCCTGATTCCGCTCTCAAGCGCTATACCGATATGGCAGTTTGCTATGCCTGCCATGGAAATTTAGCTACCGAACAAATCTATAACAACCCATATGCAGCACAGGACGATCTGTATAAAAACATGCCGGATATGATTCCATATTCTGAGCAGACTACGAATTAATTTAGAAAAATGTAAACGACAGGTTGTGGGACGCCTGTCGTTATATTTTTGTATTTGCACCTTTTCGATAGATTGTTGGCCTTTTCCATAAAATGTCTAAATCGCCATAACTCTGAAAAATACGCCATAACTTTAAAAAATCTCCATAACCATCTAGAGAAACGCCATAACTCTGAAAAAATCGCTAAAAACGCCTCAAGCCATTTTTTCAGCTATATTCGCCTTACACTCTTTATCAATTATGCATTTAAGTGAATCTCCACTGTTCTAAACCGCCAGAAAACACTCGTAAAATCCCCTTTTAACATTGGAAGAGCGATTCCAACGTACAGTAATTCATCCCCACCATATACTTTTCCTGTTTCTATGTGCTTATAGAGGAAATCAGGATTTAAGCCTTTTAACTGTAGGCGAACAAATGGTGCATTTGGTTCTGCTAATACTTTAAAATAACCCATCACTACTTCTGATTTGTCCTTCGAAACAAACATCCATGCCGATTCATTTCCTTCAAATGGGTTAAGTAGCCGGTAAAAATCCCCAAATTGAACAACGTGACGGATCTCTTTATATAAATTGATTTGCTGTTTAATTTCATCTTTTTCTTGAGGTGATAATTTTGTTAGATCAAGCTCATAACCAAGGTTCCCTGCCATCGCAACATGACCTCTAATGGCAAGTGATGTAACTCGTTGTACTTGATGATTTGGAACAGATGAGACATGGGAGCACATTGAAATCACAGGGTAAACTAGACTTGTTCCATATTGTATTTTTAAACGAGAAATTGCGTCAGTGTTATCACTAGTCCATGTTTGCGGCATGTAATAAAGCATACCTGGGTCAAAACGGCCGCCTCCGCCTGAACAACTTTCAAATAAAACATGCGGGAATTTTGTTATCATTTTCTCTAATACATAGTACAGGCCAAGCATATAGCGGTGAGCTGTTTCTCGTTGCTTATCTTTCGGCAATTTCTCTGATCCAATTTCCGTCATATGGCGATTCATGTCCCATTTTACATACGTTATCGGTGCACTTGCTAAAACAGTTGAGACAGCTTGGATAATATAATCACACACTTCTTTTCTGGAAAGATCGAGAACTAATTGATTTCTACCTTCTGAACGCTTTCGATTTGGCACGTGCAAACACCAGTCTGGATGGTCACGATAAAGATCACTATCAACAGAGACCATTTCCGGTTCAAACCATAAACCAAACTCCATTCCTAAATTTAGAATTTTATCCGCTAAATTAGCTAATCCATTTGGAAGCTTTCGTTTATTCACCACCCAATCCCCGAGAGAGCTTTTATCATTATCCCTTTTGCCAAACCAGCCATCATCAAGAACGAACAACTCAATTCCTACTTCTTTCCCTGCCTTTGCAATTTCCATAATTTTTTCAGCAGTAAATTTCATGTAAGTGGCTTCCCAATTATTTAGTAGAATCGGTCTGACTAGATCACGGAATGTTCCTCTACATAAACGAGTTCTGTATAATTCATTGTAGGTTCGACTCATTTCGCCCAACCCTTCACTCGAGTAAACCAATACCACTTCAGGTGTTTGAAAAAAATCACCTGGTTCTACTTTCCAACTAAAATCAAACGGATTTAAACCTATCGATGCCCGTGTTGTATGGAATTGATCCACTTCCACATGTGCTAAAAAATTACCACTATATACAAGACTAAACCCATAAACATCTCCATGGTCTTCAGTGACATCTTTTCGAAGCAAAGCAAAAAATGGATTTTGTTGGTGGCTGCTTGCCCCACGGCGGCTTTCGATCGATTGATTCCCGGGGGAAACCGGGCGTCTTTCGATATTACGTTCATTAATATGTGCACCATAAAGCGTCAAAAAATCAAATTGATCATCACGAAAATCTATATTTGCACTTAATGCTCTGATTATTTTTAACTGTTCCCTACCTTGATTTTGAAAACGGACAGATCGAGTAATCACATTGTAACTTTCAAAAACGGTATATGTAAGAATAACGCTTAAACCAATTAATGAATCTTCCAAAAAAATATCTATTGATTCTGCCTCATGATCATTCTCAATATAGGTAGCAGGAAGTCCCGCTAGTTTCTGTTTCCCTTTATAAATAAAATATTTCTTATAGCGTAGATCTGTTATTGTCGATCCATTTTCTAATTGTATTTGATAGGCTGGGGCTCGAAAATCGGTATTTCCATAGGCAGGATACTCTTGCGGAAGCGTATCAAGTGAAAATGTTCGATCAGAGGGGTCTGGATTCGGAGAGAATCTGCGGTTTGCAAATAAAATGGGGTTGCTACCATGATAACTAGTAATCTTTTTCCCCCAATACAAATGGGTTAAAAACCCACTTCCCACTATTTGCATGCAATAGCTTGTATCCTTTCCTTGTAAATGGAAAACCTGTTGATCTGAATCAAAGTGTATAACCATTAAAGAATTACCTCCCAACCATACAGATATCGTAGTGTATGAGTGGGAGGTAAAAAAATGAACCCGCCTGATTCATTTTTTTAGAATTCATATTAATAAAGGAAACTGACAGGCAATTTTCACCTGTCAGTTTCCTTTATTATATCCACCAATTCCGACCAGCTAGTGATCCTTGGTACATCAAGATGCTGATTATACGAATTGCTCCTTGCATAAGCCTTTACCGGCTTGTCCACCAACGTCTCGAGAACCGCAGGCTTATCGTCAAAGAAATAGTCGATTCCTAGTTCTTCGATAATATGGACCTTATCTTCGTCTTTCATTCCATAAAAGAAACGATCATCTAGAACAGGAAACCCTCTTTCTATCATCCACTGTTTAGTCCGTTCGCCATGTTCTTTTGGCCGTGCTGTAACATAAAAGATCTCATGGCCCCGTTTTACTAGGGTATTTAAAGTCTCAACTGCGTAGGGAAATGGTGGGCATGATGTATAATAAATCTCATCAAGCAGGCTATTCCACATCCTCCCACCCTCAATAGCCGTTAAACCAAAGGGTTCATGAATCTCAACCGTTTTTAAAGAATGAAAAATATCCAGTCCTACATTTTTGTTTAACTTTTTATTATATAAATGAAAAGCGTGTTCTCTCAGGTTAATTAAAGTATCATCTATATCAAATCCAAATTTCACATCAATCCCTACCTTTTATTCTGCTCTGTAAAGAGGATATCCGGTAAATTTGTAATCTTTACCTACCTGAGTGAAAGATACATCAGCAAACTCAATTGCTTCACTCATTTTCATGGCCCCTATACCTTGTAAAAAGCTTGGAGCATTTTTTCCACCAATCACTTTTGGCGCAATATAAAGAACAAGTTTATCAATGAGTTTATTTTCCATAAAGGAAGCATTTATTTCTCCGCCCCCTTCAATCAAAAGAGAAGAAATAAAATTCTCACCCAAAATTTCTAACGTTTCTTGCAAATCCACATGCTTTGTACCACTAGTGACGAATACTTTTATCCCAGCATTCTCTAACTTCTGTTTTTTATCAACATCATAATTTTTTGTTGTAAAAATCCATGTAGGTGCTTTTAGGTCTGTTACAACTTTTGAAGCTACTGGAATGCGTAAAGTCGAATCTAAAATGATCCGGATCGGATTCCGCCCATTGGGAATGCGAGTCGTTAGCTCTGGATCATCGGCAATCACAGTATTCACACCAACCAAAATACCAGCATTTTCATTGCGAAGCTGATGTACTTCTTTTCTAGCATCCTCAGATGTAATCCATTTGCTATCAGATGTTGAAGTAGCAACTTTTCCATCCAACGTAACAGCGGACTTCAACGTAACGAACGGGCGTTTAGAGACAATATATTTATTGAATACTTCATTCATCCTTCGTGAATCTTCCTCACAGATACCAACAACTACCTCAATACCAGCGTTTCTCAGGATTTCAACACCCCGTCCTGATACAAGTGGATTTGGGTCTAGCGTTGCAACAACTACTTTCTTAAGCCCCGCCCGAACAATTGCCTCAGCACAAGGACCCGTTCTCCCATGATGGGAACAGGGCTCAAGCGTCACATAAATAGTTCCACCTTGTGCTTTTTCACCCGCCATATGAAGGGCATGAATCTCTGCGTGCGGTTCCCCTGCTTTCATATGCGCGCCAAATCCAACAATCCGATTATCATTTACAATAACAGAGCCAACAAGTGGATTGGGATCTGTCTGTCCCTTCATTGCTCTGGCATTTTCAAGTGCTAGCTTCATATAGAGCACATGCTCATTCATTGGGTTGTCCACCCTTGAAATGTCCAGAACGATTAACTTTTGTCTGAAGATAAAGTTTATTAAACTCTGATTCATCTCCCCATAACGGTTCGCGGTCAGAGATATCAAAACCAGATTTACGCAATGCTTCCATTTTACGTGGATTATTTGTTATGATCGCAACTTGTTTTGATCTGAGTGATTTCAGTACTTCAATTGCATCATCATAATTACGGACATCATCCTTAAAGCCAAGGCTTAAATTTGCCTCAACTGTATCCATTCCATTTTCCTGCAGGACGTATGCCATCGCTTTACTAAACAGTCCAATTCCGCGGCCCTCATGATTTGCTAAATAAAAGAGGGCGCCCGTTCCATGATCAACAATCATCTTCATCGACTCTTTTAATTGGTATCCACAATCACAGCGCTTGCTGCCGAAAATATCACCGGTATGACAGATACTGTGCATGCGAACAACCGCATCCTCAGCATTTTTAAAATCACCATAAACAAGGACACTTGATTGTTGCATCTCAGCTAAATTAACGGACGATAATTTATCAATAATTTTCTCCGTGCTATCCATTAATTCTTCGCATTGCAGCCAGCAGTACCATTGGAAAGTCACCGTCTTACCATCAAGATTCACTGGTAACTTTATGGGACCAACCAAATAAATCACCTTTTCATTCTGTTGAATCAATTTTATTTTATCTTTTAGCATATCAACCGCATTTGCTGTAAGCATTTATATGTCCTCCTAGGAAAAATCACCTTAGCCCATAGTTAAAAAAGTTAAACAAGAATAATTCTAGTTTATACTTTTTATTATGTCCAATTTTGACGATAAGTGCAAAAGAAAAGGCTGGCTCATTAACGTCAACACAAATAAACGTTTTGAGAAAGCCTTAATGTTTTGGAAAAAGCACTATGAAAAAAGACAAAAAAAAAAGACTGGTAGCTTCTGCTCCAATCAAATTATGGGAAGTTTTTAAGAAAAGAGTTCCTTTATTCCAACTCTTTAATTAAGTTACCCTTATAATATATAAAAGTTTTGTAGATCTTATAGAGATATTATGTGGAAGTTGTGAAGATGAAAAAATCCACCTTTAATATTTCCATTTGAATGTGTACATACTTATGTAAAAAGATTGCAGGTGTATATATTGAAAATTCTTGTTTTCATTCGGCATGGGCAAAGCCAATATAATCTTGAAAATCGCTTCACTGGCTGGAGCGACATTGATTTGACTGATGATGGCTATAACGAGGCAAGAGAAGCGGGTACGATATTGAAGAAACATGGTTTTAGTTTTGATGTTGCCCATACCTCCGTTTTGAAACGAGCTATCAGAACGTTATGGATTATTCTCCATGAGATGGACTTAGTATGGATTCCTATTCAAAAATCATGGAGATTAAACGAGCGTCATTATGGTGCACTCCAAGGGATGGACAAAGCTGAGATAATTGAAAAATTCGGAGAAAATCAAGTAAATAAGTGGCGGAGGTCTGCGGATGTGCGCCCACCAGAAATTACTTCAGCAAATCATCTATCCGAGCTGTCTGATCCAAAATACTCCAATGTAAAAAAAGAAGACATTCCCTTTACTGAAAGTCTCCTAGATACCGAAAAACGTGCTTTAGTCTATTGGAATGAGCAGATTGTTCCTTGCTTGAAAGAGAATAAACGCATTATTATCTCTGCACATGGCAATACCTTAAGAGCGCTCATCAAATACTTGGACGAAATTCCTGACGATGGTGTAATAAGTTTAAACATTCCGAACAGCATTCCACTTATCTATGTATTGGATGAAAACTTAAAACCTATTAGGCATTATTACTTGGGAACAGATGGAGAAATGGGGGAGGAGGCTATACCAAAACACATGGATTTCAATGATCCGGAAAACCATGATTGGATAGGTTAGTTAAAAAAAGGCAAAAAAAGAGACTGGTGTCTCAACACCAATCAAATTATGGGAAGTTTTTAAGAAAAGAGTTCATTCCAACTCTTCAATTAAGTTACCCTTATAATAAAGAAAAGTTTTGTAGAAGTTATAAAGAAGTTATGTGGAAGTTGTGAAGATTTTAAAATCAGTTAAAGAAAACTTGCCGATTGGTGAGCCCCTTAGGGCGATGATTAGGCGTAGTTGTCCTTATGAAGCTAGCAGAATTTATGGATATAAATTCTGCTTAGCAAAAATAAAAATCGACAGGCTCCCCACCTGTCGATCTACTTTAAACAAACTGATTACTCTCTTGCTTCTGAAAAAAGCTCTTCATCGCATGAAACACATCGGCTTTTTGTTTCAAAATATAATACCGGAAGTTTTCGTCTTTGATATTTTTATAGGCTGACATTAAGGTGGAGTGGCGGTTGTACTGATTAAACTATAAACCCTATACACTTTATTCGGATTGCCTAATGATTAGATAGTAACTATAGAGAGGGTACTCATCAAATGTTAAATTTCTGAACATAAATTAAATTGGTTATTACTTCAATATATACATTCACTCTTTATTATTATAGGCCATTTTAATTCAGTTGAGCACTACTCACGTTAATTTTAACGCTTTGCAAACTCAAGTACTAAAAAGCCCTAGATTCGTTGATATGACTACGATTATAGGGCTTTTCCTATTGTCTTTAAATAATTCAAAAAGTAGAAAATAACTCTTTTTTGGGGACCTACTTGGACTAATTTGGGGCCAATTTAATAAAGCGTGGCGGGTATATATTTTTCTTTTGGGTGAAAAAATATTGCAGCTTCCTCAAAAAAACAATCCCTTTTTGTTTTTACAAATTTATAATTTATCCACCCATGACTTAGTAGAAATTCGATTACATCATGCCGCCCATGATACAAGAATAGTTTTATAAGTTTTTTGAATGATAACAGGTCTGGATGAATCTAAGATTCAAACATTTTTAGTTCATTATTTCCATACCAGTATAATCAATTTGATAAGTTCGTGGTCAATCTGTGGTCAATCTATGGTGGGTAAAACAAACATTACTCCTACTATACTAAGGTCATGTAATCGAATCCTTAGAACATTAGCTTTCTTAATCAGTCTATAAAATTCCCGCAATAGATTCCTTGGGGTTTCTGGGCTTTCATATTTAGTACATACAAAATCGAATAGTTTTATACTGCAACTCAAAAAAAGGATAGAGCCTTTGATTACATTTTGGTGTGGCTATATAACTTTTTTTAAAACTTTTACTCGATGTAATAGGATCAAAGTCCATATTTTTTCTAGAAAACGCGTCTCTCCACTGGCAGCGTAGAGGTCAGAAATTCGAGCCCCCTATTCTCCATAATATTTTCATTAGAAACAGCCTTGATTTTCAAGGCTGTTTCTATTTCTTATGGTTTTCAACCATTCAAAATACCTTTCAAGATATATTATTGGTCATAGATTGGTCATAATAACGGATTTCGGGTTATATTTCTTTATATATTTTTGGCAGTTTATTAATTAAGAAAAGAATTATAAAGGTGCATCTTTCCACTTTTCTAAATATTTCTTAATTGCCATTCCCAAAACATCATCCTCGTTCCAATCTAGATTGTTTATTATAAAATCGTAATCAATAACATTATTATCTCCAGTTGGATTTGTAGGTTGGATAAATAATATATTATTTTTTATTTCATCTTTTATTGTGAGTCCTAAATTTGTATCACCGATATCAAAATATTCCTCATCATATAATTGCTTCATTAAGCTAATAAAGCTTTCTTCCTCTATATAACCCCAATTCGCCAAACTTTGTAGTATTTTATAATATTTTTCCCTGTTCCCTTCACAGCAATGATAAATTAGAACTTTTACAATGCTAATAAATTCAACCTCATGCTTTTCAATTTTTCTCATTCTTATATCTTGTTTTGAGCTTCTAGATCTGTTATCTGTTTTAAACTCAATAAAATAAATATTGTCTCCATTGTCGGACATTACAAAATCTACTTTATAAAATTCTGTTTTATTATTAGTGTTTTGTAAATCATCATTAAATAATCTTTTAGGAACAGGAAATTCTGGTAATATCTCATCTAAGATATTACAATTATTCGTCTTTTTTCTAATTATCTCAGGTAAATAAAAAGATAAAAATATGTCAAACCTTCTCTCCAGTTGATAGTCAGGAAAATGTCTCCATTCATTTAACCTATTTAATATTAGTTCAATGCCTTGATCATTTGCCATAAGGTTTTCTTCCTCTCGAAATTTTATAAATAACTTACTTTTCTTTCTATCCTTCCTATCTGCCCTTTTTCAAAAGCGATAGTAGACTTAATGCTATAAATATTAGAAGTATTCATTTTACAGTATTCGGTAATATCCATATAATTCCTTGTGGAAAATTTGTGAAAAAAAGCCTGTAGAAAACAGCATATTTGTTTTCATTTCTTCATCGAATGGTTTAATAATTTAAGTAGCAATACTAAATAAGCCATAAGATACATAAGTTGTATGAACTTATGTATCTTATGGCTGGTTTCCTTTTCAAAAAATATACTGCTTAAATGAACATTTCATAATTCCATATATTAAATGGCTTTAGGGCTATATACTCTTCTTTTATCTTTAATAATTAAATACTAACTGTTGATGAAATGATGGAAGTGCCTTACATCGGAAGAAGTTATTCCCACAAACTACTAAATAGCGGAGAAATTAAAGGTTTTAGGGTCGGCAGATCATGGCATATACCAGAAAGTCACTGGAAGAGTTTGTTTTAAATAAATGCAAAAGTAGAATACCCATTTAGCACTAAGCTAAATGGGTATTTTATGGTGTTTCTGTGACTTCTTCTCATTAGGAATGCACTAAGTATAGGCTATACAATAAAAGTTTATCGGTGGCTCTTCGATTTCTCAAGGGGCTCTATGGTACGAGTGTCACTAAGTCATGGCTATATTCATATGTATAAGATTGTTACTTTTTCTTACAATACTTAGAAATATGTGGTAAAATATGAGCGCTTATTATCTTTTATACAATTTTCATGGAGGTATTTAATGACCATAGCAGCCTTAAGATATACATTTTCTGACTATACTATTCCACACTTACCCCCTTTAAAAACCTGGAAAGAATATAGTTACCACATTCAAGAGTCCAGCATGAGAAGTGCAGTAAATGCTGAAACAAAAATAAATGGGTTCCTTACTGGCGGTACTCTTTCAAATCAGGTATGGGTAGATCTAAAAGGAGTTTATGGTCTATCGGACTCAAGACTTTCTATTAACACCCTGGGTCACAACTTTATTTCTTATTGTGCTACTGCACCTACAAATTTTGCTAAAGAGGCTTGGTTATATAGAGCACAAAAAAACTCCATTGATACAGAGATTCGATTTAAGTTTAATCGTAGACTAAGAAATTTACATACTTTACTTAGTTTTATTCCACATAGTTTAGTCCATAGGGTTTTTGATAATTCATTGGAGAGTAACAAAATGTTAGCATTTTCTGAGCACTTAATTCAATACCCTCTTGCCTTAAAAAAATTTTTCGAGTTACCTTGGGCAGATATTGTCAGTCTTACTAATAGAACTGATACTCAATTTGAGCAATTAATAACAGTGTTAACACCCACTGAACGAAATTTAGATCCATTCCTTAGAAGAGTTAAGACTTTTAACAGAGAACCAGAAAGAAGACTTGTCTTCGTAGCTTCTATGTTAATTGCCCCTACTCTTGATAGGATTGACCATTTAGGAAGTTCACCATTAATATTGCATTATCCATATAATCGTTTTTTCATTGATCAAGACTTAATTAGATATTTGAACCACATAGGTCCTTATATGGTTCATTAAGATAGGAGACAAAATTAAATGAGCTTACAATCACATTTACAACGAACAGGGTTTTTATTCAATGATGATAATGTCATTGATCTATATTTATCACTTAAAACATC
The DNA here is from genome assembly GCF_030915485.1 of Neobacillus sp. PS3-40. GTDB lineage: Bacteria > Bacillota > Bacilli > Bacillales > Cytobacillaceae > JAUZPL01. Next base: position 3,109,047 of record NZ_CP133266.1, on the reverse strand, counting down.
TCCACTCACTATTTTCACAGGAATATCAGGTAGTGGTAAAACTAAATTAGCCCAATATTTTACAGAATATTTGGTTACACCCGCCCATCCTGTAACAGTTACTGGAATCCCAACACCTACCCCTAGTATAGAAAAACATAGGTATGCATTTGTATCTGTTCGACCAGATTGGCTAGATAACAAAGGCATACTTGGATATTACAATCCATTACTAGGTGTGTATTCTATTACTCCAGTATTACAGCTAGTGTTAAATGCTATACAAGAACCCACTGAACCTTTCTTTTTAATATTGGACGAAATGAATCTTGCCAAAGCAGAACATTACTTTTCTGATTTCTTAAGTGCCCTTGAAAGTAGAAGGTATTCTCCAGTGACTGGCTTATATGAAACTGAGACTATCAGTTTACACAATGCTGGGTCTAGGGTTATTTCAAAAAACTACTCCGACTCTAACGATAAATTAAATGCAGTTTTAGAAATGAACAGTTTTCCTGATGATTACTATGTTTATGTTTCTCCAACTTCAGAAAGAAAATACTTTGTTCCTGAAAATATTCTTATACCGCCTAACCTTTACGTAATCGGCACAGTAAATATAGATGAATCTACATATAGATTTAGTCCAAAAGTAATTGATCGATCACATGCTATTGAAATGAATGGTGCAACTGCTGAAGAATATGTTGCGTATCTAACTGGTGCAACAACTCCACCAACTACACCTACTCTATATTCTAGTTTAAATTTTAACGTAAATGATTTTACTCACGGTCATCTTTTTATATCTAGTAGAAATGAATCAGCTATATTGGGTGACGGAACTTTAAATCAAGTTATTTTGCAAAAAACAATTACACATTTAGGTGGTTTATTAACAAACTCTCCATTTAGATTTAGTTATAGAACTACGAATCGTTTAATTCAATTTGTAGGTAATGGAAAAGAGCTCTGGGATAACAGTCATATCACTTTTGATGATAATTCATTACTTTATTTACTTGATAGTGCTATCTTATTAAAGGTATTACCAAGATTACATGGGCAAAGGAGAGTTTTAGAACCTTTACTTAGAAACATACTATATTTTTGTCATTCTATCTTTAATGATGGTCATTATACTGACATTCTAAATGGAAATGTGCCTAATGACCTACAGGGGATTGAACTTCAACCTTTTAATAAATCCATTTATAGATTTCCTAGAACTGCACACTCTATTTCCAGAGTATTTAACTCTCTAGTAAAGGACAATTCAAACTATGGGAGTTTTATCTAATGGAAGAGTTTTATTTAGTTAATAAGGTAGTAGTAGTAAACTCATGCTTAAAAATTACAATTGAGTCCTCAAAACAATTTGAATATACAGCTATGGAAACAATAACAATTAACAAAGGGTCCCATAAAATTATTTTAGATTGTGAAAAATGTTTAGATAAATCACTTTATTCTCAAAGTCCCATTATATATTCAACCGAATCTTTAATGGAGGATCTCAAATTTTTGGAAAATAACACCTACACAATTGAGGTTGAACACGATAACCTTTCAAATCTTACATTATTGCCTCGTCTTCATAATTTTTCGGCTAGCCCATTACAAGGGAAAGTAAGATACTTAAATAACCTAGCCTATGCAAAAATAAATTGGGAATCATTCGTTGGTAAAGACTCAATTGGCATTTTTTGGAATTTTGAAGATGCTTTAAACCTACCTATTGAAATAAGAGCAGCAAAAATTGATTATCTGTCTGATTATAAAACGATGATTGATAATATTAATAACATTTGTTCCGATGTGCTTTGGAGTAGTAAGAGCACAATAAGTTTAAATGTAGAAAACACATTCGATTCAGAAAAGAGCATGCTTAGTAAGTTTTTCTTCATAAGAGCTGCATTTTCTGATTTGAAACTTCTTAGCTCTTTTGAGGAAATCGTAAACGCTCCAATTACAAAATTACAAGAAACTTTTAAAGAGGTAACAATTGGTGAAGTTTCTTCATTCGATCATAGAACTATTATATCAATGTTAAATAGTCCTTATTGGATTGAAACTGATCCTTCAGCTTCTCTCTTATCTGTTTCCCAAAATTCCTTACCGCTCATTCTAAATGAATATCACACTCATCTATCGTATGATACAACTGAAAATAGATTTATAAAGTACTTATTAGAGGAAGTTTCATTAATTCTAAATGAGCTTATAGTCCAATACACAAAAAAAACAATTGTCGGGTTAGAGTCCTTTAGACTATTGTCAATTGTTAATGAAATGCTTTCGCACTATATTCTACAAGAGGTTAAAAGTATTCCATATGTTGAGACAGGTAACTTAGCGATTAGAAGGGTACCAGGGTATAGTGATTTCTATACCTTTTTTGAACAGTTATTAATGTCAGAATCACTACAATGGGATGAATTTTTCAACATATTATTTCATAAGCAAGTTAAACCAATTTACGATTTATATGAGGCTTGGGTTCTGACTGAATTGTTAGAGATTTTAAAGTCTATGTCAACTGGCGGGTTTAATGTTGAATTCGGTAGTGGAAAGAGATTTATTAAGAGAATATCAACTGAGTTTTATTCTTTTAATTTAGAACTCTTATACCAACATAAATTACAGCACTCCAAAAATGATGATCCTCTAAGTTCATATTCAATGAGGATGGACCCAGATTTTTTGTTAAATATCTATAAAGGAGATAACCTTTTAGGATCAGTTGTATTTGATGCAAAGTATAAGTTAAATAAACTCAATGAACTATTTACTTACTCTAAGGATGATTTAGACGATACTAATCTGGGAAACTTAACAGACGCGAGAATAGCCAAACGAGTTGACCTTATGACTATGCATGCTTATAAAGATGCTATAAGGGTTGTTAAGGGATCATATGTAATATTACCAAGTGTGGAACAATCTATAGAATTATGGAGAGAGAGAAAGGATATAGTACCATCAATAGGTGCAATACCTCTTTACCCAAGTAGTAATAGTGAGTTTAAAGATAAGCAAAGAGATACTTTTACCCGTTTCATAAAAAAATTAATCACTCATTATAAAAGAAAAAGCACCTAAATATGAACTGCACCCCAATTGTTAGACACGACTAACAATTGGAGGTGCAATTTTTTATGGCGAAATATTCGTTAGAAATAAAATTAGCTGTCGTAAAAGGATATCTTGAAGATTTTAAATCCTATAGAACGTTGGAGAAGGAATCAGGAATTGATTATCTATTTATTATGAAATGGGTTAGCTTATATGAATTACATGGTATGAAAGGCTTAATCCCAAAGTATACAGATTACTCTTTAGAGTTTAAAATTGACGTACTAAATTATATGAGAGATACAGGGACGTCTCATAGAAAAACAGCTGCTATATTTAATATTCCAGCTCCTTCAACCGTTCTAAAATGGGAAAAGGCTTTTAATGAGAATGGAATAGACGCTCTGAAACCTAAGGAGAGAGGGCGTCCATTTATGAAAAAAGATACAAAGAAACCACAACCAATAAAAGGATCACAAGATCCATTATTAGCTGAAAATGAACGTTTACGCATGGAGAATGCATACTTAAAAAAGTTACATGCCTTAATTCAAGAAAAGGAAAAGTCTCAGAACAGGACAAAGCGAAAGTAATCTATGAATTAAGGCAAGAATTTAAGGTAATTGACCTGGTAAAAGTCGCTGAAATCCCACGTAGTACGTATTATTACTGGGTAAAACAAATGAATCAACCAGACAAATATAGTGAATTAAAAGAGGTTATCCAACAGATTTTTGATGAACACCAAGGCCGTTATGGTTATAGGCGTATTACATTGGAATTACGTAATCGGGGGTTTGTACTAAATCATAAAACAGTCCGTCGCCTAATGAATGAAATAGGTTTAAAGTGTCTTGTTCGTATGAAAAAGTATCGCTCATACTGTGGAAAAGTAGGAAAAATCGCACCTAATATTTTAGAGCGTAATTTCCAATCTACGAAGCCAAATGAGAAGTGGGTAACAGATGTGACGGAATTCCATTTATATGGTGAAAAGCTCTATTTATCGCCGATTCTGGACCTTTATAACGGAGAAATTATTTCGTACCATCTTGAAAAACGTCCTGTTTATCCATTGGTTTCAAATATGTTAGATAAGGCATTTAAACAATTAAAAGATGGCGATTCCCCTATCCTTCACTCAGATCAGGGATGGCATTATCAGATGAAACAGTATCAACACGCCTTAAAAGAGCAAGGGATTATACAAAGCATGTCGCGTAAAGGTAATTGTTTAGATAACGCAGTCATAGAGAATTTCTTTGGCTTATTAAAAAGTGAATTACTCTATCTTAGAGAATTTGAGAGTATGGAGCATTTTAAACGAGAATTAGAGGATTATATCCATTATTACAATCACAAACGAATTAAGGCAAAATTAAAAGGCAAGAGTCCGGTTCAATACCGAACTCTTGCCCAGGAAGCTGCTTAAAATTCGTGTCTAACTTTTTGGGTTCAGATCAAATATAGGTGCCTTTATTTTTCTTCCTCTTTTCTAAAAATAAGTATATATTGATGCATTTGATGCATCACAAATGCATACGGATAGCCAAAAGGGAAAAGGTCATTTGCCTGATCATACCAAATTTTCATTCCTCTATATACTAAGCCTGGTATTGTACTTAATGAATTAATAATGTCTGCATGTAGTATATTGGGTTTGTCGGGTTTTGGTTGAAAGTCTTTACAGAAGACCACTGCATATTTTCCTACTTCTAATTTTTTTACTGCCAACTCCATAATATCTTTAAACTGAATCAAAAATTGATCATATTCCTGATTTCCAAGATCACGTTCATCATTTGTATATGGCGAAGGTTCATCTTTCCCATAAAACTTTAATTTCTGACCTGTCTTTTTTTTATTCATCATATCTGCGTAAGGAGGATCTGTTATTATCATCTGAAATTTTCTATCTAATAAAGGGTGGGGGTTTGAAAGTACTTCTTTTGAGTCCCCATGTATTGTGTGTTCTAAAGGTATACTATCGGTTTCACATACGGTTTTATAAGCATTTAGGTATAAGTGATTTAAATCTATCCCAACTCCATGTCTAGGAGTGTCACACAATGAGCCACCCAAAAGACTTCCACCTACTCCAACGAAAGGGTCTAGAATCCACTGATCACCTTTAGTGAAGAATGATATGATATCCTTCATTAACTGAGGAGGTTTAGGTGAAGGATGAATTTTCCTTAGGTCAAATCCAACCCCTTCCTTTACTCTTGGCGGATAAGCTTTCACTAGGACACTATTTAGAAAAAATGTCCACTCTCTCCCAGTAAGGTCATTTAATTTATTTCTTTTATCATAAATCCCTCTTTCACCAAGGTCTACACCATTAACCCCCATTTCCTTTTTCTTCTTCCTACCTTTACTTTTTTCTTCTCTCCAGAAAGGAAGAATATTTGTGCTTTGATCTTGCTCTTCGAGATCTTTATCTTCACCTTCTATAATGTTTTCTTTATCTTCGACAATTTCCAAGTCTAATTCCTTATTTTGATTTACTTTTGACATAATATAACCGCTCCTTTACTTTTAGTTCCCCACTACCACCATTATTGCTTTTATACCTTTGGAACGATATATCCTTAAATTCCACAGTTCCTTTTTCCCTTAAAATTTCTAAAATCTCTTCATGTTCTAATATTCCATCAGCATTATAGCTTAAAAAAATATGGTTAATTTTTAATTTATTTATCACTTCTTTAAGAGCAATAGCTGCTTTACCTTTATAACAGAAGTCGGACTTTTTTTCCTGCCAAGGTCTTAACCCCGTTTTACCAGTTACAATTGGGGAGTCACCCACAGCAATAGTTTCTAATACATGATAGTAAGCACCGTACTGTCGGAAATTGTATGGTGGATCAAGATAAACTACATCAGCAACTATACTCTCTGAAATCTGCTGTACTTCTTGTTGAATCACAATATGATCTAAATTATCATTAGTAGGGGTGTCTATCAACTCTAATTTAATAGGATTAAATGCTCTTTTATCCCATTTTTTTAAAAAGGCACCATACGTTCCAGCAATATTAGCTACCCTATTTGTTGCCAATAAAAGTGATGCAATTAATAGTGCCTCTTCTGATTCATTAATTAAATTAGATGCTTTCCATAATTTTATCTGATTTCTAATAGCATCAATCTTAGATGCATTTTCACCAGTAAGGTACATCCTATTATTAGTACCTTCTGGAGAGTATTCTGTATAAATAAACCCTTCTTTACCTTTAAGACTATTTAAATGGTTTAGAACCAAATCTATATTTTTTGGAAATAAATTAGTGAACTCTTGTTTTCTAATTTCTTTTGAATTTGCTAACTTATTAAAGGTTATTTGACTATTTGATGCTAAAGCTGCCTTAGCCCATATAACACAAACTGTTAATATATCGTTTGCAATTACTTTATATCCTTTATTTCTAAAAAACTTTGACACAGTTGCCGTCCCTGTAAATAAATCAGCAAAAGTAAGTGTGTCTGATCCTCTATCCACCTTTGATTCAATAAAGTCATAAATGAAGTTAAGTAGTTTCTCCTTTGATCCAATATAACGCATTTAACCCACTCCACTTTAAAGAAAATAAAAAGGTGCACCCCGACATGTAATTCCTTAAGGATACACTTTAATTTTTATATTTTTTATAAATACTTTATAAATTATAATGATACATTGGATTGAAGTCTACGTCTATCCATATACAGTCAATGGTTATCAATCCCAGAAATAAATTGTGATATCCTACTAGTTATTATACAGGAACATCAGTTCCTAGTTAAGTGTTAATTATATCAAACAAAAAAAACTTACACATTTACATCTCCACTTAAATAACTGGTATGGCTTTAAATATTTAAAGCCATACCAGTTCCTTTCCTTTAAGAATAAAAATTTGGTAATATCAAACATACCCCTTCTCTTTAAGAGATATAAATTTATCAGAACAAACAACAAGATGGTCTAATACCTCAATGCCAATTATTTTCCCTGCTTCTGCTAGTCTTTTTGTAACCTCAATATCTTCACGGCTTGGTGTTGGATCATTGCTAGGATGGGGTTATGTGCCACGATTATTGAAGCTGAATTTGATAGTATTGCAGGCTTCAGAACTTCCCTTGGATGCACTATACTAGCATTTAAACTTCCTATGTGACAAATGTTTATAGCAGTCGGTTGATTCTTTGTATCTAAGCAAACAACAATAAAATATTCACGGTCTACATCGACTAAAAATTGCTTAAATAGTTTATACGCATCTTCTGGTGATTTAACATTTCTTTCTGGATAATGAAAACTGTTTTCCTTTACAAGTTTAAGACTTACAATATTTACTCTTTTGGATGGCTGTTTTAATATTAAACTTTCACCAAGTAACTCCATTTGCATGTTTTGTGACAATGAGTAGTTATTCATAAATTGTTTCCCCCTTACTATTTTTAATAAATTAAAAGAGGACGAATCTTCAATTGAAGATTCGTCCTCTTTATCACCAAGAATAATTCTAGATTTTCTTCGAAATGTGGAATTGTGATTCGTCCTGCATATCAAAACGTCATATCAGACTAGCACGAAAGTTGATGACATTCCTTTTGTAGGTCTGATTAGCTCAACTCTTGGCTAATAAGGACTACCTATAGCTCATAGGTGTCCAATAAATAATATATAATTATTATTATTTATATTACCATTTCATGAAAGTTTGCTAGATATTAATTCTGTAGGTTATAAATATCTACAATTGACTAGGCCCTGAGTCATATTTTTATTGGTCACATATTGGTCATGCACTTTGGAAAATTAGAAATAACAGGAGGTAATATAATTCATATCTGTTACTAAAAAACATTAATATATATAGTCTTTAGAAAACTAAGGGACACTAGGAGAAATAGTAGCTACTACCCTGGCAGCGTGGAGGACCAAAGGTTCAATCCCGCTATGCGCCACCATAACAAAGTAAAAAACTGTGACCTTCTGTTACTAGACAGAAGGTCACAGTTTTTCTGTTTTTAACACCCCCCTAACTTTCCAATAAGTAGTTTATAGGTTCCTCATTAACTCTCCAAATTTCTTAGAGGCTTCTGTCTTCATTGTCTTTGTAACATGTAGATATACTCTCTTCGTAATATCGTCTTCAATATGCCCCAAACGTTCCATTATTTCGTGTATGCCTACTCCAGCTTCTGCAAGTAAAGATGTATGTGTATGACGTAGTGAGTGAGGTGTCAATGCAGGATTAGTCCTGATAACTTTAATAGACGGGTCATCCGATTCTGTATTGTCTTAATAAGTTCTGGATATCCAAGATGGTTACCAGTTTTAGCAAACACAAAATCTTTATCATAATAGATATTACGGTTTAGCATTTTAAGTTCGTTCTGCCTTGCTTTAAGTCTTTCCAGTTCTTTTAATACAATAGGATCAAGTTCTATGATCCTTTTAGATGTTTTAGTTTTAGGTGGTAAAAGATGGTACTCCCTTATAATGTTACGGGGATTATAATATGTCTTTGTAACACTGACTGTGTAATCTTTAAAAGAAAGATCTTTCCACATTAATGCACACAATTCTCCAACTCTTAGTCCTGAGTATGCTAAGGTGAGAAAAATTTTTTACGACTTTTTATTGGATTGCGTTAAATTAATGTTAAATTTAACATCCTAAGATTATGAAGGGCTTGAATATATTTTTTAAAAAAACAATTTTCAATTCAAGCCCTATTCTCTTTTATTGATAACACTTTCATTAAGCCACACTTCAAGATCATTTAATTCTTCATGATAAAAATACTTTTTTTCTTCTGGTAACATTTCGATAAATTCCTCTATAGACTTAAACTGAACACCATCAAAACTTTTCCTTTCACTATACCAATATACTATCCATAATTCCTTACAGTAGTCTTTATATTTGTTTATTGTATCTTCTATCGATTGTGTCCAAGCAGAAATCTTCGCATCAATATAAATATTTCCCTCTAAAACAAAATCAGGTTTTATTAATGTGCCTTTAACATTTATAAGTTTATTTCTTAAAACGATTGGATAGTTTAACTCTCCTAAAACTTTTTCCACAATATTTTCAAACCTAATACCTGCACTTCTAACATTCTTTCGCCACCTTTGTTCATAGTCTACGTCTATTTCATTGAGTGCTTTACGTAAAGTACCGAAGTGATCTCTTGCAGCTTTCTCCAATTTACTATTTTCGGTGAATAGTTCTCTTTGAGTTTTACCTTTTACATAAAACCATTCATATAAATTATTAATTACTTCATCCGCTTCCCAGGTTTTTTTATCCATATACGGTCTACTTTCTTTAATTCTTCTAGAAGGTAGACCAGCTGCTTCACAAGCATTTATAAACGAACCAAATTCCCTATAACAAGCTTTATATAAAGGTCTAAACTCAAGGGCAAAATTTTTAGTTTTAAGTATCCCTTCAACGCCAAGTTCCTGTAGGTTTAAGAGAATTTTCTTTTTATCCCATCTTTCAGTTCCATATATCTCATCAATTGTAAAACCTGCTGACGTTATTGCATTTATAAAGGAACCAAATAATCTAACACAGGCAGCATGAATCTCAGGATAATTAATCTTTAAGTGAAGACTTTGCAGAGAGTGACCTTCATTATTCATGTCCCTTAAGATAACAGTAACCTTTTGTTTATCCCAACTTTCCCTCTGTAATATGTCTTGATAAGAAATACCGTTTGCCTCTACAGCATTTTCAAGAGAACCATAAAACCTTTTACAGCCACCTAAAAGGCCATCACCATGATTTCTTACATAAATAGGTGTTAACACCCCTTGTGAATCAAGCTCTAACAATGAACTATCAACTTTATCTTTGGTCCATATATTATTCAATCTAATTTCTTCATATGATATGCCACATTCTTTTAAGGCATTTTCCAAAGAACCGAATCGTGCCTTGCATCCATATAGTAACTTCAAATGATTTTCTCTAAGATAGATAGGAGTCAAAACACCTTGCTTATGAAGACTTATTAAATCCTGGAGAACTCTTTCTGCAGGCCAATGCTCCAATTTATAAATGTCTTCAAAAGGGATTCCTAACTTACCAAAAACCACTTCTAGAGACCCATAATCCTCTACTATAGCTCTCACCATTCCACCATATTGCATATACAAATATGAAATGGTAAGTTTCCCCTCATGATAAAGATTTAATAAAACTTCTTTAATCTTTTCCTCGTTCCATTTCCTTCTTTTTCGCATAAAACCAGCCCTTCTATCAAAGGTTTTTACTAGTTTTACGCAAAAAATTAAAACTTATACTTGATAAACTATAAAATTATTAATTTTTTTAAAACTTCTAAATGAATTAGCGAATCTAGACTATTTTAGATCATCCATTGTAGTCTAAAGTAGTCTGAAGTAGTCTAAAGTAGTCTATAGTAGTCTAAAGTAGTCTAAAATAGTCTAAAATAGTCTATCTTTTAGTAAGATTATCCTTATAAAACTAGTCTATAATAGACTATTAATATAACATTCTTAATTTAGCATTTATAAACCTATCTTAAATATTCCTTAACTACATGATAACAGCCATAAGAATGTACCCTCTCTGCCATATTTTTTTACCACCAATTGCCATGATATTCACCACCTTATAACGGCGCGCGGTTTACCAACAGCAAAACATTAAGGATTTAGAAATAAAAAAGCCTATTCCTCCTTATTTTTTACCGAGGAATTAGGCTTATGGTCTTCCGCAATCGCAAGATCGTGAGATATCATTTTTTATTGAATAGTATCGTTGTTCTACGTAACAATGACTTAGTTTTATTAGTTGTTCAGAGGAAAAACACTTAAAACAAAAAAGTCAGCCTATTTTGCTGTCTGATTTAGTGAATATATATAGTTCAATCCCTCTTCTAAGTAATCAAAATATGAATCACGAAGGGTATTATTCCTATTTGTTTTACTCATATGCGTTAAAGGTATAGCCTTTACTATTCTTTCATGCTCATTGGATATATTTACATTAAAAACATAACCATGTGATTGAGCAACTGTAAAATTATCTAAACTAGGATTCGAAACACATTCATACTCATTAAAAATATTTCTAAAAGCATTCCATCCTCTTGTACTAAAGACAAATATATATTCTAAGTTCTCTAATAGAGAAAATTCTTTTACTAAATAACTGTTCACGCAATTATCAAATACATCTACAAGTTTATCCATATCCTTTGTTTTACCTACACATTTTACCGCATCTGTAAAATAAACATCATTAAACAAATTGTCATTATTAACATAGTCTCTAAAATCGTCAATTTCACTAATCGCAGTTTCTATCAATTTACTTTTATAGAGAAGTCGGAAAAACTTATAAAAATATTCTGTATTACCTTTTCCATTATCTAATAGCCAATTCTTCAACCCTTTTGTATGAAAACTAGCCTTGAACTCTGATGATTCATTTTTAATTTTGTCTAATTGTTCTTTGTCCTTTTTATTTGGTGAGCCTGGGTTTTGCAATATAAAAGCAATATGTGGAGTGGATCTCTGTTGATAATATATTCTTTCAAATGTATTTGCGTGAGGACATACTTTACAAGTATAAACTTGTTCAGCAATATCTAATGCAAATATAGACAATTTGCTTCCTCCTTTCTCTCTCGTTTTTTACTTAGGGACAAACCTGCATAAATAATAATATTTATTCATCTTTTTGAAGCGATACCTACTGCACTAACTGGGCAGATTATTTTAACAATAAAATGGAAAAATTCAAATAATTTTTTAACAATTGGTTTACCTATTTTTTATAATTTAAATTTAGTTTTCTATCTTTTTATGTTTTAATTACTTTCCCTTTACTTTTTGGTAAAAATAATCAATTGGATAGAAAATAAATGAAAGAATTGTCTTAGTAAGATTAGGAGCAATCATAAACCCTACTATGAGAAATAACAATATTGGTCCTATAATTGGTATGAAAAATATGTACATCAAAACTGCCAAAACTAACATCATACCAGCAACTAACTGAAAGTAGATGTCCACCTACTTTCATCAGGTAAACCAATTGCCTATTTGGTACTATTTTACTATATTAACAGATTAATTCAATCCTATTAATACATCTTTTTGAGTGTTACTTTTTTATTTCTTATATAACTAAAGGGGGCTTTAACACAATAAGGAATAAAATAAAAGAGCCATTAATATGTAAGTTTTTATACACTACTTGTGTATTTTGGCTCTTTTTACATCCATAAATTATGTTCATCTCTTAGACAGATATAACAAATTGTTAGCATGAGTCTCAATATTATAATCTTTATTTCAATAATAAAAGCGCCTATATAGGGCGCTTTAAAAGTAATCATTTAGTAGAAGCTTTAAATTCCTTCTTCTTCATCATCAATTTCTAAATCAAAATCTTCCTCATCTAAAATATCAATATCATCATTATCTTGGTGTGTATTTTCTTGCTCTAATCTTTCCAGAACCGAATCTACTTCTTCTCTAATCATTGTTCCTAATCTTTTAATAAAATCAATTTTCAACTGAGGTGACCATCGATTATGATGTATGTTTTCTTCATAACATTCAATTAATAAAGGAATAATTTTTGCGAAAATGAATATTGCAATAGCATTTTCTTTTCTTTGACCATTCAAGGTTCTAAACAATTGACCTCTGTAAGATTTCGACCACGTTTTGAATGTACCAGTAAGCCCAAGTTCAATTAATACTTTCTCATTACCATATTGAATTGCGGGGCGAATAGCTTTTAAGTTTTCATTTTCATTATTGAACAGAAAAGCTAATGTACCTAAAATGGTGGAAATTCTACTTCCTTCTCCACGCATTGCATTAACGTTATCACGAGTTTTTCCCATATAACTTTCTAAAGCAGTTACAAATACTTGATGGTTCTGAGACAAAGACTCTCTTGTAGTATCAATGTAACGTTTAAAAATCCAATAAAGTAAATCTTCGGATATCCTAAAAGGTACTGGATCAACATTACCCCAAACTTCACTTATAAAGATATCCCTTAAAAAAGACTTAGCTCTATTTATACCAGAAAAGACAATTGCATAAACCTTATCCTCATATTGAAATGTTAACATGTTTGAGATATATGGATTTATTCTATCTTCTCTCTCCTTTAAAGTTACACCATCAGGTTCATACCATTGGTCCGGATTTTTTTTACGTTCAGTATAAACATCAAAAAATAGATACTGGATTGTCTGACCTTCTATTTGGAGTGTTTCATGTTCATAAATATGAAATCCATCTGCTGCCTTTACTTCAGAAAGCAACGTATCATTATCCCATTCTCTAACAGTTCTTGGAACCCTAGAATTATTTCTCAAAGTTTCTCGAAATTCTTCGAGAGAAGTATAGCTGTGAAATTCAAATATAGAAAAATTCATTTTTCACCTCAATTATTAAATGTCACTTCTCGATTCAACCTTATAATTCGTTGTTTTTATATCAAAAAATAGAAACATTACAGAGTAAAGGATGAATTTCTTAAATTTCGACTCAGAAACGAGTTCAAAAGTAGGAATAATTGACCCCTCATTTTTTTCAAATGATTTTGAAAGAATTGAAAGTTTAATATAAAGTGGTAATTCAATGGTATTCTTTTGAAGAGCTTGTCCAATATTAAGATTAAACTCATTTTTTTCTTCTTTTAACGCATCTAATTTAAGATCCTTCTTATTTTCTATAACATAATCAACCCAGTGTGGAAATGAACAATTTAATTTTATACCCCCTAAACAACTTATTATCAAATGAATTAGTTGGTTTTTAAAATTAAATTTACAGTCCATATGGACTGTGACAGGATTATGACCAGCCCTTATATCAAAATAACTATCACTTTTACGACTGTTATTTTTCACTTCTACAATAAATTCCCCTGGATATTTTAGTCCTTCAATAAGAAGACTAATTAATACCACTACAAATGCTGAATTAATGGTAAAACTTAAAGTTGGTTTTGAAAGAAGTTCATTAGCAAGTGGTTGGGAAAACTTCGAAATAATATCAGCAAAATTTATCCCAGTAAAATAAACTATAAATATGGTTATGGCTGGAGTAAATATTGTGATTTTTGATATTGCTTTTTTACGCCATTCTACTAGTGATTTAATAAGCATTTTTATTTTCCTTAAGACAAGATATTATTCATAAGATTAGTTGCACTCATCAAAATTGAGTCATCGTCAATTAATAAAACACCATTATTATAAAGTTCGAAGTTATAGTAGATTGGTGAATCATCATTTTGCATTTGGATAGTAATATTCTTAATATCAATGGATTTATCAGAAATAATCCAGTCAATTTCTTTTAACAATTTTGTTTTATAAGAATCTTTTTCAAGTCCTGAAGTTGAATTAATTAATTCTATATATTTATCTACATACGAAATCTTTTCCTTTGAGATCGGGTAAATAAATTTTAAATCGTTTATAAACAGGTCATGTTTTACGGAATAATCAATTACGTTCAAGAATACCGAAGATGTAACAATAACTTGTCTCATGTTTAAATCTTTAACTTTTTGCAAAACCTTAATATAATTATTAGTACTATAATCGTATGTAATGCCAATGATGCTATTTGAAAATTTAATAACAGATTGCTCCCCAAATAAAATATTCAATTCTTTTAGTGTTTTATCTGTATCAAACAATTCAAATAATTTTAATTGCATCATAGTATCACCTCTTTTATCAAAAGTCTAAATTATAGTATTCCCTTATATTTTATATATTAATCCACAGTAAATAAAATGTCACCTCCAACCTAGCACTAAATTATGAATTCCTTTAATTGATTTTATAAACTGTGTGAAACTCTAATTCTGGTATATATTACAGGATAAAATTGAAAGTCCTACGCCAATCATTAGAATTCCGCTTCCTTTATCACCCCTTACTTTTCCTTCTACAAAAAATTTCATAATCAAAAGAGTTAAAACAAAGATAATAATGGAGGCAACTCCAAAAGTATTTTCTCAATTTAATCTATCTCACCCTTTTAAAAGTGATGTTACCACAAATATCCAAAAGGCTAAATAACTTTATCCGTATTTTAAGTGCAACTTTTTACAATTTTCGTTACATAAGATGGAAATTTAAATCATTAACAAAGCAACATAATTGCATTTTATTTTCATGTATAAATCAAAAAGAGAATTTATTATTAAAGAATTGGATATAAGTAAAAATACGTTATCTAATTTGATAGGTAGTAATACCTATCCCTCAGCAGATAAAGCGTCGTAGCTTACCGATTTGCTCGAGGTATACGAAGAAAATTTGTATGAACAAAAAAAGAACCCTATCGAATAGCGACGGGCATAAGAATTTTAATTTTTAAAATTAACGGGAGGCGGTTACATGAATGAATTACTTGAAGCAAAGCTAACAATAGCACGTATTAAAGTTAATCTACTCGATTTAGCTGGTGAACTTATTGCAGACGACTTATCGGATAAAGAGTATTCGATCAAACGAATACTAAATGTCGTAGAATATATGGATAATTTCGACATAAAGGTTAGCGATATCGATCTTTCTTGCTGAAGGTATGCCCGGTATTAACGGTATGACTGCTTAGCAGCTTTTTAATTCCATTGTATAGATCAGTACTATCCTCTTAAGCTAAAACAGCGATTCCTACAACATCTTTGAAAGATATCCGATGGAATTCGCCAGTCTCACTCTCTATCCGGAGTTGATAATTTATTGAATTGACGAAATGGACGCGTCCGGTAATATCAGAAGTGAAACTGTCAGACCAAAAAATTACCTTAACCAGAAGATTATATTCTATTGCGTAAGCTATCCGTTGGTCGAATTCTTCCACCTCATATTCATCGATAATTGGCCTATTTATCCGCTCGGTATCATTCTATATATCCTGCTGCGCCTTTATCAACTCCGGCATACCAAACGCGAACTGCCATTTCTTTTTACCGCGATCACGAATTACCATTAAAATCACCTCATATTTATTATACACAAACATACATTCTCCATTAATACAAAAAAACAACTATGATGGGTGTTAAAGACAGCATCCTCGACAAAAATTGTTTGGTAAAAGTACTGGTCGTAATGACAACTTTATTTAACTTTAACAATCCTTTACGGATTTTCTATTTAATGAAAAAACTCAGTTTCTCAAACTAATTTATTCGCAAATAAAAAAATCGACCATTACGGCCGACAAACACTTGCACAATTCTCAACTATCCTAGTTGGAGTTTCCCTTCACGTTTTTTCGCCCTTATCAGCGTACTTTTGCTAATACCAGTTATCTCCTCGACCTGTTTGTAGGAATTTGTCTCCAGAAGCTTTAAAGCATGTTCAACCTGTGCTCGCTTGAATTTCCGTGGCCTTCCTTCTTTAAAGTTACCCTTTTGTTTAGCTATTGCTTTTCCCTCTTGTGTCCGTTCAACAATCATATCTCTTTCAAACTCTGCAAACGCTAACATTACACTCAATATTAGCCTCCCTGTTGGTGTATCCTCTACAAGCCCCATGTTCAATACATGAACTTTGATTCCCTTTTCAAATAGTCCTTTAATAGTATTTATTCCATCTGCTGTCGTTCTAGCAAATCGATCTAACTTTGTAACTACTAATGTATCACCTGGTTTTAATTCTTGTAGCAAAATGCTAAATTGTGGTCGATCAGTTTTAGTTCCAGTAAACTTATCCGAGTAAATTTTGTCACAGCCTTCCTTTTCTAGTGCTTGCAATTGCACTTCCAAATCCTGGTGTAAGGTAGATACCCTAGCATATGCATATTTCATAGCTTTTCACTCCTTATTTTTGACCCTAATTTATGACACTTGTCAACACCCTTATTTTACTGCTTTTATTTTTCGGTATCAATACTTTTAAGTTATGACACCGAAAGGCATGAAAAATCTCCTAATAATAAACAATTAATTTAAAAAATTTTAAAACAAGAAAACACAAGGTGAGTTACCTTGCGTTTATTTTTTAAAGTTTACTTTCTGTTCGTTCAGTTCTCTATCTGCTAATTTGAATATTCACTATTTCATCAGCTTTGAAAGAGAAGCCTTTAATTTCAATAATGTCATCTTCTCCACTTGACCAATTAGATAAAGCCTTAAATAGTTCAACATCTGGAACGCCTGTTAAGTCTATCCAATCATTTTTAAGTCTTACAGTAATCTCAAACACCCTAATTCCCCCTATGGTTAAAGACCAAACAAATTTTCAATGTAAAAACGCTGCTACGAGTATCATTCAAGCAAAAAATGCATGAAAGCGAACTAACTGATTTTCAAGTCGAAAAAAGCATTTTCTACTAGCGAAATGCTTTTTTAATAGTCAAATTGAAAAAAACTGATGTTTTTCAACTTTTTCACACCCCTTAAAGTTCTAACCAGCAAAACAAACAATCGTAAATGAGATGGTCAGCTAACTCTTGTCCAAAAATATCTCGGAGTTCGTTGTAAGTCACTATTGTTGAGATTTTGTAATTTTGTAATATTTTTATATGTTTCTCCCACATTTCTGGATTTTCTCGAAGCTTGTCCAATTTTACAGTGAAACCTTTACAAAATTCCCCTTCTAAATACGGACCTATCAAGAATCACACCTCTTTGCTTTTTAAGGCTGCAATACTACAAGAAGATACTATGGAAGATATCATTAATCATTCGTCTCTCTTCACTTTAATCGTATTTCTTAATTCCCCCAATTTTTCGATGAAAATATCTTCTCCTTGCTTATCTAAAACAGTCAATATCTCTTCATCACTTAAATTTGTTTCGTCAACTAGTCTGAATAACATTTTAACATTTGTATCAATTACTCCTGCTGAATAACCCGCTCCTCTCCCAGCTTCAAAGCCCACAGAAAATCCTTCTTGAATAATTGAGAATAGACTATTAAATTTTTCGTTTATGGCTGCCTTATTTTCTTTATAAAATGTGTCGTAAGCATTGTTATGCTGTAAGGCTTTGATTAAATCTCCAAATTCATTCACCTTAGGGCCCCCTGTTTTAAGGATATACGTATATATTTGTCCAACATGTCTACCACCATTATCTATTTTCCATAATTATGTTGCATATATGGGATCTTTTTCATTACATCATCTTCAAAAATAAAAAACTTGGTAGGAGCAGCTATTCTGATGTTCTACAATTTTTCAACGTTTGTAATTGAATAAAAAGAAAGATTAAATGTACAATCCAATTCATCAATAAAAGTAATCTTCTTTTCAACAGGATTTAGTTTCTTAACAACTCCAACCCTTTTATTAAAGAATCCATCACTCCAGGTTGTCACTATTAGACGGGAATGATTCTCTACACTCTTTAGCAATAACTGTTCCATCTCTTCGATTTGTAGTGGATCCAGCTCCGGCCTGGGCTGTTTTAGCGAGTCTCTATCCATTCGTTTTAACATAGAAATATGTTCTGGCATGAAAAACCCTTGCCACTTCTTTCTGCCTCGATCTTTTAACATAATTCCACCACCCTGCTTCTCATTTGATTGTAGTAATCCTGACTTGAACTTGCATGAGTTACCTGACATTTAAAGGAAAGAGGGATATAATAAAGACAGCGGAAAACAGGAGGTGTTCACTTGAATAATAATCAGGTAGAAAATCAACGATATTTGAAGATTCTACTTTCTGCATTAGAGAAAGAATTTTCTTTTCAATCCGATGGTGGCACAAGTTACAGAAAACGTACAGCAAAATTGGCATTAGTAATAGCAAAAAGAGTAAACGACTTTTCCTCCCTATTAGAACGTGAAAATGCCAAAAAGGTTGTTCAAAGTTATTCATTTTCGTTAGATGAAGAACGCACAGAAGATGTGAGTAACGTGTTGCATACAACAGCAAAAGAAATCTATATACAACAAGATGTAAATGCCGATTTGCAAGCATATTTAAATATGAAGCGTCAAGACAACAACAAGTTATCACTTTTTGATTTATAGATAGCTTTCGAAGCAGTTCTCTATTTTGGTTCCACAAATAGAAGTGTTACACACTTATAAAGATTTTTGAGAAGAGTGACTTATAAACCATTTTCCACCATAAATCCGAATGCCCTTTATTTACTTCTATTTCTTATCGCCTCTATTATCAGTAATGTTTCAGCGATTAGTTTTTCTCTTCTTTTTCTTCTCTCATCAAATATTTCCTTACTACTTTTGAACTTAATCGTCCTTGGATATTTATTGATATCAATTACCTTTTTATCGTTTATTTTACTCATTTACCTAACCTCCACAATAAAAAAGAACATGATTCTATTTTTGTGAGCAATTCATTCATTTAGTTGCTAGTTACAAACATACTTCCAAAAGAAGAAACAAAAAACAAAAACATACGTTCCTTATTTTTTAATTATATTGGTCTTTTCTTCAACTATCCAGTATTTTTACAAAATCATCCAATAATTTTTTACTTCTTCTGCAGGGAGAGTTTATGATTATGAAAATAAATACAACCCGCTTCTCTGTGTTCAAAATCAAAGGCTGTACTTACAAGAATAGGTAGGAATTCTACCTGAACTTAAAAAGGGACGGGTCTGTATCTTATTTTTTAGTAGTTAGTTCGTTACGGTAGCAGTCAAGTTATCAGAAGGGGAAAAAGAAAGTGTAAAAGAAAACTGGATTCACGAATAGTTCTGGATTATAATGGAATTATGAACATGTGTTCCCCTATCTTAGAAGTGTACTTGAATAGTTTGGAACAAGGAGCGGGTCAAATGCCCTTTTTTAAACGCTAGGGGGATACAGGGGGGAACGCCCCCCGAAACTCCACCCTCCTAGTCATTCCAAAAAATACGGGGCTGGAAAAACCTTTTGGGAGGGTAGTCAGTGAAAGATCCATTTTCTAAATTTCAAAAGGAACGTGACGAAAAAATTATTCAATCCCTTTTTGAAGCCATTCGTTTATTAAGTAAAGAAAATTCAGTAGAGGAAGTTGCTGAGCATACTGGTTTAGAATTGAAAGATGTACTACGAATTAAAAAGGCTATAGATTTTTAGGAAAGTGGAGCGGGTATTGGAATATAAAAAGGACAAACGTTGGAAAGAAATAGACCGAATTGTGGACGAGGAATATGGTTGGCATTATGTTGTACCGAGCAAACCGGGCGAAGTGGATACAACTCCTATCAGTAACTATATACAAATATTAAAAAAGGAACGGAAGGAGCGGGAAGAGAATGGAAGATAAACGTATAATCAAAGACTTACTGACTACGGAGGAAAAACTAGTCTTTCTTGAATCGAAAGTAAGACTCTTACAGGCAGAACTCCATCACGATTTAAGTGGTCACGAATATAAGCGATTATACAGACAAGCCTCTAATATCTTACTTGCTGCAGTGGACAGAGAATTGGAACGAAGAGGGCTAGCCTAAAAAAAATTTTCGGGGTGGGGAAAAAGTTGACTGTATTTAATCTTAGCACTTATAGACGCATCACTGAACTTTCAGAATATGTTAGCCCTATACAGGTTTTTGAGATTATCGAAATGGTTATCGAAAGATTAGACAACCAAGAACGGGCAGAAATTTTAGAGTTACTATACAATAGATACTTTGGGGAGATATTCGGAGTGGATGAGTTAGATTTTTAACCCGCTCCTTTTCTGGTTTAGGAATGGAGCGGGTATTTTGTTAGTTGATAGGTATAGATTTATGCTTTTTCCTCTTACAGCAACAATCCAACCGCCTTTATTCCTTCGGCTCTTCGATATCAAACCCACCTTTTAGAATGAACTCCTGAAGCAAATTGTGTATTCTTATGTTGATCTTAAATGGTAGTATTTTTGCGTTTTCCAGTTTTTCGAAATATTCCTTTGCCTTGGCTTTATCTACGGAGGCCTTCAAATCATCGAAGCGACCGAACTCATTGATGCTTGCCTCTGTTACATTTGCAACCAAAAGAATGCGGAGTTTCTTTTCATCCACCCCCAAGACTCGTGAAATACGTTGGATCTGGTCATTCTTTGCCTTGAATTGATATTCAGTGATATAATCCCTGAAAGTTTTACCATTTTCCATCCTGGCATTTCCACTTTCTACATCGTGAAGGAAGATGCTTGCATACTTTTGCTCTTCCTGTGTCAACATGGCGAATGACTTATGCAAATCATCAAGCGTCTTCCGTATTTCAGCTTTATCTACATCATCTTGTGTAAGGATTTTAAGAAACTTTTCAAAGCGTGAGTTCATATAGTCCGAGTCGATTTTTCCAGTATCAATCTCAGTTAGGTAACCATCAATCTCGAACGGAACATCATCGCCGCCACCTACACCGCTACCGCTGAACAGCTCCTTATAACGAATCGCAAGAACCAAATAGGTGCTTTCATCCAGTTTCATTTTAACTTTAGTCTTTGGTTTGCCACTACCATGACTAAACTCATAAGTTGACTGATTCCAAGTAAAGCCTTAAAGGAATTAAATCTTGTTCTCTCTATTACACACCAAGATGTAGACGATAATATTCCTTACAAAATGGTTAGAATTGGGTTCAGCACTATTACATTTTAGTGAAATCAGCCAATATTTAAAGTTATCGAACTTCCCCCTATTTCATTAACGGATTACGAATAAACCCAAAGTTTCCATCAATATATACACTAATTAAGCCATTTGAGGAAGCTCCTGCTCCCGAAATAGCTTGTTGTATACCACTATTTGAAGGAGGTCCGATTACAACCGTTTCATATTGTGGTTTGATTACTTCCTTACCAGTTTTATCAATAAAGCCATTCTTACCACTTTGCTCCACCCTTGCTAATCCTTCATGGAAATCATCCATAAAATCGTATTGTGGTTTGACAATTACCTTACCAGTTTTATCAATTAATCCGCATTTATTATTCTTTTCAATCACAGCGACACCATTATCAAAAGATGTAATATAATCATATTGAGGATTTACAAGCACCTTGCCTGCCTTAGATATGACTCCATAGTTATGTTTACTTTTTGAAGCTACATCTACAATTGCTAAACCTTCCTTGAATGCATCAATACTACTATATTGAGGTTTAACGATGACCTTTCCACTTTTATCTATAAGACCATAATTCCCCCCCTGAGTTACTATAGCAATCCCTTCTTGGAAATCTTCAATCCAGTTATATATAGGTTTGACAAGAACTTTTCCACTTTTATTCTTCAAGCCCCAAAGATAATTTTTAGAAAAAGTAGCTACCCCATCTATATATTTATCCGTAATTTTTTTTCCGCTGCCATTGATATAATATCTTTTATCTTTTAAATAGACAGTCGCATATCCTTTATTAAAATCAGATCCAAAATTATAAATTAAATTAAGAACAACCTTACCTGATTTATTAATATAACCATACTTCTCGTTCTTTTCAACCACTGCAAGACCTTCATGAAAATACTCAATTCTATCATATTGAGGCTTTATAATTTCTTTACCAGTTTTGTTAATTAAGCCGAGCTTATTAGAACTTTTAACAAAAGCTAGTCCATCCTTAAAATTCCCAACTTCATCATATTTTGCCTTTACAACCTCTTTACCAGTTTCATCAATAAAACCCCATTTACCTTTAGAATCCGGGACAGCAGCTAAACCATCACTAAAATCACTATAGATCTTGTACCTTTTTTTCGTAATAAATTTACCTTCCTTGTTGATAGGCGTATACCCGTCGGAAAATTCTACCCAAGCAAAGCCATTCTGAAAAGAAAGAGATTGATCTGATAATAAATTGCTAGCAATCGGAGGGGTGATGGCCCATTTTCCAGTAGTATCGATTACACCCCACCCATCCTCATTTTGAACCCAAGCTAGGCCTTCTGAAAAACTGAACGCATTTATATATTGAGGTTCAATGGCATATGGTTGATTAGATGTCATTGAATTAGTCCCATTAGCAGAAACAATGCTTGGTGAAAAAGTCAAAACAATTGAACTAACAAATAATAGAATAGTTAATAAAATAGTAAATATCTTTGGTCTTCTCAAAATGAATACCCCCGTATGTAAAATAAATAATTTGAACATCCTAAAAGGGATTTGTAACTTCAACTAACCTCTACCAAATTAGGAAAATATTATTGTAATCCATTTTAGTATAACAAATTTACTAATATGTACAAATACTCTTCTGTGCATTTTGGCTGTTCCCTTCCAAAACATTAAATGGGGCTCAGTTTATCTTGGAATTTTATGAAGCTTTAACTAATACAGAAATGTTAGAAAAATAACAGAATAATTTAATCGAAGAAAATATAAGTGGGACAAGGAACCTATCCACGTGTCCCTTGTCCCTCACTCAAAAAATCTTTTTTTATTCAGGAATGTTAAATATTAATGCAATTATATCCACTAAGTTATATAGTCCAAAATAGACTAGTTTAAAATAGACTATCCTATGATCCAAAGACCTATTATTTTATATTAGATTATTAAGTTCTTTATCTTTTACATTTTCCTTTCGTTTGTTCTTTCAACTTTATAAATTTTCATCTTCTAACATTTCAATTTCTTTGTTTGTGATTGCACGAAGGTATTAGAGTTGATATACTTATTATATAAAATATTTTAATTTTAAAAACGGCTACTTCCTTTGCGGAAGTGGAAAATACTAAAATACAAAGCGACCACTGGTCGATTGAATAAAGTGTAAAGTTACACTTTCAATCTTCCAGTAGGTCGCTTTTTTATATATATAAAGTTATTTTAAGAATGTTTGGTTTTGGCGAGAAGATAGTCAAATTCGGGGGCTATGACACTGGTAAGACAGTATAAACTCTTTCCGAATAAAAATAAAAGAATCGCCTTCAAGAGTTCCTTTCCATTTGTGTGAAAGTCTATCGCTTTAAAAAAGGTGATCGGCTTGGGGAACTGAAATTCATTTCCTTTTGTGTGAAATCTGGCGGGGTCGGTTGATCTTGTCGGGTTGGTGAAAATCGTATGCAGGCAACGATACAGCCGAACGCCAATCGGGGCTTCGAAAAATACCGTTTTTGTGTCGGAACGTCACCTTGGATTCCAGATGTGTTTCTGGCAACAGATTGGGAGTGGTGAGAATCTGTTGAATGAACTTCACCTCGGATATTTGCTCTTGCGAGAGCTACTGTGAGCTTGGCTTGTGTGCCAGTCCTAGGGGATTATGCTTACTTGGAGCGTCAGCTTATGCTGTACCTGTTAAGGTTGCTTCTACTATTACTCATAACCACAACTTCATATGGTCGATGGGGTTAGCACTTTCTCTTTGTTGTTTGTGAGGAACGAACACCAAAGAGAAAGTGCTAGGGGAAATGAACAATCTACCATCAGATAAGGCTTTTTCGCAATTGATCTTTAGAAGATACAAGGAAGATACCCACAGATGCCAGAGGGTGAAGTATGCACTTTTCTAATATTGAAAAGGGGGAATGAGTTATGAGTAAAGGTTTATCGAGTTTAGAACAACAAGTTCAAAAGGTTTTTAAGCATACGAGAGCTAGTTCATACGGAACAAGAGCAAAATATAAAGGGAATGTAATGAGAGCTGCTAAATGGATCTCACAGGAGTTCAAATTACAAAGTTTAAAAAATTTACAAGATAAACACGTAGCTGCATATGCAAAACATTTACAAGCATATGATTTTAAACCGAAAACGATAAAAGATAATCTATCTGCAATAAGATATATGCATGATAATGCACCACAAACAAAGTATAAGATAAGCGATAATAAAACATTACAACAAGAATATAAGTTTACGATACCAAAAGTTCAAACAATTAAAGGAGATCGTGGCTGGACAAATGAAGAATTCTCCAGAATGCAAGAGGTTACGAGAGAAGTTGGTTCGCAAGCAGCTAAAGATTATCATGATGTTTCCGTAATGGCTCGAACGATGGGAATGAGAGTAGCTGAGGCAGCATTAGGAGGCCGTTTTCAAGCAGAAGAAGCGTTAAGGTGTGGAATATACCATATTGGTAAAGAAGCAAAAAACGGACGAGAGAGAGACGTTAAATTGTCTCCAGAAGGTCGTCAAGTATTAGAAAGCAGAGTTGCTAGTACACCTAGAGGTGGTAAGTTGTTTGTTCGTACAAATGAAAAATCACATCATGCTATTGATCGCATTGAACAATTCAATCAGAACCATAGAGAGAAAGTAGAAACTTTAAGTGGTAGATTACAACGTACTTGGACCGACAGACATCAAGAAAAGGCTTATACGAATAATCTGACGTTACATGGTTTGCGATATAACTACATTCAAGATCGAGTAAAACAGGAAATCGATAAGGGCTTCACTAGAGAGCAAGCTGCTCAAATTGTTACAAAAGAGGTCGGTCATAATCGAGCCGATGTAATCTATATTTATTTAGGAGGTAAAATGTAATGAAAAAATATACTGTTGGTGATTGTGTTAGACAAGGCTTTTTGGCTGGTCGTCATTTCTTTGTTTTTGTTGTAGATGGTGGTATTGATCACAATGCACCAATTGAAAAAATACGAGATTATCTTAAAGAAGAGATCCTATCAAATGTTCAAAAAGGATATAAGTTTGAGAGTGTTGTCTGGAGTAATAAGTTTAAGGGTTTCTTGGTGCAAGTTCAAAAACCGATGGACTTCTAAAAATGACAGGAACTGTACAGTTAAAAGGCTTAGAGAATATTCTCTAAGCCTTTAACTGTGAAATATCAATTGTGATATCCATGTGTTTTTTATACAATTTGACTGCTATTAGCTGTTTTGAACCTCTTGAGTAAACCCGTTAATTTTTTTTCTGCTTTTTCGCATTATCTCAAACTGTTTCTCAAACTCAATTTCCTTTTCAATAGCTTTCTCTATATCACCTCTCCGTATTTGAATCATTTGATCGAACAACTTCCAGTATCTATTTTGATGACTAAAAACTACGGCAATATCATAAAGAATTGGTGTACTATTACCATTGTACAGGCCTTCGCCAATTTGAACTAACAATCGATCAATGTCATTTAACTGAAGATAAAGATCACTCAATTTGGGATTTCCTTTACCATCGCAATCACCATCTTGATACTTAATATCCCAGACTGAGTATTCCTCTCCATTGTCATCAACTTCTGTATATTCAACCTCTTTACCTCTACGCATCCAAATAAAAGGGTACCTCCCAGTTTCCCCATTAATTACACCATATATATTAGGAAAAGCTACACAATAGACTGCAACCTGGTACTCTCTATCAGATTCAGCTTTAGGGAATTTCAATAATAAACGTTTATAGTTTTCTTCATGTTCATTGTTAAAGAAATACATTTCTATCACTCTCCTAAATTCTCAACTTTCCTAAAGTTGTGTTACAAGAATTTTGTAACAAGTTACATTTTTTAATGAAGTTTGGCCTCGAAAAAGTCCTTCATTTTAATGAAATTCATCTTTGGTTACAAAGTTACAATAGTTACAATCTGAGACATACCTTATATGTGATTCTTATGCGGTGTTTTGTTTATATAGGTTTTGCTTTCTGTAACTTTTGTAACTCTTGTAACTAAGTTCAACAAACATTGATTTTAAAGGATTCTGAGGTTACAAAATCTGTTCTAAATTAGTAACTCTGCGTAACCTTAAAGCCTTCTCTTGAGAAGTTAAACCCCAATTCCTCAATCACTTTAGGATTAATCATGATAACCCGAATTGATTTGTCACCAGGCTTAATGGTGACATAATCAACTGTTTGACCTTTGTTATTTTGTTTAATCGTGTAGCCTTTTTTCATCCATTCTCGACGGATCATCTTCTCTTCAGGACCGAGTGTTTGCTTCAGGTAAGAAGGGGTTAATCCCAATGTACCTGCATGAAAGACGGCTTTTATTAAATCAGGTTCAGAACCATAAAAGATGTATTTCTTTGAACTATCTAATTCCTCTATTATCTCTTCAAGTATTTGCTTTGGCTGATCTATTGCCTTATTTTCTTTCTTGATTTCATCAAACAGTAAGATCAAAATATTAAGGTCAATTTCTAATCCTAATAATCGATTTAGCACATATCCAACAAAATGAATGGCAGCATAATACAGGCTAAGCCTGGTAAGAACAACGTTCCCTTTAGAACGTTCTGAGTAAAATTTTTTGTAACCAAAGAAGTCATTTATATATCTATCCTTTTCCTCAAGCCATTTATTTAAAAATTCAAGACCAATAGCTCCATAATTTTCATTAAGCGATTTGTATAGTTTGGTAAAATATTCATGATCTACCCCTTCAAATGGGCTGTCAAAAAGAGGTATAATACGTGCTGCCACTCCTCCTGCTCGCTTTGCATATTCTGTTAAAGGTACTTCACCAGAGCTTATGAGAATATTTCTCCAAGTAGTCTCGAGTTGTGACCCTTTTAGACTTCCTCTTCCCTTTGCTCTTCCACCACTAAATTGATAAACAATCGTTTTGAGATCTCCCTCATCTGCTGCTTTTCTAGTATCATCTAAATATAGCGGAAAACTATTTAAAAACCCCGCTTTTCTCTCAACGGCTACGTGCGTTAAATTCCATTCGTTTAAAAGATTTTCATTTCCCCAAACACTTCTACTAACTTGCATAGCAGTTGTTTTCCCCTCAGAGGTCGGACCAAATATATCAATAATAAACGGAGGTAACTTCAAATCATTCAAAACGACTGATGTAAAAGCTCCTAATACTACCAACAAGGTTTTTGGGTGCTGCTTAATTTCGTTAAAGACGTTTTGGATCCATGAGTCAACTGTTCCCTTTACCTCAAATCCTTCTAAAAGTTGCTTATCTCCGAAATCATTTGGCACCACTATTATCCCGTTCGTTTTAAGAGGATGTATGAATACATCTTTTATCTGGCCCAAACGTTCCACCATGTACACTTGCTCTAATTTATTGGTTGTTAAATACTGATCAAAATAGTGGATTAAATCTCTAGAATTTAAGTCGTTTACTGGAAACCCATTATCCGATAATTTAATCAGTTCACTTTTAGTGCTTAAAGTGCTTGCCGGAACAAATTCTCGCTTCTCCACAGTACGATCCCTCCAAGCTATTTCGAAATAAATGCTGTTTCGTTCTAAGTTCGATAATTCTTTAATAATCCAAGGTGTTGTCCGTGTTACCTGTTGATGCTGAACACCGTCATTCTTAAAAACTTGCTTATAGAGAGCATGTCCTTTTCTTAGGAAAGGTTTTGGTATCATTTCTGATGTTTGGGAATCTTCCAAAACTGAGCTCGATTCTTCAATAGCTCGATCAATAGTCTCATTCTTTTCAGCTTTGACATTTACAAGTTTTAAAAGCAAATCTATATTTTTTTCCATTTCTTCATTAAATACTTGGCTTTCCATTTTCATTCCCCTCTCTAATGGAAAGCCTGCAAAAAAGTGAACAACAAATGTGCAATTGTATACCACTAAAAGTGGTACACAACGGTCATTTATGGTATACTATTAGTAGGTTAATTTTGTCCTGCGCCTTTTTGCAGGCTTATTTTTTTATCTCTTTATAAATTTCTCATGAAACCATGTAGAAGCTAATAACATAAAGTCTCATATTCCTCTATTTCTGTCTTCTCACTGTTTTATTCAGTTAGTTCTCCTCTTAAACTAACCTTTACCACCATGTCCCTTTATTTGTATCATAGGGATACCAAACTTTACGATGTTGTTCTGTTTCTTTGTAATGAACATGAAAACAGCGTTCTTCTTCAACCCAATAAACTTTTTCAATATTAATAATTGAATGCTGCTCAATCAAGCTATCTTCGCCCCAACATCTAATGTGCATGTTATGTACCAGTAGGAACTGGTAGAACTGTTCTTCAGTTAAACCTAAGAATGTTGGTTTATTTTCTTTAACAAAAATATCTTTATCACCATCTTCCTGGAGAACATAACCTAATTCTTCTAACTTTGAACACACATCAATCCCATATAAATGCATCGTCGTATGTTGCATATATTTTACATCCCCACTTTTTTCTAATTCTAGGAACTTCAACACAAAATCTTTTGTGAAATCCAACACCTTTTTCATCTTTTTACCACTCCATTTCTTTTCTTTTTTCATATTGAAGTTCTCCAGAAAAATGGAGCAATCCCAAGAATATCGGAGATTCATATTCTATTTTTTTCTTTAAATTCAACTCTAGTAAAATCTTTTTTCGCAATATTGCACAGCACCAAAAGAGAAAGTCTAATAAGGCTTTAAGAATTCATCTCCTAGAGAGGGTTAATTGTCCAAAGACAACCTTATTGAATATCTCATTTAAAACCATTTCTCTAACCTCCCTCAATTTCGATAACAAGCCTCAACCGCTGCTGCTATTTCCTTCAAAATAGGGTTACCCTTTTCCCATTCATTTTTAAACCATTCTTTTCGCTCTTGCACTGTCATAAGGACTAATGGAGAATGAATAATAACAGTCGTATTTCCATACTGAAATGCCTTCTTTGGTGTTTCTTCCATGCCCGCTTCACCCCTTACAACATGTTTATGCGGGTTTATCAAATTAATTGCGGACACTTCAATCACCTCCTGTTATCAACTAATTTTTTCAATTTCCCTTATAACGAATTCCGTTAGTTTACTATCAAAAAAAATTGCTGGCTCTACATTAAGAATCATTGCTAAAGTTTTGAGTCTTTCTACATCAAGTCGAACATGTCCAGTTGCAATGTGCATATACCCCTGCAAAGATATTCCTATTTTTTTTGCAAGGAACGTTTTTGTAATACCTCGAGCTTCCCTAATACGTTCAACATTCTCATAAATCATTAATTTATCAACTCCTTACCCAGTAACGTATTTCGTTATATTTAAAATATAATAACAAAATGCGTTAGTGTCAACGTATTTTTTGTAAAAATACCAAACACCGTTATTTTTTCTCCAAAATCGTTTATAATGAGCTTATAAACTAATAAATTCCGTTATAAAAAAGGAGGGCTATTATGAAATTCCGATTTGGTCATCGAATTCGAGATTTACGAAAAGAAAATAAGCTTACCCAAAAAGAATTAGCCGATAAAGTTAAAGTTTCAGCCCAAGTTGTATCGAACTGGGAGAGGAATTACAGTGAGCCTGATTCAGAGGATATAAAAGGTTTGTCAAAGGTCTTTGGTATCTCCACAGACTATTTATTGGGTAATACTGAAGATCGTGGAATTTCACTAATAAAGAAAATCCCTGAATTTAATGCTGCTATTATAAATTCTTCTTTAATTGAGAAATTTAATCATTCAGATATTGAACGTTTTAATGATTATTTAGACGGTGCTATTTGTTCTCATTTTGAATTTTTACTCAATTTTACTAAAGAAGATGATCTTAATAGAGTTAGGAAAAGATTATTAGCTGTAGCATTAGTATCGGATGTTTCTGATGAAATACAGCAATTTGAGACATTTAATAATCAAGATTCCCTGGAACGGGCTTTAACTAAGGAAGAAAATAACATAGAATTCAAAGCAGCTCTTTGGAAAGAATTACGCGGTGCACTTAAAAAACTTAATCCTTCCAAGTTTCGTTTTGATTAACCTATGCCAAATCATAAAAGAGAAGTGGTGAAATAAATAAAATGTACCGTCCAAATGGTTTGGATATCGACCTTTATCTTCGGAAGAGTAGGAAAGATATTGAAGAAGAGAAAAAGGCTGAAGTAAGAGGAGAAGAGTACGACACTTTATCAAGACATAGAAATCAGTTACTAGCACTAGCAATAAGAGAAAATCATAATATCTTGCAAATACACGAAGAGGTTGTTTCTGGTGAATCGGTTTCGGAACGCCCTGAAATACAAAAACTATTACGTCGGATTGAATCCGGCAAAATCGAAGCTGTCCTTGTGGTAGACATTGATCGTCTAGGCCGTGGAGATATGCTGGACCAAGGTATATTAGATCGCGCATTTCGATATTCTGGTACCAAGCTAATTACTACAACAGAGTATTATGATCCAGAGGATGAATCTTGGGAACTCGTTTTTGGAATTAAATCCTTAGTCTCAAGACAGGAACTCAAAGCGATTACACGTCGGTTGCAAAGTGGTAGAAGAGAATCTGCAAAGGAGGGTAAATCTATTTCAAAAAAACCTCCTTATGGTTATTTAAGAACTGAGAATTTAGTACTCTATCCAAACCCTGAAACAGCTTGGGTAGTGAAAAAAATGTTTACCATGATGAAAGATGGTTTTGGGCGAAACGCAATAGCAGAAGAATTAGACCGTTTAGAAATATCACCACCCGATCCTACAAAAAGGAAAACATGGTCCCCTTCAACTATTACAGCCATAATTAAAAACGAAGTTTATCTTGGCCATATTATTTGGGGGAAAATAAAGCATACAAAACGTGGGGGAAAGTATATTAAGAAAAAAGTGCCTTCTGACAAATGGCATATTAAACAAAACGCACATGAACCTATAGTCTCTCAAGAGTTATTTGATGCTGCTAATCGAGCACATACAGGTAGATGGAGGCCTTCAACCGTTGAAACTAAGGCCCTATCTAATCCATTAGCAGGGATCCTAAAATGCGAGGTATGCGGTTATACAATGTGGCTCCAACCTAGAAAGGACCGACCTAACCCTTTAATACGTTGCCCACAACCACAATGTAAAGGCATACAAAAAGGAGCACTTGCACCTTTGGTTGAGGAGCGGGTATTAAAAGGATTAGAGGAAATTATAAAACAACATGAATTCACTCAGACACTGGAACAAACCCGAGATAATTCAGTAATACCATTAAAAATAAAAGCAATCCAAAAAAAGCAAAAAGAGCTTGATGAATTATTAAAGCAAAAAAGCAATCTTCATGATTTGTTAGAACGTGGTGTTTATGACATAAACACTTTTATGGAAAGGCAACAAATTGTTGTGGACAGAATGAAAATTTTCGAGGAAGAAATTAAAAATCTCAAAGAAGAAATACAAATTGAGGAATTAAAAGATAAGAATATCAATGAGTTTATCCCTAAAGTTAAAACTGTATTGGAAGCTTACCATAAAACGAATGACATTGAAAAAAAGAACCGTCTGCTAAAATCAATACTAGATAAGGCTACTTATTTACGCAAGAAGGAATGGACAACAAAAGACCAATTTATTATTCAACTTTACCCAAAAATATAGAAGACTGCGATAACTGCCTTCTATATTTCTGGGTTATTGTTATTCTCCTTCGGAAAAAAGGTGCGAAGCGCTGGAACAATGTCTGATTTCTGTTTCATAATATGATAAACAAACTTTTCGTTTTTAATTTTGCAAAGTGCTCCAAATAGGGTAGAGGGTGTACGATTATACTGATTGACCTCCCCATAGCCAAATATATTAGAAACCTTCATTAATTCCTCAACTAATTTTACACAGCGAGCATTATCTGAAGTTAGATTGTCACCGTCAGAAAAGTGGAATGGGTAGATGTTGAACTTTCTAGGGTCATATTTCTCATGAATAAGTTCAAGAGATTTACGATAGGCTGATGAACAGATAGTACCGCCACTTTCTCCTTTTGAAAAGAAATCCTCCTCTGAAACTACTTTCGCCTCAGTATGATGGGCGATAAACTCAATTTCAACTGTTTCATATTTTGTCCGTAAAAAGCGTGTCATCCAGAAGAAGAAACTGCGGGCCATATATTTTTCCCAGATTCCCATGCTTCCACTCGTATCCATCATTGCTAAAACAACCGCTTTGGAATCAGGCTTAAGCACCTCATTCCACGTTTTAAATCTCAAATCATCCTTGTAGATCGGATGAAATCCTGGTTTACCGCTCATTGCATTTCTTTTAAAAGCAGACAACATTGTTCGTTTTTTATCAATATTGCCCATTAACCCCGTTTTGCGAATATCATTAAATTCAATATTCTCAATGTAATGCTCTTCTTGCTCTTTTCTTTTTAAATTTGGGAGCTCCAATTCCTTGAACAAGGCCTCCTCAAGTTCCATTAATGAAACCTCTGCTTCAAAGTAATCTTCTCCCGCCTGATCCCCAGCACCTTGACCTTTCCCAGGTCCCTTTTGACCTGAACCATCACGTGCAACTGTATCGCCAACCTTGCTGTCACCATCACCTTGACCAACATGTTTATTTTTGTCATAACTATAGCGAATTTTATATTCATCCAAAGAACGAATTGGAATTTTCACGACATCTTTCCCATTTGACATAATAATACTTTCCTCTGTAATTAAGTCTGGAAGATTGTTGCGGATTGCCTCTTGAACTTTTTCTTGATGACGTTGCTGGTCATCTTGGCCTTTGCGATGGAGGGACCAATCTTCTTTTGAAACAACAAATGGTTGGTTATTGTCCGTCATTGTAAACCCCTCCTAATTAAATTTTTAAAAAAGTACAAATGACTTGGTCATCCCTTATAGCTGCGTGCAGTTCTGCTGTGAAGTAGTTCTTTGACTTTATAATTAAGGCTGTAGCAGCTCGAGTGACTAGTCAACTTTCGCTAGAGAATTTTCGAAAAATAAATTCTGTTTTTAATGAAATATAGATGCACACTTTTCTCCCCATAAACATAAAATATCCCGAGTGCAAAAAGGTAAGAATAAGCTTTTAGAGAAATATTTATTACTCTATCATATGCACAAAAGGTGAAAAATTTACACGTAATTATGACATCGGGCAAACCATCCTAAGAATTGGACAAACTTTTAAACATACAAACTTATAGCCTAGTATCATTCCAAAAGTTCATGATTACGTGTTTGCTTGGATCATACGCTGGGCATTGATAGCCTTTAGAATACAAGTAATCAATGACCTGTGGTAAAACGGTTGCGGTTCCCTTCGTGACATGCATTAAAATGACTATCGGTCCTTTTTTATTCTTAACCCTTTCCAACCCATTGATTGCATTTACCAAAATCTGATGCGGATTAGATCGCTGATATTTCCAATCCATTGTATCAATATTCCAATCCCACATTTTCATTTGATGTTGAACCAAGACATTGCGAAAAGTATCCTTCATATACGGTTTACTTCCATATGGTGCTCGCGTTAATTTTGAATCAAACCCGGTAATTTCCAATAACGTTTTCCTTGTCTTCTCCATTTCGTTTACAACATTTAAAGGGCTGCCACCATAAAGTTTATTTTTATCATGTGTAACACTATGCAACGCGGGATAATTCCCTTCATTAACAAGCCGCTTTACACTATCTTGATAATGCCTCATCTGTGGCTCAATCATAAAAAAGGTACCTTTTGCTTTTTTTGCTTTTAAAATAGTAAGAATTTGATTTAATTCATGATTTGGACCATCGTCAAACGTTAAATAAACAGAAGGTTTAACAATTATATTCGGCTTTGGCTTTTCCTTTTGGATGGGTTTCTCTTTTACTTGTTCCTGTACCTGCAACAGTTTGAATACTTTCGGATTTGGTTCTGGCAACAAATCAACTTTCGGTACCTCAGCCTGTTCTATTAATTTATTTCCCAAATAATCAGCCACATATTTTAAATGAAAATTTCTATTATTCTCAAGTTTTTCTTGATTACTTTCCCAATTTGCGGAATTCACCCTTTTGTTAGTTAATGACTCATTTGAATTTAAAAACGTATTCGGAGTTTTATCAATAGATCGTGGCAAAGTAATTGCCTGTCCGCTCTTTGCTATTGAGATAATCATAATGATTATCACTAGAAACCACCATTTCTTCATCAAAGGGCTCTCCTCTTCTCTACATAGTTATTTAAATATTTATTAAAAACAATCATGGTTTATGTTTGTGACCATCAAAAAAACCTTCGCTAAAATAAGCGAAGGACAATAAAGAAAACTCGCTGATTGGCGAGCCCCTAAGGGCGATGACAGAAGCGTAGTTGCCCTTATGCGCTAGCAGAATTTATGGATATAAATTCTGCTAGGCTCAAAAAAACTGGTGGTTAATTTTCCCAATCAGTCATTTTTTTATCGGTTTAATAGCTTTCCTACATATTTTAATAGATCATTCGCAGAGCCCCTAAATTAAAAATAATCAATTTAGCCTTTTCCACTTTACAAACTATTTTTGCATCTTAATGGTTTTTTAACCTTTTTTTCATACTCAGTACAGGTTCGTTATATATAGTTAAGTTGCCCACCTTTGGGTATATCTTATGAATGCTTGAACTGATTAAAAAAGGAGATAAAATAATGAAAAAATTAATTGAAGCAACCATGCAAAGATCGATTCTTATGATCGTGTGCGTGGTCCTAATTCTAGCTTGGGGTGGAATCTCTGCTTTCCAAATGCAAAGAGATTATTTACCTGGCATAAACAATACTACTCTTTCTGTTAGTATGAGAGTTTCTGGCTATCAAGCAGCTCAGGTAAAACAGCAAGTTACAGACAATTTGGCAAGTGCCGTCAAAAAGGTAGATGGGCTATCCAATGTCGAAACCACTTCTTATGATGGTGGTTTGTTTATGAGTTTGTATTTCCCAATGAATACAGATATGAAACAAGCTGAAGATCAAGTAAATAAAGCCTTAGCAAATGCCGATCTTCCACCAACAATTACAAGCACACCAAGTGTGACTCGTTTAACAACTAGTTCATTTCCAATTCTGACTTATAGCGTTACAAGTTCAAAATTGGATGAACCAACACTTCGCTCAACCGCAACACAGGAAATTATTAAACAATTAAACTCTGTCCCAGGTGTAGCAGATGTTTCAGTATTTGGGGGAGCAAAAGATGGTTACGTATTAACCGTTCGAATGAAAGACCTAGTAAAAAACAAGATAACATTGGATGATATAAATAAATCTTTTGCAATGTCTATCCCATCAATGCCACAAGGAAATATTGTAAACAATCAACTATCTATTCCAGTTACTTTTGATGGGCTTGGATTAAATCAGCAGCAAATGGAAAATGCAACAATTAAAAATAAAGATGGACTGCAAATTCCTATTTCAGCTTTTGGAACCATCTCTCATTCTTTAAATGACGCTAAAACTGTCTCAAGAACAAATGGAGCACCAAGTGTCCAATTAAATGTAATCAAAACACCATCAGCTAATATAACTGATGTCGCAGACCAAGTAAAAGATCGTGTTTCTCATCTGCATTTGGATACAGTAAATCCAAATGATGTTTCGTTCCATGTTTTACTTGACCGTGAAAAAGAATTAAACAGTTCACTTTTCGGTTTAGTACGAGAAGGTTTACTAGGTTGTCTATTCTCAATGATATGTGTATTCTTCTTTTTCCGAAATGTAAAATCAACATTATTAATTGCCATTTCATTACCAATTTCATTATTAGCAACAACTGCTTTCTTAAAATCAATGGGAATCACATTAAACATTCTTACTGTTTCAGGATTAATTGTTGCTATGGGTCGAATTGTCGATGACTCCATTGTTATTTTAGACAACATGTATCGAAAACGGGAAGAATCGAAAGATAAATCCATGCTTTCCATTCTTGGATCAGCAGTTACTGAAATGATACCTGCAATATTAGGTTCAACCCTAACAACGATTGCTGTATATATTCCAATTGCCTTTGTTGGAGGAGTAATCAGTGCTTCATATAGTGGATTTGCATGGTCTGTTGTCATTGCGCTTATCATTTCATTCTTTGTAGCAATGCTAGTTATACCTGCACTTGCTTTTATGGGATGGAAAGGTGGAAATACAGCTAAAAAAACGGTTATGCTCGACTCTTTAATGAAGCCAGTATTACAATCAGCGTTCAAACATAAGAAAGTAATGGTTATTAGTTCTGTATTAATCTTTATATGTGCTGGAATTTACTCTTCTTTCCTACCAATAAACCTATTACCTAGTGCAAAAATTGGCCAAATTGCTATCAAGGCAGAATTGCCTAAAGGTAGTACTCTGATCGAAGTAGATTCTGAAGTCCAAAAAATCGAACAAACGTTAAAAGCAAATCCAAAAGTCGATGCCTATTCATCCAATTTTGGATCAACTATGACACCGCAAAGTGATGATGTATTCGACCAAGGTGGAGGATTTATAACATATCCAAATGTGGCAAACCTCTCTGTCGTGTTGAAAAATGATAAGGATGCCGATTCTGTCATCAAACAATTACAAAGTCAACTTCCTACTCTATCTAAAAATGTTATTTATACGGTAACAAGCCAGAATATTTCTGGTGATGATTCACAAATACGACTTTTGTTTGCAGGGTCCAATCAAACAACTTTAGATAATGTAGCACAACAAGCAAGAACAAATTTATCAAAAATTGCAGACTTAAGCGTAGATGGTAAAGTGGATTTAACAAATGGTTTGCCTAAGTATAAAGTTACTTTTGACCAAAATGCTATCCAAGAAAAAGGTATAAAAGTTACTGATATTCTAACTGTTGTTAATCGTTATATGTCCACATCTAAAAATGCAACAATAACAGTTGATCATAAATCACTTCCTGTTGACCAATATTTAGACCAAATTGCAACAGGCACAAATTCTACTATTTCGTTAAATGCTTCTGCAGATGATGTTTTAGCTTCTCTTTCGGCAGAAACAGTAAATGGAAGTAATGGTACAATTGTTCGATTTGACCAAATTGCCAAAATTTCAAAAGATACTTCTTCATCAACTATAAGTGATCGAGATGGTCAACCATTTTCTCTTGTTACAGCACAAATCACTTCAAATGATATAAGTAAGGTATCTGGTCAGGTGGACAAAGCTTTAAGCAATATGAAAATGCCAAACGGTGTAACATATTCAATGGGAGGAATCTCCGAACAAGTAAAACAAATGATCTTTGATATGTCCATTGCTGTTGCATTTTCAATTTTATTAGTATTAATGATTACTTCATCTATATTTAAAGGTTGGAGAGCACCACTCGCTGTTCTATTAAGCATTCCACTAGCTCTGAGTGGAGTTATAATTGCATTGATTCTTTTTGGCGGGCAATGGAACTTAGCAGCTCTAATTGGTGTACTAATGCTTACAGGTATTGTTGTAACAAACGGTATCGTATTAATTGATAAAATTGAACGAAATAGAAAAGAAGGAATGCCTGTTAAAGAGGCTGTTTTGAATGGTAGTCTTTCAAGGATTAGACCAATCTTAATGACAGCAGCAGCAACAATTCTAACTTTATTGCCACTTGCGTTTTCTCATAACGCAGATACAGTTATTTCTCAAACACTCGGTATTGTTGTAATTGGCGGAATGGTAACATCAACCATAAATAGTTTTATTATTATCCCCATTTTCTATGAGTGGTTGCATAAAAAATCTTCAACGAAACATCTAACTAATGAAACAAGTATCAGTTAAAATATTTTTTAGATTGATTGTTTTTTGACTTCACAATACAAATGAAAAGAGCACCCATTGGGTGCTCTTTTCATTTGTATAATTTCTTCATCTTATAGAAAAAAATTTTTTTATGCGTTTAAATCATAACGCTTTCCGGTCACAAGGTATATAACATGCTCAGCGATGTTGGTGGAATGGTCCCCAAGTCTTTCGATATACCTGCAAACAAATGCTAACTGTGTAATTTGATTCGTTTTATCTGGATTTTGCTGAATATACCCCATAAGTTCTTTAATTAATTTCCCATACATTTCATCCACTTTATCGTCTTTTTGTGCACAATTTCTTGCAAGTTCTACATCTTCTGTTAGGAAAGCGGTTAAAGAATCTCCTAACATTTCCAAAGCAAGATCCATCATTTTAGGGATATCGATAATTTCTTTAATATGTTTTTCTTTGCCAATATGCAAGGTTGACTTTGCAATATTTACGGCATTATCGGCAATTCGTTCGATTTCGGATGAAATTTTTAAAGCGACAATAATTTTTCGAAGATCTCTTGCTACAGGTGATTCCTTTGCAATTAAAATAATGGCTTTATCGTTAATTTCATGTTCTAAATCATCAATAATGGTATCATTATTGATGATTTGCTTTGCTTTATCAAGATCTTGAAGTTTGAGGGCATCAATACTCTCTTTAATAGCATTTTCTGATTTTCGAGCCATTTCTATAAGCATATCTTTAAGTTGTTTTAAATTGCTGTCAAAATTTGATCTCGTATTCATCAGTACAATCACCCCTATTATCCGAATCTTCCTGAAATATAGTCCTCTGTTCGTTTATCTGTAGGATTTGAGAAAATTTTGGAGGTTTCATCTAATTCTACTAGTTCCCCCATTAAAAAGAAGGCAGTTTTATCAGAAACTCTAGCAGCCTGTTGCATGTTGTGTGTAACAATCACGATCGTATATTTATCTTTTAATTCTAATACCAATTCCTCAATTGCTAGTGTCGAAATGGGATCTAGTGCTGATGTTGGTTCGTCCATTAATAGCACATTTGGTTTAGTCGCAAGGGCTCTTGCAATACATAGCCTTTGCTGCTGGCCACCAGAGAGACCCAGCGCAGGAGCATTTAAGCGGTCCTTTACCTCATCCCATAAAGCAACATCCATTAATGATTTTATGACAATTTCCTCTAGATGGACTCTTTTTGTAATCCCGTGTACACGAGGACCATAGGCAACATTGTCAAAGATTGATTGTGGAAAAGGATTTCCCTTTTGAAACACCATACCGACGTTTTTGCGGAGTTCCACGAGATCGGTTTTCTCATTTAAAATGTTTTTACCATCGTAATTGATTTCACCTGTCATTTTTACATGTGGCACCATATTAATCATTAAATTTAATGTTTTAATAAAGGTTGATTTTCCACAGCCAGACGGCCCTATGATGGCAGTTACTTCTTTTTTAAAAATAGGGAAGTCTATGTTTTTCAAGGCAAGATGATCCCCGTACCATAAATTCAAATTGTTTACATCAAATGCATGATTTGTGTAAGTTAGTATCGACAAGACCTTCCCCTCCTTTATCCAAACCTTCCAGAAATATATTCTTCCGTCTTCTTGACAGAAGGATTTGTAAAAATAGTTTCTGTTGCATCATATTCAATCAAATCTCCGCTTAAGAAGAAGGCCGTTTTATCAGAGATACGCGATGCCTGCTGCATATTATGTGTCACAATTATAATCGAATAATCCTTTTTTAGTTCTACAATCAAATCTTCCACTTTAGCATTTGAAATAGGGTCAAGTGCTGATGAGGGTTCATCAAGAAGCATAACAGTTGGTTTCATCGCAATTGTCCTTGCAATGCACAGCCTTTGTTGTTGCCCACCTGAAAGAGATAATGCTGATTTGTGAAGCCTGTCCTTTACTTCTTCCCACAATGCCGCTTTTCTAAGGCTTTCCTCAACAATTTCATCAAGCTGGCTTTTCTTTCTGATCCCAGAAAATTTCAATGCATGAGTAATATTTTCATAAATAGATTTAGGAAAGGGATTAGGCTTCTGAAATACCATCCCAATTTCCTTTCTAAGTGCAACAACATTAATTTGATCTGATAAAATATTCAGATCTTCATAAATAATTTCGCCTACTGCCCTTGCACCAGGGATTAAATCATTCATTCGATTGATACTACGCAAAAATGTTGATTTACCACAACCAGAAGGCCCGATTAAGGCTGTAACAGCGTTTTTTTCAATATCCATTGAGATACCATTAACTGCTCGTTTATCACCATAAAAAATTTCAAGATCTTTAACATTCACTATCATGTTCTTCTGAAAAGGCATTTTTACTACTGAATCATTCCTTACTGTTAAAACCATCGTTTTCCCCCCTTTTCCTTATTTAGTCGCCGTTACTTTTTTATGAATAAGGCTTCCAATCCATCTAGCCAATAAATTAAAAATTAACACAGAAATGACTAAAACGGCTGCAGATCCATTTGAAACTGCGGCAACATCTGGAATTAAACCTTGAGTGTTAACAGCCCAAATATGGACTGCCAAGGTTTCGGCTGGACGGAAAATATTCAATGGCGATGTTGGTGTAAAAGGATTCCAATTGGCATAATCTAATCTTGGTGTCGAAAGACCTGCTGTGAACAACAATGCAGCTGCCTCACCGAACACCCTCCCTGCTGCAAGAATTGCTCCGGTTAGAATGGTTGGGAATGCACTGGGCAATAATATCGTTTTGATTGTGTGCCAGTGAGTAATTCCAAGAGCAAGACTTGCTTCTTTTAAATCTTTCGGCACCGAGAGAATC
Organism: Neobacillus sp. PS3-40; assembly: GCF_030915485.1. GTDB lineage: Bacteria > Bacillota > Bacilli > Bacillales > Cytobacillaceae > JAUZPL01. The sequence goes on along the minus strand of NZ_CP133266.1, from coordinate 3,067,878 downwards.
GCATCTTCCGTAACTCTTACCATAACGGGAAGATTAAATACTGTAAGTGCAAGTGCCCCACCTAAAATGGTATATCCCCAGCCTGTTAAGGTAACAAACATTAATAGACCAAATAGCCCGATAACAATAGAAGGAAGTGAAGCTAATACTTCAATACACGAGCGAATCGTATTAGTTACTTTTCCTGGCTTTGCATATTCAGCCATATAAATACCGCCACCAACACCAATCGGCACAGTTATAATCATCGTTATAAATAAAACATAAAATGAATTAAATAATTGGTCTCGGATTCCCCCTCCAGCCATCATATTACTTGAAGGAGTAGTTAAAAATTTAATTGAAATATGCTGAACACCGTGAACCAAAATAAAGGAAAATAACCCAACCAAAACGGCCAGAATAATAACAGCAATCGCAATAAATACACCTGTTGCTATACGATCAGCTACTCTTGAATTCATTAAATTTTCCTCCTAGCTGAAAGGTACCGAATCAATAGAATAAAGGCGAATGACATGATTAATAGCAATAAACCCATTGACCATAAAATATTATTTTCAGGACTTCCGAATGTCGTATAGCCCATATTCATCGTAATAATTGTCGTTAATGTAGCCGATGCATCCAAAATACTATGCGGCATCGTTTTCACATTACCAATGACCATTTGAACAGCTAACGCTTCTCCAAATGCTCTCGCCATACCTAAAACAATCGCAGTCAAAAGAGAAGGCATTGCTGCTGGAATGAGTACCTTTCTAATCGTTTGAAAACGAGTGGCACCCAGTGCAAAAGATCCTTCGCGAAGTGTTTTCGGTAAAGAACTCATAGCATCTGTAGCAATGGTCGTGATCGTTGGCAATATCATAATGGAGAGCACAATCATCCCTGAAAGTAAACTAAATCCAAGTCCACCAAAATGTGTGCGAACAAAAGGCACCAATACTGTAAGCCCAATGAATCCATAAACAACGGACGGAATTCCTACTAAGAGTTCTATAACTGGTTGTAATATTTTTCTGCCCCATGATGGAGCAATTTCAGTCATAAAAATGGCTCCACCAATACCAAGAGGTGCAGCTATTAAAGCAGCAAGAAACGTTACGATAAATGAGCCAAAAATAAACGGTAATGCCCCGTATAGTGGTTTTGCTTGATCAGTAGGATTCCAAAGCTTACTAGTTAAGAATTCAATAAGACTTACACCATCTTTTATAAATGATTGCAACCCTTTCGTGCCAAGGAAAATCGTAATAGAAATTGTTGCTGATATCATAATAATGGCACAAAAGAAAACAATGATTTTCCCTCTTACTTCCCCATCCATCCGTTTTTTTTCTGATTTTAATAATCTATCTTTTGCTGGAGCTAATTTTTCCATAAAAAATAAAACACCCCTGGATTTACGTCATAATAAGGGTAAACGCATTTACGCATTTACCCTTATATTCTTTACTACTTTTTTATTTATTTATTGGTTATATTTCCTTTAACGTCACGTTCTACTTTCATTGTTGTTACAGGAATATATCCTTGCTTTGTTACCATGTTTGTTTGCACTTCGTCGCTCATCATATAGTCAAGGAATGATTTTTCAAGATCAGTAGCATCGCCTTTTGTGTACATATGCTCATAAGCCCACACTGGGAATTTACCAGATTGTACGTTCTCGGCAGTTGGTTCTACACCATCAATTGAAAGTGCAGTTACTGTGCTATCGGTCAAGTATGAAAATGCAAGGTAACCAATTGCACCAGGAGTTTCATTAATAATCTTTTTGACTGTATTTGAAGCATCTTCTGTAATTCCTTCTGCAGGTGTTGCTCCACCTAGAGCAAGTTTATTGAATACTGCACGTGTACCTGAAGAATCAGGACGATTTACAAGAGTAATTTTTTGATCTGAACCACCAAGCTCTTTCCAATTTTTAATTTGGCCAGTGAACACTTTGATAAGATCAGCTTTTTTGATATCTTTAAGACCGACTTTAGGGTTAATTGCAGCTGTCATTCCAACTACTGCAACTTTGTTGTCATTTAGGCCAGAAATCGTTTTTTCTTCAGCAAAAACATCTGAGTTACCAATTTGAACTGCCCCTTGTGAAACCTGTGATAAACCTGTACCAGATCCACCACCGTTTACTTGAATACTTACTTTTGGATTTTTATTCATGAATTCTTCTGCAGCAGCAGCAACAAGTGGTTGCAATGCCGTTGAACCAGATATAACTAACGAACCGGAAAGTTCCTTATTTGCATTATCTTTTGTAGCAGTGCCTTCCGTTTTATCTTTAGAAGCACCACCCCCGCAAGCAGCCGCGAATACCATTAAAGCAGCTACAATCATAAGTAGGCTAATTTTTTTCAAATTTTTCATTTCCATAATTCCCCCTAAGGATTTTGGTATGTTTGCCTTACATGCTTAATAATAGCGATGTAGTGTTAATTTACTTTGAATTTCATGTAAAGATTTTGTAAAGTTATGTTGAGTTTTTGTAAAGGAATTATTTTTCCTTTCTTTTATATAATGCCTTCCCCGACAATTATTTATTAGTATTGTTATAAAACATTGTTAATATATACGGATGCACACGTTGGACTAGCAAGTCTCACTGTGCATTTATATAAATGAAGTAAGAATGCAATATTCCCAACTCTAGCAGGTAGGTGTACCTAATTTACTCATTCATTTGAAGGTTCCTCAAGCTTATACCCTAATCCCCGTATGGTTTTAATATATCGGGGCTTTTTCGAATCAATTTCGATTTTTTCTCTAAGATGCGAAATAAAAACATCCACAATTCTTGAATCCCCAGCAAATTCAAAATTCCAGACTGCGTTGAGTAATTGATCCCGAGTTAACATTCGGTCCTTATTTTTAGCAAGAAATAAAAGTAATTCGAACTCCGTAAGTGTCAGTTCAAGTTGTTTATCTTGAAAATATGCCTTATATTGCTCTAGTTCTATTTTTAATTCCCCGATTTTAATATCGATGGTATTTTTCTCCTCTTCATTAATTTGAGGTTGAGTTCTTCTTAATATTGCTTTTACACGAGCAATGACCTCTCTAGGACTAAATGGTTTAACCATATAATCATCCGCACCAAGTTCAAGGCCCAAGACTTTATCAAATTCATCATCCTTTGCAGTTAACATTAAAATAGGAGTCATGATATTCCTTTGTCTTAATTGCTTACAGACTTCCATCCCATCTAATTTAGGAAGCATTAAATCCAAAACAATAATATCAAAAGATTTAGTTATAGCTAAATCTCTTCCTACTTCTCCATTTAGTGCTGTCACTACTTCAAACCCCGCTTGCTTAAAATTATATTGAAGCAAAGTTACAATAGATTGCTCATCGTCTACCACAAGTACTTTATTTCTCATATATCCTCCACAATTATTCTCCCAAGAGTCTTTCTAAAGCATTGGTTATTTCCCATTTACTACTCTATTTAAATTTCTCGTGCTAACCGGTTTTAAAATTGGGAGAATCCCATTCTTTAGTTCCTGCAATGGTTTTCCTAGTGCATAACCTTGCCCAAAGTGCACTCCAAGATCTTGTAAAAACATAAGCTCCGCCAATGTTTCAATTCCTTCTGCAATTACTTTGGTTTCCGATTGGACAGCAAAATCTAATAGAAGTTCCACTAAATACTGTTGAGTTGGATTCGCAGTAATATTTCGGATCAGGGATTTATCAATTTTAATAAATTCAGGTTTTAAATAAAGAAGTGTTTTTAAACTGTTGTATCCCGTCCCAGCATCATCCACCGCAATTCTAAAACCTTGTTTCCGATAATGGCTAATTATTTTTTCAAACTGCTTATAATCAGTTACTGCCTCTTTTTCTGTAAGTTCTAAAACTATTTGGTCTGGAGAAAGATTATATTTTCCAAGTATTTCTAATGTTTTACCGCTTTTATATGCAGGGTCAGCCAGCACCTGTGGCTGAATATTTAGAAACACCAGCTTATTTCTATGCCCACGAGTTTTATTTACTTGTTCTGAGTATCTTTCAAGAGAAAGATTTCGAAAAAACTGTTCGATACTAAAAACATCGCTACTCCCTCCAATAAAATCATAAAATTTTTCAGTTGTTGGGAATAGTTCTGTACTCTGGGGCCGATTTAGTATTTCAAATCCATATGTGCAACCTTCCTCTAGAGAAAGGATTGGTTGAAAGAAGGTTTTTATTTTTTCAGCGTTCAAAAGTAAATGAAGTTCTTTACTCTTTTTAAATTCATTTATGAGCCTATCTTTGTTAGCGTTAATATAACGAATAAAATTTAAATAGTTCATCATTGAGCTGTTTTTCATAGGTCCACCTTTTATTTCAATAAAAATTTTCAAGGTTTTAATTAATTAGATACTATAAAATCATTTTAATAAATCCACTCTTTCTCATCATCAAGTACATAATAAATAAAAACATAGAAGTCCAGTAAATGTGCCAAGTAATCCTCCAGCAATTACATCGGAAGGATAATGAAGACCCAAGTAAATTCTTGATATCCCTACACAAATTCCAAGAGGGATTATAATATAAGAAAGTTGTGGAATGTAAATACCATAAGGAATTACAACTGAAAAAAATGCTGTTGTATGTCCCGAAGGAAAAGAATGATCTTTTAATGGTTCAGCAGGAAATTTTGTCTTTTCTACTATTAAATATGGTCTTTCTCGTGGAAAGATCTGTTTTAAAAAATAAACAGGTATATGGCTAGCTGATAAGGCAAGAGCACTTGAAATAGCAGTTAATTTAGTATCTTTTGGCGATAAGAGTAAGAGGATAAATGTTGCGGCTATCGTAAATTCTCCTCCGCCTAGGTATGTGAAAAATCTAAAAAAAAGATTTAAAAGCTTTTTATCAAAATGGCGATTTACCTTCAGCAATAATTGGCAGTCAAAACCATAAAATAAATTTAACATCCTAGTCATGGTCCACACTCCTATAAAATGTATAATGATCAAATAAACTGACAATGTGTTACATTACTATTTACAGATCCATTTTATATTTCCATTTAAACAAATAAATGTTAAGACTGTTTTAAAAAATGGTTAAGATAACGTAAACCCAGATTATTTTTCTGTAAATTTTTTTCTTATTATTACGTTCGTCGTGTTATCTTTATAAATACTATAAAAAAATAGGATGTATTTCTTAATTGATTTTAGAATTTGAAGCTATAGGAACTTCCTAAAATATCATCCTTCCAGCTTTCAAATTCTAAAATTCTCCACTAAATTTAAAAGGATATTGGCCTGCTCAGATATTTCATTGGTTTTAATATGAATATTTTCCAATTCTTTATCTTGATCTTTAATGAAATTAGAAGAATGTATGGTGCCTGATTTAAATTGATTTGAAGTACTTGCAATTAGTTCAAATGAACTCTTTACCTCTAAACTATTCTGAGAAATAGCTTCTAATCCTTGGGAAATATTGGCCACATTCTCTACCATTTTCTCCATTTCCCCCTTTATTGAATAAAAACCCTCCTCAGTATGTTCCAACTTATATGTACCTAATTTAAGTTCTTCAAACCCTTGTTGGAGTGAACCCGTCAATGCTTGAAACATTCTCTGAATTGAAATTACAATTCCATTAATATCTATTAAGGAAAATTCTACTTCCCCTGCAAGTTTTTTAACCTCTTTTGCTACTACTGCAAATCCATTTCCATGTTCGCCAGCTCTTGCAGCTTCAATAGAGGCATTTAATGCTAATAAATGTGTTTGTGCTGCAATGGCTTTAATTACGTCGGCTAGTCGATTAATTTCCCCCATTTTATTCTCCATTGTTCCAATTTCATTTACTGTTTTTCCAATAATTTGATATACGTTTGAAATTTTGCTGATTGTATCAAACAATAATGTTTGGCCATTTTCTGTTGTTTTCATTACATTTGTGGCAGATTGCTTAAGGACCATACCTTTCATAGTTAAATGTTCAATTTCATTATTTAATGAATCATAATGTGTAAACAATTGCATGGATGATGCAGCTTGTTCTTCTGCACCAGTGGATAGTGTTTCCATTGTTCCAAATATACCTTCACTTTTTTGTTTCACATTATATGAATAATTTCTTAGTTTCTCCGTATTTATATTGATGTTTTTCGATACTCCCTTAATCCCTCTTACCATTTTTCTTAAGCTTTCTGTCATCCCATTTACTGCAACATTAATCTCACCTATTTCATCTTTCCGGTTTGTGATTAATGGTTCTACATTTAAATCACCTGTCGAAACTTCTTTGGCCGTTCTAACAATATTGAAAAGGTTCTTTCTCAATGACATAGATAGGAGAAAAACAATTGCTCCACTTAGAAACGTAAAAAATAGTGCTAAAAATAAGATTTGAATCATAAACATGTCCATACTTTTTTCAGTTTTAGTAATTGTTTTACTACTTTCATTATTAATTTTTCCACTTAATTCAATGACAATTTTTCCATTCTCTTCTCGTAATGTAGAAATATCTTTTCTTGTTTGCGTGTAAATTTTATCGTCTAATCTAACAACAGCTGGAATTAATTGATTATTAAAGTGATTATCAATTTCTATATTGTTTTGTCTTATTTCATTGATTAACCTTATGTAATTTTTATTTTTTAAATGGTGTTCTAGATGCTCAAGCTTATTATTTAAATCATTTCGTAAAACCCGATATTGTTTTACATCTTCTTCATTTAAAAAGGTAATATAATCTGCTATTCGAATATCTTTTGCTCTAATAATTGAACCTATTTCTGCTATCTCTGTTGCTTGGTTTCCTTTTTCTTTAATAATGTAGAGGTCTGCCCTTATATGTTGTAATAACATAAAAATCAAAATTACAGTTGCAGCAAATAATACAGTACTAAATCCCAATGCTATACCTAACTTAGCTCCAATATTAATATCTTTCCATATAAAGGATTTTGGCATTAATCGCCGGAAATTTTGTAGCTTTATCATTTTTCCCATTTCACCTTTCCCCCGTTAAAAACAATATTCTATTTTTTACTGGAGCATCTAAGGGCGTTAACAAAGGCATAGTTGTCCTTATGCACAGCAGAATTTATCATAAAAGGGTAAACGCATTATGCATTTACCCTTTTATACTTTTCTACTTTATTTATTGGTTACATTTCCTTTAACGTCACGTTCTACTTTCATTGTTGTTACAGGAATATATCCTTGCTTTGTAACCATGTTTGTTTGAATTTCATCACTCATCAAATAGTCAAGGAATGATTTTTCAAGGTCAGTAGCATTGCCTTTTGTATACATGTGTTCATAAGCCCACACTGGGAATTTACCAGATTGTACGTTCTCGGCAGTTGGTTCTACACCATCAATTGAAAGTGCAGTAACTGTGCTATCGGTCAAGTATGAGAATGCAAGGTAACCAATAGCTCCTGGAGTTTCATTAATGATCTTTTTGACTGTGTTTGAAGCATCTTCCGTAATTCCTTCTGCAGGTGTAGCTCCATCTAGAGCAAGTTTATTGAATACTGCACGTGTACCTGAAGAATCAGGACGATTTACAAGAGTAATTTTTTGATCTGAACCACCAAGCTCTTTCCAGTTTTTAATTTGGCCAGTGAACACTTTGATAAGATCAGCTTTTTTGATATCTTTAAGTCCGACTTTAGGGTTAATTGCAGCTGTCATTCCAACTACTGCAACTTTGTTGTCATTAAGGCCAGAAATCGTTTTTTCTTCAGCAAAAACATCTGAGTTACCAATTTGAACTGCCCCTTGTGAAACCTGTGATAAACCTGTACCAGATCCACCACCGTTTACTTGAATACTTACTTTTGGATTTTTATTCATGAATTCTTCTGCAGCAGCAGCAACGAGTGGCTGCAATGCCGTTGAACCAGATATAACTAACGAACCAGAAAGTTCCTTATTTGCATTTTCTTTTGTAGCAGTGCCTTCTGTTTTATCTTTAGAAGCACCACCCCCGCAAGCAGCCGCGAATACCATTAAAGCAGCTACAATTAGTAGTAGGCTAATTTTCTTCAAACTTTTCATTCCATAATTCCCCCCAAGGATTTTGGTTTATGTTTGCCTTACATGTTTAATAATAACGATATAGTGTTAATTTACTTTGAATTTCATGTAAAGGTTTAGTAAATTTATATTGAGTTTTTGTAAAGATCTAATTTTTTCTTTTACATAATCCTTTCCGATAATTATTTATTATCATTGTTAAAAATATGGTTAATAAATATGGATGCACGGGTTGGACTAGCAAGTCTTTCTTTGCATTTATTTAAATAGAGCTCCTTTTTAGGAGGAATAGTTAATTTTTTAAAGTTCTGTGTATTTATTTTTTAATAAAATCAATATTAGTAAGAGGAATGAGTATTATTTTTCTTCATCAGCAGAAAAAATAACTAAAAGAGGGATTACTGTGATAGAAGCTGATCAAACCAAAAATAAGGTTAAAGAAACAAACCAATATTTGAATGAAAAATTTAAAGATTATAGTTCTAGAGCCTCTTCTTCGGTAGATTCCATGGCTGAAAGGGCAAATCAGGAAATCCAGGAGCAATTCTATGGGGAAAATGAACGAGACAATCTTCTTCCTATTCATGTTGATGTCAACAATCCACCAATTAAAAAATAAAGAAAATTTGGCTAGCGCCAGCGATTGCTTAGTTGCACTTATGCGATTCAAGTGCAGATTATTTATCAACGATTGTTACTTACTTTAGTGCGTTAACAAAAAAACTTTTTTAAGCTAAAAAGGTTAAACGGCTTATCAAAAATTCAAGTAAATCATTACCACTGTTACGTTACTAGCATCGAGGGCAACTGACAAATAGGACATATTAGAGTTGGTACTGTGCTTTGACAGCACTTATTTCATGGCAGTTTTCGCATAAATTGTTGTTTTTCGTACCTAGCCTAAAAACACGAAATAACAATGGTATCGTGCTCTTTTCTTAAAAATTTCCTACGGTTTTCATCGGTAAACTGGAATACCATTCTAATTTAGTTTTAAATAGCAACAAGGTTTAAGAAAAGAGCTTATTTCATTTATTCAAACAGCAAAAAACCAGTGCGATTCAATATACGAAAATGCACTGGTTTATCTTTTCGCAAATTTCACCATCTTCTGATTCCATTACAGCTAAGCCTTTTTCTAAATTAAAGGAAAAGGTCCTCTATTATTAATATCATTTTTTGGTGTCTTTGAATTACAACACGATTCTTCTTTTGTTCCTTCTTTTGTTCCTTCTTTTGTTCCTTCTTTTGTTCCTTCTTTTGTTCCTTCTTTTGTTCCTTCTTTTGTTCCTTCTTTTGTTCCTTCTTTTGTTCCTTCTTTTGATTCCGTTTTTTCTACTTCTTGAATTTGAATGTTACAACAAGAACTATTTCCTTCTTTTTTACCAAATAATGATTTTAAAATATTCATCTTTCATTCCTCCTATTGTCGAATAATATCTACACTACATAAAATAAAAATCCAGAGATGGTGGACATAAGAAATACGGAACCTACAAAGGCTGCGACTAATTTCTTTTTGAAAATGCTATTAAGTAATGTTAATTCTGGAAGACTTGCACCAGCTGAACTAATCATCAATGCCATAACAGGTCCTAATGCCATTCCTTTTGCCAACATGATTTGGGAGATAGGAATCATTGTCGAAAGTCTTATATATAAAGGAATTCCAATAATTGCAGCAATCGGAACTAACCACCATTTATCTCCTCCCATATAGGTAGATATCCACGTGGTTGGAACAGCACCGTGAATAATGGACCCAATCCCTGCTCCAATTATTAAATACGGGTAAACAGTTTTCATTAACTGAATCGTTTCTGTTAGCGCCCCTTTCAAATTAAATCGTTTTTGTGTATCATCATATCCTTTCATGACGACGTTTCTAACTTGGTTCGCAAAACCGATTTTTTCAAGTGTAAATCCAATGATGACAGATAAGATTGAAGTTATAATCGTGTAAATAGCTGCTACCTTTACACCTAATATAGCTACCATTAAAGTAATAATGGTTGGATCAAGAACCGGTGAAGAAAACAAGAAAATCATTACAATCCCAAACCGTACTTTTTTATTTAACAAATTCACCACAACCGGAATGGTTGAACAAGAACAAAATGGTGTTATGAAGGCAAATGCCAGGGCTATTAAAGCACTGACGAGTGGATGACTGTTTTCCATCCACTTTTCCATTTTTTCATAAGGAATAAATCCTTGAATAAGATTGATTAAAAATGAAATACCGATAAACAATACAGTTAATTCTAAAGCAATTGATAGAAAGCTTTTCCCTACTTCAATCCAGTTTACAACCCACATTTTGATTCCTCCTATTATTTGCAATTTGCAAGTATTTGTTCATTTTTTATGAGTAACAAGTGTTACTCATAAAAATGGCTGGCAGCAGTATGTTGTTTTTTCCATTGCACTTGATAACAATTCTATAGAGCGAATAATGGTTTCTTTTTCAAATTCATTTAAGTGCGAAAATACTTGTTCTAAATATTGATTCATTTGTGAATCAATCGCAGAAGCGATAAACTTTCCTTCCGTTGTTAAAGAAAGGATTGAAACTCTTCGATCACTCGGATCCGGTGTTTTCTTCACAAATCCTTGTTTGACTAAGCTTTGAACCTGGCGGCTAAAAGTTGTTATATCAATGCCTAATGTTTCTGCCACTTGTTGTATCGAAGGGTTTTTATTTTTATCAATTTCGTAAAGGATATGACTATGGACAACGGAGATTTCTACTGAACCAACACTACAACAGTTTTTATTGAGGAAGCCAAACCTACGAGTCATCATCTGAAAAAGTTCTCGGGTATTTTCCAATATTTTCACCTCTTACCTGTATTATATATTATTATTTGCAATTTGCAAGTATTGAATCAAATATTTTTTTTCAAAAATGATATGAATCTAAGTAATTATTTAAAATAACAAGGCTCTTTTCTTAAACTTTGTTGCTAGTTGAAACTAAATTAGAATGGTATTCCAGTTTACCGATGAAAACCGTAGGAAGTTTTTAAGAAAAGAGCACGATACTATTATTATTTCGGGTTTTTAGACTAGGTATGAAAAACAACAATCTATGCGAAAACAGCCAATAACAAAAACAGTAGAACCCACTTAATCCTACTGTTTGATTGAATACAATTATTGTTGTTAAAAAATTATTCTTTTACTTTCAGTAATCTTAAACTGTTTAGCGTAACGATTAATGTGGCTCCCATATCAGCGAATACGGCTATCCATAATGTTAACCATCCGGGAATAACTAGGAGTAAAGCCACAGCTTTAATGGCTAACGCGAAAGTAATATTTTGTTTTATAATTGCTAATGCCTTTCGGCTTAATTTAATGGTATATGGCAATTTGCTTAAATCATCAGACATAAGGACAATATCAGCTGTTTCAAGTGCCGTATCCGTTCCTGCACCACCCATTACGACACCAACAGTTGAAGCGGCAAGTGCTGGTGCATCATTAACTCCATCTCCAACCATCGCCACACTATGATGCTTTGCCCTAAGCTCCTTAATAAAGTTCAGTTTTTCTTCTGGTAGCAAATCAGCCTTTATTTCTGAAACCCCAACTTCAGTTCCTATTGTTTCTGCGGTCCGTTGGTTATCGCCCGTCAGCATAACTGTTTTTTCAATTCCTATTTGATGAAGTTTTTGAATAACCCCTTTTGATGAATCTCTAATTTCATCCGCTACCGCAACTAACAAGAGGAATTCCTTTTCGGTTCCTAACATCACGACTGTTTTTCCTTCTGTTTGCAAACGAATAATTTTTTCTTTCATACTTCTCTCTATTGTTTGAAGTAATTCTTCAAACAGTTTCGGACTTCCCACGTAATACCAATCATGATTTACTTTTACTTTTACACCCTTACCAGTAATAGATTGAAATTCTTCAACAAATTTATCAATAAAATCCAATCCACTCTCTTCAGCTTTTCTTATAACAGCTGATGCTAAGGGATGTTGGGATCCTTTTTCAATGGATGCTAAAATCGTCAAAAGCTCATTTTCATTTCCAACAACAGGAATAATGTCAGTTACAGTAGGAATCCCTTGTGTCAGTGTTCCTGTTTTATCAAAAGCAATAACTCTTAGAGCTCCCGCTTCCTCTAAATAAATACCCCCTTTAATGAGAACACCATTTCTAGCCGCATTTCCTATAGCTGTTACGACGGCAACTGGCGTTGAAATAACCAAGGCACATGGGCAGCCAACCACTAATATAGCTAATCCTTCATATATCCATTTGCTCCATACTCCTCCAAATAACAAAGGAGGGATAATCACAATTAATAGAGCCATGATAACAATCACCGGTGTATAATATTTTGCAAATTGATCCACAAATGCCTGAGAAGGGGCCCGTTCTGCCTGAGCTTCCTCCACCAAATGAATGATTTTCGATAGAGTCGTATCTTCTACCCGTTTTGTTACTTTTACTTCCAATAATCCTTCTTCATTTAATGTCCCAGCAAAGACTTCATCATCAATACTCTTTATTACTGGAACACTTTCTCCAGTAATAGCAGCCTGATTTAACGTAGATGTGCCCTTAATGACGATTCCATCCATCGCTACCTTCTGTCCAGGCTTTACAATCATAAGATCGCCCATTTGAATATCTTCAACACGGACCATTATTTCTTCACTTTCACGACGAATTAACGCTTCTTTTGGAGCAATATCCAGCAACGATTCAATGGATTGACGAGCTTTATCCATTGAATAACGTTCTAGAACTTCACTGACGGCAAAGAGAATGACAACGGTTGCCCCTTCCTTCCACTGCCCAATTACCGCCGCCCCCAAAATGGCAATCGTCATAAGTGTGTTCATATCAAATTGTAATCGAGCTAAATTTTTCAGCCCCTTAATAAACAGTGAATAACCGCCGATCAGGATCGCTACAGCATACCCGATTGTCGGAAGATGATGTCCCTCCCCAATTTGGTATTCTAAAAATCCGCTACTAACAAGGATTAGGGTAGAAAGATATACTTTCACATTTTCTTTTTGCTTCCAGAACGGCTTTTGTTTTACTTTTTTTTCATTTTCGTCCCATAATTTCAAATTTTCGAACGCACCTGCTTTTTCAAGTGCATCAATCGTCGTATTTCCTGTAACCACTATTTTCGAGGCTCCAAAGTTTACCTTCGCATCCAAAACACCATCCAGGTGTTTCACGTTCGTTTCGAACGTTTTTGCACAGCCAGCTCAGGAAAATCCTTGTACCCGGTAAGTTTTTGTTTCATGTTCAGACATTGGCTTTCACCTCTATCCTATGTAGTACAGCAATAGTAATTAACTGTTTAATTTGTTCATCATTTATGGAATAAAACGCCATCTTTCCTTCTTTTCTAAAGTTTACAATCCCTTGTTTATGGAGCGTGCGTAAATGAAAGGAAGTATTTGCAACCGTGGTGCCTATAATATTTGCTATATCACAAACACATAGCTCTTCATCTCTACACAATGCATAGGTTATTTTTGCTCTATTTTCATCAGCGATCGCTTTAAACAATTGGGCAACACTCGAAATATCTATGGTTTGTAATTCACCTTGAATTCGGCTAACTTTGCTCTCATCAAAACAATAAATCTCACAAGTATCCTTTTTGGACATTATCTCACTCCTCATTCAAGCGATTGTTTGAATATTAGTTTACTCTTTTTCAAGGAATAATCAAGTAACTACTTGAATGAATGATATGGAATACAGTTTGAGCGCAATAAAAAAAGCATTACTTGTCGGTTAAGTAATACTTTTTTAACAATTCAATGTAAAATAGGTATAAAAGCCTCTATTTAATCAAAAAGACGACTTAAAATTCATTTTGAATTTTAGCGTCGTCTTTTTTAATGGCTGTTTTCGCATAGATTGTTGTTTTTCGTACCTAGTCTAAAAACCCGAAATAACAATGGTATCGTGCTCTTTCCTTAAAAACTTCCTACGGTTTTTATCGGTAAACTGGAATACCATTCTAATTTAGTTTCAACTAGCAACAAAGTTTAAGAAAAGAGCCTTTTTAATACAGCTATATATTATCTTTGATAAAAACGAATGTTTTACAGTGCCCTAGTTTAATACAGAAATCATCTTTTAAATATTGCCTAGCTTTATTGTAATATATCTTTTACAAAGCTTTATTTTCCCTGCTCGTCATTTCTTTTATCGGTTTAATAGACTTCCTACATACTTTAACAGGTCATTCGCAGAAGTAGAGTTATAACCATGCTTATCAATCAGACGAGCAACGACTTCATTGACTTTTTTTAACTGCTGCTCATCTGGTGTTTTAGATGAAGTTGTAATTTTAACAACATCTTTTAAATCGGCAAAAAGTTTCTTTTGGATAGCTTCACGCAAGCGATCATGTGAATTATAATCAAACCGTTTGCCCTTCCTTGCAAAGGCAGAAATTCGAATAAGCACTTCTTCACGGAATGATTTTTTCGCATTTTCTGAAATGCCAATTTGCTCTTCAATCGAGCGCATAAGCTTTTCATCAGGATTAATTTCTTCCCCTGTTAATGGATCCCGGAGCTTCGCCTTATTGCAATAGGCTTCAACATTATCCAAATAGTTATCCATTAATGTTTTAGCAGACTCTTCGTATGAATAAACAAACGCTTTTTGGACTTCCTTCTTCGCAATCGTATCATACTCTTTACGAGCTAGTGAAATAAAATTCAAATAGCGTTCTCGTAATTCGGCTGTAATCGATGGATGTTGATCAAGTCCGTCTTTTAATGACCGCAATACATCCAATGCATTAATGGACGGTACTTCTTTCCTGATTATTGTGGAGGATATCCGATTAATAACGTAGCGAGGATCAATGCCACTCATTCCTTCATCAGGATATTCTTTTTTAAGTTCACTAACATCCGCTTCATTAAATCCTTCCACATTTTCACCGTCATAAAGGCGCATTTTTTTCACTAAATCAATATCACCTTTTTTCGGTTCTTTTAAGCGAGTTAGAATCGTAAACATCGCAGCCACTTTTAAGGTGTGCGGAGCAATGTGTACATCGGCCACATCACTTTCATTGATCATTTTTTCATATATCTTTTCTTCTTGAGAAGCCTTTAAGTTATAAGGAATCGGCATTACAATAATTCTTGAATGCAGTGCCTCATTTTTTTTATTCGAAATAAATGACCGATACTCCGTTTCATTCGTATGAGCAACGATTAATTCATCCGCAGAAATCAATGCGAATCGCCCTGCTTTGAAATTCCCCTCTTGTGTCAATGACAACAAATGCCACAAAAATTTCTCATCACATTTCAACATTTCTTGGAATTCCATCATCCCACGATTGGCTTTATTTAATTCACCATCAAATCGGTATGCCCTTGGGTCAGATTCTGAACCATATTCAGCAATTGTGGAAAAGTCAATACTGCCTGTCAAATCGGCAATGTCCTGGGATTTTGGATCTGATGGACTAAATGTTCCAATCCCAGTTCGTTTGTCTTCCGAGAAAAAGATCCTTTCAACTATAACATCTTCAATCTTCCCACCATACTCCTGTTCAAGACGCATCATGTTTAAGGGAGATAAGTTTCCTTCAATCCGAATGCCATATTCCTTATTAAAATCGTCTCGCAAAAACTGTGGGATTAAATGAAGTGGATCCTCGTGCATCGGGCATCCTTTAATTGCAAAAATAGATCCTTTGTCTGTCCGTGAATATTCTTCAAGACCCCTTTTCAGCATGGTAACTAGCGTGGATTTCCCCCCACTTACAGGGCCCATTAATAGTAAAATACGCTTTCTCACATCAAGCCTTTTGGCAGCAGGATGGAAGTATTCCTCTACAAGTCTTTCAAGAGCTTCTTCTAATCCAAATAATTGATGACTAAAAAATTTGTATCTTCTAACCCCTTTTTCCTCTTCAATCTCAGCATCCTTGATCATATTATAAACTCGAGAATGGGCAGATTGGGCTACCCAGGGCTTTTCCTTCAGCATAAGTAAATATTCCTTAAACGTTCCTTCCCATCGAAGTTTTTCCTCTTCATCACGGTATTTCTCAATTTTTTTTAAAATATCCATTTAGTCCTCCCCCTGTATCGTTATCAGAGATGATTTATATACTCTATGCTTTTGGACAATTGAACATTCATATCGAAAAAACAAACTGTCTTTCTTTTTACCCCCAACTGTGCAAATCTTCACTTTTCATTTTAAAATGTTAGGCTATAATAAATGTAGAAATGGGAAAACAACCTAAATCTGATGGTAAAAGGGGCTACATAAATATGAATACATTTTTTGTAATTTTAGTTATAATCGCATTTTTAGCAGCTATCTTCACGTCCGGTTACAATGATAAACCTGGTTCTACAAAGTAAAAAAAGACTGCCAATTGGCAGTCTTTTTCTATAGGCATAATATATTATATTTTTTCACTGAAGATCCATTTTGCTTTTTTGCACAAATTCTTTCATATACATTCTTGTTTGTTTTTCAAGCATTTTTGCCATCTGGTCCGTCCAACGATCATTGCGTACACTATTTGTTCTTTTTTCATAATAGCTTGAAATAAGGTTATCATAATCTTGAAGCTGCTTTACATAAACCTCTCTATTTTGTTCATACTGATCCTCATGATAAATGTGCTCAAGTGGCAACCTTGGTTTTTGGTCCGTTATTTTTGTAGGGTATCCAATTGCCATTCCGAAAAGAGGAATAACCCTTTCAGGAGTTTTCAATAGATCTTTTACCCCTTCAAGGTTATTACGAATCCCACCAATATAGCAAATTCCCAACCCCATCGATTCAGCAGCTATCGCAGCGTTTTGTGCTGCAAGTGATGCATCAATCAGAGATACCATGAATTTTTCTGTGCTTTCGATTGTTGGAATCACATTTTTACCTTCTCTTTCACCAATTATTTCATGACGATGAAGATCAGCACAAAAGACCAGGAAATGCCCATTATTTTCTACATAACCCTGATTTCCAGCAAGCTCAGCTAACTTTCTCTTTTTTTCTTTATCCTTGATTCCAATAATCGAATAGGCTTGAATATAGCTTGATGTTGATGCTGACTGTGCACAGGAAATAATAGTACTAATTTGTTCATCAGTTAACAGCTTATCCTCAAAATGGCGAATCGAACGGTGATTGAGTATGTTTGTTATTACATCATTCATAATATTCTTCCTTTCACATTAGAAAAAAGAGACCATTCTGGTCCCTTTTCACTTAATTAAATTTGGATAGTTTTGCTGCCTCAATGCCTCGTAGATAAGTATGGCAGCTGTATTGGATAGATTCAGAGAACGAATATTTTCATTCATCGGAATCCGAAGGCTTACATCCTTATTTTTTTCAATAACATCCTTTGGAAGTCCTGTTGTTTCACGACCAAAGATAAAGAAATAATCTTTATTCACAACACTATAGTCAAAGGAAGTAAACGGCTTTTGACCAAACTTTGTTATATAGAAAAATTCACCGCCTGAATTTTTTTCATAAAACTCATCTAATGAGTCATAGTAAACAATCTTTACAAATTGCCAGTAATCCAAACCAGCCCTTTTCAACATTTTATCATCCGTTGAAAAACCTAATGGTCGAATTAAATGTAAAATAGTATCTGTTCCTGCACAAGTCCGTGCGATATTTCCTGTATTTGCTGGAATTTGTGGTTGATATAAAACGATATGTATTGCCACGTATTTTCACCTCATATAAAAACTCTACCTGATATTATACCACTCAATGGCAACCAGGCAAAAATGATTACCTTCCATCATTAATGGTAAAAAACTTATACTTAATTTTCGGGGTGTAGGCTGTTGAATCTTCATACGCCCAATACCGCATTCGACTATTGTATGTATGGGCATTTACTAGCGGCATACCAAGTGGATCCTTACCTGTTACAACTGTATTATGATTATAACGGCCGTCCCCTTCAAAATCATAGCAAATGACATCACCTAATAACAATTGATCAGGGCTCTTCACTTCCCTTGCCTTTAAAGCATTTTGTGGATTTGCTAGAAACAGTCTTAAGGAATTTGCTACAGCCCAGCTGTAACTCCAATTATTATTTCGGAGCCACCAACCTCTTCCCCGATTCGGAAAACCATTCATCGGAGCACCCCCCGTGTGTAAACATTGGGAAATAAAATTGGTACAATCCACTTCAAACTTTTTGTAGGCGGGGTTATAGCTATTCCACCAGTTCTCAGCATATTGTACAACTTTTAAACGGTTGTATTCATAGCTAAGTCGCTGACCTCCCTCCTCAATAGGAATTAGGGCACCATCAACCTCTTGATGGTCTTGATATTCAAAAGGCACTATTTCCTCGTCAGAAATCAAGGTGTTTTTATAGAATTTAGCTTCTCTCCATTCCACTTCTTCTTCCATATAAAGTTTATCATTTTGTTTTATTAAAAATTGGAAATGAGCCTGGTACTTAGCTATCTTAAGGTCCTCTTTAACCATGTTGTCAATTATTCTCCCTGTTGCCTTCACTTTAACAATCTCAGCGGATCTTTTCGCACAAGCTTCCTTTTTCTTTTCTGCCTTTGGGTACATTGAATTCATTTTCCTTGAATCAGATACATACTGGTTGACTCTCTCTTCAAATAAATCCTGTAGTTGTTTTTGCATCCTTTTCACCCCTTTCTTTCCATACATATGTAGAGAAAAGGATTTTGAATCAAAAAAAATAAAGGAGTGTTGTTCACTCCTTTATTAAGAAAACGCTTCGAATGGCGAGCCCCTTATATAAGTTCTACTTAGCTAAAAAATTTTAATCCCTTTTCAATTTCCAGTTGGACCTCTAAATCGATTTCTTTCTCCTTAGCCTCTTTAAGTGCAGCTAGTGCTCTCTCGCCACCAATTTTCCCAAGTGCCCATGCTACAGTTCCTCTGATTACAGGCCTTGAATCACTCTTCATTACATCAATTAACTGTGGTACTGCCGTTTCATCTTTAAAATGAGCAAGGGCAATAATAGCATTTCGTTGAATTGGCTTTTTCCCTCGCCAAGAACCAGCAAGGTTTCCGAACCTCTCCTTAAATTCTCGATTGCTCATTTTTAAAATCGGAATTAATAATGGTTTAACTACTTCTGGGTCTGGCTCAATTTCGTGATGAAAATGAAAATCCTTCCCTTTGTTGACGGGACAGGCTGTTTGACATGAATCACATCCATATATTCTGTTCCCGATCTTATCCCTAAATTCATCAGGGACAAAGCCTTTTGTTTGTGTTAAAAAACCAATACAACGCTGCGCATTAATCTGTCCTCCTTGCACCAATGCTCCAGTTGGACATGCATCCAAACATTTAGTGCAAGATCCACATTGATCCTCCATAGGGGTATCAGGTGCAAACGGAATACTTGTAATCATCTCACCTAGATATACATATGATCCAAACTCAGGAGTAATAATTGAACAGTTTTTTCCGCTCCACCCAATACCTGCTCTTTCTGCTACAGCCCGGTCAGAAAGTTCCCCCGTGTCCACCATTGATTTTAACCGTGCACCTGGAACCTTAGCTGAAATAAAATCCTCAAGCTTTTTTAACCGATCCCTAATAATGGTGTGATAGTCCATACCCCATGATGCTCTGCAAAAAATTCCTCTTCTTTCACCATTTTTGCTTTCAACACGGATTTTCATCTTTGATGGGTATGCAACCGCAATAGATATAATTGAACGTGGCTCTTCTAAAAGTAATGAAGGTGTCACACGCTTATCAATGTCTGGTTCTTCAAACCCTGATTGAAAATTTAGTTCTTGCTGTCGAATTAATCTATTTTTAAGTTCATCAAAAGTATTGGCTGTTGTAAAGCCAATTTTATCGATTCCAATTTGTTTACTATAGGCAATGACTTCTTGTTTGAGCTGCTTTATATCCATCAAAATGCCTCCTTTCTTAAGAAGGATATTATAATTTTTTAGGATCACATTTATATATGATAAACTAAATTCAAGATATTTTGGAGGTGGAAAGGTTGGAAATTCAAATTTCACCAAATCTGGCGAATCTGATTCCAGATTTCAAACTTGGTATTATTGAATACAAGAATATTACTGTCGGTCCTTCGCCGCAAATGTTAATTGGCAGATTGCAAATGCACCAAGAATCCACTTTTTTTGAATTGGAAAATAAAAATGTAACTGACCTACCAGGAATTCAAGAGTGGCGCAAAATCTTCAAGCTAACTGGCAAGGATCCTAATCGTTATCGGCACTCAGCTGAGGCCTTATTTCGGAGAGTCCAAAAACAAAACTTCCTATCATCTGTCCAAAGTGCCATTGATTTAAATAATTTTTTCTCTTTACAATATCAAGTACCTATTGGGATCTATGATTGCGAAAAATTATCTGGACCTGTTACCATCCGTATTGGCCAAGAAAATGAAGAATATCTCGGACTAAATGGCCGTTTGAATTCCTTACACCATTTAATCGTTTCTTCTGATCAACAAGGCCCATTTGGAAGTCCTTTCGTTGATTCTGAAAGATCACCAGTAACGGAGAATACAAAGAACGCCTTGCAAATCATCTATTTAAGACCATCAACAACTCAAGAAAATGCCGAAAGACTTACCGAATCATTAATGAAAATGTTTATACAATTTCACGGCGGGGAAGCTACCTATCATATCCAAGGATGCTAGTAATGCATCTTTTTTTCATTTCCATCCAAAGTTAAGCTAACAACAAAAAAACGCAATACAACGTTCTCTACGAAACGGTACACTGCGTTAGTTATTATGTATGGAGCGGGTGATGGGAATCGAACCCACTACATCAGCTTGGAAGGCTGAGGTTTTACCAGTAAACTACACCCGCATATTGTAAATCAACTCATGAACATATTACATTCTATATTATTAAAGAGCATATGTCAACAAGAAGGTGAAAACCCGTTAACTTTCTAACTATAGAATTCAAATAACCAATCCACAAAAATTGGGATCTTAAAATTTCGTCACTCCTTCTTCTTATACATGTATTTTGGCTACTACCAATGTCACAGAAGACATTGGTAGTAGCATCATTTATCTAAAAAAAGAAGATCGATTCCCGAAGTTACTACCCTTTGTTAGATTCGGTGGGATTCTGTGTGTTTTTTCAAGTACCAATAAATAATCCATTTCTGCAGCTTTTTTTATCTTGTAGAGACATATTATTCCTAATAAAATTTGAACAATTATTAGAAATATGTTCAAACTATTTGGCACTAAACCATCAATGGCAAAGGTAGCCAGGAAGAGCACTAATTGGAGAAGGAATACTCCTTTGGATCGTAAAATAATCGAAAATAGTAAAGTTTCAATTGCAATGATAAATGTAAATGAATGTACATGAAATGGTAATGCAAAAGCAATCGCAAAAGGAACCAAATGCATATTTTGTCACTCCTTTTTCTTAGAAATTTAGTCTCTCTTACGTTCTTGTTCACATCACCTTGTTATGTTAGTTTAAATTAACACTTATACTTGCTAGATGGTATGTGTAAAACGTAATATTCACTTTGTATCTCTATTATCTAATAAATATCCCCTCCCTACTTTGATTTAAATCAAGTGAGAGAAAGAGTAGATTAGAAACATGACAGTTACGTTTTAGTTGATATGAAAACTCTACAATAATCCCGTCTTTATAGTTTTTTTAACAAACTTTATACTTTTTTTAAACTTTCTTTCGTTTGTTTTTTTTATTGGTTGCTACAATCCTTCATGTAAGCAAAATAAAAACTATAATGGAGGAAAGACGATGAATAAAATCAAAGCAATATATGATGTAGTGAAAACAATGAAAGAGAAAAAAGAAAGAGAAGGTGTCCTTCAAGTTAAAGTAGAAAAAGATGGACAGCAAGTTTTGAAGTTCAGTAACGAATTTCAACACAGCGGGGATGGAAATACAAAATGTCACCTGCAATCAGAATGGAATTGTGACGGAAATGAAGGTAAGCATGAAAGTACAACCGAATTTAAAAGAGATCACGAACATGGATGCCCATTTCATAGAGGATTTAGACATGGCAGACATAATGAACACTTTGGGCATGGACATATTCATGGATTCAAGAGTAAAGCTGATATCCTTTTATGCTTCCTCCGACTATTAAATGACTTGAAAGCAGAAGAGCAAGGGGAAAAAACCATATTCTCACTTGAACTTGATGAAGCAGTTGCGAAAATGAAAGAGAGAATGAAAGAAAGAATGCAGAGCAACTGTGAAAATGGCCCGTTCCTTGGTAAAGACTCTGGCCATCACCATCCACTAAAGGGTAAACTAATGAAAGAAATGATGTTGATGGAAAAACCTCATATTTTAGCGAACATCGTTACAAATAAAAATAAAGAAGTAGAAAAAGTATCCATCACCATTCAAGGAAGCTACGAAAATGATGGCTTACACGAAACGAACGCAACAGTAGAAGTTAATTTCACCAAATAAAGAATGGATCGCAAAAACGAAATTGTCCCAGCGGCGATTTTGTTTTTGCTCTGTACTTTTGTATATAAAGGAGGCATTTTTATGAAACGTAAAAATCGAAGGTGGCATAGGCATGACCATCTGCATAACCATAACCCCTATAGGCATGAGGTTCATGAAATCCAAGCCAACTTTCATAAAAATGCCAGGAAATTCCGCCACGCCAGAATGGTCCTTCTATTGATCCCACTAATTACTTTTTATTTGTTGTATCAATTCGTTGAAGTAAAGATTATTTTCATTCTTCTCCTGGTATTTACCATCATGAGGGAAATAGGAACATTTATTTTTCATACCCGCTTGGAAAAACAAATTTTACAGCCGATTGATACATTGATTCTTGGTGTAGAAGAAATTGCAAACGGAAATTACTACACGGAAATTACCCATCCAACCAAAAATAAAATACAAGCATTGATTACATCCTTTAATCATATGGCAAAGAAATTAAAAAAAGGCGAAGAAATGCAAAAGGAATATGAGGAAAACCGCAAGCTATTAATTGCCAATATCTCTCATGATCTAAAAACGCCGATTACCTCTATTCAAGGATATATGGAAGCGATCATTGATGGCGTTGTGCCCGAAGATAAAATGGACTCATACTTCAAAATTATCTATAGTAATAGCCAATATATGAACAAGCTCATCGATGATCTCTTTTTATTTTCAAAAATTGATATGGATAAACTGGATTATCATTTTGAGGAGGTTTCCATTGGAGGCTATACTTCAGATTTGATGGAGGAATTTTCTTTTGAATTTAAAGAGAACGGCCTTACTTTCAACTATTTGAATAAACTTGAGAAAGACTATTTAGTCAAGATTGATCGTAAAAGAATTCATCAGGCGATTCAGAATATCATTGGAAATGCCCAAAAACATGGAGATGAAAATGATTTAGCATTAAAATGCGAATTATATAAAGAGCATGATGTCATTAAGCTAAGTATAAAAGATAATGGTTCAGGGATTCCAAGTGACAAACTGCCCTATATTTTCAACCGGTTTTATCGTATCGAAAAAGAACGAACCAAAAATCTGATGAGTACGGGACTGGGTCTATCCATTTCAAAGGAGCTGGTCAAAGCACATGGCGGCGATATTACCGTTAACAGTATCGTAGGCGAGGGAAGTTGTTTTACAATTATCCTGCCCATTTTTTCAAGGGAAGGTGAAAAAAACGAATGAAGCATATTTTGATTATTGAAGATGATGCAAACATTGCAGAATTAGAGCGGGATTATCTTCAATTGAATGGCTATCATGTCACCATTATTGCTGATGGTTTGATTGGGCTGCAGCATGCAACCTCTGGAACATATGATATCATTATTGTCGATTTAATGTTGCCAAATAAAGATGGATTCGAAATCTTAAAGGCTGTCCGAGGCAAAAGTGAAATCCCTGTCATCATTGTTTCTGCAAAAACAGATGATATTGATAAAATTAGAGGCTTAGGGTACGGTGCTGATGATTATTTAACGAAGCCCTTTAGTCCGTCTGAGCTTGTTGCAAGGGTAAAATCTCATATTAATCGGTACGAGCGATTAATGGGGAAAAATACTACAATTGAAATTATTTCGCACAAAGGACTTGAAGTCAACACTGCTTCACATCAAGTTTTTGTAAATGGAAAAGAAGTATCATTTACCGCCAAAGAATATGAATTACTCGTCTTTCTCATATCTCATCCCAATATCGTGTTTAGTAAAGATCATCTTTTCACCACCATTTGGAAAGAAGAACACTTTGGAGATACGGCCACAGTGTCTGTCCACATTCAAAAAATTCGTAAAAAAATTGAAAAAAACCCCTCCACTCCACAATATATTGAAACCATTTGGGGTGCAGGGTATAGATTTAATGTGTAAGTGAATCTTTGCATTGCAACCAGGGAAGGGAATAACCTTCCCTTCCCTTCCTCTACTTTCCACCGTCCATGAAGGTTACCTATAACCCAACACCATTCTTTTTACAATTTTTTACTTATGTTATTTACCCTTCTCACCAACATGATATAATAATGAGTATGTCTATAAGATTATAACAAGGGTGGATCAACATGAAATATTCTGGCAGAATCGTAGGAAGTTTAGGCTTATTTTTATTACACTCCGTTTATATCTTTTACTATTATTTTCGTGATAACTCAGTCGAGCCGCTTGATCTCTACTCGTACCCATTCTTAGTCTTTTTTGGATATTGGGCAGGTAAACAGTATGATAAAGTAAGATTTTATTCTGAGAAAGATGAACTTACAGGTATTTACAATCGCAGATTTGTAATGAATACATATGATAAGATTTTTTCTTTTGCAGAGAGAGCTAATAGCAAATTATTTATATTAGTAGTTGATTGTGATAGCTTTAAAACAATCAATGACACATATGGTCATCATAAGGGTGACATGGTTCTAATTAAGATCAGTGAATTACTTGTTGAATCTACTAGAAAGAGTGACATTGTTGCTCGTTGGGGCGGTGACGAATTTCTGGTCATTGGACACTATAATGGAGAGGCAGGCTTAGAAACTGTCCTAAATAGACTGGAAAAGAAACTGGAAAACCTCTCAGATCAAGTAAAAATACCTGTTAAGGCATCCATCGGTTCAGCTATCTATCCAAATGATAGTATGGATTTGTTTGAGTTATTAAAGAAAGCTGATGGTCAAATGTATAATTGTAAGGCATCAAAAAGTATTTTTTAATACATACTCCTTAAAATGAAATGTATATCACATAAAGAAACATTAAAAACCCATAATTAACATCAGTTTTGTTTACTTTTTGGGTGCTATCTTTACTTGATTCCACTTACGATATCCTTGTTATTTATTTAATAAAAATGATAGCCAGAATGAGCAATTCTGCCATCAAGCTTTAGTACTTTTTTCTATTCACATATCAATCTTCTATATATAACTTACTATGTTAAGTAAAAAGGCAATCTATCAATCAAGTTAGAATCTTTATGTTTCCTTAGTGAGTAAATGATTGTTAAAATTGGAAAAGGGTTATAATGATTTAAGAATTTGTATTCTTGCCACATCTTGCAACAAAGTTTGAATGCTATGGTAGCAAGGATTATTAAAATCAGATCCATCTAAGTAGGCAGTTCCTTTTATCTTTTAAATAGGACAGGCCGCCAACCATTAAATCTTACCAACTTGATTCCACAGCTTCCCTTCCCGCTTTAACATAAATACTCAGTAATTTTTACTAGAAGAAATCAGAATAAGAGAAACATTTTAATATATATGATAGAAATATGAGAGGAGTGTTCGGGGTACGACAAAAAAGAGACCTCACATAATGTGAGATCTCTTTTTACTAAAGGCTTTTTCCGGCCTTAATCGATACCGGTGGTCGGGGTCGAACCGACACTGGTTACCCAACACGATTTTGAGTCGTGCGCGTCTGCCAATTCCGCCACACCGGCGTAATAAAATTAATTTGTAAAGCAGTGCCGAGAACCGGAATCGAACCGGTACGGTAGTCACCTACCGCAGGATTTTAAGTCCTGTGCGTCTGCCAGTTCCGCCACCCC
The DNA here is from genome assembly GCF_030915485.1 of Neobacillus sp. PS3-40. Classification (GTDB taxonomy): domain Bacteria; phylum Bacillota; class Bacilli; order Bacillales; family Cytobacillaceae; genus JAUZPL01. Next base: position 3,041,795 of record NZ_CP133266.1, on the reverse strand, counting down.
GGCAAATTATAAATAGCAATTAATTTCATTAATATAAAAATTTATGGAGGCGGCAACCGGATTCGAACCGGTGAATAAAGGTTTTGCAGACCTTTGCCTTACCACTTGGCCATGCCGCCATAAGAGTTGGAGCGGAAGACGGGATTCGAACCCGCGACCCCCACCTTGGCAAGGTGATGTTCTACCACTGAACTACTTCCGCAAATAGGCTGGGCTAGCTGGATTTGAACCAACGCATGTCGCAGTCAAAGTGCGATGCCTTACCGCTTGGCTATAGCCCAATGATACAATATTTTTTTGAAATTCTCAATAGAAAATGGGGCGACTGATGGGAATCGAACCCACGAATGCCTGAACCACAATCAGGTGCGTTAACCACTTCGCCACAATCGCCATAATTATTATAAAAAATTGGCAGGGGTAGTAGGAATTGAACCCACACCAAAGGTTTTGGAGACCTTCGTTCTACCTTTAAACTATACCCCTATAAAATGGTGGAGGGGGACGGATTCGAACCGCCGAACCCGGAGGGAGCGGATTTACAGTCCGCCGCGTTTAGCCACTTCGCTACCCCTCCACATATAAAATTTTTCTTAAGTCAGCTTAAGGTGCCGACGAGAGGAATTGAACCCCCAACCTACTGATTACGATTCAGTTGCTCTACCAATTGAGCTACATCGGCTCATATATTAATTAAACAATAAATTTCAAGATAAAAGGTGGCTCGGGACGGAATCGAACCGCCGACACAAGGATTTTCAGTCCTTTGCTCTACCGACTGAGCTACCGAGCCAAACTTTAAATATAAATGGCGGTCCGGACGGGACTCGAACCCGCGACCTCCTGCGTGACAGGCAGGCATTCTAACCAACTGAACTACCGGACCAAATTGCGGGGCAGGATTTGAACCTGCGACCTTCGGGTTATGAGCCCGACGAGCTGCCAGACTGCTCCACCCCGCGACAATGAGAATGATTAAGTTTAAAAAGTAAAACTAATATGGTGGAGGATGACGGGATCGAACCGCCGACCCTCTGCTTGTAAGGCAGATGCTCTCCCAGCTGAGCTAATCCTCCATAATGGTGACCCCTACGGGACTCGAACCCGTGTTACCTCCGTGAAAGGGAGGTGTCTTAACCACTTGACCAAGGGGCCAAAATACTAAATGGCGGAGAGCAAGGGATTTGAACCCTTGAGACAGGGTTACCCGCCTACACGATTTCCAATCGTGCTCCTTCGGCCACTCGGACAGCTCTCCATAAATGGCTCCGCAGGTAGGACTCGAACCTACGACCGATCGGTTAACAGCCGATAGCTCTACCACTGAGCTACTGCGGAACAATACAAGCCTGGCAACGTCCTACTCTCACAGGGACAAAGTCCCAACTACCATCGGCGCAAAGAAGCTTAACTTCCGTGTTCGGTATGGGAACGGGTGTGACCTTCTTGCCATAATTACCAGACTATTTTCATCAGACATATATTATTATAATGCCTTTTTGCAATTTTGCAAGAGAAAATTTTCATTCCCTCAAAACTAGATAATCTTAGAAGAAGTATTAAGAACGAGATCGCTTTAAAAATGGTTAAGTCCTCGATCGATTAGTATCAGTCAGCTCCACATGTTGCCACGCTTCCACCTCTGACCTATCAACCTGATCATCTTTCAGGGATCTTACTAGCTTGACGCTATGGGAAATCTCATCTTGAGGGGGGCTTCATGCTTAGATGCTTTCAGCACTTATCCCGTCCGCACATAGCTACCCAGCGATGCCTTTGGCAAGACAACTGGTACACCAGCGGTGCGTCCATCCCGGTCCTCTCGTACTAAGGACAGCTCCTCTCAAATTTCCTGCGCCCACGACGGATAGGGACCGAACTGTCTCACGACGTTCTGAACCCAGCTCGCGTACCGCTTTAATGGGCGAACAGCCCAACCCTTGGGACCGACTACAGCCCCAGGATGCGATGAGCCGACATCGAGGTGCCAAACCTCCCCGTCGATGTGGACTCTTGGGGAGATAAGCCTGTTATCCCCGGGTAGCTTTTATCCGTTGAGCGATGGCCCTTCCATGCGGAACCACCGGATCACTAAGCCCGACTTTCGTCCCTGCTCGACTTGTAGGTCTCGCAGTCAAGCTCCCTTGTGCCTTTACACTCTGCGAATGATTTCCAACCATTCTGAGGGAACCTTTGGGCGCCTCCGTTACTCTTTAGGAGGCGACCGCCCCAGTCAAACTGCCCACCTGACACTGTCTCCCACCCAGATATGTGGGTGTGGGTTAGAATTTCAATACAGCCAGGGTAGTATCCCACCGACGCCTCCACCGAAGCTAGCGCTCCGGCTTCTCAGGCTCCTACCTATCCTGTACAAGCTGTACCAAAATTCAATATCAGGCTACAGTAAAGCTCCACGGGGTCTTTCCGTCCTGTCGCGGGTAACCTGCATCTTCACAGGTACTATAATTTCACCGAGTCTCTCGTTGAGACAGTGCCCAGATCGTTACGCCTTTCGTGCGGGTCGGAACTTACCCGACAAGGAATTTCGCTACCTTAGGACCGTTATAGTTACGGCCGCCGTTTACTGGGGCTTCAATTCAGAGCTTCGCTTGCGCTAACCCCTCCTTTTAACCTTCCAGCACCGGGCAGGCGTCAGCCCCTATACTTCGCCTTGCGGCTTCGCAGAGACCTGTGTTTTTGCTAAACAGTCGCCTGGGCCTATTCACTGCGGCTCTTCGAGGCTATTCACCCCAAAGAGCACCCCTTCTCCCGAAGTTACGGGGTCATTTTGCCGAGTTCCTTAACGAGAGTTCTCTCGCTCACCTTAGGATTCTCTCCTCGCCTACCTGTGTCGGTTTGCGGTACGGGCACCATTTATCTCGCTAGAGGCTTTTCTTGGCAGTGTGGAATCAGGAACTTCGGTACTAAATTTCCCTCGCTATCACAGCTCAGCCTTCACGTCAGCGGGATTTGCCTCACTGACAGCCTAACTGCTTAGACGCGCATATCCAACAGCGCGCTTACCCTATCCTTCTGCGTCCCCCCATTGCTCAAACGATAAAGAGGTGGTACAGGAATATCAACCTGTTATCCATCGCCTACGCCTTTCGGCCTCGGCTTAGGTCCCGACTAACCCTGAGCGGACGAGCCTTCCTCAGGAAACCTTGGGCATTCGGTGGATGAGATTCTCACTCATCTTTCGCTACTCATACCGGCATTCTCACTTCTAAGCGCTCCACTAGTCCTTACGATCTAGCTTCAACGCCCTTAGAACGCTCTCCTACCATTGACATCTAAGATGTCAATCCACAGCTTCGGTGATACGTTTAGCCCCGGTACATTTTCGGCGCAGAGTCACTCGACCAGTGAGCTATTACGCACTCTTTAAATGGTGGCTGCTTCTGAGCCAACATCCTGGTTGTCTAAGCAACTCCACATCCTTTTCCACTTAACGTATACTTTGGGACCTTAGCTGGTGGTCTGGGCTGTTTCCCTCTTGACTACGGATCTTATCACTCGCAGTCTGACTCCCACGGATAAGTCTTTGGCATTCGGAGTTTGTCTGAATTCGGTAACCCGATGAGGGCCCCTAGTCCAAACAGTGCTCTACCTCCAAGACTCTTACTACGTGAGGCTAGCCCTAAAGCTATTTCGGAGAGAACCAGCTATCTCCAAGTTCGATTGGAATTTCTCCGCTACCCACACCTCATCCCCGCACTTTTCAACGTGCGTGGGTTCGGGCCTCCATCCAGTGTTACCTGGACTTCACCCTGGACATGGGTAGATCACCTGGTTTCGGGTCTACGACCACATACTCATTCGCCCTATTCAGACTCGCTTTCGCTGCGGCTCCGTCTTTTCAACTTAACCTTGCATGTAATCGTAACTCGCCGGTTCATTCTACAAAAGGCACGCCATTACCCATTAATGGGCTTTGACTACTTGTAGGCACACGGTTTCAGGAACTATTTCACTCCCCTTCCGGGGTGCTTTTCACCTTTCCCTCACGGTACTGGTTCACTATCGGTCACTAGGGAGTATTTAGCCTTGGGAGATGGTCCTCCCTGCTTCCGACCGGATTTCACGTGTCCGGCCGTACTCAGGATCCACTCAGGAGGGAACGAAGTTTCAACTACAGGGCTTTTACCTTCTACGGCTGACCTTTCCAGGTCGCTTCATTTACCCCGTTCCTTTGTAACTCCATGTTGAGTGTCCTACAACCCCAAGAGGCAAGCCTCTTGGTTTGGGCTATTTCCCGTTTCGCTCGCCGCTACTCAGGGAATCGCGTTTGCTTTCTCTTCCTCCGGGTACTTAGATGTTTCAGTTCCCCGGGTCTACCTTCAATACCCTATGTATTCAGGTAAAGATACTGCTCCATTACGAACAGTGGGTTCCCCCATTCGGAAATCTCCGGATCAAAGCTTACTTACAGCTCCCCGAAGCATATCGGTGTTAGTCCCGTCCTTCATCGGCTCCTAGTGCCAAGGCATTCACCGTGCGCCCTTTCTAACTTAACCTATAGACAAATGATCAGTAATGAATTTCTTCATCAGCTGGTTTGTCTTACTACTCTTATAAATAAGAGAGAAAACTAAAATGGCGATTACTCGGTTCTTACTTTGACTTCTTCTTACGATTATCTAGTTTTCAAGGAACAATACTTCATCTTGCCTTGCGATAATGACTACTCGCAGAGACAAAAAAATAAAGCTTCGAGGAATTACTCCCTCAAAACTAAACAAACAAGAAACGTCAGAGCAAACATTTTATATCTGACCCAAAGTCAGAATATATTCCTTAGAAAGGAGGTGATCCAGCCGCACCTTCCGATACGGCTACCTTGTTACGACTTCACCCCAATCATCTGTCCCACCTTAGGCGGCTGGCTCCTTACGGTTACCCCACCGACTTCGGGTGTTACAAACTCTCGTGGTGTGACGGGCGGTGTGTACAAGGCCCGGGAACGTATTCACCGCGGCATGCTGATCCGCGATTACTAGCGATTCCAGCTTCATGTAGGCGAGTTGCAGCCTACAATCCGAACTGAGAATGGTTTTATGGGATTCGCTTAACCTCGCGGTTTTGCAGCCCTTTGTACCATCCATTGTAGCACGTGTGTAGCCCAGGTCATAAGGGGCATGATGATTTGACGTCATCCCCACCTTCCTCCGGTTTGTCACCGGCAGTCACCTTAGAGTGCCCAACTGAATGCTGGCAACTAAGATCAAGGGTTGCGCTCGTTGCGGGACTTAACCCAACATCTCACGACACGAGCTGACGACAACCATGCACCACCTGTCACTCTGTCCCCCGAAGGGGAAAGCCCTATCTCTAGGGTTGTCAGAGGATGTCAAGACCTGGTAAGGTTCTTCGCGTTGCTTCGAATTAAACCACATGCTCCACCGCTTGTGCGGGCCCCCGTCAATTCCTTTGAGTTTCAGCCTTGCGGCCGTACTCCCCAGGCGGAGTGCTTAATGCGTTAGCTGCAGCACTAAAGGGCGGAAACCCTCTAACACTTAGCACTCATCGTTTACGGCGTGGACTACCAGGGTATCTAATCCTGTTTGCTCCCCACGCTTTCGCGCCTCAGCGTCAGTTACAGACCAGAAAGTCGCCTTCGCCACTGGTGTTCCTCCACATCTCTACGCATTTCACCGCTACACGTGGAATTCCACTTTCCTCTTCTGTACTCAAGTCCCCAGTTTCCAATGACCCTCCACGGTTGAGCCGTGGGCTTTCACATCAGACTTAAAGGACCGCCTGCGCGCGCTTTACGCCCAATAATTCCGGACAACGCTTGCCACCTACGTATTACCGCGGCTGCTGGCACGTAGTTAGCCGTGGCTTTCTGGTTAGGTACCGTCAAGGTACCGGCAGTTACTCCGGTACTTGTTCTTCCCTAACAACAGAACTTTACGACCCGAAGGCCTTCATCGTTCACGCGGCGTTGCTCCGTCAGACTTTCGTCCATTGCGGAAGATTCCCTACTGCTGCCTCCCGTAGGAGTCTGGGCCGTGTCTCAGTCCCAGTGTGGCCGATCACCCTCTCAGGTCGGCTACGCATCGTCGCCTTGGTGAGCCGTTACCTCACCAACTAGCTAATGCGCCGCGGGCCCATCTGTAAGTGACAGCCGAAACCGTCTTTCAGCTTTCCCTCATGTGAGGAAAAGGATTATCCGGTATTAGCTCCGGTTTCCCGAAGTTATCCCAGTCTTACAGGCAGGTTGCCCACGTGTTACTCACCCGTCCGCCGCTAATTTTCAGGAGCAAGCTCCTAAAAATTCGCTCGACTTGCATGTATTAGGCACGCCGCCAGCGTTCGTCCTGAGCCAGGATCAAACTCTCCATAAAAGAAAGTATGAGTTTAGCTCATAGTTTACGTTGGCTAGTGTTGCTATAAGCAAACACTATATTTTTGTTTGTTGACGTTTTTGTTTGTTTAGTTTTCAAGGAGCTATTTACTCTATCGCTCAGAAGCGACTTTATTAATATAACATGAAGCGTTTCATGTTGTCAATAACTTTTTTTCATAACCGTCACTCGCAATAACTTCAAAAGTATGTTTCGCAGCGACGGTTATTAATATACCAAGTATTTTAAAAAAGGTCAATACGTTTTTATGTTTTTTTAAAATAATTTTTCAATTACCCTATAATTCCGATGAAGGATTCCATGACCTTTTGTTTCAACATTAACAACTTCGACTAAACGTTTTTCTATTAAATAACCAAGAAAAATTTCTAAGTCCAGTGAATAAGGAAGTAATTCCTTTTCGTTCATAATATCATTAATCTGCCAAACATCCTTAGCATTTAGTACATCCAATATATGTGCAGCACCTAGATGGATTTTAGAATGGATCATAAATTCACTTGCTAAGAACAATAACTCAAGTCTCTTTTCTAGAGTTTCCTCACTATTCACAAGTTCCTCATACAATTTAAAAATTTCAGGTTCTATTTGCTTTACCTGATGCCATACTGTTAGTTCAGGATGAAGGCCGTTTTCAATAACTGCTAATCTTGCTAGGTGATGTAAAGAGTGGACTACATGATTGTATGCATCTAAATATAAATGTTCTTCAAATAATGCTTTTCCATCAACATAACGTCGAACCAATTTTGAAAACTCCAAACCCATTTTGATCTTTCGACCGTAAAAAGGAAACTCCCAAAGCTCTTTTTTTAAATCAGCAATATATTCATTTCGATCAAATAAAACTTTGGACATATCAAGCCATTCAAATAATTTGCGATTAGAACCTAATAATAGCCATTCCTTCAGCTGTGCTTCCGTAATAATATGCATAGCTGCCTTTTTTTCACCAAAACTATAGTGTTTTATAAAAATTGGCTGTTCTGCGTCTTTTACAATAATTAATAAAATTACATCAAATGAATCCGTTATATGGTATGACTTAAGTTTCTTTTCTATTAAAAGTACCCCAAGAGTATTAGCCTGACTTGTCCTCTCTTGATAAATAGATCGAAGAATGTCTTCCATATTTCATTCCCCCTTTTTTAACTGCCTAGTACGATCTAATCCCTAAAGTTCTTTTAGAGAACCTATACAGACTCACAAACAGTCACTGTCATCCGATTAGGAAGACGTTTTTCTTACTAGCCTATATTTTCGACAGGAATAAAAAATCTCCTTCTTAAAATTAAGACAAAATTCGACATCCTTTTCCCATACTAACTTTTCTATTCTCACAAATATGGTATAGTTTTCTGTAGGAGGGAATGTTATGGCTAAGTATTCAAGTAAAATAAATAAAATACGTACTTTTGCACTCGCTTTAATTTTTGTCGGTTTTGTCGTTATGTACGGAGGTATATATTTCCGCAATTCTCCAACACTCATGACTGTTTTTATGCTTTTCGGTCTTCTTTTTATTATCGCTAGTACAGTCGTTTATTTTTGGATTGGTATGCTTTCAACAAAAACAATACAGGTAGTATGTCCTGGTTGTGGAAAACCAACAAAAATGCTAGGCCGTGTAGATATGTGTATGTATTGCCGTGAACCTTTGACCCTTGATCCTAAACTTGTGGGCAAGGAATTCAATGAAGACTATAATAGTAAACGAAAAAAATAAGCTATCTCTGAATAGAGATAGCTTATTTTTTTAGAAAATATACAGAAATAGTTAGCTTCCATATTGAATTAAGATTAATGAGCTTCTTTCAAAGCACAATCCGGACAAACACCATAAATTTCTAAACGGTGATGTCCTACTTTAAAACCCGTTACATGTGAAGCCAAGTGTTCAACTTCATCAAGCCCTGGGTAATGGAAGTCAACAATCTTACTACAATTTTCACAAATCACATGATAATGCTCCGTAGTAGTAAAATCAAAACGACTAGAAGAATCACCATATGTTAATTCTTTTACTAGGCCAACCTCACGAAATACTCGTAAATTATTATAAACTGTCGCCACACTCATATTTGGGAATTTTCCTTCTAGCGACTTATAAATATCATCTGCAGTCGGATGTGACATCGAGTTTATTAAATATTCAAGTATCGCATGACGTTGTGGAGTAATTCGAACGCCTGTTTCCTTTAAGGTATCCAAAGCTTCTTTCAAATGGCTATGCGGCATCGTCATGCACCTCTATTCCAAAAGTATTCTTAGATTATAATTGTTATAATTAGTTTACTAACTTTTTAACCCTTTTGTCAATATGGCTATATCACATATTATGAACTTTTTTAGAAATTAACTCTCATGGAGTGTTCTTTCTTTTATTCCTAATTGATTATTTACAAAACGTGCCGTTACAAACAGTAAGTCAGAGAGTCTGTTTAAATAAGTAAGTACAAGAGGGTTTACCTCTTCCCCTAATGCGACAGCACAACGCTCTGCCCTTCTAGCAGTTGTTCGCGCCACATGAAAAGCAGCTCCTGCTGAATGCCCCGCAGGTAAAATGAAATTGGTCAAAGGTGGGAGATTTGCGTCCCATTCATCGATTTGCTTTTCCATTTCCTCAATTTCCAAGGAAGAAATTTTCCATTTCACTTCTTTACCCTGTGGGGTAGCTAGCTCAGCCCCAACATGAAAGAGAGATGTTTGTATTTTATGATATACGTTTTCAAGTATTTCTTTCCCTTGAAATTTCTCTTCTGTTAAATGACTTAAAGCTAGCCCAATCATTGAATTTGTTTCATCACAGGTTCCATATGCATCAACACGAGCATCATTCTTTGCTACTCTGACTCCATAAACAAGAGAGGTCGTCCCCTTATCGCCTGTTTTTGTATAAATTTTCATTTTCAATTCCCCCAATACATGTCATTTTAGATATAAAAAGGAAGCTATATTTTTAAAGAAAACTCGCCGATTGGCGAGCCCCTAAGGGCGATGACAGAGGCGTAGTTGCACTTATGCGCAAGCAGAATTTATGGATATAAATTCTGATTAGCTAAAGAAAACTTTGCTAGCGCCAAGCCTTAGCGCAGGTGATTGCCTAGTTGCGCTTATGCGATTTGAGTGCTGATTATTTATCAACGAAAGTTACTTACTTTAATGCGTTAACAAAAATAAACCTTCTTATAAGCTAAAAAATTTATAAAATTTCTTTTATCCATCATACCATTTTTCTATATAAAAAGTGCAAGCACCCGCACTACCGCGAGTTGTTTGTCATTCATTATCTTCATTAGAGAAATACTATAACAATCTTTTAGGGGCTCTATGTTACTTCGACTTGACATCAAATTATTTTTTAAGGTATATGCATATTCCGGCCTTACTAATTTTTTACAATAAAAAAAAGGGCCCGAATGGACCCTATCAAAAATATCTGAGGAGGTAATTGCCCTAATATAATGTTATTCAAAATAGCTTTATTCTCTTGGACAAATGCCTTTACTAACAAAAATAGGCTTTTAAATATTTCCACGAAGAAATTCCAACGCTTCTTCAACATGTCCTTTTACTTTCACCTTGGTCCATTCTTTTGCTACTGTTCCTTTTTTATCTATTACAAATGTAGTTCTTTCAATTCCCATATATTCCTTACCAAAGTTCTTTTTTAATTTCCATACTCCATACGTCTCTGCCACTTGGTGGTCTGGATCAGCAAGTAACAAAAATGGCAATCCGTACTTCTCTGAAAATTTCAAATGGCGATCGACTGGGTCAGAGCTAATCCCCAAAATAACAGTATTTAAATCTGTAAAGGTTTCATGGTTATCGCGAAAATCACAAGCCTCCGTTGTACAGCCGGGAGTCATATCCTTTGGATAAAAATAAAGAATCACATTTTTCCCTTGAAAAGAAGATAATTTTACAGTCTCCCCGTTACTTGCCACTAATTCAAAATCAGGTGCCGACTTTCCTACTTCAACTGTCATGATCATCACTCCATAAAAGGTTTATTATTCTTAGATTATCCAATACTCTGATTCAAAACAACTAATATTACTTTTCTCTGTCAAATACTGCCCTTGCAACAAATGCAGCAGGGAGAGTATAACCAATTAACGCTTCAATTACAGTGATCATTCTACCTAAACCTTGTGGAACCACGTCACCATGTCCTACTGAAAACAAAGTCATTGCACTAAAGTAAAAACATGTTTCAAATATATTGTTACTCTTAACAATTTCCACTTCCCTAAGCAATGGTTCCCCCTTTAAAGAAAATAATAAATAGATTAAGCCAAAACCGATTAAGATTGTTGTGTAAATAATTCCTAAATAAAGGAAATTTTCAAATGATACAAATTTCCCTTTAATTCCATTTGGCAAAAATAGATTCCTTAAACTCATAAATATGCAAAAAGACACAAGCACGATTAGTAAATAGAACAACAGTGACTCACCTCTTAAGTCGACATCTCATAGACTATTTTTATGCTTGCTTGTACAAGAAAATATCAAAAAACCAAGCAACAATTTTGCTTGGTTTCTTGAACTTTTTTTAATTACCAGCACCCCGATATCTTTTTACTCCCTGATTCCAGATAATAATAGAAACAGCAAAAAACAAAATACCCATAAATGGAGTTAAAAATGCGTAAATGAACCCTTCTTTTTTTCCAAGAAAATAGGCTGCAGGATAAACACCCACAAAAGCAAAAGGGAGCACCCATGTTAACACAAAACGGATCACATGATTGTATATATCAACCGGATAGCGACCATAGTTGCTGATATTGTACATCATCGGCATAATATCCGTCCTCGCATCTGCCCAAAAGCTAATACAAGCAATCATGACAAAAACACCACCGTACACTAGTGCCCCGCCTAGTACAAAAATAACGAACAAAAAAGGATCAAACCATGTTAACTCAAGCCCTAACCTGCTGCCAGAGTAAATCATTACAGCGATTCCAGTAATCGCACCGAGTAAAGATTCCAATTCCATCCGTTCTAGAATAATCTGAAAAAGACTGTGAATGGGTCTAGTTAAAATCCGGTCCATTTCTCCTTTAACAATATAGCGCTCATTAAAATCCCAAATATTAAAAAAAGACGAAAATACTGCAAACGGAACAAGGAAAAAGCCATAGATAAAAATAATTTCATCGCGAGTCCATCCATTTAACAAACTGGTATGCCCAAATACAATCATGATAAAGATGAAATTTACCGCCTGTGATAAGAGGTCAGAAAAAAATTCAACAAATAAATTTGCCCTGTATTGAAACCTCGTCTTTAAATATTGGGATATATATTGAAAAAACATCGAAACGTAAAACAATTTTTAACCCCCTTGAATAATCAATTGCTTTTTTGCTAATAACCAAAGCAACTGGATCGGCACAATCAATACAATAACCCAGACAAATTGCTGCCAAATGGCTGATATTGCTTGTTGATGGGAAAATCCATTTGTAAAAATCATGCTAGGTATGTAGCTAATCCCTTGAAAAGGAAGATACTTCATCACACCTTGCGCCCATTCTGGGAAGAAACTAATAGGCAGGAGTAGACCGGAAAATAAATCAATTACTACCCGCTTTGCTCTAATTAGTCCAGAATTATTATATAAGAAGAAAGTAGTAATACCAGTTAATAAATTGAGTTGGGTATTAATAAAAAAGCTTAGCAGAATTGAAATGCCAAACAATCCCCAAACAGTTGGATTCCATGTAAATTTGACAGGGAATATGAACGCTACGATCACAAGACCAGGAACCGAAAAGAATAAAAACCGAAAAATCCCTTCCCCAAGTCCCTGCATTGTTTTCATACCCAGATAGCTATAGGGTCTTATCAACTCGATAGCCACTTTCCCCTCCATAATTTCAACAGCCATTTCCCTATCGATATTGTTAAAGTAAAAGGCACGCGCCATCCAAGCTACCGCAACATAAGTTGTCATTTGAATAACAGACAGGCCTTCAATCTGTGGTTTACTTCCATAAATAGCTGTCCATAAAAAGTAATACGCCCCAATATTAATACTGTAAATAAGAATTCCGGTGTAATAATTGGTTCGATAGGCAAGCATCATTAAAAACCGGATCCTGATCATTTCAAGATATTTATCCAAGTTATATGCCCCCTTCTTATACAGTCCCTTTTTCATATATATTACGAATAATTTCCTCTGTTGAAGTTTCATTAATTTTTATATCCTTTATTTTAAAAGCCGCAACCACCTTGGCGATCACTTGAGATATCAGTTCATCGATATCTTCTAACAACGCAATATATATATGCTCTTTTTCATCCAATTCCCATTTCACAGGCATGCCAATTGTTAAATGGTTTAAAGCTTCCAGATCAACGTTCTCAATAAATTGAAACCGCAATTCTTTTCTATCTCCCCATGTATCTTTTAAGTTTCTAAGGGCTCCATCGTATATAATTTTTCCCTCATCAAGCATAATAACTCGTTCACACAATGCCTCAATATCAGATAAATCATGTGTGGTTAACAAAATAGTTGTCTTGTATTTTTCATTTATTTCTTTTAAAAACTCGCGGATTTTTAGCTTTACTAAAACATCCAATCCAATTGTCGGCTCATCTAAAAAAAGCAGTGGTGGATTATGGATTAATGCGGCAGCTAATTCGCACCTCATTCTTTGCCCAAGCGACAGCTTCCGCACCGGTTTGTCCAAAAGCGGCTCAATGTCAAGCGTCTTAATAACATGATCCATATGCTCGTTGTAATGAGCATCAGAAACTTTATATACCTTTTTCAAAAGGCGGAACGATTCCTGAACTGCAATATCCCACCATAGCTGTGATCGCTGGCCAAAAACGACTCCGATTGTTTGGACAAATTTTTCACGTTCCTTATGTGGATTCATACCATTAACTACAATACCACCCGAAGTAGGCGTTAAGATTCCTGTTAACATTTTGATGGTCGTTGATTTTCCTGCGCCATTTTCACCAATATATCCAACCATTTCTCCTTGCCTTACTGAAAAACTGATATCATTCACCGCTGGGACAACTTTATAATTTCTGGTAAAAAGGTCTCTAAATGCTCCTTTTAGCCCTGATCGACTTGAGAAAGCTTTAAATTCCTTTCGTAAGTCATTTACCTCAATTGCATTATTCATCTATAAATCCTCCTAAAAGACAGTTCTTTAATAAAATGCTGTTGGAATGAATAAAAAAATAAGAACTAAAATAGAGTTAGGGCATGAACACTTCTACCCTTAACAGTTACTGCCCTAAAAATTTAGTTTAGCTAAAGATTACTAGTAATACAACTAATCAAGCTACAAGCTCAGGAAAGAATAGCAATTTCCTAAATAATCAAACGGCTATACATTAAGAAAACTCGCTGATTGGCGAGTCCCTAAGGGCGATGATTAAGCGTAGTTGCACTTATGCGTTAGTAGAATTTATGGATATTAATTCTGATTAGCTGAAAAAAAGTGATAAAATAAGAAGGTATTTAAAATTAGGAGGTAAAATTGTGCAATTCACTAATTCAGAACGATTACATAAAGAAGCACTTGAACATATTGTTGGAGGGGTAAATAGTCCTTCTCGTTCTTTTAAGGCAGTCGGCGGAGGTACTCCAATTGTGATGGAGCGAGGACAAGGTGCTTATTTTTGGGATGTCGATGGCAATCAGTACATCGATTATCTTGCTGCATACGGCCCCATTATTACCGGACATGCCCATCCACATATTACAGAAGCAATCAAACGAGCTGCTGAAACAGGTGTTCTTTACGGAACCCCAACGCCCCATGAGCTAAAACTGGCTAAAATGTTAAAAGAAGCTATTCCCGCACTTGATAAAGTTCGGTTTGTTAATTCTGGAACAGAAGCCGTAATGACGACAATCCGTGTGGCTCGTGCTTTTACTGGAAGAGATAAAATCATCAAATTTGCAGGTTGCTACCATGGACACTCCGACTTGGTTCTTGTTGCAGCAGGATCTGGCCCATCAACTCTCGGTATTCCTGATTCAGCAGGAGTCCCAAAAAGTGTTGCCCAAGAAGTTATCACCGTACCATTCAATGATATTGAATCATATAAAGAAGCGTTAGAAAAATGGGGAAATCAAATTGCAGCTGTTCTGGTTGAACCAATCGTTGGTAACTTTGGAATAGTTGAACCAAATCCAGGGTTTTTACAGCAGGTAAATGATCTTACACATGCAGCTGGAGCACTCGTCATTTACGATGAAGTTATTACAGCTTTTCGCTTTATGTATGGCGGTGCCCAAGACTTACTTGGTGTAAAACCAGACTTAACAGCTCTAGGAAAAATTATCGGTGGCGGCCTGCCAATCGGTGCATATGGTGGACGCAAGGAAATTATGGAAAAGGTGGCACCGCTTGGCCCTGCATACCAAGCAGGTACAATGGCCGGGAACCCAGCTTCCATGCTCTCTGGGATCGCTTGTCTTGAAGTATTAAAACAAGATGGTGTATATGACCATTTAGATCGATTAGGTGCTATTCTAGAAAAAGGGATAACAGATGCAGCTAAAGAAAATGAGATTCAAATTACGATCAATCGTTTAAAAGGCGCTCTAACTGTTTATTTTACAGATGAAAAAATTGAAAATTATGAGCAAGCCCAAAACACAAATGGGGAAATATTTGCTAAGTTCTTCAAACTTATGCTTCATCAAGGGATTAACTTAGCTCCTTCTAAATATGAAGCATGGTTTTTAACGATCGCTCATACAGAAGAGGACGTAGAGGCAACACTTCATGCCGTTAAAAATGCATTTCACTCATTAAGAAACGAATAAATATTCATATTTTATACAAGCAGAGGGCGATAAAAATCCCTGTGCTTGTATTTTTTTACCTTTGAAAACGTTTGCAACAATACATCACTCCGTCATTCACTATCTTCACGCCACAATATTTTTATCCAATTTAATGTATAAATATTTGAAATCTGAAAATTTATATGATACTATTAATTTAATATTTTGCTTCCTTTAATAGATTGCCCCAATAACGTAATAAATTTTCCATAACCTTTATTTTTTTAAAAAAACTTATAGTGTAGGAGGTGAAGCGGCTTTAGCGGAGAAATCCAATGAAGCCAAAACCTATGAACCAAACGTGGAACCCTTCCTTATTCAAAGACTTCCATAAAGATGAGCATGACTCATGCGGAATAGTCGCTTGCCTTGAAAAAAGTAAGCTCCCCACCCGAAAGAATATTTTTGACTGTATAGACGCTCTTGTTTCCATGAACCACCGGGCTGGATTTATAAACGGTGAGGGAGATGGTGTGGGAATTCACATTGATATTCCCACAGATTTATGGAAAGAAAAACTATTTATGGCAGGTGTAGACCCTAAACTTGCTGAGAAAGACGAGTTTATTGTTGGTCATATCTTCATTAGCCGTAATGTAGACTTCCAATCTACTAAAATAGAACTAATGCAAAAATTAGAGGTGCATGGTTTAGATCTTATTTTTGAAACAGACGAAGTAACGATCCCATCTGCACTAGGTCCTATCGCTACTCAAGAAAACCCTGTTTTTTGGCAAATCGCCTGTGTTTCGAATAAAAAAGGGCAAGAACTAACAAAAACTATTTTTGAGACACTGATTGATTTTGAACTCAATGACGAAATCCATGTAGCATCTTTAAGCCAAAACCATGCAGTTTATAAAGTAATGGGTGCAGGCAATATTCTCCCCCGCTATTATCTGGATCTTGCCAATCCATTAGTAGCATCCACTATGTCGCTAGGACACAATCGTTATTCAACAAATACAAAATCAAGCTTTTTTAGAGTGCAGCCCTTTAGTGTGCTAGGTCATAATGGGGAAATAAATACCATCGCTAAGCTTCGTGATGAGGCAAAGATGATTGGTATTCCTCTTGTAAATGGTGGAAGTGACTCCCAGGATTTAAGTCGGACAATGGAAACATTAATGTGCCTTAATGGTTATTCTTTATTTGAAGTCATGGACATTTTGTTCCCTCCAATAGTAAATGAAATTAAATCATATTCAGATCATCTTCAAGACTTATATACCTATATTCGCGAAGCATGGGGCCATTTTGCTCAGGGGCCTGCTGGCATTATTTCAAGATTCGGGGATGAGGCAGTTTTTAGTGTAGATGCGCTTGGCCTTCGCCCACTTTGGATGCTTGAAACAGATAGTTCATATCTATTTTCATCAGAACCTGGCATCATCCCGTCAACAGAATATGTAAACGAGCCGAAATCGTTAGCTCCTGGGGAGAAGGTTGGATTCAAATGGCATGGTGAGAAATTAGGTGTTTATGAATACTCCCTTTATCAGGAAGAAGTATTTAACCGCTTTGCAACAAGGATAAATGTGGAGAATTCTCGTAACCGTCTCAAGCAGCCAATATTGAGTAAAACAATAACCATGACATATCCAGATAAAATTCATAACGGCCAATATAAATCATTTGGGTGGGAACGTGATCATATCCAGTTAATTGAACAAATGGCTGAAAAAGGTGTCGAGCCTATTCGTTCACTTGGACACGATGCTCCGCTTGCAGCACTTAATTCTGAACGAAGAAATATTGCCGATTTTATTAAAGAGAGCGTTGCTGTCGTGACCAATCCTGCAATTGATCGTGACCGTGAAACAGAACACTTTTCAACCCGTGTCATTATTGGTAAACGTCCAAACCTTTTTGTAAACGAAGACCCTGGAATAGTATTAGAACTTACAAATCCTCTCCTCTTAGAAGGGAAGGCAGGTTTCAACTGTTCAGAATTTGTAGGCCAACCAAGTTTTGATCAAATTGTTCGACATTATCAAGAACAAAAATTAGTAGCATTTATTTCAGCTACATTTAAGAAAAATGAAAGCATCCCAGAAGCCCTTCTGAGAATTTCAGAGGAAGCCGTTCAAGCAGTTTCTTCTGGAAAGACACTTATCATTTTGGATGATGCAAAATCCAATCAAGAAAATTTTTATTGGATTGATCCGCATCTGGTAACATCCGCAGTTGATCAGGCATTGGTTAAGGCAGAACTAAGAAGGGATTGTTCTTTGATCGTACGCTCTGCAGCCATGAGGTCACTTCATGATATTGTGACTACCTTTGGATTGGGAGCAGATTTGATTAGCCCGTATTATATGTTCATCACCGTATCAGATGAAACGAATCAGCCACTTATTAACTTGTACAATGCCCTTACCAAAGGACTAGAAAAAGTGGTATCCACTCTAGGTATCCATGAATTACGTGGTTACGGCCGATTATTCTCTGCCATTGGCTTGAATGAAGAAATCACTGATACCTTAAATATCGTAAACTTTTTCGGGTCAAAAGAGGTTGAATTTAATTTTGCTGCAATGGAAAAAGATTCTTTAGCAAGAGCAGCGGATTATCAAAATGAGCAAGAAAAAATCGGAAATACTTTCAGGGTTTTCCCGCGTATTTGGAAATCAATTGGTGATGTTGCTAGAACTGGCGATTACAGTATTTATCGTGAAAAGATTACCGGGCAGGAATTAGATAACCCTACAACCATTCGCCATTTGACAAAGTTAAAAAAGAGCATACACCCATTATCACCAGAAGAAGTGGATATTCGTGTAGGTAAACATGATCTACCGTTTGTGATTTCTTCGATGTCATTCGGTTCCCAAAATGAAACAGCCTTTCGTGCTTATGCCGAAGGTGCCAATCGCTTAAATATGATTAGTTTAAATGGTGAAGGCGGAGAAATTAAAGATATGCTTGGCAAATATCCGCACACTAGAGGACAACAAATTGCATCCGGACGTTTCGGAGTGAACGCTGAGTTGCTAAACTCCTCCAATCTGCTGGAGATTAAAATTGGGCAAGGTGCAAAACCTGGTGAAGGCGGCCACTTACCTGGCTCCAAAGTGACAGCAAAGATTGCTGAAGCCAGAAATGCAACAATTGGTTCAGACTTGATTTCACCATCAAATAACCATGATATTTACTCTATTGAAGATTTAGCGCAAATGATCCATGAATTGAAAACGGCTAATGATCAGGCAAGGATTGCTGTTAAGGTCCCTATTGTGCCTAATATTGGTACAATTGCTGTAGGTATCGCTAAAGCTGGGGCAGACATTATCACACTTAGCGGTTTTGACGGTGGAACAGGCGCCGCAAGAATTCATGCCCTTCAGCATGTCGGGTTGCCTGTTGAAATAGGGGTAAAAGCAGCCCACAATGCTCTAATTGAGAGTGGGCTTCGCCATAAGGTAGAAATCTGGGCCGATGGTGGAATAAAAAGTGCAACAGATATAATTAAGGTTATGCTTCTTGGAGCAAACCGAATTGGGTTTGGCACATTATCAATGATTGCCATTGGTTGTACGACTTGCCGTGGCTGTCATCTCGATACCTGTCATGTTGGAATTGCTACGCAAATTGATTCTGAGGCCCAAGCAAAGGAACACGGCCTACGCCGCTTTGTACCACGACAATTAGATTTAGCAGTTCAAGGAATTATGAACCTTTTTACTGCATTTGGTCAGGAATTAAAAGAACTTGCTGCTGAATCAGGCATTAAAAACCTGCAGGATGCAGTTGGTCGCTCTGATTTGCTTGAACAAATAACAGGAGCAGAGCGGCTTGACCTCTCATCTCTGCTATCACAACTTGAAATGGGAAAAGTTACTCAAATGGGACATATGATTTCAGAAGATACTATTCAGATGCAAATGGCAGTTGGAGCAGAGTATCTTGATGCGAGCGTTGATGAATTGAATACTTCCCGTGAATTTGTCAGTATCACATCTGATCAAAGGGTACTAGGAAGCCGTGTTTCTTGCCATCGGGTCCGAGGTAGACTAGACGGTTCCTATCACAATCTCCAAACCGTTCAGTTAAAATACAAAGAAGGATCTATTCCGGGAAATGGGTTAGGTGCTTATAATAGCGAAGGAATCCATATTACCGTGAACGGTGGAGGCCAGGATGGGGTTGGAAAAACGTCATTCGGTGGAAGTATTCAAGTTCTTAAATCTAAAGGAAAAAATGGAAAGTACTATAATGGCTCGGTTGGAAAAGGCTTTGGCTATGGTGCTCAAAAAGGATTACTTATCGCCCAAGGAAATGCAGATGCACGAGCAGGTATTCGGCTTTCAGGTGCAGATATTATCATTGGGGGCCTTGTTAAAAAAGCTATTCCAGCAACGGAGCATGGCAACATTGGCTCAAAAGCAAATATCAAAGGTTTTGCATTTGAATATATGACGAATGGTCGTGGTCTAGTCTTGGGAGATCCTGGCCCATGGATTTGTGCAGGTATGACTGGGGGCGCAATCTATATTAGACATCAACCAGAAATGGGACTTACAAAGGATGCCATTAAACGCCGGATTGCAAAAGGAGCAAAAGTTTTTGTTTCAGATCTACATGATAAAGGGAAAAAAGACGTAAGTGAACTTTTAAGCAAATACATCGAATTGCTTGTGAGTGATGGGCAAGTGAGTGAGGCAACGATGCTAAAAACCCTTCTAGCTAATCTAGAAGAAAACTTCGTTCAAATCCTTCCCGCAAAAGAACAGGCCGATCCGTCGGTTTCAACAGAATGATGCATATATAAAGAAAACTCGCCGATTGGCGAGCCCCAAAGGGCGATGATTAGGCGTAGTTGCACTTATGCGCTAGCAGAATTTATGGATATAAATTCTGATTAGCTAACAAAAAACCGAAGCAGTTAATTGACTGCTTCGGTTTCTTTAGTTTCAAGCTGTTGAACCTGAAATAATCTACAATAATTCCCTTGTTTCTTCATTAATTCTTCATGTGTTCCTACTTCAACAATTTTTCCATGCTCAATTAAAATAATTCGATCTGCATGGGTAATGGTTGATAGGCGATGAGCCACAATAAAAGTGGTACGATCCCTTGCTAGCTCTTGGAGGGATTCCTGAATAAGATGTTCGCTTTCCAAATCAAGTGCAGAAGTTGCCTCATCTAAAATAATTAACGGTGAATTTTTCAAGAATACCCTTGCAATGGCAATACGCTGTTTCTGCCCCCCTGAAAGCTTAACACCTCGTTCTCCTACTTTCGTGTCATATCCATCTGGAAGATTTAAGATAAATTCATGGGCATTTGCCGCCTTTGCTGCACAAATCACTTCTTCGTCAGAAGCAGTTGGCATTCCTAGCAAGATATTCTCTTTTACTGACTCGCTAAATAAGATATTATCTTGAAACACTACTCCAATTTTATCTCGAAGGGACTGAACCTTAAATTCACGAATATCCATACCATCTAATAAAATTCTACCCTCTGTTACATCATAAAAACGCGGAATCAAGCTGACTAACGTTGATTTACCGCCCCCACTCATTCCTACAAGTGCAATGGTTTCCCCTTTTTTTACCTGAAGTGAAATTTCTTTTAAAACCAATTCCTCCCCTTCTGCGTAAGAAAAAGAAACATTTTCAAATGTTATTTCGCCTAAAATCTCTTTGCATTCAATGGCATGTGGTGCATCAACAATATCGTACTTTTCATCCATAAGTTCGAAAATACGATCCATTGATGCAAATGACTGGGTTATGGTTGTCGAAGAGTTTACAAGTCTGCGCAATGGATTATACAACTTGTCAATATAAGCGAAAAAAGCTACCATCGTACCTAAAGAGAGGTTATGCTGAATAACCAGATAGGCTGAATAGCCAATAACGATTAATGGGGCAATATCTGTTATCGTATTGACTGCTGCATAAGATTTAGCATTCCAGCTCGTGTGTTGTAACGCCTTATCTAAGAAGTTTTTATTATGTTTATCAAATTGACCTTGCTCATATTTTTCAATCGCAAAACTTTTGATAACCGACATTCCTTGAACACGTTCATGCAAATAACTCTGCACCCCCGCAAGAGCTTGTGATCGAATTCTGGTGAGCCTCCGCAAGTTCCCGAAGAAATACCTTACTGAAATAGCGTAGAGTGGAAACAGCAATACGGATATAAGTGTAAGAGATTTACTCATTGAAAACATTAACCCAATCGCAATAACAATCGTTGCCATATCGAGCCAAAGATTCATTAATCCAGAAATAACAAATGTCTTCGTTTGTTCTACATCATTGATCATTCGGGAAATGATTTCCCCTGCACGGGTGTTTGAATAATATTTAAAGCTTAGTTTTTGTATGTGGGTATATAGCTGATCGCGAATATCATAGAGGATTTTACTTGATGTCCATTGTGCAAAATATTGACGATAATATTCAATTGGTGGCCTGCAAATAACAAAAACAACCAACATGGTTCCCATGATAAAAAATAATTTGGTGATTTTGACATGCTGCGTTAATGCATCATTTTCAATGATATCATCTACCACGTACCTAATTAGCATCGGGATAATAAGAGGAATAGAAAATTTAATAAGTCCTATAATAATTGTTCCGATAATTTGTAAGCGATAAGGTTTTACAAATTGAAGATACCTGCGGATACTACTCAAGGCTATTGACCCACCTTCCCCAAATAAAAACCTGTTGATCATTCATAAATCAACAGGGGTTCACTACAAACAACTAATTAACGTCTGTAAGTCAAATACCGTTCATACCAAATATCAATAAATTCAGGTGAAAAAGGGCCTTTCCGTTGGCGAATCCATTGAATTAGCTTATCAACATTTCTTTTAAGTATTTGATCAATTGCTTCAGGATAATTCATTTCCCGGCGATGGCGTTCATACTCATCTTCGTCCAATAAATTAAATGTCATATCAGGGAATACCTTGATATCTAAATCATAATCGATATACTTTAATGCTTCTCCGTCAAAAATGAATGGGGAACTAATATTACAATAATAATAAATACCATCTTCACGAATCATTCCAAGAATATTAAACCAGTACTGCGCATGAAAATAGCATATTGCTGGTTCACGGGTAATCCATGTTCTTCCATCCGATTCGGTCACAAGTGTCCGGTCATTTCCACCAATCACCAAATTCTGTGTCCCTTTTAAAACAGTTGTTTCTTCCCAGACACGGTGGATATTCCCATTATGTTTATAACTATGTATTTGTATCGGTTCACCTTCGATGGGTACGCCCACGATTTTCCCCTACTTTCATTGCCTGAACGCTTTGCAACCTATCGATAACCTTATTTAAACGACAAAAGTTAACAAAGTACATTTCTATTTTCTACTATTATAACGTTTAGACAGAGAATTTAAAACAAAAGAGGCATTGATTTCATCACTCTTTGCTAAAATTTTCATTTTCCATTAAGAATTCATCACCTTAAAGAAAACTTGGCTAGCGCCAAAGCCATAGCGCCGGCGATTGCCTAGTTGCACTTATGCGATTTGAGTGCTGAATATTTATCAATGTTACTCACTTACTTTAGTACCTTAACAAAGATAAACTTTTTTATAAGCTAATAAAGGCACTCCTTGTTAAATGGCTAAAAAAAAGACACTCCAACAGTATTGGAGTGCCATCTAAGGATATTTCTATTAGCTTTGTTTTCCAAATTGGCCAGAATTTTGAGATTTACGAGCTTCAGCTTGTTGGTTTTGTTTCTTTACCTCTGCAGCATTTGTTTCACTCGCAAACTCAGTTCCGAATTGGCCTTGTGCTCCAGCAGATTTAGCAGTTTGTGCTCCTGCTGATTGAGCATTTTGTTGTCTTACCTCTGCAGCATTTGTTTCACTTGCAAACTCAGTTCCGAATTGGCCTTGAGCTGCAGCAGATTGTGCTTGAATGTTAGTTCCAGCTTGTGTTTTGTTAGGTTGTTTATTAAAGTTTGCCACTTTTAATCACCTCCACGTGTTTAATGTAACCAAGCTACGTGAAAGCTATCCCAATTTTTTATATGGGAAAAATTTCAAAATTAGACTAATAAAGAAATTCCACCATCAACAATAATGGTTTGGCCTCTTATCATGCTTGATTCGTCTGATAAAAGGAACATTACACAATTCACCATGTCGTCGATCTCCACCATTTTTCCTGCAGGAGTTTTGGCCTTCGCTTCTTGAAGAATTTGTTCGCGATTTGGAAAGTGCTGTAGTGCCTCCGTATCAACTGCTCCCCCGGAAACAGCATTAACAATGATGTTTTTTGGAGCTAATTCCACTGCTAAATACCGCGTTAATGCTTCTAGTGCTGCTTTCGATACCCCAACAGTTGTATAATTTTTTAAATACCGAATTGCCCCAAGTGAACTGATACTGACAATTTTTCCTCCATTATTTCGCTCCATTAGCTTTGCTGCCTCTTGTCCACAAAATAACAATGCCTTGCTATTAATATTTAACGTCCAATCCCAGTGTGCTTCTTCAATTTCCATAATAGGTCTTTGAACACCCGAAGCAGCATTATTTACAAACACATCTAAACGACCAAATTCCTCATCTATTTGTACAAACATATCTTTGATCTTTTGCACATCACCGACATTGGCTTTCACGATTAAAACTTTTCTACCAAGAGCTTCAATTTCCTCAGCAGTTTCAAGAGCCGATTTCTTACTTCTCGCGTAATTAATGACAATATCATATCCTGCTTGGGCTAACTTGAGGGCTGTTGCCTTCCCAATTCCTCTGCTGCTACCTGTTATTAATGCAACCTTTTGTGTCATAATTTAATTCCTCTCTATTTCCCTGTTTGTTACCTATTTTATCTTTAACATGTATAGAAGACAATTGTAAAAAGGACACTAACACAAAAGAATCCTTTTGAAAGGAAGATCAAAATGTATGTTGGACGTGATATGACCGAGTTATCTATGATTCCAAAATCAGAATGGAATAACGGTGAACTGGCATTTTTTCACCACTCATTACAACAAATTGCTCCCTACTTAAATAGCGAAGGCTTAACTATCCATACAGAGATCATAAAAGAAATCGAGTATCGTGGTGGAATGAAACGCCATGAGGCCGATTCAAATCATGGTACTGAAATAACTTACGACTAACAATAAATGAACGCCATTTTGGCGTTCATTTATTGTTTATATAACTGACGCATTTTTTGAAAGGGAACGGGGATAGCAAAGTCTTCCATTTCCTCTAAAGAAACAAATTTCCATTCCTGATTTTCAGAAGGATTTCTCACTATTTTTCCGCTATAAACATGTACATTCCAGATTAAATGTGAAAAAACATGCTCGATTTGACCGATTACTTTTTCAGGTTTAAATTCCAAATCAAATGTTTCCTTAAAAAGATCTTTAATTTTTTCCTTCTCATTTTGAAATGGAAGGGTTATTTCAATATTTGGGAACTCCCATAAATTTGCAAGCAGTCC
The DNA here is from genome assembly GCF_030915485.1 of Neobacillus sp. PS3-40. GTDB lineage: Bacteria > Bacillota > Bacilli > Bacillales > Cytobacillaceae > JAUZPL01. The sequence goes on along the minus strand of NZ_CP133266.1, from coordinate 3,017,113 downwards.
TTTATTAGGGCGCTTATGAATTAAAATTTTACCTTGTTCATTGGTAGCAATAATAGAAATTAGCTGAACATTGCGCTGTTTGGTTTTCTTTGATTTTATCGGAAGCTCTGTTTGGACTCCTTCAGAAAATGCTTGGCAATGTTCACGAACAGGACAGAGTAAACATGATGGGGATGTAGGAGTACATATTAATGCCCCAAGCTCCATCAAAGCTTGATTAAATGCTGAAGGTTCTGTCTGGGAAATTAATTGGCGAACTGCACTTTCAAAAATTTTCCTTGAAGAGGGTTTGGCTATATCCTCCCAAATAGAAAGAATCCTCGATAATACTCTCATTACATTTCCATCAACAGCGGGTTCTGGGATGCCATATGCAATACTTAAGATAGCTCCTGCTGTATATGGACCGACGCCTTTAAGTTCTGCAATTTCTATTGGAGTATTTGGAACTACCCCTTTATACTTTTCCCTTACCTCTTTTACGGCCGAATGTAAATTTCGAACCCTTGAATAATAACCGAGTCCTTCCCAAGCTTTCAGGACTTTCTCTTCTTCCGCTTTAGCTAGATCATCAATTGTTGGAAACCAATCGATGAAACGGTTGAAATACGGAATCACTGTATCCACTCGTGTTTGTTGCAACATGATTTCCGATACCCAAACTTTATAAGGATCTTGATCCTTGCGCCATGGTAAATCTCGTTGTTCTTCTTTAAACCAAGAAATTAGATCATCTTGAAATGCTTTAATATCGATTTTCCCGATATTTTTTAACTCATTTTCCATTACTTTTGTACCTCCAAGTTGTTAAACAATGCGGAAATGTGGGAATATAAAAGTGTATAACCTTTATTAGATCCTTAAGTATTTAGGACATTTTTTTAAGAATGTTGGACAAGTTATTGAAGAATTAGGTTAATTTTTTTAATTTTAATGTTTAATCATAAGCAGAAACTTTCAAAAAGAAGTGTTTTCAGCTCAAGGCAAGGTTTATTAACCAAATCTATTTAAGGAGGCCCTTTCCTTTTGGATACAGGAACTCATGTTGTAATGGGCATTGCCCTTGGTGGGATTGCTACACTTGATCCAGTGGTCGCAACAAATTCTGCCACAGCGAGTAGTGTCTTAATCGCCGCAATTGTTGGATCACAAATACCTGATATAGACACCGTTTTGAAACTTAGGAATAATGCGGTATATATTCGAAATCACCGGGGCGTCACACATTCGATCCCAGCAGTAATTCTATGGCCTTTAGCTATTCTAGCTGTAGTTTACCCATTTCATCCAGGAGCAAATTTATTGCATTTATGGCTTTGGACATTTTTTGCTGTCTTTCTCCATGTCTTTGTTGATATTTTTAATGCTTATGGTACCCAGGCGCTTAGACCCTTTTCACCTAAATGGGTTGCATTAGGAGTCATCAACACATTTGACCCATTTATATTCGCAATTCACGTTGTTGGAATCATTCTCTGGATCGTGGGAGCAATACCTGGATATACTTTCCTTGCGATGTATGCCGTAATCTTTGCCTATTATTTAATAAGATTTAAGGCCCAAGGGATAGTCCGGACGGAGGTCAAAAAAGCCATACCTGATGCAACTCAAATTATTATAGCACCAACAATGAAATTTCATCATTGGAGAATAGCAGTAACAAATGAACACTCATTTTTTGTGGGGCGAGCAGAGAATAATCAATTTCGCATTTTAGATGAATTTAAGCGAATCCCCATACCCGAAACGCCTGTGCTAAAAGCAGCTAAAAAGGATAAAAATCTTTCAGCGTTCCTATCTTTTTCCCCTGTTTATCGATGGGAAGTAGATGAATATGATGATTTTTATGAGGTACGCTTTATTGACTTACGCTATAGGAGCAACAATCGCTATCCTTTTGTTGCAGTCGTTCATTTGGATCTCCAATTAGAAATAATCAATTCATATACAGGGTGGATATTTAGCGAAGAAAAGCTTCGCAAAAAATTGGATATCTTACCAAGTTAATCACAAGCTAAAAAGTAGTTGTTGTATCGATGTAGCGGGGGTTATTATTACCCATTTGCAAAAAGCAAAAGCGGTGACAACCATGTCATCGCTTTTTTTAATGTAAAGTATTTTTGTCTTGTTCAAAATATCCTTTGTACTTTAGATTCTCTCCTGCAAATTCATGGAGGTGTCCTCCATATTGCTCAATCCATTGTTTTACAACTAATTCCGTTGTTTCACTACCGAGGGATTCTACACCCGCTCTTACAAAGGTGGTTTCAAAATCATCCCAAAGCAATTCAACCCATATTCTTGCTTGGGCATAGGATAAATAATCATTTTTATCCAATAAAAGATTTGTCAATTTCTCATGATAATCATTCATTACAGCACCTCGTTACCATTTTTTTACAACATAACCGGTAGCAAAAAGTCGAATACTAGTGATACGTGGAAAGCATTGTAGATGCCTTTGCTTTTCACGTTTTCTCATCCCTTTTAATGGAGGTAAATCATGAGAAACAATGCAAAAAATTTTCCTAACCAAAATAACAACAAATTTGAGGGTGAACCTGACGTTCACGCTGAATACTCCTCAAAAAGAGCAAATGGTACAATCAATACGCATCCACAAGAACGGATGCGTGCTTCAGGAGAGCGCGAGAATGATTCAATAGGCTGATTTTAATTACAGGGAGGATTCGATATGGGAAATCAAAAATTTTTTCAAAATCGACCGTTTACTACACCATGGTATAACCCAAAACACGCCCATTCACAAATAAACGGCGATACCCAGCTATCCCAGGACCTCATCATTCTAAAGCGTCAGACTAGGAAGCAGTCTTGATTTTAAAAAGAAAGCCAGAGATTTCATCTCTGGCTTTTCTATTTTACTTAAGCCATTTTAACATTGAAATTGGTAGTGCTTCGTCTTGTCCATCACCATTTAATCGGTATCCCCAAGCAAATACACCATTAATATAATCAATTTTGAAAAAAGATCCCGGATCTCCTTCAATTTCGTAAATTTCACCTGGTGAAAACATATCAGGATTAGATAAATAGGCTCTGGCCATTACAACTTTTCGCTCAAGTACCGCAAACTCATTGACCATTCCCATTTGTTCCGCTTTTCTTGCTTTTTCCTGAAGACTCGCAATTTCTTCTCGTAATTCATGTTCTGTCATTGTACTATATCGTCTATCCTGCTGCATCATTTTTCACTCCCAAACCTTACTTTATTTTAGTATATTGAATTTTGTATTATTATGAAAGTTAGAACTATGAACAAAGGAGAATATCTATGAAAACAATGATTGTGACTGGTGCGGGGTCAGGCTTAGGCAAGGAATTAGCAATTCTTTTATGTCAACAAGGCTTTCATCTTGTTTTAGCGGGAAGAACTTTAGAAAAACTATCTTCTGTTAAAAATGAAATTGAGGCCCTTGGCGGAAGAGCTGATATTCTTCCAATGGACATTCGTAATCAAGAAGAAGTGAACAAACAATTAGCGGAAATGAGTGGCCGCTTTTCACTTTATGGTTTAGTCAACAATGCCGGCATCGGTCATTTCGGTCCTTTTATCGAAATAAGTGAACAACAAATGAATGAAATGTTTGAAACAAACGTATTTGGTACTATTAACATGACGAAAGCAATTTTACCTTATTTAAAAAAACAGGGTGAAGGGCACGTCCTAAATATCATTTCTACTGCTGGATTACGTGGAAAAGTAAATGAGGCCGTGTATGTTGCCAGTAAATTTGCTGTAAGAGGATTTACCGAAAGCCTCCAAAAGGAATATGAAGGAACTAAAATTAAGTTCACTGCTGTTTATATGGGAGGAATGGATACCCCTTTTTGGAAGAATAACAACAATCATATCCAAGATCCGTCTCGATTCAGATCAGCAAAAGAAGTCGCCGAAATAATCTTGGAACAAATCGTTCGGGACTCAATTATTATTGATAGCAAAAAAGGATGACCAAAGTAGAGGCCTTGGCCCCTCACTATATAAGGATTTCACGAGGGGTCAGGAATATTATTAGTCAAAACTATCAATTTGTTCAGCTAAATATTTATCAATTAGATCAAAAGAAAAACCTTTACGATACAAAGCTTGTTTCATTTTTTGCTTATACTCATAACCACTGTATCGATTATATTTCCGTTCCAGTTTCTCACCTTGGAACCGAATTGCTCCAAGTTCGTCTTCTTCAGTTTCCATGTTGGTTTCATTTATTGCTAAATGGATGATTTCAAAGGTATATCCTTTTCTTATGAGTAATTGTTCAATTTTTTGTTTTACAGCTCTTTGGGAATCCTTCGAATTTTTTTGGGCTTTCTCACAAAGCTTTGTTGCTTTTTCCAACTGCAAGTCAAATGAGAATTCTTCAAGAACCATTTCGATGATCGTCTTTTCTATCCCTTTTTCTCTTAATTCGGTCTTAATAATATCTGGACCTTTATCCGTGGTATTCATTTGTGTCCTAGCATAAGCAAATGCAAATTCTTGGTCATTAATATAATTTAGAGCCAATAATTTATGTATTACCTCCTGTATAACGGGTTCCTCAATTTCTTTTTGAAGTAAATGATCCTTTATTTCCTTTTCTGATCTCATCCTTCTCGCTAAATAGGAAATGGCCTTACTATACGCCTTCCGAATATCATCCTGGTATTGAATTTCCATAAAGGAAAAATCATCAATTTCCATCCCTTTTTTCAGCTGATGCTTTATTAGAACATCACTATCCACACTAAAGGCAAACTCCTCGCCTTTTCCATAATCCATAAAAATATTATAGCGATCCTTATTTTTCTGCTGAGTGGTGATCTTAGTAATAACAGCCATATTTCTCACCTCCCCACTACTGTAACATATCTATTTAAGAAAGTTCAGCGTAAAATACTAGTAAGGGGGAGATTGTTTGAAAATTGCAATTGCAGGTGGTACTGGCTTTGTCGGCAAAGCCCTTGTTAACCATTTAATTGAAAATAATCATGAAGTCGTCATCCTAACAAGAACATTAAAAAACAATGACGAGAGTGGAAGCATAAAGTATGTTCAATGGCTTGAAAAAAGTGCTAATCCTCTAGTCTCACTTCAAGAAACCGATATTTTTGTTAATCTCTCAGGAGAATCCATCAACAGTGGGCGATGGACTGAAGAAAGAAAAAAGCGAATCGTTGACAGCCGTATCCAAACCGTCGCTGAAATTTTGAACATAATGAAAAGACTTGATAGAAAGCCACTGGCACTTATTAATGCAAGTGCTGTTGGTTTTTATGGGACTTCGGAAATAAAAATGTTTACAGAAAAGGATGCAGGCGCAAATAATGACTTCTTATCCCGTTTAGTAATGGAATGGGAGGACAAAGCGAGTGATGCATCAAAATTAGGAATCCGCACTGTCTTATGTAGATTTGGAGTTATCCTTGACAAAAATAAAGGGGCTTTGCCAAGAATGACTCTTCCATATAAGGCCTTTGTGGGTGGAACTGTTGGAAATGGCCGGCAATGGATATCCTGGATTCATATTAAGGATGTCGTACGAGGGATTTTATATGCAATTGATCACGATCAAATTCAAGGACCTGTTAATTTTACTGCACCAAATCCTATTTCTATGAAAGAATTCGGCTTGACACTTGCCTCTGTTCTACACCAGCCACACTGGCTTCCAGTTCCAAATTTTGCTCTTCAACTTCTTTTAGGGGAAATGAGTACCATAGTATTGGAAGGTCAAAAAGTGTTGCCAGAAAAGTTGTTACAAAGTGGATTCCACTTTCAATATCCAGAGCTTAATAAAGCGTTAAGTAATATTTTTTCTAACTAAACAGTATTATTCCTTTTCAACAAGGAAAAAATGGTTATGTACATAGTGTTTTCTTTCGTTTTCTTTGTACAAAATATCAAAACCTTTGAGAGGAATGATTATAATAATGGAGAAAAGAAAAAAGGAAAAACCAAAATTCACATTAACAAGTGCGCAAGAAGTTTCATATCAAAGTGATTTTAAGAAGGCTGACCGCGCTGGCGGCTATAATGAGCGGAGATCAAAGCATTAATAGGAGAAAAGTTCCACTCATGGACTCCTTTCTTTTTGCAAAAGATAATAACGGAAACAACAATTTGTTTCCCATTTATCTTATAAATGAAAGGGGTCTTTTTTCAATGGGCCGTGGACAAAAACATAAAAATAAAGGGTCACTTCCACAAGTGCCAAAAAACCTGAAGTCAGATGGAAAAGATGTAGAATATTCTGCAGAACTAGCTGACCAAGGCGATCTTGAAGCACAAGCACGAGCAAACGCAGCCAATCAGCGTGTTAAAGTAAAGAAAACTCGTTAATTTGCTACTTAGCCCATGCGGTGAAGTCAGAGACATATCCATACAACCTTTCATTAAGTAGATGAAGATGTTTTAAACAAAAAAGAAGAAGCAGGATTTCCTGCTTCTTTTAAAATGGGTGAAAAGGGAAATTAATTAAAAAATTGATATTAAAACAAGTTCTATAGAGAGGTTTAAGCCTTTAAATATGGCTACAATAGAACCTGATACATCCATTAATTACTATGAGTTTCTTTCAAATGATTGCCTTGATCCTTTTTGTAATCTTCTTTCAAAAAGGGAATGGCAAATCGGTCTAAACCAAAGAAGTAAGCCCCAGATCCTGTAAACAGTAGAATCATTGCAGCAGTATATAGAATCGGATCTGTACTAGCTGATCCTGCTAACAAAAAGTTCAAGTTCATGAAAGCTCCAGCAATTAAAGCTGGAATGGTTGCCAAACCAACAATTAACCCTAAACCAACTAACAATTCTCCCCACGGTACAAGCACATTAATTACAGCAGTATTTGGAATAGCAATTCTATGCAAGAAGTCGGCATACCACATTTGACTTGGTTGGATTCCTGTTAAAAATCCACCTGCATCAAATCCACCTCTTAGTTTTCCATAACCTGCTTCAAGCCATTGAACCCCAAGCCATATTCTTAATATTGTTAAAAATACTGCTATTATAGGTGTTTTGTACCATTTCATCTTAATCATCTCCTATATATTATGTGAATAATTTCACAATCATTATTGGTAAGCTATGTAACTTCTCCCTTTTTAGGAGGTAAAACCAAAAAGCTTTTTTTATCGTAAGGAGGGTGTTTTCCCTCTTTACACTTTTAATATACTCCGATCGTTTTAAGGTAACAACGCATTTCACAGTTTCTTAACATATTAATAGTAGAAATTTGAATAACATGTGAACTTAATGAGTTAGTAATAGTAACAACCTTATTAATATGGTTTCCACACCAGTAATCCTCAAATTTGTAGATAATGTGGATATATCTTATAAGGGCTTTGATCACTAGTTCCCTTTTATTTATAGATTGTTAATAACTTCCCGTGGATAAGTAAGTGTTTGTTTGTGGATAATGTGGATAAACCTGTGGAGAACCTTAAAAATCAATACTTTCCTTGTGGATAAAATACTTAATAACTTTTTAAACTCATTTTACGAGCATCACTTTTCAACGATAGTTATTTACTTTTTTGTGTTAAAAAAAGATAAACTTTCTTATAAATGTAAACATACAATTGTTTTTAAAGGCTTTTCGCATAAACAGTTGTTTGTAGACCAAAACTTTGCCCGTTAACTTCCGCTCCAGGCACTCGCTTTCCGCGGGGAGGTCCGGAAGCCTCCTCGGCGCTTTGGCGCCTGCAGGGTCTCCCGTGACCTCTCTATCCCGTAGGAGTCGAGTGCCCTCCACTCCAATCAACTCAAGAGTGATAAAGTAGAAAAACCTGAAAACACCTTTTCAAATGCACAAAAAGAATAAGTATTCACTTTATATTTCAAAACACCACCAAAATACTCATTGATTGTTGTTTTGAAATGAAATCAAAGTAACCACTCGTTTGGAATTGATACTATGTTTATACAACAAAAAAGGTATAATTCCCTCAGGTATTGAGGTATTATACCTTTTTCACATGAACAAAATTAAAGTCCATTGTTGATTTTTGACACTCTGTTGATTGGAGCGTAAGGTGCTCGACTCCTGCGGGAGCAGCGGGACAGGTGAGACCCCACAGGCGCTTAAGCGCCGAGTTATCACCGCCCGCCCCGCGGAAAGCGAGCACCTGGAGCGGAAATCAACAGACATGTTTCAAAGAACGTTAAAAGAGGACTTTTTCAACGCTCCTAAAAGGTTGTTTATTCTTAACCTTTTAAGTACCTTTAAAAAACCTTATTTAATATTAAGCTTTTCTTCACCTAGCTTAATCTGCTTTTTCACTTGTTCTGGTGATGTTCCCCCAAAACTATTACGAACGGCCACAACATGTTCCGGTGATAATACCTTATAAATATCTTCTTCAAACAATGGGCTAAACTGTTGATATTCCTCAAAGGACAAATCTAATAAGTATTTCTGGTGCCCAATAGCATATAAAACAATTTTCCCAATGATTTCATGAGCTTCACGGAAAGGAAGTCCCTTACGTACTAAGTAGTCTGCTATATCAGTTGCATTTGAAAAATCATTGTTGATGGCTTTACGCATTACATCTTTTTTAACAGTCATTGTTTCGATCATTGGTGCCAAAAGCTTTAGGGAGCCTTCCAATGTATCGATGGTATCAAACATTCCCTCTTTATCTTCCTGGAGATCCTTGTTGTAGGCAAGTGGTAACCCCTTAAGTACGGTAAGAAGTCCTATTAAATTCCCATATGTTCGTCCCGTTTTTCCCCTAAGCAATTCTGGTACATCAGGGTTTTTCTTTTGAGGCATGATACTAGAACCTGTACAGAAGGAATCATCCAACTCGACAAATTGGAATTCTTGGCTTGACCAAATAACAAGTTCTTCAGAAATTCTTGAAATGTGGGTCATGATGATTGAGCCAATGGCTAAGAATTCCAAAATAAAATCGCGATCACTAACTGCGTCCATACTATTTGGATACACCGTTTCAAAGCCTAAGATTTCGGCAACCCGTTCACGGTTGATAGGAAATGTCGTTCCAGCTAAAGCACCTGAACCGAGTGGAAGCCAATTTACACGTTTTAAACTATCAACTAATCTCTCTTTATCACGTTCAAACATCCAAAAATACGCCATCAAATGATGAGCAAATGAAACTGGTTGGGCACGCTGAAGATGTGTATAACCAGGTATTAGTGTTTCAATATTTTCCTTTGCTTGCTCCATTAGCGAATTTTGAACACCTTCTATTAATTCAATGATTTCGTTCGTTTTTGTTCGTAAATAAAGATGCATGTCAGTAGCCACTTGATCGTTACGGCTGCGACCTGTATGCAACTTTCCACCAACGGGGCCAATCTTTTCAATCAAAAGTCTCTCAATGTTCATATGGATATCTTCATCTTCAACTAAAAATTCAATCTCATTATTTTCAGCCATCTTCTTAATTGAAAGGAGCCCATCCTTTATCGTGTTGGCATCATCTGCTGGAATGATCCCACACTCGCCTAACATTTGCACATGAGCTAAACTTCCTGCAATATCCTCTTTTGCTAGTTTTTGATCAAAGGAGATTGATGCTGTAAATATCTCTACTAGCTTATTTGTTTCTTTTGTAAATCTTCCGCCCCATAGTTTTGCCAATTGTGCCCCTCCTTAAGTCATGAAGCCCCCGAAATAATTTCGAGGGCATCTCTGTTATTATTTTAATACAGTCTCTTTTTTATTAACTTCAGCATAAACTTTTGTCGGTAAGCCCCAAATTTTAATAAATCCTTCTGCAGCTTGGTGATCAAACATATCACCTTTTGAATAGGTTGCCAACTCCTCATTATAAAGGCTGTGAACAGATTTACGTCCTACTACCATATGATTGCCTTTAAATAGCTTTATGCGAATCGTACCAGAGACCACTTTTTGTGTTTCTTCAATAAATGCATCTAAGGCCGGTTTTATTGGTGAATACCAAAGTCCTTCATAAATAATTTTTGCCATTTGCTGATCAATTTGTGATTTAAATTGTGATACTTCACGAGTCAATGTCAAAAACTCAAGTTCTTTGTGTGCGTTAATTAAAATAAGAGCTGCTGGATTTTCATACACTTCTCTTGATTTAATTCCTACTAATCTATTTTCAATATGATCGATCCGTCCAATCCCGTGTTTTCCGCCAACTTCATTAAGGGTTTCAATAAGTTGCACAAGTGGTAATTTCTCACCATTAAGAGCAACAGGAACACCTTGTTCAAATTCAATTTCAATGTATTCTGCTGCGTCGGGAGTTAACTCGATAGGATTAGTCCAATCAAATGCTGCTTCAGGTGCCTCAGCCCATGGATCTTCAAGTACTCCAGCTTCGCAAGCGCGTCCCCAAATATTCGCATCAATTGAAAATGGATTATCTAAATCTACTGGAATAGGAATTCCATTTTCTTGTGCATATAAAATTTCCTCATCACGAGTCATACCCCACTCACGAACAGGAGCAACGACCTTTAAGCTTGGATTTAACGCTTGAATCGAAACTTCAAAGCGGACCTGGTCATTCCCTTTTCCTGTACAACCATGCGCAACAGCTGTTGCCCCCTCTTTTTCAGCTACTTCAACTAATAATTTTGAAATTAATGGCCTTGAAAGTGCTGATGAAAGTGGATATTTTCCTTCATATAAACAATTTGCTTTGAGTGCAGATAAAATATAATCTTTTGCTAGCAATTCTTTTGCATCTATAATATACGCTTTAACAGCCCCAACATTCAAAGCCTTCGTTTTAATTGCTTCTAAATCTTTTCCTTCCCCAACATCAAGACCTAGAGCAATAACATCATAACCATATTTTTCTTGGATCCATTTAACAGAAACAGAAGTATCTAAACCACCTGAATAGGCTAAAACTATTTTTTCTTTTGCCATTTGAAAGCTCCTCACATGTAAATATGAATTTTTATTCAACTATGAGTATTATTATACAATCATATGCAAAAAAACACAAACATTTTTTGTCGTTACCTACTAAAATGCTAAATAACAATTTTTTGCCTCTATACAAAATTGCTTCTATAAGAAGTGCACCTTTAAATTAGATTAGCTTAGTAACACTTTTAGAATTGCCTTTTGCGCATGTAGTCGATTCTCCGCTTCATCAAAAACAACGGAATGTGGGCCATCGATAATTTCTGCTGTCACTTCTTCACCGCGATGTGCAGGCAAGCAATGCAGAAAAATGAAATCGCTTTTTGCATGCTGACAAAGTTCTTTATTTACTTGGAAGGATTGGAATGCTTCAAGTCTCTTTTCCTGTTCTTCTTCCTGACCCATGCTGGTCCAAACATCCGTTACAACAACATCCGCATTTTTCATTGCCAGTTGTGGGTTATTTGTAATCATTAGTTTACTTCCAGATTGTTTCGCCATTTCCTTTGCATTTTCGATAATTTCTTGATTCGGCATATATCCTTCTGGACTGGCAATACTTATATCCATGCCAACTTTAGCAGCAGCTTCCATTAATGAATGGGCCATGTTATTATTTCCATCCCCAACATAGCAAAGCTTTAAGCCTGCTAATTTTCCTTTATGCTCAAGGATGGTCAATAAATCTGCTAGAACCTGGGTAGGATGTTGCAAATCTGTTAATCCATTTATAACCGGGACAGTAGAATGATGAGCAAATTCTTCAATGGATTGATGTGAGAAGGTACGGATCATTAAACAATCGACATAACGAGACAATACTTTTGCGGTATCGGAAATACTTTCGCCTCTTCCAAGTTGAATATCCTTTGAGCTTAAAAAGATTGCATGACCTCCGAGCTGCAGCATCCCAACTTCAAAGGATACGCGTGTACGTGTAGAGGATTTTTCAAAAATCATCCCCAATACTATTCCACTTAGAAATGGATGGGGCTTTCCCTGTTTTTGATATTTTTTCAATTGAATTGCCTCATCAAGTAGATAAAGGATTTCTTCTGTTTGAAAACTGCTAAACTGTAAAAAATCCTTCCCGATCATCTGTGGTTTGTGTGAAGCATTCATTTTAATGGCATTTAACATGATGTTTTAACCCCTTTCTTATCTACTTTGTAAAATTCACTGATTGTCCGTACTTTCCCAGGTAAGATCCGTTGGTCTTTTAAACCCACTACAGCATTAACCGTATCTAAATGAGTAAATACATTAACGTTATAACGTGTCGCTTCTTCACGAATATGAAACCCAAATTTATCTTTATTTCTTCCTTGACTCGGTATGTTAATGGCAGCCCACAGTTTTTGAAAACGAAAAAGTTCATTTACATGTTGTGCAGTTTTCACTACTTTTTCAACTTCAATCCCATTCTTTTGTAAGAAACGGGCCGTACCCTCGGTTGCTGCAATCTTAAATTGGCTATTTACCAATTTCTGAATAATCGGTAGACTCATCTGCTTTTCACGATCAGAAATGGAACAGAGAATGTAATGATCCTTATTTAGTAAAGTTTCATCCTGTAAAGGTATTACCTTTGCTAATGCTTCTTGAAGCGTTAGTCCTAATCCTAAAACCTCACCAGTCGATTTCATTTCAGGTCCAAGTACATGGTCCACTCCTTTTAGCTTACTAGAGGAGAAAACAGGTCCTTTTACCGAGTAATAAGCAGGCTCAGCCAACAATCCTTTTTCAGGATGCAGATCCTTTAATGAATCGCCTAATTGAACATTTGTTGCCCATTCGATCATTGGAATTCCTGTTACTTTGCTCATGATCGGTACGGTTCTTGATGAGCGCGGGTTGACCTCAAGAACATAGACTTGATTAGTATAGACAACAAATTGAATATTCATGATCCCAATAATCGGTAGAGATTTTGCAATACGACTTGCATAATCTATTAATATAGTTTTTATATCTTCGGAAAGTGTTATTGACGGAAAGACTGCTATACTGTCTCCAGAGTGTACTCCTGCTCGTTCAATATGCTCAAAAATTCCCGGAACAATTATATCTAGCCCATCACTAATAACATCAACCTCACATTCCAACCCTGGCATATATCGGTCAACCAATAACGGCCACATTTGATCTTGTGAGTTATTCTCCAACTGTTTAAGGTATTGAGTCAACTCATCTTCCGAATATAGGGTAAACATCGATTGACCGCCTATCACATAAGACGGACGAACTAAAACGGGATAGCCCAGTTTTGCTGCAGCATCCAACATTTGTTTGGAATGAGTAACAGTCTCCCCTTCAATATGTGGGATATTTAAATTTTCAAGTAGCTGATAAAATTCTTTTCGATCTTCAAGAAGATCAACATCTTTAACGGTCGTTCCTAAAATTTTAACGCCCTCTTCTTCTAATGCACGGGCGATATTAATAGCAGTTTGACCACCGAATTGGATTAAAACTCCTCCAATTTTCTCTTTTTCAATTACATTTAAAACATCTTCTACTGCAAGAGGCTCAAAATAGAGTCGATCGGCAACAGAGTAATCTGTGCTAACAGTCTCGGGATTGTTATTGATGACAACTGCTTCATATCCCTTTTTCTTTAGGGCAATGGCTGCATGGACTGAACAGTAATCAAATTCAACCCCCTGGCCAATCCGGATCGGTCCAGACCCAATCACTAGAACTTTAGGATTATTCGATATTTCTACCTCGTCAAATCCTTGCCACGTAGAATAATAATAAGGTGTTACAGCATCAAATTCGGCTGAACATGTATCCACCATTTTATAACCTGGCTTCCAGTTTAATTGTTTCCATTTACTTCTAACCTGTTTTTCAGGTATCCCGAAAATTTGTGAAAGTAGTCTGTCAGAGATGTTTATCCGTTTTGCCTCTTTTAGCAGTTTAACCGGAACTTCATTCCAGCACTTGAAGGATGATAATTCCTGTTCTAATTCAACAATTGAGCTAATTTTGTGTAAAAACCATAGATCAATCTGTGTAAGTTGCTGAATCTTTTCAAGCGTAATTCCTCGCTTGATGGCTTCAGCAATGACGAATAACCGTTGATCATTTGCAATTTCAAGCCGTTTGAATAATTCTTCCGTGGTCATTGCTTCTTTTAGGCCTGCTGTTAGTCCATAAATATTCAATTCCAGGGAGCGGATCGCTTTGTTTAAAGCCCCTTCAAACGTCCTGTCAATCGCCATTACTTCACCGGTTGCTTTCATTTGTGTCCCCAGAGTTCGGTCCGCCTCAGGAAATTTATCAAACGGGAAGCGTGGCAGTTTTACCACAATATAATCAATCGCTGGCTCAAAGGAAGCGAACGTATTTCCTGTTATCGGATTTAAAATTTCATCCAAATGGTAACCAACCGCACATTTTGCCGCCATTCTGGCAATAGGGTAGCCTGTCGCTTTAGATGCAAGGGCAGATGAGCGACTTACCCTCGGATTTACTTCAATAATGTAATACTGGTTTGATTCTGGATTAAGAGCAAACTGAATATTGCAGCCCCCAATAATTTCTAATTCACGAATAACTTTTATAGAAGAATTACGAAGCATCTGATATTGAACATCTGTTAAGGTTTGTGATGGCGCAACAACTATGGAGTCTCCAGTATGAACGCCAACTGGGTCCATATTTTCCATATTGCAAACAATAATACACGTATCATTTGCATCTCTCATAACTTCATATTCAATCTCTTTCCAACCTTTAATGCTTCTTTCAACTAAAATTTGATGGATCGGACTTGCAGATAAACCTTTCTTCAGAACAGATTCTAGTTCTAAATCATTATAGGCAAAGCCACCGCCGTCACCACCAAGTGTATAGGCCGGACGAATAATAACTGGGTAGCCTATTTTCTTGACGAATTTAACGCCCTCCTCATAGCTATGAATAATGCTTGATTCTGGAATTGGCTCGTTGATTTCAATCATCAAATTACGAAATTTTTCCCTATCCTCACCATTTTTAATCGATTCAACAGAAGTACCCAACAATTTAACTTGATATTTTTGCAATATATTTTGTTCATATAGCGCGACAGTTAAATTTAATCCCGTTTGTCCGCCCAATGTGCCAATAATTCCATCCGGCTTTTCCTTCTTGATAATTTCTTCAAGCGTTGATACCGTGAGTGTTTCAATATAAACCTTATCAGCAACACTTTCATCAGTCATGATGGTAGCCGGGTTATTATTGATTAAAACAACTTCAATTCCCTCTTCTCTTAAGGCAATACACGCCTGCGTTCCAGCATAATCGAACTCCGCAGCTTGCCCGATGACAATCGGTCCTGATCCAATCACAAGTACTTTTTTTAAATTCTTACATAATGGCATAACGTTTCTCTCCCAAAGATGTTATCTGGCTCACAAATTCTGTTAGAACATGTGCAGTATCGCTTGGACCTGGATGTGCTTCTGGATGAAATTGGACAGTTTGGATTGGATAGTGAATGTGCTGCAATCCTTCAATTGATTGATCATTTACATTGCGGTAAGTGATATCAAATTGATTAGTATCGATGCTCTCATCCACAACAACATATCCATGATTTTGTGCAGTAATTTTAACTTTTCCGGTCATTAATTCTTTTACAGGATGGTTAGCTCCACGATGTCCATAGGCCAATTTCATTGTTTTTGCCCCATATGCAAGAGCAATTAATTGATGGCCAAGGCATATTCCTAAGGTAGGGTAACTTTGGCTAATCTTTTTAATTTCAGGAAACAAATGAGCGAGTGACATCGGATCCCCAGGTCCATTGCTGAAAAGAACTCCATCTGGAGCCAATGCTTTTATTTTTTCATATGGTGTATTGTAAGGCACGATGGTTACATAGCAATTTTCCTGTAACAGAGCGTTTAGAATCGATTTTTTATATCCAAAATCGTATAAAACCACATGTGACCCTTTATTTTTAAAAGTAAGCATCTTTTTGGTTGATACCTTTTCGACCCATAACGATGGTTTTTCTTGAATGGAAAAGTCTTTATTTTCTACCTTTTTCCTACTTAATATCCCTTTTACAGTACCGCGACTTCGAATAGTTTTCACTAATAAACGAGTATCTATCCCGGCAATACCAGGAACACCTGCCTGTTTCAGCTTTTCCGAAAACTTACTAATGGATTGATAATGGCTTGGAGTTTCACATACATCTCCAATAATCACTCCTGATAACGAAGGGCTGATGCTCTCATCATCAATTGAATTCACGCCATAATTACCAATCATCGGGTAGCAAAATGTTATGATTTGTCCCGCATATGAAGGATCTGTTATAATTTCTTGGTAACCCGTCATGCTTGTATTGAAAACAACTTCTCCTATTGAATCCTTATTTGCTCCAATTAGAACACCTTCAAACACTTCTCCGGTTTCCAATGTAAGATATCCTTGCTCCACTTATTGTCACTCGCCTTTCTCTCTAATCTCTAAGAAGACTTTTTCTAGCGTCGTGATACATTCATTTACTTCTTCAATGGATGACGTCAAAGCTGGTAAAATACGAACAACATCAGGCCCAGCTGTTAGAATAAGAAGTTGATGGGCTAACGCCTTTTTAACAATTTTTAAGGCATTCCCTTCCACGACCAATCCTTTTAAAAGTCCTATTCCGCGTATTTCTTTTATTAAGGAAAATTTATTTTTTAAATTCACAAGTTGAGTATCGAAATAGTCTGCAATCTGGGCAGCCTGATCTAAAATGTTACTTGTCGTAAGGTGGCTAACAGTCGCCACACCTGCTGCTGTTGCTAATGGATTTCCACCAAATGTACTGCCATGGCTACCAGGTTCAAAACCTTGTGCTGCCTTTTCCTTAGCAATGATCGCCCCAATCGGAAATCCCGACCCTAGTCCTTTTGCAATGCTGATCACGTCGGGCTCAATCCCATACTGCTCATAAGCAAAAAGAGTACCTGTTCTACCAATCCCTGTTTGAATTTCATCAACCATTAATAGAATGTCTTTTTCTTTACAAATCTGGGCAAGTTTTTGTACCCACTCAGGATCAGCTGGTATAACACCACCTTCACCCTGAACCATTTCCAGTAACACTGCTGCCGGCTCAAGATTATATAACTGTTCTAATGTGGCCAAATCGTTATAGGGTAGGTATTGAAACCCTTGAACCAATGGTAAAAACCCTTGATGGATTTTTTCTTGCCCTGTTGCAGATAGCGTCGCTAATGTTCTCCCATGGAATGATTTTTCAAAAGTGATTACTTCGTAAGCATCCGTACCCTTAATTTTCTGTGCATATCTTCTTGCCAGCTTAATTGCTGCCTCATTTGCTTCGGCACCACTGTTGCAAAAGAAAACCCGATCGCCACAGCTATTTGCTGTAAGGAGAGAAGCTAGCTCTTTTTGATTAGGGATATGATAAAGATTGGAACAATGCCATAGATTTTGTAATTGCTCTTCTACCTTTTCTTTTACGATCTCTGGAACATGACCTAGGTTACATGTTGCGATTCCAGAGGTGAAATCCAAATATTTATTCCCTTGATCGTCCCACACATAACTTCCCTTTCCCTTAACTAACGTAACAGGAAATCGGCTATAGGTTTCCATTAGCGGGTTAGCAAAGTCCGAAGCATTATCAGTCATTATGCAATCTCCTCTTCTAAAACAATTTTCGTTCCAATTTCCTTACCATTCGAATAATCTAGTAAACTATTTTCCTTTAATCCATTGATAATCCCCACTTCAGGAATGTTATGTGCAAGACCATCAATCGCTGCCTTCACTTTAGGAATCATTCCGCCCCAAATGGTTTGATTTTCAATCAATTCTTCTACCTTCATTCTAGATATTTTCGAAAGTTTTATTTTTTGACCATTTTTTTCAACTAATATTCCGGGAATATCACTTATGAAACAAAGATTGGCCTCTAATGCCTTTGCAATTGCCGAGGCGGCTACATCGCCATTTATGTTGTATCTTTGACCCTGCTCATCAATGCCGACAGGTGAAATAATTGGAATATATCCGTCGTTTATGATTCCCTTTATCATATGATGATTAACTTCGACTACATCGCCGACAAATCCTAATATTTCAGCATCCTTATTTGGCTTTGCTTTTAATAAAGTACCATCAACACCGCTTATTCCAAACGCACTACCACCAGCTTCAATCACATTTCTAACAATTTTTTTGTTAACGGAACCACTTAACACCATTTCAACAATATTTAAAACTTGATCACTTGTTACCCTGAGACCATTTACAAAAGATGTTTCTACATCTAACTTTTTCAATAAAGATGTAATGAGTGGTCCACCGCCATGAACAATAATGGGGATCCACTCACCCGATTGGTGAATCGAGACAATATCTTCATAAAAGGATTTCGGCAAATTTTCAAGGACACTTCCACCACATTTAATGACCATAAATTTCATTATCATTCACCTCACGTACGGTAGGATGCGTTAATTTTGACATAATCATAAGTTAAATCGCATCCCCATGCGGTAGCATTGCTTTCACCCTGGTTCAATTCCACGAAAATTTGGATATTTTCCTGTTCTAAATATTCTTTAACTGTCACTTCTGAAATAACACAAGGCAAACCATTTTCAAACACAGGGAACGGTCCAATTGAGACCTTTATTGCATTTGGCTCTACAGGCACTCCACTATAGCCGATTGCAGAAACAATTCTTCCCCAATTCGGGTCTGTTCCATAGATGGCTGTTTTCACTAGATTTGAGGAAATAATGGATTTCCCAACCGCACTCGCAGCAGTAACACTATAAGCCCCATTGACTTGAACTTCGATAAGCTTTGTAGCCCCTTCACCATCTTTTGCGATTTTTTTGGCAAGTGATTCACAAACCACCTTTAAACCTTTGACAAACACATTCCAATCTGGATGTTCTTTTGTTAATTTTTCGTTACCTGCAAGTCCGTTTGCCATAACCAATACCATGTCATTTGTACTTGTATCTCCATCAACCGTAATCATATTGAAGGTTTGATTGGTAACATCCTTTAAGGCAAATAGCAAATCCTCATGGCCAATATTGGCATCAGTTGTTACAAACCCTAACATCGTTGCCATATTCGGATGAATCATTCCAGATCCCTTCGCTGCTCCGCCAAAACTAACTGTTTTTCCATCCACTTTTATTTGAACTGCAATATCTTTCATGCAAGTATCTGTAGTTAAAATTGCTTGTTTGAATTTAATTTCATCTTCATATTCTTTTTGAAGGATTTGTTTTATACCACTTTTTATCGAATCCATTGGAAGTAGTTCTCCAATAACTCCTGTAGAAGTAACCGCGACAAGATGCTCACCGATACCGAGTTCACTAGCAAATTCCTTTTGCATTGTTGCTGCATCTTTTAGTCCTTGTTCACCTGTACAAGCATTTGCATTACCAGAATTGACTATGATAGCCTGAACCTTCTTTTCTTTTGCAATGCTTTCTTGTGTGATTATTAGTGGTGCAGCTTGAAAGGTATTCATCGTATATACACCTGCAGCAATTGCTGGAACCTCTGACACGATATAGCCTAGATCGAGTCTTTTTCGTTTAATCCCACAATGCATACCGCCTGCTTTAAACCCCTTTGGTATAGTGACACTTCCTTCTTCAAGAACAACGATTTCATTCATCGATATGGCTGACATCTTGTTTTACATCCCCTTTGGTTTCATTACTTGTTGTGCTTTTTTATGGATAAACTGGTATGTCCTCAAGCCCTGTTCGCTCATCCCATCCAAAGAGCAAATTGGCATTTTGAATTGCTTGACCCGATGCTCCTTTAACCAGATTGTCGATAACAGAAACGATCGTTAGGCGGCCTGTTCGTTTATCCACATGCAAGCCTATATCACAGAAATTACTTCCTAGTACTTCTTTTGTTGAAGGTACCGTTCCCACAGGTCTAATTCTGACGAAAGGTTGATCTTGATAAAATTGTTTATATAAATGTACAGCTTCTTCTGTTGTTATATTTTCTTTTAAATTCACATAAATGGTGCACATGATTCCTCTCGTCATTGGTACTAAATGGGTCGTGAATGTAATCGTGATTGGGCTTCCACTTTCTTCTGAAAGAACTTGCTCGATTTCAGGAATATGTTGATGCGCACCTAATTTATAAGCTTTTAAGTTTTCATTTATTTCAGCATAATGACTTATTAAGGAAAGGCTTCTCCCTGCACCAGATACTCCCGACTTTGCATCAATAATGATAGATTTACAGTCTGCTAATTTTGTTTTTACAATTGGCAAAAGTCCTAATAAAGAGGCAGTCGGATAACATCCTGGATTAGCAATTAGCTCTGAATTTTTAACTTTTTCAGGGTAAATTTCACTAAGTCCGTAAGCCGCTTTCATTAAATAGTCCTCTGGAGCTGGTGAAATCTTGTACCATGCTTCATATTCACTTTGAGACTTCAGCCTAAAATCACCGGAGAGGTCTATACACTTAACACCCTTCTCTAAAATCCCTGGTACAAGGTTTTTACTTACACCAGATGGGGTTGCAAGAAAAACAAGATCTATATTTTCGCCTATGCAATTTACATCAAAAGTATCTAAAGAAGTTTCTATTAGATTGGATAAGTGCGGGTAAGAATCACTAATACTGTTTCCAGCCTGTGAGTTGGAAATAATCATATTAGCCTCCAAAATCGGATGCTTGTTGATTAATCTAATTAGCTCAATTGACCCATATCCAGTTCCTCCTATAATGGCTGCTTTCATTTCCTTCAACTCCTATGTGGCTCTTATAATGAATTATTATAAGTTTATATTCATAAATATGCAATATGATTCCGACTGATTTTCCAATAAAAATAGAAAATTATTAATTTCCATATTGGTAACGCTTACATTTATCATCCATAAATATACAATTAATATTCAACTAAAAAGGAGTGCACGCATGTATAAAAATAAAAAGAGCTGCCTTCAAAAAGGTGTTTATTATCCTTTTTGAAGCAGCTCTCAATAAATTATTTATTTAGGTCGCTCTATTTTTTTTATTATTTTACTACAGTAAAGTTTCCCATCATATAACCAGGTTGAGCCATTGACCAGTCTTTATTCTCTCCATCGCATGGTTTCATACAATTCCACATATATTTACCTGCTTTTGATGGAGTAAATTGAATAGTAGATACACTTGGACTTCCATCTTTTTTGCTAGGAGTAACTTCGAGATTCAATCCTAAATCTTTGTTGGTAACGGTATGAGAACCACCATCGAAATTATAAACGGTTAATTCAACTGGAACTTCTGCCTTAAGGGTCATGTCACCACCTGTAGCTGCATCATGAAGTTTTCCATCTGAACCAAGTTTGTAACCAGCATTCATAACCATTGATACATATTGGACTTTATTTGTTGCTGGTAAAACGGTAATTTTACCTTGCATATATCCTTGTTGTGCCATTGCCCACTGACCATTTCCACCATCACATTTATCAGCACAAAGCCACGTGAAGTCACCAGTTTTGTTAGGAGTGAAGGTAAAAGTTGTTTCTGCAGGTTCACCTTTTTTAGTTGAACCTTTGATTTGAACATTTAATCCTAAATCACCAGAAGTATAAGTATGTGTTCCACCATCATAGTTTAGGAAGTGTAATGTTACTGGTTTTCCTACTGTTAATTTAATATCTCCATTTATAAAAGCATCGTGCAATTTTCCATCTGGTCCTAATTTTGATCCTGGTTCAATAACAAGATATTGATTATCCGGAGTAGACTTTTGGACATCTTGTTTTGTACTTGATGAAGCGGCTACCGTCTTCTCTTTAGCTGATGTTGTCTTTGTACTGTCATTTGAGCTGCAACCTGCTAGCGAAAATGATAGAGCTGAAATCAATGCTAGTGCGATAGTTCCTCTTTTAACTATTTTATTCACAATCTTTCGCCTCCGAGCGAGAAGTTATTTAGTTCACTAAAGTAATATACTCCCGTTAACAAAAGGGGGTATGTGATAATTATCACGAATTATTGTGAACAATTATTGAACATGAATAAAAGGAATTTTTTACAAATGAAGGATAATAGGCACAAATACGTGATTTTGTCAACCACACTACTTGATAAGTAAAAACCCTTTAAAACCTCTAGAATAATATAAAAACATGAATTATTTGGAAAGGAATCAAAAATTTATCGTAAAATGTTCATAATATTTTTACAATTAAGTGAAATGGCATCCATAAATCTCTCAATACCAAATTTATTTGTTATATTTACAATGTAATAACAATATTAAACTTATAAAATAATTACAAAGGAGAGATTATCATGGTTGCCAAATGGTTACGAGAAAACACAATTGCCGCTGGAATTTTAACAGTTTTACGTTTATATTTAGGTTATTCATGGTTGACTGCAGGATTACACAAATTAACAGGTGAGGGTTTTGATACGACTGGATTTTTAAAAGGTGCTATTGCCAATCCGGTTAAGGGCCCTGATGGAAGTATGGTTTACGGCACATATGTTGGGTTCTTAAAAGACTTTGCAGTACCAAATGCTCATATCTTCAACACAATAGTTCCTTTAGGAGAGTTTTTAGTAGGTTTGGGACTTATTCTTGGATGCTTAACAACGGCAGCAATGTTCTTCGGACTCATCATGAATTTTGCATACGTCATGGCAGGAACTATTTCTACTAATCCAATGGATATCCTTCTAGGTGTTATTATTCTCTTCGCAGGTTACAATGCTGGTAAATTTGGATTAGATCGTTGGGTCCTTCCGTTCATCAAAAAAACTGTCTCAAAGCAAAAAGAACCATTTAGACAAAACGTTTAAGTTTAAATAGTTAAAGCGCCTCAGCAAGAGGCGCTTTTTTCATTTATAATAAAGTTCTTATGTATAAAAATTATTATCTTCATTCCCTTTATCAATCGATTCTCGATTCTCAAACCAATCATTAATTTGTGTGAGAATAGAAAATACTAGAAAGAAATTCATAGCCCAAACGTTAATAAAAGGGGCAATTCCACCGTACTCAATTGTTTGATAGCCTTTTAAATGCATAACAATCAGAGATTCAAAAATAAGAAGAAGAAAACCAAGTATTCCAGCTATTGAGGCTCTAATCATTTCATAACCCTCCCAGATTATTCTTCAACCATTTTTTTGAACATCCACCATAATTATATTCTAAAAACCAAACAAAATCTTCTATCTTTAAATATTATTTTTTAAAAGGTGGGAAAATTCCAAAAATATAAAGAAAACTCGCCGATTGGTTACTTACTTTAATGTATTAACAAAGAGAAACTTTCTTATAAGCAAATATAAAGAGAATACATCTCTAAAAAGGAATGGAATTCGATCTGTTATAGTGAAAGGTGGGACTTAACTTTCATTCGAAATCTTGTTATTATAGTAGAAAAGTAAACGAGCAAAAATAGGAGTGGAATACATGAGTGTACATAAAGCTCTCACGGAACATGCTAAAAAGCAAAACAAAAAATTCACTGACTTTTTAGCCCTTGATCAAAGAAGAGAAGAATTTATTTCAGAGGCAATTGAATTATGTAAGCAAGGAAAAGATTTTTCAACGGAAAAAATTAATTATGTTACAAATCAGATCAATAATCTTGCTGAACAAGTATGTGTACCGACACGTAAGCTAGTTACGCCTGATATGGTTCATGAATATGTTTTAACATTAAAATAAGTTCAATTTAAAGAAGCAGGAGAGCCTTAATAATAGGTTCCTGCTTTTTCTCTATCTGAAAAAATCCATTAAAATCTCCGCAACTTTAGCTGGTTCTTTCTCATCTGGTGAACTATGTTCAAATCCACCTAAAGACAAATTCTTTTTAAAAATGTACTTTTTTTTGTAAGCAATTAATTTTCTAACCGAATGATTGGTTCTATAGGGTTATGAATATAATCCTCAAAGCCGATTATTACCCCTTTTTTTATATTAGATAATTGAATTTGTTCTCCGACCTTTAAGATATTAGTTCTGTCAATAAAAATACGAATGATGGCTGGATCAATTTTTACTCCTCTTTGATTCCAAAGCTCCTTAATGGCCTCGAAACTCATAATACTCTTTTCTTTCACATAACCGCCAACTAATTCATCATAATGCTGGGCAATCGAAATAATTCTTCCATACAGATGAATCTCTTCTCCTTTTTTCCCTAAAGGGGACCCTATCCCATCATATTGCTCATGATGGTCATATACACCAAAGATAACTGATTTTTTTCGACAATAAGCTGAAGACGAGAGGATTTCGATAGATTTCTTTAAATGGTCTATTATTTTCTTTTCAGACTTTCCATTATTCAAGTATGCAGCAAAATCCTCTTTACTAAACTCAGTGAATCCTATATCGGCAAACAATGAAGCCAATGTTAGATCAATCATTTCTTCATCACTAAGCTCTAAAGTTAATCCAATCATAAATGTGATAAATGTACTATTTATACTATGTAGTAAAAGAACATCGTGGAAATCATTTACCCTGTTGTACAATGCTTGCAGAGAATTATCACTTTTGAGTAAATCATTTAGCTTTCGATTAATAGTCTCCGCTCGACTTAGGATCCGAGGTGAATCAATAATTGTTTCTAATTGGTTCCCGATTGGAATAGATAATTCTAATCCAAGGCTTTCTAAGAAATTAATCTTGTGATTATGAGTATCAAATTCTACATTTGCACGTATCGTATTTTTATCTTCAATATAAAGTTTCAATGACAAGTGATTGTGGATAAACTGCTGATGTATCTCTACAATTTTCTCAACTTCAACGAGATAAGCATTACTCTGTTCTATCTTTTTAATTAAAAATTCATTTAGGTTTTCAGCTGATTCAACCACAATAAATGGATAGTACGCTGGAAATTGTTTTTTTAGATGCATAATCACAGAATTTGTAAGAACTTTAAACTTCTTTATAAACAATAATCCATCCGATCGAAAAACAGGATGCAAGACGATATCCCCAGAAATTAATTCTGAACACTTTTTAGTTACATATAAATTCACCATTATGTGACTCCTCCCTGTTCATCCTTTTCTATATATGGGAATTAGCACCAAGAACCTTCCGAAGTTCTGCAGTTAGTTGCTCTGTTAATTTAGGGCGTCCGTGGAAGGCGGCAGGTGTATTTTGAAAAACAGCTATATACCATCTACTTTCCTTCTTCATCGCAACAATTGTTTGTACCGAATTGATAGCAGGGTTAATATCAGAATGACCATGGGGTACCATTCCTGCTTCAGCACGGAGAACAGCCACATCATTTGATAGAAAACGTACTTCTCTAATGATTCCCACATAAGAGCCTGTTGGATGATCAATAAATATCTGGCTAAGTACAGCATCCATTTCTATTTTCCCATTCATTTGACTCCCATCAAAACCAATCATATTACCGTCTTCTGAAAAAAGATTAGCCATTTGACCAGCATCCCGATTGTTCCACCCTTGGATAAAATCCTTATATAGTGTTCTCACCAGATTTTCTTCAATAGAATGAAAATTTCCGTTTGTATTCAAGCTAAACACACCCTTCTTTATAGAAATTTAAATCCAAATTTTTCGAATTATAGTCGATAACCATATTGTTAAATAAGAATAAACATATGTAGTAGAAATAAGACCGTAAATACCATAGCCATTATGCGGTGAAATTTTTTACGGAATCCACTAGCTTTTTTATGCCGTAAATATCCAGCTAGTAATGTAATTGATAGTAGTGTAAATGCCAAGTAACCAGTCAACATTTTTATATGAGTAAAACCAATCAATGGGGCAATAGTAAATAAATTAATTAATACGTGTCCAAGAATGATAATAGTTCCTGTAACTGCAATTTTAATATGCCATTTCATGAATTGTCTTGAAAATTTCGCAAGAAGGATCTTTATCTTCCTTTGTGAGGTTTTTCGAATAACAAGAAAAATGAAATACATATTTACATTTATTAAGAAAAGAATCATTGCAATTTGTGCTAACAACTGGCTTGTTACAATTAAAGAGCTATCATGTGGACGAAAGAACCAAATATATACCATTGAACCGACAATGAGAAAAAAGTTTAGGATCGTCCATATCCTGTGGTACATAGAAATCACCCATTTCTTTTTGTTATAAAAACTAACCATGCTTCCTTTCATAATACTATAATAATTATTTTAATAAAACTAATTGATTTTCAAATTTTCGGAAATATTAGGTAATTAGGAAATAAAAAAAGAGCCACAGGTACACCCTGCTTGCCCTCCTTAATTGAACCAAATATTTTATACTGTTAAAATTCCGTAATTATAGTTTTCTAATTGATAATATTGACTTTTTTTATAATTATCTCTATATTTTCGGAGTTTACTACCGCTAATTAGGGCAATCTTTCATATTTCTTATATTCACCACATGAAACCACACACCAGATTTCTTCTCAATCTTCTCATTTATCGCCTGTTTATAAACAACAATAAAACAGGTTGAGGGTCCTGATGATTTCCTCATATCTATCTCACTATTAACACATAAGGATTGTTCAGCAAACAGCAACTCTAGTTCAACTAAAACTCCTTTTGATCCTACTGGTAGAACAGCCATAACTTCTTCTTGTTCACAAAACCATTGAAATAATTCAAGGGGTGCAATCTCATCTTTTTGGTCAATTACTTCACTTCCAACAAGTGGTCTTCCAATAATCGCAACTTTTAACTGATTGGCATCAGTGATAGATTGCTCCTCTTTCTTTCTTCTTTTTCCCAAAACTGTCATGCCTACAACTGATTGCATGAGAGTGAAGTTAGTTTCAGTGCTTCCTGTAATCGGTAGTTCGTTTATACCAAGTTCCTTCATTCCTTTTTTGACACCCACCATCAACAAAGGCCATGCATTATTGCCACAAAAATTTTGGATAACAACAGAAAAGGGGACTGCACCCGCAGCAACACATTCCATCCACGCAACTCGAAAGCTGTAATAGGCAACCATTTCATATGAGGCAGGAACAGCATCTAATGGCTTCATTCCAATTGCACCACTATTATCGCAAGCAATGATAATTTCATCATCACCAAAAGGAATTACCGCTACATCTCTTTTCATGTTAATTTACCTTTACTGAGCTTGATTCAACCATTTTTTTAAATCTTGGAATCAGAATCAATGCAAGAAAAGCATTAAAGGAAGCTCCAACTAGTAAAGAAGGTAGAATAGTAAAATAGAAGCCTTCACCCATCGTAAATAAAAACGGCAATGGAGCTAGGAAACTATTGCTTATAACAAAGAAAATACCCGCAAGTATTCTTTTGCTTGATTGATAGAAAACACCAAAGAACCACACAATCACAGCCATTTCGACTGCAATGACCAAATGCATTGGACCCAATGGAAAACCTGCTATAAGGGCTGATACTAAATGTCCAAATCCTGCAACAATTGATCCCATTCTCTTTCCAAGCAATACAGCCGCAAGAAGAGCTGGGAATACATCGAGCGCAATACTTCCGATAAAGGCTGGTATTTTTATTGATGCACCAATTACAGATAAAGCAATAAACAATGCAAGTAAACTTAATTTTTTAGTGGACATTTGTTATTGCTCCTTTCTCTTTCCTCCACTGAAAACAATAGCACTCCGGATATACTCGATATCCTTCACATCCATTCGGGAATTGATAATCCTTGCCAGCGCAAAGAAATAATCCGAAAGACGGTTTAAATATTTTAATGTTACCGCTGGAACTGTTGAGTCTTGCTTCATTAATCCGACAACTAAACGTTCTGCCCTTCTTGTAATGGTACGGGCAATATGAATAGAAGCAGCTGGTTTTGCACCACCAGGTAAAATAAATCGATCCACTTTTGGAGCTTCCTCAATAAATTGATCGATTCTCTCTTCTAAATAAGTAATTGTTTCGTCCATCAATTTCATTTCACGTTTTTTAGAAATATTTGCTAAGTCTCCACCACAATCAAACAGTTCATGCTGGATTTTTTCTAAATCCTCTAAGACATCTAAAAATTTCTCTTCATCAAGTTCAGCCATTGCTTGACCCACAAAGCAATTCAATTCATCAACAGTACCATAGGCTTCAACGCGAATATCGTCCTTATCGACACGGCCACCAATTAAACTTGTTTGTCCTTTATCACCTGTTCTTGTATAAATTCTCATATTCAATTCCTCCAATTTCTTTTTTTAAAAAACTCCATTCCTACTTGTTACTTTAATTGCTTCTGAATCCCATACCAAACCAAATCAAATCGATTACTGTTTTTCACTAAGTCCTGGTAAAACCAGCCTGTTGTATCACGCCACATTCTACTATTTTGATCCATTGGCACAATTCCTTTCGAAATATCCGTGCCAATAATCACTAACTTTCGTTCAATATTCCCTTGTTCCCAACTTACCCAATTCTGAATAAGTTTTCTTCCCATTTCGCGATGGTTAGCTGATGGATAATCTTCAATCAAACCAAAAATCCACTGTTCTACTCCTTCTAAAATGATGAGCTGCTCATTAAAAACAGATAGATCCTCTGGATATTTCCCCTCTTTATAGGCAGATATCCACCGAAAATGTTTACAAATATTCAACTGATAATATTCTCTTACCCAAGCTGACTTTCCATTATAGGCACCGCCTGTAATGATATGCATGTCTCTGCCCTCCTAAAACCATCTTTCGTCCAAACAACCTGATGGCCACCACCATATGGGACTCTCCATTCAAAAAAAGCTCTTTTTTGCGGAGAAAAAGTGGAAAGCAAATAGCGAATCACACCTCCATGGGTGATAATCACTACATCTGACACACCCATTTGGAGAATCTGATTTTTCACTTTCCTAAAACCCTTTTGAACCCTCAAACAAAACTCCTCAAATGATTCTCCACCATCTGGACTACCTGAAAAGGGATCGTTTATCCATTTCTGATATGATTCTATACCTTTTAATTCTTCATACGTTTTACCTTCCCAACAGCCAAAATGCATTTCTCTCAGTTCTTCAATAGGCCATACTTTTTTAGTAGGAAATAGGATTTTCGCTGTCTCTTGGCAACGAGTTAGATCACTAGAAAAAACAAGATCCGCTGTAGGTAACTTCCCTTTTAAATAAAGCAAACTTTCTCTCCCTGATGGACTTAGCGGTGAGTTTGTCCATCCAATATAGGCTGATTGTTCATTCTCTACTGTCAACCCATGCCGTAATAATGAAATAACCACACGATCATCCATAAAAAACCTTCCACTCCTTCTATTGATGCACCCACAACATCACCTGTAATCCCGCCAAACCAATTCATCACTTTTTTTCGTAAAAATAGAAAGGAGAAGATTGTTGCACTCAGCATGCACATCACCATATTGATACTTTCTCTTTGCCATATCCATAATAGAATCAACCCTATGGCAATATAAAAAGGGTATATCCACAAAGTTGTTCGCTTACAGGATTGCTGGAATAGATATCCTAATCCCTCTTTCTTAGCGGGGGGTACAAGTGTTACAACCATCCCCATCAATATTTTGCTAAAGAATGGGATAAAGATAATCAGAATATAGGAAAGAACTTCTATCTTCATAATGATTTCATATATAAATAGGAATCTAGCACCTAACAGCACGATTACACTAATGACTCCGAAGGCCCCTGTCCGTGGGTCTTTCATGATCTCCAGCCTTTTTTCCTTATCACGATAGGAAAAAAAGGCATCACTGCAATCGATCCAGCCGTCAAGATGGATTCCCCCGGTTAACACAATCATGCAAAGCCATAATGCAAATGCAATCGCTAGCTGCGAAAGGCTTGTCCAATGAAGCAGACTATACAATAGACCAGCATAGATACTTCCTTGTAACCATCCCAACAAGGGAAAGGTCTGAATTGCTCGCTCCAAATTATTTTGGGTAATCTGCACCTCTTTTCGAATGGGGATAGAGGTAAAAAATTGCAGATTCATAATCAATCCAAATAGAGTAGATTTCATGATTTTTCCCACTGTGAAATGATTCTTTTAACTTGATTCCAATCGAGGTGTTCTTTCACCATATCCGCCAAATCATCAAATCGTCTGTCCTTTAATGATTGTAATGAAACAATTTCCCTCATCTGAAGCTCTTTCATCGCACGAATTTTATTCAACCAATGGCTTCGCCATTCATCATTATGAAAAAGATGATGTAAATACGTACCAATAATTTGGCCATCAAACGCATAGTACCCATCCGTTTCTCCATCTTCACAGAGAATAAATGGAGATACTGTTGCAAATGCATCATATTCTGTTTTCCCTAAATGGATTTCGTACCCTTCTAATGAAATTCCCTCAATCCGAGTTAGCGGATGAAGATTGCCTGAAACTCTTGTTGTTATTTTTTCTTGATGGAAAATAGTTTTTGCCGGGATTAATCCCAGACCTTGAACAACCATATTTGCTGTCCCTGTATCTGTACCAGCAAGATCCACCAGCTCTTTACACATCATTTGGTAACCACCACAAATCCCAACAATCATCCCACCCTCAACTACATAAGAGCGAATGGCTTTTACAAGCCCTCTGTCCTTTAAAAATTGCAAATCAGTAATCGTACTTTTCGTCCCCGGAATAATAAGCGCATCAGGATGGCCAAAGTCCTCGGCCTTTTCTATCCATTTGATGGATACATCCTCCTCATACAGGAATGGTTCAATATCACTGTAATTTGAAATAAAGGGAACTTTCACAACCCCAATTTCAATACTTCTTTTCGGTTTAGAAGAAAAACGTTCCGCAATAGATAGAGAGTCCTCTCCTTCAATCATATGGTCCATATAAGGAATCACACCTAGAACAGGTACTCCTGTCTTTTCTTCAATCCACCGAACTCCCTCTTCAAACAATGATTGGTCCCCTCGAAATTTATTAATGATAATCCCTTTTACACGATTTCTTTCCGGGGGAGTCAGCAATTCCAGTGTTCCAACGATACTTGCAAACACCCCACCCCTATCGATGTCTGCCACAAGTACGACAGGGACTCCTGCTAATTCTGCAATCTTCATATTAACAAGCTCTTTATCTTTTAAATTAATCTCTACCGGACTACCAGCACCTTCCATGACAATCACTTCATAGCTTTCACTAAGCCTACTTAATGAGTTCATAATAGTAACTAACCCTTTTTCATAATAAGTATCCCGGTAACTTTTCCCCGATAAAGTACATATCGCTTTACCCAGTAACACCACTTCGGACTGAAGATCTGATCTTGGTTTTAATAGGATGGGGTTCATCCAAATAGAGGCATCCGTTTTTGCCGCTTCTGCCTGAATTCCTTGGGCACGACCTATTT
The DNA here is from genome assembly GCF_030915485.1 of Neobacillus sp. PS3-40. Taxonomy (GTDB): domain Bacteria; phylum Bacillota; class Bacilli; order Bacillales; family Cytobacillaceae; genus JAUZPL01. The sequence goes on along the minus strand of NZ_CP133266.1, from coordinate 2,985,866 downwards.
CTTTACCATCCATTGTTACATAGGAATTATTGGACATGTTTTGCGACTTAAACGGAGTCACTTTTACCCCTTCATTTGCCAACAGGCGGCAAATAGCGGTTGTGATCAAACTTTTTCCAACATCTGAAGCTGTTCCTTGAATCATGATTCCTTTCACCTAACACTACCTCCCTTCATCAAGACAGGAATACCTGCCTCTACTACATAGGCCCTTGATGCCTTTTTGACAAATTGTTGGTGAAGATATCCTAATAATCGTCCATATGTTTGCACAAGTGAACGATCGATTATTTGCTCATTTAGTACTTCATTGGAAACAATAACTAGGGCTTTGCTGTTTTCTCTAATATCATCAATCCCTTTTAAAATAGACTGGATGACTAGTTCTTGATGTTCCTTATTGTTCCATGAACTTTCCAAATATCTATCTCGAAATAATTCATTTGATAATAAAATGGTTAAACAATCTAATAAAACAATATCTCCCGTTTGAAAAGACGGGGCAATACTCCTTAAATCAAGGGGACATTCCCAGGTTTTCCAGTGAACACCGCTTTCTTCCCTTTGTTTCTTATGGAGATTTATTCTATTTTTCATTTCATGATCTAACGGCTTACAGCTAGCAATATAATGAAGATTCCCACCACAATCGCTAGACAAATTGCTTACGATCTTCTCGGCAAATGTACTTTTCCCACTTCTGGCACCACCTGTGATAAAAATTAGTGTCTGCTCTTCCATTCTCGTAATGCCTCCAAAAGCAAATCATTCTCTTGTCGCTGTTTAATCGCAAACCGAAGCCATCGTCCTTGTAATCCTAAATAATTAGCCGTATGTCTTGGGACAAAGCCTTTTTTTAATAAAAAAAGAAACAAGGGCAGCTGCTGGTCTAGCAAAGGATCTCGGAGTAAATAAAAGTTCACCTTACTATCGGATAGGAGATATCCATCATCCTTTAATGCTTTGACCACCCGATTTCGTTCACCTTTTATAAATAAACGAGTTTTGTTCACATGATCTTCATCGCTTAAACATTCTTTTCCAGCTAATAAAGCTAAAGTATTGACACTCCACTGTGGCTGATAGCTTTTTAATTCCCTGATAATCGATTGATTTGCCATTAAATAGCCCAACCGCAGTCCAGCAATGGAATACATTTTGGTTAAGGATCGAATAACAATTAAATACTCATTATTTTTGATGAGTGGTGCCAACGTTTGGCTTTCATCAAGGAAATCATAGAAGGCTTCATCCACAATCATGAAACATTGCTGTTGTTGACAGACCTTCAATATATCGAGTAGTAGGGATTCAGAATAAACGATACCCATCGGATTATTAGGATGGCATAGAAAAAGGGCATCCGACTTTTTAATTTTTGAAGTTAATAGCTTAACATTCAATTCCCAGCTACCTTCTTGAAGGACCATATGTGAAATATGACATCCGTATGCCCTGCACATTTGTTCATATTCAGTAAAAGTTGGTTGAATAAGCAAAACCCGCTTCCCTAAAAGCATTCGAGCTAATAATGTAATAAGCTCTGCTCCACCATTTCCTAATAGGATTGATTCTTTTGGTAGCTTTTCTTTTTCATAAAGTATTTCTACTAAATCTCTTCCCTCTGGATCTGGGTAGTCTTCAATATAACCCAGCCACTGTGGCCAATTTCTTTTTAATGAGTCTGGCGGTCCAAATGGGTTAAGATTCACACTAAAATCAATGATTACCTTTGGCATTGGAAGCTGAAGAGATTGATATACATATTGGGGATTAGATCCATGCAAAGGCCAATTCAATCGTGATTCCTCCTAAAACCATTAACAATAAAAAAATAAACACGGTTCTCTTCATTATCGTGATGGTTTCCAAAATATGTTTCATCTGCAGTCTATCTAATGGGTCTCCCATTAAAGCACGGAACGACTTTCTTCCATTGTATATATTTATCCCGCCAAGCTGGATCCCTAGAAGGGAAGCAACAGCTGCTTCACCCCAGCCACTGTTTGGGCTTGGATGTTTCCGTGCATCACGCAAAAGAATGGACCAAGCCATTTTTGTCGTTACTTTTTTCGGCTTCATCACTTGCATCATCACAAATGCTGTTATTCTGCTTGGTAGCCAATTCAAGACATCATCAAATTTTGCAGAAGTTAATCCAAACGCCTCATACTTTTCATTACGGTAGCCAACCATGGAATCACATGTATTAATCACTCGGTAAACAAGAGCAAATGGCGCACCCCCTATTAAACTCCAAAAGAGTGGGGCAGTAATCCCATCACTTATATTTTCCGCGACCGTTTCGACCGTTCCTCTCACAATCTCTTGCACTGATAGATTTTCCGTATCCCGTCCAACAATATACGATAACTTCTTTCTTGCTTCTTGAAGACGATTGGCTTGTAAGGGCCGAACCACTTCCATCGCAGCCTCTTCTAAACTCTTTTGAGCAATTGTTGTCGAAATCAAGACAGCCTCTATTATCATTCCAACTAAAGGATGAACATGATAGAAAAATGAAACCATCCCAAAACTTATGCTAAAGACGATGACAACCAAGAGAACAACCATAATGGTTCCTTTATATTTTCGGTTCAACCCTTTGTTCCAATGAACATCAAAAAAACGAATCATTTTTCCAAACCATTTAACTGGATGTGGCCAGTTCAGTGGGTCACCTACAATCAAATCAATAAAATAAGCGAAAACAATTGCAGCTATATGGTAGCTCATATGGTCTGAATCCTTTTAAAGTAATTGGTAAGAGCCTGTTTTGTACATTGATAGACTCCTCTTCCAACAAGTCTTCCTAACGGCGTAATCGTCCCTCCAAAAGGGAGTACCATCCCTTTTTGGGTGGCAGCAATTAAAATACTGTCTGTCGATGTTCCTGTTGCTAGCGTTCCTGATAATGGATCAAGAATATTTCGTTCTTGAAGAGCTTTTACCTTTGCCTCTGTCGCTGTCATAATACATTGAATAAAGGCCTCCTCTGTTAATTCACCATTAACAAATACCCATATATTTATGGTTCCTGGTGAAGGGATAAATGCAGACCTCTGCCCATTAGTAGCATCCACAGCATTGCTTACTCCAGCTGTGACGACAATCAATGTGGAAAAACTATCCTCTTCAAAAAACTGATAGGAAACATCCTCCAATTGAACAGCTGTCATCATTCCAACAGTTTCATTTGGGTCAAACTCTCTAATTTTTAAATATTCCGTCATTTCACGTTTGTGATCTTGGCAGTGATAGTCTTTTCCTACGTGGCGATTGACAAATGTTCGATACCATCCTAACCCAGAACCCGTTACACCAGATGACATCGTTCTTATTAGGATTGGCGATTCAAGTGTAATCATTTCTTTTGAAACGCGCAAAAGCCCTTCATGAATACCGCAATCAACGACATCACTGTTTTGTCCTTCAGGAACAAACATCATCTGCGGCTTCGGAACTTTAGGATGTGGATATTTTTCAATTTTTGTCCTATAAACAGATTGAATTCTTTCTTCCTTCAGTACCTCATTAGGTTGATGATTGATTTCCATCTTACCTTTATGTAAAAGCAACAGCTTATCACAATAAAGACCTGCCAAATTTAGATCATGGAAAATGGATACAACCGTTAATCCCTTTTCTTTTGTCCATTTCTTCAATAAATCTAGTAATTCTTTTTGGTAGGACAAGTCAAGATGGTTTGTTGGTTCATCCAATAGGAGGATCTCAGGTTTCTGTGCTAAAGCTTGGGCAAGAAAAACTCGTTGACGTTCTCCACCTGAGAGTTCGTCCAGAAGAGAATCCTGATAATTCTGGACTCTAGTCATCTCCATAACTTCTTGAACAATCTTTTCATCTTCTTTACTAAAGGATTGAAACCACCCACTTTGATGGGCATATCTTCCCAATGAAACCGTTTCTTTCACGGTGTAGCCAAATGTTTGTGATGTATGCTGGGGCAGAACCGCTGTAAGTTTGGCAAAGTCCTTTGTTGAATAGGCTGAAATCGTCTTGCCCTTAATCGTTATGTCACCTTTTTGCACTGGTAGGATGCCACTGATCATTTTTAAGAGTGTTGTCTTACCGCTCCCATTTGGGCCAATGATTCCAAGAAGCTCCCCTTTTTTCACTTCAAAGGAAATGTCCTTAAGAATGGGATGATTTGAATATCCCCCTGATGCACGGATAACATCAATCATATCCTCACCTTCTTTCCAACCGTCTTTTCATCAAAATCACCGCAAAAGTAGGTGCTCCAATTAGGGCTGTTATTACACCAATTGGTAATTCAGATGGTGCAATGATGGTCCTCGACACAAGATCAGCCAAAATTAGAAAGCCACCACCTATTAAAATCGATAAAGGAAGTAAATGCTTATGCTCAGGCCCCCAAAGGATTCTTATAAAATGTGGAATCACAAGACCAACAAATCCGATTGTTCCAGAAACGGCCACAGCGGCACCTGTCAAAATTGAACCAGCAACAAGCACAAGCATTTTCTTTCTTTGAACATCCACTCCTAAATGTTTTGCTTGTTCTTCACCAAATGACATTACATCCAATTCTTTTGCATTTAAAAGTAATAAGAGTGAGCCAAACAAAAAGAACGGTAGGATAATCCAAATGTAATCCCACCCTCTCATAGATACGCTTCCTAAAAGCCATCCGATGATTTGTCGTAGCTCCTCTCCTGTTAAAGCGATCATCAACGAAATGAGAGCTCCGAGAAAAGAACTGAAAATAACCCCGGTTAAGATAATCGTTTCAACTCTCAACGTTCGATCCATTCTTTGGGCAAAAAATAAGACAAGAAAGATTGTAGCAAACGCTGTGAAAATACTTATTACAGGTAAAGTAAACAGCCCAAAGAGCGGTAGGGAAAGATTTAAAAAAAGGGTAAGAACCGCACCTAAAGAAGCACCAGAAGATACTCCTAACGTATATGGGTCTGCTAACGAATTCCGTAAGAGACATTGGAAAGCAGCTCCCGCAATTGCGAGAGATGCTCCTACAAGTCCTGCCAAAATAACTCTAGGAAGTCGTATATTCATGACAATATTTACATTCGTAGGATCTACAGACTTAAGAGAAGATATATGGAGAACGTATCCAAAAGTCATCCGAATAATGTCAAGAATCGGCACAGAAACTGTTCCAATTGAAATTCCTAATATCCCAGCCATCATCAAAAAAGTAAAAGCAGTTAGATAGTGAAATGTTTTATTATTTTGCAAAATTGTCTGGATAGATTGTTTTTGCAAGAGCCTCCACTCCTTCTACTAAACGAGGGCCCGGACGAGTCACAAGATCTGAGTTTACATCTACTACTTGCTTATTTTTAATAGCTTTGACCTCCTGCCAACCCTTGCGACTTAACACTTTTCCAACCGGATCCTTTGTATAATAACCATAGGTTGTAAGAATGATGTCTGGGTTCATTTCGATGACTGCTTCATCATTCATTTTCACCCATCCATCAAGTTTTTTTGCCGCATTTTTTGCATGAATCATCGTCAAAATTTCATCTATGAACGTATTTTTCCCAGCTGTATAAATTTCTGGTTCTGGCGATACTTCAACAAATACCTTCTTCTGCTCATCATCAGAAATAGTTTTTACTTTCCCCAATATACTTGCTAGTTTTTTCTTCATTCCTTGAATCACTTCTTTTGCTTCTTGTTTCTCACCTGTCGCCTTCCCAATCATTTCAATGGATTGATAGACTTGCTTGAAACTTTCTGCATCATTTACTACTAAAACAGGAATCCCAGCATCTCTTAGCTGTTGTAAACTCTGCTTAGAATTCGTCGAATTAGCTAATACTAATTGAGGCTTTAAAGAAATCACTTTTTCAACATTGATTTCTAAACCACCTATTTTTTCCTTCTTTGAAACTTCTTTTGGATAATTATCATAGTCGCTAACACCAACGATTTCTTTCCCAAGACCAAGAGCAAATGAGATTTCGGTGTTACTTGGAAGTACGGAAACAATTCGATCTGGCTTCTCTTTAATGGTAACCTCTTGCCCACTACCATCTTTAATTTTTACAGGGAAGCTTATTTTTCCTGTTCGTTCAGTTTTAACCAACTCTTTATGATCACTTTTTTCAGTTGGGTTGCTACAACCTGTCAGTAGCCCCCCGATTAACAAAATAGAGAATAATAAGACATATAATTTTTTCATTTGTTTTTCCTCCTATTAATTTCCTAAACAATAAAAAAACATCTCTATAAATAGAGATGTTTGTATGGATAATTGAATGCAATCGTAGTAAGAACCTACCATGACTATCGTCCGTCCACACACCTCCCTATCCTCGTAGGTTTTTTTGGCGTATCAGAAAATAGGCAGGTCTCCTGGCTCATGGTCATCGCTTGCTGTGCCTTCCCATGTAATCTTCTACACAGTGGCCTTGACAGTTTGCTACCATTTACAGTGGCGGGACCGCGTTGGATTTTAACCAACTTCCCTTTTAAGTCTTTATTGATAAAGACACCTTTTTCTAAACTATGTAATTAATTTTTCCGTTAAAAAAGAGTATACACTATCTTTTTTTACTAGAACAGATAAATTTTTATTTTTAGTGAAGATGGGATAAATCACCTTCAACTTGTATTTCTATCTTTTTGTTTTCTATTTTCAGTTTTGTAACACTCGTCCCTTCAATATAAGGCGTTGCCCATAGTTGATCCATCCCAAGCCGGCTGCCGATGAGTTGCACCATTTTTATGACAACCCCATGCGTTAAAATTAAAATATTACCTGACTCATATGTTTGAAGAATCTTGTTTAAAAATACTTCCACTCTTTCTTTTACTTCTTCAAAGCTTTCACCGGTTTCATTTTGATACCGACTGGGATTATTCCAATAATTACCGTGCTGCTCAGGATTCATTTCTTTAATCTCTTCCATTGTCATTCCTTCCCAGTCACCAAGATGCATTTCCATGAGACGTTCATCCTGCCTAATTAATAATGGCCGCTCTCTTTTCACTATCTCAGCCGTTTTCAATGCACGCGTGCTTTGGCTTGAGTAGATAGCTGTCCATTCCACTTCCTTTAAGCTTTCCCCTAACTGGTTAGCATGTTCCATTCCTTGTTCCGTCAGATTCGAATCTTGACGCCCCTGAATTCTGTTTTCGGCATTCCATTCTGTTTGGCCATGACGGACAAAATATAAATAAAGCATCCTTTTTCCTTCTCCTTTACCTTTTGATATTGTCTTGAACTATATAGCATGACAGCAACCCCGATTAAGCAAATTGCTGCACCAATCCAATCATATGTATCAGGAGCTTTCTTATCTACACCCCATCCTCATCTTACTTATTTCACAAAGTCCTTATTCTTTTGCATACAAAACGTGTATGTCGTTTCCTACGACCATTTACCATGGAAGAATTGTATAGTTAAATTCACTAAACCAGCATAATAAGGCGATGTGAGCGAAGCAGGTCTTTACCTAATTCAAAGTGAAAAAAGTATATTTTTCACTTTGAATTAGGTAAAATGATTCACTTTTGCGTAGCTCCGCCCCCTTTCTTTATACCAAAAAGGTTTTTTGCTATGGTGATTATATTTTCACATAAGAACTGTTAGATAACAAAAGAGTTTGCCTACCAAAAAAGTTGAATAGTCAAACTAAAATATACAAAAACTTTAAAAGAGGTCCTAAAGATTCTGCGTTATTTTAACTAGGATTAGGCAATTCCACAAAATGGTTGGTCATGATAACATTACAAGCATATTGTTATTTCGAACCATTTAATGATATCGTTATATATATGGCGAAAGACCAGCTGATTGGCTGGTCCTTTTTCCTTTGAAGAGGAGGGCTTAAAAAACCATGCTATACCTTTTAGCTGATTTAGTGGAGCGGGTCGGGTTTCTAATTGCTATGGCCTTTTTGTTTTCAAGACAACAAAAGCTTCGTCATTTTATGCATTATCAAGGTGAGAATCAAAATTTATTGTACTTTATCGTTTTATTCAGTTTCTTTTCCATATTAGGTACCTATTCAGGCATCCCAGTATCTGATATTGGTTACCATGAAACACCTTGGATAAGTCAAGTTTCAGGTTGGGAAGCAATTGCAACCGCAAGGACAATCGGAATCGTAATCGCAGGATTATTTGGTGGAGTTCGAGCAGGGCTTATTGTCGGAATTATCGCTGGAATTCACCGTTACACCATGGGTGGATTTGTTGCTATCCCTTGCATGATTGCTCCAATCCTACAGGGTATTTTTGCAGGGCTTATGAAAAATTCACTTAAAAAACGGTACCGGCATATTTCTTCCATACAAGTTGCCTTTTTAGTTGGCTTTGCAGCAGAAACTTTACAAATGCTTTTGATTTTACTCATGGCCCACCCCTTTGAAAAAGCACTCTCACTAGTTCTTTTAATTGGAGTTCCACAAATTTTTTCTAACAGTCTTGGCGTTGCATCATTTTTTGTTATATTAATCCAAGTAGCGCTTGAAGAGGAGAGAATTGGAGCACACCATGCCCAAAAAGCTCTACAAATCGCAGAAATGACTTTATCTTTTTGGCGCAAACCACTTCATGAAGCAGTCCAAAAGATTGGTCATGCGCTGATTCGGGAAACAGAAGCTATCGGGGTAACATTTCAACAAGATGGAAAGGTTCTTTTTCAAAAAGGGGCAATTACACCATATGGAGTTGATTTACCGATTGGATACAGTTCACACAAAATAGGATTTTTTCGGATGTTTTATGGAAGGGCTCAAGACCATCAAACAGCTGAAGCTACTGTTATTCTAAAGGGATTAAGCCAATTGTTTAGCCAACAATATGCATTGTCAGAGGCAGAGCGGCAAACTCATTTGGCTACCAATGCAGAAATCAAAGCATTACAAGCACAAATGGATCCCCACTTTTTATTTAATATGTTGAATACCATCAAATCGCTTATTAGGACCTCACCGGACGAATCGAGGCAATTAATCACACAACTTGCAAAATATTTGCGGAAAAATATGCAAAATGTAAATCAAGACCTCATTACGATAAAAGAGGAATTGGACCATGTCGAAATTTATTTAAAGTTAGTAAAAGCTAGAGTAGGAGAAAGATTACACATAGAGTGGAATTTAGATAAAGAAAGTCTAGACTACACCATTCCATCTTTAACAATCCAACCATTAGTGGAAAACTCTATTATTCATGGTATCAGATACATTAGTAACCATGGCCTGTTAAAGATAAGCGTGATCAAAATAAACAATGGAATTCATATTAGTGTTCAGGATAATGGGGGTGGGATGGAACCTAATTTTGTTCATGAAAAGAAGGAAGAACATTTGGGATTTGCTTTATCAAATATACAACAACGGCTTTTATATCATTTTGGAGAAAAGTCGAATTTTACAATTGAAACACATAAAGGGGAAGGAACCATTGTATCATTCATACGACCAATAGAGGAAAACGTCCATTAGCTCCCATTCTTTTTTGGATTTATTTATTGTTGTTAAAAACAATTTAAGAGAGGTGGTTTTATCATGAAGATTCGAGTATTAATAGTTGATGATGAACAGCCTGCTCGTGAAGAGCTGGCTTTTATGCTAGGAGAGATTTCTACAGTTGAACTTATTGATGAGGCAGCCTCTGGAATGGAGGCAATAAAAAAGGCAAAGGAGTTTAAGCCAGATCTTATTTTTCTTGATATTCAACTCCCTGATTTAACCGGATTACAAGTTGCTGAATTAATAAATGAATATGAATTTCCTGTGCAAATTGTTTTTCTAACAGCATATGACCATTTTGCTATCGAGGCTTTCAAGTTGCGAGCTTTTCATTACCTCTTAAAGCCATATGATCTAGAAGATATCATTCAGGTATTTGATACCTATTCATCCTTATTAAAAGAAAATCAGTTAAAAACAGATCAGCCAAAACATAAATTGGCGATTGAAACACAAAAGGGGTTTATCTATTTATCACCAAAGGAAATCTTTTTTATTGAGAAGCAAGGCCGCGAGGTAATTATACATACAAAAACAGAAAAAATTACAGCTACATATACACTTAATGAGTTATTGGAAAAACTTGGACCTTTTTCGTTTTTCCGGACTCATAAAAGTTACTTAGTCAATTTGGAACACATTAAAGAATTAAGAGCATGGTTTAGTGGCTCATATAATTTAATTATGCATAATAAAGAGCAATCTGAAGTACCTGTAAGTCGAAATTATGTTAAAGACTTACGCGTAAGGATCGAATTATGACATCTTACATGTATTTTTGAACATCTTGTGACAAATTTCATCGCCTCCAAAAATACCCTGCTATAATCAAAACCAAGAAATGAAAACGTATTCAAAGGAGGCAATAAGCTTGAAAGTACTTATATTTATTTTAGTATTAATACCTTTTCTCGCTCAATTGGTAGCGTTACCATTAGTAAATAAAATGCATCCCATCATTTTGGGTTTTCCTTTATTACACTTTTGGCTGCTCATTTGGATGGTTCTAACTCCACTATTCACATGGGCTGTATTCCATATTCAGAAGACTAGGGGGGAACTTGACTGATGAAGGGAAATTTAACCGCTCTCATTGTTACTTCAATCATCGTTCTAGCTGTTGTATTTATCGGATTTATGGCTGGTCGAAGCAAGGAATCACGGAGCTCTGTTGAAGAATGGTCTGTTGGTGGACGCCGTTTAGGAAGCTTATTCGTTTGGTTTCTAATTGGGGCTGACATTTATACAGCTTATACATTCCTTGGCTTAACAAGTACTGCTTTTAAAGGCGGAAGTATTGCATTCTTTGCAACTCCTTATGTTGTACTAGCTTACCCACTTGCTTACTTCTTCCTTCCAAAGATTTGGAAAGTTGCTAGTGTGCATAAATTTACTACACTTGCTGATTATATCAAGGGCCGTTTTGATAGCAAATTATTCTCTGTCCTAATTGCAATTAACGGCGTACTAATGCTGATTCCATATATCGATTTACAATTAAGTGGAATCCAGGATACGATCAGAATTGCAGGAACAGGTTACGTTAACGTTACAGTTGTTGTCGTCTTATCCTTCATACTGGTTGCATTCTATACTTTCTTTAGCGGTATTAAGGCTCCTACTTATACAGCCATTCTTAAGGATATTTTGGTTTGGGTTATCATGTTATATATGGTTATTTCGATACCTATTATCCACTTTGGCAGTTGGGGTCATATGATGCAAACAACAGTTGATAAAGCACCACAAATGCTTACATTACCAACATCAGGTCCAAAAGGTATGCTCTGGTTCTCAACAGCAGCACTTATCTCAGCTCTAGCATTGTTTATGTGGCCGCATACAGTTACAGGAACATTAAGTTCAAAAAGTGGCGAATCACTTAGAAAAAATGCAATCATCTTACCTTTCTATAACATTGTGTTAATGCTTGTTACTTTCTTAGGAATTACAGCATTCTTGGTTGTTCCAAAAGGAACTGATCCACGTTTTGCTTTCTTGGAATTAATACACATGTCTTATGGCGGTACAATGCAAGGATTTGCTTATTCAACGATTGCTTTAGCTTCTTTAGTACCATGTTCTATAATGGCAATTGGTGCATCTAGTTTATTTGCTAATAATATCTATCGTGATGTAATCAATCCAAAAGCATCACCAAGCAGAATGTTAAAAGTTACTCGTTACATGGTATTTGTAGTTATTGGTTTAGCTCTATTATTCGGTTTGATGTTCCCAAATGCACTTGTATCTTTACAATTAATGGGTGTATCAGGAATCGTTCAAGTATTCCCAGCCGTAGTCTTCAGCTTATACTGGAGAAAACTTTCCAAAGAAGCTGCCTTTACAGGCTTTATTGCAGGAATGGCAGTTGTAGCTGTTCTTTATATAACCCATCAATCATTTGGGGCATATGAAGGATTCTGGGGATTACTTGTCAATATTCTAATCGTTGTTTGCCTAAATCCTTTCTTTGCAAAACAAGCAGCAGGAAGAAAGAACGACGTAATAGATACATTGTTTGGTAAAAAGAACTCAGAAGTAGCTAAACAAAAAGCTGTATAATACGTTTTTTACAAAGTGAATATTAAAAAAAGAGTGTAAAATCGCTTAGATTTTACACTCTTTTAATTTTAGTGAAGATTAATTGATCCGAAGGAATGTGAAACCAGAATTACTTCTTCATTCCTGTATAAATGAGAACAGCATCCCTCAAGAATTCAGCTGCACCTGGTTGTTTCTCATCATAATAGGCTTTAAAACGTTCATCGTCGACATACATTTGTGTTACTCCAACATGTGCTTCTTTCGTGTAGCTGTCCCAATAAAAAGATAACCATTGGCGATGTAAGTCAGCTGCGTTTTGAGCTAATTGTCCTGAAGGATCACCTGTTTCTAATGCAGTATAAAGCGCCTCAAGTACGTCTGCTGTTAGCTTCGTGATTTCCTCATGTTGTTCTGGAGTCATATTTTTCACTTTATTATTTGACTTGTTAACAGCTTCATCACCATATTTTCCACGGATTTCTTCGCCATACTTCTTTTCATTATCATCTACCATTTTTTGTTTAAAGCCCTCAAATTTTTCTTGATCGGTCATTGTTAATCTCCTTTCGGTTGAAGCAATTGTTTTCTCAACATTTGAGATCAGTAAGTCCAATTGCTCCCTTTTTTCAAGAAGCTTCGAACGGTGTTCTATAAGCGCTTTCGCCCCATCAAAGGAAGGGTCAGTTACTATTTTCTTAATACTCTCAAGGCTCACACCAAGTTCACGATAAAAAAGAATCTGCTGCAACAGATCAACTTCATTTTGGCCATATATACGATACCCTGATGAATTGATTCTTGCCGGCTTAAGAATTTCAATTTCATCATAATATCGCAATGTTCTCGTGCTAATTCCCGCCATTTGTCCAAGCTTTTGCACTGTATATTCCATGTTCTCACCTCCTGATAAAGTGAAACTTTCATCAGTGGGGGTTTTTCATCCCACTGATGATTAGTTGAACAAATCGGGCTTTTACGTGCAGTTATTCCCCACCTTCACTTTTACGTATTTCTCAATCTTAGAGGTGGGGTATTACTGCACGTTAATGCGGGATAAACCAACTTTACACGTTCACGTTGCGTTAATGTCAATAGGTTTTTTTAAAAGTATTTTATTAAGGCTGTTTTCGCATAGATTGTTGTTTTTCGTACCTAGTCTAAAAACCCGAAATAACAATAGTATCGTGCTCTTTTCTTAAAAACTTCCTACGGTTTTCATCGGTAAACTGGAATCCTATTCTAATTTAGTTTCAACTAGCAACAAAGTTTAAGAAAAGAGCCTTTATTAAACACAAAGGAGCCTTCACACTATTATTGTGTGAAGGCTCTACAATACTTATCTTATAAATTAACTAACCAATGTATCCGAACTTAAGCTGATAATTTTTCTTGATAGTCTTTTGTTTCCTTTTGTGATTTCCCTTGATCTGGAGCTTTTATACTCAAAGCTATCACAAATGAGATGGCACACATTACTGTAATGAACGTGAAGGTCGGTACGACTCCTCCAAGTGCTGCAGCAATGAAAGATCCAGCCAAAGCACCTATTCCGAAGCCTTGGTATATAATACCGTAATTTTTACTTTGGTTTTTCAAACCGAAGTAATCAGCTACGATAGCAGGGAACACAGTAATATTTCCACCGAAGCAGAAGGCAATTCCTGCAACACAAGCAAAGAATGAGCCATAACTTAATTGTGTGAAGCTCAATACTGCTACAGACACGCCAGTTACAAACAGTGCAAATGCAACCACTTTCAAACGGCCAATTTTATCTGAAAGTGCTCCAAGAATAATTCGACCACTTGTATTAAAAATAGCGACTAATGCCACAGCATTACTTGCAGTTGCAATATCTAGTTTAGCTAGATTAACACCAATATCTTTTGCCATACCAATTAGATATAAGCCACTGATACAGGCTGTGAAGAACATAACAAACAATAGGTATGCTTGCTTTGTTTTGAGCATTTCTTTTACTGTGTAGTCTCTTGACTGAATTCCATTTTTTGTTTGTGCTTCGCTTCTTACTTTCGCTTCCCGTATTAAGAACGAGCCACCAAAGATCATAATCATGACGGTTATTCCCCAATATAAGAAGGCATGTGTTACGCCTACTGATTGAATAAGAGAACCGTTAACGAACTTGAATATTAAACTTCCTGTACCATATGATCCAACACAGATTCCTGATATAAGTCCTTTTCTTTCAGGAAACCACTTAATTAGATTCGTTAATGACGTGATATAAGCAGTACCGTCTGCAAATCCTACCACAACTCCTGCTAAAATATAGAGCATCCAAATTGAAGAAATTTGTGAACTAAGTATTAATCCTATTCCTAGTAAAATACCAGCATATCCGATTAAACGGCGTGCTCCCAATTTATCTTGAAATTTACCAGCAAACAATGTTGAAATTGCTAATGCAAAGCTCGTAATAGAGAATGTAATAGCGACTGAACTCAACTGCCAGTGAAAATGATCAACTATAGGTTGATTGAACAAACTCCAAGTATAGATTGTACCTAATCCCATCTGTACGATAATAGTTCCCAACACAATCATCCAGCGATTATTTTTGGATACTGTCAACTCGATCTCCTCTTTTCATTCCAATTTATGAATAATAGCAGTGTATTTTTAATGACTAGCCACCATGGTTTGATTGCCTTTACAAAAAAATTATAGCACCGAAAAATGGAATGAAATCGTTAACAGAATGAAATGCATATTATTCGGAATGAACGGAGGTTATAGTTGCATAATTTGTCGAAAACTTTTTACTTTGCTCCTGCTAACAGGAACTTCTGCATCTAGATCCTTTAATCTCAGTAGATAAGTTTGGTTAAACCACGGAACAATTTCCCGGATCTTGGATAGGTTAACCGAGTATGAACGATGGCAGCGCAGAAAAAGGTCTTGCGGCAAACGCGCATGAAATTCTGTTATACTCATTGGCATTGTGTATTCCTCATGTCGAGTGTATACCAATGTAACCTTTTCGCTAGCTGAAGCATAATAAATATCGTTCACATCTGTCACTATAATTTTATCGTTCTTCCGCAGGTTAATTCGATCATACGATCCTTTATTTGTTACTGTTTTATTTACCTGTTGTTTCTCAGAATCCTTTATCTCTTGATTATTCGTTTCAGATTGATCACGTTTATAGGTAAATTCCAACTTTTTTAACATCGCTGCTATCCGCTTCTCGTCATAAGGCTTTAATATATAATCAAATGCTTCAAATTCAAAAGCTTGTGCCGCATGTTGTTCATATGCTGTCGTAAAAATAATATAAGGCTTCTTTGCAAACTTGCTGATATTACTAGCTAATAGCATTCCATCAAGAGAAGGAATATTAATATCTAGAAAAATTGCATCAGTTTCCTGTTCTTGCAAAAATTTCAACACATCGAGCCCATCCTCAAAGCAGTCAGTTACTTCAATTCCACTATGAGCTTCAATCAAATATTCCAGTTCCTCACGAGCGGGTATTTCATCTTCAACAATGATCGCTTTCATATTAACTCCTTCGCTATATCAAAATAAACTTCAGTTCCGGGTGATAGTTGGCGAATAATAAGCCCTTCCCCATAAATAAGTTTTACACGTTGATGTACATTGAATAAGCCAATTTGTTTTACTGGAACATCGCCACGATACAGATTATTAACTACTTCTTCCTCAATTCCAGCCCCTGTATCTTTTACGCTTATCCGTACTTTTTTCGCCAAATTCTTAACTGCAATTGTAACGGTTCCCGGTCCTTTTGTCTTTAGAATGCCATGGACAATAGCATTCTCTACCAGTGGTTGAATAAGTAGACTAGGGATACCTACTGAAACTTCATCAATATCATATACTACATTCAAACGGTTTCCAAAGCGTACTTTCTCTATTTCCACATAATTACGAACTTGCTCTAGTGCTTTATGAATGTCTATTAAGTCATCACTTATCTCCAGATTGAAGCGCATATAGCCTGATAAATTAATGATTAATTCACGGGCTTTTTCGGGATTCTTTCGGGTTGTAGAAGCAATAGCATTCAATGCATTAAAAAGGAAATGAGGATTAATTTTCGTTTGAAGTGCTTTCAGCTCTGCCTTGTTCGCTTCTTCCTTAATCTGCTCAACTCGGGATACTTCCATAAGCGTGGAAATGATTTGAGAAAGCCCAATCGCCATTGTCTGCAACGGATAGGTCATTTTATATGCTTTCCGATAATAAATTTTTAATGTTCCCGTTACCTCCCCCCTCTCCTCTAACGGCATAATGAGAAGGTACTGAATTTGTGGTGTATTTTGATCCGCAACTTGATTGCGAATTGTAATCTTGCCGCTTCTAATTGTCTCCTTAGTCAAATCATTTATAATTTCATGGCCAATCGTGTACTTTTCTTCTCCAAATCCAACATAGGCCAAGATATTGCGGGTATCAGTAATTGCTACTGCATCAGCCTTAATTTCATCTTTGATAATTGTACAAATCTTTTTCAAAGACTCTGCATTAATAGACCGAAAATAGGGTAAAGTTTTATTAGCGATTTCTAATGCCAATTTAGCTTGTCTTGCTGCGATCATTTCCCTCTCATCTTCCACGCTCATTACGAGCAAAACAATGAGTCCTATGCTGACCTCACTTATAATCATAGGAAGGCCAATCTTAGAGACGATGTCCAAACCAAGTTTATAAGGCTCGGCCATGGCAAGAATCAACAGCATTGTCAGGACTTCACACACCATTCCTGCAGCTATACCAAAAATCCACCGTTGAGGTTTTTTCACCTTACGGTTAATAAATCCAGAGACAATCCCAGCAGTTATGCTTGTTATAAGGCATGGTACAGAAGTAATTCCTCCAATATCAATCAGGTAGCGATGTGCTCCTGAAACAATGCCTGTAATAATACCTACCCAGGGGCCAAACAATATCCCCCCTGATATGATTGCAATAATACGCACATTGACTAGTGAACCTTCTACTTCAATACCAGAATACGTGCCAAAGATAGCAAACACACAAAAAACAAGGGTGATTACAATCAGTTCCATTGGAGAATGACTGTCTTTTTGAAGTGATTCCTTAAACCTTGGGATCCTTGTCATAAAAAACAGGCAGATTAAGAGCAAGGCTGCCCGTTCGAATAAATGTATCAACATTTCTAATGAAGTATTCATCACATCTAAAGTTCCTTTCTAACAGTAAATCAATATTTATTTTATCTTCCATTTTAGTTTAGCAGATAAAAGAGAATCACTCAGTATGATATGATTTCCTTTTTATTATCCTTTAGATTCATATATACCGTAGACTCTTGAATAAGTGGATATTTTTGCAAAAAATAACTCCAAATTAAAAGCAGGTAATCCTTTTGGTAATTAGTTCCTATAACGTGGAGAAAAACGTAAATAACTGTCCCAATAATTACAATTTTTTCAAAAAAATTTATTCGCATACATGGTTGTATTTAGACCAAAACTTTGCCCGTAGATTTCCGCTCCGGGCAATTGCTTTCCGCGGGGAGGGATGGAAGCCTCCTCGGCGTACCGCCTGTGGGGTCTTCCATTCCCTCTATTCCCACAGGAGTCAAGTGCCCTCCGCTCCAATCAACTCAGGTAGCTAAAGTAGAAAAATCTGAAAACAACCAAAGAACACGAGAATAAGAACAAGAAATCTGACTATGTAGCGAATCGTACTATTCTATTCGGTAAATTAAGAAGCAAGCTTTTAAAAATTATTTTGAAAAAAAGTTCAAAATGGAGAAAACATTCCGTCCTGATAGAAAGTTTATTCATAAAAACACCAGGTTACAGGCCAATAAAAATTGCTTTAACCAAAGAATTTGTTTTTGATAGCTTGCGAAGACTTTAGTCGGATCAAAACAGATAGACTCGATCAATAACCACAATAAAATAGGATAATTATATGTTAATGACATTCGTGGAGACCCCTCAGTAGATTAAGCGAGGGCATTGAAACATTTTCCTTATTTTAAATAAAGATATATAGCTGTATTAAAAAAGACGGCTATAAAATTCAAATGTGAATTTTAAGCCGCCTTTTTTACATTGACTATTTTAAAGCGTACTATTGATTTTGACACTCTGTTGATTGGAGTGGAAGGTGCTCGACTCCTGCGGGAGCAGCGGGACAGGTGAGACCCCGCAGGCGCTTAAGCGCTGAGGAGGCTCACCGCCCGCCCCGCGGAAAGCGAGCACCTGGAGCGGAAATCAACAGACAATTTTCAAAGAACTTTACATGAAGGCTTTTTCTTTGCCCTCCTATATGGTTTGCACACCATATAGGAGGGCAAAACAACAAAATTAACACCCACATTTGGACAATGACCATGATGATTGTCGAGCTGTTATTTGGAACGCTATTTATTATGTTATTTTGGATCCAATTAAGTCAAAAATATTGATTTACAGATCCATATGAATTAATCTGCAATAACTAGTTGATTTCCACCTTGTTTTTTTGCCAAGTACAATGCATCGTCTACTGATTTCTTTAATGAGTCGACTGTTAATCCATTAGTTGGATATACTGCCACACCAGAACTAATAGAAACACGTATTTGTTCATTTGAGGTAACAATAGTGTTACTTGAATAATACTCTAATAATTTTTCGTAGAGTTGATCTATTCCATTATTCGTAGTGGGCTTAATGATAATCATAAATTCATCACCTGCATACCTGTAGCCCTCAATATGTTCATTACTAATACTTTTTATCCCATCAGCTAAAATCCGCAAATATTTATCACCAAAATCATGACCATAGTTATCATTTACTTTTTTTAAATGATCGGAATCGATCATGACCAAAGTAATTTCTTGGTTTCCTTGATTAATAAGTTTCGTTAAGTCTTCATGAAAAGCTCTGTGATTTTTTAAAGCAGTCAGTTCATCCGTTTGAGACATAGAATAAATCTTCTCGTAAAGTCTTGCTGTTTCGATTGAATTTATGACTTGTGCTCCTATGATTTGAAGTAATTCTTCATGTTCCTTACGGTAGGCAAAATCTTCTAGACTTTGTGCTGATATTACACCTTTCACATGGTCATCGATAATTACCGGAACAAAAAGACATGCACTTGTCTCATATTCACCAATTATTTCATCAAATTCCTTTGGCTCACTCGATTGTTTCTCATGAATAATTTCTCTTGTTTTAATTACTTTAGAAGTATAGTTATCACCGAATTCAACAATTCTTTTCGGGAAAATTTTTCCATTTTCCACCATAAACACCATATCCAGATGTGAGTCACCTTCAGTGTATAAAACTATAAAAAAAGAGTCTGCCGACATAACTTGTGAAACCATTTCATAGGTTTTTTCAAGCAGAATGTCCTCATTCAAAGTCTTGCTACAGATTTGAGCAAACTCATGTAATATTCGATAATGGGTATTCATCCATTTCATTTGTTCCATTTGAACATTTAAATTCTGTAATTGACTTAAAAATGAATCGACAATGGCAATCTCATCTTTGTTCTCAATTTTATTTTCAAGTAACTCAAACATTTCTTTAGGTATAATATTTTGTTCTGACCCTATATTCCTCAACAAACCATTCATAATCGCCAAAAAATAAAGAAATCCCTTTTCCATATATCAATAACACTTCCATAAAAAGTAGATTTTCGGAAAATACACTGAACAACATTATTGCAATCATTATTTTTTTAATTTTATATTATTTATTCTACCTTAGTTACTTAAATCTGACACGCAAAAAAACCGTTTGTAAGATAAATAATGTAGATAGATAAATTAATTCTCAATTTAGTTAGAAATTGGAGTGAATCCAAATAAAAAGAGACTCATTCTAGAGTCTCCAGTTTTATTGTTTCAATTTTGGATCGAGGACGTCTTGAAGACCATCTCCCATTAAATTGAACCCTAGCACTGTTAGCATTATGGCGATGCCCGGGAAGAATAATGTCCATGGGGCTTGCACGAGATATTGCTTTGAATCTGCGAGCATTTTCCCCCACTCTGGTGTCGGAGCTTGGGCACCTAAACCAAGGAATCCTAATGCTGCTGCCTCAATAATTGCAGTTGCAATCGCCAATGTGGCTTGTACGATGACCGGGGAGATGCTATTAGGTAAAATATGATTGAATAGTATTCGTGCATCTTTCATGCCTACCGCTCTGGCTGCCATTATATACTCTTCCTGCTTAACACTAAGTACTTTTGATCGAACAAGTCTGCCGAAATTTGGAATATTGATAATAGCAATTGCAATTAATGCGTTTTGCAATGAAGGTCCTAGAATGGCAACGACAGCGATTGCCAAAAGTATACTTGGAAATGCGAGCATTATATCAAAAAAACGGGATATGATAGCATCCACCCATCTACCATAGTATCCTGCCACAATTCCTAGTAGTGTTCCAATGACAACAGATCCTAGTACCGCGAAAAAACCAACCCATAAAGATATTCTCGCTCCGTATAAGATACGCGAAAAAATATCACGTCCAAAGTCGTCTGTGCCGAACCAATGTTTACTTGATGGTGATTGTAGTCTTTCAATCAAATTCTGATCTTTATAGCTGTACGGGGCAACCCATGGTGCAATAAATGCTAAAAAAACAAAAAATAGTACAATTCCTAAACCAATTACCGCTAACCGATTTTTGCAAAATGATTGCCATGCTTCCTTCCAAGGAGGTGTCAGCTTTTCTTCAACGGGTATCGTCACGATATCAATTGAGTTTTTTGCAAGTTCAGCCACTACAAATCCCTCCTCCTACTATTTTGTGTATTTAATTCTTGGGTCGACAACAACATATAGTAGATCCACCACAAAGTTAATTAATACAAAGATTGCTGCAATTATTAAAATCCCTGACTGGATAACGGGATAATCACGATATCCAATTGCATCATATAAATATCTCCCGACTCCTGGCCATCCAAAGATAGTTTCAGTTAAAATTGCTCCACCCAATAAAAGACCCGTTTGCAAACCAATTATAGTAAGAACTGGAATGACTGCATTTTTCAATGAATGCTTGTATACTACCCAAAACATTCTTAGTCCTTTTGCTCGGGCTGTACGGATGAAGTCGGATTTCATAACCTCAAGCATAGTTGCTCGCGTCATTCTTGCGATAATTGCCATTGGTATGGTTGCAAGAGCAAAGCTTGGTAAAACAAGATGCTTCACAACTACACCAAATTGATCAAATCTACCTTGCAATAACGTATCAACTAAATAAAGATTGGTAATGGCTGAAATTGGATCCCTAACATCTTCTCTACCAGTTGTCGGAAACCAACCTAAGTGAATGGAAAATCCCCATTGTTCCATTAAGCCAAGCCAAAAAATCGGCATTGATACACCTACAAGAGCTAGAACCATGGCCACATAATCAAACCAAGACTTTGAAAACCACGCGCTAATAATCCCAGCATTCACACCAATGATGACTGCAATCAACATTGCAACAAGCGCTAATTCCATCGTTGCTGCTAAGTATGGCCAAATTTCATGATTAATTGGCCCCCTTGTTCTGAGTGAGGTCCCTAAATCTCCATGAAGGAGTGCTTTAATATAGTCAAAATATTGTATGTACCACGGATTATTTAATCCCAATTGTTCTGTTAACGATGCAATTGACTCTTTTGTAGCCCTTTGTCCAAGAATAATCTGTGCAGGGTTACCGGGAATTGCATGAATGATAGAAAAGACAACGAGTGTCATTCCGAACAAAACTGGTATTAATGCAAGCACGCGGCGGACAGAATAAGTAAACAACGTCTCCACCTCTTTTTCCCTAATGAACTTGGTGTTTTACACTACCATCTATTGGAACAAAAGGGGAGGCATCCTCCCCTTTTGTTCTTTAAATTGGCTATGTTATTTACCTCTGTTTATTTTCGGTTCTTATTTAAATTCCACTTTTGATAGTACTTCTGAACCTGTTGGGTGTGGTAAATAACCTGTTACATCTTTAGCTGCTGCGATCAACGGTGTAGAGTGAACAAGCGGAACCCATGGAGCATCATCATGGATAATCACTTGAGCTTCTTTGTAAAGTTCATTACGTTTCGATTGATCACTTTCTGTCTGAGCTTTAATTAAGATGTCATGTAACTTGTCATTGCTATAGTAAGCATAGTTGTTACTTCCAATGCTGTCTTTGTCTAGCAAGGTGTATAAGAAGTTATCAGCGTCTCCATTGTCACCTGTCCAACCAAGCATAAAGGCATCAAATTCACCCTTCGCTGCTTTATCTAAATAAGTAGCCCAGTCAACAGATTGAATCTTCGCTTTCACGCCAATTTTGCTAAAGCTTTCTTGAATAACTTCTGCAACTTTTTGTGCTTCAGGCATATAAGGACGGGCTACAGGCATTGCCCAAAGATCCATTGAAAATCCTTTTTCAAAACCAGCTTCTTTTAATAATGCTTTCGCTTTTTCTAAATCATATGGATATGCTTCAACCGCATCGTTATAGCCCTCAATAGAAGGTGGCATTGGGTTTTTAGCAGCAAGTGCCTTACCGCCGTAGAATGAATCAATAATTGACTTCTTGTCAATCGCCATATTCAAAGCTTGACGTACAAGCTTATTATCAAAAGGTTTACGAGTATTAGTAAAGGCTAAGTAACCTACGTTCATGGATGGACGCTTAATTACCTGAAGCTTATCATTTGATGTTACTGAAGCTTCATCAGAGTTATTTAAACCATCCATTAAATCGATTTCTCCATTGGCAAGTGCATTTAATCGTGCTGTATTTTCAGGGATTACACGGAAAATGATTTTGTTTAACTTTGGTAAGTCTTTTTGCCAGTAATCAGGGTTCTTTACAAGGGTAATACGATCATTTTGTTTCCATTCAACGAATTTAAATGGACCAGTTCCAACTGGATTTTCTCTGAATTTATCACCATATTTTTTAACAGCTGTTGGGCTAGCAATTCCGAATGGTGACATTGCTAGGTTTTTTAAGAATGGCGCCTGTGGTCTCTTTAACACAAATTGAACTGTATTCTCATCAACTGCTTTAACTTCTTTAATAACGTGACCTTCGTCTTTCTTATAACCACCAAACATTGTATAGTAAGGGAATTTATCAGCATCCCCGTTCATCCAACGGTCAAAGTTAAACACAACAGCATCTGCATTAAAGTCTGTGCCATCGTGGAATTTAACACCTTGTCTTAGCTTAAAAGTGTAAGTCAATCCATCAGGAGTTACCGTATAGCTCTCGGCAAGTCCCGGATGGATAGTTGTGTCCTGTTCTCCATAGGTAAGTAGGTTTTCAAAAATATTGATTGTTACTTTAAATGTTTCACCTTCTGTTGTGGTGATTGGATCAAGTGAAGTGGAGTCCCCACCACGCGCAAACACAAGTGTATCTTTTTTCGAAGCGCCACCTGTATTAGTAGCCTTTTTGCCACCAGCAGATTCATTTGTTTTCCCGCAACCAACAAGGAACATGCTTATCGCTAGGATTGAAATCAACAGCAATTTAAGCGTTTTTGTCATATGCTTTTTACCCCCGTTTTCTCATTGTGATTTTTATCATAAACGCAGCATTTTACTTGTTAAACAAGTGGCATGCTACAAAATGACCATCAATATTTTTTTCTTCTGGTCTAGCCGTTTTGCAAATTTCCATAACCTCAGTGCATCTTGTATGAAATGCACATCCTGAAGGGGGATTTGCGGGACTCGGAAGCTCCCCTTCTATTAATACCGTATGTTTCTTGATATCTGGATCTGGAATTGGAACTGCTGAAAGAAGTGCCTTTGTATATGGATGCAAAGGATTCTCATAAAGTTCTTCACTTTCAGCTAATTCTATTAATCTACCTAAATACATGACACCAACACGATTGCTAATGTGGCGAACAACCCCTAAATCATGGGCGATAAATATGTATGTTAGCTGGAATTCCTTCTGTATGTCTTTCATTAGGTTGAGAACCTGTGCCTGTATAGATACATCAAGGGCTGATACGGGTTCGTCCGCGATTATAAGCTTCGGTTTTGTCATTAACGCTTTAGCAATTCCAATCCGCTGACGCTGGCCTCCGCTGAATTGATGAGGGTATCTCTTTGCATGATAGCTACTAAGGCCTACCACCTCGAGCATCTCCCTCACACGTTTCCTTCGTTCCTCCTTGGATCCAATACCATGAACAATAAGTGGTTCTTCAAGAATCTGTTCAACCGAATGGCGTGGATTTAATGAGGCATAAGGATCCTGAAATACCATTTGGATATCTCGGCGGGTTTTTCTTAGTTCTGATTTTGACATGCTCGTAATCTCTTTATCTTCAAATACAATCTTTCCATCACTTGCTTCTATCAAGCGCATAAGCAATCTACCAGTCGTAGATTTTCCACAGCCACTTTCCCCTACGATTCCTAATGTTTCTCCCTTTTTAACATAAAAGGAAACATCGTCGACTGCTTTGACTTCTCCTTTTTTAGCCCCAAAAAGACCTCCAGTAATCGGAAAATATTTTTTTAGCCCAGATACCTCAAGAAGTAACTCCGACATGTTCGTCACTCCTTTCATTTACTGTATGTAAGAAACATCTCACTTCATGTCCTTCTTTTTCTGTTTTATATAAACTCGGTAGTTCAACATGGCATCGGTCAAATACATCTGAACATCTCGCAGCAAATCTGCAACCCTTTTGAATCGTTCCTGGTGATGGTACACTTCCAGGAATGCTGTACAGCCTATCCTTTTTCCCTTTTAAATCAGGAATAGATTTCAATAGTCCCTGTGTATATGGATGTTTTGGGTCTTTTAGAATCGTTCTGACATCCCCTTGCTCCACAATTTGTCCTGAGTACATGACAATTACTCTTTCACAGATTTCAGCTACTACCCCTAAGTCATGGGTGATAAGGATGATGGATGTATTTGTCTTTTCATTTAAATCCTTCATTAAAGCAAGTATCTGTGCCTGAATAGTTACGTCGAGTGCAGTGGTTGGCTCATCCGCAATCAGCATTTTTGGATTGCATGCCATTGCCATTGAAATCATGACCCTTTGCCTCATCCCTCCTGATAACTGATGTGGATACTCTTTAAGTATTCCTTCGGCCCTAGGTATACCAACTAATTTTAATAATTCAATACTACGGATATTCGCTTCTTTCTTTGAAAGATCTGTATGAAGACGAATTGCTTCGATTAATTGATTTCCTACTGTAAACAGCGGGTTCAATGACGTCATTGGTTCTTGGAAAATCATTGAAATTTGATTTCCGCGAATTTTTCTCCACTCTTTTTCAGATAAATGCGTCAAATCCTTTCCGTTAAAAATAATTTCTCCTGACTCTACTTTTCCTGGTGGGGTAGGAATCAGCCCCATGGTTGTTAAAGAGGTTACACTTTTTCCGCTCCCAGATTCACCAACAATCCCAAGAATTTCTCCATCTCTAAGCTCAAAACTAATCCCATCAACTGCAGCAACATACTTCTTTCCTGATTGAAATGATACTTTTAGGTTCTTTATTTGAAGAATAGGTTCTTTGCTCACATCTACACCTACCTGACAGTAATTATCTGACTAAACATAAATATCATAATATAGTAAATTTTTGGACTATTACAATATATTTCATTATAAATTTTTAGTTAGAATTTAGCAAACGTTTCTGTGAATTTTCTGAAATAT
The DNA here is from genome assembly GCF_030915485.1 of Neobacillus sp. PS3-40. GTDB lineage: Bacteria > Bacillota > Bacilli > Bacillales > Cytobacillaceae > JAUZPL01. The sequence goes on along the minus strand of NZ_CP133266.1, from coordinate 2,960,141 downwards.
TTAGTAATAGTTTTTTTAAAACATCATCAAATCACAGCACATTACCGCGGTAACAGGACAGTAAGTTGGAGATAGGGGCTGAATTTTTTTTAAATAAACAATTTCGGATAGATTTTTTTAATAGGGTATTTTTACCAAATTATTCCGAATTATACTTACCTAATATAATAAATACACATCAATTACCTGAAGAATTTGCTATTTGAGCGTAATGAATACCGTTTGACAACTACTATTCCCACCCACAGTTGTAATTGTAGGAATCATTAAACACAAAACGCCCGGATTTATAACTAATCCGAGCGTTTTCTTAGTGAATCAAACAATCTTATGAAGTTTTTCTTATCTATTGTTTTCTAAAATTTGCTAAAGATTTATTCAACTCTCTTGTTTTAAAATAAACATCCTGATAGATCGTAAAAAGACGCTGATATTCTTTAACGTGTTCCTCGATTGGATAAAAGGACTTGGATTCTTTGATAAATTTCTCAGCGCATTCCTCCAAGGACACAAACCAATTGCAGCCTATTGCTGCTAGCATTGCCGCTCCTAGGGCAGGTCCTTGTTCAGTATCCAATTTAATAACCTTAGCATTGAAAATATCTGCTTGCATTTGAAGCCAATCCTCATTTTTGGCTCCTCCACCGATAGAAATTACCTTATCAACAGTAATTCCCTCTTCTCTGAAAATCTTAATTGATTCCTGAAGAGAAAATGTAATCCCCTCCATTACGGCTCTTACAAAATGCTCCCTTTTATGCGTTGCATCCATGCCAATAAAACTAGCGCGGATCAAGGAATCGGGATGTGGTGTTCTCTCTCCAACCAAATAAGGGGTAAATAATAAACCATTTGAGCCAATCGCCACATCCCCTACATCAGATAGCATTTCTTCAAATGATTCATTTTTACAAAAGGTATCCTTAAACCAGGTTAAGCTATAACCTGCAGCTAAGGTGACACCCATTGTATAAAATGAGTCTTTTTTTCCATGATTAAAGAAATGAACTTTCCCTTTAAAATCTCTTTCCTTGTCTTCCTCATATGAAAGAATAACACCAGAAGTCCCTATACTGCATAATGTTTTTCCAGAAGAGAGAATACCTGCACCAATGGCACCACAAGCATTGTCGGCACCACCAGCAAACACTCTGGTCTTTTCCAACAGCCCTGTTTCTATTGCAATCTCTTGAAGCAATGTTCCTACACAATCACTGGATTCAACAAGTGGAGGGCATATTTGTTCAGGTATTCCGAATTTCACACATACATCCTTGCTCCACTTCTTTTCTGGTAGATTCAATAGTAGAGTTCCGGCTGCATCAGAAAATTCACTATTTATAACGCCAGTCATTCTAAATCTCACATAATCTTTGGGTAACATGAAGACAGCTGTTTTTCCAAAAATATCTGGCTCATGTTCTTGTACCCATAAAATTTTCGGCAATGTAAATCCTTCTAAAACACGATTCTTTGAAATAGTTAAGAGTTGTTCTCCGAATTCTTCAGTGATTTTTTCACACTGTGGCGTTGTTCTGGTATCATTCCAAAGAATGGCATTTCGTAATACTTGATGTTGCTTGTCTAATAAGACGAGCCCGTGCATTTGTCCAGAATAGCTGATACCTTCAATATCTTGTGATTGAATACTAGACTTTGAGACAAGTTCAGCCAACGCAGCAATAGTTTGTTCAACCCACTCTTCTGGATTTTGCTCGTTATACCCTGCCTTTGTTTGAATTAAAGGATAACTCCTTGACGTTTCTGCGCAGACTTCCCCTTTTTCATTAACTAAAATAGCCTTTACAGCACTTGTTCCCAAATCGATTCCAATTACATATTTCATTATTTATCACCCTTTTTTTTAAATAGACTCTCGGTATTCACCGAATCAGATGGTTCAAGGGTTTTCTTAAACCACTTATATTTAATTCCTCCTACTTTGGTTAGGGGGATTTTTCATTTTATAAAGCCTTTTCCGCATAAATTGAAATTTTTAGTCTGTAAATTTGCCCGTTGATTTCCGCTCCGGGCACTTGCTTTCCGCGGGAGGGATGGGAGCCTCCTCGGCGTACCGCCTGTGGGGTCTCCCATTCCCTCTTATCCCGCAGGAGTCAAGCGCCCTCCGCTCCAATCAACTCAGGTGGATAAAGTAAAAACATCTAAAACACAACAAAATTTACGAAAACACTTGTTCAACGGCATGTTCTAAAGCACGATATGGCCGCACATTCCATAAGTTTAAGAAAGACAATCTTCCCTATTTACCAAGACACCTAGATCCTCAGAAAAGTGGAAACTTGTTTATAAACGAAGAACCTCTGTTAAACGTTCAAATAAGAGAAAAAAGAACGATTACCACTTAGAAACTGGAAGACATCGCTCTACAAAGATGTGGTACATTCGACCTTACGCGATCATGATGTACCAACATATCGATGCTTGGTTCAGTAGTAAGAACGAGACACTAAACTTTAAAGAAATCATCTTTCCATAAGGCTGTTTTCGTATAGATTGTTGTTTTTCGTATATAGGCTAATTCCCGTATTAAATATTGGTTCGTGCTCTTTTCCTATATCCAAAGAGTATTATTTTCATAATTATTGATCGATAAACCGTAAAAATCCTAATACCGATTTTTACTAGGTTTGAAAATAGCAACAAAGCTTACGAAAAGAGCCTACCATAAGGAGCTTTTCTAAAAAGAAAATTGTTTTTATCTATAGGTTTTGTGAAAGTAAACTATTGATAAAAACGTTGATTGGAGCGGAAGGTGCGAGACTCCTGCGGGAGCAGTGGACAGGTGAGACCCCACAGGCGCTTAAGCGCCGAGGAGGCTCACCGCCCACCCCGCGGAAAGGGAGCATCCTGGAGCGGAAATCAACCACTTCTCTAAGAACAACAAAATTTACGAAGACAGTCTTTACCTACCTACTCAATTTTTTAAAAAATAATAGATTTAGGATTTATCATGGGCATTTTTGAAAATACCACGAAACCGATGATTACTTCAGACATTCTAACAGAATTTCCAGTAAAATTTTTACAAGTCTCTCAATGAATGCTTGTTTATTCCGAGAATTTATTAAAGTATAAAAATATGCTGGAAACAAGTATTTCCAGCATATCTTATTTGTAGCTATTAACTAATTAAAAATAATTACTTCGAAAGTGTTTCCAACAAATATTGATTAACTAATGCTTTTAAGCGTTCTTGTCTTCCTGATGAGTTCTTAATTTCGGTTAATCCAAGGGCATACGCTTCAAGCTTTTTGAAATCTGTTTTTCCTTCAACAATATCTAAACCAATGCCTTCTGTATAGCTGCTATAACGTTCAGTCACAAAATCATCAAGAACCTTATCTTCAATTAATTTGTTTGCCACTTTAAGACCTATCGCAAAGCTATCCATTCCAGCAATATGTGCATGGAATAAATCTTCGGGCTCGAATGATCCTCTTCTTACTTTTGCATCGAAATTCAGTCCACCTTTACCAAGGCCACCATTTTTAAGAATTTCATACATTGCTAAAGTTGTTGAATAAAGATCTGTTGGGAATTCATCAGTATCCCATCCAAGTAAGCTATCTCCTTGGTTTGCATCAACGGATCCTAACATACCATTAATACGTGCTACTCTTAATTCATGTTCAAAAGTGTGGCCCGCAAGAGTCGCATGGTTAGCTTCAATGTTAAATTTAAAGAATTCTTGTAGATTATATTTCTGTAAAAATGCCAAACCAGTAGCTACATCAAAATCATATTGATGCTTAGTTGGTTCTTTTGGTTTTGGTTCAATTAAGAATGGAACATTAAAACCAATTTCTTTGGCATAATCAACAGCCATATGGAAAAAGCGCCCGAGATTATCCTGTTCTAACTTCATATCCGTATTTAATAGGGTTTCGTATCCTTCTCTGCCACCCCAGAATACATAGTTTTCTGCACCAAGTTCTTTACCAACCTCAAGACCTTTTTTTACTTTTGCTGCAGAATAAGCAAAGACATCCGCATTGTTTGAAGTAGCCGCACCGTGAACATATCTTGGATTAGTAAACATATTTGCTGTATTCCAAAGTAATTTTGTTTTACTTGTTTTCATGTAATCTTTAATCATGCTTACGATTGTATCAATGTTTGCATATGTTTCTTTTAATGTGCTTCCTTCTGGTGCAATATCTGCATCGTGGAAACAAAAGAATGGGACATTTAATTTTTCAAATAACTCAAATGCTGCTTCGACACGAGCTTTTGCTAGATCCATCCCTTTGTAGTTATTCCAAGGGCGAACCATAGTGCCTACTCCAAATGGATCTGTGCCGTCTGCTGTAAAAGTATGCCAATATGCTACAGAGAAACGTAATATCTCCTCCATTGTCTCTCCATTTATTACCTCTTTCGGGTTATAATACTTAAAGGAAAGAGGATTCTTAGATGATGGCCCCTCATAATTAATGCGATTTACATTTTCAAAAAAAGTCATGAAAATTACCTCCTGTTTTTATTAAATTGGTACCGCTTACACTCTAGATATTAATTTGGTTAGGCTACACTTTTGGGTAACCAATTAATCTTTTTTAGCTAATCAGAATTTATATCCATAAATTCTGCTAGCGCATAAGGGCAACTACGCCTAATCATCGCCCTTAGGGGCTCGCCAATCGGCGAGTTTTCTTTAAAATCTAATTTACAAATTTATTGTACCACCTCAAACTTGGTTTGTCTAATGAATAAACAAAGTATATAATAAGTTTAAAGAAATTTTTTAAGGAGAATTATCACTATGAAGGTTACCTGGAATCAACAGTTAGTAAAAAAGGAAAATAAAACACTTGTTTTAGAGTTAATAAAAAATCACTCCCCTATTTCAAGGGCAGATACTGCACAAAAACTGGGCTTAAATAAAGGAACAGTGTCTTCCTTGGTCTCTGAACTACTTGAAGAACAATTAATAACTGAGTCAGGTCCTGGAGAGTCAAGCGGTGGTCGACGTCCAGTTATCCTTCTTTTCAATCAAAATGCTGGGCATACGATTGGAATTGATCTAGGTGTTAACTACATTCTTGCTGTTCTAACAGACCTCCAAGGAAAGATCATTTTCCAAATAAATGAGAAATATCACTTCCTTTCGTTTGAAGATACATTTAAATTGATTCAAAACACGATTACAACATTAATTAAAAAGGCTCCTTCGTCACCTTATGGTGTAGTAGGAATCGGAATAGGGGCTCCTGGGATCATTAATATAAAAGGGGATATAATAATAGCCCCAAATCTTCAATGGAGAAATGTGCCTCTAAAACAACTATTAGAAAGCATTTTCAATATCCCAGTTATTGTTGAAAATGAAGCAAATGCTGGTGCATACGGAGAAAAGAGGTTCGGAATTGGACAAAGTCTTGACAATCTTATTTATGTAAGTGCAGGAATTGGGATTGGTGCAGGGATTATCCTGAATGGAGATTTGTATAAAGGGATTAATGGTTATTCGGGTGAATTTGGCCATATGACGATTGACTTTAATGGAATAGAATGTAGTTGTGGAAATAAAGGTTGCTGGGAATTGTATGCTTCAGAGCAGTCTCTACTTGCCCTTGCTAAAAAGTTAGACATAGGAGGCCAAGATGAGGTAAAGCTTGAAGATATAGTCTTGCTTGCCGAACAGGGAAATAGTTCAGCAGTGGAATTATTTAATAAAATTGGCTACAACTTAGGTGTGGGGATTATCAACATCATCCATGCATTCAACCCACAACAAATTATTATCGGGAACCGGCTGGTATCTGCAAAGAAGTGGATAGAAGAGAGTCTCCTTAAGGTGATTAGACATCACACATTAACATTTCATCAAATTGATGTTGAAATCGTTTTTTCAGACTTATCAATTCCTGTTACTGCATTAGGAGTTGCAGCCTTTTCTATTGAAAATTTTATTTCCTCTAAGCTACAACAGTAATACTAAGTACTCTACTCCCGAGCAAACAGAAATACTGATTATCATCATCGATAGTTACTTATTTTAGCGCATTAACAAAGATACATTTTCTTAGAAGCTAAAAAAGTCTAACCCGACGGGCTAGACTTTTTTAGCTTCTATTCTTATTACTAATAGAATGATAGCATTCATCAATGGCAACCATATTATTGATCGTATTTTCAATTGTATTTAATGGTTCTCTATCATCAATAATAGACTGGGAGAAATGCTCAACTTCAAGTGCATAAATATCTCCAAGCAATCTTTCCATTCTTTCTTCATTCTCTTTCTGAACAATTATCAAACCTTCCCCACCATGTAGATCTGGTCGAAAAGCCCTTGGAACTATTATTCGACCTTTAGTTCCAACAATTTCATATTCTTGTCTAAACGCCATCTCTATGCTGCAATCAAAAACTGCCCTTACACCATTTTCTAGCGTCACGTTTCCTATAGCTGAAAAATCAACACCAGTATCTAAATCCAATTGGCTGTTTACGTCAACACTTGCTATTTCTGACCCTAACATATTTCTGATAGCGTGCAAGCAATAACAACCAATATCATAGATACTTCCACCACCTTTATTTTTATCCATTCGGATATTCTCGGTTTGCTCAAGATAAAAGGAAAAAGTTGCCCGCATAAATTTCACTTCACCAATTTCTCCCGATGCAATTATATCTCTGACCCGTTGATGTTGGGGGTGAAATTGATACATAAAACCTTCCATGAATTTGACGCCATTTTTCCGAACAGCAATGCCAATAGTTTTTGCTTCCTCAGTATTTAAAGCAGCTGGTTTTTCACAAAGAACATGTTTCCCTTGCTCTGCTGCTTTTATAGCCCATTCTTGATGTAAGTGGTTAGGTAACGGAATATAAATTGCATCTAACTCCGGGTCTTTAAGCAATTCATCATAACGATCATATGATTTTGGAATATCAAAATTTCGTGCAGTTTCACTTGCTTTTCCACTTTCACTCGAAATAGCAAGGACTTGAGCATTTTTTGCCCGTTTAAATGCTGGAATGAGCTGTGTTCGAGCAATATCTGCAGTACTTAAAATTCCCCAACGAACGACTGTCAAAACGGACCACTCCCAAATGTTTGGATACACCTTTAAATTAATAGACCATTGTTTAATTTAATTTTTCTTATTTGAAATATCTAACCAAACTGCAAAAATTAAGATAAGCCCTTTAACGATATATTGCCAGAAGGCTTCAATATTCATCATGCTCATACCATTATCGATGCTTGCCATAATTAAAGCTCCAATGATAGCTCCGACAATTTTCCCTTTACCACCCATTAAACTTGTTCCACCAATTACACAAGCAGCAATAGCATCTAATTCATTCATATTTCCAGCACTAACTGTTGCTGCATTTAGCCTACTCGTAAGGATCACTCCAGCAATACCTGCTAATGCTCCCATTAAGACAAAAACATACAAGATATTGCGTTTAATGTTAATTCCTGATAATGCAGCTGCCTCAACATTGCCCCCGATTGCATAAATATAACGACCAAAGGATGTTTTTTGTGACATAAAGAGAAATACACCCGCCAACACGACAACAATCATAATTGGTAGAGGAATACCCAAATATCTACTTAACATATAAGTAACACCTAAAATACAAATCGAGTATACAGAAACCTTTCCATAATCAATGAATGTGTTTGGAACTAATAACCCTAATGTCTTTCTCTTTGATCTTGATCGGCTGATAAAAAAGAATAGTAAGACAATACTAGCAATGGCTATTATATAACCTAAACTATATGGCAAGTAGCTATTTCCAATTTGTTTAAAGCTATCCTGTAGTGGAGAAATGGTTTGTCCCTTACTTATTCCAATTAAGATACCCCTAAAAATCAACATTCCGCCTAACGTTACAATAAAGGCAGGAACGTTCCGATATGCAACCCACCAGCCTTGCCATAATCCGAAAAGAGCCCCTACCACAATTGCAGCTACTATTGCCGTTGGAGTGCTCCAGTTGTACCATACTTGCAAAATAGCAGCAACTCCACCTGTTAATCCTACTAATGAACCAACAGATAAATCGATGTGGCCAGCAACAATGATAAGTGTCATTCCAATTGCCAAAACTGAAATAACTGACATTTGACTAAATAAATTTGATATATTTCGAGAGGATAAAAATTCTCCACTCGTAAAGACCCCAAATATAATAGCAATCAAAACAAGTGCAATAATCAAGGTATAGGATTGGATATCAAATTTAAAACTTATATTCTTTTCTTTTTTAGTAGCGTTAGTTGACAATTGGCTGTTCAAGGCTTTTCCCTCCAGTTGCACACGTCATGATTTTTTCTTGTGTTGCATCATCCCTTAAAAATTCACCAGTAATTCTTCCCTCAGACATAACGATAATTCGGTCAGATAATCCCATTACTTCAGGTAATTCTGATGAAACAATAATGATTGCCACACCTTGTTGGACAAGTTCATTAATAATTTTATAGATTTCATATTTAGCACCAACATCAATACCTCTAGTTGGTTCATCTAGAATAAGAATCTTAGGATTGTTTAATAGCCACTTACTAAGGACAACTTTCTGTTGGTTACCACCACTTAGTTGGCTAACCTTTGCTTCTAGATTTGGTGTTTTTAATTTCATTTTCTTTGTAATTTCATTCGCCATTTTAACCTCAAGAGCAGAGTCAATAATCTTAAGTTTCATCACCTTATTTAAGGCAACCAATGTTGAGTTTTTTGTAATATCCATACCCAACACAAGTCCATATCTCTTTCTGTCCTCTGAAACATATGCTAAACCAGCTTGGATAGCATCTGCAGGCTTCTGGATAGAAGTTTTCTTTCCATCAATCTCAACTACACCTTGTTTTTTACCGTTAAAACCACCAAAAATACTTGTAAATAGCTCAGTTCTTCCAGCACCCATTAATCCTGAAAATCCAAGTATTTCACCTTTTTTTAATGAAAAAGAAACGTTATTGATAACTGTTTTACCAGTATTATTTTCAAATACAGAGTAGTTTTTCACGTCAAGAATGGTTTCCCCCAGTTCATGTGCTTCATAGGGAAACAGTTCGGTAAGTTCTCTACCCACCATCTTCGTTATTATTTTATCCTCAGACATTTCTGAAATTGGATTTGTACTAATTGTTTTTCCATCTCGTAAAATAGTAACCGTATCAGCTAGGGACATTACCTCACCTAATTTGTGGGAAATGTAAATACATGTAACTCCTTTTGATCTTAAATCCCTTAGGATTCCTTTAAGAATTTCAACGTCACTTTCTGTCAACGCTGCAGTTGGTTCATCCAAGATTAATATATCCGCATTGTTCGTAAGTGCCTTTGTTATCTCTATAAGTTGCTGTTTACCTACAGATAATTCCCCAAGTCTTGTTTGAGGATCAATGTTTAAACCAATATAGCTTAGCCATTTCTGTGCTTCAGCATTTATTTTATTCCAATCAATTATCTTTTTTCTCATTAAGTCATGCCCGAGGAAAATGTTCTCAGCAATGCTCATCTCACCAACAAGAGCAAGTTCCTGATAGATAATAGATACTCCAGCTTTTTGCGACTCTTTTATAGATTTAAATGAAACATCTTGTCCATTGATGAAAATTTTCCCAGTATATGTTCCTGCTGGATAAACACCACTTAATATTTTCATTAGTGTTGATTTACCAGCTCCGTTCTCGCCGCACAAAGCGTGGATTTCACCTTTGCGAACCGAAAAAGTAACATTATCCAAAGCTTTAACCCCTGGAAATTCTTTGGTTATCCCCTGCATTTGCAATGCAAAAGTTTCCATATGAGGCTCCCCCCTAATAAATACGGAAAGGGGAGAATTCCCCTTTTATCCGTTTAATTTCCGTTTTATACGAATTATTATGGACGTGCTGGGCGTTCATTTTCTGGAACATTCTTATAAACTTCATCATAAGTATGGAATCCATCTTTAATGACCGTGTTGATCACTTCATCTTTACCTACCATAATTGGATCAAGTTTGATAAAGGGAACATCCATTTTTCCATTATTTACAGTATCACTAGCTTTAACTTTTTCACCTTTAGCAAGTTGAACGGCCACTTCAGCACTCTTCGTTGCAATCGTTTTAATAGGTTTATAGACTGTCATAGATTGTTTACCTTCTACAATTCGTTGAACTCCTGCTAAGTCAGCATCTTGACCAGAAATGGCAACCTTACCATCTAAGTTTTGTCCAGCTAACGCTTGGATGGCGCCACCAGCAGTGTTATCGTTAGATGCTACGACAGCATCAATTTTATTTTTATTAGCTGTTAAAGCATTTTCCATGATTTGCATTGCATCATTAGCATCCCAGTTTTTAGCCCACTGATCCCCAATGATTTTAATATCTCCCTTATCAACTAATGGTTTAATGATATTCATTTGTCCTTCTCTGAACATCTTTGCATTATTATCTGTTGGAGAGCCACCCAGCATGAAATAATTTCCTTTTGGAACTTGTTTAACTATGTATTCAGCCTGCATTTCACCAACGCGGACATTATCAAAGGATACATATGCTGCAATATCAGAGTTATTAATTAAGCGATCATATGCTAATACTGGAATTCCTTCTGACTTAGCTTGATCAACCACTGGAGTTAATGAATCGGAATTGATTGCAATAACAACAAGTGCATCGATTCCTTGAGAAAGCATATTTTGAATTTGTGATAATTGTTTTGCTTCATCTCCGTTAGCAGATTGTACCAAAACATCTGCACCCAGTTCATTTGCCTGTTTAACAAAAATATCACGGTCATGTTGCCATCTTTCTAGTGTTAAATCTGAAACCGATAATCCGATCTTAATTTTCTTATGTCCATCTACTTTCTTGTCTTTGCTTGTATTTTGGCTACCTGCATCTTCTCCGCAAGCCGTCAATGCTAAAACTAAAAGAGCTACTAACAACCCAGATAGAAAACCCTTACATTTCTTCACATTCTTTACCTCCCAAATAAAATTATTTGTTAATTCAAAGAAATTATATCACCATTATCTTAGTTTGTCTATCAGATGAACTAAGATATAACCATAAATTTACCATCTTATTAATACATGCACGGCCTTATTTGGAAGTGGATCACTTAATTTAAAAGCCTCTGTACTATTAGTTAGTACAAATTGGGTGCAATTTATCTCGTGTAAAAAATGGCTCATGAAGTAATAATTCATACAGAAACGGGAAAATTAAACTTAGCTTAATGAGTGTTCACAAAATGACGTGTTTCTGAGGGAGATTATAGAAATGTATTAACTAAATGACAACTCGGTTTCAGTCGAACCATGCACGAGTGGAATCATGGGTCTAAATTCTACTTCTATTTACAACAAACTGTTCTAAAAGATAATAAAAGGAGGTTTTTTATTTTGAAAGTATTAATTTTCGTGTTATTACTAATACCTTTTCTTGCGCAATTAGTAGCACTGCCATTAGTAAATAAGATTCATCCTGTTATATTAGGATTCCCCTTATTTCATTTTTGGTTGCTCATTTGGATGATTCTTACACCTATCTGTACATGGATTATATTCTTAATTCAAAAATCAAGGGGGGAGCTTGAATGATAAAGGGAAATTTAACCTCACTTATCATTACTTCCGCAATCGTACTATTCGTTGTTGGAATTGGTTTTTTTGTTGGTCGAAGCAAAGAATCACGAAGTTCTGTTGAAGAGTGGTCTGTTGGTGGGCGCCGATTAGGAAGTTTATTTGTCTGGTTTCTTATTGGGGCAGATATTTATACAGCATACACATTTTTAGGATTGACAAGTTCAGCCTATGCAGGAGGTAGTATTGCATTCTTTGCAACACCTTATGTTGTTCTCGCCTATCCACTTGCTTATTTTTTCTTACCTAAAATTTGGAAAGTAGGGAGTGTTCATAAATTTACAACACTCGCTGATTATATTAAAGCCCGGTTTGATAGTAAATTATTTTCACTACTCGTTGCGATCGATGGCGTACTTATGTTGATTCCCTATATTGATTTACAATTAGCAGGGATTCAAGACACATTTAGAGTTGCCGGAACCGGGTATATTAATATCACATTTGTTGTTATCGTATCATTCTTACTCGTTGCTTTTTACACATTCTTTAGTGGAATTAAAGCACCTACTTATACAGCAATTCTAAAGGACATATTGGTTTGGGTAATTATGTTATACATGGTTGTTTCTATTCCAATTATTCATTTTGGCAGTTGGGGCAATATGATGCAAAAAACGATTGATACTGCTCCACAAATGATAACCATACCCTCCACAGGTGTTAAGGGAATGTTATGGTTTTCAACTGCGGCACTAATCTCTGCTTTAGCATTATTTATGTGGCCACATACCATAACAGGAGTATTCAGTTCAAAAAGTGGTGATTCATTACGAAAAAATGCGATTGTTCTCCCATTCTATAATATCGTCTTAATGCTTGTTACTTTCTTGGGTATTACAGCTTTCTTAGTTATTCCTAAAGGAACAGACCCTCGTTTTGCTTTCTTAGAATTGATTCGTATGTCTTATGGCGGTACAATGCAAGGATTTGCCTACTCGACGATCGCTTTAGCATCCTTGGTACCTTGTTCCATTATGGCAATTGGTGCTTCAAGCTTATTTGCTAATAATATCTATCGTGATTTTATTAATCCAAAAGCTTCACCAAAACGTATGACAATGGTTACACGTTACATGGTATTCGTTGTAATTGGACTTGCTTTATTATTTGGTTTGTTATTCCCTAATGCACTTATCTCATTGCAATTAATGGGTGTATCAGGTATTGTGCAAACTTTCCCTGCTGTTGTCTTTAGTCTATTTTGGAGAAACCTATCCAAAGAAGCTGCTATTTCTGGCTTCATTGCGGGAATGGTTGTTATCATTTTCCTTTATTCAACACATATGTCATACGGGGCATATGAAGGATTCTGGGGACTTATTGTAAATATCGTTGTTCTACTTGTCCTAAACGCCATGTTTGCAAAACAAGCACAGAGTCGAAACAATCCAGTAATGGAAACATTGTTTGGTAAAAAGAGTTAAGAAGCGGGAACTAGTAGAACTACTTTAAAACAAAATGCTTTAACAAAGTAAATAATCCCCCTCTTGATCTTACTTACAAGATCATTGAGGGGGATTTTGTTTGGGCGCCAGACACCATCCAGAGTTTCTCCACAAAAATACATCTTATTTTTTGTGAGCACATGACAACTTTTTAACATAACATACAAGAAATAGGCATTTAACCCACCACTAATGAATGAAAAATGAAACCGCGTTTTCTTGAAAGACCAATGTTAAAAACTCAGTTAATTGTTGTTTAAATTAACTTCATATCCTCGTCATTTAGAATGAACATAAGTGAATAGTTTCGACTGGATGTGATGAAATTGAAGGATATTTGTGCAGTAGAACAAGAACTACAAACTGTTCGATCTATTCAGCGGACGATCGATATCATTATTGCTGGATTATTAATAAGCGGGCAAATCACGATCGTTAGAATAATTGTTGAACCGGGTGGATTTGCATTATCAGCAGGTGGGCCACTAACAGGTAGATCCAGATTAGAAGGAAAATTAGGAAGTAAAACATTAAGTTTGTTAATCGATATCAGTGACCTTCTCTTAGCTATATTATTGATAAGTGATCAGACAAACGTATCTGGGATATTTATAGGACCTGGGAGGTTTAGTTTTAACATAACCGGTCCAATTTTTGGTGTCTCCAAAAACGAACCCTCCTTACCTAACTTGGAAAGAATCTTTACACAATTTCGCTGGATTGTCTCCGAACATTTCAATGTGGATCCTCAATTATTAATAATATAAACAAAGGAAGTGACCACTCATGCCGTTAACAGATATTCCAACTATTAAGCCCTCAATAGGTTGGATATTCCTCTTATTACTTTCACTGGTTATTTTTATTTTTTTCTTTACACAACCCAAACAAAGCGATGTCTTGTAGCTTAGGCCTTCTTTTTATCCTTTTGGGAAGAGGTCTTCATCATTATTCCAAATGGATACGTACCCATAAACTTCTTCTAAATAACTAGCTAGGCCTTGAACCGATGAGAGAAGCGCAGTTTCCAAAGTAAAAAACTAATCCCAAGTGTAAATAACGACATGAGAACTGCAATACTTGCGAACGCAAGCAAATAGGCATTATATTCAGCTAGTTTAACAATTACCCTATAAGCATCAACATGAAGAAACCCTGCACCGATATTAACAAAAACAAGTAAGAAGAAAATCATCACAAGTCCATTTACTGAATTTTGGATATCAGCTTTACTTAACCCAATATGAGAAGAAATACTGATTGCAACCACTAGAAAGACCCAAAAGGAAGGATTTAGTAGATTATGTAAAGTAAAAAGACTACTGCTAATCGCAATAACTGCTCCACCTATCGCTTTTACAACATTTAGATCCAGTTTTTCTAAAGATATATTCTGATGAATTTGCATTCTAAAGATTGCATAGGATTGGGGCACTAATAGATACATACCCCATATTAACGAGCCGATTCCACTAAAGATCGGTCCTAGCCCGATAAAAAAATTCCCAACTTGCTGATAAATGCTATTGGCATTGTAGTGATGCTCCACATATCCAAGCACACCATCAGGGCTGTTTAACTGCAATAACTTTACCTTTGTTACCCTATGTCCCCATATGAAGCATTGGGTGAGATGCCCCAGTTCATGAATTGGAGTACCAATCCACGAAGTCAAAAGCACCCCCCGTGAACCGAATGCTCGAACCAAAAAGGTATTAGAAAGTTTTTCGAGAATCCCCAAAACCAAACCAATTACAATAAAGAGACCTACCAAATAGATCATTTCAAAAATGCTTAATAGGAAGGTATTTATAAAAGATGAAATGATGTTCATTTCTTTTTTGTCCTTTCACTTAATCCTTTTTCCATACTACATTACATCTACTCTTCTATGCTTTCCTTATTTGTTACTATACAAAACGTATAAGGCTTTTTATATGAATATAACAATACAAACACCACCATCTAAAATGGTGGTGTTTGTATTGTTTCGACTAGTTTCAATTAATGAACTGTTGCTTAGAAATTTATGAATGCCTTCTTTACATCAACTTTTGTTTTGGTAATTTTATTATCATACAACCAATTAGCTACATTCTCCCATGTGCTAGCATCCTGGTAGCCAAACGATTTATCTTTTGCGTCCATTAGTGGCAGAAGGATTTGTAAGCTCTTTGTTTCAACGTTCTTATCCAATGGTGACGTTTTGTCCTCATGTTTCATTAAAAGAGACAAACCTTTTTCAGGATGATCTTGGACATATTGTTGTCCTTTACTAGCAGCCTTCATAAACTTTTTAAATAATTCAGGGTTTTCTTTAATTCCTTTTTTACTTCCTACCAAGACTAATTCATAATAATCTGGTACTCCAAAATTCTTCGGATTTAAGGCACGCATTGGGTGTCCTTCTTTTTCAAGCATTAATTTCTCGTGGTTGATATATCCTCCGATAAGAGCATCTGTTTTTTTCGTTGCCATAGCCGGAATTAGATCCCATCCAACATCAACCATTTTGATTTTCTGTGCGTCCCCACCATCGGATTTCACCATAGTTTGAACAATTGCTTCATCTAACGGAATGGAAGGATATCCAATCGTTTTCCCTACTAAATCCTTTGGTGATTTAATCGGGCCATCAGCGGGAACCATTAACTGATTTAAGGGATGGCGAACAATAGCTGCAATCGACTGAACAGGAATATTTTCTCCTTGTGCAATAAGCACCTCTGGTTGATAGCTCATTGCTAAGTCAATCTGGTTAGCAGCTACAAGTTTTAGTGGATCATTTGTATCAGCAGGCATTTTAATATCTACATCTAAGCCCTGCTCTTTAAAATAACCATTTTCTCTAGCCGCAAAAAGAAAGGAGTGAACAGCATTTGGATACCAGTCTAACATTAACGTAACTTTCTGCAGTTTTTTTGTTGTATTGGATGCACCTTGATCACTTTTATTTCCAGCACCACAAGCACTTAATAAGAGTAATAACAAACTTACCATCACTAAAAACAATTTTTTCATTTAATTTTTCTTCCCTTCATTATCGAAATTTATTTTTTAGTACTATTTTTTCTACTATGCTAATTAATATAAATAACACAATACCTAATAAGGAAAGGAGGAATATCGCCGCAAAAAGGGCATCTGCTTGCAAATTACCAGACATTCGCCTGCTAAAGTATCCCAATCCTTCACTTGCACCAAGCCATTCTCCGATCGTAGCCCCGACAACGCAATAGACAACAGCCATTTTCAACCCTGACAAAAAGACGGGTAACGCCATTGGAATTTGGACTTTCATAAAAGTATCCCAGTGATTTGCTCCCATTGTCATAAGCAATTCCCGATATTCCTCTCCGCCCCTTTTAAGCCCATCATATGTACTAACAACAATTGGAAAAAAGGCTGTTAAAATCGTCACCGCAATTTTGCTCCAAATTGAATAACCGAACCACATGATAAAAATCGGAGAGATCGCAATAAGTGGAACAGTTTGCGAAATAACTAGAAACGGATAAAGAATCTTTTCTAATGCCCGAGAAAAGTGCATGCCAACTCCTAGAATTACGCCTCCAACAAGGGAAATACCGAAGCCAATTATCACTTCCTTAAGTGTTGCTGGCAAATGCACTTCAAACAAAAGTTGCTTGTTTTCTACTAATGACTTCCAAATAGAAGTAGGGGCAGGCAAAATAAAGGAAGGAATCATCCCTTTTTGTACTATCCATTCCCATACGCTTAAAAGTAGGACAACAACCAGTAGAAAAAGGCCATAGTCTCCCGTCCATTTTCTCCATTTACCTTTCATCGTGAATCAGCCACTCCAATTCTTTTCTCATCGCAATAAACTCTGATTGATAAATAAGCTCCGAATTCCGCGGCCTTGGCAGGTCCACTTTTATTTCTTGAATGAGTTGTGTGTCCGTACCCGGAAGCAGGTAAATCCGGTCACTCAACAGAATGGCTTCCTCCAAATCATGAGTAATGAACAACACCGTTTTTTGAAGATCACCCCACAATTCTAGTAACCAGCTGTGCATTTTACGTTTTGTCAGGGAATCAAGAGCACCAAATGGTTCGTCAAGTAACAATAGGTCTCTCCCCGTCATAATGGTTCTTAAAAAGGCAACCCGCTGCTTCATTCCTCCCGAGAGTTCATGAGGATATGCATTTTCATATCCAGCTAAACCAAATCGAGATAACCACTCCTTAATCTCCAGCATCCTACGTTTTTTATTTTCTTTCGTAATTTCTAGAGGCAACAAAACATTTTCAATGACGGTTCGCCATGGTAAAAGAAGATCCTTTTGCGGCATATAGCCCACTTTCCCTAATCTACTTCCAACTGGTTGACCATTGATCCATATTTGTCCATGGTCAGGCTCAAGTAAGCCTGTAACAAGCTTAAATAGCGTACTTTTTCCCGATCCACTCGCCCCGATCAATGAGACAAATTCCCCTGGCAAAACATTCAGCGAAATTTTTTCAAAAATGGACATTGCTCCCCCATCACTTGGAAAAGCAAACGATAGGTCTTCTATAAATAACATTGAAGAATCAAACAGGCCAATCATCCCCTTGATAAACCATATCCCAGAACATGTATTCAAACCGTGAAGTCGTAAGGAAATGTTCCTCTAAAATTTGTAACTCTCGATCAGTTTTCCCTTCTGTTAATCGGTCTAACAAATCGATTAGCCAGGTTGTTAATTCACCAAATTCACTAGAGGAATACATTTTAATCCAATTACCATATAATAGATGATCAGGTGAATTGGGATATTTCTCAGCCAGCATCCTTCCGATCTCCCAATAGCTCCACATACAAGGCAGTAGTGCAGAGATTAATTCCTCCAATGAACCATTCTGAGCCACATTCAGCATGTAGCGTGTATATGCTAAATTTATTGGTGTCGGCTTTGTTTCTTCAAGCTGTGTATTAGTTATCCCAAATTTCCCTGCATATTGGCGATGTAACTCCATTTCTCCATTTAGCGTCTCATGCAAGAGTTTTGCAAAAGCTGCCATTGTCTCAATATCTCTTGCTTTTACCGAACCCAAAGCAAAAAGCTTAGAGTAATCAATTAAGAATACGTAATCCTGTTTCATATAACGGATAAATGATTCTTCAGGCAGATTGCCACTTCCCATTCCAACAACAAAAGGATGCTGATGGGTTTTCTTCCATATTTCACTTACCTTTTCATAAAGAATTTCCGAAAACTTCATGGTTTTACTCCTCCTTCCTTGAATTACACCATTCGGCGATAAAGACAGCTAATACTTTAGTAAAATCTAACAGTTGACGAATTTCAACCTTTTCATTTACTGCATGGGCATCCTCTAATTTTCCCGGTCCAAAAATGACCGTTGGAATACCTGCACGCCCCAACCATCCTGCATCAGTTACGGTAGATGACATTCCAACTATTGGCTTTTGCAAAAGCATGTTTTCATATGTGCCGGTTAAACAGCGAGTTCCCGGATGATTAGCATCAATCTCTAAGGAAGGAAAAATTTCACCACGATCAACAATCATTGATTTTCCTCCCCACTTAAATTCTGGAGGATTCTCTTTTAACCAAGGGTCAGAGGCTGCAACAAATCCAATATGCTGCTCAATCTCTTTGATTACTTCTTCATAATCTTCATTAGGATAAAAATGAACCGTCACCCAAAGTGCGCACCGATCGGCAACGAATGCAGCATGCCTACCGCCTTCAATTACAGCTGGATTTATCGTGTTTGAGCCCGGAACAAAACCTTCATAAGCCTTCGTTACGGCCCAGTGGCGCTCTAGCTCTTGAAGACCAGAGATCACCTTCATCATTTTCTCAATTGCACTTGCCCCTTTTACTCCACCACCCGCATGAATCATCTTCCCGCGTAGTCCATCATGATAGGTTTCTTTGCTTTGAATCGTAATCCAACCAGTAATGACCCCACCTTGTCCTTGAATATGTAAGTCACTAGTATCAACTACAACTGCAAAATCAGCCATATAACCTCTTTCGGTACAGGCAAGGGTCCCAGCCTCTCCGACTTCTTCCCCTATCACAGATTGAAATTGAAGATCACCTTTAAGTGAAATCCCTAGTTCTTTTAAAATGGAAATAGCTATTAGTGATGCAGCGATTCCACCCTTCATATCAGCAACGCCGCGCCCATAAATGTACGAGTCTTCAATACGTGTGGAAAAAGGAGAGGATATCCATTCCTTTTCATCCCCCACTTCCGCAACATCCACATGACCATTTACAATCAAGCTCTTATATTCCTTGGAGGATTCACCTTGCAAAACACCTACAACATTAGGGTCACCTGGGTAAACATCCCATTTATCCGTCTTAAATCCCAAATCACCCAAGTATTGACGGATAAATTCCTGCACATCATTTGTATTACGTGCAGGAGGACTTACCGTTGGAAACTTAACAAGTTCCGATACTAGTTCAAGTAATTCCTCTTTCCTTGCTTCAACCTCATTAGAAATTTTATTAATAAGTTCTTCAGATGTAGTTCTCATATAATCACTCCCCTAAAAAAGAAACTTAAATTCTCAAGCTAATATGACAAGCTTCATGAATACATTACCCATAAATAAGATCAAAAAATAAAAACCCGCTCATTTTCCGGAGAAATGAACGGGTTGAAAAACATATGTGTCATTAAAAAGAAACCTGACAAATTAGTTCTTTCAACTTCCCTCCGCTGGAATAAACCAGATCAGGTTCAAAGGGTTTAGAACTACGTTCCATCTCAGCCATTGGCTCCCCTAGTGAAATTTACATTCGCATAAAAATTCTATTTAAATATAGCATAAAATAAGATTATGTAAAGCAAAGCAATTTCAGTAATTGCTTGAAATTTTTTGAATCCGGTGGTGGCTTTTCATAGAAATTCGCCGTTAGAGTACTTGCAAAATTCATAAAATAATTTACTGAATCCCGCTAATTAACTCATTTAACAGTTGAAATACCATGGTTAATTCTTTTTTTGGTATATTGGCAAATCGGTCTCCAATACTTACTTCATAATAACAGGCTTCCTTACTAATTTCTCTTAAATAACTCGTTAAGCCAATACCTGTTGTCTCATAAATTGTGGCTAGAATAGATTCTAACTTCTCTTTAGGTAAATCAAAATGGACATGAAACATATTAGAAACAGGTTCTACAGGCTTTGTTGAAACATAAGAGCATTTGTTAAAAAGGACAGCAAGTTCTTTAGCTTCCTCATAGTACTGCTCCATTTTATGAATCCTCTTATTAAAATAATAGTCTGAACTGATAATGTAGGGATAAAGACTAATTAAATCGCCACCATGGCGCCTTTTCCACACTTTTGATTCCTCTGTAAAATCTTTATCACCAGCAAGAATTGCTCCTGCAATCCCACCGATCCCTTTGTAAAATGACACATATACACTATCAAAAAGACTACAAATTTCAGCAGCAGATTTTTTATAATATGGAAGAATTTCAAATAGCCTAGCTCCATCTAAATGCAACTTGATGCCTTTCTCACGACAATAAGCGGAAATAGATTCAAGAGTTTGATAATCTGGTAATTGCCCACCTATCTCACGTTGAGGTAATTCGAGTAATAAACAGGCAATATCCTCCTTCACACCCACAACATCTTCCAATTGAATCAACCTATTTTTATCAGCTAGTAAAATAGGATCGATATGATGGAGTTCTTTTAACCCATCTTCTTCATGAATCTCTAAATGACATAATGGATGATAGCCTACTTTTTTCAGTCCTTTTTTATCACACCAGATTCTTAGTGCAATTTGCTGCGCCATCGTTCCACTTGGGAAAAACACTGCTTTTTCTTTGCCTAAATACTCTGCCATTTTGCTTTGGAAATCCTCAATGATTTTGCCCTTACCATAGATATCACTTTCCTGCTGACTATCATAATCATTTAGTACCTCTTTTAGTGTTTGGATGTCTCTTTCACCATGACCACCTACTTGGTACTTTGTTTTTTTAAAGGCCTCTCCTAATCGATTATCTTCTTTCAATCTATACCACTCCTTTAAATCATGAGTAAATTGCCAATCGGTAGATTAAAAACCTCTCAAAAGGATTGTGTTCGAATAAATCTGACAGTTTGACCTCCTCTTTTAATTCAAACGAGGTCTGGTTTTCTAAAAAGTAGATATAATCTTCTGATGGATAATACAGAACCAACTCTATTTCCCGTGCTGATTTTTCCACTGAATGTAATATATTGTTTATGATATTCCTAAAAATCTGGATTGAAAATGGATTAAAAAAGTAAAATCGATTTTCTAATGGATCGATCTGGTACTCTTCAGCAAGATAAAGGTAGAAGTGAATTTTATCTTTACTATTTTTTGTCTGCAATACATAACTAGTTAGATTATCAACTGCTTCTTGATAGAAAATCTCGTTCATTTCTATCCCAACAACAGTTGCATTAAATAAATAATGGATATAAAAATTCAAGCGCCCTTTACCACAGCCGAAATCAACAATACGATCACTACTTTTCAATTCATAATTAGTAAACAATATTTCTAGCGCACTATATGGAGTTGGCTCGTAGCGATGATAATGCAAAGACTTATTAAATCCTTTTTGATCTCCTCTTGTTTTGATGTTCAGCAATTTATCATAATACCGTTCTTTCATTGATTTGCTCCTATTCAAGCTGTATATGAATTTACCTATAATAATATAGATTATTTAAAACATATTAAAGTATCTATATTCCTTAAAGATGATTTTTGAATCTAAATCCAACTTAAAAAACCCTTCAAAAGAAGGGTTCGTCAATCACAATGATATTTCTTTGCCTCTTCAATCCTGTTTAGGACTCGTAATGCACCTTCAGCTAATGCTTCTAATTCTTCTTCACCAGGAACAAGAAAAATTTCACCCAAAAAAGAAATTTTCTTACTTAGTTTCCTGACAAGGAAGTCTGAATAGCAAATGCCTCCTGTTAGGATAATGCCATCAATTTCCCCATCAAGAACAGCAGCCATCGCTCCTATTTCTTTAGCAATTTGTTGAATCATAGCATCTATTACTAAACATGCTTTCTCTTCACCAGCAAGTGCCCGATTTTCTGCATCTAATGCATTTTTGGTACCAAGATAAGCATAAAGTCCACCTTGTCTTGTCAATAGATTAAGCATTTCTTTTTCAGTATATTTGCCTGAATAACAAAGTTTCACTAATTGTTTAGCTGGTAACCCACCTGCTCTTTCAGGTGAAAAGGGCCCTTCATTATCTGCATTATTTACATCTATCAATCTGCCCTTTTTCTGAGCAGCAACAGAAATTCCGCCCCCAAGATGAGCAATAACAAAATTATACGTTTCCAATGTACCCCCAAGCTTAGAGGCTACCTTTCTGGAGACTGCCTTTATATTTAATGCATGTAGGTTGCTAATTCTTTCGATGCCTGGGATTCCAGAAATTCGAGAAACCTCTTCAAATTCGTCTACTACAATCGGATCAACAATAAATGATGGAAGGTTATGTTCACTCCCTAGTTTATATGCCATCAACGCACCCAAATTAGAGGCGTGTTCTCCAAATCGAGCAGTTTTTAAATCATTAAGCATTTCCTCATCTACCAAATAGGTGCCACTTTCTAATGGTCTTAAAAATCCACCTCTGCCAACAATTCCGTCCAAAATTGAAAGTTCGATACTCTGTGTTTTTAACACATTAAATAATAATTCAAGTCGATAATCTAATTGATCTGCAATAAATGGGAAGTTTATGAGTTCTTCATCTGTGTGTCTAATCGTTTGAGTGAAAAATGATTCTTTCCCATGATAAATAGCAAATTTTGTTGATGTAGAACCAGGATTTATGACTAATATTTTCAATCTAGGCATTCGTTAACACCCATTTCCTCCAGTTATACCCTTCTTGAATTGCTTTCATATTATTTTCGATTAAATCAGGGCGTTTTTCACCAATCATTTCTATTAATCCTTTTTTGACATCATCTAATGTAATGTTTGAGGACGTTTCGATAAAAGCACCAAGCATAATCATATTTAATGATTTTGCTAAACCTAGATGGTCGATAATGGGCAATGTTGGAATTGCATTCCACTCATAATGGATTGAAACTGGTTTTTCCACTTTAATTAAGGATGCATCATATAAAAGGCTACCACCCTTCACAATCATTGGGCTGAATTTTTCAATGGATGGTTCATTAAAGGCTATTAATGTTGTACATTCAGTAACAATTGGAGAGGTAATCCCTTTTTCAGAGATGATAACTGAACAATTTGCCGTTCCACCCCTCATTTCTGGTCCATAGGAAGGAATCCATGAAACATTACGATCTGTTACCATTCCTGTGTAGGCAAGCAATTTTCCAACAAAAAGAATACCTTGGCCACCAAATCCAGATATAATGATTTTTTCCATTTTAAACACCCCTCGCAAGTTCCGGAGTCTTTAATTCGCCTAGCGTATAATAAGTACCTAGATTATCACGCAACCAATCCAATGAATCCGTTGGTGACATACCCCAATTTGTTGGACAAGTTGATAAAACGCTAACGAAGGAATAGCCGTGTCCCTCTAATTGAACTTGAAAAGCCTTTTTGATAGCCTTTTTTGCTTTAATCACATTTTGTGGTGTATCAACTGAGACAGATGCTACATAGGCTGCCCCACGAATGGTACTCATCATTAGTGGAAGATCTAAGGGATACCCAGCCAATGCCGCGTCACGACCCATTGGCGATGTTGATGTTTTTTGCCCTACAAGAGATGTTGGAGCCATTTGCCCCCCAGTCATACCGTAAATTCCATTATTCACAAAAATCGTGGTAATTTTTTCTCCACGGGCCGCTGCATGGATAGCTTCTGCAATTCCAATTGAAGCTAGATCGCCATCACCTTGATAGGTGAAAACGACTTTGTCAGGTAGTGCCCTCTTAATTCCGGTTGCAATGGCTGGTGCACGACCATGTGCTCCACCCTGGAAATCAATATTAAAATATTGCTCCATAAAACCCGAGCAGCCAACTGGGGCAACACCAATTGTTTTTTCTAAAATAGCTAATTCCTCGATTACTTCACCTAAAATTCTATGAATAATTCCATGGGTACAGCCTGGGCAATAATGAAAAGGCTTATCGTTTAATGCTTTTGTCTTTTCAAAAATCTGTTTCATACCGTTACACTCCCAACTTGAAAAACAGATTTGTATTTTTCAATGATCTCCCCATGCTGAGGTGTAATACCACCCTGTCTTGAGTAAAATTCAACAGGCACTTTTCCATTTACATTTAGCAATACATCTTCAATCATTTGGCCTGAACTCATTTCAACAACAAGATACCCCTTCACTTGGTCATGAACGGATTGGA
The DNA here is from genome assembly GCF_030915485.1 of Neobacillus sp. PS3-40. Taxonomy (GTDB): domain Bacteria; phylum Bacillota; class Bacilli; order Bacillales; family Cytobacillaceae; genus JAUZPL01. The sequence continues at coordinate 2,935,677 of NZ_CP133266.1, read as the reverse complement.
ATGCTTTTTCAGGGAAAGGCCATAGGGTGATAGGGCGTATAAGACCTACCTTTTGACCTTGCTCACGTAATTCATCCACAGCTCCTTTCACAATCCTGGCACTTGTTCCATATGCCACAAAAGCATATTCTGCATCATCCATTAAATAACTTTCCCAGCGTTGTTCTGATTCTTTAATTTGCTTGTATTTTTTCTCCAAATATAATGCCTTTGTTTCCGCTACTTCATTTTGAAGGGTATAGGAAATAATGGTATTTTTCTCTCTTCCTTTTGCCCCTGTTGTAGCCCATGACTTATCCACTTCTATAGGAGAAGGTTCTTTAAATACTATCGGCTCCATCATTTGGCCTAATACACCATCTGCTAAAATCATGACCGGATTTCTGTGGATATCAGCTAGATCAAAGCCGTCCATAATTAAATCAGCCATTTCTTGAACAGAACTAGGTGCTAATACAATTAAGTGATAATCTCCATGTCCTCCACCTTTTGTAGCTTGAAAATAATCCGCCTGGGATGGTCCTAATCCACCCAATCCAGGTCCTGATCGCATAATGTTTACAACTACGGCAGGAAGCTCACTCGCAGCCATAAACGATAAACCCTCCTGCTTCAAGCTAATTCCAATGCTGGATGAAGCCGTCATTACTCGCTTTCCTGCACCTGCTGCTCCAAATACCATATAAATGGCCGCAATTTCACTTTCCGATTGGAGAAATGTACCACCAACCTTATGTAGCTTTGCTGCCATATATTCAATAATTTCAGTCGATGGCGTAATCGGATAACCAAAATACAAAAGACAATTTGCTCGTATTGCCGCTTCCGCGATTGCTTCATTTCCCTTCATTAGATACTTTTTCATGTAAAAAACCTCCTACTAAATTTGAACAAACTAGAGTTAAGAAATTCCCTCATTTAAAGGTACTCCCATAAAAACCCTGATAGATACCTCAGGGCACATTAGTGCACATTTGTTGCAGCCTATACAATCTTCAGGTGAATGCTGGATTGCTGAATAATACCCTTTTTTATTAGGATCCTTTGAAATAGACAATGTTTTAGTTGGACATATAGACACACATATCGAACAACCTTTACATAATTCTTCATCAATGGTTATATGAAAATCTTTTTTCTTTTTTACACTGCTCATTGCTGTCTCCTCCTTTACCAAGGTAATTGGTCAATCGAGTGAATTTGATGTACTGGGCCTTCCATTTTACTTTTCACTTTTTCTACTAACCTAGCCTCAACCGTCGTTCCGATAAAATAGACTCCAAGTTCCTCTGCAGCCGAAGCCACAATCCATTCGCTCTCGATAATATCCAATGGCTCGGTATACTCACCAAGATTAGAATTATTAAGAATGTGAGTTACTTTTAGCCTTGAAATAGATTGCAACAGCAGAAACCTTTCTTTTATCTCATCTTTCGTTTCAGTGCCAGGACGAAACGTATTAACAACAAAATAGAGACTGTACGGAACTTGTTTGATTTGTTCAGCTAAACTTCCTAAAACAGTTGTGCCAACATCATTTCCCCCTACATCTAAAATAAGCTTTTGATGTTGATCACAAATAGCAGAATAGATCCCTTTAGGTAAAAAAGGCACTTCCGCAAAAGCCATTTCATGCTCTGGCATAATTACCCGAATTTGGTTGTCTTCCAATTTTTTTAGCCAATCCCTTGAGCGGAAATATGGATTATTTACATCAATATCCGCTAAAGAAACGGGCTGCAGATTTTCTTTAACAAATTTGTAAGCAAAGTTCACAGCTAATGTTGTTTTTCCAACCCCATAATGTCCCATTAGAATAACTAAGTTTGAATCATCTATGATCATATTCAAATTAGCCCCTTTGAGTATTCTCTGAAGCTGTTAAAGCAGCAAATGCCAGCGATGCTAGTTTTGCTTTTGGTGAATCAGATCTAGAGTTCAGGACAAGAGGGACCTTTGCTCCTAACACAATTCCTGCCATTATCCCTTTTGCAAAATAAGTAATTCCCTTTGAAAAGATATTTCCAGCTTCAATGGTCGGCACCACTAATAAATCTGCTTCTCCGTTTAGCCCACTACAAATTCCTTTATGTTTAAGTGATTCCTTACTGATTGCTAAATCTAAAGGCAATGGTCCCACAATCTGACAATCTGGCAGTTGAGCTTTTACTATCTCCACAATATGTTGACACTCGATTGTTACAGGCATTTTTTCATTTGCTAGTTCGTTTGCCGCAAGTAATGCCACTTTCGGATGATCTATCCCAATTCCGGAGAAAAATTCTAAGGCATTTAGTACAATTTGTGCCCTCTGATTTTCGTCAGGTGCAATATTTAATCCACCATCAGTAATGTAAATTAGATTTTCGACAGCAGGAATTTCAAAAATAGAAAGATGACTAAAGACTCGACCTGTTTTCAAACTAAAATCTTTATGAAGAACTCCTTTTAAAAAAGGTGTACTATTTAGCAAACCCTTCATAATAACTTTAGCCTCACCGATATGTGCAAGTTTTGCAGCCTCATAGGCAGCAGCTTCCTCCGTGTTTGTAGGAATCAATTTAAATGCGTCAATTGAAAACGATAGTTTACCTGATAGTCTTCTAATTTCTTTTTCATCTCCAACGAGAATCGGAGTAATTAGCCCTTTCTCAACTGCCTCCTTAATAGCCATAAGAACATCTTCATCATGGGCAGCAGCAACACTAACTTTTACCGGCGAGTTTGTTTTACTTAATTCGAGTACTTCCTCAAAGCTTTTAAAACGCATTTAGTGCACCTACTTTCAATAGTAACTAAAAGGCGGAGTAATCTACATCCGCCTTCTTATTTGAGGTTTATTTACCTGTAAATTTACCTTGAATTTTGCCAATCTTTTCAATCTTTGTTTCTACTAATATATTGGCTGCTTTATAAGAAGGGATATTTTTTACTCTAGAAATTTGATAAATATCACTTAAAATATCATAAATTAATCCAGCATTTTTAAACGCTCTATCTTTGTTATATGTTTGCAACTCATCAGCTACTTGTATAAGCCCTCCTGCGTTCGCAACATAGTCTGGTGCATATACGATTCCTTTATCATGAAGCATATCCCCATGACGTTCTTCTGCTAATACATTATTTGCCGCACCGGCAATCGCATGACACTTAAATTGAGATATCGTTTCATCATTAATAACCGCTCCAAGTGCATTTGGTGAAAAAATATCACAATCAACGCTAAATATTTCCTCTGGTTTCACAGCTTCAATATTTGGATACTGTTGACAAATTTCAGCTACATTATCTTGAGAAATATCTGTTACAATTAATTTGGCCCCTTCTTCATGTAAATGCTTTACTAGACATTGGCCAACCTTCCCTAAACCTTGTATAGCTATTTTCAAACCCGCCAGAGAATCCTTTCCAAAAGCTTCTTTTGCCGTTGCTTTAATAGCTTTCCAAACTCCATATGCTGTAATTACAGCGGAATTTCCACTTCCACCATATTCTTCAGGAAGGCCTACTAAGTATTTCGTTTGTTTTCCAGCTGACACAAAATCCATTCCAACTGTACCAACATCTGTCCCTGTATAGAAACGGCCTTTCAACGTTTCCACATAGGATCCGAACGCCTGAAACAATTCATCCGATTTTTCCGATTTTGGATCACCGATAATAACCGCTTTCCCTCCACCGTGTGTAACACCCGCAACTCCACACTTATATGTCATTCCTTTCGATAAACGAAGGACATCCTTTATAGCATCTTCAGTCGTTTTATAATTCCACATTCTGCACCCACCCAGTGCAGGACCAAGTGTTGTATCATGGATTGCAATAATTGATTTTAAGCCTGTTGCCTTGTCATAATTAAAGATGACTTGTTCATGGCCGTTTTTTTCCATCTCTTCAAAAAGATCTAAAACCTTTTGTTGTTTTTCTGTTAGTACCAAATAAAACCCCTCCAGTAAAATTTAATTACCCCACTAATTACTGATGCATTTTTTATGCCAATTAATTTTTGATGGAAATTTATTGAATTACTAAGAGGAATAGTTTACTATTTTCCAAGTTGTAAACTCCTGATAAGATTTCTTGACACTTTTTCTTATCAATTGATAAAGAAAACTTGCAGATTGGCGAGCCCCTAAGAGGCAGACCTATGCCAAGGCGTAACAGTTTATCTAAAAACGAGTGGAAAATAGGGATAAAAGGCACAAAAAAAAGATTTAGAATTATTAGTTCCAAATCTTTTAATAGAGTATTATTTTGCAGGGTAACCATACTTCTTCATCTTATTTAATATAGTTGTATTCGATACACCTAAAATACTCCCTGCTTTTCTCGACGAAAGATGACTTTCCAATACTTGATAAATTAACTTTTTCTCCACTTCATCAACAACTTCCTTTAAGGTCGGCCATTTCTTCTTGAAGCGAAATTGGACGGTAAAGTTTTCATCATCCATTTGATCTTCTTTTTCAGCTTTTACTATTTTGAAATTACACCATTGTAAAATATCGTCCGTTGTAATTTTGTCATTTTCTACGACATTGATTAACAATTCTAGCGTATTCTCCAGTTGCCTTACATTCCCTGGCCAGGGTAGACTCATTAAATATTGAATACTGTCACTTGTTAAAAACTTTTCCTGCTTTTTTAATTTATGACAAATTTTTCGGATCAAATGCTGGGCAATGATCGGAATATCTTCTTTCCGCTCTCTTAATGGGGGAATATGAATAGGAACAACATTTAATCGATAATACAAATCTAATCGAAAAGTATGATTACTAATCATTTCCTCTAAATTCCGATGAGACGCAGTAATAATTCGAACATCGATGTTAACTTCCTTATTACCTCCAATTCTTCGGACAGTTCCTTCTTGAAGTACCCGCAACAATCTTACCTGCATTTTAGTTGATAATTCACCAATTTCATCTAAAAATAAAGTTCCCTTGTTTGCCTGCTCAAATAAGCCTTTTTTTCCACCTCTTACTGCACCTGTAAAAGCACCTTCCTCATATCCAAAAAGTTCACTTTCCAATAGGGATTCTGGCAATGCAGCACAATTAATAGCAATAAATGGTTCAGAAGAGCAGATACTTTCAATATGAATAGCCCTAGCAAACAGCTCTTTTCCCGTTCCACTTTCCCCTCTTAGCAATATGGAAGAAGTGCCTTTGGCAACTAGTTTAGCTAGATCAACAATTTTTCTCATCCCATTGCTTTGGTAAACGATTTTATCAAAAGTAAACGCTTTCGTTTTTCTGTCTACTTTCGACATAATTTCTTCTACTTGTTTGAAATCTTTTATCGTGGCAACAGCACCTATTACTCTACCTAAATTATTTAAAATTGGAACACCACTAGTTAAATAATGGACGGTATTAGTGCCTATTTTAGATTTAACTTCTTTCAAATGATAGGATTCCCCAGTTACGATTGTTTCTAATATTGGAAGCTTTTCCATTAGTAATTGTTCTGCATGCATACCAATTGCTTCCTTCTCGCCTAGGTGAAAGATGTTGCGCGCCTTTTCATTTATATGTGTTAATACACCATATTCATTTATTGTAATTATTCCTTCACTCACAGAATTTAAAATGGTCGTTAATTGATGTTCTCTTTTTTCATAAGGCATTAAATCCTTTAAATTAACGGAATGTATTCCATTAATACCTCTTAAATCAGCAATAACCTGTTGAAGAAGAGCAGCATTACAATGGAACTTAATTACCATCTGTTCTCCAGCTTTTGCTTCCATTGCTTGTAGATTAATATCTTTTTCTTTTAATAAACTAAAAATTTCATAGCCCAATCCGATCCGATCATAAAAACCAATTTGCAAAACATATGTATCACCCAATAGTTTCCTCCCCTTACAGACCCTGCCATAGCATTCATTATAGAAGATTTATCTAGATCTGACTGTTACTAGTGTCACAGTGGATGTATATGACATCCTCAATTCATCATAGTACTGGTCTTTCATTCATACACTTCTATTCATCCAACAATTTTTTTCATACTAGATTTAATTCTGTTCACAGTATAGTATTAACTGAGAACAATTCCACTTTTTGCAAAGTGGTCATGTGCTAAATTCGAAATTGTTAGGTGGTTTATAGTATGAATAAAATCAAAAATATTTCAATCCGTACCCGCATTATGACTTTAACTTTTTTGGCAATGTTCGTTTCAAATTTATCTATCGTTATGACGCTATCTTATAATTTGTATGGTAATTTTTTTCAAATAATAACTTTACAAGTTATTATAAAGGCGGTCATAATTTTTATCATTTTTGAAGTTTTTGCTGCTCTTCTATCTGAATTTCTACTTATTAAACCTTTAAAGAAGGGTATATTGCTTGCGGATTCCATTGCTAACAATGACCTAACTGTAACTATAGAAGCCCTTCAACAAGGGGAAGCAGGACAACTAATAACCTCTCTTTTAAAAGCAAAAGATAATTTAAAAAACCTAATTTCAACTATACAAAATTCTTCCGAAAAGGTTACCCTTTCCACTGAAGATTTAAACAATATTATTGTTCAAGCAAACTCTCAAGTGCATGAAATTAATGAGGGTGTACAAAGGCTTATCGCTAATTCCTACCAAAATGCTGAAAGTATTATGCAAACTGCTAGTGCCTTAAACAGTATTACGGATAATTCACAAAAAACAGCGGAACTGACATCAAAGATTGCAGAATATACAAAATCAGTACAAGACGCTGCTGAGAATGGTAAAAATTCTGTTGATTCGATCGTAGGTGTAATAAATGATCTCGCTTCAAACTCAAAAATCGTAAGCAATGAAGTACTTGGGCTTGAAGAACAAGGGAATAAAATCAACGAAATTGTTCATATTATTTCACAAATTTCTGGGCAAACAAATTTACTAGCATTAAATGCAGCCATTGAAGCTGCTCGGGCTGGTGAGGCTGGAAAAGGATTTTCTGTTGTAGCTGAGGAAGTAAGAAAACTCGCAGAAGACACCAATACCTCCTTACAGGATATAAGCCATCTAATTAAAGATATGAATATGAAAACTGAAAATGTAGTATCCGCTGTCGCAGCAACAGAAGAAAAAGTAAAGCTTGGCGTAACCCAATCAAATGAAGTAAAAGTTAGCATCAATAAAATTATTGATAGTATGGAAAATACCTTTACAATGATCAACGATATATCGGATGGAGTTTCCACTCAAGCAGCTTCCTTGGAAGAAATGACTGCTACCCTTGATGAAATAAGTGTAACCATCGAATCCGGACGTAATGTCTCCAATGTAATAAAGGAAAAACTGAATATACAAGAAACACTCTTTAATAAAATTGATACCACTTCAGAAAAATTAGTTACTCTATCTGAAAATATGAATGAACTAACAAATGTATTTAAATTAAAAAAATAACTTCATAATATTCAAGAATTGAAAAAACACTTACTTTATTAAAGTGAGTGTTTTTTTTACTTTTATAACCTTTGTTGCATGTAAACATAGAGGAATTTGGAGAATTATGTCGAAAATAAATATACATCATATATCGGACTTAAGTAGTCTCTAGAGCAACCGTAGATTAGGAGTGAAAATAGAACTAATGCGTTTAATAACTTTGGATAGATGTCAGACAGGGATGAAATTAGGTAAACCAATTTATAATGAAAATGAAAAAGTCCTTTTAGCAAAAGGAACTGAACTTACAGACAGTTTAATAAAAAGATTAATGCTACTAAATATTTATACAGTTTACATTGATGATGAACTATCAGAAGGAATTGAAATAGTTGAGTCAATTCCTAAGGAGATACATTTAGAAGCAGTAAGCGTGATAACAGAATGTTTAGATACAATTGCTGGGCCAAATTTAGATGCATCAAATATTCAAGGAATGATCAAGACAGAGAGAGCGATACGAAGTTTTAAAAAGATATTCAAAGATATCCTAAGTTATTTAACTGAGAATAGAACAGCACTAAATTTATTAGCAACAACAAAGGCCCATTCGAATCATGTGTATACTCACAGTCTAAATGTTGCTATATATTCCTGCCAATTAGCCATCGAGAATGGTTTACCATTGAAAAAAATTGAAGATATCGGGATGGGGGCGATGCTGCATGACGTAGGCAAAATGTTTATCTCACCCGAGGTTTTAAATAAAGCTGGAGCTTTAACAAAGGATGAATACGAATATGTAAAGTCACATTCTGAATTAGGATTTGATCTTCTGAGAAAGATTCATGAAATCCCATTAACCGTAGCCCATTGCGCGCTTCAGCACCATGAAAGAGTCGATGGTGGTGGATATCCCAGAGGTTTGAGGGAAGACCAAATCCATAGTTACGCAAAGATTTTGAGTGTTGCGGATGTATTTGATGCCGTTACAAGTCACCGCGTTTACCGACGTGCATTGTTGCCGCATAAAGGTATTGAATTACTTTATTCTGGAAATGGTACACAATTTGAAAGTAAACAGATTCAATTGTTTAAAGATTGTATTGCAATATACCCGGAAGGACTTACGGTAAAATTAAATAATGGTACAACGGGAATTGTATCGAAATATAACTTTAATGCAGTTGGACGACCTATCATAAGAATGATTAAGGATGAAGAAGGTAATGAAATAAAACCATTTGAAATAGATTTATCTTCAGTTGAAAACTTAACTCTCGAGATAATTGAAGCAGACGAGCTATTATTTTAAATGGAATGATACTGATTGAGCACCTGAAAAATAGTTAGGTCATTTACTTGATTAATCTTAAAAAATTGATCCTAAAAGGGGGAGTTCACTTGAAGTTTAAAATGCTATCAGAATGTACAATTGAAGAAGCAGTAATTGCTTGGAATCGTGGTTTTGAAGGATATTTTGTAAAAATTGAAATGACTCCGCAATCATTTATGAATCGGATTATTTCAGAAGGAATATCATTAGATTTATCAAGAGTTCTATTTGATGAAAATGAACCAATAGCAATCATTCTTAATGGGTTTCGGATAACTAAAGCAGGGAAGAAAATTGCTTGGAATGGCGGTACTGGTGTAGCACCAGCTTATCGAGGTAAAGGTTCTTCAAAGCTTTTAATGGAAGAAACCATGCGCATTTATCATGACGAAGGAGTAGATATTGCTACACTTGAGGCAATAAAAGAAAATGAAAAGGCAATTCGCCTATATGAAAAGTATGGATATCAAATTACAGATAGGCTTGTCTATTTAAACGGGGTTCTTAAACAGTCGGAGAATACTCCCATACCAATCATATCAAAGTCGATTCGGCCTGAGCAGCTTCAAATGATACCTTTTTATAATGAGAATGTTCCTTGGCAATGCCAATGGCAGAGTGCTAAGGAAGGAGAAGCGCAAATTTATCATGACGAGAATCAAAGTCCTCTGGGGTATTCCCTATTTAGAAAGGTATGGAACCTAGAAGGAAAGCTAGAAAAAGTGCTTTTGTACCAAATTGAACTTCTGAACGATGTGGATGAAAAGACAATTTATCCAGCTATTTTAGAAAATATAGCAAAGGATAAAAGTACTTCAACAACCTTTATAGCTATTAATTTTAATTTAGAAAATCCAATCAGCCAATTCCTCCTTGAAAATGGGCTACATAAAACAATAGAGCAAGTGCAGATGATGAAATAATAGTAGTTTTTGGTGCCTGACTCGGTCTTTCCTGTGGCAGATTCTATATGGGCTATTAAATAGTGATAAACTAATGATCTTGAAAGTCTTACGCGAGAAACCCGAGAAACCAACGAAAATAAAATAAGCGGAGATTTTTCGGTTAAATGCAGAATGGAGCTCGTTTCGGGGTGTATAAGCAGAGGTTTTCCGGTTACGTAATGAAAAGTCCCCTATTTTCGAAGTTTTTGAGTCAATAGGCGGAAACTCTCCGCCTATTTAAGCTATTTTTAATCCAATTTATTAATTAAGAGGAATTTTTCCGTCTATTAAGAATTCGGACAAGTATCAAATATCAAACATTCACCTTTAACAGAGCCATAATCTAAAAAAAGGGTACCAAGGTACAAAAATACCTTGATACCCTTTTTTTGGCTAATCAACAAAATTTACTTCCATAAATTCTGCTCGCGTATCAGTGCTTTTTAAAAAGGCTACATAACCATCAACAATTTGAAATGGAAAACGCGGCCCAGACTACGATTAGTTGCGTCCCTGAGTTTACTTACTTTAAACTGCGGTGCAAGAAAGATTTCGTTCGTTCGAACTGGGGGTTAGTAAACAATTCATTCGGATGACCAGATTCAATAATCTCTCCGTCATCCATGAAAATAGCCCGATTAGCCACTTCCTGAGCAAACCCCATCTCATGTGTCACCACAATCATAGTCATGTGTTCTTTGGCCAATTTCTTCATTACTTCTAGTACTTCACCAGTCAATTCCGGGTCTAAGGCAGATGTAGGCTCATCAAATAGCAGAATTTCAGGATTCATCATGAGTGCTCGAGCAATGGCTACTCTTTGTTTTTGACCGCCTGAGAGCATCGCTGGGTAAGCTGCTGCCCGCTCAGTTAACCCGATTTTCTCCAAAAGTTCTGCGCTTTGTTGTTGGATCAATGTAAATGGCTCTTTCTTTAACATTTTTGGAGCAATTTCCAGATTTTCTTTGACGGTGAGGTGCGGGAAAAGATTAAAATGCTGGAAGACCATTCCCATCTTTGTTGTGATCCTCTTGATCTCCTGCGGTTTTGAGTAAACACCATCCCTTACTAGATATTCTCCAGATATACAAATGCTTCCGGCATTAATTTCATCGAGATGGACTAGACTGCGGAGCATCGTGCTTTTCCCAGATCCTGAGGGGCCGATTACTGCTACCACATCATTTTTATTTACTTCAAAAGTAATCTGCTTTAATACATCTAGCTTGCCATATGATTTTTTAAGGTTAGATACTTCAATGAAAGCCACATTTCTCACTCCCTTCTTATTCAAATTTGAATCTTTTTTCAAGCCATTTAAAGAGCAACGTTAATATGAAAGTTATGATCAGATAAATGATTCCCGCATAAAGGAAAGGCAAGATCGTAAAGTCGCGGTTCACAGCAGTCTCTGCAAAGTGTAACAATTCCGGTACGGCAACGGCATAGAGCAGCGCCGTATCCTTAACTAATGTCACTGATTCGTTAGCAACAGCTGGAAGTGCAATACGGAACATCTGTGGTAGTATGATTCTTGTCGTCGACTGCCATTTATTCAAACCGAGTACTTGAGAAGCCTCATATTGACCTTTATCAATAGCCAATAGCCCCCCGCGGAAAATTTCTGCAAAATATGCCGCGTAGTTCAAAATAAACCCTAAACAAGCAGCGACAAATCTGTCCAAAACTAAATATTGTCCAATCCCAGGGATTAGTGGTAGACCGAAACAGATAAATAGTAGCTGCAGAAGTAGCGGTGTACCGCGCATCAAGTATATATAGCCCTGTGCAAACAAGGCTAAAGGCTTGATACTGCTTTTTACAGCCAGAGTAAGAATGAAACCCAGCGGAATTGACACTAATATGGCAATTAAAAACAAAAGGAGTGTTGTTTGTGCACCTTCCAGCATAGGCTTAATGATTGTGTTGAAATAATCGATGGACATGGATGTTTCCTCCACAAACAAAACAGGGTTTCCAATGGAAATCCTGTTTGTCTAATTTTTGTTCAGTCTGTTTACTTTAATACCTTATTTTCACCAAACCACTTTTCTGAGATCTTAGCGGCTGTACCGTCTTCATTCATCTTATCAAGTGCTTTTTGAAGTTTCTCTAGTAGTGCCTCATTTCCTTTTTTCACCCCTACACCATATTCTTCTGGTGCAAGAGATTCATCGAGAAGCTTAAAGGAATTTTTCTCTTTTGACATGTAATACTTAACAACAACCTCATCAATGACAACTGCATCCAAACGACCAGACTTCAGATCACTTAAAGCTGTTACATTGTCTGAATACTCAGTGACAGTCTTAACCTTAGATTTAATTGGATTAGCATCCAAGGCATCTGATGCAGAAGAAAGCGATTGAAGGCCGACAGTTTTACCTGCTAACTCATTTAGTTTAGTTAATTTAGAATTAGCAAGTGTAACAACAACCTGTGTATTTTTCAAATAAGGCTTCGTGAACAGAACTTTCTTTTTACGCTCATCCGTAATTGTGTACCCATTCCAAATGAGATCAATCCGTCCACTGCTCAATTCGGTTTCTTTTGTTTTCCAGTCGATAGGTTGAAATTTAATCTTCGTTCCCATCTTTTTTGCAGCTGCTTTGGCGTAATCAATGTCGAATCCAACAATCTTGTTATTCTCATCTCGGAACCCCATCGGAGCAAATTTATCATCAATACCAATCACTAGTGTCTTATTCTTAGCATCCTTCGCCGTAGGACTAGAGCATGCTGAAAGGAGCGAGAATACTCCAACAATTGCTAGAATCATAATTGCAAAACGTTTCATATAAAAATACCACCTTTAACTTAGTTAATTCGCTTTAGTACGTTACCATATTATCACTCTAGCATTATAACACTATAATAATATAAAACACAATCAGTTTTTGGCGCCAATCACAACCTGTTGCCACGGCCGGTTTAAGCAGTTTTCTGTACTACTACTACCCTTCTACTAAGTAACTTCACTTGTATTTTGATATAGATTTTCTGCGCAATCCAACAACTACTATTTTATTAAATATCGTTAATACTTGCTTACGATGACACCGTTTCTCTCTGAGATTTCATACTCGTGCCATGCAATAACTCTATACTTTTTGACATGCTATTCCTAATGTATTATATTCGGGTCATGAATCGGCTTTAGTGAACTTGCCGAGCCTTATCAGAAGCTAACTTTATATTTGGAGGAATTGACATGACTGAAAACAATGCCACAAACATGGACCAATTTGAATTAGTTATCACGCATACTTTTGATGCAAAACAAGAGCTCGTGTTTAAGGCATGGACCACGTCAGAGGACTTGAAGCAATGGTGGGGTCCAAAAGGTTTCACTATGAGTATTTCTAAATCAGATCTCCGTCCGGGCGGCGTCTTTCACTATAGCCAGAAATCCCCTGACGGCCACGAAATGTGGGGTAAATTACTATTTCGCGAAATTGTTGCGCCGACGAAGCTTGTCTTCATTAATTCTTTTTCTGATGAAGAGGGCAATACGATTCATGCTCCCTTTAGCCCAACCTGGCCACTAGAAATCCTAAATACGTTGACGTTCATCGAGCATGAAGGCAAGACGACACTCACAATGCGGGGTGTCCCTCTAAACGGCACAGATGCTGAAAATAAAACGTTCAAGGCAGCTCATGAAGGAATTCAACAGGGAGTTTCCGGAACGTTTGGCCAACTTGCCGATTACCTTACTAAGGCTCATGAATAGAATCAGGAAAAAATAGAAAAGTGCCTGGTGTTTAGCTTGATACTAAGAATAATAACGATACTAAGAAGCTTTTTCTAAACTATTGTGTCATCATAATCAATTCCAGAAAATTTCGACATTATTCGAGGTTACATTTGTTTTTTGAAAGTTTATTGGATAAAATGGGAATTGTAGAATTTTCAATGATTACCATTTTTAACAAGGGAGTGCTTGCAAATGGCTGTTAATGTTTATGTTAATTTTAATGGAAACTGCCGAGAAGCAGTAGAATTTTATGCGCAGGTTTTTGGAACAGAAAAACCCAAAATAATGTCCTTTGGAGATGCACCGGCTAATCCGGAATATCCTACCCCAGAGAATGCCAAAAATTTAGTTATGCATGCACAACTTAACATAACAGGAAGCACAGTGATGTTTTCGGATTGCTTCCCTGGTATGTCGTTTGTTGCAGGAAACAATATTAGCCTTACTGTCGTCAGTAAGAATATGGATGAAATTAAATCTTTCTTCACTAAACTAAAAGAAGGCGGCACTGTAGGAATGGAGCTTCAAGAAACATTTTGGAGCAAATGCTACGGTATGTTAACTGATAAGTTTGGGATCCAATGGCAATTAAGCCACGAAGGCGAACAAATGGGGATGTAATGAAAGAAAAAAAGGATATGGAACTTTTCTTTTAATAGAAAAGATCCCATATCTTTTTTACTCTATTTTGTGCTCTCCACAATCTATTTAAGATAAAATCAACTCAGAAACAATCTTTCAAATTGGTTGAAGGTTCCCATTTCGATGTTTATCCAATTAGACGCTTAAAGCTACTTTTTTCTTTTCTTTTACTCTCTAAAGAAGAACTCCACAAAGTAAGTAGGGCTGCTCCAAGTACCATTACACCACCAATCCAAGGTGTATGAATTAACCCAATAGAATCCACAACATATCCTCCAATAAAAGCTCCAATCGCAATTCCAACATTAAATGCAGCAATATTTAAAGCGGATGCGACATCCACCGCTGAAGGTACATATTTTTCAGCTAGCTGAACGACATAAATTTGCAATCCTGGTACATTCATAAATGCAAATAATCCTAAGAAGAAGATAGTGATAATACCTACAATTTTAAATGGCGCAGTGAATGATAAGATAACCAGTACAACTGCTTGAATTAAGAACATCCATAATAAAGCCTTTAAGGGATTTTTATTGGCAGCTCGCCCTCCAATTGTATTTCCAATAGCTATTGCAACACCATATACCAGCAAGATGACACTAACTACACTTGGGGCGAATCCTGTAATATCTTCTAAAATAGGGGCAAGGAAGGTAAATGCTACAAACGTACCGCCATATCCTAAAGCTGTAATTGAAAATGCTAAAAGTAATGGCCCGTTCGTTAAGATTTTTAAGTTATCACTGAATTTTGCCAGTGGGGCCTTCTTAAGATTTTTAGGGACCAGAATGGCACTTGCAATAATCGCAATTACGCCTAGAATTGCGACAGCCCAGAAAGTTGACCTCCATCCAAACACTTGACCAATAAATGTACCTAGTGGTACACCTGTTACTGTGGCAACGGTTAAACCCGTGAACATAAATGCAATAGCACTTGCCCTTTTGTGTTCAGGAACTAAATCTGCCGCAATCGTAGAGCCGATTGAGAAAAATACACCGTGAGAAAATGCAGTAATAAACCGTGCTGCTAATAATAATCCGAAACTTGTTGATAAAGCAGCAACTGAATTACCGACAATAAAGACAACCATTAATAGCATTAATAAAGTTTTTCTATTCATCTTATTTGTTAAAACCGTAAGGACCGGTGCTCCAATAGCAACACCCATTGCATAACCCGATATTAATAAACCAGCTAAAGTAATGGGTATTTTTAGATCACCTGCTAATGAAGAAAGTAATCCTACAGGTACAAATTCCGTAGTGCCAATTCCAAAAGCACTAATGGCCAAAGCCATTAACGAAAGTGTACCACCTTTTTTCTCTTGAGTATTTATAGCAGTGGAACTCATAAAGAAATCCTCCTTGTTATTTTGAAGTGTTGTTCATAAACGGCGAAGCGTGATTTGGCGCCTCTCACATTTTTATCACGCTTCTACTACGAACATTATTTATAAGCATATTAACAAAAAGGATAGTACACTCCTTAAAGTAATATAGGTACTTTAAAGCAACTATGGTTGTTTTCGACCTTTTGTTTTTTGCTTGTGAATGTTATTATGAATCCAACACTTCAAATTGAAAAGTACGCACTTTAAAGTAATGTAGGTACTTTAAAGTGCCTATAAGAAAAAAGGGAGAACCAAAATGGCTTATAACATTCCTGTAGAAGCAACACTTGATGTCATCGGTGGAAAGTGGAAAGTCGTCATTATGTGCCACTTGATTAAAGGAGAAAAACGAACAAGTGAATTGAAAAAGCTCATGCCTAACATCACTCAAAAAATGTTGACCCAGCAACTGCGGGAACTTGAAGTTGATGGCGTTGTGAATCGGACCGTTTTTGACCAGGTTCCACCAAAGGTTATTTATTCTTTAACAGAATATGGATGGTCTCTTCGCCCCATTTTGGATGCCATGTGTAGTTGGGGAGAAGGACATATAGCATTGACAGACAAGATAGTTTCAAATTAGATATCACTAAACGAGATTCAACTCGCCGTAAGCTATAACCTAAGTTTCATGTACTAAATAAAAAAGACGATCCTAAAATTCAAAGTGAATTTTAAGTCGTCTTTTTTATTAAATAGGGGCTATCTTACCTTTTTTGCATTGACTATGTTAAAGCCAAGTGCTAATTTTGACACTCTGTTGATTGGAGCGAAGGGCACTTGACTCCTGCGGGAATAGAGGGAATGGGAGACCCCGCAGGCGGTACGCCGAGGAGGCTCCCATCCCTCCCCGCGGAAAGCAAGTGCCCGGAGCGGAAATCAACAGCAAAGTTATGGTGTAACTTTTTCTTAAGCCTTACTTTTATTTAACTTTTCAACATTAAAGTCCATTCTTTCACTCAAATAAGTGGCACCTAATATAAGGACACCTCCAACCATTTGAATAAAATTCATGCTCTCACCAAGAAATATTGCTGCAATCATTACTGCCGAAATTGGGTCAATATAACTGAGAACTGCAATCGTTTGTCCCTTCAATTCCTTAATTGAAGTAAAATATAAGAAGTATGCTATACCAGTATGGATAATGCCTAAAATAAGTATAAAAATAAGTGAAATAGCGTTTATTCCTGAAAAGTCCAAATGATCTTTAGCAAAAACGTATGGAAAAAGAACAACAGTTGCTACCATTAATTGAACTAAAGTAGTTTCAAAACCAGTTAGATTTTTAATACATTTATTCATTAAAATAACACTTGCATAAAGTACTGCAGCAGAAAGGCCATACAAGATACCTATTGCATGGTGATATGTACCACTTGTACTACTGCCACCAATATTAACGACAAGAAATAATCCAATCATTGCGGTAATAATGCACCCTACTTTTAAGGAAGTTAGTTTTTCTTTTAGTACTAATGGCGCAAAAATCATTACAAATATTGGTGCGAAGTAATAGCTTAATGTCGCATTTGAAATAGTTGTATACCTATAGGCTTGGAATAAAAATATCCAATTTACCCCAATACCTGCACCAGATAGAAATAGAAGTACACTATTTTCTTTTATCAATTTTAGAGAAAGCTTTTGTTTAACAATAAAACTACCACACACCAAAAATATGCTTCCGATTACTCCCCTTAAAAGCGCAATTTCACTTGAAGATAGATCAATATTTTTTACAAACACACCCATGCTACCCCAAATGAGCATTGCAGTAATAATTTTTAATTTCCCTCTCACACTAATCCTCCCACTGTCAAAAATCCATAAGTTATTTTGATCGTACATAGAATTGATTAAATGAATATATTTTATCATAATATTAAAACAATTTAGCGCTTTTCCTCTAATTCCTTTAATACGTTTAAAAGAAATGGGCTTTGCTAAATTATATTGTTGCTTCAATGCTAATTGACCTTTCATGTTAAACTAGTGGCCGAGTGGTGGAAAGAGAAAGTCCCCATCATGATCCTACAAGATCATGATGGGGACTTTCTCTAATGATTGTAAATTTATTGGTGAATTATTATCTAAATTATATGAAGAATTCCCCTGTTAGCGGGGTAAAACTTGACCACATTAACCTTGAAGTAAATATTTATCTAATTCACCTATGTTCGTGTCATGCTTTTCTTTCATTTCTGTTAAGAACGCTTCTGTTTCAGGTTGTGTACCGTAAGCAATTGCTACATCAATTTTACGAGCGACCCAGGCTTGACCTTTGATAAGAAGAGCCAATTTCTCTTTTAGTGTTTCAAGTGCAGTTATTTTATCAATAAATGCTCCTACTTGCATGCTAGGTACCCCACCTTCACGCAAGATCGCCTTATGGAGGCCTGCACAACTCCATGCCTCATCTTTTTTTAGCTGTTTATACTGAGCATCCAATTCCTCTAATTGATAATTTTGTTGGAGATGATTTGCCGTCTCCACGCCTGCGCGTTCCGCTTCAAGTAATGCATTCAAAAGATCAATTAGTTGTTGATTTTCACTCATCCCTTTTCTTCCCCCATCATCCTAATAGTTTTTTCAACATTTAAATTATAAGCCTTTATTCTATTAATATGTTGATTAAATTGAATATTTCTGAAACTTTAGATACATTGCTTTCAAAAGTCTTGAATTTTAAAAACACAAATAGCTCAATCTAAAGATTGAGCCTTGAAAAATACTAACAGAAAATTAATTTTTGTTAGTAACTATTGGATTGAAAACTAACTTAAATGAAGAATGGGAAGAAAGGACCGAATGTTCTTATTCCAAAGAATGGAAAACCGAATAATCCAAATGGGCCGAAAAATGGAAACAACCTACTTTCATCCTTCATCTCTTTAACATTTGGCTGATTCGCATTTGGCATAATCAGATAAAGTTTGTCATTATCATAACTGTGAAGAATTCCTTGGAATACGGACCCATCATTTAATTCAACTTGAATAAATTGGTATAAGTGTTTTTGACACTTATGATGTACATCATCATTCATAACATTACGGGCTGGCTCAGTAGGGTACATATTGCCACCATAATAATTCGGATTTTGCATATCTCTAACCTCCTCATTTTTTCATTACATGTTAATTTATTCCTTAGGTTACTTTCTGTGAGGGGGTTTTGAAATAAATGTACAGCAGTATCCTTTAAAATAATAAGTACTGTTACTTACTACATGATAATAGTAAAGTAATTTGAGCTCCGTATAATAGGGTTTTAAAATGAAAAACCGAATCCATATTGGATTCGATTTTAGAAGAAATTTATCTTTTCTTTGTTAAATCATCAAGGCTTTTGAATTTGTAGCCTTTCTTTTTCAAATCTTTAATCACTTTTTCAAGTGCTTCGGCATTGTCCTTTGATACAGTGTGCAAAAGCATTACCGCTCCAGGATGTACTTGCTTCATTATATTGGTGTATGCATATTCCCAGCCCTTTTGCTGATTTACATACCAATCGACATATGCAAGTGACCACATCACATGTATATATCCTTCTTCCTTCGCTACCTTTAAAGTTCTTTCACTAAAAACACCACGAGGCGGGCGTAAATAATGCATTTCTTTTTGTCCAGTTAATTCCTTTGTTTTTTCTCGTACCGTATTCAATTCTTCATCCCGGATATCTGCGTCACTGTTCGTGGTTAAGTCAGGGTGAAACCAGGAATGGTTACCAACGATATGTCCCTCTTTTACCATCCGTTTAACAATACCTGGCGCTGATTGTAAATAATGTCCGGTAACAAAAAACGTGGCGGGAACTTTTTCCTTTTTTAAAACATCAAGAATTTGCTCTGTATATCCATTTTCATAGCCATTATCAAAGGTAAGATATAAGTTCTTAGTTTTAGCATCCCCTTTATAAAAGCCTCCATATTTTTCGAGTAATTGGTCAACCGCTTTTCCTGCCTCTGCTTGCTGTTCATTCACACTTTTTTTAAATCCCCATTGGATGGGTGTATTTGATACTGCCGCAAAGGTGATGTTCGGTGTGAGCAACACTATACAAAGGATTGCAAAATATTTCATAAACCTTTTCATCCATGATCCCCCTATTTTGTTTTTTTTAGTATTTGCTGTATCTGGGGGAAAAATGATTGGTAGTTTTTTGATAATAAACTCGTCCTTTAGTTAAGAAACTGTCTGATAGCATAGTTACCCTTATGTGCTAGCAGAATTTATGCATAAAAAAGCAGGTACCCCTGAAGGAACCTGCTCCTAAAAAATTAGAATACCCGCTCACTGAATCCTGCTAATTTTTCCAATGATGATTTATCAACGTCTACATGTAGGCTGTTTCCGTGTGAGTCCATCGTGACGACTGCTGTGAAACCTTCTACTTTAAGATGCCACATTGCTTCTGGAATACCAAATTGCATTAGGTCAACGCCTTCTACAGCTTTTATGCAATCTGCATAATATTGAGCTGCCCCGCCGATTGCATTTAGATAAACGCCGCCGTGTTCTTGAAGAGCTGCTAATGTTTTTGGACCCATTCCGCCTTTTCCAATTACGGCACGGATGCCGAATTTCTTCATAATGTCTCCTTGGTAAGGCTCTTCACGAATACTTGTTGTTGGACCAGCTGCTTTGACATGCCAAACGCCCGCTTCATCCTTTAGCATTACAGGACCACAGTGGTAAATAACTTGGCCATTTAAATCAACTGGTGCATCATGATCAGATAAATGTTTATGAATCGCATCACGGCCAGTGTACATTCTGCCGTTAATTTGAACCACATCGCCAACCTTTAATGAGCGTATTTGATCTTCAGTAATCGGTGCTTGAAGAGCAATTACTTTTTGCGATGACATAGATTTTTTTTCTTCCTCATTTTGGGTAAAATCAATATGTTTGCCTTCTTGGTACATCCATTCTTGAATTTCACCGTTTTCAGGGTCAATCGAAACACCTGCACGACGGAATGCCCAACAATTATAGGCAACGGATACATAGAAACTTGCAGGAATGCGGTTCATAACCCCAATTTTGCAGCCTAAAAGCGTCGTTTCTCCACCAAAGCCCATTGTTCCAATTCCTAGTTCATTGGCATTTTTCATAATATACTCTTCTAGCTTCCGAAGATCTTCAATTGGATTTACATCCTCAACCGAACGGAATAGCTGCTCTTTCGCTAAGTCGTAACCAGAGGAACGGTCCCCACCTATGCCAACCCCGATGAAGCCTGCACTGCAGCCTTGACCTTGCGCTTGGTAAACTGAATGTAAGACACATTTACGGATGCCGTCTAAATCTCGGCCCGCCCGGCCAAGTCCTTCGATTTCACTTGGCAAGCTGTATTGAATATTTTTATTCTCACAGCCGCCCCCTTTTAATATTAGGCGAACCTCAATATAATCTTTTTCCCATTGATCAAATTTGATTACTGGAGTGCCGCCACCAAGATTGTCGCCACTATTTTCTCCTGTTAAAGAATCCACAGAGTTTGGACGTAACTTTCCATTTTTAGTAGCAAGAGCGATTGCATTTCTAATTGCCGTTTTTAACTCTAATTGATTAACCCCAACTGGTGTTTTGATCTTGAATGTAGGTAAACCAGTATCCTGGCAAATTGGCGCCCTTTGATCATCAGCCATTTTAATATTGTTTGTAATGGTTGCAAGGCTCATTGCTGCACTCGTTCCAGCATTTTCTCTTTCTTTTGCCCCCAGCACTGCACGGCGAACGTCTCTTGGCAGCTTTGTTGATGTTTCCAAAATAAGCTGATACATACTCTCTTCAAATTTCACTAAATCCATTTCGAGTAACCCCTTCCCTTTGTTCCCTAATGTTTAATTTGCATTAAAACGCACAACGTTTTAAACACCACCATTTACGATGAAAAATAATTTTGCTATATGTACTAGATCAACATCATATGGGGTGTGAATGAAGTAGGTTTCACCTATACTTTATACTACGAATTGAATACTCCGATTCGCTTGTGCATAGCTCCGCCTCTTTTCTTCATTCAAAGCAAACCATGTTTTTAATTTTACAAATATTATCGATTTTAATTATACTCCTCTACTATGATGATTTAAAGAAGAAGCTAGCAAACGTTTTCATTTATTGTTTTATGGATGAAGAGCTGATCTAGGACTTTATACTAAGGAAAATCCTAAAAACCATGGCCAACATTCAAAAAGCCAGTAAATTAACTGGTTCATCAATTTTTTTCCAAGCAAAAAGAGCCTGTTGAACAGACTCTTTAGCACTCTCTATGATTAAATTCCTTGCATTTTGATTCCATTTCATCCACTACAGCGATCATTCGGTCGATATCATCTAGATCAGTATGCTCTGGATCAATTGCCTCTAGCATATCAAGGAACATATTCAATTTTTGTTTTAAAAAAGTAACTTGCTTATTTTTATCATTAATTAGATTTCCCAAGGTGCCTCTCCCCTTTCTATTTCCGTTATCATCCTATCGAAAAAAAGCATATTAATCAATTCTTTTATAAAGAAAACTCGCCGATTGGCGAGCCCCTATGGGCGATGATTGCAACGAAAATGAGGTTTAGTTTTCCTTGCCTTGCATTTATCGACCTCATCCTCCAGCACTAATCAAAAGAGGACCCCTTCACTAAATCGAAGGAGCCCTTACTCTAGAACTCTTTACCTTGGTCGTTCCGCCGCATAAAAGCCAAAGGAGACATAATCCTGAACTGGAATCCATGCACCTATACCTTGTGATGTTACATTCTTAACTACAATAAATTTCTTACTTCCTTTTAGCATTAAGTAAACTTCACCGAAAGTAACTTTTCCTTTTTCATTTACTGCTGGTGCATAAGCATATAGATAGCCCAATCGATTGGAAGCAATATTATAGACATGATCATTTTTAGTCCCGCCTCCAATCACGGTATCAAAAGAAAGCGGTAGTTTTGTTTTTTCCATTGCTTTTAAGAGCATCATTTTCTTAACTTCTTCTGCATTGGAAATTTTCGCCGTTAAACCACCTCTTATTATCTTTTGTGCCTCTTGAACATAATGAATTTGGTACGGAACCTTGCCACCCCTATTATCGTAATAATTAGTATTTATTTTTTGATATTCCCAATTTGGGGAGGTTTCCGTCGATACATAGTTTAAAGGCCACTGGCCAAGATAAACAATTGCCCGATACCCAATTGCAAACGGTGTACTATTGATACTAGATTCATTTAGCATCCGAATTAAATCTGGATTCTCTATTTTAACTTTAGATGAATCGATCAATTTTTTAGTTAACTCACTCGGTTGTAATAAAGGTAAATCTTGCGTTGGATTTGGATACGTATTTTCTTTAGTAATATTTCGAACGGAAGAAGGCACTTGATACTGCGCTGGTCCACTTTTCTCAGGGATTTTTTCGGCAAAGACGGATGGTAGTAATGAAAGCATTAAAAGCAATGTCAATACTATTGAAGAGAATTTTTTCACTGTGTTGACTCCTTTCACTAAATAGCATTCTAATCACTCTACATAGTGTTTTCGTTGTTGATAGATATTATCCATTTTTAATCTAAATTTTAGTAAAGAAAATGTAATAATCGGAACATTTACAAAACTTGAAGTTTATATTATAATAAACCCATCCTTTATACAAAGGAGGGCAGTAATCAATTCGCGAAAGTTCTATTTAATAAGGAGGTTGGGATTTCCGTCTTATATGATATTCGGCACTCGTGTTTTCCTATTCAATGACTGAACAGGAAGGTTGGTGATTGATGGACCCAAAGTTAAAGCGATTGGTTTTTCCCTTAATGATTATTTTTAACAACGTACTTAATGATTAAATTATATGTATAAAGAAGACTCTAAGCCGAGCTGGCTTAGAGTCTTTTATTTAGCTAATCAGAATTTTATCCATAAATTCTGCTATCGCATAAGGGCAACTACGCTTCTGTCATCGCCCTTAGGGGCTCGCCAATCAGCGAGTTTTCTTTACAATAAGAAGAAGCCCAATCCCATTATGAAATATGCCGCAATTAAGGTAAGTCCCTCAAACCAATTGGATTCTCCGTCGTTAGAGATGATAATCATTAAAAATACCGAGGATACCATAGCGGTTAATTCTGGCCAACTGAATAAGAGCGGCATTGAAGTAGGAAAGAAAAGTGACGCAAGAACAAGAACAGGAGCAACAAACATAGCCACTTGAAGAGTAGAGCCAATCGCAATTTCAACAGCAATATCCATTTTATTTTTGTATGCCATTAAAACTGCTGATGCATGTTCTGCTGCATTTCCAACGATTGCGATAATAATTACCCCAATAAATAACTCCGTCCAGCCAAAGGATGTTGCAACATATTCGATGGTATGAACAAGGTGCTCTGATATATATGCAACCACTACAGTTGAAATTGCGAGAATTGCAATAGCTTTTCCCTTTCCCCATTCAGGTTCTTCTTCAAGATGTCCCTCTGATTCATCTTCATGCTGGTATACACCACGATGTGTAACAAGCTTGAAAAATAAGGCTGCTAAGTATAAAAAAATTAAAATAAACGAAATTCCTACACTTAATGTTAAGGTTTCAGTACTTTTCATATTTATTGAAAAAACTTCAGGGATGACAAATGCAACAATCACCGCAAATATTAACAAACCAGAATTATTCCTTGCATCATATACATTGAATTCTTGACGTTTGTATTTTAACCCGCCCATAAAAAAGGAAAATCCAGCAACAAGCAATAAATTCCCTAATACAGAACCTGTTATGGAAGCGAGAACAACTCCAACAAGACCAGCTTTCAAAGCAAAAATAGAAATAATTAATTCTACAGCATTCCCAAAGGTTGCATTTAATAACCCGCCAATTCGTGGTCCAGCTACAATAGCTAAGCTTTCGGTTGCTCTTCCCATAAAACCAGCTAACGCAATAATCGTTAAACAATAAAGAATGAACATTAGAATTCTCGACCAATGAAGATAGGCTCCTATAATCGAAAGTGGTACACCAAAAATCAGCATAAGTGTAAATATTTTGTTTGTCACCGCATTCCCTCCACTCTTTTCTCTCCTTCATCCCTTTATTCTGATTTTATTCTCTCCATTTCAACTTCATGTTTATTCTAATTCCATTCAAGTATCCTTCCTTAGCTTATCCAATATTAAATATTTACCTTGCAAATCTAACCTATTCTAGATAACATCGTTTATATACAAAATGTATTTTTCAATTTCCACAATCAAATCCAGGAATTTTCGAGGTAGTTTATGGAAAAGAAGTACTTTCAATTTTGGATATTGATCAGTATTGTTGCCATTTCAGGTTTTTCACAGGGGATGCTTCTTCCTCTCATTGCTGTTATTTTTGAAAAAAGTGGGATTTCATCATCATTAAATGGCTTAAATGCAACTGCTTTATATATTGGGATTCTGCTTGTATCCCCTTTTATGGAAGCACCTTTACGAAAATACGGCTATAAACCTGTACTAATCGCGGGTTCAGCATTGGTCATTCTCTCACTAGCCATGTTTCCTTTATGGAAATCTTTTTGGTTTTGGTTTACTCTTCGTCTTATTATCGGGATTGGAGATCATGCTCTTCATTTTGCTACCCAAACATGGATCACATCTTCCTCTAAAGAAAACAGAAGAGGACGAAACATTTCACTATATGGATTATTTTATGGGATTGGATTCGCATCTGGTCCACTTATGACACCATTAGTAAATGTTAATCCTTCCTTGCCTTTCATTGTTTCTGCCTGCTTTTGTCTTGTAGGGTGGTTATTTTTATTTACCCTTAAAAATGATTTTCCAGAGCATGAAATAGGTTTGAATTCTTTTGTTGAAACCATTAAACGTTTTTCAAAAGCTTGGAAATATGGTTGGGTTGCGTTTTTACCTCCTTTCGCCTATGGTTTCTTAGAATCATCATTAAACGGTATTTTTCCTGTCTATGGATTACGAATTGGGCTTGAGATAACAAATGTTTCTATTGTTTTGACTGCATTTGCGATTGGAAGCATTATTACCCAGCTTCCATTAGGAATACTTAGTGATCAATTTGGAAGAAGAAATATACTGGTAACTGTTCTTTTTCTTGGATTTTCAAGTTTTACTGTAGCAAGCTTTCTTGAACATTCTATTGTTGGACTAATCCTTTCATTTCTTATCGCTGGAATGGTTGTAGGTTCCACTTTTTCACTTGGAATTAGCTATATGTCCGATTTGATGCCAAAAAGTTTAATGCCTACTGGGAATTTAATGTGTGGGATCTTTTTCAGTATTGGCAGTTTAAGTGGGCCTATTATCGGTGGACTATTTTTACAGTTTTACAAAAGTATCAGTTTCTTCCATATCATAAGTACAATTCTATTCATTATTTTCATCATTATTTTTATATTTGGAAAAAGAACTCAACCAATTTTGAACAAAGTAACTTAAAATGATGGTGCTTTTTCTTTTTCAACGCATAAACTATATGGTAAGGTATAAATGGCAAGATATTCATATCATAACGTTCATAATTACTACGCTGTCATCATTTGATGACAGCTTTCGTGTTTTTATAAGGGTATTGATTCTGATTATTTCTATCACTTGAGTTAGCTTAGGGGGGATCTTACATGGGTTCAATAGCAAATGGGAAAGAAAAACGTCAAGAAAGAAATTTTTTGGTGAAAATTAAATTGTATGGAGAATTGATCGCAGCAGGATTTTGTGGCGTGCTGATTATAGCAGGCTGGTTATTTGATAGAAGTAATTACAACGAAATTTCCATTATTGCATACTTGTTTGCTTTTATCATTGGTGGGTATGCAAAAGCAAAGCAAGGCATCAAGGCAACATATCAATCAAAAAACTTAAATGTTGAAATGTTAATGATCTTTGCAGCCGCCGGGTCAGCAATTATCGGGTATTGGACAGAAGGTGCAATCTTAATCTTTATTTTTGCTGTCAGTGGCGCCTTAGAAACATATACGATGAACAAAAGCCATAAAGAAATTTCCTCTTTAATGGAGCTTCAGCCTGAAGAGGCCCTCCTAATCAACAATGGAATTGAAGAAAGGATTCCAGTTTCTGAACTTGTAGTTGGTGATCACATTCTAGTTAAACCTGGTGAACGAGTTCCTTCTGATGGTGTAATAACAAAAGGGCAATCCAACATTGACGAGGCCACTATCACAGGAGAATCCATTCCAGTTTCCAAAGGGGATGATGATGAAGTCTTTGCAGGAACGGTTAACCTTTCTGGAGCAATTATGGTCAAAGTGACAAAAGGCAGCAGTGAAACATTATTTCATAAAATTATCGAGCTAGTTCAATCTGCACAAAGTGAGAAGCCACCTTCCCAACTCTTTATAGAACGCTTTGAAGGTACCTATGTTAAAGTCGTTCTAATCACTGTAATCTTTATGATGTTTCTTCCGCATTTTTTACTTGAATGGAGTTGGCAAGAAGCCTTCTACCGTGCCATGATTTTACTTGTAGTTGCTTCACCCTGTGCACTCGTTGCTTCAATTATGCCTGCAACCCTCGCAGCCATTTCAAGAGGGGCACGTCATGGTATTTTATTTAAGGGTGGTGTCCATTTAGAAAATTTATGCCATTTGGAGGCAATTGCCTTTGATAAAACTGGCACGCTCACAAAGGGAAAACCGGAAGTAACTGAGATCATTGTGAAAGATGGGTTCAATCAAAACAACCTATTGTGGAAAGTAGCATCTATTGAGAACCAATCAAACCATCCGCTTGCACAGGCGATTGTAAAATATACAAAGTCTATCATTAAGGAAGACCTCCTTCATCCAGATAGTCTTGAAGATATACCGGGATTGGGAGTAATAGCAGAATTGAATGGTGAGCAATGGAAAATTGGGAAAGCAGATTTTGTCGGCAAGGAAACGGCCGAAGGATTTGCAAACGGAAAGGAAAATGAATTAGCAAACGAAGGAAACACGCTTGTTTTTGTCCAAATTAATGGAGAACTAACAGCAATGATCGCATTAAAAGATATTGTTCGAGAAGAAACAAAATTTGCCATTGACCATTTAAAAAAAGAAGGAATTTATACAGTTATGCTTACAGGTGATAGCGTCAAGACAGCTCAAGTTATTGCCGAAGAATGCCATGTAGACCAATTTTTCGCAGAATGCCTTCCAGTTGAAAAGGTGGAACAAGTCAAGAAATTGAAAACAAAATTTTCTACTGTTGCCATGGTTGGGGATGGGATCAATGATGCACCTGCACTTGCTACAGCAAATATCGGAATTGCGATGGGTGAAGGAACGGACGTTGCTTTAGAAACAGCCGACGTTGTTTTAATGAAAAATGATTTACCGCGAATTTCTGAGGCCATTCAACTATCAAAACGGATGAATCGGATAATTAAACAAAATATTATTTTTTCTATTTTAGTTATTATATTGTTGATTTCCTCAAATTTCTTCCAAGTTCTTGATTTACCATATGGAGTGATTGGACATGAAGGCAGTACGATCCTTGTTATACTAAATAGTCTACGGCTTCTGAAATAAAGAAGGATCTGTTGATTTTCAGTTCAATTTTCCCATCACTAAAGTCGAACAAACTTAAACAAAAGACCGGGGAAACCCGGTCCTTTTTTCGTTTAATGATATCCATTGGAGCCGTTTGCAGATCCTGAAGTTTTTTGCTTAGGGCGGCTTTTACCTTTTTGTTTTGTTCCGCCATCTTTTTTTGTATGCTTCGTCAAGTTTAAAACCTCCCTTTATGTTGGGTAACTACCCAATCATAGTGTTAACAAAAACCTTATTTTCATAAAGGAAAGTAATGGAGATCAGCAATTATTTTTACTCTTCTCACTATAAAATGCATTAATTTCTCCACCGAGTATAATTATGAACGCAGTTATATATAGCCATATCATTAGAACAATTATCGCTCCTATGCTTCCATAAGCAATGGAATAGTTGCTAAAATTACTAACATAAAAAGATAATGCCAAGGAGGAAGCAATCCAACCCACTGTTGAAAAGCCAGCTCCTGGAAAGGCACTCCTGCACTTCAATTTTATATTTGGTGCGATCCAATAAAGGGCGGTAAAAATAAGAAATAAGATAACAGCACTAACTAGCCAACGAAGTGTACTCCAAAGTATCAGGAATTGTTTAGAAAAGCCAAATTGGGAAAAAAGAAAAAGCCCAATCCCTTTTCCAAAAACCGGCAAGACTATTGCCACAATAATGACAATAAGCATACCAATAGTTAAAAGGACGGCCATTCCTCTTGAAACAATAAACGATCGGCTTTCCTTTACGTTGTATGCTTTGTTAAAGGCACTAACAATGGCACTAAGCCCATTTGATGCAGACCAGATTGTACCGATAACCCCAAATGATAGCAAACCACCATGACGATGCTTCATGATATCAATTAGATTTTTTTCAATTAAGTTCATCGTCTCACTTGGAGCAAATCCCCTTATAACTCCTAATATATCCTGATGTTGGATTGGCAAATAAGGTAACAATGTGAAAAGAAAAATAAGAAGCGGAAAGAGCGAAAGTAGAAAAAAGTATGCCAATTGTGCTGATAATCCTGGTAGATCATCTTCCTCAATCCGATGCCATAATTTTTTTAACAATGAAGAATTGATATCTGCAGCTTTTTCCATCTTTTCACCTCTATATTACAGTGCCCATTCTTCTTGATCGATATCAATTTCCTGCTTAGTGACCTCTTCTTTTTTTGAAAAAACCTCTTTTGTTTCTTTTAACAATTTCGTAACTTGAGGTGTGGCCTCCCGTAATTCTTCCACTTTTTCTGAAATATAGGATAAATCCTCGCTCACCTGCTCTACAGTGGCTTTGAATTTCAATGCCGCTTCTTTAACCTGTTCAGAAATTCGCCTTGGGTTTTTAATGATATTTGTTGCCTTTTGACAATTTCCCTTCATGACTTGGCGTGTCTCTCTGTCTAATAAACTTAATGCGCCACCAGCTAAAGCCCCCAAAAACATACCTTTTAAAAATTTATTGGACATAGTCAACCTCTCCTTAATCAATATGTAGAATAGCTTAATTTTTATGTTTTCATCCTTCCCACATTCATTTTACACCAAACATTTTAGTCGTTATGATTAATTCAAATTTGAATTTGTTGACATTCTGTTCGGAACGTGGAAAGATTGTGAAAAAAGCGGAAAGGATGAGCTTCGTGAATTTATCGCAAAAATCATCTGAAAATGTAGAATATATGATTGAAAAAATAAAAGAAAAGCTAAGAGTACTAAACTTTGGTGCCATCAAATCTTCTCATTTTGATGGGGAAATGTACGAAGAATTAAAAGAAATTTACGATATGGTTATGAGAAAAAATTCCTTTAGCCCTAATGAGATGCAAGCCATTGCTGAAGAACTCGGAAACTTACGAAAACAATCGTAAAAGAACAGGTCCCAAAAGACCTGTTTTTTCATTTTTGCTATACAATAATACAAGTTTTGCTTCCTTTTAATCCTGATCTGTTAAAATGATTGTGCCCTCTTTTGTGATAGCAATGGTATGTTCGTATTGTGCTGAGTACTTACCGTCAATCGTCCTTGCTGTCCAGCCGTTAGAATCCATTTTCGTTTGGTATCTTCCAATGTTAACCATTGGCTCAATTGTAAAGACCATTCCTTCTTTCAGTCTTGGGCCTTTGCCTGGTAATCCATAGTGGGGAACCTGCGGTTCTTCATGAATAACAGTTCCAATCCCGTGTCCAATAAAATCACGAACAACAGACAGATTTTCACTTTCAACATAAGTTTGAATGGCATGGCCAATATCGCCAATTCGATTCCCAATTACGGATTGCTCAATTCCTCTATAAAGTGCTTCTTTTGTTACTTTTAATAAATGCTCTGTTTCCTGTGAGACATTACCGATAGCATAGGACCAGGCCGAATCTGCTAGAGCACCGTTATAATTAACAACCATATCAATTGTGACAATATCCCCTTCTTTTAAAGGTTCCCTTCTAGGAAAACCATGACATATTTCATCATTGATACTAGCGCATGTGGCATACTCATATCCCTTATAACCTTTTTGCTCAGGTGTTGCATGATGTTTTTTCAAAAAGCCTTCGACAAACTCATCTATTTCCCATGTAGTGATTCCTGGTTTTATTAATTGTGCGAGTTCTTTATGAACTGAAGCAAGAATTTCACCTGCACTTTTCATCATTTCAATTTCACGCTTCGATTTTAGAACGATCATTATTTACTCTACCTCTCTTCTGTTGTTTTCCCGTATTTATCTAATTTGGTTTAAATATACTCTCTCTTTTATATTAGCCTTAATTTCTACTTTTTTCAAAGTTTCCTAAATCCGAATTTATGAAAATCCTTATTTTGACTTTTCGAAATTATGGTGCAAATAAACTGCTTTACACACTCTATTCCTTTTTGAGATACAGTATGTGAAAATGCCTAAAAATCTACAAGATTGTCTGAAATGGCTTTTATTTAGGCTCTTGTCTTAAACTTTGATGTTATTTGAAGGTAATATGTTATATCGGTTTATCGATAAAACAGTGGGTAATTTTCAAGAAAAGAGCACGATATCATTGTAATTACCTGTTTTAGACTAGGTACGTAAAACAACAATCTGTACAAAAATAGCCTTTATTTAAAATAACTTTGTTCTTAATATGGAATTACTTCATTTGCTTTGGTAAAATAAAATTATCTAAATTGTTGGGTGTGTGAGACTCATGATCGGTGATCGCGTAAAACTACTTCGCCTTGAAAAGAAAATATCATTATCCGAACTAGCTGATCGGGCTGGAGTTGCAAAATCATATTTAAGTTCTCTTGAAAGAAACCTTCAACAGAATCCCTCTATTCAGTTTCTCGAAAAGATTGCATCTGTCTTAAAGGTTCCAGTTGACCATTTAATTCATGATCAAATCAATAAGGAAGAATTAGATAGTGAGTGGATGGGCATTGTAAAAGATGCAATGATCTCTGGAGTTTCTAAAGAGCAATTTCGGGACTTTCTTGAATTTAATAAATGGCGAGTAAACCAAAATAATAAAGATTGAGGCTGCTTAAAAAGCTTGCCTCTTTTTTATTGCCTTTTAAAGTTTTTGTGAAATTTCGACGAAAGAATTTACATTTTTTCTTAATTTCAATGAATGAGGAATATAATGCTATTTATTCATATGAATTTTAAGATTATTTTGTAATTACTTGATGCATTTTGTATAAAAAAAAGCTTCACTACCTTTTTACAATTGACAAAAAACAACACCGTAATTAAAAAGAACTATTTATAATAAAAAAGCAGACAAAGCTTAAGTATAAAAGTCCTAGATCAAAATAAAAAACACACTGTATATCATGCTTAAGTAATAGCTATAGACAGAAAAAGGCAAACCTATTGAAAAGTAGGGACGCAAAGCTTCGGATCTACAGTAAACAATTCATTTACTATGATAGCCGGGCTGCTCTGGAATACGAATGTATTTTAGGGGTGAGATTTTGGTACGGATGACTAAGACGGTTGAGGATATGGATGTAGAATGGATGGCACTTATCTTAGAAGCAAAGAAATTAGGGATAACAAAAGAAACAATTCGTGATTTTCTTGACCAAAAAGGGGTAAATAATTTTTTTATTGAAAACCGATGACCTACATAACTGAAAAAAAGTATTCCTCTTACACACTTATGAGGAATACTTTTTTTTTCTTTGGCTTTGTTAAATTATATTATAAGTAAAATGATTTTAGAATCATTTGAGCGACAACGCGGTGTCTGTCAAATGATCCTAAAATCAATAATGATCTTTAATATAGCCTTTTCTATTAACGAACCTTACCTTAAGGCGAGAATTCAATTACCTATTCTCGGAAGAATTAAGATTTCTACCCGCCTGTTCCGTGATTTTCCATCAGTTGTATTATTGGATGCAACTGGCTGGAACTCCCCAAATCCTTTGGCACTAAACCATCTCGGATCTAATTTATGATTATCCAAAATAACTTTCATAAAATTAACTGCTCTCATTACACTAAGTTCCCAGTTAGAGTCATATTGTGAATTACTAATTGGCACATTGTCTGTATGCCCGCTAATAATAATATTTCTTGGCGGATCCATAACCAATAAATTAGCTATTTCATTTGCTGTTTTTAAATCTATATCCCGTACATCTGCACTCCCTGAATTAAAGAGGACATTATCTCTAATCGTTACAAGAAGCCCCTCATCTGTTAAGGAAGTTTGTAGCTTGTTTGAAAGGTTATTTTTTTGAATATATGTATTGACCTTTATCTGCAATGCCTTTAATTCTTGCTGATCCTTTGCCAGAGCAAGTTTTTCCTCTTCCTTTTGTTTCACTGCTGCTAAGTCTTCACTTTGTAATTTCTCTTTTTTCTGGTCCTTTTTTCTTTGGATGGGTGTATCAATTTGTCCTTCTGGCGTAGGTGATTTATAATTCAGCAGTCCAGTCCCACCAGTAAACATTTCATTAAATGATTTTGATAAAAGCTGGAATTTTTGAGCATCCACAGAACTCATTGCAAACAAAACAATAAATAGGGCTAATAACAAAGTCAATAAGTCTGCATAAGGAATTAACCATGATTCATCCATATGATCATCAACATGTTTTTTTTTTCTGTGCCTACTCATCCTTAACCACAACACTTTCTCCAAGGAATTTCTTCCTTTCACCAGCAGGTAAGTAGGAAGCTAGCTTCTGCTCAATTACTCTCGGTGCTTCCCCTTCAAGAATGGATAAGATCCCTTCAATCATCATTTGTTTTAAACTGATTTCCTGCTTTGACTTTCGTTTTAGCTTGTTGGCAAAAGGGTGCCATAATACATAACCTGTAAATATTCCTAGAAGCGTTGCCACAAATGCTGCTGAAATTGCATGACCTAGCTTGTCCGTATCATCCATATTACTTAAGGCAGCAATCAATCCAAGCACTGCTCCTAAAACTCCAAGAGTAGGGGCGTAAGTACCTGCTTGTGAGAAGATAGCGGCACCTGCAAGATGGCGCTCTTCCATTGCATCGATTTCTTCTGTAAGGACATCTCTTATGTAATCTGCACTTTGTCCATCAACAGCAAGAGATAAACCATTTCTTAGAAAATCATCATCAATTTCACCTGTTTTCACTTCTAATGCTAGTAATCCCTCTTTCCTAGCAAGCTGTGCCCACTCTGAGAACATTTGAATGAGGTCACCTGGATTAAGTAGCTTCTGCTCTTTAAAAAGAACGGCAAAAAGCTGTGGAACCCTTTTTATCTCATTTGTAGGAAATGCAATCGTTACTGCAGCAATCGTTCCTAAAATAATAATTAAAATAGCGGCTGGATTAGCTAATGCTACTAGACTTACACCCTTCAAAACCATTCCAACACCAATTGCTAATACACCAAGTACAACTCCAATTATCGACGTTTTATCCATATCTCTCTCACCCATCTTGTTGGAACTTTCATTTCTTTTTGTATCTTTTTTACCTCTTATTCAAAAATATATTTTCCTTTCTCTTTATTTCGACATAATTCTATTATTCTTTAGGGCCTAGTATAATTTTCGCAAAGGAAATATGACAAGTTTATTCACCATTGACAATACAATTTATTATAGGAAGTTTCTCACTCCAGCAATTGCATTAGTCGCTAACGCTTTAGCAGGTTTACCGTTTCTCTTAATCATACGTCAGCTTCAAAAGGGCTGATTCGATATGAATCAACCCACTTTTTGGTTAAATATGGCCAATTTTCTGGGGATCACGGACAATGCCTGGTTCACCTGGGACCCAATTGGCAGGGAGCCCCTCCCCTGTCTTTTTCGCATATTGAAGCCCTTTTAATAAACGAATATGTTCACCAAGATTCCTTCCAACTTCTCTTGGGTATATAAATTTTGCTAAAATGATTTGTTCAGGATCGATGAAAAATGATGCTCTGAACGCAGCCCCAGATTCCTCATTCAATACTCGGTAAGCTCGGCTGATTTCTTGATTTCTATCACTTACTAATGGATAGGTAACATTTTTAAGTGATGGAGAAGTTTCCATGAAAACCTTATGTGAATAGATACTATCTGTGCTTAAAGCTAGTACTTCTGTATTTAGTCCTTGAAGGTCTTTATAGACAGCGGCGACCGCCGCAAGCTCCGTTGGTCAGACAAAGGTAAAATCACTTGGGTAAAAGAAAAGAAGCACCCATTTCCCTTTATAGTCATGTAAATTCACTTTTTTTATTTCTCCATTCGTAATGGCATCTGCTGTAAATAATGGGGCCCTATCATCACGAGTTGCATGATAAAAAGAGGGGCATGCTGCCAGATCACTCACATTCAATTCATTGGTCATTTTTTATCCTCCTTGGTTACATTTCCCTTATATCTTTATGATGAAAAGAAGCTGATCGCCTCAAAAAATTCAAAATTCAACAATATATCTACTCTTCGCAAAAAATAAGACGCTGAAAACACCATATTGATTTTTTAGGCTTTCGTTTATGAAAGTTCCATAATATTTCTTCCATTTTTGGGTATCCTACTTTTAGGAAACGAAAGGAGTGTTGATATTGGGACGCGGTGAACATTTTAATCATAAGAAGAAGAACCATCCTGGGGAATTTCCAAAAAACAGTCTAACGGAAAAACACACGAAAGAACGCATTGAAGACGAAGAATTAATTGTTACTCAGGAAGCATTTAAAAATAGGATTGAAGAAGATTAAATTCGGCGTGGATTGCTCCACGCCTTTTATTTTTTTGGAGAAATTCATCACATTTTATTAGGCTAATTCAGCAGGATTGATGTTTTTAATGTGATTTTTCATATACCATTGATAAATCCATCGTTTTTAGCAACTCAGCTGCGTTTTCAATATCCTTAGAAAAAATGCGATCCTGTTTAATTGAAGGAACCCGTTCCCGACCCTTCTCAAAAAGATTCCTTGTTTGAGTTGCCATTTTCTCAACACCACGAATCTCCACCGCTTGCATGGCGCAAATGTATTCAATCGCAATAACTCTTCTAGAATTCTGAATGATTTGATATGCATGTCTTGCAGCAATCGTTCCCATACTAACGTGGTCCTCTTGATTTGCAGATGATGGAATTGAGTCCACACTTGCTGGGTGGGCCAACGTTTTATTTTCAGAAACAAGGGCCGCTGCTGCATATTGCATAATCATTGCTCCAGATTGAAGGCCTGGTTCAGGACTTAAAAATGGCGGGAGATCATTTAACTGCGGATTAACTAACCTTTCAACCCGTCTTTCAGAGATATTCGCCAGTTCCGCAACAGCTATTTTCATAAAATCCATTGCAAATGCTATCGGCTGACCATGAAAATTTCCACCAGAGATAACCTTTTCTCCCTCATCAAATATTAATGGGTTGTCTGTTGCTGCATTCATTTCAATTTCCAGCTTTTCCTTTACATAGTCAAGTACTTGCCAAGAAGCTCCATGAACCTGTGGAATACATCGTAAGGAATAAGCATCCTGAACTCTTAATTCCCCTTGAACTGTTGTTAATAAACTATCACTTAAATATTCCCTAATTCTTTTAGCGGTTTCAATTTGCTGTTTATAGCCTCTTGCAAGATGGACCTCTTCTGCAAAAGCATCCATGATACCATTTAGGCCTTCCATCGTTATTGAAGCGATTAATTCACTTTCAAATGCTAACTGTTCTGCCTCAAGATAGCCTACAACCCCCATTGCTGTCATTGCTTGCGTTCCATTGATGAGTGCAAGGCCTTCTTTTGCCTCCAGTGTCAATGGGCATATTCCTTCATGTTGAAGTGCTTCAAGTGAATCCATCCGAGCCCCTTTGTAAAAAACTTCACCTTCCCCAACCAACACTAAAGCTTGATGTGATAGCGGAGCTAAGTCCCCACTTGCCCCAAGCGACCCCTGTTGCGGAATAACGGGAAGTATTTCTTTATTTACAAGTTCGATTAGCCTTTCAATGATAACTGGTCGAACACCCGAATATCCCTTTAAAAGTGCATTTGCACGCAACAACAACATCGCTTTTGATACCATTTCAGGAAATGGATCTCCTACTCCACATGCATGGGAACGAATCAAGTTAAGTTGAAGCTCCCCTACATTTCCCTTATCGATTATTACATCACTAAATTTCCCAAATCCCGTATTAATTCCATATACAACCTTTTGATCAGATACGATCCGTTCAACTGCCTCCCTGCTTTTCTTAACTTCCTCCATACTTTTTAGCGAAACAGTGACCTTTTGTTTTTGAAATAGTACCTTTTTCACATCTTCTAAAGTTAGATTTTGCCCCGTTAATATAACCACATTTCTCACCTCTACCTCTCTAATTAAATAAAGAAAGAGGCTGGATTCCTAATCTACATTAGATTCGGATCCCAGCCTCTTTTATTGAAATTGTCTCATTTTGTAAATAAATGAGATTTTCCATACACATCATTCCATTCTTATTACTATTATTGCTATTATTCATTGTATGGTTTGAAAATATAATTTGTCAATATTATTTTCAGAATTTTACCACAATAGTGTATTAAAGCTTTGTCAATTACAAAACCCTACGATTTTCCGTTATACTGTATGGAGAGCTTTACCGTATAGAAAGGAGCAATTATGAAATCTCTCGTACTTGCAGAAAAACCCAGTGTAGCTCGGGAACTTGCCCGTGTACTTGGATGCAGCCAAACCCATCGAAATTATATTGAAGGAAACCAATATGTTGTCACATGGGCATTAGGCCATCTAATTGAATTGAAAATGCCTGAGCACTATGACAATAAATATAAAACATGGCGTCTAGAGGATCTACCGATCATTCCAGATAAAATGGGACTAAAGGTAATCAAACAAACAAGTCATCAATACCGCACAATTGAAGAGCTAGCTAAACGAAAAGATATAAAGGAATGCATCATCGCAACAGATGCTGGGCGTGAGGGAGAGCTTGTTGCTCGCTGGATTTTAGAAAAGGTCCATTTTAACAAACCAACTAAAAGACTATGGATTTCTTCGCAAACAGACCGAGCCATTAAAGATGGTTTTAAACAATTAAAGCCAGGAAGTCTTTTTGATGACCTTTACCATTCTGCCGTTTGCCGAGCCGAAGCTGATTGGCTAATTGGACTTAACGTCTCAAGAGCTTTGACAACAAAATACAAGGACCCTCTTTCAGCAGGAAGAGTGCAAACCCCTACGCTTTCGATGGTACTTGAACGCGAACAACAAATCCAAAAATTCGAACCAAAGGAATATTGGACATTACAAGCTAACATCGGTCCTCTATCAGCCGATTGGGAAAACAACAATGAAAAACGCATCTTCAATAAAGAAACAGCTGAAAAGATAGAAAAGAAAATAACTGGTGCTAAAGCTGTCATTGAAAAAATTGAACGCAAGAAAAAGTCAGAACAGCAACCATTACCGTACGATTTAACAGATTTACAGCGTGATGCCAATAAACGGTTTGGTTTTTCGGCGAAAAAAACATTAACCGTATTGCAGCGCCTTTATGAAAATAAACTCGTCTCCTATCCACGGACCGATTCTCGCTACCTAACAACGGATATGGTCGCAACGATGTCAGATCGACTTCAAGGAATGGACTCTGGCTACAAAGAAGAAGTACGTTCTATTCTAGCAAAAAAGGGGAATGTCCTTGCAAAACGTGTCTTTAACAACGAAAAGGTAACCGATCACCATGCGATCATTCCAACAGAAGAACGCCTTCAGCTCGGGTCTCTTGATTCAGATGAAAGAAAAATTTATGACCTAATTGCAAGACGATTCCTTGCACTCTTCTATCCAGCTTATGAATTTGAAACCATTCAAGCCATCATCAATATAGAGGGTGAAACATTTACCTCTAAAGAATCAACTGTTATTGATTTGGGATTCAAAAAGGTTCTAGGAAAAGAAGAAACTGAATCGTTACTAACTGGGATTCAGAAACTCACACAGGGTCAATCTTTTATCGTTAAAAATACAACACTTAATTCAAAGTGGACAGAGCCACCACTTCGCCATTCTGAAGCTGATATCTTAGGACAGATGGAAAAATTCGGGCTCGGTACCCCAGCGACACGAGCAGAGATTATTGAGCGACTGGTTTCATCTGAAGTTGTGGAACGGCAAAATGGTCGTTTTTATCCTACCAAAAAAGGCAAACAACTGATTGACCTCGTTAATGATGAATTAAAATCGCCTGAACTGACTGCAAAGTGGGAACAGGAGCTGGAACAGATTTCAAAAGGAAAAGCAGATCCAAAAGCTTTTTCACAAAAAGTCCGCCGTCAAACTGAACAACTTGTTTCCGAAATTAAAACAAGCGACAAGTCTTATCGGGCTCACAATTTAACAGGTTCTAAATGTCCTGAATGCGATTCCTTTCTCAAAGAAAGGAACACAAAAGAAGGAAAAGTGCTCGTTTGTTCCAATTTGGAATGTTCTTACCGGAAACGAAAAGATCCAAAGCTATCCAACCGCCGCTGCCCACAGTGTCACAAAAAAATGGAAATGCATGATGGAAAAGCAGGTCTTTACTTCCAATGTCGACCATGTAATGTTGTAGAGAAAGCAGAGGAAAAGAAAAAAGCCGTCAATAAACATGAAGCAAGAAAGCTTGTTCAAAAATATTCCCAAAAAGAAGATTTTGGAACAAGCTTAGGCGATTTGCTGTTGCAAGCACTAAACAAACAAGATTAATATGAATAGTTAAAAGGTAAGTGCATATACTTGATGCGCTTACCTTTTTTCTTGTAAAGAATTCCAATAAAATAGTATGATGAAAAGGCTATCAAAAAAGAAACGAGGCCACAATATGAGAATTAGAGATTGGGACCCGAATTTAAAAGTTCGCTTATTTGCCGAAGCGATGATGAATATTACCTTTTGGATGTTTTTTCCATTTTTAACCATTTATTTTGCAGTTGAGTTTGGCAAGAGCAAAGCAGGACTATTATTAGTATTCTCACAAGTCTTTTCAGTTATAGCTAACCTTATGGGAGGATATTGTGCAGATCGTTTTGGTAGAAAACGAATGATGGTTCTCTCATCAATAGGCCAGGGCCTTTCGTTTTTAGTCTTTGGCCTATCCGTTTCACCATGGTTAGACGCTCCTTGGCTTGGTTTTATAGCCTTTGCTGTTGCTGGAGTGTTTGGTTCATTTTATTGGCCTGCAAGTCAAGCAATGGTGGCCGACGTTGTTGAAGAAAAGCATCGAAGTAGCGTTTTCGCTGTTTTTTATACCTCTATTAATATAGCAGTAGTCATTGGCCCTATTCTAGGATCTATTTTTTATGTTCATTATCGCTTCCAACTTTTAGTCGTTGCAGGAATACTATGTATTTTACTCGGGATTATCCTTGCAAAAATGACTAGGGAAACAGCCCCAAACCGCACATTCGAAGTAACAGAGCAAACTGGAAAATGGTATTATTTTTTACAAAATCAAATAAAAGATTATTCATTGATTATTAAAGATAAAGCATTCCTTTTATTTATCATTGCGGGAGTGCTAGCTGGCCAAACTTTTATGCAATTAGACTTATTAATTCCCGTCTATATTAAAGATGTCATGAACAGTCAAAGTCTCTTCTCATTTGGTCATTGGTCCTTAAGTGTAAAAGCGGAGCAGGCTTTTGGGATTGTCCTTGCTGAAAATGGCTTGCTAGTAGCATTATTGACAGTTTTTATAACAAAATGGATGAGCAACTATAGTGAACGAAATGTTTTTATGTTATCTTCTATCTTTTATGCAATGGCTATCTTTGTTTTTGGTCAAACCCATTTGGTTTGGGGATTTATTCTTGGCATGGCTATTTTCACACTCGGAGAATTAGTATCGGCTGGGCTCCAACAAAGCTTTGTTTCAAAACTTGCCCCTGAACATATGAGAGGGCAGTATTTTGCCGCAGCAAGCTTACGATTTACGATCAGTCGAACAATCGCCCCACTTGCCATTCCACTGACGGTTTGGATTGGATACGAGTGGACATTCTTTTCTTTAGCCCTCCTTGCCTTATTTAGTGCTGGCTTGTATTGGGTCATGTTTAATACGTTTGAAAGACAGCGAATACACTAAATTTGCATTTACCTCTAATACTAAAATGTTAACGTTTCTTTTTCCATTAAGAAAGGCTAAAATATACATGAACATTCTGACAAAGGAGATTAAAAGATGAGTGATTTTCAACAGAATTTAGAGAAATACGCAGAACTCGCTGTAAAGGTTGGCGTGAATATTCAAAAGGGTCAAACATTAGTTGTTTATGCAACAATAGATGCCGCAGAATTGGTTCGACACGTTGTAAAGAAGGCATACGAAACTGGGGCATATGATGTCGTTGTCAACTGGAATGATGATACTGTCTCAAGAACCAAATATGACCTTGCAGCAGAAGAAGTCTTTACTGAGTATCCAGTTTGGCATGCTAAAGAAAGAGAGGAAATGGTAGAAAAAGGAGCTGCCTTTATGTCAATCATTTCCTCTAGCCCTGATTTATTAAAAGGGGTAAATCCAGAGCGAATTTCAAACTTCCAGAAGGCCGCAGGAAAAGCATTAATAAAATATCGCCAAGCTGTTCAGTCCGACAAGGTGAGCTGGACCGTTATTGCAGCTGCTGCTCCTGCTTGGGCTGCTAAGGTTTTCCCTAATGAGCCTGTGGATAGTCAGGTAACAAAACTTTGGGATGCCATTTTTAAAGCTACTCGTGTGGATACAGAAAATCCAGTTGAGGCTTGGAAAAAGCATGACGAAACTCTACACGAAAAAGTTCAATATTTAAATGAAAAACGATATGAAAAACTTCATTATAAAGCGCAAGGAACAGATCTTACAATTGAACTTCCAAAAACTCATATTTGGGTAGGTGCTGGTAGCGTTAATGAAAATGGATTTGAGTTTATGGCGAATATGCCGACAGAAGAAGTCTTTACCGTACCATTAAAAACAGGTGTAAATGGTACTGTAGCCAGCACAAAGCCTTTAAGCTATGGTGGAAATATCATCGACCGTTTCTCGGTTACTTTTGAAAACGGGAAAATAATTGACGTAAAAGCTGAAGAAGGAGAAGATATTTTGAAACGCCTTGTAGAAACAGATGAAGGCTCTCATTATCTTGGTGAAGTCGCACTCGTTCCTGTTAACTCACCTATTTCACAATCGGATATTCTTTTCTTCAACACATTGTTTGACGAAAATGCATCTAACCATTTAGCTATTGGCAGCGCATACGCTTTCTGTATTGAAGGCGGAAAGAAAATGACTGCAGATGAGCAAAAGGAAAACGGACTAAATCAAAGTCTAACTCACGTTGATTTCATGATCGGCTCAGCTGAAATGGACATTGATGGGATTACTGCGGATGGAAAAATAGAAGCAGTGTTCCGGAATGGAAATTGGGCGTTCTAATAGAGATTTTGCAGGTGTCCAAAGGATTTTTGGGCACCTTTTTATTTTTCTAATGTCTCCCCCACAAATCCTTTATTTGAGAATCGTTATAAAGATTTTCCCTGTTACCCGCGAACTTTTGGTATTTACCCGCGCGAATTGACTATTTACCCGCGCATTTTAACTTTTACCCGCGGAAAATAACGTTTTACCCGCCACCTGCATAACACAAAAACTTTGTGATTTAGAAATTTTTGAGGAATTGGCCCCATATAAAGAAAACTCGCTGATTGGCGAGCCCCTAAGGGCGATGACAGAAGCGTAGTTGCCCTTATGCGCTAGCGGAATTTATGGATATAAATTCTGATTAGCAAAAAAAGAAGGATCTCAGACAGGTAATTACTCGCACCTGCAATAAGATTCTTCTTCTCCCATTTTTATCGGTTATCAATTTTCTCCGGATACAGATCATGGTTCATTAGACGATAATTGGCCATTTCTTCAAACTTAGTCCCTGGTTTTCCCCAGTTGCAGTATGGATCAATGGAGATGCCGCCTCTAGGTGTAAACTTGCCCCATACTTCAATATATCTTGGGTCCATTAACTTGATTAAATCATTCATAATAATGTTCATGCAGTCTTCATGAAAATCCCCATGGTTTCGGAAACTGAAAAGATAGAGTTTCAATGACTTGCTCTCAACCATTTTTTTGTCTGGAATATAGCTAATGTAAATAGTAGCAAAGTCAGGCTGTCCTGTTTTAGGACATAGGCTCGTAAACTCTGGAAAGTTAAATTTTACGAAATAATCTCGGTTTGGGTGCTTATTTTCAAAAGCCTCCAAAACATCTGGTGTATATTCAAATAAATACCTTGTTCCTTGATTTCCTAACAGTGTTACACCTTCTAATTCTTCATCTGTTCTTCCTGACATAAATTAAGCCTCCTATATGACCCGTGCCATACTGAGAGCCCCTAAACCAATAGAATTTACAGAAATAAAAAACCACATCCTAAGGATATGGTTGATTTCTCCATTCCATAGTTTTTTAAAGAGGGTGTCTGCTATGAACCTCTCCCGCAGTATACGGGTTAATCTTATTTAATTAACACTGTTACTATAGATAAAAACACAGTGCCTGTCAACTTACTATTTGCTAAGATAAAGAAGTATAGGTTACAATGAGCAACTACAAGAAAAAAGATAGTTTGGAGGTAATCATAATGTGGAATGAATTTAAAATGTTTGCGATCAAAGGTAATGTTATTGATCTGGCTGTTGGTGTCATCATTGGCGGAGCATTTGGAAAAATTGTTGCTTCCCTTGTCAAGGATGTTCTCATGCCTTTGGTTGGTTTATTAATGGGAGGAATTGATTTTACCGACCTTGCAATAACAATAAACGAGGAAAAATTACAATATGGACTTTTTATTCAATCAATCGTAGATTTTATTATTATCTCTTTCTCCATTTTTCTATTTATAAAATTAATCAATCGTTTTAAAAGAAAAGAAGAAGTGAAGGAAATTGTGAAAATCGATAAAACGGAGGAGCTGCTTGTAGAAATTAGGGACCTCTTAAAAGATTTTTCTAGAAAAGATGAAACATCTTGACCCAAATTTCGTATATATTAATAGGCTGACTCACAAGCTCGTTATTTTTGAATAAGAATTTCAAATGAGGTGTAGTGCAAATGTATTCACAAACTGCAAACCAATTCATGCCATCGGTACTTAGGTCCTTTGCTCTTTCCCTTGCCTTTTCCTTTCTTGGTACATTGGCAGGTGTTTATGTTCCAGCAGGATTATTTTTTCCCTTGGCTATCGTAGAGATGGTCATGCTTTTATCGGCCTTCTTTTTGAGGAGAAGGAAAATGGTCTCTTACTCATTCCTCTATATTTTCACCTTTATTTCTGGGATTACCATTTATCCAATTGTTGCACATTACTTGGCAATATCTGGACCCAATACTGTGATGTTGGCATTCGCAAGTACAACTACTATTTTTACAGGCCTTGCAATCTATGCTACTAAAACAAAAAGGAATTTTTCCTTTTTAGGTGGATTCCTGATGGCTGCTCTTCTTGCATTAGTGTCCATCTCAATTTTTAATATTTTTTGGCCACTAGGCACAACAGCAATGCTTGCATATTCATTTATTGGAGTTATGGTTTTTAGTGGTTACGTTTTATTTGATTTTAACCGAATGAAGCGCCATGGAGTTAGGCATGAAGAGGTGCCTTTAATGGCCCTAAACCTATATTTAAACTTTATTAATCTCTTTCTTGACCTATTGAGGATCTTTGGGATTCTATCTAGTAAAGACTAAACAGGCCGGATATCCAGCCTGTTTTTATATCTGTCTACCTATAATCCATCTATACGAGATCGCTCTTGCTTAACTTTCATGAATTAGATCTCTCGTCAGGATTGATACTCTTATTTTCTTACAAACTGTTAAATAATGCATGAGCGAAAGCAAAACAGCTCCTGTGTTCATGCCAATCATTACCCCCTGCATTCTCCATTCTGGTAAAGAACCTAAGTAAAGGATAATGGAATAAGAAATGGCCGTTGACCAAATTGTTTGGAGAAAAATATCTTTAAGCATCCCAAGTCCAATTAAAAATGCCTGTGTTGGTATAATGAAAAAGTGAAAGAGAAAGAATGGCCAAAGCATTTGTAAGAAAACAGCTGCATCGGTTGAATGAAAGAACTTAGAAGTAAGTGTGCTTCCAAAAAAGTAGAAAATAGCAACTGCTGGAACTCCGTAAAGAAATGTAATCCTAATCACATGATTTAACATTTTTTGTAGGGCAGCATAATCCTTTTCAGAATAGGCTTTTGAAACAGTTGGAATAAGAACAATCAACAGGGAATGGGCAATAAAGGCTGGAAAAAAT
This sequence comes from Neobacillus sp. PS3-40, assembly GCF_030915485.1. Classification (GTDB taxonomy): domain Bacteria; phylum Bacillota; class Bacilli; order Bacillales; family Cytobacillaceae; genus JAUZPL01. The sequence goes on along the minus strand of NZ_CP133266.1, from coordinate 2,890,891 downwards.
CCAATCGAAATGGCAATTCCGGCTAACATTCCAAACTGCTCGGTAGCTATAATATCTGTAAGCCCCGATCTAATTAAGGCAGTTTTAATCAAAAATGGCTGTATAGCGGTAGTGAAAGCAGCAAATAAACGTAATCCTGTTGTTGGTATCGATACTGACATTAAATTTTTTCGGACAACTCTTCGGTTTAAATTTGAAAAAGGCAAACGCTTCATGTGCTGGTACTGAATAATGAAAGTGCAAACTAGATAGAGAAGCACAATGACTTCGCTACCAATAAGAGTTCCAATTGCAATTAATACAGCTGTTTGGGTATCAAATTGGAAGTATCTGAATATCCCAATAAAAACTGCTAACTGAAAGGCTTTTCTTAAAAAATTAGAAAGGGCTATTTTTCCCATTTGGTGGCTTCCCATGAAATAGCCTCTCGCAACCGATGTGAACGAAATAATAGGTATGAGAATGATAACTAACCATCGAGTATAAGGATGGTACGAATCAAAAACTGATACATAAGGTATTGTGGCCATGGCTATTAAAAAAAGGAGGCTCATAAAAATGATGGCAATTGTTAATGCATGATGAAGAATGCTTCGATGGTATCTTCTCTCTTTTTCGGCAATGAACTTTGAAATGGAGACCTGAAGTTCAAAGCTAGATAGTAAGACAATCAAAAAAATGGACGGAAGAATTGACATATAAAGCCCAAGTCCATGTTTCCCTAACTCCTTTACCAAAATCATATTTACCAGAAATTCAATACTTTCTCCCAAAAATGCGGAAGCTGCTAGAAAAAGGACTCCTCGATAGAAAGTTACCAATTTTTCAATTCTCCTTCTTAAAATTTCTACTTTAATAAGATATGAGACAAGTAGAATGATTAGTAGGAGAATTTTTAAACAAACGTGGTTAATAGAAAAAATGGCGATTCATTAAATTATTGGCAACTTCACCCACTACAATAAGAGATGTTTATGATAGACACAATGACTGGATTTTAGACTATGACAGACCTGAAATTGATAAGGTATTTAATTGAAATTTGTTTAAGGGAAATGCCATAAATAAGCGTCTCCCATTTTTATAATAAAAATCAACATTAAAATTTAACAGAGCCTAGTTTAAATAGGAATTTTAATTGCTTTCAGCTTTTGCATAGCTTTTGCGGTTAAACGAGATGAATGCCCCAATAAATGCAATAGACATCGCGATCAACATTACCGTATGGTAAGCGGATATAAACATAGGTGTCTGACTTGGACTTGGTTTTGTCACCCCACCTAATGCTTCGAACAGTGATACAGAAAATGCAATCCCGATAATCATACCCAAATTTCTCACCAAACTATTAATTCCCCCAGCAATACCAAGCTTTTGGGGAGGTACAGAACTCATCACGCTACTATTATTAGGTGATTGGAACATTCCACTTCCTAAGCCTAGAAGGATCGAGCCCACAATGACTTGATAAAAATGAGATGAAGCTGTAAGTGTGGAATAATAAAATAGCCCAATTCCTGAAATCAATAAACCACTGGTCGTGAGTGCAATCGGACCGAATTTGTCAGATGCGTGGCCGCTAAGTGGTGCAACAATCGCCATCGTCACCCGTGATGCAATCATAAACAATCCTACTTGAGAAGGGCTATAGTGAAGGATTTGTTGCAAATAAAATGGTAAGAGAATACTATTTGCAAACATTGCCACAAAAGATAGCCACCCTGAAAGATTTCCCATTAAGAAAGGCCGATTTCGAAATAATGAAAGCTCAATGATTGGTTGTCTGACACGGCGTTCAATCGTAAGAAACATGGCGAGCAATATCAAACCAAGAACCAAACTAATCATCACCGGTAAACTAGCCCAGCCCCAATTCTCCCCATTATTAATACCAAGGAGCAAGCAGACCATTCCAGCAGTGAAAGTAAAGGCTCCAACAAAATCAAACTTCTCTTGTCCTTTCTTCTGTTCATCAACAGGTAATATAAATCGGGATGCCAAAAAACCAATGATTCCAATAGGTAGATTGACATAGAAAGCCGCCCTCCAGCTTGTCATTCCAATAAGTAATCCACCAAGTGCAGGGCCAGTTAGACTACCAAGTGCAACGACGGTGCCCATCAGTCCCAACGCTTTTCCTCGTTCTTTTGCTGAAAAGGTTGCTGTTAGGATGGCTGCGCTATTGGACATTAACATCGATGCACCAATCGCTTGCAAAACCCTTGCTCCGACTAAAAACCAAATGTTTTGTGCTAGCCCACAAAGAACGGAACCTAATGTGAATATTAAAAAGCCTAAAGAGTAAACTTTTTTCCTTCCAAAAATATCGGCTGTTCGGCCAAAAATCGGTAATAGGCTTGATATCGTTAGCAAATAGGCCGTAACCACCCATTGAAGTGTCGAAATCTCTGAATGGAGTTGGCCGGAGATTGTCGGTAATGCCACATTAACAATACTGCTATCTAAGGTAGCCATGAAGGTACCAACGGAGACGGTTGCTAACACGTACCAACGATAATTAGGCGCATTCTTTATATTTTCAAACATCCTATTTCACCTCCAAATTATCCATTATTCTTTTTAATAAAACCCTAAGCTGGGTTTGATCCTCATCTGTCAATCCCCGAAATGATTTTAGCATTTCCTGACGGACCAATCCTTTCAAAGGGGTTTCGAGCTCCTGACCTTCTTTCGTAAGGTAGATCAAAAAGGATCTTCTATCCTCGGGATTTGCTTTCCGTTGGATCAATCCCCTTTTTTCCAATTTATCTAAAATCCTAGCCGTAGTCGGTTGGTCCTTCATACTTTTAACCGAAAGCTCTTTCTGACTTATCCTATCCTGCTCCCAGAGTCGAATAAGCAATACCCATTGCTCATGTGTAACATTATACGGCTCCAAGGTTTTTGCCAGATGATTCTTCATTTTTGTATTGGTCGCACTAATCATAAATCCTAAAGATCGTTCAAAGTACATAATAATTACCTCCAACTATTCATTACATGTCACAACTATAATTGTCGTGACAACTACATTTATACACCCTCCCCAACTATTCGTCAAGAACTAACTAAGGTCCCTACTATCCCTACTAATGACGGATGTATCATTTACTTAATGATTAGGCTCTGTTATTGTTCACTGTTGATTTTCAGCAGGTGTACTCGCTTAATCGGAGGAATTCCGTTTATTTTGAAAAAGTAGTGGTTAGGAAGAGAAATAGGCGGAGATTTTCCGCCTAAATAACCTAAAAATCCTTTTAATCATGGAAATGTATAGTTTAACAGGAGAAAATCCTCTTATTTGTAGAGAAATATGTGAATTTCCTGATTTAGCAGGAATCTTTCCGCCTATTTTTAATGCCATAAAATCAACATCCAGCTTTAACACAGCATATATAAAAGAAGCCCACCCTAGTTGGCAAGCCTTTGTTTGGATCTATTCAACTAACGAATGCTTAAATGCATAAATAACTGCTTGAGTGCGGTCTTGCACCTGTAGCTTGCTTAAAATATTACTGACATGGGTTTTGACCGTTTTCAAAGCAATAAACAATTCGTCAGCAATTTCCTGATTGGTTTTTCCTTTTGCCATCACCAATAAAATTTCCAATTCTCGGCTCGTAAGTTCCTCATGGGGGAGGTGTTGCGTTTTTTGACGCATTTTCATCATCATTTTTCCTGTTACTTCAGGTTCAAGAACCGATTGTCCGTGGTAGGTTGCTCGAACTGCATCAGCTATTTCACTCGCTTTAGAAGTTTTTAGCATGTAACTGGTTGCACCAGCTTCAAGAGCTGGATATACCTTTTCATCATCTAAAAAGCTCGTTACGATTATCACCTTTGCTTCTGGCCATTTTTCAATGATCTGCCTTGTTGCTTCAATCCCGTCCATTTCTTTCATGACCAGATCCATTAATATAATATCAGGACGAAGTTCTAGTGTTAGCTCGACACCCTTTTGTCCATCCCCTGCTTCTCCTACCACTTCAATATCCGGCTGCGCAGATAAATATGCTGAAACCCCAATTCTGACCATTTCGTGGTCATCAACGAATACCACTCTAATCATCTATATCACCCTCCCCATTAACGACCGACGGCACCTTTACTTCTAGTCGTGTTCCTTTATTTTTCACACTTACTATCTTTAAGGTTCCCCCTACTTCAAGAGCCCGCTCATGCATGTTTTGCATCCCGTAAGAACCTGCTTTTGTTTCATCTACTTCGAAACCTTTTCCATCGTCCACTACCCTCATTATAATTAGGTCATCTCGCTTAATTAACAGCACTTCAAGTTTGGTAGCTTTTGAATGTCTAAGCGTATTCGATACAGACTCTTGAAGGATACGGAATAGATGATCTTCCACTCCTTTATCAAGAGGGAACTTTTCCACTTTCCATTGAATGTTCATCGTTACCTTTTGGGATAATTCAATTAACAATTCTTCTATTCCTTCTTGAATTGATTTATTCTTTAAGGCTATAGGTCTTAAATGTAGAAGAAGTGCACGCATTTCTAACTGTGATTGGTGGATCATTTCTTCCACCATTTTCATCTGCTTTGTCTCTATTGATTCTAATTGACCTCTTGTTTCATTAATTGCTGACATCATCATCGAAGCCGCAAACAATTGCTGACTAACGGAATCATGCAGTTCACGAGCAAGACGATTTCGTTCTTGAGAAATAATTTCCTGTATTCTTGATTCCTGATCTTCGACCTTTTCAGTTGCAATCCGTTGTGAGAGCATTGCTTGTTCAGCCATCTGTTTACCAATCTTCACGATTCTCCCTGCAATGGATTGGACTTCAACCAAGGATGGAACCTCTTTAATTTCTGTATGTTTCCCTTCCTCAAGAAGGTGCAATGACTGATCAACAAGATTCAATTGACTACGCCAAAAATAACCTGAAGCCATTCCAAAAATAACCCCAATCATAATACTCGAGGCTGGTATAAACAACGCAAAAGGTAATTCCATAAAGTGCTTATCCCATAAATCAGACCAATCAGTAAGTGGGAAAACGATAAAGAATGTAGCTGCAATTAGACAGGCCATGATAAAAGCTAATGTCCCACCCCAGACGATTTGCCGCTGGATTGTACTCATATGCGACCCACCTCTAAATTTCCCACCACAAGAGAAGTGAAGATTTTCACCTTTTGCTCGGCATGATCATATCCAGGTGTTTTCAAATGAAAAGCTTTGTTAAATATTTTCGGCTGATGAAAGTCGAGCATGGTCGTTGTTCCGGCAATAACAGAATGATGGACGCTTACCTCAATGTCATATGGAACAAGAATATGAATATTACCAATAATATTTCGAATAAAAATGACAGTTTCCCCTTTTGGAAATACAGTATAACTTAAATCAATAACAGTATCTCCAATCCCCGCTTGAATGTTAACGTCATCCCATTCATATACGCCAGTAGGAGTTTTTTGTTGACCAAATATGGTATTGTCTAATAGTGGTTTACTAACCACTACGGTCTCTTCCTGTTTAGTGATTTCTGGTTCAACCAAAACGGGTGAAACCCTATTTGGATTCTTTTTGGAACTTGTATATTTAATGAAAAAATGGAGTAAAATAGCCAATAAGAAAAATTTAAATGTCATCATATTAAAGACGCTTGCGCATAAGAAAACAATACCGCCCCAAAATAAGATTTTCCCTTTCTTTTTGGCACTCTTTTTACGACCTAAGTAAATCATGCCTGCAGAAATGAAAAGTGAGAAAATAACCCCCCGATTGAAAAATAACACTTCAAGTAAGAGTACGAAAACGCCGATCAAGATGATCCAGTTCATATAGTCACTTTTATTATTTTTCAGCATCGGCTTCTCCTCCTTTTCTGCATATGTAAAAAACTGAAGGCGTAGAAATCTACGCCTTATTAGAATACCACTTTTTAATTATAAAATGGACTTGCTTTCTTTAAACTTCATATCTTTTTCTAATTGGGCAATCCGTCCATCAATTGTGCTTCGATAGTATGCACTATTAACTTGATTTTCTAGGCTATCTAGATAGTTTTCAATTTCCTGAAAGCGTGAGAATGCTTGTTTAGATTGAGTATTCGTTTCCAATACTTGATCCATACGATTATGTGCCCGGGTTACATTTTCTCTCCCCATTAGCTCCATTCGACGAATATGCATATCTTTTAATTTATGCTTCATTTCCTCGTATTTTCTTTCTAATTCTTCAAGTTGCCCTTTTGCTTGCTCAAGTGATTGGCTTAAACGCTGGGCACGTTCTGAATATTGGTTATGTTCTGCTACAGCAAATTCATGAAGTGCTGTTTCACTAGCCTTTAAAGCAATATCAGCTTGAAGCTTTCTTTTTCCAGCTAATTCGACTGCATGATGATACTCTCTTGTAAATTCATCTCTTAATGTGTACTGACGTTCAAGAAGTTTCCTAACCTTTTCAGTTTCCAACTCACATTGACGAAGATATTGATTAAGCATCGAGATTGGATTTTGCTTTTCCTTTTGGTCAAGTGCTTCATGTAAATCTGCAGTAATAGTATTTTTTATTCTTGTAAATAAATTTGTCATTGAAATCTCTCCCTTTAGATTATTAGTTTTTTAAATCGTTCCATTGCTTTTCGAAATTAACGAATGGGTCTGATTCTTCTTTTGCTACAACGTATTTATTCTCGTTCCATTTTTTATATACAAGGTAGAGCACATACGCTGCTACTACGCCAATAACTGCTGGAATGTTGTGGATAGAGGCTAACAAAACAATTACCCCAAGGATCCCTAATCCAATTTTTCCTTTTTTCGTCTCTGCCTTTAAAAATTGTTTGAAAATGAAGTACAGGATGACTAGACTAACTGCAAACCCAATCATTGGGCCAATCATGGTAAGTAAAACGATCCCTGCAATACCTCCTGCAATAAGTAAACCAAATTTTTTCAACTTGTTTTCCTCCTTTCTTTATCTTGATATCATCTTACCTTTATCCCGTTTTTCTCATAACGAGCTTAAGCTTGATTTTGATATCAGTCTTAAGACGGAGAAAGGGTCAGCCCCTTTTGTAAGAGCTGACCTTGTCCCTTATTTAGATATGAACATCTGCGACCAATAATATCGTTGCGACCCACCTTGTGCATATCCAACTCCAATATATGTGTAGTTGGTACTTAAAATATTGGCTCGATGGCCTGGGCTATTCATCCAGGCTGTAACCACCTCTTGTGGTGTTGATTGACCTGCGGCAATATTCTCACCAGCAGAACGATAAGCAATCCCAAAATTCTTCATCATTGTAAATGGATCACCATAGGTAGGACTTGTATGAGAAAAGTAATTCTTATCTCTCATATCCATAGCCTTGTACCGCGCTACCCTTGAAAGCTGCCAATCCGCAGTCAGTGCTTTTAATCCATACTTGGCTCGTTGTTGATTTGTTAATTGGATGACTTGATTCTCAACACTCTTTGTGGCATCAAAATTTGGGATTGTTACTTTTTGCCCTGGATAAATTAATGCTGGGTTTTTAAATTGAGAGTTTGCTGAGATAATTTCAGATAATCCAACCTGATACCGGACAGCAATTTTCCAAAGTGAGTCACCCGGCTGAACCGTATATATTTGCTGGGCAAAAGAAACGTTTGGAATGCAAAAAAGAGATAGTACAAACATAAAACAAATGAGTAATGATTTTTTCATTTTCTAGCCTCCTCCGCTTATATATTTTTGCTTTTCGTCTTAAAATATACAGGGTAAAAATAATAAATTAACGAAGCTAAAGCAGTTCACATAATTTGCTGTTTCAATGATGAAACTAAGACGAAGATTTGGGAGGGTGAAGAATGGAAAAAATCCCATGGATGACCTACATAATGTTAATTTTAGCAAGCTACCGACTAACACATTTAATTGTCTTTGATAAAATTACTGAATTTATTCGTAAGCCTTTTATGAAAAAAATTACTATTGAAACGGATGAAGGACCAAAATCGAAGGAAGTCCCAAAATCATTGTTTGGTTATTTACTAAAATGCTATTGGTGTGCGGGAATTTGGAGTGCAATCTTTCTAGGGGTAGCCTACCTTCTTTTTCCAAAAATAACGTTCGTTTTTATATTGATTTTTTCAATTGCTGGTGGGCAGTCTATCCTTGAAACATTTGTCGGAGTGAATATTAAAAAAGTGGATTATTATGGGGAGCATCAGAAAAAGGAGTGAAACCCATTTTTGACTCTAATAAAGTTCCTTAGCTCCACCCATTCTCCATAAAAAGAACCTTGCATAACAGCAAGGTTCTTCCATTTTATAAAAGTGATTTTTCAATTGCTTGTTCAAATTGTAAAATAATATCCTCTTCGTGCTCGATTCCAACCGATATTCGAACAACCTCTTGGGTGATACCTAATGCTTCACACGCTTCTTTCGGTAAAGATCGATGTGAAGTGGTTAATGGATGGGAAACAGTTGTTTCCACTCCAGCTAGAGTAGGAGCAATTTTAACCCAACCAAGTGAACGGAAGAATTGATTAATATCCACTTTTTTAGAAAGCTCTATCGTAACCATAGCACCGTATCCGTTATCAGCCACATCAAGTGGATAATACACTTTTTCAACGCTCGGATTTTCATTAAGGTTTTCTGCTAACTTCTTCGCATTATACGATTGAGCCTTCATTCGTAATGCCAAAGTTTTCAAGCCGCGGCATGTTAGCCATGCTTCAAATGGGCTTACATTTGTACCGAGATTTACCACTTTTGACCTGGCCCGATCGATTAGGTCTGCCCTACCAACTACAACCCCAACTGTTACATCACTGTGACCCCCAATATATTTTGTTGCACTATGAACAACTAAATCAATACCTAGCAAATAAGGTTGGCAGTGATAGGGTGTAGCAAATGTATTATCCACCAAAGTAAAAAGTAAATGCTTTTGCGCTAGTTTGACTACTTCATTCAAATTCTCCACTCTTAACAATGGGTTTGTAATGGATTCAGTATATAACAGCTTCGTATTTTCTTTAATTTCACTTTCCACTTTTAAGAGATCCGAAAATGGAACAAAAGTCGTTTCAATACCTAGTTCGTTTAATTCTTCTTTTAACATATGAAAACTTCCGCCATATAAATCATCTGCTGCAATTATATGGTCTCCACTCTTGACGACGGCAAGAACACCTGCCAAAATGGCGGATAATCCTGAGGAAGTTGCCACACCGGCTGGGGCACCTTCTAGTACCGCAACGGCATCTCCAAGTTCATCCGTATTCGGATTGCTAACCCTAGAATACAAATATCGTCCATTTCCATGATAAAATCCTTCCAATTCATCAAGATCCTTAAAGGAAAATGCAGACGTTTGATAAATAGGGGTCACCTTGCTTGTAATGATTCTATTCTTCTTTGTTACTCCATGTAAAATTTCTGTTTCGAAGCGTTTCCCCATGACTTCCACCCTTTTCAAACTGTTGTGTTAAATTTTTTTATTATTCTTAAAATAACACACATATCAAGTTAGTCAACCATATGCCCATTTTTTAACACATTAATTTTTGATTAATGGAAAAAATAAAATGTACACAATTTATTTCTTGGAGGAACAAACATGAGCTCTTCTGAAAAAATCCCTCAATTCCCAAAAACGTATTGGAGAGAAACCGAGTTGCCCTCCTTTGACAAGTTAAAAGAGGATTTGTCTGTCGATGTGGCTATTGTTGGAGCAGGAATTACAGGAATTACCGCTGCTTATTTGCTGGCAAAAGAAGGTTTAAAGGTGGCCATTTTAGAAGCGGGTGGTGTTTTAAATGGTACTACGGGTCACACAACTGCCAAAATTACGGCCCAGCATGGCTTAGTTTATGATGAATATATTCAACATTTTGGCGAAGAAAAGGCAAAGCTTTATTACGAATCCCACACAAAAGCCATTCAATTTATCAAACAAACTGCGATAGATTGCGATTTGAGTAATGAAGATGCCTATATATATGCAACGACGGATGAATATGTGGGCAAAATCAAAACAGAAATGGATGCATATCACCGTCTAGGAATCCCAGGGGAAATCGTCAATAGCATCCCTTTTGATATCCCTATTAAAGCAGCTTTAGTAATGCGGAACCAAGCTCAATTCCATCCTGTTAAATATCTCAAAAAGCTCCTTGAGGATGCCGTTCAATCAGGCTGCACTGTATATGAAAATACAACGGCAACTGATATTGAAGCCGATGAAGATCACCGGGCTGTTTTAACAAATGTTGGGCATAAGGTTACTTGCAGGCATGTCATTGTTGCTTCTCATTTTCCTTTTTACGATGGACTTGGCTTTTATTTTGCAAGAATGTATGCTGAAAGATCCTATGCGATTGGGATTAAAACGGATAAAGATTATCCTGGAGGCATGTATATCAGCGCCGATGATCCGACTCGCTCAATTCGTTACACTCCAATTAATGGGGAAAAATTAATAATAATTGGGGGAGAAAATCATAAAACTGGGCAAGGACCTGATACAATTGTTCATTATGATGCTCTTAAGGGGTTTGCTGAGGAGACATTTGGTATAAGCGAATATGCCTATCGTTGGTCTGCTCAGGATTTAGTTTCACTTGATAAAATCCCATATATTGGACCAATAACAGATAAGAAGGATCATATTTTTGTCGCAACTGGCTATAAAAAATGGGGGATGACAACCGGGACTGTTGCAGGCCATTTATTAGCAGACTATATTCTAGATCGGGATAATCCATATAAGGAGCTTTATTCTCCATCCAGGTTTGATGCTGATCCCAATTTGAAGAAATTAATCTCTACAAACGCTGATGTTGCCGGGCATCTTCTAAAGGGCAAGCTTGAGTTTGTTCCAAAGGATCCAAGTGATCTCCAAATGGGAGAAGGATCTGTTGTTATGCATAACGGAAAACGAGCTGGTGCATATAAAGACGAAAACGGCAAACTCTACATTGTTGATACAACTTGTACGCATCTTGGCTGCGAAACTGAATGGAACCATGCTGAAAAAACATGGGATTGTCCATGCCACGGCTCCCGTTTCTCTTATGCGGGTGACGTAGTTGAAGGGCCTGCACTTAAACCATTGGATAATCTTTCGGAAGAACAGTAAGGAAAAACGCTGACTTTTATGTGAAAAGTGATCTGACCCCATAAAGTTGGACAAAAATATTATGACGCTTTCTCGGTGGTAAGGAGCCTGTATTTTATAGGACTCTTACCACCGAGTTTTTCTTTAATTCGATCGTTATTGTAGTAGCTAATCCAATCAACCGCTGCCTGAGCGACTTCCTCAAAAGATTGGTAGTCGTATTGATGAACTGTTTCACATTTTAATAGGTGGAAGAAGCTTTCCATTGCCGCATTATCAAGACATGTTGCTTTTCGTGACATACTCTGAAATACATTATGCCCCTTAAGCTCTTTTACCCAGCTATGATGTTGATATTGGAACCCTTGATCCGAATGAACAGTTGTACGATATGGAAGTTTAGGTAGTGAGTCCAGGGCTTCATGCAACGGTTTTAAAGCAAAACTTACAGTAGGATGAAGGCCAATGTTAAAAGCCAGAATTTCGCCAGAGTAGAGGTCCATTACAGGTTCAAGATAACAGCGATGTGCTGTGGATTTATCTCCCCAGCGTAACTCTGTGACATCTACTGTAAGCTTTTGATAAGGTCGATCTGTTTTAAACCGACGATTTAGCCGATTAGGGGCAATTTTACCAATCGTCCCTTTATATGAGTTGTATTTCCGACTTTTTTTCGTATATGCTTGTGACTGTAAATGCTGATCCTGCATAATGCGTTGAACTTTTTTATGATTAACTTCCAATCCACGATTTTTTAATTCAAGTTGAACGCGTCTATATCCATAAGCTGGATTATCCTTTTTGATTGCTTTGATTTCCATTATTAATTCTTGATCACTATGTTTGTTTTCTTCATGATTTTGATAGTAGAAATACACACTTTTCGGAAGGTCCACGACCTTCAAAATCGCAGACAAACGATATTTTCCCCTTAATTCAGTGACAACTTTCACTTGCTTTTGTCTGTACCCACGGGTTCCTGAACTAAGGCTCTTAGCTTTTTTAGGTATTCATTTTCAATCCTTAACATACGATTTTCACGTTGTAATTTTTCGAGTTCGGAGGATTCCTCTTTTTTCCCCTGTTGGTGATCATGATGGTTGGCTGGCATTTGTTTTGGTCTTCCTCTCCGTTTAAACAGAGCTTCGACGCCTTTCTCTCTGTACTTCCTCTCCCACGACAGGATTGTACTTGGTGTTGATATATCAAAATGAAGGGAAGTTTCGCGTAATGATGCTCTGTTACTCCACATCCATTTTAATACTTCCATCTTAAAGTTACCATCATACACACTTTTAGGACTACGGACCTCATTCGCTTTATTCCCATATTTTTCGTATCGATTCACCCAATCAAGTATAGTTTGATGACTCCCAATTCCATATTTCTTTGCCAATTCATTTGATCCTCCCCCTCCATTCAGATACTCTAGAACAACCTTTTCTCTATATTCACTTGAAAATTTGACCAAATTAAAAACCCCCTAAGATGGATGTTTAGTCCAACTTAAGGGGGTCACTTCAAAGTCAGCGTTTTTTATTTAAACAACACTATGTTCGAGAAGCCAATTAGGAGGATCTCAGGTTATTTATCTTTAGGTCGGTTTCTTTTTAAATCCTCCCCTGTTGTAAATTCAACTAGCTCGGAGCTTGTTTTTCCTTTTTTCGCATTATTATTGCGCTGGGCATTTTGATTTCCTAGTTTAGTTCTTCCCACACAAACCATCTCCTTCTAATGAAATTCAAAGATAGTATGGATGAAAAGGGAAGAACTTATTCTTGTTCCAAGACAGGAAAAACCCTTTCAATAATAGAAAAACCAGTCCGATGGGCTGGTTTAAGAATTCATACTATCCTGGAATCAAATTCTAGCAACTCTCAGTTCACTTACGGGTCCGTTCTTTTTGTGCCTCTTCAGAAATTTGTCCCTTATAAAAAATTCTTTTATAAAGAGGAACATCTAACCGACGACAAAATGCCTTTAGTTCTCTTTCTTCTCTTTCTGTAACCAAAGAAATCACTATTCCATTTGCACCCATTCGCCCCGTTCTCCCTGAGCGATGGACATACTGGGTAAAATCTTTAGGAAAATCTAGATGGACAACATGTGTAACGCCCTGAATATCAAGGCCCCGTGCTGCCACATCCGTTGCGATAAGCATTTTTAATTTCCCATCACGAAACGCTTTTAGTGCTGACTGACGTTCTAATTTGCTCAGTTCGCTGTGAAGTAGCCCTGCTGAAAGATCTTTATAATTTAATTTTGTCGCAACCACCGAAACTTCGGCAATATCTTTTATAAAAGTAAGAATTTTACTATTTTCAAGACGAGCAATTTTTTCGAGAAGCTTCATTTTATCCCTTGGTTCACATGAAAAATAAATATGTTCCACTTTACCCTCGGATATTGTTTCATCTTTTTCAATCCTAATAATCTCTGCCTCTTTTGTTAATTCTTTTGCAATTTGTTCCGTTTCTTTTTTAAGAGTTGCAGAAAATAACATTACTTGCCTGTCTTGAAGTGTAGATTTAATAATATTTCGGACTGTGCCAGCATGTTCTGGTACAAGGAGCTGATCGGCTTCATCAAGAACCAATGTTTTTACCTCATGCATTTTTACTTTCTTCTGCTTTATTAACTCAAATAAACGGCCTGGTGTACCAAAGATAACCTGTGGGCGTTTTTTTAATTTTTCTAGCTGTCTTTTCACGTTTGCACCGCCGATAAAAGAAGCACCTCTAATTCCGCTTCCTTCCGACCATTTCTGAAATTCTTGATATACCTGCATGACCAGTTCCTGTGAGGAGGCTAATACAACTGCTTGAACAGACTGACTGTCTTGATCAATTTTAGTTAGCAAAGGCAGCAAGTAAGCTAGAGTTTTTCCCGTTCCTGTTGGTGATTCAGCAATTAAATCTTTCCCTTCTAAAATGAGTGGGATAGTCGTTTCCTGAATTGAAGTCGGGGTTGCAAAATTAGACTTCTTCCAAATTTCCTGCAAAAAAGGCTGTAAAGTGTTTAACATATAGTGCTCCTTTATAATCGATATCATTTTTTCTTATTATTAGTTTTTAGGGGTAAATAAATCCATTACATTCGTACTGATACTAACTGAATTACCTTTAGGTGTCCAGTTTTGATTGTGAGATAATCCGGATTCATATAAAGAAAGGGCAAAATTATTTATATAAAAAAAGACGACTCCAAAATTCAGATTGAATTTTAAGTCGTCTTTTTTACATTGACTATGCCAAAGTGCATGATTGATTTTGACACTCTGTTGATTGGTGCAGCAACTGAAAAGTTTAAAAGAACTTAACATTTAAGGGAACTTCTTCAGTTCCCTCCAAGTTAGACATAGTGCCTTTAGATAATCACTTGGTTTCTTCGTTTTTGCGGCGATTAAATTCTGCTTTAATTTCCACTAATAAATCAGGTTCTGTAAGGAGACGAAAAGCCGTTAAAGCCAAGCCTTTTGCGCCAGTAATAAGTGCTTGATCACCTTTTGTGGATTTTGCAGCTTCTCGAAATTCGACCGTATGACCTACAAGATCTTCTGATCCAATTTGAATATAAGGATGGATGGTTGGAACGACCTGACTGATATTTCCTGCATCAGTTGAGCCAATTCCCTCTCTTCCATCGTTGTTAACAACTTCACCAAGTTCTTCAATCACTTCTTTAAACACTTGGTTGTATTTATCATTTAATAACAAATTATCAACCTCATTTTGAAAGGCAATAATATTTAACTTTGCTCCAGTTGCTAGTGCGGCACCTTCTGCTACTGCTTTTACTTTCTTTGTTACTTCATCTAAATAGCCTCTTGTTGCAGCCCGAATAAAGAATCTTGCTTTAGCATACTCAGGGATAATATTTGGTGCGTCCCCACCATGTGTAATAATTCCATGAATACGAACATCATCTTTTAATTGTTGGCGAAGGGCATTAATTCCATTAAAAAGCTGTATGACTGCATCAAGGGCATTTATCCCTTCATGTGGACTCGCCGCAGCATGTGCTGGCCTACCAATGAACTCAAAATCAAGTGGATCAACTGCCAATGAATTACTTGTAAGAGACGTTCTATTTGAAGGGTGAATCATTAATGCTGCATCAATTCTTTCCACTAAGCCATATTTCACAAAACTACCTTTTGCACTTCCATTAGGACCGCCTTCTTCAGCAGGTGTACCAAAAACAACTACCTCTCCACCCACTTCATCAATAACTTTACTTAAAGCGATCGCTGCAGCAATACTTGTTGTTCCAATAATATTATGACCACAGGCATGACCAAGTCCAGGGAGTGCATCATATTCTGCCAAAAAAGCAATAGAAGGCCCTTCCACATTTGACTTTTTCCGAGCTAGAAAGGACGTTTGATGCCCAGCAACAGCCTTTTTCACTTCAAATCCAGCCTCTTTGAGAATACTTGTTAATAGTGTTGAGGCAAAAATCTCCTCATTGCCAATTTCTGGTTTTTCATGAATTCGGTGACTAGTCGAGAGATAAAGCTCCTTATTTTCCTCGATATTACTTACAATTATTCCTTTTAAAGGTGTTACTAAAACTGGCATAGCTAATTCCCCTTTCTTCTATTAAATTAGTTTTTCACTCCAATTTCACTTAGTGGTACAAATGTTGGAATTAAAGCCCCTTTGAACTGTTTTTTAATAAATTCTGCTGTATCCTTTTGTTGATAAAGCTTAACAATTTCTTTTAGTGCTTTGTTATTTTTGTCTTTTGTTCGAGTCGCAATAATATTTATATACGGTTTAGCTGTTGCTCCTTCATGGAAGATAGAATCTTTAACAGGATTAAAACCAGCGTCTACTGCAATTCCATTATTAATGATTGATGCGGCTACATCTGGTAGTACACGTGGTGTTTGCCCAGCCACAACTGGGACGATTTTTAGATGTTTTGGATTACTTATAATCTGTTCTACTGTTCCACTACCATCAAAGTCTTTTGGCAAAGTAATTAATCCCGCTTCTTGGAGCAATAAAAGTGCCCTACCTTCATTTGTAACATCATTTGGTACCGCGATTTTTCCTCCGTCTGGAATATCCTTAACATCTTTATGCTTGTTCGAATAAATACCCATTGGGGCAATGACTGTTGTACCAATAGGGGCCAAGTCTAAATTATGCTCTTTTATAAAGGCAAAAAAGTATGCATTGGTTTGAAAAGCATTTGCATCAATTTCCCCATCAGCTAAGGCTGTATTGGGTAGAACATAATCAGAGAAAGATACAATTTTAATATTAATACCTTCTTTTTTCGCCTTTTTCGAAATATAATCCCAAATACCATTGTCAGAGCCACTAATGCCAATTTTCACGGTAACGTCCTTCGCTTTTGCAGTTGATTGCGAAGAGCATGCTGCGGAAAAGATTGATAAACATAAAACAATAATAGCTAATACTAATTTTTTCATGATGGTTTCCTCCTAATTATCGTCTACGAATTTTTTTTGATAAAATATTTCCTAAAGATTGCAAGCCTTGAACCATTACAATCAGCATCCCAACGGTAATGAGCATAACTTTGGTATCAAACCGCTGGTATCCATATGTAATGGCTAAATCACCCAATCCACCGCCGCCAACTGCTCCAGACATGGCAGATGCACCTATTAAACCAATCGTTGCAATTGTTAGAGACAATACAAGCGAACCTAATGCTTCGGGAATCAAAAACCGAAAAATAATTTGTGCAGGTGTAGCTCCCATCGCTTCTGCCGCCTCAATTACCCCTTGATCTACTTCCAAAAGAGAGTTTTCAACTAATCTTGCTATATATGGGCCCGCGTAAAATACTAGTGGGACTACTGCTGCTGCAGTCCCAATCGAGGTTCCTACAATTAAACGTGTAACTGGGATAATTGCGACCAATAAGATGATAAATGGAACTGAGCGAAAAATATTAATAATTCCATTTAAAACATTGAATATATGTAGGTTTTCTAACAAATGTCCTTTCCTAGTCACCACGAGTAAAATTCCGAGTGGAAGCCCCAAAACAGTTGAAAATAACAAGGAAAAACCAACCATTTGAAGAGTCTGAATAAGTGCATCAATAATCTGCTGTTTATCAACTAGCATGTGATTTCACCTCCCTTATCGTTACTTCTTTCTGGTTGATATACATGAGGACTCGTTGAATTTCTTTGTCATTCCCTTGAAACTCAACAATAATATTTCCAAATGGAATTCCCTGAAGCTCCGTAATATTTCCAAAAAGCACATTGATATGGACGTCGAACTTTTTAGCAATTTCAGAGAGTAATGGTTGCCCTGCTGATTCCCCAATAAAATTGATGCGATAGATTCTTTGTAATCCATCATGCTGTTTGACAAGCTCCTTTATGGAATCAGGAATTGAATCATTCATTACAGAGCTGACAAAGTTCTTAGATGTTTGTGTTTTTGGTGCCGAAAATACTTGGAAGACAGTTCCTTCCTCAATAATTTTCCCTGCTTCAATAACAGCAACCCGATCACATATTTCCCTGATTACTGCCATTTCATGGGTAATGATCAGAATCGTAATCTTATACTCTCGATTAATTTTCTTTAGCAGTTGCAGAATGGAGCTGGTTGTTTGTGGGTCAAGAGCAGAAGTAGCTTCGTCACACAGCAGAATCGATGGTCTTGTTGCAAGTGCCCGTGCAATTCCGACACGCTGTTTTTGCCCACCCGAAAGTTGATCAGGGTATTTTTCTGCTTTATCTGCCAAACCTACAAACTCAAGCAGTTCATATACTCGTTTTTGAATTTCATCCTTTGGTACTTTAGCCAGAATCAATGGCATTGCAACATTGTTATAAACTGTTTTCGAATTTAAAAGATTGAAATGCTGAAAAATCATACCGATATTCCGCTTCGCTTCACGGATTTCCTTTTGCGAAAGAGTAGTTAGATCATTTCCATCAACAATGACGCTACCAGAGGTTGGTCGCTCCAATAAATTTACACATCGTATAAGTGAGCTTTTTCCTGCCCCACTAAAGCCAATAACCCCAAATGTTTCCCCTTTCTTTATCGTTAGATCAATACCATTAAGTGCATTAACCTTTTGACCTCCACTCTCATACACCTTTGCAACACTTTTAAACTCAATCACGTTTTTCCCCTCCTTATTTCTTCACAAAATAAAAACCCTTTTCTTGACAAACAAAGAAGAGGGTTTCATAAGCACTCTTCTTATCTGCCAAGCATATTGCTTGATGGATGTGGCACAGTACTCATTCCTGAGTCCGCTGCCGAGGTATCATAGGGCCATTCCCTCCACCTCTCTTGATAAGAAATATTATTCGGTTTTTTATAAATCTATTTTTCCAATCGATTTAGTATGCTTTATTTTCAAAAAAATCTCCCATCCATGAATGGGTATTTTTAGAAAATAAAAAACCCCTTCAACTAAGAAGAGGTTAGAAAAACACGATCTAATTCCTCTCCTTATCTTTCAAGCATATGCTTGCTGGATTTGGCACGGTGCAAAATAGTCCGCTGCCGAGGTATCGTAGGGCCAGTCCCTCAACCTCTCTTGATAAGAAGTATTATTATTAATATGTTTATCACTATACAACTTGAAAAATTTCATGTCAATACTTTCTTTTGAAAAAATCAAGAATATTCCAAAGTATGTATTCCCTTTTAATTCACATAACGCCCGTTTTCTGGAATAGCAATTTCGGCAAAATGGTCCACTAAGTATCTCAAGCTATTCTTTAAAATCTCACCGCTCATTGGTAACCCATGCCCTGTTACAGCTGTATACGGTTTTAATGCAGCTATCATTTTTACCGATTCAAAGGCCGCTTTCCAATCGGTAGTGAAATATTTCGGTGCCCCGCTAATTTCTTGTTCTTGCACCATCACTTTATACAAAGATTCCTGTTTAACAGTTACAAATGCATCTCCAGCAAGTAGAGTCCGGTCTTCTTCACGAAATAGCGAGATATGTCCTGGCGTATGCCCCGGTGTATGAATCCATTTCCATCCTGGCATATTCGGAATGGTTCCATCGTCGGGGAGTCTTTTTACATGAGCACTGATATTTATCCCGTGATTCGGAAAAAATGGCGACAATTCGGAGACAAGTCCTCCATCAACAGTTGGGTCACCCGGCGGGTAATTTTCTTTACCTGTTAAATACGGTATTTCTAACATATGAGCATATACCGGAACATTCCAGTGCTCTAGTAACTCGACAATGGATCCAACATGGTCAAAATGTCCGTGTGTTATTACAATTGCCTTTGGCTGAGCATTTTCTCCAAATCGCTCTCTGACAGCATTCATAATCTCTTCGGCCGATTTGGGCATACCCGCATCAACTAAAACAAAATCATTATTTTGATGACCGATAAAACACAGGTTAACAATCTTATTTGTATAACAATAAACATCAGGTAAAATTTCTAATCCCTTTCCACTTCCGGTCGAGGTCATCGGAAGAAAGGATTCTTCGAATTTATCATCTTGAATATGATCCAAAGTAGAACCTCCCATACTATTTTCCTTATTATTTAACAGAGGAGGCTATAATAATCATTACCATAAAAAAAGCCTACCCTATATACCAGAGCAGGCCTGTAACACTATTAATCAAACATTCGAAGAGCCATTTTATTAATTAGATGGTGAATTTCCTCTTTGTTAATGACATTTTCATTATAATTAATTTGAAGGTTTCCGCTACCTGAAATAATCTTCACCTTTTCAATGCCATGTTTTCTTTTTATATCCTTTTTAATTTTCACGATGCAGCTAGAACAAGCGATATCATTTAATGCCATTTGAATGCTGCCCATTTTTATTAGTCCCCCAGTCCGACTTTTTCAACAAAGTCTATGCCAAATTGAACACATTGTTCCTTTTCAGCTTCCGTTGGTGATAAATCAATTTTGAGGCCAGTTAAAACTAGATCCGCTTCTAACTCCACTAATTTTTCCGTTAATCTATCAACTGCTCCTCCTCTATGCTCGTAGGAAGAGTCACATGACCCAAATGCCACAGCTTTTTTCCCTTTTAGGCTTATCTGATCCATGTCATCATAGAAATCTAAAAACTCATCGGGTAAATCCCCATCGCCCCATGTATAAGCACCCAATAGAATGCCATCATAATCTAGGAGGTCTTTAACATCGACCATTAAAATATCTTTAATATCCACATTTGCTCCTGCTTTGCGAATACCTTCACCAATCGTTTCCGCAATCTCTTCAGTATTTCCGGACATGCTACAGTAAGCAATTAAACAATTTACTGACATAAGATACACCTCTTGTTTCTTATTTGTCCTTTTATTTTAATTGGATTGGTTTAAAATAAAATTGATGCAAATCAATTAAACTAAAATCAATTGATTAAAATCACTACACGCATAGTGTAAAATAGATACAATAAAGCAATTATGAAAATGCTTACAAGGAAGTGATTGTTAATGCAATGTGAACATTGTTGTTCTTCTGAATCCTCATGTATTACGTCAGTACCCGTTTTTAAAGGGATGAACGAAATTGATCTCCAATTGTTGCAAAAAGTAACACGTAGTCATGACTTTCAAAAAGGTGAGTTTATTTTTCGAGATGGGGAAAGGTCTGAGACATTATTTGTTGTTAAAGAGGGCCTAATTAAGTTAACGAAAATGTCTGCGGAAGGAAAAGAACAAATTGTTCGAGTGTTGTTTCCTGGTGACTTTTTCGGTTTATTCGCTTTACTTAGAAATGAAAAACATTATGCAAACGCAGAAGCTTTAGGGAAAACGGTTATTTGTTCGATTGATAAAAAGGATTTTCTTAAAATGATGGAAAGCCATTCAGAAATGTCATTCCGTTTCCTTCTTGCTGTAAATGATCGCCTTTATGAAGCAGACGAATCAGTCGGTTTCCTTGGACTAATGGAAGTGGAACAGCGTCTTGCTAGAGCACTGCTCCTTTTCCATGATAAAATGAAAGCTCAAAAAGGTGAATTCACCTTGCCTATTTCCAAAAAGGACTTGGCTAGTTTCATTGGAACAACCCCTGAGACCATCAGCAGAAAGCTTTTATCATTCATGTCCCAAAAGCTCATCAATACGGATGGGCGTAGGAATATCAAGATTCTTGAATTTGATCGACTCAAACTTCTTGCAGATGTAAAATCAGATTAAAATTCGTTCAGCTTTACAGCCATAAGACGATAATGCATTGGTTCGATCTCGTTTACAATTACATTCATGCCTAATGACTCCAAACCTCCAATTAGTGGTTCACCACGATGTGGTAAATGAATTTCAAAAATAGTTCCAACAGGTGATTCTTTTACAAATTGCATGATTTCTTGTCGTGGGTGTTCACCTTTTAAAACTCTTTCACGAACATCCATGATTGCTCTTTTTCCATCAAATTCAAAATTACTCATTCTGCTCTATCTCCTTTATAATGTAATAAAAATTGATCTGCCTCTAATTCGGTGAGTGGGACGCTAAAGTAAAAACCTTGAACAGCGTCACATTTTAATTTTTCCACATGATTTAATTGATCTTTAGTCTCTACTCCTTCAGCAATAACCTTCATATCGAGCGCATGACCTAAATTAGAAATTGCATGCGTTAATGCTTTACTGCTTGGGTTCGAATCAATATCAAAAATAAACGATCGGTCTATTTTCAGCGTATCCAAAGGAAACTTCTGCAAATAATTTAATGAAGAGTATCCCTTGCCAAAATCATCAATCGCAATATGCACTCCTAACTTTTTTATCCGATTAAGGATATCTGTAGCAGAGTCCATATTGTACATGATCATACTTTCTGTTATTTCTATCTCCAAGAGGTTTGGTGGTATCTGCAATTCATCTATTAAATGTTGAAACTTTTCTACTAAATCATTTTGTAAAAATTGCCTCGCAGAAAGATTTATCGAAATACGGACTCCTTGACCCACATCCATCCACTCTTTAATCTTTAAACATGCTTCCCTCATAACCCAATCACCAATCGGAAGGATCAACCCTGATTCCTCCGCAATTGGAATAAATTCTCCTGGGGAAATGATACCCATGTCTGGATGGTTCCACCTAATCAATGCTTCCATTCCAATAATCTTATTATGATCTAAATCGATTTGTGGCTGGAAATAAAGTAGTAGCTCATTTTTTAAAAGAGCATTATGCAAATCATTTTCAACCATTAGTTTTTCAAATGCTCCAGCACTACTATCAATCTGTGCCTTTTCAATCTTGTTCTTGCCACTTTTTTTCGCTCGATACATGGCTGAATCAGCGTTTGAAATAAGTGCTTCGATTTCATCGCCATCATACGGAAAGATACTAATTCCAATGCTTGGAGAAATATGAATTTCTAATTCCTTTAATTGGAATGGTTTAGTAAAGGCTTCTAGGATTTGCATCCCCAATTCATCTGCCTCTGCTTCGTCCTTTAAATCGAGGGCTAAATAAATAAATTCATCTCCACCCATTCGAGCAACCATATTCTTTGTTCCTTCACACTCTTTTAGTCGAGTAGATGTCTCTTTTAACAAAAGATCTCCATATGTATGGCCGAGTGTATCATTAATAAATTTAAATCGGTCTAAATCAATATAGAGCAGCGCCAAAAATGTGTTTTCTACTTTTGCTTTATTGATGGCCTTGTTTAAATACCTGTAAAAAAAATAACGATTTGGTAGCTTCGTTAAAGGATCTACTCCTGACAATTGAACGTCTAATAAGATTAATCCAATATAATGGTTATCTTTCATAGGACTAAAATGGTTAATTTCCATCCACTTTGGTGCTTGTTCACCACTTTTAGTCTTTATGAAAATCTCTCCATTCATATTTTCAGAAATGGATCCCAAACCCATTAAAAAGTCATTAGCATTTCTCCCTAATAACTCGGACTCAGCGTATCCACTCTCTTCAATAAAAGCTGGGTTTGCAAATGTTATCACATAATCAGTATCTAATATGATAATCGATGTTTGGAATTGCT
Organism: Neobacillus sp. PS3-40; assembly: GCF_030915485.1. Classification (GTDB taxonomy): domain Bacteria; phylum Bacillota; class Bacilli; order Bacillales; family Cytobacillaceae; genus JAUZPL01. The sequence continues at coordinate 2,867,810 of NZ_CP133266.1, read as the reverse complement.
GAATAAGCGATGTATTCATGTTGGTTTTAAAATCGGTCTAATTACCGATTCCCCCTTCTCTATCTATAGATTTAAGTTTATAGTTCCCAATGTTGAAAAAAATTGATTTAGATCAAGGTTATTCAATTTTTCTTTTGCAAAAATGAAAATAGAATATTCACAAATCATGACAACAAAGGAGTGTAATACCCGAAATGGATTTATTTACATATGAGGATATGAAAAACATTGACCGAAAGACTTTAGGTAATTCGGTTCCTTTGGAATTGTTCAGATCAGTAAGATTAATTGGAATGTACCAGGGTTTACCAATGAGAGGCAAAAGCACCACGATTACTGTCGGCAGAAAAATTGGACAGAGTTTACCTGTCCATTCGATTGAGGATGCCTTGGCAATCTTCGAGGAATTAAAAATCGGAATTCCCATGATTATTGACTCAAAAGAGAATGAAGTTCACATTGCGATTCAGGATTGTTTTTGCAAAGGACTGCCTGTTCATCAAGGCAATATGACCTGTGATCTGGAGGGGGCCATTTTGGAAGGAGCGATCTCGCGCTTTTATGAGGGAAAGGTAGTGGTCCATGAGGTTAAGTGCAACGTAAATGGTGATGAATACTGTGAATACAGGATCAGACTTTTATAAAGACTGTCGGGTTAATCATTTTAATTGACATAAATAATGAAGCGTAACCGAGTCGGTCACACTTCATTATTTTTTGAATGCGCAAATCAAGTAAAAACAGATTACACCTATCACAATTAATTAAATGACTTCCAAAAATTCCCCTCCTGATTTAGTAAATCGGCTATCTCCTCAAACGGTACTGTAAAGGTCGGAAACCCAGCAACATATGGACCTATTTCATATGGATTAAAATAAAGATTCAAAGCACCTTCAGTAATAAAAAAAGGTTGGTCCTCTCTAATTCCTTTGTACCTATCTAGAAAAATATAAGAATACTTTTCATTGCTTTGGATTTGATCTGCAATAATGTGACTGATCGTTTTTACATATTGACTATGGTCCTTAAACAAATCGTTTAGTTGATAAAATGGCCCCGTATTCAGATCAATATGGGCAAATTTTTTTAAAGGCATACCGTGGGCAGCTCCAAATGGATAGTCGTATCCTGTTTTTTCAATCACTAAAAGATTTTTTTGATAGTAGGTTACTTCAAAATCTCCAGTATAACTAGAATCAAGTTGTTTTTGGGTTGGTACAACTTTAACAGCAGAAAAATCCTTTAAATCCTGGTTTACCTTCATTTGAGCCTCTTTACACTGCATTCCCATTACTTGCGGATAAAAAACTAAATAATCCTTATTCGGCTTGTATTTTTTTTCAATTACAGAATACTGGCTATTTAAAGGAATTAATTGATTTTGCTCCCAGACTACCTCTGACTTATTAGTAAAATATTGAAGTCGAAAGTCAACTTCAGCCTTGATTAATGTTTTGTCAAAATGCAATTCACCGCTTCCAAGAACAGTTGGAAGACTTTCGATCCTTTTGCCGTTAATGTCAATAAAGAAAGTAGATTGTTCATTGTATGCTGAGGCACGACCTTCTACAAACTTCGTTAGACCATTATAAATAAATCCAGTTAAGATGTGCCCATCGATGTCCGCAATTGCATATAATGACCCAACATAAGGTTTTTCTGCGATGATTGCTTTCCCAATTGCCACTCGGCCTTCACCAAGGCTTATAATAGTTTGATAATGTGGCTTTAATATAAAATGGCCATTTCGATCAATTAAACCGTAATGTCCTTTAAACTCCTCGGATACATTCACAATTGCTCGGCCTTCAATGAATGGCCTTGCTTCTGAAAACTGTGGTCCAATTACAATTTCCCCTTGTTCATCCATATAGCCAAAATTCCCACCCGCAGTTTTTTGAAATGCAAGTAGTCCTTCCCCATAATTCCCAACAAAAGCATATGGATACGTTTTAATAATCTTTCCGGCAAGACCTATTAATGAATAAGACCCATCTAGATTCTTAACAACAGCTTTTCCTTCGTGAAAATCACTGGCAGACTCGAACTCTAATGGAAGGACCTCTTTTCCTCTTCTGTTCAAATACCCATATAAGTATTTGCCATGTTCATCCGTATTTGCGATTAATGCTCGGCCTTCCTTATAATCACCAATAAACGAGTATACCTTTGAGGTCGTTTCCTTCCCACTTTCATCGATAACTTTAAAACCCAGGTGATTAATTACCGTTGCACGCCCCTCGGAAAATGGATTTATAGTATCGTATTTTGGCTTTACAATAAAATATCCATTCGAATTGATTACACCAGAAAGGTCAAGTAATCTTACAATTGCCAAGCCATTATCTTGAAAATCCCCTGCATGCTCATAGATAGGAGGAAGAATAATTTTACCTTTTTCGTTCATATATCCCCATTTATTACCGCCAATTTCTTTGATTGAAATGGGGAAAAGGTAAACTCCTCTTGCTCTCGACTCCTTTACCTCTGATTCTCTAAGTCTTTGATAATAATAAGGTGCAGACAGTGCTTCTGCACCAAATGGCCGTAATGGAAGATTGACATTTTCTAAGTCTCCATCTTTTCTAAACATCGTAACTCTCCATTTTATTTTTTGATTTATGATATGAATAAACAAGGGATATGTGCCTATAAAACAATAAAAGGCTACCAGTTAGGCAGCCTTGAACTTAATGTCCAATATTATTTACTTCTGGTATTAATTGCTTCCACTCGTCATACGTGATAATAGTGTCCCAGTGACCCGTGATTTTAGCAAATCCTACAACTAGGAAGAACAGTACAAGAAAAGCAACAGGGATAAACCATTTATTCACCTTTTTCTTTGCAACAGTCATATTCAGCGTATCTTTTACTGGACATGCCTCCACACATGCCATGCAGGCAGTACAGTTTGGTGTATTAACCGCTGTTTTCTGGTGAACTTTAATTCTTTGTGGACAAACCTTTGTACACATTTCGCAGCTTATGCATGTATCTTCATTTCTCTTAATCTTTGTAATTCTGAAGATAGAGCCAAGACCAATCAATGCTCCGTACGGGCAAAGGAACCGACACCAAAAATTCCGGAAAAACAGTGACAATACAAACAAGACTAAAATAACTTTCAATGCAAAGCCACCAATATCTAAGAAGAATAAAAGCATTTTCACGTCTGATACTTTATTATATGGATCAACCAAGAATGCCTTTGCATTATAAAAATCCATAAAAAAGATCATATTTATGAAGATTAATAATAATAAGTATTTCAAGGGAGTTAAAATCCATACGAGCCATTGCGGAATTTCAAAATTCTTTCTAAAAATCTTTTTTCCAAGTCTTCCTGTCCATTCACTTACCGTACCAACTGGACAAAACCATCCGCAAAAGGCTTTACGGAACAGGAGTCCACTACCGATAAAGAAAGCAAACAATACAAGGCCAGCCGGGTGGATCTGATCAAATCCCCCGCCATTCACCCACACATTCAACCCTACCAAGGCACTGATCGGCAAAAACCCCTCGACTGCACTAGGTCTTGGGACAAATGGTTCTTTCCCTAATGTTTCAAAGTGCATGTAAAATTGATAAAACCGAAGTCCTACATATAGTAAAAATAACAGAAATAATGCCTGAACGATGTATCTCGTAAATTGGACCGGCTTACGCTTTAATTGTTTAGCATACCAGCTCCTAGATTTCATCACGATCCCCCCATTCTTTCAATACTTTAACTATAAATGAGGGGCAAAAATGTGGCATGTGATTTAGATCATTAATCTGGTGAATTCATAAATAGTTCACATTGGTATTCTTAAATAGTTCATAATTTTTTTATCATAGGTATTATCACATTGGAAACGTTTTCCTAAAAATCAACGAAAAATAGTGCTTGCAAAACTATATAAAAATAATATAATCATACTAACAAAAGCTAGTTCAGACTTTTTAGAAAAATCATTAAAATCAATGACGAGAACAGTAGCATGTAAATCTTGGACTTTAGAGAGTCGACGGTTGGTGAAAGTCGATAGCAGGATACATGTGAAGATCATCTCTGAGATGCAAGGCTGAAACTTTAGTAAGCCTCTGCCGGAACTGTCCACCGTTACGATAGGACCACGTATGATAGTACGTTGAACGAGAGCCGCAAATTTTTTTATTTTATTTGCGGAAGTAGGGTGGTAACGCGAGCATGCTCGTCCCTATCCATGGGGACGGGCTTTTTATTTTGTAAAAAAGCTAGTCAATTCCCAAAAGAAGGAGAGAGAAAGATGAAAAAGAAAGATACTTTATTTGTTGGTTTAATGTTATTTTCAATGTTTTTTGGGGCAGGAAATTTAATTTTCCCTCCATTTTTAGGAATGGGTGCAGGTACTTCCTTTTGGCCGGCTATCATAGGTTTTATCCTAACCGGCGTCGGCTTACCACTGCTAGTTTTAACTGCGATTGCCCTTGTGAAAGATGGAGTCAATACACTTGGAAGCCGAGTTCATCCTTGGTTCGGTACTATTTTTACTATTGTTGTTTACTTATCAATCGGGCCGTTCTTCGGAGTTCCACGAAATGCAAATGTGGCATTCGAAATGGGCTTAAAGCCATTCCTTGGCAATGTTTCTTTAGGCCAACCCGTTCTCTTGTTTATCTTTTCCGCTGCATTCTTTTTGCTAGTATATCTTTTGAGCTTAAACCCTTCAAAGGTAGTCGATTACATGGGAAGATGGATTACTCCAGCTCTCCTATTGTCTATCGTTGTATTATGTGTAACAGGTTTCGTGAAGCTCAATCAACCATTAAAAGCACCAACTACAAATTACCAAACAGCCTCCTTGTTTAAAGGCTTTATCGATGGTTATTCCACCATGGATGCCCTTGCTGCTCTAGCCTTCGGAATTGTTATTTTGACAACGTTGAAGCAAAAGGGCATCACAGGTAAAAAACAATTAACAGCTTATACCGTGAAAGCAGGTCTGATTGCTGGTACAGCCCTTGCCCTTGTTTATGTAGCAATTGGCTTTATTGGTGCAAAAATGGCAGCCTATGGAACTTTTGAAAATGGTACAGAATTGTTATCTAAAGCATCTACCATTTTATTAGGAAATAGCGGAAAAATCCTTCTTGGTGTTATTTTCACCCTAGCTTGTTTTACAACTTGTGTAGGATTAACAATTGCCTGTGGTCAATATTTTACTAAAATTATACCGAAAGCAAATTACCGATTTTTTGTAACAGCCGTTACGGTCACAAGCTTCCTAATCGCAAATCTTGGCCTTAACCAAATCATTTTTGTATCTGTTCCATTCCTTGTTATGTCCTATCCATTGACGATTGTTCTTGTCACTTTATCATTCTTCCATCGATTCTTTAAGGGGTCACAGAAAGTGTATGCTGGAGCTATGCTCTTAACAGGCATCGTTAGTTTGTTTGACGGTTTAAAAATGTTTGGTCTACATTTGGAAATAGTACAAACCGTAATAAATACTCTTCCACTTGCTTCCGTTGGCCTCGGCTGGGTCGTACCTGCCATTGTTGGTGGAATCGCTGGGGTAATCATTGATAAATTCAATCAATCACCTTCATTAAAAGAAGTTGAAATCAAAAAAGCATCTTAAAATCAAAAGGCCATGGGAGTATTTCTCCCTGGCCTTTACTTTTAGTATGAAATTACGCCTCTTAAAACCTTAATTGCTTTTTCGATTCTTTTTAACCCCTCCTCCAATATAGACCTTGGACAAGCAATATTGATCCTTGTGAATCCCTCTCCTTCTTGACCGAATATATAGCCCTCATCTAATGCTACTTTTGCCTTTGTTTGCATCCATTTTTCCAGTACTTTCGCATCCATCCCTAACCCTCGACAATCGATCCAGACTAGATATGTTCCTTCAGGTTGAATCACTTTCAATTCTTTCATATTTGTTTCAATGTAATTCGTTAGAAAGTCAAGATTTTGCTGTAAGTAATGGAGAAGCTCTTCAAGCCAATCTTCTCCATACCGATAGGCACTTTCTGTTGCCACAAGACCGAACGAACTTATCATACTGATACTAAATATTTCTAGAATATTTATATAGGTTGTTCGGATTTTTTCATTAGGAATAATAATATTAGAAGTTTGCATCCCTGCCAAATTGAATGTTTTGCTTGGTGCCGTACAAATAATCGAGTTTTGAGCAAACTCTTCTGAAATTGAAGCAAAAGGCGTATGGCTGTGGCCTTTATAAATAAGATCAAAATGAATTTCATCAGACACAATGAGAATATTATGTTTTAGACAGATTTCCCCTAATCGAATAAGCTCCTCCTTATTCCATACTCTTCCGACTGGGTTATGTGGGCTAGATAGAATAATCATCTTTGTATCGGGATCTATCTTTTTCTCTAAATCTTCGTAGTCCATCATATAGCGCCCCTCTTTAAACTCGAGAGGATTAGCAACGATTTTTCGCCCATGCTTTTCAATTACTTTCGTGAATGGATAGTAAACAGGGGGCTGAATAATGATCTTATCACCCGGCTTTGTGAATGTTTGGACAATAAGACTAAGTGCTGGAACAACACCAGGGCTATGGCAAATCCATTCTTTTTCAACTATCCAATTATGTCTTCGTTTCATCCAGTCGATGACTGCCTCGTAATAGGATTCCGTTCTGGCGGTATAGCCAAAAATACCATGCTCAGCCCGATCCTTTATTGCATCAATTACAGGTTCAGGAACCCTGAAATCCATGTCGGCTACCCACATCGGAAGGATATCCTTATCTCCAAATAAATTCTCTACTTCATCCCATTTTTCTGAAGCAGTATTAATACGATTGATCTCTTTGTCAAAATCATATTTCAAATGTATTACCTCCATTTCTTTAATTATTTTTCCGATGCATAAATAATATCGTTTTGCTTTCTTGCTTCTTCAGTTATACGAAGCACAATCTCACTGATACTCTTTAATTCTTTATATTTTTCTTTATTATTTGTTTCAATAATGGATGCAATAGTAATACATTCGTACACCATGTCTTTTTCTTCTAGAGGAACACTCACTATTTGGCTAGCCAATGCATGGCTATCAATAAATTCTATTTGTGAAATAGGGGCTGCATCCTCCATCACAAACGTCCCGACTTCTCCATGAATTTCACATAGAAGAGTGGAATGCGACACTTTTGAACAAAGAATGGTGCAAATAAATTCCCCATAATCTAAAACAAGTGTCCCACTTCCATCAACTCCACTGTGCAATTTAACGGGATGATAGGAAAACTTGTTTGGCTCCCCAAACAATCCAACCGCTAGATAAAGGGGATAAACACCCAAATCAACCAATGCGCCGCCAGAATAAACGCTTGAAAAAATATTTGGCTCTTCTCCTTTTAAAAATAGGTCGTAGCGGGAGGAATATTTAATATATGGCAGAATCGCACTTCTTATTTTACCTGCCATATGAAGCTTTTCTTTCAGGATACTGAAATTAGGTGTATGAATATTGCGGATTGCTTCAAATAAAAATACCCCATTTGCTTCAGCAATTTTGTGTGCTTCTTCTAATTCCCTTAAATTAGAAAAAATAGGCTTTTCACAAATCACATGCTTTTTGTTTTTTAGAAATAGTAGTGCCTGCTCAAAATGGACTGAGTTGGGTGATGCAATATACACTACGTCTATGTTCTTGTCTTTTGCCATTTCTTCAAGGTCTGTAAAAACATCCGCCGCATTATATGTATCAGCTACAATTTGTGCTTTTTCCTCCGATCGTGAGTAGACTGCAGTTAAATTTAATTGATTGCTAAGTTGTGCTGCCTCTATAAATGATGAAGTAATCCATCCTGTTCCGACCGTGCCAAAGTTGATCATCAAAAGCCCCCCTTATATTTATGACTACCATTTTAACCTTTTATAGGGTCAATTTAAAATTTGCGGTATAATTATCTCAAGCTACTTATACGAAGAAAAGGAGCGGAGCATTGTAAATATGAATTTGTGTAAGTAATCGTAGGTAAAAATACACATTACTCACTTCGAATAATGAGAAAATCAGCTTTGCTCACACCACCTTCTTATGTTAGGTTACAACTCTCTAATCATTGTATTTCCATTCAAGGAATGAAGAGATAAAACACATGTGTGTTTATATTAAATATCGGGAACAATGGAAAAATATCAATTTTTATGTTATATAAGTAATAATATACTGAAAGAGGTTGAAAAAAGGTGGACCATAACACATCTAATTTTATTAAAGATATCATGATAAAAGATTTGGAAAACGGAAAACACGAAAAAATCGTAACCCGCTTTCCACCAGAACCAAACGGATATTTACATATTGGCCATGCGAAATCAATTATCCTTAATTTTGGATTAGCAGACGATTTTAATGGCCTAACAAATTTAAGATTTGATGATACCAATCCTGTAAAGGAAGATATCGAGTACGTTAACTCAATTAAAGAAGATGTTAAATGGCTTGGATTTGATTGGGATGGCTTATTCTTTGCTTCTAATTATTTTGAAGAAATGTATAGCCGAGCTATTCTTCTCATTCAAAAGGGACTGGCATATGTAGATGACTTATCAGCTGATGAAATTCGCGAATACCGCGGAACTTTGACTGCACCAGGAAAAGAAAGCCCTTATCGCAACCGTCCAATTGAGGAAAATCTTGAACTCTTTGAACAAATGAGAAATGGTAATTTTGGCAATGGTGAAAAAGTTCTTCGTGCAAAAATTGACATGAGCTCCCCTAACATCAATTTGCGCGACCCGATTATATACAGAATTTCTCATACCACACATCATAATACAGGTGACAAGTGGTGTATTTACCCAATGTATGCCTTTGCCCACCCACTTGAAGATGCTATTGAAGGTGTCACTCATTCGATTTGTACAATCGAGTTTGAAGATCAACGCCCCTTATACAATTGGATCGTGGAAAACTGTGATATGAAGAGTCAGCCACAGCAAATTGAATTTGGCCGTTTGAATATTACCAATACTGTTATGAGTAAACGAAAGCTTAAGAAGCTAGTTGAAGAGGGGTTTGTGGACGGCTGGGATGATCCACGAATGCCAACTATTTCCGGAATGAGAAGACGAGGTTTTACACCTGAATCGATTCGGTCATTTGTCATCGAAACGGGTGTTTCAAAAGGATCTGGAGCTGTCGATTCACAAATGCTCGAGCACTTTGTCCGTGAAGATTTAAAATTGAAGGTGCCGCGGACGATGGGAGTAATCAAACCTTTAAAAGTAGTTATAACTAACTATCCAGAAGGTCAAATCGAATGGCTAGATGCTGAAGTTAACCCAGAAAATCCTGAAATGGGAATGCGCAAAATTCCATTTTCTCGTGAAATTTATATTGAGCAGGATGATTTCATGGAAAATCCACCAAAGAAATACTTCCGCTTGTTCCCTGGCAATGAAGTTCGCTTGAAGAATGCCTATTTCATAAAGTGCGAAGAATTTCTTACCGATGAAAAGGGAGAAGTTATCGAACTCCATTGTACGTATGATCCTGAAACAAAGAGTGGTACTGGCTTTACAGGCCGGAAGGTAAAAGGAACGATCCACTGGGTTGAAGCAACTAACTCAGTTCCCGCAGAATTCCGTTTATATGAGCCACTAATCCTTGATGAAACAGCAGAGGAAATAGAAGAGGAAACAGAAGGTGCGGAGAAAACATTCCTTGACCATGTAAATCCAAATTCCCTAGAAATTCTACAAGGATTTATCGAGCCAAATATGGCTGAAGTTCAAGCTCAGGACAAATTCCAATTCTTTAGACATGGATATTTTAACGTGGATCCGAAAAGCACAGATAAGTTTATTTTTAACCGAATCGTTTCATTAAAAAGTTCATTTAAAATATAAATGAAAGAACCAAGCTTTGTGAACTGCCACTAATTGTTAAACACGACTAACAATTGGAAAGCAGTTCATTGGTGCTTGGTTCTTTTTATTCCTATTTTATTTTTCGGGCTAATTTTATAATGTTATCTTCCAATTCCGGGGAGTTATTTATTATTCGACGTTTTAAAGAGGAGAAATTAATTGAGGAGTTGGACATACTCTTTTACAATAAAAAATAAGGCGTGATTCCCTCGCGCCTTTTCCTAAGCTATCGGTATTTCTAATATAATCTTCGTCCCTTTTCCTGGCGAAGTATAAATAAATAGTTCTCCCCCGACGGATCTCACTCTTTCATCCATACTGAACAACCCCACTCCTGAGCTGTGTTTCTTTCGATCGAAGCCTATTCCTTTATCTTCAATCATCACCCTAATAACATCGTCTGTTTCTCTTATCGTCACAGTTGCCTCTTTTACCTCCGCATATTTACGGATATTCGTTAAAGACTCCTGAATAATTCGGTAAATAGTTAGTTCAATACCGATGTCCAAACGGCGATTCAACACACAGTCAAAATAAACATCAATTGTATAATGATCCGAAAAGCGTGTTAGGAAAGATCGAATAGCTGGAACCAATCCAAGATCATCTAAAACAGATGGGCGTAATTCCCATGAGATTTCCCTAATTTCCTCAATCAATTGTGTTGCTTCATCCTGCATCTGTTTCAGAAGAGGATGCTCCAACTTCGATAGTAGGCGATTAATCGTAATCAGGTGGCTGTATAGATTTTGGCCAATTCCATCATGCAAATTACGTGATAGGCGCTTTCGTTCTTCTTCCTGGACATCGATAATTCTCGTCATCATTTTTTGAAGCTCTTCTTCAACTCGTTTTCTTTCCGATATTTCATAGCGAATTGCTAAATATTGATAAGGCCTTTCCTTTTCATTTAAAAATGGAACAATTGTCGTATCAACCCAATAATAAGATCCATCTTTCGCCTTGTTACGAATTTCGCCTTTCCATACTTTCCCCAAACCGATTGTTCTCCACATTTCTTTAAAAAACTCACGAGAATGGTAACCAGAATTAATTATCTGATGATCCTTTCCAATCAGCTCTTCTCTTGAAAATTTGGATATGAGGCAAAATTGCTCGTTTACATATGTAATCTTTCCTTGGCTATCAGTTATTGCAACAATCGACGATTCATCAAGAGCAAACTTTAAATTTATAAGGGCTTGCATAGATTTTTTTAATTCAGATTCGAGGTCAACCATCTTATTGGAAGGCTGCTGAATATCCCAATCCATCCCATTGCCTCCTTCAATTAAAAATGAATATACTCTTTCAACATCTCTTCCAATGAACAAGCAACCTTCCTAACACTCTCCTGTTCACTTTCGGTTAGAGCGTATTCTATTCGTTTCCCAACCACTAATACCCCTTTCGGAACTCCATTAAAAAATAAAGGCATCCCATAGGAGGAGACCAATTTTTCTGCTAGCATAATGGGGTAATCTATTGCCTTCCCAAGTATATCGTTTGGAAAGTCTTGAATCATCACGGGACTGCCACTTGAAATCACTTTGCCCGCAATTCCTTTCCCATAACGAACCGTTATTCTTTTATACTTATCATTTAAATTGCCAAAAGCATAATGCCATTTAATATCAGGGCCAATCTTATTTTGAATCGCAAGCCCCACAAATTCACTTTTAATTTCACTCATCAATTGGTTACATGCCTCAACAACTGGTTGTAATTCCTGTAATTGCTTCATACCTTACCTTTCTCCTTATAAACCATACCCTAGCAACCCCTTTTTAACGGCATATTCCACCAATTCAGGTCGGGTTTTCATTTGTAGCTTTTCTGCTAAATTCCCTTTATGGGTCTCTACTGTTTTTACACTAATAACAAGTTGTTCAGCAATATCTTTATTTGAAAAACCTTTGGCAATTAGGGTAAGGACTTCGTTTTCTCGATCAGATAAGGGATTAAATGTATCCATGTTGCCTTGTTTAACGTTACCAAGATATTCTTCCATTAATCTTTTGGTAGCTGATGGGTGTAGATAGGCATTTCCCTGTGCAACCGATTGGATCGCAGAAATTAATTCATCAGGTGGAGCACTTTTTAAAATACAGCCTGATGCCCCTGCCTGAATAGCTCTAAAGAGGTATTCTTCATCATCATGCATGGTTAAAATAAGAATATTAACGCCTGGCATTTGCTTTTTCAATTCAGACGTTGCTGAAAGTCCATCTTTCCCATGTGGCATGCTTAAATCCATAACTACAACATCAGGATTCAGCTTTAATGCCCGTTGAATTCCTTCATTTCCTTCAGAAGCCTCACCAACCACTCGGAGTTCAGGATCTGCATTGAGTAGCATGGTTAGCCCTCTCCTTACAACAGCATGATCGTCAACCAGCAGGATTTTTATCAAGTTAAACCCTCCTTCATTCTCCTTCATCCTTATCTTAAGGGAAGAGATAGTTCAATAGATGTTCCTTCTCCTATTTTAGAGGATATAATACAATCACCGCCAGCTAAATGCATCCGTTCTTTCATTGCTGCTAGCCCCGATGTTTGAAGGTTTCCTACATGCTCCTCAATAAGAAAGCCTCTCCCAAAATCACAAATATTAATTTTTAATGTATCTTCTTTCCAAATAAAATTCATCTTTACATTGGATGTATCTGCATATTTAGCAATATTGGCAAGCGCCTCCTGGCATACTCGGAAAACGGCAATATTATTTTTTTCAGTAATTTGCTTTTCTTCGCCAATTGATTCAATGTCGACCATGATTCCAAATGTAGATGTATATAATTTAATATAGCTCTTTATGGCTGGAACTAATCCTAAAGTAGGGAGTGTTGGCGGATGTAATTCAATCGTGAGAAGTCTCATTTCTTGTATGGTCATTTCAAGTAACTGAGACATTTCGCGCGCATACATTTTCATATGTGGTTTAATAACCCCAGTTTCCAATACTTTCAACCCAGTCAAGATACTATAAAGATTTTGTCCAACACCTTCATGAAGCTCTAAAGCAATTCTTTTTATTTCTTCTTCCTGGGTTTGGATAATATATGAGCTTATTTGCTGTTTTGATGATACATGCTCCATTTGAATCCCCCCTTTTAGAAAAGTACAAGCGCAGTCGTGTACAAATAATGTAAATTTAATTCTACCAATGAAGAAAACTCGCCGATTGGCGAGCCCCTAAGGGCGATGAATAGGTGTAGTTGCCCCTATGCGCTAGCAGAATTTATGGATATAAAATTCTGATTAGCAAAAAAAATGTAGGCTTATAAATCATCCTACACCTTTCTAATATGATAATGTAGGCCGCTTTCTTTATCAAATGCAGACCATTCTGTATCTGTTTCCTTTACCTGGCTTGCCATTGGTACAGCAAGAAAGTAAAAATCATCAAAATAAAATCGAATATGCGTTTTATCTGGGCATAGTTGGATCTTTTTCACTGACTTTTGAACAGCTGGAGCTTGATCCCTGACCACTGAATCTTGAATCACTATTTCTGCTGGGAAACCGACAAAACGCTGTAAGTCATTCAAATTAATGGGTTCCACAACTAGTACATCCTTTCGTTACAGGGTAAATAAACATTTTATATCCTTGCAGATACTCCCAAAAACTCTCCCCTGCATGTTCTTCAAGGTACCGAATTGCATCTTTTTCAGAGCACCAGTTACTCATACCTTTTACTTCTGCCAAAACCATTTCAGCACCATCTACTATTTTCTCTTCTAGGTACCAATTTAATCGATTTTCTCTGAAAATACTCTTCAATAACTGATCGATTTCTAAGGAGAATTTGCCTGTATCCTTACGAATAAAACAAAAATCAATATATGTCTCATTATTCATTCGTATTCACACCTTTGTTTGTAAAGTGGCGGCGTGGCGCTCAAATGAATCAGCACATCCAATTGGGAATTGGGCAAAGAAAACTCTTTTCACAACAAATTATGTGAAGACTACCTCTGCTCACACCGCCTTATTAAGTGGGTTAAATTTTTCATGTTGGATAGGTAAGTTTTAAGACTATAAAGGTTTAGTATTCCTTTTATCATTTTTATAGATAAATATTGCTATAGGGAACAGTATGACATTAACAATTGCAGCAATGATTGAATTGCTGTAATGCTCATAAAAGTACTGATGTACCATGTATTGAGTAAACACAATATTTAGCATGAGAATGGCAAGAAGAAGTCCGACTCCGATAAATTTATGCTTCATAACGTTTCACCCTCACGGCATAAACAGCTCCGTTTTCTACCTTTACAACGATTTCTGGCAAAGGACGTCTTGGTGGCCCGGCAAATGGCACACCTGTATTCACATTGAATTTCCCATGATGACAAGGACAAATCATCTCTTCTTCTTTCTTATCCCAAAAAACTGGGCAGCGCAAATGAGTGCAAGCATTTTGATACGCAACATATTTATTTTCAGATAGTCTAACAAGAATAGCACTATCGTGTTCGCCAGGGAAAGCAAAGTCAACAGCATCCCCAACAGCTATCGACTTAATATCCGTTATTTTTTGCTTTGGATATTTTTTATCACTGAGCCCTGCTAATTCTTTGGCAGCCACTGCACCCCACGGAAGGGAGGAGACAGCGAAAACACCTGCCGCTCCAACGAGTGTTTTCATGAAACCGCGCCGATCTAGTTTTCTTTCATTATTTCGATTTATATTGTGGGTATAATTATCTTCGTCAAATGGGATTTTATTATTTTTATCCGTCATGTTAATCCCTCCTTAAAACAATTTAGTGACACCCTGTAAAATACCAGGAAGATTTACTTTAACATTTGTTTCGCCTTCTAAGAAAGGCATGCTTGTTACCCATTTACCATTATTAAGGTTAAATTGATTTTTCTTGGCTTCAATCTCTGAATCTGATAACCACTGAATTGTATTAGAAGGGCAAACACTTGCACACATTGGTGGAATACCATCTTTTGAGCGATCGATGCACATGTCGCACTTATACATTAGATTTTGTTCGGTATCAAATTTTGGAATACCATAAGGGCATGCAATTGTACAATTCTGACAACCAATACACTTTTCAACAAGGGCAGAAAGGACAGCACCTGTTTCATGGATTTGGATTGCTTGTGCCGGACAGCTTCTTGCGCAGGCCGGATTCTCACAATGGAGGCACATAAGAGGCATCGTTTGCCGATTCACAAGCGGGTTTACATCATACACATAGTTTCGATTTCGTTCCTCATGCCCACCGCATTGTGTACAAGCAGCTAAACAAGATCGGCATCCAATACAGTTTTCAAGTTCTAAATACAGCCTCTTTTTCATTGTTGCACCTTCTTTAACTCTAGTTTTTCAATTTGTGCTGCACATGCTTTAAATTCCGGCATCCGGGAAATTGGGTCAAGTGCTGGGTTTGTTAAGAGATTAATAGACTGATCATGTCCCCAATGATAAGGAACAAATACGGTATCCTTACGAATAGCCTCTGTTACTTTCACTTTATATACTGCTTCTCCTCTACGGGAGAACAACCGAACACGCTCTTCATGCTCAATATTATATTTCGCTGCTGTTTCTGGATGGACTTCAACGAATGGATCAGGGCACATATCACGTAAGAATTGTATTCTTCTAGTTTGGTTTCCAGACAAATAATGGTATACGACACGACCTGTTGTTAACCGCAATGGATATTCTTCACATGGTTCTTCAGCAGGCGGACGGTATGGAAGCGCACAAATTTTTGCTTTTCCATCAGGATGATAAAACTTTTTGTCTAAGAACATATGTGGTGTTCCTGGATCGTTTTCGTCTTTACAAGGCCAGAAGACTCCATCTTGTTTATCGATTTTATCCCAAGTGGCACCATAATAATCAGCATATCCACCTTTAGATGCCAATCGGAACTCATCTGCGACATCCTTCGCCGTCTTTAAATGGGAGAAATATTTTCCTCTTCCAATTCGTTCCGCAAGTTCCACTTGAATTTGCCAGTCAGGCTTTGATTCACCAATTGGCTCTTGTGCTTTATTGATTTTAATAATACGACCTTCAAGATTTGTGACGGTTCCCTCATCTTCCGACCAAGTTACAGATGGAAGAATAACATCGGCAAACTCAGCAGATTCTGAGAGATAGAAATCTGAGCACACCATAAAATCTAATCCCTTAAGAGCCTTACGTACAAAGTTTTGATTTGGTGCTGAAACAGCTGGATTCGAGCAAAGCAAATATAATCCACGAATTGTTTTTTCTTCCATTAGTTCAAACATTTCATATGCAGAAACACCTGGAAGTGGCATTTCCTCTGGAGTAATTCCCCATACCTGGCATACTTCTTCAACATGCTTCGGATTGGTCAATTTACGGTAACCTGGAAGTAAATCAGATTTTTGGCCATGTTCACGTCCACCTTGGCCATTGCCTTGCCCAGTAAATGTCGCAACACCTGCTTTAGGACGCCCGATTTTCCCTGTTACTAAGGCCATATTCGTATAGGCAGATACATTATCTACTCCCTTTTGCTGTTGTTCAATGCCACGGGCAAACATCACAATTGCATTCGGAGCTTTACCGTAAATTTCTGCAGCACGAATAATTTTTTCTGGGGCAACCCCCGTTAACTCACTTGTATATTCTGGAGTAAATTCTTTAACAAGCTCTTTCGTTTCTTCAAACCCATTTGTATGGTTGTTAACAAAATCCGCGTCCGCATAGCCATTTTGAATCAATAGATTTAAAATTCCATTTGCAAGCGCCAAGTCTGTTCCAGGTCTTAAATCTAAGTGAACATCTGCTCTTCTCGCAATCGCTGTTTCACGAGGGTCTGCTACAATTAAATACCCTCCTCTTTCTTGAACAGCCCATACGCGGAACATAGAAGTTGGATGGCATTCCCCAGTATTACTACCTGCAATAAATAAACAATCTGTTTCATGAACATCCGTCCAAGGAAGTGTTGAACCACGGTCAACTCCGAAAGAACGGAGGAATCCACCTGCAGCACTGGACATACAAAAACGTCCATTATAGTCGATATAACGCGTTTGCATAGCAACCCTTGCAAATTTCCCTGTTAAATAGCACTTTTCATTTGTCATGGAAACACCACTAAAAACAGACAGTGTATCTTTTCCATACTGTTCTTGAAGCTCCTTAAATTTAACTGCAATTAAGTCATAAGCTTCATCCCAAGTTGCTTCTCGGAACCCATCTTTTGTTCCTTTTAGGGAAGTATCATCACGGATTAATGGCTTTAGAATTCGATCATCATGGTTTGTTTGCTGATAAGCAGTAACGCCTTTGGGACACATTTTTCCTAGGTTTACTGGCCAGTCGTAACGAGGTTCAACCCCGATAATTTTATTTGTTGCTTTATTTACCCTTAAGTTCATCCCACACTGCATGCCGCAATAGGCACAATGGGTCTTGATTAGCGTTTCATTCGGATGTCGTACATTTTCTATCTCTTTAAAAAACTTATCCCTTTGCATTCTGGTTAGCCTCCTTGACCTTTACTGTGTGAGTAGGGAATCCGGAAAATTGAGCTATCCGGTATTTTCTGCGACATGGAAGACATAACTCCGCAAGGTGGAATCCTTCCTTCATTTCAAATTCAATATCATTTACCCCTAGAACCTGAATAACATCCTTTGATTGCTCAACTGAAACGAAATGATCCCCGCATACTCGGCATTCCTTCATTGATTGTTCACTGTAATGTTCCCGGTAATTCCTTGCAAGTACGCTCATTGGACGAAAAGGAATATGTGCAAGTTTTCCGAAAGGAAGATAGATTAATGTCACGACAACCGAAAATTGATGAATCAATGTCATGATTGGCTGACCATGACCATGCATCACAATGTTCATAAAAGTCAATAACAGTCCTGTTACCGAAATAAATAACAATAAATATAATGGCAGAAAATCGTACATAAAATTTTGTTCTGCTCTTGCCTGCATATTTTTCAAACGTCTGTATAAAGCCATGCAAACTCCTAAAATAACCATAACAGCCGTAAAATTCAAAGCATTATAAAAGAAAAAGGAAATGATTCCATCAGCTTTTACCTTCATCAAGTTTATTCCAAGGCCAACAACTGTATAGTAGCCGTTGTCACTCATCGTAAAATACATCCACCCAAACACGAGAGGAAATGTTACAAAGCACGAAAGGACACAACCCCAACCAATCAGAACGTGTTGGACCCAACGGTAAATTCCCCGATTCCAAATAAAATCGTAAATAGCTAATTGATTAACAGCTGTTTTAGCTGTGTTCTTCCTAAATAATAATTTAAGCCCTTTTTTTATAAAGATTTTTGTTGGTGGCCTTTCACCCCAAGCAATAAAGCGGTAAAAGAACCCCCCAATAAAGACGATTGTTCCCATCATATATCCATAAAGATTCAAGTCAATATGTGTAAACATTCTTGTACCTACAAGAGTTAAAAGTGCAAGTCCTGCAACAGTTAAAAACATTGACTTAGCAAAATGGGAAGCAAATGCATCATTGATTGAACTTTTGGGCTTTTGATTTGTTGAAATATTTGCCTGCATTCTTGGTTCCTCCTCAAAAAAAATAACACTATCATTTTCTTATCTACATTCTAAGAAAATTGCAGTGTTATCCGTATCGGGGAACTCCCCTATAATATAGGGAGAAAACCCCTATATATTTCACTTTAGACAAAAATTTGTCACATTTAACTTTTAATTGTTTTCTTGGAGTACTTTTTTCTCCAGGAATATAGGAGGATTCCAAAAATAATGGTTATCTGCAATACAAAAAGTACTGCATCCCAAAATTCCAAGCTTCTCGGTGTTTTTTCAAGTTTTGGAATTTCCTTATGGAAAGCATAGAACAATTGTGGAAGATAAAAGAGAATATAAAGGAAAACTGTCAAAAATACACCTATAAAATAGAAAATAGAATACAAGAAAACTGTTTTTCTTTCCCCATCAAAAATAACCTCTTCAGTTCCTGATAATTTTATAAACGAAAGCTTTTTCCTAATAAGTTGCTGGGCATTTTCCATTAGATTATAACAGCCACTACTATTTTCAATGACATAGTACAGATCTGTTTTCATATAGACGCAACATTGATAGACCATTCTAATAAATGTATCCAATACTACTACATGGAGGATGCCTAGGAAAACCCCTGATACATTTGGAATGAGGAGTTGTGTTGCTAATGATAAAAATAACATGACTGTATCAAAACAAATACCTGCTAAATAAAGTACGTTTCGATCCTTTGAGGGTAGTTTCCAAACAGGAGACATGTCTGTTTCGAGTACGACAAGGAACAAACGGTGTCCTATTCCTAATTTCGTTGGGAGGTCCCTGGCCCTCACTGCGAGGATATGACCGAATTCATGAATCAACAAGAGTATTATTGTTATTACCAGCCATGCCGGAATATTCAACACCATCAAACGGAAAATAAATAAATCCTTATAATGAGGAAATAATTCAGGATGGGAGATTAGAAGAATACTATTTAATACGAATAAAATAGAATAGAGAATCATCGAAACCTTATTGAAGAAAAACTGTCCCAGTTTAGGAGAAATCCATTCAAAGCCCAAACTTTCCTTACTCTTATGTACTTCAAGTCCTACCTTAACACCATCAAATTCTTCTACAAGTCCTAGTTCAGCAAGCTGACCAGCAAAATCTACCAAACCAATTTCTTCATCCGGATACTTTTCTATTAACTCTTTTTCAATCTCACCTAAAGTCTTGCCGTTAATGATCAAATGGATTGCATCAATACAAACCTCTGGCATCTCATAAAATTCACCAGTTGCCGTATCCTCCACAATAAAATGCTTCTTATCCTTGCGAATTTCAATTGGGACTAGTTTTAAACGTGAATCTACAGTTAAGTTCATCGTAACACCCTTAATTTATAATATATAAAAATAGGGAGATGGATTTCTAACATCCCCTCCCGTTTTATATTACAACCAAAAGCACCACCAACATGGGCTAGTAGCTTTGATTTTATTTAATTTACGAATTTTCATAATTTCACCTCCTTATCCATAATAAACTTATTTAACTCCCTATTTGGAAACTCTTGATAAAGAGATGCATCCATTTGGATTTCTTTCCATTTTATAAATACCTTTTTAAATATATCTACTAATTCAGGATCAAACTGAGAGCCACTACCCTCTATAATACGTCCATAAGCTTCATCAACAGTTAATGCTGACCTATAAGATCTTGTGGATGTCATCGCATCAAATGCATCTGCAATAGCAGCTACTCTTGCCAGGTAAGGTATTTCTTCACCTTTAAATTGATCTGGATAACCTTTTCCATTCCACCATTCATGATGTGACCGGATGATATCAATACTATCTTTTAATCCAACAACTTTTGAAACGGCCTCTGCCCCTACGACGGTATGGGATTTAATTATTTCATATTCCTCTTTTGTTAAACTTGAAGGCTTCATTAAAATTTGATCTGGAATGTTAATCTTCCCAATATCATGGAGTAAACAAGCGTAATTAAAACCTTTCAATTCATCATCCGTCAATTTTCCTGACTCTTTTGCTAACACCATAGCATAGCTTGCAACTCGTTCACTATGCCCCCTAGTGTAAGGATCTTTAAGTTCAAGTGTAGCAATTACACCTTTAACAATACCTACTAGCTGATGATCATACGAGTTTTTAATAGTCTTGACATATGATAGAAATCGATTTAATAAAATAAATGAAAATATAGAAAGTATTGTTACTAATAAAATCCCCATTAGTGCATAAGGAGTTTTAATTATCAATCCTGCAGCAATATACTTCATTACCAATCCTATCGAAACTACTTTTACAAAAGGAATACTAACAAATATTGGTGATAATAGTAGCCAAAAGATTTCAACTACATTACCACTTTTATAGAGTTCTGGTTTACCGTAAAATGTAAGTATGTCATCTAAAAAGGTTAAAGCTGTGTAACTTATAAAATAAATATATTTAATAAGGTGATATTTTTGCTTTTTATATAGGTAGTAGGCGATTGGGATTAATGCAAACATAACTATATATATCCAACTACGCAATACATCTGGGGTGTCATCTTTTAATCTTGGGATATACTTTGAAATAAGAGTATACGATACATCAAACGAAATATATATAATATAAAATAGAACTAGAAACCATTTTAAAGCACGCTTTTCTTCATAGACTAAATTCGAATCAATTGGAAGTTTATTCATTTGCCTACCTCACATCTTAAAATGATTCACACTACACAATTATTTCCGACACTTTCCTACATTATAAATCATTTGTAAAAATAGAAAAATATATAAAAAGTCCGATTTGTGTATAAAAATAGAAAAAAATCTTTAATTTGGAGACATTTCTCGTAGGAATTCCATTTATTTCAACAATTTTAATAGAAGAATGTTTATTTTTGAGTAATTGGCAAAACAACCTCTATCTTGGTCCCTTCCCCAATTCTACTATTAATTATCAATTCTCCCTTATGATCTTTAATAATATTATTTGTTACCATTAATCCAAGACCAGTTCCTTCCTTTTTAGTTGTATAAAAAGGATCCCCCAAATTCAATAAGTCTTCATCTTCAATTCCACATCCCTCATCCTGGATAGTAATTAACAATTTATTTTCTTTAGGAGCTTTAAGATTAATTTTTATCTTTCCACCGTCTGGCATTGCTTCGATGGCATTTTTTATGAGATTAATAAATACTTGTTTCAATTGTTTCTCATCACAATCGATAGGCGGTAGTGGACCTTCCATTACGGTTTCAACATTAACGCCCTGTCTTCGAGCCTGTTGTTGCAAAATAGATAAGGTATATGCAATAATTTCTTCAATATTTTCTTTTTCAATCTGGATTGCTTTTGGCTTACCAAGATACATTAAATCATCTACAATTATATTTATTCTATCAATCTCCTGAATCATGATAGGATAAAAATCATTTGTATTTGGATTTCTTTCCTGTTGAAGCTGTGTAAAACCTCTCAATGATGCTAATGGATTACGAATTTCATGTCCAATAGCTGCAGCCATCTGACCCATGGTAGCTAACTTTTCTTTTTGTCTAAGTTCTTCGTAAGCATTTTTTAGAGAATTTATGTATGAATAAAATCGAATTAAGATTATCCATGAAATCGCAAATATAATAAGGTATATTACTATAGGGAAAAAGTAACGTTTATCTTGTAAAACTAATCCTAAGAAAAGATACCTTCCCATTATCAAAGATGAGGCTGTCCAAAAATACTTTTTATTTACAAATATTGGTGAAAAAAAGAAAAATAAAATTTCAACTATATTCCCTGTGTCAAATGGTTTTAAACTTCCAAAATTGACAATTATAACATTTGTAGTATCAATAATTACATAACCAATAACAATGATATATTTAATAATATATGGGTTTTCCTTTTTGTAATAGTAAATCGCAGGGTATAATAATCCTAATACTAAAACATAAAGCCAAAGCCCTAATCCATCTCTAGGAAATCCTAGACTATTACTTTTTGTATAAATTGGATAGAAATAATAATATAAAATATCAAAAGCAAAATAAAAGATGTAAAACAACCATAAAAATAACTTTATAGCCTTCTTCTCTTCAAAAATCAATTTTGTAGTTGCATTAACGCCTGATTTCATACTCATACGCCTCTTATAACTTTTTTCTTTCTATTTTACCATCTTATTAGCATTAAATAGGAAAACTTTATGAAAAAAGTGATGAATTTCGACAAAAATATGGAATATACGACAAAAAGACCCACCCAGAGGTAGGTCTTTTCTTTCAATTCAATTAACTGATCTTTCTTACGCCTTCTTCACTATTATTCATTTTTGAATGTTTTCGTCCATATCCAAAGTATACGAACAACCCGATCACAAGCCATATTACAAAGCTGTACCACGTTAAAGCTGGTAGCTGAAGGGCTAAATATCCGCAGAAAATGAACGCAAGTATCGGAACCAATGGAACAAATGGAACGCGGAAACCAGTTTTTGGAGCCTCTTTGTTTTTACGAAGATATAAGATACCTACTGATACCGTCATGAAAGCGAATAATGTACCAATATTCGTTAACTCTGCAAGCTTACCTAGTGGCACTAATCCAGCAAAGATTGATACAAGGAAAAAAGTAATCCATGTATTTACAATTGGTGTTTGTTTTTTCTTATCTACTTTTGAAAATACTTTTGGCAACAAACCATCGCGGCTGATTGCATAGAACAAGCGAGTTTGTCCGTACATCATTACGAGTAAAACTGTTGTGATCCCGGCAATAGCTCCTAGTGAAATGAAGCCTGCAGCCCAATCCTGATGAATATAATTAAGCGCAAACGCTACAGGATTTTTTACATCTAAGTGTGTATAAGGAACAATACCAGTTAAGATAGCGGAAACGATAATATATAGAACCGTACAAACAAGTAGGGATGCAATTATTCCGATTGGCATATTACGCTGCGGATTTTTTACTTCCTCCGCGGCTGTGGATACTGCATCAAAACCAATATAAGCAAAGAATACTGTCGCTGCGCCAGTTGCAACTCCCGAGAAACCAAAAGGCATAAATGGAGTCCAGTTTGCAGGCTTCACATACCATGCACCAACGACAATAAATAATATTACAACGGCTAATTTTATCATAACCATGATTGAGTTAAATCGTGCAGATTTTTTTACACCTTGTGTTAATAGTAAGGCGATAACAAATGCAATTAAGATAGCAGGCAGGTCAATGAACGTTCCATTTGCAGGATCATAAGCACTTGTCAATGCTTTAGGAAAATGAATACCAAAGCCTGCGAGCAATCCTTGGAAGTATCCTGACCAACCACTGGCAACTGCAGAAGACGCAAGTCCGTACTCCAAAATCAAATCCCAACCTAATACCCAAGCAATCAATTCTCCAAATGTAGCGTAGCTATACGTATAAGCACTACCAGAAACCGGAACAGTTGAAGCAAATTCCGCGTAGCAAAGGGCTGCAAATACACAAGCTAAACCAGATAATACAAATGAGAGAATAAGTGCAGGACCAGCATGTTCAGCTGCAGCAACACCTGTTAAAACAAAAATCCCTGTTCCTATAATTGCTCCTATTCCTAGCAATGATAAATCAAAAGCCCCTAACTCTTTTTTTAGAGTTACATCCTTTTGACCAGTTTCTCTAATTAAAGCTTCGATTGACTTTTTTCTAAATAAATTCATATATACACCTCTTGTCTATTTAATTATTTATCTAAATGTTCTGACAAATATATTCATATTGTTTGTCTAAACCTGTCGAATAAATAATATAATTAATTTATTAAAAAAGCAATATTTTTTGAAAAATAAAATTATTTGAAAATAATGCCAATATAATACAACATTTCTACCAAAATTTACATTTTAAAATGCTATTTCAAAATACTTTAAATATTTTTATAAAACTTGTAAAAAATGAATATCAACAAGATATATACTTCACTAAATGGAGCCCTTTATTCAAATTTTTGAAGGAATGCCTTCTGTTCAGAATAGATTGATTTATGTTCCGTTTTTGCACAACTCCACTCCTTTCTTCATCCAAAAAAAAAAGAACTAACCATTCACACAACGAATGATTTGTTCTTATTTATCCCACTCAAATGGGGTATTTATTCTATTTAGCTAATTGGTAAAATCATCTTAACTTCTGTTCCGATCCCTGGTTCACTCATAAAAGTAACCTTCCCTTTCATCGTTTCAATAATCCTCATTGAAACTGACGTGCCAAGACCGGTTCCTTTTTCCTTTGTCGTATAAAATAACGTCCCAATCCGTGTTAGCTGTTCTTCCGTCATTCCCTTTCCAGTATCAGAGATATAAATGATGCCAAGATTGTTTTCTTGAATTAATCGTATCGATACTTTCCCCCCTTGTTCAGTTGCTTCAATTGCATTTTTGATAAAATTAACAAGGGCCTGTTTCAGTTGATTTCGATCGGTTGTCAAATAGATACTTCCAATTAGTTCACTTTCAAACTGTACACCATTTTTCATTGCTAAGGGATCAAGAAGTAACATAATCTCCGAGAGGACATCATTTATTTGAAATTTTTCTATTTTGTCAAGCTTTGGTTTTGCAAAATTTAAATAATCACTAATAATTGTTTCAGCATGACCTAGTTCACTTAAAACAAGCGAGAGGTACTCATAATTTTTACCATGTTCCTCTTGCTTCATTAGCTGTAGGAATCCTTTTACCACTGTTAAAGGATTTCGAACTTCGTGTGCAATAGATGCTGCAAGTTCCCCTAAGGTATTAAGTTTTTTAGCTCGCTCTATTTCAGCCGTCATTCGTTTTTTTTCACAAAAGTTCTCAATTAGCTTAGATGATAATCCTATACTTAACACATGAATAAAGGCTAACAGGAAAATATCATATCCTAATGAAAGCCTGTGAAGGGACCCCTGAAAGCCACTATTCACAAATAAACCTAAAAATGAAACAATTAACGGCCAAATTCCCGTAATAATAGCTGTCTGGATTCTCTTACGAGGACTATAATTCTGAAACTTCTTTATTACGAGGAGAGGAGCAGTAATGGACACTGCACAAATAATGAAAGCAAAGAGAAGATTACCTCCATCCATCATTGATCTAGCTAATAGAGCAAGCAAAACTGTAATACCACCTGATAGAGGACCACAGTATAAAAACGAAAGTATTATGGGAACATACCGAAGATCCCAATATAAACCATAATTTTTATAAGTAAAAATCATACAAAGAACAGAAGCTATACCAGCTATGAAACCACAAAGTACCGGTTCATATTTAGTACGCTTATTTTCTAAAAGAACACTATGTATTAATACTGGAGATATTGTAATTAACAGATGTAAAAGTAATTTCTCAGCAAGCATAGCACACCAACTAATAAAGGATTTTTTTGATAAGGAAAACTTAGCGATTGCCTAGTCGCACTGATGCGATTTGAGTGCTGATTATGTATCAACGATAGATACTTACTTAAGTGTGTTAACAAAGATAAATTTTCTTATAAGCTAAAATACGACAAAAATTACTTTTGTCCTTCTTTTTTGGAGGATTTTGGTGAAAAACATTAAACATAATGGGGCTGGAAAGTCTTCATAATATCGTGACCTCAATAGCTAATGAAAGTTTTTTTAAAATCTTGGAACCAATTCACTTTTAAACACCATTCGATTCTCTTGAGAGCTCTTTATTGCCGTCAAAGGAAATCCATTCGACTCCTTTGATCCATTGAGAGCTCTTTTTTGCGGTCTAGGGTAATCAATCAAATCTCACGTTATCTCCCTTAAAAATCCCATGAAATTTTTAGGTTGATATAGCAAAAACGGGAAAACATAAAAAAGTATAGCGTCTAGAAAGGAGTTTTTTCATGAATAATGATCATGTAATAAAGCAATCCGTTCAGCATAAAAAGAATGATAATCGCGAGAAAGGAAAAAATGGATCACTATCCTGGTGGCAGCTTTCCTTAATGGGAATTGGCTCAATTATTGGGGCTGGATTTTTCCTTGGGACAAGTCTTTCTATCAAAACCGCTGGCCCTGCCATCCTGATTGATTATTTAATTGGTGGAATGGCGGCATTTTTTGTTTTTTGCGCTCTTGCAGAAATGACTGTTAGAGATCCTGCACCGGGATCCTTCCGAACCTTTGCAAAAAAAGCATTTGGAAATTCAATGGGCTTCGCATCTGGATGGATGTATTGGTTAGCAGGAGTATTAATTATGTCAAGTGAAGTTGTTGCCCTTGCAACTTTTACTCGATTTTGGTTTCCACACATCCCTTTATGGATTTTTACCATCATCTATTCTGTAATTGCATTTGGTATTAATCTTTTAGGTGTCAAAAATTTCGGCAAAATCGAATCAACGTTTGCACTTGTTAAGCTTACCACTTTAATTGTTTTTGTCGTTTTCGGCTTATTGCTTGTCACACATGTTATCTCACCACATGCTGTTTCTTTAAGTACAAAAAATGTTTTCCACACATTTTTCCCAACCGGTATAAAAGGAATGTGGGCGGCATTGATTTTCGTCTTTTTCTCCTTTGGAGGAATTGAAATGATTGGAATCGCTGCTCCCGAATTAAAAAATAGAAGTGAGGTTCCGAAAGCAGGCATCAGCATGCTCATTGCGCTTGTTTCTGTCTATATTCTGTCTATTTTCTTTGCATTGTCTATGGTTTCGTGGACACATATCAATGCATCAAAAAGCCCATTTGTATCTGCTTTAATGACATTTAATATACCGTATATTGATTCGATTTTTAATATCATCATAATCAGTGCTGCTTTTTCCACTATGGTGGGTGCACTCTTTTCGGTTACAAATATCATCATTTCTCTTGCGGAGGATGGGGATGCGCCCAGATTATTTGCAGAAAAAAATAAGAAAGGAACACCAATTAAAGCATTACTTTTAACTGGGGCTGCGCTAGCTGCCTTCCTTATTTTTTCATTTATTCTTCCTGGGACAATATATGAGTACATTACGACTGCTGCTGGAGTAATGTTGATTCTAAACTGGACCATTATTTTATCATCACAAATTAAGCTTCGTTCCCATAGGGAAAAGGATCAAAAATTTAATATGCCAGGGTATCCTATCACATCCTATCTAGGTATCGCTTTAATTTTCACCGCAGTTTCAGGGGGATTACTCCGTGGGACACAAAGAATGGGTGTTTTCATTAGCCTGGGGCTGATTGTTGTCATTTTTATAAGTTACTGGGTAATTTTCCGAGGTAGACATATTGTTACCCCCCATAAGCTGCGCGAAGAATAAGGAGCCTGTAACCCAGGCTCAACTTTTTATTTTTAATTTACTGTTGACAAAAACAGCAATATAGCATAATATAGGTAGAAATGCTTTTGAAATTTAAGTAACTTGTGATACAGAAGCGCAATGTAAGAATTCTGGCATTCCGCTCATGTTTTTGAGAAATACTTATTCACACTGGATCGGCTTCGGAGCCGTTAGGATGTAAGAGAGGTAGGGCTTACGTCGTTTAGGTTAAAAACGACCAGGTGGAAAATTAGACCGCGGCAATTGGTTAATTAAAAACGATCATTAAATAATAAATTTTTACCTTGCGAATGTGCACTTTACGATATGACCAAGTTACAAGTACGATCCACTACTGGATCAAAAGCAAATAAGGCAGAGGGACAATTCGTTCCTCTGCCTTAATTAATTTATGGAATACCTTTACGTTCAAATGTGAATTTTATAGTTTATCTTCAATAACAATAGCTTGTTTCCCCATTTGCTCCCATGCCTTCTCAAAATCTTCTCGAAGCAATTTTCTATTTTTAAACCCATATGGATCATTAATGAAAATATAATCATCATCATATCCAGTTATAACAACACTATGTTCGCTAAATGTGATCTTGATTAAACCCTGAGGGGTATTCCAATTTTGAAACACTGAAACAGGCGCAAATTTTGTTGTCGTAATAATCCAAACTGGTTCTTTCTTATTTATTTTTTTCAATAAATCAATAAAAGGACTATTTGTCAAATTAAGTACTTTATCTCCAGCATATTGCTGGGTGAGGTCATAAATAGGGCCATTGTAAACCCCAAGCCCAGGACCATTAGCAATATCCCCTACAAATCCAATAGTAGGATTTCCCTTTTTACCATTACTATATGTTAATGGTACAGTTTTCACTTTTTCTGCTAATTCATTTTTCGTGACATGGTATCCATTATAGTTAAGAACCATCGCTAGACTCGTTACTTCGCATCCATTATAGAGCCTAGGTGCTGCCATTTGGTTTATGAGTGGGACATCAAGCAACATACTTTTTGCTAAAATATGCTGCTTTTCTTCTATAGCAAGTTCCCTTATTTTTAAGCTACGGGCCAAATTTTGAGAGGAAGGCTTACTTGCAAACGTATGATCAACAAAAAATAATGGAATAATTAAAAAAATAAGTCCTAAAATATTTTTAAAAATTGTATTCATCCCCCCCGTTCAAACAATCTTCCTAATTCTTCTTTTTAAATTCCAAGAGAATTTTTCTGAAAGTTTGGCTCTTCCAAAAGAATAAGTAAAATTTCTTAACTTTACCTTAATTTCTTCTTTTGGGGGGTAATTTCCTTTTTTTAATCCACGATAGCGATACCTTTTAAAAGGTACTACAAATATTTTTTATTCGATATTAGTTTCCGAATCACCTGATTAATAACCTCCGAAAAAACAAGACCGAAGGCAATCGCCCCTGAGATCATAAATGCTTCTGCCGCCAATTGAAGGGCTGAATTATAATCATTTTCAACAAAATTCCTCATTGCATTATAGGCAAGGCCCCCAGGTACCAACGGAATCATTCCAGCAACGCTAAAAATAATGACAGGCGTTTTGTAGATCTTCGCCAAAACATGACTAACCACTCCAATAAACAATGCTGCTGCTAAAGTAGCCAAAACGGCATCACCATAAACACCGTCGATAATAAAATAGATAGCCCAACCTCCCATTCCAATAAGGGCACATTTGATTAACGAATTTTTCGGTGCATTAAAAATAATTCCAAATGCTCCTGTACCAATAAAGCTAGTTATTAACTGGGCTAGGATTGTCATACTGCATCTCAACCTTTCATTCATTATAAGACTCTCCTAATGACATACCCACTCAGGACAACGAAGAGGTTTAATTCACCAAGTCCCGCGGCACTTTCTTTACTAGGACATCCTGTACATCGTGCATTATTTTTAAAAAATGTTGATTCTAACTGGCCAAAAAAGATAAGACAATTGCAATCCCTGAGCCAATAGCAAATGAGGTCAAGAGAGCTTCTGCTCCCTTTGATAGGCCTGAGACAAGATGGCCCGCCATTAAATCTCTTAGAGCATTGGTGATTAAAAGCCCAGGAACGAGTGACATCAAAGAGCCAATGATAATTTTATCCAGTTCATGTCCCCATCCTATTTTTACAAATAGCAAGGAAAGTAAACCAATAATAAATGAGGCCATAAATTCGGAGAAAAATCTGATTGGAACAAAGCGATGAAAATAAATAAAACTCAGATATCCCAATCCCCCTGAAATCATCGCTGGGATAAAATCATACCAAACACCATTGAACATGATTAAAAAACATCCACTTGCAATAGATGCTGCAACCACTTGCAACTTAAACGGAAATGTAACGTTCAAAGAATCTACTTCTTGTAAAAGCTCTAACGCCTCGTTTGGATTAACCTCACCGCTACTAATTTTTCTTGAGATACTATTCACCATTGCAACCTTTTTTAAATCGGTAGATCGTTCCAATATTCTAATCAGCTTTGTTTTCGTTGGCTCCTTACTTTCCGCTGAGAAAATAATCCCAGTAGGTGTTACATAGCTATGGGTTTCTTCAATGCCGAAGGAGGACGCCATTCGCATCATCGTATCCTCAACACGATACGTCTCCGCACCACTTTGAAGCATTACTTTGCCAGCAAGTAAGCAGGCCTCCATGATTTTGTCTATACTTGTATCTTTACTTTCCATCTACATCTCTCCACAACATTTTCAATGTTTATTACTTTACAGTTTAATCAAAACAATCTCTTGAATCAATTGGGAGCTTGTAAAGGATGCTTGACTCCCTATATCCTCTTAGTTCTATTTATTTGTCTAGTTAATATATTTATGAATATATTACCAAATACCAATATTGTAATTTGGAATTTTTAAATTATTCTTAAAAAATATTCAATAATTGTACAAATATTCATAATAATAAATTATAATGTTGGTAGATTATTGAAAAGGGGGAAGATAAATGAAGGCAATAAAATCTATTATTCTTTGGGGTGTGGTTTCAGCGCTCGGTGCAGCGGGGTTTGCAATCATGGCCCTAAACAAAGGAGAAAGTATCAATGCAGTATGGCTTCTTACTGCAGCGATATGTGTCTATGCAATTGCCTACCGTTTCTACAGTCGATTCATAGCAAAAAAGGTTTTCCAGTTAGATAATAATAGGAAGACACCTGCAGAAATCAACAATGATGGGAAGGATTATGTTCCAACAAACAAATGGGTGCTATTTGGTCACCACTTTGCTGCAATCGCTGGTGCTGGTCCACTGGTAGGACCCATTTTAGCCGCTCAAATGGGCTATCTTCCAGGAACACTTTGGATTATTGTTGGAGTTGTTTTAGCAGGAGCTGTACAAGACTTTATTATTCTATTTGGCTCTATGCGTAGAAATGGTAAATCGCTTGGTGAAATGATTAAAGAAGAAATGGGCCCGGTAACAGGTTTAATTTCTATGATTGGTATTTTAGGCATTATGATTATTTTATTAGCAGTTTTAGCATTGGTAGTTGTAAAAGCATTAACTGGCAGCCCTTGGGGAATGTTCACGATTGCTGCAACTATGCCTATTGCGATTTTTATGGGAATTTATATGCGTTACATTCGCCCAGGTCGTGTTGGTGAGGCCTCAGTAATAGGTATTGTTTTATTGATGCTCGCTCTTTATTTCGGCCAAAATGTATCAGAAGATCCTACACTTGCAGCTATGTTTACGTTCAAAGGTGAAACAATTGCCATTATGATGATTATTTATGGTTTTATTGCATCTGTTCTTCCTGTTTGGTTGCTTCTAGCTCCACGTGATTATTTAAGCACTTTCTTAAAGGTTGGGACTATTCTTGCTCTTGCCTTAGGAATTGTCATCGTTGCTCCAGATTTAAAGATGGCTGGGGTTACTAAATTTATTGATGGAACAGGCCCTGTTTTTGCCGGTAACCTATTTCCATTCTTATTTATAACAATTGCTTGTGGATCTGTTTCTGGATTCCATGCTTTGGTTTCATCCGGAACCACGCCGAAAATGATTGAAATTGAATCACACGCGCGCCCTATTGGTTATGGAGCCATGCTTACTGAATCATTTGTTGCCGTAATGGCAATGATTGCTGCATGTGTACTTACTCCTGGAGTGTACTTTGCTATCAATAGCCCACCAGCATTGATTGGTGTAGATGTGGTTCAGGCTGCAACTACTGTCTCAAGTTGGGGCTTTACCGTGACACCAGATCAATTAACTACCATAGCCAAAGATGTCGGCGAACAAACCATTCTATCTAGAACAGGTGGCGCTCCAACACTTGCCATCGGAATGGCAACCATTTTTTCAAAAGTAATTGGTGGTAAAGCTTTAATGGCTTTCTGGTACCATTTTGCTATTCTTTTCGAGGCACTGTTTATTTTAACAACAATTGATGCAGGAACACGCGTTGGTCGTTTTATGATTCAAGACCTTGGTGGAATGGCATACAAACCATTTTCCAAGACCGAATCTCTTATACCAAACCTTATCGCGACTGCTTTATGCGTTTCCTTTTGGGGTTACTTCTTATATCAAGGGGTAATTGACCCTCTAGGAGGAATTAATACCCTGTGGCCACTATTCGGGATTGCTAACCAAATGCTCGCTGGAATTGCCTTACTTCTTGGCACAACCATCCTATTTAAAATGGGCAAAAAAGCGTATGTATGGGTCACGCTTCTTCCGACTACTTGGCTGCTTATTGTCACATTGGTCGCTGGGTGGCAAAAACTTTTCCATGATAATCCTAAAATTGGTTTCTTAGCTCATGCAAAGATCTATAAAGCGGCCTATAATAGTGATAAGGTTCTAGCACCAGCAACTAGTATGGCTCAAATGAAACAAGTACTTATTAACGATTATGTAGATGCTTCACTTTGTGGTATTTTCATGGTTGTTGTTATCGTTGTCCTTATTGCTGCAGTACGGATTTGGATTCAAGTATTAACCAATCACAAACTGACATTGCACGAATCTCCTTATGTGCCACGAGGCAAAGGAGATGTCAAGACGTATGTTTAAAAAAATCAAAAATGTGATGGTATATAGGAAGCAATTCCTTAGTCTACTTGTCGGTGTTCCAAGCTATGAAATATACATGGAACATATGCATTCACATCACCCTGATGAATCAATTAAATCAAGGAAAGAATTTTTCTGCGAAGCCCAAGAAGCTCGTTACAACGCTAAAGGTGGAAAAGTTTCTAGATGTTGTTAAGGTAATGGGCTGCCTAATTTTTTAAATTACATTAAATATGTGTGATATTTTCGCACAAAGACCTGCAACCAACCAGTTGCAGGTCTTTTCTTTTATTTTAGGATTTGAAAGTAGTAAACTTTTAAAAGAGCCTAATTACTTAAACAAAGTGCATATTAATTAATGTCATTTTCTTTTCATTCATTTTAAGTACAATTTTTAAAAGTAAGTAAAACCTATTTATATTTTTCTAAAATTCCTTTATGCTATTATTTAGGAAACCGAAGTAGTTTTACAGAAAGAAGTGTTAGGATATGGATCAGCAGGAGAACGCAAGGCGGAATTTACACATTATGTGGTTTGCCAACTTTTTCATTAATGGCAGCATGACAATGGTATTGCCTTTTCTGTCGTTGTACATCGAGACATTCGGAAAATTCTCTGAAAGATATGTCCAACATTGGTCTGGCTTAACTTTTGGAGTCACATTTGTATCTGCCTTTGCCTTTTCACCTATTTGGGGGAGAATCGGCGATCGGTACGGCAGGAAAAAGATTCTTATTTATTGCGGCCTGGGCATGGCAGTATCAGTCTTCATGATGGGATTTGTCCATTCCGTTTTACAATTATTTATATTGCGCTTTTTTATGGGATTTTTCTCAGGATTTATCTCCATGTCACAAGCATTCATTTCTACACAAACTCCCAAGAAAATTGCAGGACGTGTCCTTGGTACCCTCCAAACTGGTACCATCACTGGTTCACTACTTGGTCCAATCATTGGTGGGGTGTTAGCAGATTCAATTGGTTATTCAACTACATTTAAATATACCTCTTTCTTCATTTTGATTTCAGCCCTCCTAGTGATGGTAACAAAGGAATACCGAATAGCTGAAAAACAAGAGACTAAGTCCATTTATTCAAGCAAAGAAGTCATTCAACTTATAATCCGAAATCCAATTTTGTTAACAGTCCTGCTTATTTCATCCCTAATTCAAATTGCTCACTTTAGCATTCAGCCGATTCTTTCGTTGTATGTAAGTGATTTACACGGAAAAGGAAATGTTGCCTTCTACTCTGGTATAGCTTTTTCTGTGGCAGGTCTTGGGAATTTAATGATGTCTCGTAATTGGGGTAAAATTGCGGATCGCCACGGCTATGAAAAAATCCTTATCCTCCTTCTCTTCCTGGCAGGTATTATTTATCTACCAGGAGCATTTGTAACAAGCTATGGGCAACTTGTCTTAATCCGTTTTGCACTTGGGGTTTCCCTCGGGGGGATTATTCCTGTCCAGATTGCCTACCTTCGCCAAAAAGCACCGATTGCAGTTCAAGGCGAGGTTATTGGCTATAATACAAGCCTCCGATTCTTTGGCAATATATTCGGACCACTGCTTGGCGGGTTTATTTCAGGATACTTAGGATTCTCTGCTGTCTTCATAAGCACAAGCTCTCTGCTAATTTTAAGTAGCCTTGTTTTGTACCTTTCAGTTCACCGTCACCCAGAGCTGGTGAAACACCCTGTTTAAGGATCAATAATAAGGTAAGAACCAGGCAAAATGCACCTGGTTCTTTTTTTAGTATTTAAAGGTAAAAAATATTAAAATAATTTTATAGAGAAAATAATCGAAGGTGAGTGGGTTGAGAGTTATGAAAAAAGCACATGAAACACAAACAACTAAAGATCCATATTTTTATGTTTCCAGTTATACAAAAGTGACGCAAATAGATTTGCCCCAATAAATAAAATGCTTCCTTGTACGTGAAAGTTTAACTCTTGCTCTTCAAAACTCATTTTATCGTACATTTCCTCTTGACTAAGTCCTTGTTCTTTTCGTTTCTTATCCATTTCTTTTAATTCCTTAACATAAGAATATTGAAATGGTAAAAAAAGTAACGATAATAAAATGTAACCACCAAGCACCCATAATGTAACTGTTAAGCCCATTAATTCACTTCCTCTTTATCACCCACATTGTATTTTTTTATTCCATCATAAGACCTGACTTATCTTTTTTATAAGTTCATCTTGTGGGCACTTTTAACTTTCACTTTTAGTGAATAATTGACATTTTTTGTTATCCCTATATTATTCAGTTATGTGATTTTAGTGTTATCTGTGGTTTAAAAGCTTTAATCTCTTATTTAGATAATTGCTCCTCATAAATTTTCAAATTAGCATAAACGGCTTGCAAAATTGGAACTGACAATCCCTCTTTACGGGCAATTCCCAATAAATAGCCTTGTAAATGATCTGCTTCGACTGGCATTAATTTTTCCATATCTCTTTGCATCGACGTTTTCATGGTATATCCTAAACCTTCAATTTGTTTCAATTGAATATCCTCAATATTCTCAGCAATAGGGGCATGAACTAGGTTCATCACCGAGATAATTTCCTTCAATAGCCATTTAAGTGTTTCACGACCACTTTCTTCGTCGCGAATAGGGCCAATTGGTGATCTCATTAAAGTTGTAATTCCAGACATGGTCGTAATAAATAAATATTTATGCCATAAATCTTGGTTTACATTTTCACTTAATTTATAGTTTACTTTTGTTCCACTGAACATTTCTTCCATTTTTAAGATCCGTTTAGACCTCTCACCAGAGAGTTCTCCGAATACTAGGTTATTAAGCGGGCTCGTTTGCAGGATTTTCCCCTCTTTATCAAGGGTCGATTCAATGGAACATAGACCGCCAATTACGTTTTCCTCGCCAAAAACATCTGAAAGTTTCTGAATATGTGAGATTCCATTTAATAGAGGCATAATTACTGTGCCTTCAGTTACATATGGTTGAATATCTTGAATAGCACCATCTAAATGATAGGCTTTTGTCGAAAGTATAATGACATCAAAGTGATCAGCATTTTCTCCTGTTACAATCGTTTTTGGCATAAATGATGCATTTCCATTAACGCTTTCGATAATAAGCCCGTGTTCTACAAGCTGCTTTCTTCTTCTCTCTCTGACTAAGAAAGTAACATCTATGTTTTTTTCGAGCAAACGCCCGCCAAAATATCCACCAATCGCGCCAGCACCAACAACTAAAACGTTCAAATCCATTCCCCTCCAATTAGAAATCCTTTACATTTAGTATAAAACAATTTTTTACCAGTAGAAAGAATAGTAAGTTATTTTTTTCGTACCTCACCAATCCTTACATCTCCATAGCTAGCTGAAAGTGAACCAGCAAGGTATAGAAAACATTGTATATTCATTTTTACGCGCTAAAAATAATTACATTCATCGATACTTTGGCTTAATTCTCTTTAATGCTGATCAGTTTTTTCCTCAAATCGTGTTCCATTGTAGCTAATTCATTTTCGGCAATACGGCGTTTGCTCCGGCCTTCTTCTTGAATTCGCAATGTTTCTTCAAGAGTAGAAATCAAGCTCTCTTGGGTTTTCTTTAACGTTTCGATATCAACAATGCCTTTTTCATTTTCTTTTGCGGTTTCGATTGTGTTTGTTTTTAACATTTCTGCATTTTTCAAGAGTAACTCATTTGTTGTTTTTGACACTTGCTTCTGTGCCTCAACTGCATGACGTTGCCTTATTAGTGTTAGTGCAATCGCCACTTGGTTTTTCCATAGGGGTATAGCTGTCATGATTGATGATTGAATTTTTTCAACGAGTGTCTGGTTTGTATTTTGAATTAGACGAATTTGTGGTGCACTTTGGATTGTGATTTCCCTGCTTAATTTCAAATCATAAAGACGTTTATCTAAACGATCAGCAAATTGGATCATGTCATTTACTTCTTGGAACTTCATTTGATCTTGAGTTGCTTCAGCCGATTTTCTCAAGCCTGGAATAGTTTTTTCATTTAGTTCTTCATGTTTTAATTCACCAGCTGCAATATATATATTTAGCGCATGAAAATATTCTTTATTGGTTTCATAAAGATGTTCAAGTAATTCGATGTCTGACAATAGGACATTTTTACTCCGTTCTAACTTAACACTGATTCGATCAATTTGTGCACCAGTCTTTTGATATTTTGACAACACTTCTTGAATGGAGCTAGATATTTTTCCAAACATGCGTGAAAAGATGGTTCGTTTTTGCAAACTTAATTCATCAGGGTTTACATCATTCAGCTTCTTCATTAAATCACTAATGATCTCTCCTACTTCTCCGATATCATCTTTTTGAACTTGTTCAAGCATTGAATGAGAAAACGACAATAACTTTCCTTGAGCTGGTGTACCATACGAAATCATCGCTTGATGATTTGTCGGATCAATTTGTTTTGCAAGTTGATAGGCCTTAGCTCTATTTTCTTCTGGAATTACATCGATCAGTCTAACTGGTCTTCCTTCCTGTGATTGAATGACAGTTTTATGAAACAACTCTTTTTGTTCACCAAATGGGTTTGAAAGTAGTTCATCCATTGCAGAGCTAGTTTTTTCGTTCATCATAACTTCCTGCTTTCATTAGGGATTACGGAATCCTTATTCGATTTTAAATGTTTTACAACATCTAATTCAAAATTCAATTGTTCAATATCTCCAGATATGATCTGATGCAAATCCTTCTCAATGGTGAAGGATAGATCTTTAATAGCTTGGCGTGTTTCATCTAAGGACTGTTCTAGTTCTCGTGTCTTTTTCAGCTGCCTTGATAAAAAAACATATTTTTCTGTGAGTTCGACTAAGGATTCTAAATGTGAAAAATAAAATTTTTCTGCCTGATAAAAGCGTTTCGGTTCTTTTTTAGTAATATCGTAGATTTTTTTTGTAATAAGAATAAGATCTTTTCGTTGTTTTATTGACTGATATTGACGAAACGAAAACAAAGCTTTTTGCAAGCGTGAAATTCTTTGCTTTGCTTCATCTAAGTTTTTTTTAATGTATTTATACTCTTTTCTTGTGAGCTTTTGTTTTTTTAAAAAAAGATGGTTTAAATATATTTTAACGGTATAAGAGAGGAGAATCCCCCCACTTACTGAAATGACTGATGAAAGCAGAAAGGTTTGATCAAATCCCAAATAGCTGATTAACCAAACAACGAAAGCAACAGGTATTGCAATGGAGCTGCGAATAATAATTGAGAGAAACGGATTCATAGTAAATCGACTCCTGTCTTAAAAATCCTTTATTTTATTACGATATTGTTTAGATAAGGTTTCAGCTACCCACTTTAAATGATTAAACAAAGTTGACCTTATTATTAGAGTAAACGAGAAACTCCCATCTTTCTATAGACCTTAAATGTAAAAGGCACTAAGACTTAAGACGTATATTTACATTTACCAATGGAAAAAGACCACATAATTAAATATGCAGCCTTGTTCATTACTATTTTGTCATTACTAGCTTCTAGTTTTTAACTTTTCACTGAATCTTTACTTAAAAAATAAAGATATCCCTTTATCATAAAATAGCTAATTTCATCTGGGAGAAGTTCCTTGATTGGTTTTAATTTTTCACGCCCTGCTTCCTCTACCGCTTTTTGTAATAATGGAAGATATTCGGATGGGATCAGAGTTTTAAAATCAACCCCTAGCCCTTGTTGGGCACAGAGTAGCAAGTGATTTTCGATTGTACTTACTGATAACTCACGTTTTTGAGCAATTTCAATGACTGTTAGGTTGCTATGATACCATTTAAGTGTTTCTAAATGTGAATCACCTTCAGCCTTTTTCCGAGCCTTCTTTGGTACTTCCTCAATAATCATTTCCTGTTCCCGTTCTGGATTAGAATCGGCAAACGCTTTAATTGCATCTATAAATACAGCACCATATTTTTTGAGTTTATTTTCCCCAACACCATTCACCTTTAGGAATTCCTCATCTGTTTTTGGTAGCTTGGTACACATATCCTTTAACGCGGAATCAGCAAAGATTACAAATGGCGGAACCTTTTGGGTTTCGGCAATTAGCTTTCTTACATTTCTAAGTTCTTCAAATAATGGATCGTTCTTGGACACTTTCCTAGTTACGACTGCCTCTCTTCTATGCACCTGCTGCTTTCCTAACAAAACGTCCTTGCCTATTGGAGCCACGAAGAGAGTGGGGTATGACCCATGCTCGACA
This sequence comes from Neobacillus sp. PS3-40, assembly GCF_030915485.1. Taxonomy (GTDB): domain Bacteria; phylum Bacillota; class Bacilli; order Bacillales; family Cytobacillaceae; genus JAUZPL01. The sequence goes on along the minus strand of NZ_CP133266.1, from coordinate 2,828,769 downwards.
CCAATCAGTTCCTGTGATATTAAAAATTCAATAAAATCACTTACATCTTTTGCACTTTTTTCTTTCATCATTCCATATGTGGAAAGGCGGCCAAAGCCAAGCTCTGTGATTTTTTTATTTTTTGATCCAGTTAGGACCTGAGAGGTGAGTAATTTTCCAAATCGCTGCCCCATCCGAATAACGCAGGACATGACCATTTGGGCTTCTTTCGTTACATCTATACTCGTCCTGGAATCAGTGCAATTGCCACATCTGCCGCAGGCTTTAGTCTCCGTCTCACCAAAATATTTTAATGTAAATTCTTGCAGACAGTTCTCAGTATGGCAATAATCAACCATCTGCTGGAGCTTTTCTAACTCCTGATTCATACGCCCTCTATCACTCGATTGATCAATCAAAAAGCGTTGAATCTGAACATCCTGGGAGGAATGAAGCAGGATACATTCGCTATCAAGCCCATCCCTTCCTGCACGGCCCGCCTCTTGATAATAGCTTTCCATGTTTTTAGGTAATTGAAAGTGAATAACATAGCGGATATTTGACTTGTCAATTCCCATTCCGAATGCAGAGGTGGCCACCATGACGGTCGCTTTATCTTCAAGGAAACGTTCCTGTTCGTTATTTCTTTCCACATCACCCATCCCAGCATGATAACGAGCAACATCGATACCTTCTTTACGAAGCTTTTCAAAAAGCTGATCAACATTCTTTCTGGTTGCCGCGTAAATGATGCCTGCTTCTTTTTCATTCTTTTTCAAATAATCCTTTAAAAAGTGAAGCCTGTCCTGCCCTTTAATCACAGAAAAAGAAAGGTTTTCCCGTTCAAATCCAGTGATGATTGTGTTCTGTTCATCTATATCAAGTAAATGACAAATATCCTCCCGTACTTTCGGGGTCGCTGTTGCTGTTAAGGCCAGAACATTAGGCTGTTGTGGAAGACTGCTAATCAGACTCTGAATATGGCGATAGCTAGGGCGGAAGTCATGTCCCCACTGCGAAATACAGTGAGCCTCGTCAACGGCGACTAATGGAATTTCCATATTCTTTAAGTCTTCCATAAATTCATGTGATTCCAATCTTTCAGGAGCAATATATAAAAGTTTATACTTTCCCTCTATTGCTTCACCCATTCGTTGATAAGCTTCTTTAAAACTGAGTGAACTGTTAATAAAGGTTGCTGGAATGCCTACCTGTACTAGTGCATCCACTTGGTCCTTCATTAACGAAATTAGGGGCGAAATAACAATCGTAGTGCCTGGCAAAACTAAGGCTGGAATTTGATAGCAAATTGATTTTCCCCCACCCGTTGGCATCACGCATATTGTATTTTTCTTGTCTAATACAGAATGAATAGCTTGTTCTTGCCCATTACGGAAAGAAGAATAACCAAAATGAGATTTTAAAAATTGCTGTGCTTTTTCAAACAACGAAAATTCCCCTTTCAAATAAAACATTCCGTGCAACGAATTTCCTTTATTATATCGCTTTTGGGGTCGATATGAAATGAAGTGTATGGGTTTGAGGTAAATGGATATTTTTTCTATTGTATAAGATCGATATTTATTGTACTATACTAAGTACAAGCTGCGTTGTTCGTACTCATAATAAAGTTTTAACCTTTAAGCTGTAATAGGGAGTTTTAATTGAAACAGGAATGACAAGCCTCTGTCTTTACGACGTGGAGGACATGCAGGATGGTTTCTGCGAACACCCACTTTGAGGAGTGGTGGTTTAAAACTTTCTTATATTAAATACGGCAAATGCGGCTCATTAATTTGTTATCAAGCCAGTTTCCTATTGGGAGCTGGTTTTATTTTTATATTCGAATTTCTTTTGAATCCTTTGATCATCTAATAATTTACAATCCATTCGCCTATTTCCACCTCCTTCAATCACATTTTTCACTTCCAAACAACATTTCGTTAAAAGCACAAATATTCCCTCTTTTTTTTAAAAAGAAGTTAAACTATTGCTCCAATTCCGCTATCATTACATTAAGATATACAAGTTTAGGAGGTACTATATGACGAAGAGGAAATTGGTTATCCCACAAAATATTGTTCCAGATTTTATTGCACAAATTAAAGAAGTCATTCCCGATTGGGAAGTGATTGTTGGCAAAGATCCAACCATTTGGAAAGAACACTTAATGGATGCTGAAATTATTGCCGGGTGGAAAAAGGGGTTCGAACAGTATTGCTTAGGACCCGAATCCAAACTTAAATGGGTTCAATCTTGGAGTGCAGGGATAGACTCCTTTCCGTTACAGGAGTTTGAAGCAAGAACTATTTCCTTAACAAGTGCTAATGGAGTGCATGTATACCCTATTTCTGAAACGATCCACGCGCTTATGCTAGCGTTAACAAGAAAACTTCATACCTATGTAAAAAATCAGCAAGCAAAACTATGGGACCACTCCCATTTAAAGCTAGAAATGCATGAAAAAACAATTGGCATTATCGGTGTCGGGAATATCGGCAAAGAAACAGCAAAAATTGCTAAAGCTTTTGGGATGAAAGTACTTGGTGTTCGTAACTCCGGTAGACAAGAAGAGTTTGTTGATGAGATGTACACAACCAACCAATTAAGTACACTTCTACCAAAATGTGACTACGTCGTTGTCACGCTTCCTCTCACAAAGGAAACAACTCGGTTATTTGGTGCCGAGCAGTTTAACCTTATGAAGCCTTCTGCTTTTTTTATCAATATTGGCCGCGGTGAAATTGTAGTTGAAAACGAATTAGTTGAAGCATTAAAAGAGCAAAAAATTGCTGGTGCTGGGCTAGACGTTTTCGAGACAGAGCCATTATATTCTGACAGCCCATTATGGGAAATGGAAAACGTCATTATTACTCCTCATGCCTCAGGTGCAACAGAACACTATAATCAACGGGTAATTGAAAATATTTTAATCCCAAATTTAAAAAGTTATCTTGTAAGCAAGACGCCAACGATTAATTTGGTAGATTATTCTAAAGGATACTAAAATAAAAAGGCTGCCAGCGTTGACAGCCTTTTTATCTTAGTATTTATAATTAGCCTGTATAACATCTGCAGGTAAACTCATCCATTCCAACTGACGCAATCTCACTTCAAACAGTGTTAATGGGTCCCTATACATTTCAGGATTCGTATTCATTTTCTTAAGCATTTCTTCATTCGTTTGAATCTCTAAACGTGTATCTTCAATTGATTTAGTCAACATATTCATTGGATTCCTAAATATCCAAGACATATCTCGCTCAAGTGACTTCTCAAATAATTCAAATGACTGGAAAAATCGCTTGATGACTAAATTAGTTACTTCAGAATAATCTTCATTTTCTACAAAGGATTTATATTTGTTACTGAGCATAGCTTTGTTTTGAGACAATGCACCAAATAGCTTACCAGCACTTTTTAATATGAGTTGTGATGGTGTTCTACGGAAGAAAATATTCACTTCCTCTAATTGGAATCCACAAGTCATCCGATCCGTATCACGCCTCCAATCGTCTATCGTCTTAAAGTCAAAGTTAAGCTTGATTCGCTCTTCCCCAAATAGTGCATTGAATCCCTCACCTATTTCATCCAAAACCATTTGGCCTTGCTCCAGTTGTTCTTTGGAGTGATTGATCCAATTCTGCAAGGATCTGAAATAATTTGGTAAGACCTTTTTCTCTAGATAATCTTGCATTCTACTATTCATTTCATCATTCAGTTCAATATGGATTTTGCTGAAATTACTATTTTCGCTAATCAATTTTGAACAGTCTTTGAGCATTTTGGGGATTGTTTCCGAGATATCCGTCTGAATAGCCTCTTTAATCGAGCGATAATCCTTCGTTAATTCCTTGGATTTTTCAACTTCAAGATCTTGAAGTTGATTTAAAGCCCCATTTAATTTAATAGCCATTTCTTCGTTCCATCTTACCGATTCAACTAACTGATTTTCAATGTTAATGCGTTTCTGCAATAATGTAGTAATCGTTGACCGAATAATAGACAATAATTTTGCTAACCGTTTTTCCTCAATGTTTCTTGTATTTTTTATAGAATGGATAAATCCATTTAAGTCGCTTAGTTGTTGTGTTTGATCATATTGTGAAGAAAAGGCAAATACCAATGCACTCGGCAAATAGTCATTGATGGTCGACTTCGTTTCATCGAAGATTCGAACGGCCTCTTGCTCATTGTAAATGGTGTCCATTTTATTCAAAAGAAAATGGATCGGAAGTTCAGGTGCTAACTCATGCATTTGTGAAAGAATAGTCCGTTCCTTATCCGTAAATGGTGCATTTGTATCAAGTACGAATAAGACTGCGTCCGCTACATGCAAATATTTATAAATTTCTTGTCGATCATATTGACTCCCATTTAATCCCGGAGTATCAATAAACGCAAGACGTTGGTTATGCAAAAATGGAATTGGGCTTCTAAATTCAATTAACGACTCCAATGCATTCCTTCGTCGATCCATTCTTTCATGAAAGTCGGATAGGCCAGGAAGCCCTACAATTTCGTAATCCGTTATTTCTTCAATAGCTAGCTGCTCATCATCTTTAAAAACTACGACTGACGTTGTTGGAGCATCCTGCAATAGTTCATCTTCTAGGACAAAATTAACAAAAGAAGACTTTCCACTCCCATTTAATCCTGCGATTAAGAAGTTCTGTGTTTCAAAGTCTGTTAATTGGTCAACCATCCATTTTATTCGATGATTGGCTCCCAACTCATGTATTTCTCCCCATTGCATAATTGAATCAAAGAGTTGAAGGCTGTTAATAAGTCCATCAGCGTTATTACTCTCGTTTCTAAAAAGGGTTTCAGCCTCCGAAATCATTTCATCACTAATGCTTGATGGAAAAAGTTCACTCCATGACAAGACAGCGGTTGACGCGATGACTGCACTAATCCGGTCAGTTACTCGTAGCCAATTGGATAAGAGGTTAGGAATAAGATTTTGTAATTTTTTTATTAAATGCTTTCCGTCAATTAAATCTAAATATGTTTCTTTAAAAGTATTGGATAGCTCATGCCACGATACATCCTGACTAAGGTCCAAATTCATTAGTAAATGATTAATTTCTTTTAACCATGCAAAATAAGCAGTCTCATTTTTATAGCTATTCCAAATTGAAACAACAAGTTGTTCAAAACGCGTCTTATCTAAACCGTACAGTACCAATAAGGCATCAGAAAAATACGATGGGATTAACGGTTTTGTTACTCCTTGATCAACATATGCTTTTACACTATCAAACCATTTTAGTGATTCAGTACGAATTGCTTCATTGACTACAAGTTCGACTGCGTTTTTCCAATCCTGCTGTTCTTCAAAAAATGCTCGTGCAAGATCAGTTACATTAGGATAATCTGGATTTAAAGCCACTGTTTTTTTAATGACAGTTACGGCAGAATCCACTTTCCCGCGTTCTATGTAAAGGGAAAACAACTGTAAAGCAACTTCTGTATTAAGGATACGATTATCCGTTACAATCGTTTTATAAATATCTTCAGCTGAGGATAGTAGCCCAAGTTCATAATAGGCATCAGCTGTATTCTTTTTCGCCCATGACTCTAATTCATTAACGATATTTTCCCATTTAAAAATAGCAGCTTCATAATCCTTATTATGAAAATAAACTTCACCCTGGGCAAAGCGAATATACGAAAGTTCCGGCATTTCATTTTTCTGCTCCATCATATAGGCTTCACCAAGAACTTGGATTGGCTGGTTGCCATTATTGCTTTCTTCCATAAATGTTTCATAATACATCTTCTGGATTAATTGATTTTCTAATGTCATTTCTTTCCCCCCTGTTGTGAACCATTCTATTCATATGGAAAAGAGATACATATATTCCTACATATTATTCGTGTAAAGTTTTCCTTATAGGTCCCTATTTGAATTATTCTACCAAAGCTTTCTTTACAGGAGGTTTCGATTTGATTTCAATTTAGAGACAAATAGAACATCTCCATCATCATTCCATAAAAAAAAGAGAATGGACCGATGATTTAATACACGGCCCATCCTCTATAATTTCACCATTCTTTTGGTTCATAGTTTAGATCTTGGAACAATTGGTTGCGCTCTTTCTTCGTTAAATCTCTCCATTGTCCAAGCTGTAGGTTTCCCAAATGAATATTCATAATTCGAGTTCGTTGCAATCGATACACTTCGTATCCAAGTTCTTCACACATACGCCGAATTTGGCGATTTAGACCCTGTGTTAAAGTGATTTGAAAGACAAATTTTGAAAGCTGTACGACTTCACAAGGAAGTGTTTTTGTATTTAGAATTTTCACCCCTTCTGCCATTTGCTTCAAAAACGCAGGGGTGATTGGCTTGTCTACTGAGACAATATATTCTTTTTCATGTTTATTTTCGGCACGTAAAATTTCATTTACAATATCTCCATCATTCGTAAGGAGGATTAATCCATCTGATTCTTTATCCAATCGCCCAATATTGTATATTCTTAAAGGATGATTAACTAAATCAACAATATTCCCCTTTACTCCTTTTTCTGTTGTGCTAGTAATGCCAACAGGTTTATTTAAGGCAATATAGACATAGTTTCTGGCCATCCGAATGGGATCTCCACTTACTTTAACATCATCCCCTGGTTCAACCTGGCTGCCTATTTTTGCAATTTTTCCATTTATAGTGACTCTTCCTTCACTAATCAATTTATCTGCACCACGCCTAGATGCTTTGCCAGACTCGCTAATATATTTATTAATACGCATGATACCCACACCTTTAAATTGAGAATTGTTATTTAAAGAATGCCAAACTTTCACCTTATTTACAAGGGCTTTACAGCATTGCCTTCCATTTTCGTTTCCTCTCAACGTATAATAGTGTTTAAAGAACACTAAGGAGATCGTGTCATGGAAAAAGAACAGGCTATTTTTCTATCCCAATGTATTGATGAATCTATCCCGTCAACTTATGAAATTAATAAACTAGACACGAAGAGTGGGACCTTACCTAGATTTCATCAATGGACAAATGGAAAACCAGTTATTGCTGGGTACAAAGTTACTAAACTCGACAGTGAAACAAGCTATTATTTGATTTTTATCGATTGGCATCGCAATGATAATTATTATTTAGTAGTTTACTCTCATGATAAATCAACAACTTTCGCAGAGATCCGCCAAATTGAAGAATTGGAAAATGGCCTCCATCTTGTCTGGAAGTACATCCCTTTAAAGCGAGATGGAAAAAATGATCAAAGGAAATCTTATTTTAAGCAAACCTTTGGTTCAACAACCATTCAAATCATGATTCCTCAATCTAAATTACAAGTTGAAACATTCTTTGATCAATTGTTTAGGCTTTGCCAAAACCGAGTAAAAGCGGATAAAATTGTTGATGTTTTTGATTTTGATAAAAGAAACACAAAAGGAGTTTTAAAATGAAAAAATATAAAAATTGCCAAAGCTGTGGAATGCCTCTTGCTAAAAATGAACAACGCAGAGGGACGGAGAAAAACGGAGAAAAAAGCCTTAAATTTTGCAGCCATTGTTATAATCAAGGGGAATTTTCCTTACCTGATATTTCCGTTGAAGAAATGAAAGGACGAGTTAAGGAGAAAATTATTAAATTTGGAATGCCTAAATTTGTTGCCTGGTTTTTTACAAGGAATATACATAAGCTTGAGCGCTGGAAAAAATAATAAAGAAAACTTGGCTAGCGCCAAGCCTTAAGGCGCCGGCGATATCCTAGTTGCACTTATACTTTCCTAATTAGCTAAAGAAAACTCGCCGATTGGCGAGCCCCTAAGGGCGATGATTGGGCGTAGTTGCACTTATGCGCTAGCAGAATTTATGGATATAAATTCTGCTTAGCTAAAGAAAACTCAAAAAACCGAATTATGAACACCTTTGTTTGGCGTTCATAGTTCGGGTTTGCCCATTTTACAATGGCGATTTCCCTACAAAATCTTACTTAAAAAGGCTTTTGTTCGATCTTGTTGTGGGTTTTCAAATAATTTATTTGGTTCATTTTCCTCAACAATAATGCCCCCATCCATGAAGAGAACACGATCACCAACTTCTTTGGCGAATCCCATTTCATGTGTCACAACCACCATGGTCATACCTTCCTTGGCCAATTGTTTCATTACTTCTAATACTTCACCAACCATCTCTGGGTCGAGTGCTGAAGTTGGTTCGTCAAACAACATGATGTTTGGTTCCATCGCAAGGGCCCTTGCGATAGCCACACGTTGCTTTTGACCACCAGACAGTGAATCTGGATACGCATTCGCTTTATCTTCTAAACCTACCTTTTTCAAAAGCTCTAATCCTTTTATTCTTGCCTTTTCTGCTGGCGTCTTCCTTACCCGAATAGGAGCCATCATAATATTTTCAATGACTGTTTTATGCGGGAATAAATTAAACTGTTGAAAAACCATTCCGATTTCGGTCCTGACCTTATTGATGTCAGTTTTTTTATCAGTAATATCGACACCTTCAATTAAAACATGTCCATCAGTAATTGTTTCAAGCATGTTTAAACATCGCAAGAAAGTGGATTTTCCTGACCCAGACGGTCCAATCACAACCACTACCTCCTGTGGTTTAACTGAAACACTTATATCTGAAAGAACTTCATGATGTCCAAATGACTTTTTTAAATTTTTGACTTTAATCATTCTGTTGCCAACCTTCTTTCAAGACGAGTTAACAAGAAGCTTAAAGTTAGAGTTAAAAAGAGATAAATAACTGCAACTGTTAAATACGGTTCCCAAACCCTGAAATACTGACCTTGCATCGCTCTACCCCAGTACATAAGTTCTGGCGCAGCAATCAGTGAAGCCAATGATGATTCTTTAATTAGCACAACAAACTCATTCCCAAGCGGCGGGATCATTCTTTTAAATGCTTGTGGTAATATAACATATTTCATTGCTTGTATATGGGTCATTCCCAATGAACGGGCTGCTTCCATTTGACCTTTATCAATTGACTGAATCCCTGCCCGGAAAATTTCAGCAATATATGCTGCAGAATTTAGCGAAAGCGTTACAATTGCTGCAAGAATTCCATTCGTTTTTCCAAGAAGCAGTGGAACAACGGCAAAATGAATCAATAAAATTTGGACCAACATCGGTGTTCCACGGAAAAAAGTAATATATAAATTAAATGGTAAAGCAATTAATTTATTCCTTACAATTTTTCCTAGCCCAATTAATAATCCAAGGAATGTTCCAATTAAAATACTAGCTATTGAAAGCCCTATTGTTAATATGGTCCCTTTTAGAAAAAAAGGACCATATTCAACTACGATGTCCCAGCGAAAATCCATCATTTTACCCCTCTCTTAAACTGAAAATTGCGTAACTACCAATGTCTGAGAGTTACGCAATCACTATAAATATCATTTATTGCTGTGTTTTTAATGTTTTTACATCAGGATTTACTTTAAACCATTGTTTGTATAATTTTGTATATGTCCCATTATCAATTACTTTAGCTATCGATTTATCAAAATCAGCTTTTAGCTTGCTACCCTTTGGAAACATTAGTCCATAAAATTCATTAGAAAAGTTTTTAGTATCTGCAATAGTTACTAACTTATCATTTGGATTATTTTTCGCATATGCTTCCACAACAGTATTATCAGCCACTACAGCCTTTGCCCCACCGTCTTTTAGCTCCATAATTGCCAAGTTGTTATTTTCGAATTTTTTAACATTTGGACTATTAGTTCCAAGAATTTTTTCAACAACTTCCTGACCTGTTGTACCGTTTTGGACTGCTACAACTTTATCTTTAAGATCGTCAGCACTCTTAATTGTACTACCCTCTGGAACTAGAATCATATTTGTAGATAAAAAGTATGGATTTGAAAAATCATAGGTTTGTTTTCGTTTATCATTAATTGTGATAGCTGAAATTCCAAGATCAGCTGTTTTTCCCTTTAATTCAACAAACAATGGATCCCAACCAACATGTTCAATATTAACCTTATACCCTGCTTCTTTAGCTACTGCATTTAGGAAATCTACATCAAATCCAACTATTTTACCTTTATCCATGTATTCAAACGGTGCATATGCAGCATCCGTTACGACTCTCAGAGTTTTGATTTCATTGCTCTTTTCTTCGCTCCCACTTGTTTTAGTCGTTCCACACGCTGATAGAATAAAAGCAAGAGATAATACCATGATTGTTATAAAAATATTAAACTTTTTCATTACTTTTCCTCCTATTTCTTCTACTTTAAAATTATTATAATATTTACAATATTACAAATAAACATTATACTAATTGTATTATAATAATATTTATAATTTTGAGAATATACATTATTATAATATCATTTGTATTTATATACAATCATAAATGATTAAAAAACTTTAGTAAACTACTATTTTACAATTTTAATAATTTAATACGTCGAATCGGCATTGACTATGCAGCTAGATTATTTTTTGCTTACTATAATTGGCTAAGCAGAATTTATATCCATAAATTCTGCTAGTGCATAAGGGCAACTACGCCTAATTGTCGCCCTTAGGGGGCTCACCAATCGGCGAGTTTTCTATATATTTGGTAGGCTACTTGTATCCTATTTTCCATTTAAATGAATTACTGAATATTTTTGGTAACAAGGGGAAGGATATATGTAATGATTTTTAATTTATCGATATCTGTTGTTGATTTTCATCGAAATTTAATGGAGGTGTATATTCATGCGTTATACTCGATTGTGGATTAGCTTAGGAATCGTATTTATCGTTTCATTCGCTATCCTAGGGTACTACGGAGGACGGCTCGTCTATACCGAACCGCCAGTACCAAAACAGGTTGTAACCACAGATGGAACGGTCCTGTTTACCAAAGAGGATATTCAAACAGGGCAAAATGTTTGGCAATCCATCGGCGGACAAGAGCTTGGTAGTATTTGGGGCCATGGGGCATATGTTGCACCTGATTGGACCGCAGATTGGCTTCACCGTGAATCAATGTGGTTGTTAAATACTTGGGCTATGAAAGATCAAGGGAAAAAGTATTCATCACTTAACGATGAAACAAAAGCAGCTCTGCGGGAAAGGTTAAAGAAGGAAATTAGAAAAAACACATATAATGAAGAGAGTAAAGAAATTGTCATATCCCCTTTAAGGGCTGAAGCAATCAAAAATATTGGTCAATATTATATTTCTTTATTTTCCGATGATCCTGCTTTGGATAAATTACGAGATACTTATGCAATGCCAAAAAATGTCATTAAAGATCCTGCTCGCCTTAAATCATTTGTTAGTTTTATTTGGTGGGCCACTTGGTCTACCGAAACAAACCGACCTGGGGATCAAGTTACCTATACAAATAACTTTCCAAATGAAACTTTAATTGACAATAAACCAACTGGGGAAATGGTTATCTGGTCAGTTATTAGCTTTGTTTTACTTCTTGGAGGAATCGGCGGATTAGCATGGTACTATGCTAGCCAAAAACATGAAGAAAGCGAAGGGGAGGAATCCTATCCTGAAAGGGATCCATTACTGGCATTATCACCAACTCCTTCAATGAAGGCTACGCAGAAATACTTCTGGGTAGTCGCAGCTTTATGGATTGTCCAAGTTGGTCTTGGGGCAATAACTGGACACTATCAGGTTGAGGGCAACAGTTTTTATGGGCTTCCGATTGCTGATTGGATTCCATATGCTGTAACGAGATCATGGCATACCCAATTAGGAATTTTCTGGATTGCGACTGCATGGCTTGCAACAGGTTTATTTATTGCACCCGCAGTATCTGGTCATGAACCAAAATTTCAACGCTTAGGGGTTAATATTCTTTTTGTTTGTTTGCTTATTATTGTAGTTGGCTCCTTATTTGGACAATGGCTTGCTACAAGACAACAAATGAATTTAACAACAAACTTCTGGTTCGGACATCAAGGGTATGAATACACAGACATAGGCCGATTTTGGCAAATATTCCTTACTATCGGATTATTTCTATGGCTATTCCTGTTAACTCGTGCCATATGGCCAGCATTTAAAAATTTAAAAGAAAGTCGTCACTTACTTGCATTATTTTTACTTGCTTCTACAGCTATTCCGGTCTTCTATATCCCAGGCTTAATGTGGGGGCAACATAGCAATCTTGCTATGGCAGAATACTGGCGCTGGTGGGTAGTCCATTTATGGGTCGAGGGCTTCTTTGAAGTATTTGCAACTGTTGTTATGGCCTTCTTGTTTACAAGAATGGGGCTACTCGGAATTCGAACAGCTACTTCATCTGTTTTATTCTCTACAATCATCTTCTTATTCGGTGGTATCATTGGAACTTTCCACCATTTATATTTTAGTGGAACTCCAACAGGTGTTCTAGCTTTTGGCGCAACATTTAGTGCATTGGAAGTTGTTCCCCTTGTATTCATCGGCTTTGAAGCCTATGAAAATCTGACACGGAGCCGTGCTCGAAAATGGGTCTCTGAGTACAAGTGGCCGATTTATTTCTTCATGGCTGTTTCCTTCTGGAATTTAGTCGGGGCAGGATTATTCGGCTTCTTCATAAATCCACCAATTTCGTTGTACTATATGCAGGGACTAAATACCACACCAGTCCATGCACACACTGCATTATTTGGTGTTTATGGGATGCTTGGAATGGGCCTAATGCTTTTCTGCTTGCGTGGTTTAACAGTTAAACGAGGTTGGAAAACAGGTTCACTAAAATTTGCATTTTGGGCCATTAATATTGGGCTTGCCTTAATGGTCTTAATCAGTCTTTTACCGATTGGGCTCATGCAAACTTGGGCAAGTGTACAGCATGGAATGTGGTATGCTCGTTCTGCTGCTTTCATGTCCAGAGATATTGTCCACTTTTTCGTTTGGATGAGAATCGTCGGCGATACCATATTTGCAATTGGTGCACTTGCACTAGTTTGGTTTATTATTGGGCTTAAAACAGGCTGGTCTGTTACTGACAAACGGTTAGATTATGCCGAAACAGAAGCTAAAAAAGTTTAAGAGAAGCGCTAGGGCCTGCCATCTACTTCAGATGACAGGCCCTACTTTTTTACGATAAATACCGACAATTTTCCGGGAAATACCTCGAAATTTGGAACATGTTATATATATATTTACAATTTCCCCTATTTTTAAACAGAAATACCCTGCTTTTGAACACGCCGATTAAAATATTGGTCAAGGAAGTATCCATTGAATGATGCAAGAATTTGTTGAAAAAGCATCCCAACAACGACAGGTACTGCAACAGATGCCGGGAAATAGGAGACGGCTAATACAGCCCCCGCACTAATGTTTCTCATTCCACCTGTAAATGTTAAAGTGATAATCGTTTCTTGATTGCTCTTCATTATTTTTCCTACAAAAAAAGACAGTAAATATCCTGACATTGCAATAAAAAAGACAACTAAGGTAATTCCAACAAGTTTCAAACTTACATGTCGTAAATAGGGAGCCACGACTGCTCCATTTAGCATTACAACAAATCCTAGGCAAATTTTAGAAATGGGGGCTAAACGCAATCCCAACGTGTGCTTGACTTTACCTTTAGTTAAGTGATTTAAAACCATTCCAAACAGCGAGGGGATAACGATCATTCCTAATAAGCCTTTCATAATACCCAAAACATCCATATCTACTTTTTGACCGATAAACACCGAAAGTGAAAATGGCACAATAAACGGTGATAATAATGTATCAATTAGAATAATCGAAAGAGTCATTGGGATATTTCCTTTGTAGATGGAAACCCATATAAAGCTCGTAATACCAGTCGGGATCACCATTGCCATGATTATCCCTGAAATGGTGTATACATCACCATTAAAAGTAAGATGACCAATCCCCCATGCCCATAACGGCATTACAATGTGTAATAAACATAGTGTAACAATTATCGGAAATGGATGAACTATCGCCTCTTTTAACGATTTGAAATTAGAGCCCAGGCTTCCCGAAAATGTCATAAAGGCAAATATCCATGGAATCAAAAATGAATAATTTTTTAAGTAAGATGCTAATAACACCCCGATTACAACGCTAACGGGAGTTATAAACGGCATCATTTTTTCGAGTTGACGATTAATCTTTACTAACATTCTTTTTCTCCCCAGCATGGACAATTAGTATTTGAATTTCCTGTAGTCCTATTAAATAACTTCATCTCAAAGAATAGCACATTCCTACAACAAGTTAAGAAACAAAATATAAGTTTTGAAAAAAATTTTTAAGTAGTTCAGATAACATGGAGAAAAACTCAAATAACTTTCCAAATCACAACTGAATTAGCATATTATTTAACATGGAAAAATGCTTGGGTTATTTCGAGGGAACTAAAAAGTCCTTCATATACGAAAGTTCATGGCATTAAGTAAAACTATCGGATATTCACTAAACAAAGTAGAGGGCCGGGCTATGCCCGGTTTTTCATATGGTGCTCGACTAATTTAAGTCGTTCATAATCTTGAACGACCTTTTTGATTATGCTCGGTCACATTTGGCTGTTCATGACCCTGATGAACGCCCCTTTTGATGATGCCCAATCACTTTTGGTCGTTCGTTCATAACCTTGATGAACGAACTTTTTGGATGCCCAATCACTTTTGGTCGTTCATAACCTTGATGAACGACCTTTTTGATGATGCCCAATCACTTTTGGTCGTTCATAACCTTGATGAACGACCTTTTTGATGATGCCCAATCACTTTTGGTCGTTCATAACCTTGATGAACGACCTTTTTGATGATGCCCAATCACTTTTGGTCGTTCATAACCTTGATGAACGACCTTTTTGATGATGCCCAATCACTTTTGGTCGTTCATAACCTTGATGAACGACCTTTTTGATGATGCCCAATCACTTTTGGTCGTTCATAACCTTGATGAACGAACTTTTTGATGATGCCCAATCACTTTTGGTCGTTCATAACCTTGATGAACGAACTTTTTGATGATGCCCAATCACTTTTGGTCGTTCATAACCTTGATGAACGACCTTTTTGATGATGCCCGACGGATTTTGGTCGTTCATGGGCTTAATGAACGACAATACCCTCAAATAATGAAGTATTTCACCTTTTTTTCATTTACTATGTTAAAGCGAACTATTGATTTTGACACTCTGTTGATTGGAGTGAAAGGTGCGAGACTCCTGGGGGATTAGCGTTACAGGCGAGACCCCGCAGGAGCTTGCGACGAGGAGGCTCGGCGAACGCCCCCCGGAAAGCGAGCACCTGAAGCGGAAATCAACAGACAAGTTTCAAAGAACGTTACATGAAGGCTTTTTCTTTGCCCCCCTATATATGTTAATTGATATGCTAATTCCTAGTCTATTTGAAATGTTTACCCACAAAAATGGAACTACTTAAAAGATTTTAACTCGCCTTATTTTTCCATTAAAATAAAAAAATTTTTTACTCTTATTTTTCCTTAATATGACAACATTGTAAACGCTATCATTTATTTTGATTGTTTTGAATAGTCAGATATTATCATTGACCCTGCAAATGAATGGTTGTATGATTATCGACAAATAAAACTTTTACAAATTTTCTTTTAATTTAATTCTCTTTTGGAGGAAGCCCATGCGAAGCGACATGATTAAAAAAGGATACGATCGGGCCCCTCATCGTAGCCTATTATATGCAACAGGGGTAAAAACAAGTGACCTTGAAAAACCTTTCATCGGTGTTTGCAACTCATATATCGATATTATCCCAGGACACAAGCACCTTAATCATTTCGGACAAATCGTTAAAGAAGCAATTCGTGAAGCAGGTGGTATTCCTTTTGAATTCAACACAATTGGTGTTGATGATGGAATAGCTATGGGACATATTGGAATGCGATATTCCCTCCCTAGTCGTGAAATTATTGCTGATAGTGCCGAAACCGTTATTAATGCTCACTGGTTTGATGGAGTTTTCTACATTCCAAACTGTGACAAAATTACACCAGGTATGCTTATGGCCGCAGCAAGGACCAACGTTCCATCTGTCTTTGTCTCCGGTGGTCCAATGGAAGCAGGAACTTCTTCAAGTGGAAAAAATCTTTCCCTTCAATCCGTTTTTGAAGGTGTTGGAGCCTTTAATCAGGGGACAATTAATGAAAATGAATTGCTCGAGCTTGAAACGTTAGCCTGCCCTACTTGTGGGTCCTGCTCAGGAATGTTTACAGCAAACTCCATGAACTGTTTAATGGAAATGTTAGGAATGACTGTTCCAAATAACGGCACTATTATAGCTACCTCCGAGGAAAGGCACGAACTTATTCGCCAGGCAGCAAAACATTTAATGGACTTAATCCAAAAAGATATTAAGCCACGCGACATCTTAACAAAAGAAGCATTTGATAATGCTTTTGCCCTTGATATGGCGATGGGTGGTTCAACAAATACAGTCCTACATACATTAGCTATCGCACATGAAGCCGGAATCGAATACGATCTACAGGAAATAAATCGAATTGCTGATAAAGTTCCATATTTAGCAAAAATTAGCCCAGCATCGGAATACTCTATGGAGGATGTCCATCGTGCTGGAGGTGTAAGTTCCATTATTAACGAACTTTGCTCCATTGATGGTCTAATTAATAAAGATTGCATCACGATAACTGGGAAAACAGTTGAAGAAAATGTTAAGGACGCTAAAATATTTGATGAAAATGTCATTCGACCAAAAGAGAATCCCTATAGCCCTGTTGGTGGTCTATCAATTCTCTTTGGTAACATTGCCCCGAGTGGCGGGGTCATCAAGGTCGGGGCCGTCGACCCTTCAATTAAAAAATTCCTAGGAGAAGCTATCGTTTTTGAATCCCAGGATGAGGCTCAAGAAGGGATTGACAATGGAACAGTTCAATCAGGGCATGTAGTAGTAATCCGCTACGAAGGACCAAAAGGCGGACCTGGAATGCCTGAAATGCTAGCCCCTACCTCTGCTATTGCTGGGCGTGGCTTGGATAAAGAAGTTGCTTTAATTACCGACGGACGTTTTTCTGGTGCAAGTCGGGGTATATCAGTAGGCCATATTTCGCCAGAAGCAGCTGAGGGCGGGCCGATTGCTTTCGTTCACAATGGTGACCCTATCCTAATTGACTTAGAAACACGTTCTATTGAACTACTGGTTGATCCAGAGATTTTAGCGGATCGGCAGAAGTCTTGGAAAAAACCTGAACCTAAAATTAAATCTGGATATCTCGCAAAATATGCAAAGCTTGTAACAAGCGCCAATACTGGCGGAGTAATGAAAATATAGAAAAGTAGAAGCGCCCGTTTAGCTAAAAATGGGAAGGACTACTCCTTATGGAATGAAACTAAAAGATATAAATTTAGAATAACTAAATCGTTGACGGGAATAAAAGAGTAAGAGATTGTATTCACAGAGAGCCGGGGTTGCTGGAAGCCCGGTATTACAACTTATTCTGACATCATCCCTGAGTGTTGAGCTGAACGGATCTCCTCTAATTAGGCTCAATCAGGTGTTCGAATGAATACCTGTTATCAAAAGAAGCGTTTTTACGCTTCATGAGGCAGTATTTGTAAAGATGCTGCAAGACCGGGTGGTACCGTGAAAAGCAAAGGCCTTTTCTCCCCGATTATCCTGCTTTTAATTGCAGTTTATTCGGATATGAAAGGGTCTTTTTCATATTTCTATACAAATCCAGATTGATCTCTAAACAACTTAGCTATTCTCTACATCGAATTTTTAAAATATTCCAATATTTTTAAGGAGGGAACAAGACGTGAAAGTAGAAGCAAAATTGGAGTTTCAAACCATTACGGAGCCAAAAACAGGGGCAGACCTTCTCATTGATTTACTAATAAATGAAGGGGTTGATACTTTATTTGGATATCCTGGTGGCGCTGTCCTACCCATCTACGATGCCATCTATAAAGCTCAAGGATCAATTAAGCACATCCTCTTCCGCCACGAGCAAGGTTCTATCCATGCTGCGGAAGGATATGCTCGAATTACGGGAAAACCAGGAGTTGTCATTGCTACTTCAGGCCCAGGTGCTACCAACCTTGTTACAGGTATCACAGATGCCATGATGGATTCTTTGCCCCTCGTAATTTTTACCGGGCAGGTGTCACGGAATGTAATTGGAACCGATGCCTTCCAGGAAGCAGATATCATGGCAATCACGACTCCGATTACAAAGCACAATTATCAGGTGCAATCAATATCTGACCTGCCAAGGATCATTAAAGAAGCTTTCCATATTGCTTCCACCGGTCGTCCTGGCCCTGTTGTGGTTGATGTACCAAAGGATATTTCACAAGGAACTTATTATGAAGAACCAAAGAAAGGAAAGGTGCATTTACCTGGGTACCAGCCAACTACAAAGCCAAATCCACTACAAATTAAGAAGCTTGCTGAAGCCCTAACAAAGTCGAAAAAACCCGTCATCCTCGCTGGAGCCGGTGTCCTTCACGGAAAGGCTTCAAGAGAATTAACAGCATTTGCAGTAAAACACAATCTTCCTGTAGCAACAACTCTATTAGGATTAGGAAGCTTTCCTGGTGATAGCCCTCTCTTCTTAGGAATGGCCGGGATGCACGGAACTTATACAGCAAATATGGCCTTGTATGAAAGTGACTTACTCATCAACATAGGTGCTCGTTTCGATGATCGTTTAACAGGTAGCCTTACCCATTTTGCACCAAATGCAAAGGTATCCCATATCGATATTGATCCTGCTGAGATTGGCAAAAACATTGAAACCCATATCCCAATTGTTGCAGATGCAAAAGAAGCACTAACCGAACTGAATTCACAAACACTAGAATCACCAGATCACCAAGAATGGCTTACTACTCTTACTAAATATATGAAGGAGTATCCACTCTGGTATAAGAATAGTGGTCGAGAAATTTCTCCACAGTGGCTGATAGAAGCAATTCATAAGGTAACAAAAGGTGATGCAATCGTTACAACTGACGTAGGACAGCATCAAATGTGGGCAGCCCAATACTATTCCTTCAAGAATCCAAATAATTGGGTCACTTCAGGGGGTCTTGGAACAATGGGATTTGGATTCCCAGCAGCAATTGGCGCCCAATTAGCAGCTCCAGATCGCTCTGTTGTTGCAATCGTCGGTGATGGCGGCTTCCAAATGACACTTCAAGAGCTTGGAGTTATCCAAGAAAGACAGTTACCTATCAAAGTAATTATTGTTAATAATGGCGCTCTCGGAATGGTTCGTCAGTGGCAGGAAGTCTTTTATGAGAAGCGCTTCTCTGAATCCTTGTTACCTTCACAACCAGACTTTGTCAAACTAGCAGAAAGCTATAATATCAGAGGCTTGAAAATTGATAATATGGAAGATCTTATTACAACCCTTCCTGAATTTTTTGCCTACGACGGTCCAATTCTTATGGATTGTCGCGTTCTTCCTTTAGAAAATGTCTACCCGATGGTTGCCCCCGGAAAAGGGCTACATGAAATGATTGGAGTGAAACCATGAAACGAATCATAACAGCAACTGTCCAAGATCGAAGCGGTGTTCTAAATCGTGTCACCGGTCTATTACAAAGACGGCAATTTAATATCGAAAGCATTTCTGTAGGACCTTCAGAAATCGATGGAATCTCAAAAATGACTCTAGTAGTTGACGTTGAAGACGAGCAACGACTCGAACAAGTAACAAAACAATTAAACAAGCAAATTGATGTTTTAAAAGTTTCAGATATTACCGATAAAGCAATTGTTGCCCGCGAGCTTGCTTTGATAAAAGTTGCCAGTAGTAGCCAGCTTCGCAGTGAAATTAATGGGATTATCGATCCCTTTCGCGCAACAATTATCGATGTTAGTAAGGATAGTTTAGCAGTCCAGATCACTGGAAAACCAGAAAAAATAGATGCAATGATTGATTTGCTCAAACCATATGGGATTAAAGAGCTAGCAAGAACGGGATTAACTGCATTTTTACGCGGACACCAACCACAAGTTACCGAGTTAACTTCTTACTCTCAAATAAAATAAACTTTACTGAAGGGATGATCAAAGATGGCAAAGGTACTTTATAACAGTGATATTCAAGTAGAGGTTTTAAAATCAAAAAAGGTAGCAGTAATTGGGTATGGCTCACAAGGGCATGCACACGCCCTCAATTTACAAGAAAGTGGATTTGACGTTGTTGTTGGTTTAAGAAAAGGGAAGTCATGGGATAAGGCAGTTGAAGACGGAGTCGATGTTCGCTCTGTTGCAGAGGCAACAGCTGTTGCTGATGTTATCATGATCCTTACTCCGGATGAACTTCAGCCAAAGGTTTATGAAGAAAGCATTAAAAATAACTTGCAGCCTGGTAATGCGCTTGTTTTTGCTCATGGCTTTAATGTTCACTTTAATCAAATTGTTCCGCCAAGTGATGTTGATGTATTTCTTGTTGCCCCTAAAGGACCTGGGCATCTTGTTCGCCGTACTTATACAGAAGGTGGTGGGGTCCCTGCACTTTATGGCATTCACCAAGATTATACTGGTCAAGCAAAATCCCTTGCCCTTGCATATGCAAAAGGAATTGGTGCTGGTCGTGCCGGTATTCTTGAGACTAGTTTCCAAGAAGAAACGGAAACTGATCTATTTGGAGAACAAGCTGTTTTATGTGGTGGCGTAACTAGCCTTATTAAAGCAGGATTTGAAACTTTAACAGAAGCAGGCTATCAGCCTGAAGTTGCTTACTTCGAGTGTTTACACGAAATGAAATTAATTGTTGACCTTCTTTACGAAGGAGGATTTGAAAACATGCGCTATTCCATTTCTGACACTGCTCAGTGGGGGGATTTCGTTTCCGGTCCACGCGTTGTGAATGAAGAAACAAAAGCACGCATGAAAGAAGTCTTGAAAGATATCCAAACAGGTGTATTTGCAAAAGGCTGGATCCTTGAAAATCAAGCAAACCGTCCACAATTTAACGCGATTAATCGTAGTGAGAATAATCATCCAATCGAAGTTGTTGGCCGTGAGCTTCGTGAATTAATGCCTTTTATCAAAAAACCAGTAAATGTGAAGAAGGAAGTGGTGATTAATGGTTCACATTAACATTTTTGATACGACACTTCGCGACGGTGAACAGTCCCCTGGCGTAAATTTAAATCAGCTTGAAAAGGTAGAGATTGCTAGACAACTGGAACGATTTGGAGTGGATATCATGGAGGCTGGATTCCCGGCTTCCTCCCAAGGGGATTTCGAATCGGTTAGAGCTATTGCCCGTACGATTAAAAATGTTTCCGTTACAGGACTTGCAAGAGCAACAAAATCAGACATTGATATTGCATGGGATGCACTAAAAGAAGGTCTGGAACCGCGGTTACATATTTTTCTGGCTACCTCCCCTATCCATATGACCTATAAACTTAGGAAGTCACCAGAGGAAGTAACCCAATTAGCAGTTGATATGGTTTCATATGCTAGAAACAGATTTCCACATATTGAATGGTCAGCAGAAGATGCAACACGATCAGATCTTCCTTTTTTGGCAAAAATCATTGAAAAAGTAATTGATGCCGGAGCAACTGTGATCAATCTTCCGGATACAGTTGGATATTCTACACCTGAAGAATATGGTTATCTCTTCCGCTACATTAAAGAAACCGTTCCTAATATTCATAAAGTCGTTTTGTCAGCACATTGTCATGATGATTTAGGGTTAGCAGTTGCCAACACACTTGCAGCCATTGAAAATGGTGCTACTCAAATTGAAGGAACCATCAATGGGATTGGCGAACGTGCTGGAAATGCTGCTTTAGAAGAATTTGCTGTTTCTCTTACTATCAGGAAAGATAAATTTCCTTACACGACCAATCTTGCTTTAAAAGAAATCAAACGTACAAGCGATCTTGTCAGCAGGTTTACAGGTATGTCAATTGCACCAAATAAAGCGATTGTTGGCAAAAATGCATTTGCACACGAATCAGGTATTCACCAGGATGGTGTGTTGAAAAACGCATCTACCTATGAAATTATCTCACCAGAGTTGGTAGGCTTTAAGTCCAATCATTTAGTACTTGGAAAACATTCTGGCCGCCATGCATTTAAAGATAAAATTGAAGATCTAGGATTTAAATTGTCTGACGCTCAGCTCCTCGAAGCCTTCAATACTTTTAAACAACTTACAGATAAAAAGAAGGAAGTTACTGATGAGGATTTATTCACAATTTTAACTGATATCCAAACAACCCTTTTAGATATAAAAAAATATGAGTTGCAGGCCTTTCAAGTCCAATATGGTTCAGCTAATTTGCCTACTGCAACCGTTGCTTTAACTACCCCGGAGGGTATCCGAGTAGAAACTGCTCGTACCGGCAAGGGAAGCGTTGAGGCTCTTTATAACACATTAGAGGCTCTTATTAAGGAAGAAATCCATCTTACAAGTTTTAACTTACAATCAATTGGGCAAGGGCGGGATGCGTTAGCCGAGACCCATGTCAAAATGACGGTCAATGGAACTGCTGTAAGTGGGCGTGGCTCTTCACAGGATGTGTTGGAAGCATCTGCAAAAGCTTTTTTGAACGCAGTGAATCGAGTGTTTTTTAATAATAAAGCAATTCAAACAGCCATGATATAAAGATAGAGAAAGCAACCGCAAGGCATAATTCTTTAGGAGGGCTTTTCAATGAAAAAGAAAATTGTCTTACTTCCAGGTGATGGAATTGGGAAGGAAGTTATTAATTCTGCACAGGCCGTACTTTTTGCGATTGCTGATGAATTCAATCACTCTTTTAGCTTCGAGTCACATGATATTGGTGGTATTGCCATTGACCTCCATGGCACTCCCCTTCCTGATGCTACGGTTGAGGCATGCAAAAAAGCTGATGCTATTTTACTTGGAGCAGTTGGAGGACCAAAGTGGGATAACAATCCCTCCCATTTGCGTCCGGAACGAGGATTACTTGGTATCCGAAAAGCACTTGACCTATTTGCTAATTTAAGACCCATAAAGGGATATAAAAACTTACTCCATGCATCTCCATTAAAGGAAGAGGTTGTGAGTGGAAGTGATCTTCTTATCGTAAGAGAGCTCACCGGTGGCCTTTATTTCGGAACACCAAGTGAACGTAGAGATGCTGGCCAATCTGCCGTTGATACCCTTGCCTATACACGCAGAGAAATTGAAAGAATTGTAGACAAAGGCTTTCAATCTGCACAAAAAAGGCGCGGCCATCTCACTTCTGTCGATAAAGCAAACGTGCTTGAGTCCAGCAAGCTGTGGAGGGAAATTGTCGAAGAGAAAAAAGTTCAATACCCAGATGTTACAGTAGTGCATTCTTTAGTAGATTCTACTGCTATGAAATTGATTACTAACCCTACTCAATTTGATGTAATCGTAACAGAAAATATGTTTGGAGATATTTTAAGCGATGAGGCATCCGTTTTAACCGGCTCGCTCGGAATGCTTCCTTCGGCAAGTCTCCGGGAAGATGGAGTTGGCCTTTATGAACCTGTTCATGGCTCTGCACCTGACATTGCTGGTAAAGGAATTGCGAACCCAATCGCAATGATCTTATCAACTGCCATGATGTTACGTCATTCATTTGGACTTGATACCGAAGCTATACTGATTGAAGATGCCGTTCAATCAGTACTTGATGCAGGATATCATACTGAGGACCTTCAAATTAATAATAGTTGCTTAGTAGATACAGCAGAGATGACCAAGCTGATTGTTGATTATATCCAATCACAAGATGCAGCAAAGTGTATTTGTGACTGCTATGCTTAACATTAATACCTCGATATGATTATATAAATCTACCAACGTGAGGAAGGGAACTATGCAAAGACCAAAAAATATTATCGAAAAAATTTGGGAACAGCATGTCGTTCACCAAGAAGAAGGAAAACCAGATTTACTTTATATTGATTTGCACCTTGTCCACGAAGTGACCTCACCCCAAGCATTTGAAGGCTTGCGGATGAATGAACGAAAAGTGCGCCAGCCGAATCGTACATTTGCAACAATGGATCATAATGTTCCAACTCGTGACCGTCATGTGATCAAAGATTTGGTCTCTAAAACACAAATGGATACCCTGAAAAATAACTGTGCTGAATTTGGTGTAACCCTTGCTGATATTCACCACCCCGATAATGGGATTGTCCATGTGATTGGCCCAGAACTAGGCCTCACCCAACCGGGAAAAACAATTGTTTGTGGTGATAGCCATACCTCAACACATGGAGCATTTGGTGCATTAGCATTTGGGATTGGCACAAGTGAGGTGGAGCATGTCCTTGCCACTCAAACACTTTGGCAATCTCCCCCCAAAACGCTTAACGTAAAAATTAATGGCAAACTTGGTGTTGGTGTCACTGCCAAGGATCTAATTCTTTTTATCATCGCAAAGTATGGTGTTAATTTTGGTACTGGTTATGTTATTGAATTTTCAGGTGAAGCGATACGATCTCTTTCCATGGAAGAACGGATGACAGTTTGTAATATGTCAATTGAAGCTGGAGCAAGAGCAGGGCTGATTACTCCAGATGAAACCACTTTTGACTATTTAAAAGGAAAAAGACATGTACCAGCTGGAGCAGAATTTGATGTGGCGGTCGCTAAATGGAAATCCATAGCCTCTGATGAGGATGCAGTTTACGATTTGACTGTTGATATTGACGCCTCGAAGATCGAGCCACAAGTTACGTGGGGAACAAATCCAGGCATGGGCGTTTCAATTAATGGATTCGTACCAAATCCAGATGATTTAACTAAGCAAAGTGAAAAAGAAGAAATTCAACGGGCATTAGATTACATGGGCCTTGAAGCAGGGCAACCCATCTCTTCTGTAAAAATTGATCATGTTTTTATTGGATCCTGTACGAACTCAAGGCTTAGTGACTTGCGAAAAGCAGCAAATGTGATTCGTGGCCATAAAGTAAACCCTTCTGTAACAGCTATCGTTGTACCCGGTTCAAAAACAATTAAACTGGCTGCAGAACAAGAAGGCCTAGATGTTATTTTTACAGAAGCAGGATTTGAATGGCGCGATGCAGGATGTAGTATGTGCCTTGCCATGAATGATGATATTATTCCTCCTGGCAAACGCTGTGCCTCCACTTCCAATCGTAACTTTGAGGGGCGTCAAGGAAACGGGGCCAGAACCCATCTTGTCAGTCCAGAAATGGCAGCAGCAGCTGCAGTTGCCGGTCATTTTGTCGATGTTCGCCAATTTGTAGTTCAAACAGTCAATTCCTAGGAGGTTTTTTGAAAAATGGAGCCGATTCGAATTCATAAAGGTCTTGTCTATCCTTTAAACAGGCCAAATGTCGATACAGACCAGATTATTCCTAAACAATTTCTTAAACGCATTGAACGTCAAGGGTTTGGGCAATTTCTTTTCTATCACTGGCGGTTTGATGATGGTGGAAATCCACGTAAGGAATTCAGCTTAAATGACTCTAAATACGCGGGAGCATCTATCCTTGTTGCCGGAGAAAACTTTGGCTGCGGTTCCTCGCGTGAACATGCCCCATGGGCGATTCAGGATTTCGGATTCAAGGTCGTCATTGCCCCAAGCTATGCAGATATTTTTAAAAATAACTGTGTAAAAAATGGAATCCTTGCAATCCAAGTGAGTGAAGAACATTCGGAAGAGCTAATTAGACGAGCAGAATGTGATGAATACACCTTAACAGTCGATCTTGAACAGCAAGTTGTTTATGATGACAACGAATTTAAGGTGAATTTTGATATTACCGCCTATTCGAAGGAAATGTTACTCAACGGCTGGGATGAAATTGGGGTTACATTAACCTATGAGGATAAAATTAGTCAGTTTGAACAAATGCGTTTAGTAGAGGCATGAGGAAAGAGGCTGGCTTAAATGCCAGTTTTTTTCTGTTCTAAATAAAACTCGCCGATTGGCGAGCCCCTAAGGGAAGCCCCCATTTGGGCTCCCTCTTCCTAAGATGATTTTTTAAGTACAGCAAGATGTTTATTTTTCACAAAATCCTTGAACCAATAAATGACAACTGAACTTCCAAGCCAAAGTACTAAGCCTATTATTATACTAAATAGCCAATTTTGACTCATCTGAAGGGTAATTAATACTGTAACAGCACAAACGACGCCTCCCACCATTCCATAGACAGAGCCTTTTGCAATTTTTGCAGCTTTTTTTGAACCAGAAGCAATACCAACCATTAATATGGCCGTAATCATTACTGCTGGGAACGCAGCAAAAATTCCAGCTAGTATTTTCCATGGGGAAAGGACAGTCACTAGGTAACTTAACATTACAGCCGTTCCACCTATTAAAAAACGTAAAAGTAAATCCATTATTGACTCACCTCTTTTTTAGTGGGATGTAACAAAAACAACTACCATAGAAACTACTAACCAACAAACCATGGAATTTACTAAACCACGTTTCCATCCCTTTGGCAAAAGAAAACCAGCTAGGATTGCAACGAGAATATTAATAGACATCCCGATTATAGCTCCCTTTGATAATAAAATAGAATGAGTAATTAGGTCCCCACCACTAAAATCAAGGCCATTCGTTAACAATGCAGCAAGATAAACAGCTGGAAATGCAGCAAATATCCCTCCTGCCTTTTCACCTAATTTTCGTGCGATAAGTGCTGAAACTACTACTGCGGCTCCTCCCAATAAAAATCGAATTAGCAAGGCACTAACAGATATTTCACCCATTACGTTTCGCTTCCTTTTTTATACTAAGTACCATTTTTATGATAAATACAGTATGTGAATTAATTCACATTATGTTGATATCTACATTTTACCGCAAATTATCAAAAATGCTTGTGAACATTTCTTTAAGGTTTTTAAAGCGCTTACAGTCTATAGTAAAGAAAACTCGTCGATTGGCGAGCCCCTAAGGGCGATGACAGAGGCGAAGTTGCACTTATGCGCTAGCAGAATTTATGAAAATAAATTCTGATTAGCTAAAGAAAACTCACCGATCGGCGAGCCTCTAAGGGCGATGGCAGAGGCATAGTTGCACTTATGCGCTAGCAGAATTTATGGATACAAATTCTGCTTAACTAAAAATGCTGAGCAGGCATTTTCACCCACTCAGCATTATTTCAAAACCCTGGCAACCGATCCAAATTGTTTTCCTTTATTCCATCGGGTTCACTTCTTATAATATCTCTTCCATACTTATGAAAGACATCGATATGGGCGATGTTTCCTGCTTTGGCTTCATCTAACGCAGAAATGTAGTCCAATTCCCGCCCCGTATTTGTTTTAAACGCAATAATATCACCATCATTATTTTTTCTGACAGCTACAAACTCTTCTTTCCCGCCAGTATCCGCATCAGTTGCCTCAATTTGAGCCTGTTGTTCACTTTGCTGTTT
Organism: Neobacillus sp. PS3-40; assembly: GCF_030915485.1. Classification (GTDB taxonomy): domain Bacteria; phylum Bacillota; class Bacilli; order Bacillales; family Cytobacillaceae; genus JAUZPL01. The sequence goes on along the minus strand of NZ_CP133266.1, from coordinate 2,801,471 downwards.
ATATTGATTGTAGATCTGTTCAAAATTTTTTGTCTCCATAATTAGCACCTCCAGAACATACGTTTAGTGTTTTCTTGTTACTAAAAAATATGTACCGTAAGTGCACTAGTAAATCCTCAACTGGACATTATTTTAGCGAAATCCGTAATTTTCTCCTCAGAAAGTTCAGAGCAACCCTCTTTAAGTCCTAACACTGCCCCCACCATCTTTTTTTCCAAAAAGTTAAGCTTTTCGTAATGAATTTCATAACCAAAAATATCTTTGCAAATCGCATGGTTAAAAAGGTCATTAGGGAAGGCATCGACAAGTTCTTTTTCCCTTACCTCCTGTAATTTTTCCCCAGCGCATATAAAAAGCCCGATGCGTTTCGTTAACAATAATGGTAAATTTTTAGTAACAAACTTTGAAAGCTTTCTTTGGATCTTTCCAACGTAGATGGATCCACCGATAATCACTTGATCGTAATCAATAAGTGTTGGGACATCTTCCTTCATTATATTTAAGTGCTGAACTTTCCCCACGAGCTTTGATTCTAAGATTTCTACTGCATGTTCAACACTTCCATACTTAGTAGCATAGAGAATAACTGTTTTCACTTGCACCTACCTCCTTTCCGGCTCTTTACTATTTTTCATAATTAAAACTAAACAATAGATAACCAGTAGATTGATAAGAACAACAATAAAAATTTCTGAAAAACCCACCTGAATACCAGCAACCATTTGCCTAATGATCATAGCTGTAAGAGCAGTTAACAATGTAATAAATTTGACGATTAATACGGATCCAAGTAAGTAGCCAAGTGGCCTTCTTTTTAAAAATAAAATCCCTGCCCAGATCCCTGCTGGGATTACAAAGCCAAGGTCCATTGCCTGAATTACTAATGTCGTATAATGATCAATACCAACAGGAGGCACATTTTGAGTAAGAGTAGGGATTATCTTTCCAATCCACATCATTCCGAAAAGAAATGAAACAAACAATAAGAACCCACCAATAAATGTAACCGGTAGCTTTTTATCAAAATACAAATATAAATTGGGAAGGTCGAATGACTTGAAGGCTATTAGAAATGCAAAGAAGCTCGCGGACATAAGCATGATATAAATAAGGAACATAGAGTTATACATTGAGAGAAAGGAGTATGAGGTATATGTGTATAAAAAATAGCCTAACGTTCCTGTAAGGAGTAACTTGCCCTTTAAAAGCCCTTTTTTAGATAAATAAAATGATGCTAATAATAATGGAATTGCCATAAACAAGGTAACATAATCCTGTGCAATTGCTTGGGAGGCCATTGCTACTGAGTCATTTTTATATAAACCTTTTCCATATATTGTGATGGTCTCTCCATATATGGACTTGAATTCACATTGCCCATTTCCTTGATTCGAAAAGGCACCATACCCCGCCGCAATAAGGGATAAAGCAATGATCAGTAATACAAGAAGTCCTATCGGTTTCCTCATAAACACTCTCCTCCAACTCAGAATTACATAGTTATCCTATTCTACTTATTTACCAATTAGTTCTTTACACCTATCAAATGCCTTTACTGTTCACAAAATATTCATCAAAAAAACACCTGCTATCGATAGCAGGTGCTTAGTGTTTAAAGAAAACTTGGCTAGCTACAAGCCTTAAGTCGCCGGCGATAGCCTAGTTGCACTTATGCGACATAGGAAAGTATAAACTTTGAAAAAAGTTTATACTTTCCTATTAGCTAAAAAAATATTATTCCGTGATGAATGTATATTTTGTTATGGCTGAATAGGTCTCACCTTTATCTAAAATGATTGTTGGAAAGGATGGATGATGGATCGCATCAGGCAGACCTTGTGTTTCTAAACATAGTCCTAAATGTTTTTTACACTTGCGGCCATTCACGGTTACATCTTCCGTTAAACTGTTCCCAGTATAAAGTACAACACTCGGTTGATCTGTTTCAACGATTAGTTTTCGGCCACTTACTTCATCTGATAACACTATTTCACCAGTATGATGGCTGTTCAAAAGAAACGGATGGTCATACCCTTTGCCTACTAATTGGTTTTGGGGATGATTTGATACGGTTCCATCCTTAATTAACCTGCCATTTTGAAAATCAAAAACAGTATTCACAGCATCTAACTTAACACCAGTCGGCAATAATTGTTCATTTAACTCAAGAAATTGATTACTATCTAGTGTTAAGGAATGCTCCAATACATCTCGCTTTGCATTGCCACTTAAATTAAAATATGTATGGTTGGTTAGATTTAATAACGTTTTTTGATCCGTAACTGCTTCATATTTAATCAAAAGCTCATTATTATTGGATAATAGATAGTTCACATGGACAGAAACCACCCCTGGATATCCCTCTTCTCCATCAGGGCTAGTATAAGAAAAACGAACACCGATTTCACTTCCACCTTCGATCAATTCTGCATCCCAAAGAACTGTATTAAACCCTTTATTGCCACCATGAAGATGATTTTCACCCTCGTTCTTTTCTAATTGATAGGCTTTGCCATCGAGTTCAAATTCTGCACCCTTAATTCTTCCGGCAACACGTCCGATTACAGCACCCAAAAATGGCGGATTTTGCTCATACTCTCCCATACTTTCAAAGCGAAGAACAATATTTTCAAGATTTCCAAAGTTATCTGGTGTAAGTATTTTGGTTATAATGCAACCATAATTTAAACAACTAACTTCTACCCCAAAGTCATTAATTAACGTATATTCATAGACATTTTTATGATCAAATGGTGCCTTCACGATCTTCATTATGGTACCTCCTCAAGATGTTCATTCTTCATTTTTCTTTAAACTGCTGAATTAGATCAATTTTGGACTGGTAGTTTAATTCTTATCCTTTTTTTCAAAGACCAAGAACCTTTTTATTTATGGCCTTTAACCGGCTTTTCTTCAATTATTTCATCCACAAGTTTTTCCGCAACCCTTCTATATAAATTGCTGATATGGACAAGTGAAGCAATCAGAAGTACCTTCTCTGAATGAGGATCATCCATCCCCTTTATTTCTTCGTTCACATCTTTTTCTCTCTTTTGAACATCTTCTTTAAAATTTTCCATATTTTTAGTAGTAAGATTTAGATAGCTAGTGTAAAAAGGATCTAATTGATAATCACCTATGACAACTTTTTCGTTAACTCCCTCTAGTGTTGCCTTTATGTCATTGATGGAAAGTGCTCCTTTTAACTGGTAAATGAGGCTAATGAGAATAAGATGTTCTTTTGAATATTTTTTATTTTTTATAGGAAATAGTAACTTTCCTTTTGCATAATTATTAATCATTGTTTTAGTCAGAACTTTTTCATCTTCATTTCTTTTCAAGTCAGTAAATTTATTCTCAAATAATTGGATAACCTGGTCCATATACAAATCAATAGCTGGGATTTCCTCCAAAGACAACTTATTTTCTAGTCCAAGTGCTTCGATAATCTGATTTACTTTTTCCATTATTTGACCTCGATCTTCCTATAATATATGCTCTATTATACTGAATGAAAAGGTGTCAGTAAATATTGACTAGTTCGTGTTTTATTAGTATGATTATATGTAGTATTAAAAACCACTTGTTGAAATAGGAGGAATTTTTTTGACTAATTATATTCGCGAGCCCATTAATGGGTTAACACATTTAGCTGGAGCTATTTTGTCTTTTGTTGGATTACTGGCGATGGTCATTAAGGCTTCATCTACTACACATTCAACACTTGCCCTTTCAGCCGTAATGATTTTCGGTATTAGTTTGATCCTTCTATATTCTGCATCCGCAACCTATCATATGGTTATGGCGAAAGAGAAGGTTATCGCATTTCTTAGACGCCTCGATCACTCGATGATTTTCATCTTGATTGCTGGAACCTATACTCCTTATTGCCTTATCAGTTTGAAAGGTGTTACAGGGTGGGTTTTATTTTCAATCGTTACGGTTATTACTATCTGTGGTGTTCTTTTTAAATTGATTTGGTTTAATTGCCCACGGTGGCTTTCAACCACGATCTACCTCGCAATGGGCTGGATGATTATGTTCGTCGTTTCACCACTTTTCGGTTCAATCAACGCCATGGGAGTCTACCTTTTATTACTTGGGGGCCTTTTTTATACAATTGGTGGGGTAATTTACTGGACAAAACCTACATTTTTAAAATCAAAATATATGGGGTTCCATGAGATCTTCCATATCTTCATTTTGTTAGGAAGTCTTGCCCATTTCTTTAGTATATTTTTATTTGTTATTTAAAGAAAACTCGCCGATTGGCGAGCCCCTAAGGGCGATGATTAGGCGTAGTTGCACTTCTGCTTAGTTAAGAAAAATCGGCCTAAAGCTATTCGGCCGATTTTTCCATTGCTAACCTTCGAACCAATTCTTCGTGTAAAACAATGGCATGGTTATAAACAGGATCCTTCGCGCCATATAATAGTGTAACTCGATCTTTTTTCGCCAGTTCCATTATTTGCTCTAGATTTTGAGACTTGAGTTCTTCCAAGTAATGTTGTCGAAATTCAGCAAACAATTCAGGTTTATGACAAAACCATTTTCTAAGCTCACTGCTCGGAGCAACATCCTTAAGCCAAAACGTTAATCTCGCATCGTCTTTTGAAATCCCTCTCGGCCAAAGCCTATCCACTAAAATGCGATATCCGTCCGTTTCGTCATACGGTTCATATATTCTTTTTAAAAATAAGTCTGTCATGACGATCGCCTCATTTATTAATCTTCATCTTTTACATCCAAATCGTCTGGTATCGGTTCGTTTAAGTATTCCTCTACAACATGTTTATACTTTTCTACTTGCTTTAGGTGGGTATCAAATTGTTCCTTGTAAATTAGATACTGCTCCCCGTCAAACAAGGCACGAATCTTTTTTTGGCGCAGAAGATTTTCAATTGTTGACTGTGGTAATGAAAGATATTCTGCAGCTTCTTTTATTGTGAGATACACACTAATCAGCCTTCCCTATATATAGTTTGCTTAACTGGAAAATTGAGGTGGTAAAAGGAGACAAAACAGTCTTGAATTAAAACCTTGTTATTATAACATATCCTCAACTATTTCTCGATTTCTCAGACCATTCAACACAAAGAAAAAGCATCAAAGACAATACGTCTTTAACGCTCAAAAAATTTTTATAACTGTTATTCTACTTCTGGAAACCAACCAGGGGAATGAATAATAGCTTGCCATAGAGGATCCGGAACTACAAGTCGTTCTTGGGCTCCTTTATCAATTTTCGTTTCAATTTCCGTTTCTCTGCCATTCTCTACTTTTTCTACCCAATCAGGATCAATAATTAACTCACGACCTAACGCAATCAATGGAACATTTGATTTCAATGCTTGGATAGCGTCGTCTGGGTTAAAAATGGAACCAACTCCAATAACAGGAATACGTTTGCCCACTTGTTCCTGTATGATTTCAAGTCTGGAACGTTGATCCTCAACACCCCTTCTTGGTTCTGCTTTAAAATCCATCTGTGAAACATGGAGATAATCCAATTTTGTTTCAGCTAATGCATGAATTAATTTTAATGTTTCTGCCATTGTAATTCCTGGTGTCTCCGGCTCTTCTGGAGAGAATCTGTATCCGATAATGAAAGGTTGTTTCGCATTTTTAGCTACCACATTTTGAACTTCTTCCACAATTGCGAGTGGAAAAGCCATTCGTTTTTCTAGTGTTCCCCCCCATTGGTCTTCTCTTCGATTTGAATGTGGTGAGAAAAACTGTTGGATCAAATATCCGTTTGCACCGTGTATTTCAACCCCATCATATCCTGCTTCAATGGCCCTCCGAGTTGTTTCACCAAACGCACGGATGATTGATTGGATTTCGTCTTCTTGCAACTCTCTTGGAGTGGCTGATCCTTTTCGCTCGGATGGAACCTCACTCGCACTAACAATCTCTCCATTAGGTACCAATTCCGGTGGGCACTCTCTTCCTCCATGGAAAATTTGCAAAACAGCCTTAGCACCCTCCGCTTTAATAGCAGAGGCAAGTTTTTTTAGGCTTGGAATCATTTCATCGCGATCGCCTGCAAATTCTCCGCGAAAGCCTTTACCATTAGGAGTTACATATGTACAAGCGGTTACAACCATGCTAACTCCCTTAGATCTGCGTGCATAGTATCGAACTTCTGCATCCGACACCGTACCATCTTGATTTGATGAAAAATTAGTCATTGGTGCCATAATGAGACGGTTTTTTAAACTTACCCCTTTTTGAAACACAAATGTATCGAATAATGGGCTGTATTTTGGATTCATCATTTAAATCCCCCTTTTTTATTCATATAAAGCAAATTCCAAACTTATTATCTTCTAAAAAGAACTTATTATAAATAGATTTGCTTATACTTTAAAATACCAATTTTCAAATTTCTTTCTATTATATATTTAAAATTAGAGAAAAAACAGAATTAGCCACCCTAAAGAATTTCCTTATAAACTACTTTCTTTGGGTTTATGCCGTGCCCCTCCGTAAAGTAACTACATAATTTATAAAGAATTTCCCAAATATCATCACCCTCAAATAGGGACAGCGATTAAAAGCCCTCAAATAGAAATTCTAAGGAGAGAAGCCCATATGAATCCTTATCCATATTATATTCCTCAATCATATTTTCCCTATGATATTCAAGCGGAACAATATGACCCAAACAGACAAAAACCAAAGTCTAAGGGGATTGAAGGTAGAGTAGACGTTCTCGAAAGGCAGAATGATCAACAAAGAAAAGAGCTAGCTCGACTAAACGAGGAATTAAACCGACAAAATCAAGAAATTCATCGTTTGAATGGAGAAATTAACAGGCTTAATCAAGAAATTTTGAGGCTAAATAATACAAATGAAAAGCAGACACGGCACCTAAAAAAACTAAACCAACGACTAAGGATAGTAGAAAACAGACTAAGTATTCCTTATAGTCCATCACAAGATGAATTTTAACGTTCACTCACTCTAAACTCCAATCTTGGAATTCACCTATAAACTTAGGTTGTTATCTGGAAAGAAGGTTTGTACATGTATGAATACATGATCTATCCAACATATCCTCCACTGCCTACTTACGCTACTTTCCCAATATTGCAGGACCTTCCACGTGCCCCATATCCAAAAGTCGATACAAAAATATTTAAAGAATCCGTCAAATCTTATCGTTTTTTAATGGAACAAGCCAGTTTATTATTAGATCGTCTAGGGGACTCAACATTTGCCTATATGATGATGGATGCTGCTCAGCAAGGGAAAAAAGCCAAAGTAGAAAGTTTAATAAAATCAATTGGATTAAAAGTACCCATGTCAACCGAATATACCCCATCAGGAGTCATATTTACCCTTCATTCACAGGCAAATCAATACACTCAAATTAGCTGTTGCTCATTAACCATTTCCATGAAGTGGGGAAGCTAGGAAAAGGATAAACATTTTTTATTGTTTATCCTTTTTACCTTTTTATTTACATTAATAGGCTTTAAAGGGCGGTATTAAAAATATAGATTTATTCGTTTTACCCAGTTTTATAGACTATAAGAGAACAATATCATTTGATTTCAGGCACATATTACGAAAAAAGGGTTGGAACTCATTTGAGATCCAACCCTTTTAATTAATTCTAAATAACGTATTGTCCATTAAAATAATTTAAAGGACTTCAACATTAGCTTTTTGTTTAAAAAAGCTCTCCATCTGATCCACCGGTAGTGGTTTGCTATAGAAAAAGCCTTGACCAATCTTACATGCATTTTGATATAAAAAGTCTGCTTGTTCTTTTTGTTCAATACCTTCTGCTACAACAGAAAATTGCATATGGTTACCCATATCGATAATCGTCTTAACCATTTGCCCCTGATTGGAATGATAAAGGATATCATCGATAAAAGATTTATCAATTTTAATTTTATCGATTGGAAGATGCTTTAAATAATTTAGAGATGAATAACCTGTTCCAAAGTCATCGATCGATAAATTAACTCCAAGTTCCTTTAATTGATTCAGAATTATCGTTGATTCTTCAATATTTTGCATAATGCTTTCTGTAATTTCTAATTCAAGATATTTTGGATTTAAGCCTACCTGATTAAGAACTTCTATTACAGAGTCAACAAAACGGTCATCCTGTAGCTGCCGAACAGAAACATTAACAGCTACAGTAACCGCTGCTAACCCAGCATTTTGCCATGCCTTATTTTGTTCACAAGCCTTTCTTAGAACCCAATTTCCAATTGGAATAATAAGTCCTGTTTCCTCTGCTAATGGAATGAATTCAGATGGTGAAATCAATCCAAACTGTGGATGTTGCCAGCGGATTAATGCTTCTACCCCTATAATCTTTCCAGTTCCAAGATACACTTGTGGCTGATAGTGAAGTAACAATTGTTTCTGTTCTATGGCTTTTCGCAAGCCATTTTCTAGTTCCATTTTGCGAACAGAATTTCCATTTTGAAAAGGTGAATAGAACTGAAACTTATTTTTCCCGCGCCCTTTTGCTACATACATTGCTGTACCCGCATTCTTTATTAGCGTTTCCTCATCATTACCATCTGTTGGATAGATACTGATTCCTATACTTGAAGTAATAAAAAATTCCTTATCATTGAGATCAAATGGGTCTGACAATTTATCAAGAATTCTCTGGGCAACTAAGATTGCTTTTTCCTTATTCGTTTTTTCTATCAAGATTATAAATTCATCCCCACCCTGACGGGAAACCATTCCCTCGTGTGAAACAGCACCTTGCAGTCTCTTAGCTACTTTTTGCAATAAAAGATCTCCAGTGGTATGTCCTTTGGTGTCATTAATAATCTTAAATCGATCCAAATCTAAAAATAGAACAGCAGCCATTTGTGATTTTTGCTGAACTAGTATTTCATTCAGATGTTTTTTCAGCATGTTTCGATTCGGGATGCCTGTGAGAGTATCATAGAATGCCATATATTGAATGGTCTTTTCATTTTTTTTACGTTTTGTAATATCTCTACCAACAACTTGTGTGGCCAATCTTCCTCCTAAAAGGATCGGCATGGTAGACAATTCAACATCAATACATGAACCATCCAACTTTTTCATTTGAAGTTCATACCTTGTTGCCGCAATTTTACCTACTGTATGTAATTCGCTATTTTTAATATTCTCAATAATTTCTGTTGGGGCAAACTGAGTTGCCGGGAGTCCCAACAAATCAGATGGGCCTGTTGCACCCATAAGGTTGCAACCTGCCTCATTAACATAGTCAATTTTCCCACTATTAATAACCGCAACAAAATCAGGAGACATCTCAACTAAACTACGATAACGGTCTTCACTTTCTTTACGATCCGTAATATCAAACAATACACTATTAAAATCAACAAGGTTCCCCTGTTCATCAAGTGTTGGGAATCCTCTATCCTGAATCCAACGTACCTCACCGCCTGGACGAATAATCCTATATTCACTTGTAGACGGTTCACCTGTCTTTAATTTCTGTTCTCTTTCAGATAAAACTGGTAAATCCTCTGGATGTATTACCTTTTTCCAAAGAAAAAAGTCCTGATAAAACGCTTCTAACGGATACCCGTACAATTTTTCAATCCCAGGAGTGATAAGGAGTGTATTCGATCGTAAATCATGCGACCAAATTGCGACATCTAAGGTATCAAAAACATTTTTGACCCTTTTCTCAAGTTTACGAAGTTCCATTGCCGTCTTATCCATACTTTTAAATAGAAAGAATAGCAAACCTATTGTTGCTAATAAGGCAGTAGCTGTAGCAAGTTTATATTTATTGATAGATGGAAAAATAATTGTTCCTACCTCATCGATTAACACTGTAATCGTAAGTAAACCAAAAATAAGCATCCACTTACGCATGATGATAATTCCTATTTTTCATACTCACTTTTTCCCCTTTGTTCATATTGCTAATCTTATTTAAAAATATCAAAAATTTTCATATATTACAATTTAATAATATGGCATAGGATTTGAAACTATCCACTTGCGAGAAATAACAATCATGGTGGGTGACCATTCTATTAAATTTGTATATAAAAATACAAAAAACAATCTCTTACAAAATAGTAAATATTTATTACACTATATAACTGGGGGAAGCTAATGAAGAAAATTTCATCATTTTAGATACGATTACGTACTATCTTTTATTAATTTGATTTCTACTAAAGTAGCTCGAATTCCTACTATGTCCATTAATAATTTTATTGGAAACCAAATACAATTAGCGATTTCAATACTTGTTCATTGATTAACAACTTCGCATATACTTTTTCATTTAATACTTTTTAATGTAAAGTATAATTATCATATTTGTTTTTTTGAAAGGAGAGGGAAACATGCTACATCGTCCAACTGAAGGTGAATATCCAGCTTATTTTGAAGGGTATATAAAACTTGTTCCTAATGGAGAGATTGTCTCGATTCTTCAAGAAAATCTATTGGGGACCATTTCGCTTTTCCGAAGTATTCCCGAATCAAATGGTCATTTTCAATATGCTCCTGATAAGTGGAGTATCAAGGAGGTACTAGGGCATATGACTGATACGGAGAGAATTATGAGTATTCGTCTCCTTCGCTTTGGTCGTGGTGACAGTACACCTTTACTCGGATTTAATGAGAACATTTATGTTAAGGGTGCAAATTTTAATCAAAGAACATTAGAGAATCTTCTTGATGAATTTACCGTTACACGAAATGCCACCATTACACTTATTCAGAATATGTCTGAAGAATCATGGGGAAGGAAGGGCTTATCAAATAATCATGAAACTACAGCCCGCTCTCTTGCATATATGATTACTGGCCATGAAATACATCATTGTCAAATCATCAAGGAAAGATATTTGGCAGCTTTGAAGTCGTAGATGAGTTAATAATTAATTTCATATTATTTTTAGGCTATGAAGGACCTAATTCAGTTGATCAATATGAAAAAAGTCCTTCATCGGGGCTATGAAGGACCAATCTCGGTTAATCTACATGAAAAAGGGCCTTCATCAGAGCTATGAAGGACCTAATTCGGTTGATAAACATGAAAAAGGGCCTTCATAGCCTGTTTTTCATCCCCACAAGCAAACTCGCTAGTATTGTTGACCTGTGTTTTTATTGCTTTTTAATAAACACAACTTTAAGATAATTTCCTTCTGAAAATTCCTTACTAGTTTTGAAATCAGTAGGAAGAGAAAACTCCTCCAAAAGCTTATACTTTTCCCCAGACTCTTTAAATGCAGCATCAATAAATCCTTTGAACTTATCCATTCCAAACGAGCTACAATTTGTGGAGGCAACAATCGTTCCATTTTTTTCTGTAATAGCGATGGCTTCTTTTAACAAGTTTTTATAATCCTTTTCAGCACTGAAAGTAAATTTCTTAGACCTTGCAAAGCTTGGTGGATCGAGGATCACCATATCAAACTTGCGCTCTTTTTTCACGGCATATTTAAAGTAATTGAAAACATCCTCCACAATAATATCCTGTGCTTCGTAATCAATTCCATTTATACCAAATTGCTCTATTGTCTTACTTCGGCTTCGATTGGCAAGGTCAACACTCGTTGTTTTCGTTGCGCCACCTAGAGCAGCGAAAACGGAGAAAGCACCCGTATAGGAAAACGTATTAAGAACGTTCTTCCCATTTGCATATTTGTCTCGAATTGTTCTTCTTACATCCCGCTGATCTAAAAAGACACCTACCATCGCACTTTCATTTAAGTAAATCGCAAAGTTAACACCGTTTTCTTTTACAATCATCGGAAATTGTCCTCGTTCACCAGCTACGAAATCATCTTCCTCGATGTATTTGCCTTTTTCATCAAATCGCTTTTTTTGGTATATTCCTTTGAATTCCACCAATTCCTTCAGTGAATTGATAATGTATTCGCGAAAATGGTAAATTCCTTTGCTGTACCAATTTAGTAAGTAGTAGCCATTAAAGTAGTCAATGGTTAAGCCGCCAATCCCGTCGCCTTCACCATTAAAAACTCGAAACGCTGTTGTCTCTTTATCTTGAAAAAATAACTTCCGGTAATCAATAGCCACCCTTATCTTATCCGTAAAAAATCTTTGATCAAGCTGGTCGAGTTCATTTCTCGTCAAAACCCAACCATATCCTTTATTCTGCTTCCCATAATATCCTTTTGCAATAAACCTGTTCTGATCATCGACAAGCTTAACGATCGCTCCTTCTTCTAAATCGTTAAGCTTGATGATGGCCTCTTTAGTAATAAGCGGATACCCACTTTTAAACTTATTCACGAATGTTGATTTCACTTTTAAGCTTATTTCTATTTTCATTTTTTCATCCTTCTTGGGGACTGTCCCCCACTCATTTAAAGTATTGCCATAGTGGAGAATCCGTACCTATCTTCTTTTTTTACTTTTTCCTGCTCCGAATGACCCTCGTTTTGGTCCTGAATTTCCGTTGGATCTACTGGATGTAGATGAACTCCATTCATCAGAAGATCTACCAGTACGCACCTGTCTTGGGTTGTGACCTTCTGTAGGTTTTTTTGATTGATCGCTACGGTTTCCATCAGGTCTTTGAGGTCTTTCTTTGCTCGCAAACGATCCTCTATTTTCCACCATTTTTCCGGGACGACCAAGTTTTGCCCGACTAGCTTCTCCTGGTCTTTCCGCACGATCCTGCCTTTGACCTCTAGTTTCTCCTGGTCTTCCCGCACGATCCTGCCATTGACCTCTAGTTTCTTCCGATCTTCCCACACGATCCTGTCTTTGACCTCTAGTTTCTCCTGGTCTTTCCGCACGATCCTGCCTCTGACCTCTAGATTCTCCTGGTCTTCCCGCACGATCCTGCCTTTGACCTCTAGTTTCTTCTGGTCTTCCCACACGATCCTGCCTTTGACCTCTAGTTTCATCCGGTCTTCCCGCACGATCCTGCCTTTGACCTCTAGATTCTCCTGGTCTTCCCACACGATCCTGCCTTTGACCTCTAGTTTCTTCTGGTCTTCCCGCACGATCCTGTCTTGGTCTTCTATTCTCGTTTGTTTTTTCTCTGGATCCCTGATTTGCACGCCTGTTTTCTCCTAATCTACCTCGGCGATCTTGTCTTCCATTCCTATTCTCACTTGGCTTTCTCTGACGGTTTTGCCGAGAATCGGTTTGTTGCGGTTCCTTAGCGCTTCCGCCTTCACTGTCTTGTTTTTTAATCGTAATGTTTAAATCTCTTTCAATTGATTCTAATGCCTGATAATCCTTTTCTGCATATAACGTAATTGCAAGACCTATACTTCCTGCTCGTCCAGTTCTCCCGATCCGGTGGATATAGCTTTCTGTATCTTGTGGGATATCATAGTTATACACATGGGTAACACCTTCAACATCTAGACCTCTTGCTGCAACATCCGTAGCAATCAAAAGTTGCATTTCAGCCTTCCGAAACCGCTCCATTACTCTTTCTCTTTTCGCCTGCGATAAATCTCCATGTAATTCATCACATTGAAAACCATTTGCTCTCAGAGCCTCAAAAAGATTACTTACTCTTCGCTTGGTTCGGCAGAAAATTAATGCCAAAAATGGGCGATGTGTTTCGATTAATTGCATAAGTAGTGCTTGTTTTCCCCGATCAGTTGAATGAATGGCTACTTGATTAACTGTCATGGCTGGTGTCTGTGTTTTTTCAACTTGTATATTTTTAGGATTTTTCATATGACTTCTGGCTAATTTTCTGATTTCATCTGAAATGGTTGCTGAAAATAACATCGTTTGCCTTGTTGCAGGTGTTTCATTAATAATTTCTTCAACCTCGCGGAGGAATCCAATATGGAGCATTTGGTCAGCTTCATCCAAGACAAGGAATGAAACCTTCGATAATTGAACCGTTTCTCTGCGAATATGATCTAAAAGTCTTCCCGGTGTTCCGACCACTATTTGTACGTTTTTCTTTAGCTTTTTTAATTGTTTTTCAACATCCTGGCCGCCGTAAACAGCTAATACCCGAATATCCTCTATATGTTCCAAAAAGTTTTCAATTTCATGCGTAATTTGTAGTGCTAGTTCTCTTGTAGGAGTGACAATTAGTGCTTGTACATGCTCCAAATTTGGATCAATTTTCTCAAGAATTGGTAATACAAATGTAAAGGTCTTGCCTGTACCTGTTTGTGCCTGAGCAATTACATCCTGACCCGCCATAACCTCAGGGATTGCCCGTTCCTGGATAGGTGTTGGTGAGACAATTCCATTCACTTTTAGAAGATCGCTTACGTTTTTTGAAATTCCTAACGATAAAAAATCTGACAAAAAAAACCCTACTTTCTTTGATATAACTCTTATATCTTCCTATTATTACGACAAAATAGACGAATAGCAAATTAATAAAGGCTGTTTTCGCATAGATTGTTGTTTTACGTACAAATGGATAGAGCCCGAATTAATCTTAGTATCGTGCTCTTTTCTCTCTCAACTTGACCATAATATATTCCGTAAAACTTGTAAGAACCTGCAAATTAGTATCGAATAGTAACAAAGTTTAAGAAAGAGCCTTAATAGAAGATAGTTCCAACTCTATATTACTTTTATAAACATTTCCTTTCATGCGCTAAAAGCCATTGCTTCCGTTCCAGTCCCCCTGAATAGCCAGTTAAACTTTGATTCGAGCCAATTACACGGTGGCAGGGAACAATAATACCAATAAGATTCTTACTATTTGCATTCCCAACTGCTCTTGTTGCTTTTTCATTTCCTATTTTTACTGCTAAATCTTTATAAGACAACGTTTGACCAAAGGGAATATTCAGTAGCTCTTGCCAAACACCCTTTTGAAATTCAGTTCCATTCAATGATAACGGCAAAGTAAACTCTTTTCTCATTCCTTTAAAAAATTGTTCAAGTTGGAGTAATGCCTCCTCTAATAAGTCAGTCGAATCAGTGGTAGTAGCTCTTTTATCTACAAACAAAACCGAGAGCACCCATTCTTTCGTACAAACAACCTCAATGAGTCCCACTGATGATTCGTAATATCCATAATATTTGTCAGTCATATAACCATCTCCATATATAAAATGCAGCGTAAGCTTCAAAGCCTCGCCAGCCTTCAGTAAACTTTTGTATTTCATGAAGGGCTGGCTTGTGATCCCGCCCAAGTATCCCTTTTAATGCATTGTGAATCCCTACATCTGCCAGTGGGAAGGCACTGTTAAGATTGAAGCATTTCATAATTGTATAATCTGCGGTCCAGCTGCCAATTCCACGAATGGATTCGAGCCTCTTTTTTAGCTTTTCATAGTCCTTTTCCAGGTTAAGTTCTTCTTTTTTTAAAATACCATCTGCACATAATTGGGCAATCCCAATCAAATATTCTGTTTTCCTTGTCGTGAATTGAAGTTGTTTCAAATCCTCTACTTGAAGCATTGAAATTACTTCCGCAGAAGGAAAAGTGAAATACATATCCCCATCAAAATCAAGTTTTCCACCATGATTTTCTACAAGGCGTTTTTTTAAAGTGTACGCAAATTTCAGATTGATTTGTTGGCCAATCACCGCCCAACATAAGCATTCAAAGAGGTCATCTATTTTTACGATTCTAAGACCTTTATATCGGGCTATCAATGTTTTAAGAATGTCATCATGTGTGGCCAATTCGTAAAAGGGTTCTAAATTGGTCTGTAAATCAAACATATCCCAGACATATTTTGCCGCCTTTGCTCTTACCCATTTGGGCGGGATTCTGTTTAAAAAAGAGACGCGAATATTTGGTCCATCTTTTCTCATTCCCAGAAGAACATCCCATTCCCCAAATCTTACAAATTTCAATACCTCTCCATTTTTCACCTTATGAAGGCATTCTATATCAGAGCGATTTAAATATACTAAGCATTCTTCAAAACTAAATTCCTCTGGTGGGATAATTTCAATATAGTTTTTAAAATCATTCCAATGCACATCAAAAACAGTAGGAAAACATTTTTTACATGGCCTATATCCTGCTGCCTCAGCCAAAAGGATAGTATCGAAAAACTCAACATTTTCTCTTCTCGGCGTTTTCGCACTGCAGGAAGGAAGGCAATAGATTCCAGTTGTTTTAACTCCGGTAAAGAATTTTCCATTGTAGTCTTTATTTTTTTCTGAAATTTTCTCGTATCTATCAAACATGCTTCCTCCCCCTCACGTTCCTTCACCCTTTTAAATTAGAATAGCAAATTAAATTGATCAGAAGTATCATTATTCAAAAAAGGATGAGCCTAATGATCAAAATACGCGATGCAGTAATCGATGACTTGCCTACAATGTTGGAAATCTACAATGACGCAGTTAAAAATCTTACAGCCACTTTTGATTTAGAAGAACACAGCCTCGAGCAACGAAAAGTTTGGTTTCAACAACACGGCGGTAGATTCCCCCTCATTGTAGCACTAATAGATGATCTCGTTGTCGGTTACTGTTGCCTATCTCCATATAGAGACAAACCTGGCTATTCAAGGTCAACAGAACTATCCATCTATCTCTCAAGAGAACACCGTGGAAAAGGAATCGGAACCTCTCTAATGAAAGAACTGGTTGGCCGAACAAGACAACTCGGGTTTCATACGCTTATTGGAGGTATTTCAAGTGGAAACATAGCGAGTGTAAAGCTTCATGAGAAATTCGGCTTTAGCTTCGTAGGACGTTTTCTAGAAGTTGGTTTTAAATTTGGTGAATGGCAACATGTTGATTTTTACCAATTGATTTTAGACTAAATAATAAGAGACTGTCCCTAGATACAAAGGACAGTCTCTATTAGCTCCCTTATATAATTTTGACTGCCCTATTTCGGTTCTTCCAAAGTCAATTTTTAAATTCAAATCAAAAGGATGGTCAAATAACGATTTATGTTAAAATAACAAATCACTACTCATTAATTTTTCAATTCTCCCTAGTAAATTATTGGTATTGTTGGTTTCAGAGCAATTCAATCAAACGTTTGATTACCATGTATGTTCGTATTTCACTTCAAAAATGAATAATAAATAAGATACTTAAATTTAGAGACTGTCCATAAATGAAGTGGACAGTCACTACTATGTTACTCTCGATTAATCAGGTATTCTCTATCATGTGTCTGGGGTGGTTTTTCTAGCCATCTTTGTTTAATTAAATATTTGGCTCCATCCTCAGCATAGCTTCCAAGTTCCGCCATCAATCTTGCATATAAAATTCCGATATCTCTTCTAACACTTCCACTAATAGCCGCTCCAAAGTCTGCAATAGCAATGGCACTCAATAAATTGGCTTGAAACAACATTAATTTATCGGAAAATGGCGGCTCAATTGAACCCGTAATAAGTGCATCCCAAGTGGATGGATATGAAGTATTACTATCTTTTAAAATTTCAAAGAAAATAGTAATTTGTTTTTTCCCAATTTGAGTTCCACGCTGCAGGAAGTGCCGTATTTCTTTAGACTTTGCGACTTGACTAAATCCCATTAACAGGGTTTGTCCCACATGACATACTTCGATATTTGTCCCTAAATGTGCTATTTCAATTGCTAATAAGGAACGTTGTTTGCCAAAAATACTACCTAAAAAGTCATTGTTTTCAACATATTGAACTTCCTTGTAATAATCAATATAGGGAGATCTCACGTATGTTCCAATAGCCAATGCTAAGTCCGTTGCCAAATCATACATTTGTTCAGTCTGTTCGTACCATAATTTAAAGTGTTCTCGAATATCTTTTCTAGTTGATATTGCTTTGGCTAGAGCATATGTAGTTAAACCCGTTCTCCCCATATGTTCCAAATAGCGCAAGTAGTATACATCCGAAAACAACCTTGGAGCATTTCTATTTATATCATTTTCATCAAAACCATGAGGTATGGGTATTTGTTCTTTATGAAATAATTCTGTAATTGTAATGATGTGATCTTCGGCAATTTGTAAAGCGATGTCGATAATTTCTTCGATATTTTTATCCTCAACAGTCTCTTTAAAATGGATGAGCATACATTTCCCCATCGTATCTGCCATATACGTATTCCACAAAGTCGCTAACTCTGAGGCAGTAAGCTGCGGGTGGTGTATTAGTTCCAAAGCAGTCACCTCTTTTCGGTAGTATTATCTGCAATGGAAATGCCTTTTATTAATCTAAATAATATAATTTAAAGCAAATCAACAGTAGGAGTCCCACAGTAAAGAAAACTTGGCTAGCGCCAAGCCTTAGCGCCGGCGATTGCCTAGTTGCCCTTATGCGATTTAAGTGTTGATTAATAATAAAACGCTCAGAACATCCTTTAATACATTAGCTAAGTTAAACTTTCTTATTAGCTAAAGAAAACTCGCCGATTGGCGAGCCACTAAGGGCGATGATTAGGCGTAGTTGCCCTGATGCGCTAGCAGAATTTATGGATATAAATTCTGCTTAGCTGGATAAAAACATTCCCCTTTATTGAAAAATAATGGGTATATCCTTATTTTCCAACGGAATACTAGAAATTATAGAATAATAAGGGTGATTTTATGGTACTTCCTTTTTCAGCCATATTGGCTATTGTCATTTCCTACTTTTTCTTCTTTCAAAACAAGAAATATTCATTTTTACAGAATTCAATTGTATTTATGGCTTTGATACTCATAACAACAAATTACATAACCATTATGACAATGGAATTTAAAATGTTTAAAACAACCCAAGATCCTTTTTTATTTATTGTGGTTCCTTTGTATAAAATTGTAATGATTCCATCGCTTGTGCTCATGTTCATAAATACATTTCTCGGATCCACTCGAAAAAGAAAAGCTCATTATTTTATTTTCTTTTTAGCGTGTTTGCAGGGAATTGAATATTTCTTAATCTACTTTGGAGTAATAGAATATGTAAAATGGAATTTTTTCTATGCAGCTATTGTAAATTGTGCTTACCTTTTAATCGGTCTAGGAGTAGCAAGGATAGTTATGTATGGAAAAGGGGCGCATGGTCGCATAAGTGAATCTGAAAATCCAACTTGAGAGGAAAGCATTTAGTTGTAATTTTTAAAGGAGTCTAATATGAACATTATTTATGAAAAAGCATTTGATTGGAATGAATGGTTCATAATCATCAGTCTAATTGTATCTAATATACTTGTTTGGATAGTCCCAAGAATTTTTTCAAAAACAGAGGGTACTGCATATTATCTATACGGGATAGTCGCTGTAATGTTCTATGATCATACAGTTAGCGTTCGACCTTGGGACTTTTATGATGTGAATGATTCTTCGAGCTATCAACTAATGGACTTCCTCTATTATGTAATGAACGGACCTTATGGTTATTTCTTTATGTATCTTTATGTAAAGTTTAAAATTAAAGGACATAAAAATTTTTTTTACATACTCATTTGGTCTGCAATTGGTTTGTTAATCGAATGGATAGCAGTTAAAATTGGATTGTTTCACTATGACAAAGGATATAAGATGTATTGGTCTTTTCCCATCTATCTGATCATGCAAAGCATACTAGTTATTCTTTATCATATTATAAAAAGAGAGGACTGCCTCCGAAAATGTTAAGAGACAGCCCTTTTGATTATTTTATTTTGATTTTCGCATCTCCCTCAATCCATGCCGGAAAGAACTCGAGCATGAGGGAAATGGGGTTCTTTTGTTCTTTTAATTTGGGAATGGTAACTCCTAATTCAACTATTCCTTTATCTGAATAGAGGATGGTAGATGAATTGGATTGCACATCTTTTCCATTTCCGTCTTTGATGCTACCAAAAGGAGTAAAATGGAATTCCTTTTTGGTTTTTACTCTAAAAACAAGATTGTTCTCACTTACCTTCACATCACTCAAAATATTCCCCTTTGGCTGCTTCAAAATTTGTTTCTTTTCCAAATCGACAACAACAGATGCCTCGTCTTTGTCAACTGCTTGAATTTTATTAAGCACTAGATACAATTCCTTCGGCTTACGGAAGTAATTGCTTTGTAAGTAAATCACTTTTTCATCCTCAGAAATATTACTTGCTGTTACACCATCCGAAATTTTATTCCACGTCTCTCCGTGTTCATCAACAAGTTTCAAGTCTTCAAATTCTAATAGCTTCTTAGAATTTTTCGAATCCATTTTCACATGGACAGCCACTCTCAATGGGTAGACAGTTGCATCTAAGAAAGTGATCTTTTGCCCCTCAATAGTGACCGTTTTATCGAGTTCGTATGTTTTCTTAGCTTGAATATCCTTTTTTAGTGAAAAAGGAATAGTATAATCCCCATTTATTTTATCACCTTTTACTTTTAAATTGAGTTTTAGCTTTTTAGTCTTAAATGGCTTTTCAAAAAAATACTCAAACCTTCCACTATATGATTTTTGGCCTTTTTCAGAGGTATGGAACGTGTCAAATGAAGCAGTGCCAAAATCCACCTTATTTCCATCAAAGGATTCTAACTTGGGTTCTTCAACCGTTAGCTTTTTTTGCTTTTCTTGGGATTGAAGAGTATAAAAAATTTCTAACCCATTTTCATCAGCAATCACTCCATCAATAGTGACTTTCAATCCACTTTTTTCGTCAGAAGCACCGATCTTTTGATAGTAATCTTGTTCAATAGCCGTCATCATCCCTTTATCATACCGGATTAATTCAACCACTTTTTCCATTCCAGGAATGACTGTTACATAATTGGCAAACGCAGGAGAAAGACGGATGGATGCAAAGAAAATAATTAATAATGCGACGGTGGTAAGACAATATTTCCATCCCTTATTTCGCGGTTTCCACCTTTCAGCTAATTTTGCTCTTTGAAACCCAGCCAGAATCGCGTCATCCACTAACTCTTGTGGAACTGGAATGTTGTCGTATATTTTTTTATAATTTGTCAGTTTTTCTTCTTCATTATCAAACATTAAGGTTCCCTCCCTTCTCTTCAAGCTTTTCCCGAAGTGCCTTTAAAGCTTTGTTTAACCACGTCTTTACCGTTCCTTCTGGACGTTGCATCGCATCGGCTATTTCCTTGATTTTAAGATCATGAAAATACTTTAGGATCAAGATTTCACGGGACCTAGTATCCAAGCCTGTCATTGCATCTCTAAGCTCCATCCCGTTATGGTCGACAGACTCCCCTCGCATGCTAATAAGTTCATCACCTAATACCATTCTCTTATTCTTTTTTAGCTGATCATTACAATAATTAATCATGATCCGAATAAGCCATGTTTTTACATACGATGCTTCCCGAAGTGTATGAATTCTCTGGTAAGCACGGAATGTTACCTCTTGGATTGCTTCTATCGCCTCATCATTTTTCTCTAAATAGGCTAACGCCGTTTTATATAAATCAATTTTATAGGTTTGTATCAAACTCAAAAAAGCTTCATCATCCCCATCAATCGCCTTTTGGACGAGTTGAATATCATTATCCAAGCTTTTCCCCCCTTACTTCCCACTTCTCTATATATATTAGACTGTTGAGTGACAAAAAAGTTTTGTTGCTAAATAATAAAGAAAACTCGCAGATTGGCAAGCCCCTAAGGGCGATGACAGATGCGTAGTTGCCCTTATACGCGAGCAGAATTTATGGATATAAATCCTGATTAGATAAAAAAGAGGAATTGTTATAACAACAACTCCTCCATGCTTCACAACCCTATCCTCAATAAATTTCAGTTTTCACAAATAATTGGTTGTTTTTAAAAGACAGAAAACTAACAACCAAAAGAAAGAATCCTGATAGCACAAAAACACTCCATACACTAAAGTAGTCAGAAACCGACCCCATTAGTAATGAGAATACTGTTGACCCTTGAGCCTCTCATGACTGAAGCCACGAGTGTTCTCGACCAATCATAAAAGCAATTTACATTTTCCCATCTTTTATCCAGCTCCATATTCGATAACTACCGAATACGGATACAAGGAAAAACAATAACATAAATAGTACGTAAATTGATAATCTATGAATTTCATATAATCCTTCACTATTATGCACAACCCATGTAGTTAACCCAATTAATAGTATATAACAAAAAACATTCGGAATAATCCATACTATCCTTAGTTTGGTGTTTTTCAGAAATATCCCTCCTGAGGGAGCATATTTAGTGTTAATTAAAATCTTACAGATTTGCTCTCAAGATTAGATCAACTCTGGCCGTTTAAAAAATAACTCCTTGCAGTCAATTGACTCTTCCATGGATAAAACTACTTTTCCCAAGGGTTTGTTATACACGTACGGGTAATCTATTTCATCTAATTCCGTTCGAATAGGATATGCCAGTTTTTCTGGAGTGATGCTAAATTCAGAAGTAACCCCCGGTTTATTTCCTCTAGGGTCAACACGGAACCAAGTATCGATTTCAGCAAAATATATAGCATTTAACCCATGCAGAGCATACCCCGAGTCAGGGGTTCCTTTTCTTGTGACCCGCTGATAGCAAAAACCAGTTGGAATTCCCATGCCTCTGAGCATTGCAGCTAGAAGATGCGCTTTTGCAAAACAAATTCCTTCAAGATACTCTAATGCATCTGATGCACTGATCGTAATCTGCGTGCTATCCGAATCAAATGAATGCTGGATCTCATCCCTAACAAAATTGAAAGCTAATTGCGCCCATTCCTGTTTGTTTTTCCCTGTTTTTTGAATTTCCGCTATCTTTTTGCTAACGCTTGGATGACGAAAGTTGATGATCTCTGTTTCTTCTAAATATGATGATAGGTCCTGTGAACAAATGATTAAGTTCATGCGTTATCACTCCATTCTTCCTCGTTACCACTATAATAATAGTTTATTATGGAGACTTCAGTGATCTATTTTGAAAATAGGTAAATTAATGAAAATTTTTATTTAATTAATCCAAAAAAACTGTGTTAATCTCGGAAACATCAACACAGCCTTATATTTATTTAATTCCAAATCCACTACTTTGTTATACTAATTTTCCCATTGTTTGTCGTTAATTTAATCATATTATCACCTTTACCAATAACGGAACTGCTTGTATATTTGTTAAAAATATTGATAGATCCATTATCTACATGGACATCATAGGTCACATTCGTAGGTTCATTATCTGTATGAATAGTAATACTCCCATTATCAGACCGCAACTGAATCGGGTAATCTATATTTGGTGTAACAAATGAAATTTTCCCATTGTCTGTTTTCCCTGTTACTTTTCCAGTGATTTGTCCAAGATAGCGAATGGCTCCATTATCTGTTCGGAAATCGACATTAATTGCATTGATATGATTAAATTCCATTTCTCCATTGTTTGTCTTTGCTTTCAAATTTTTGACGTTTAGCCGACCTATTTTAACCTGCCCATTATCATTATTAATCTGTAGCGATTCATACTGTTTTTCCGGAACATATACTTTCAATAAAAATGATACTGGAAAGAAGTCAAAGTTAAATAATTTTACCTGATGCTCTTTTAGTTGGATAGAAAGTGCTTTTTCTTCCAAATTTGCCGAGAAGGTTTGCTTGATGTCTGGTGTTTTCCTACCATACACCCTTACTTTCGTTGTTGTGCCTTTCGTAGGTATAATTTCGATACCAGTATTATCAGTATTAATGTTGATTGCTGTAACACTTTTATTTATTACCTTTTCTTTTAGAACTGTAGCCGTCCTATAATTTTCACGAAAGGTTAAATAACTTCCAATTGTCCCAACTACTAAAAGAATAAGTGCAACGATCGAAATTCTTTTGATATTAATCACGTTTCAAACCACCCTTCACAAGTGTTGCATTAAATTTCAAGTAACGAACAAACCCTCTTGATATCGCCTTTGTTGCAAAAAACATACCAATGGAAAGTAAAAGACCACCGCCACAAAGGGCAATTGAAAAGAACAAATCGAAAAATTTAAATGTCTCTGGGTTCATAACTGCGCTGATTAATACAAGCAAAGGAGTACAAATAAACGCTATCCCTACAACCCAACCAGCAAAAATAACTCCCACTAATCCGATAAATGGACCAAGAACAATCACTAAATTGAAAAAGCTTAATCCGATTGCCGCCCATACTGCGCGAATAATATTCACTGAATTTGCCTTTGCCTCTACTTTTTCAAGATGATATTCAGCAAGTAATTCTTTTGCAATTTGAGTTGGGGAGCCAAGCGAAGATGCAATTTGTTCTTCTGTTTTCCCTGATTCTAATCCAATATCAAAATGCTCTTTATAATCCTGTAAAATATCCTGACGTTCGGCAGTAGAAAGCCTATTTAAAGATGAGTCTAATTGTTTTAAAAATTGTTCTTTAGTCAACATTCACACCTTCTTTTATTAATTGATTTACACCATTTGAAAATTCTCTCCACTCATTCATAAGTTCATGAAGATATACTCTTCCTTTGTCTGTTAACTTGTAATACTTTCGTGAAGGGCCTTCTGACGATTCTTGTAAATAAGTTGTAAAGTATTCTTCTTTTGTTAACCTTCTTAATAATGGATACACAGAGCCTTCAGAAATTTCAATTTGGTCAGAAATTCTTTGAACTAGTTCATAACCATATCGGTCTTGTTTATCCAATAACACGAGAACACAAAGTTCTAAAACACCTTTTTTAAACTGCACGTTCAAGGTTGAATCACCTCATTTTTATATTTCACTACTAATCATTATATGGTACTTCTCTTTAATTAATACCTTGGAATACAATATAACACCTAGTATTGTTCAATGCAAGGTACTGATTATAGAATTGCTAAAATTATTTACCTTTAGAGGGATTCATATTGTTTTGTATCAAAATATTATTCTTAGAATCATAAAGAAATCTCGCCGATTGGCGAGCCCCTAAGAGCGATGATTAGGCGTAGTTGCCCTTATGCGCTAGCAGAATTTATCTACCTAGCTAAAAAAAGCCCCCCACTACGTTTAATAAAACGACGCAATGAGGAACAGGAACACTTTCCAGTTGGAGTTATTTTGTATAGGCATCAAGCAGATTTTTGATCGATTGGTTCATCTTCCCTATATTTGTATTCCCGGCTTTCGTATTGTTGATTTGATATTTCCTTTTTAACTTAATAATTCTGCTGACACTGCCATTAATTCTTTGTTCAGAAATTTCTCCTTTTTGAACCGCCGTTTTCAAAGAAGAAATGGTTTGTTTTATTTTGTTATAATCATGGGCAACCAAAATAAGGTCACTACCAGCTTTAACAGAATCTACTGCAGCGCTACCAATATTATAATGGTTTGTGATTGCTTTCATTGTCATGTCATCTGTAATCACTACTCCATTGAAATGAAGTTGTTTTCTTAGGATATCGGTAATAATATTTTTTGACATGGAAGCAGGAAATTTTGCGTCTAGTTTTGGAAGTAGAATATGAGCTACCATAACAACATCTGCTCCACTATTAATGGAACGTTCAAACGGGATTAACTCAAGTTTCTTTAGTTCCGCCAGGCTTTTATACACGATTGGAAGTTCGAGATGAGAATCAACGGAAGTATCTCCATGCCCCGGAAAATGCTTAATTGTTGGAATAATATTTTGCGATTGAATGCCTTTCATGGTTTGAATTCCAAGCTTACTCACGATTTCTGGATTGTTTCCGAATGACCTATCCCCGATAATTGGGTTTTTGGGATTACTATTAACATCAAGAACTGGAGCATAGTCAAGATTGAAACCAAATCCTTTTAACTCACTACCCAATAAAGTCCCAACTTTATAAGAAAACTGAGAATTATTGATTGACCCAATTTCTTTATTGGTTGGAAAATTAATAAATCCCCCAGGAAGCCTTGAAATTTTGCCACCTTCTTGGTCAATGCTTAGCAGCAGAGGTAATGGGTTTGGAACATTTTCTGACTTCATTTGATTCAGAAGCTGCACCGTTTGCTGTGGATTTACTAAATTATTTGCGTAAAAAATGAATCCACCAACTTTGCTTTGAGCTATTAACTTTTGTGCATTTGTATCAACAGTAGTTCCTGAGATTCCAGCAATAATCATCTGCCCAATTTTCTCATCTAAACTCATATCTGCAATCATTTCTGATATGTTCTTTTGGTGATCGGATTGACTTTGACTAGGCTGATTTTTTATCAGTGCATATACAGAAATGTGATCCACTTTTGGATTTGATTCCTGATTTGATGGTTTTGGTAAAATCCATTTTAAATCGTATGAAGAATTTACATGGTAAATAAGAATAATTTGATCATTGGTATTATCTTTGAAATACCGAACCTCATTAGGTTCGCCACCCACCTTTTTAATCTCATTAAAATGAATGTTTTGTAAATCTTGATCATAAGACCTAAGATCATTCATCAATTCACCCTGATAACCCACAACAGCATCGTGATTTAAATACTCTTCGTATTTGCTGTTTACAGTCTTCGTTGTTTGTGAGGGTTTTCCCCATGTATGATTTACTTCCTGTCTATTTGTCTGTCCTGAAATGAAGGAGCAATCCTTAATTTTTCCTTCTTTAGATAATGAAAAGGTTTCGCTTACCAATGCATCATGATTTGAAGGTTTTTTATTTGCAGGAGCTAATGTTATCGGTTTTTCATTTTCTGTATGCTTCAGAGCTCCATTATCTAAAAAAGCATAAACAACAACCACAACTATAGATAGGAATAAAATCAAATAAAAGAGAGGCTTCAATCTAGAAGATCTTGGCTTGGTCATAAATAAGTCCCTTCTTTTTAAAAATCTAGGAATATCGACTTTGGAAAGTTTTCAAATCTCAAAAATAATTATTCCATAGGACTTGAGTAAATAGCAAGGAGCCTATCCCATATGTTATCAGGAACAGGCCCCTATATATCATTTTGTTTTTACCGTAGGGTCAAATCTTTGCAGAATCATAAACTGGTCATCTGCCAACTTTTGCATAAACAACTGCTCTCCCTGCCAAAATACGGAATGGGCCAGTTTAAATTGCTTTAATTGCTCAACTTCTTGAATATCATATACATATACATATGGTGAAAAAGGAGGTTCATCTAAAAATAGATCAAGAGCAATATATTTTCCCGATCCAGACAAGGACATTGCTGAAACGCCGATATTTTTATGACCATCAATGGATTCAACCCTATCAAGGAAAGTGAATGCCTTACTATTTAGATCGTAAGATAATAAATTGACAGCCGCTTGATTTGATCCATCTTGCAGTTCTTGCACTGTGAAAAGGATCTTATTTCCTTTTTGATCAAGCGCGAGTGTAGCTAGCCGATAATTTGAATCCTTCATCATTTTTTGAGGGATATCACTTAAGGAAAAGAGCGTCTCCTTCTTATCTCCCTCAATCAGTTGAACATGGTCCGAATTGATTTCTGGCATTACTTCTTTGCTGTCTAATTCTGTTACTTTGCTAATTACATACCCATTTCCGCCGTGGATCAATTCAAAATCATACGTAGCAATTCTATAATAAGGATTTGCAGTATAGCTCCAATTTACTTCTGCTTTGACATGAACAACTCCATCTTTTTCTTTGTTAGAACTTAGAATCTGATAGCCTGATTGATGCGGATTTGATATGGTCAAAAATTCTGGTGGATTTTTCATCATTGTTTTTGCATAGTCATCATCTCGCACAATTACTGCTTGTAAAAAGCGGTTCACAGTTTGTTTCGCATCTAGTTCTTTTTCGCCTAAGTTAATTTTCATGATTTGCATGGGGCTATTTTTATCAGCCAAACGTTGCTTCACAACAAATAATCCGCGTTCACTTGAGCTCCATTCAGGCGAAGAGTATTGGTATAAGCTTTTTTCTTTGGCAACAGGGTTGGTTGTAATCTTCTTTTTCGCTATTAAATCAATATCAGTCACCCAAACATCTTCGATACCATTGCTTGCTTTCACATAAGATATAAATTTGCCATCTGGTGATATTGCAGGATTTATGCCTCTATCTATTTCCTTTGCTGCACCGTTCCTTTCATTAAGGCTCATGATTTTCCCGTCTCGTTCAAACACAAGTAACTTGCCTTTTACTATATAAGCAGGCATTGAACCCTTAGTTACCACCTTTTCTTTTTGGGTTTGCAGATCAAATTCAATTATCTGCTCTTTACCTTCCTTATTCTGGACAGCATATATCGTTTGATCATCTTTCCAAATTGGATGGGAGTAGCGAATTGAAGATGAACTTCCAAGCAGGATTTTTTTCTGGTTTTTCTTCAAATTAAGCAAAGCCACAGATCCTTCTTCTGAAATTAGCAGGTTTTTCCCATTTGCATCAATAGACATATCGTCAGCCATTTCTTTGCTTATTTTTTCAAGACCCTTTTGTGTATAAATAAAAATACCCTTTTTAGGAAGAGATATATACAGATTTCCATTATGATGGGTCATGGCTGTTATCTCTCCACTTCCTATATTAAGAAGAGAAAGAGAGTTCGTTATCTTAAAGACATTTGCATCAACTGGTTTTGGTTTAAAATCAACGAGTAAAAAGGAAAAAAGGATAATCGCCGCTACCGCACTGTACATCCATACTCTTTTCCATAAAGGTTTGCGTTTTTTTCTAAAAGACTTGCGAAGATTTACCTTTAGCGTTTCATCAACCTTAATTTGGTCACGCACCTGATAGAGAACATCGACCACTTTTTCTTCCTCCATCATAATTCCCCCAAACATTTTGTTATGAGAATACCGATTTTTTTTGTAATTCGGCTAGATTTTACACGAAGAGAACCATCTTCTTTTTTTAAGACATCAGCCATTTCTTTAAACTTTAATCCTGCAAAATAGCGTAAATTGACAATTTCTAAGTCTTCCTTCGACAAATGTACAAGGCTTTTTTTCAAGCAAACTAGTTCATCCGACTGGTCAAGTGGATCATCGAAAGGAATCGGAGATAAGTAGGATTCCAGATCATCTCCAACTAAAACTCCTTTCTTTTTTCGATAAAAATCAATTACATTATTTCTGGCAATGGACATTAGCCATGACTTCGGGTTCGAATCATCTTTCAAAGAAGATAACTTCTCATATGCTTTTCGAAATGTATCACTGACAATATCCTCTGCATCCCATTTGTTTCCTGTCTTCACTAACACATACCGGTACACATCATTAAAATAGTGATCATAGATCTCTAGAAATTGAAGTTTCAATGGAACCTCTCCCATGTTTGTTTTGCTACATCTTTCTAATTGATAAGACGTATGATTATCACAAATGTAACATGCAGAAAAATAATATACGTTCTACTTACACTATTGCATTGATGAAGGCCTTTTTTCTCGCTGCTCAACCGATTTTGGGCCTTCATTGCCTTCATGAAGGCCCTTTTTCTTGCTGACCAACCGATTTTGGGCCTTCATTGCCTTCATGAAGACCCTTTTTCTTGTTGCACAACCGATTTTGGGCCTTCATTGCCTTCATGAAAGCCCTTTTTCTTGTTGCCCAACCGATTTTGGGCCTTCATAGCCTTGATGAAGGCCCTTTTTCTTGTTGCCCAACCGAGTTTGGGCCTTCATCGCATTGATGAAGACCCTTTTTATTGTTGCCCAACCGATTTTGGGTCTCGATATAAAAATGTAATTAACCCAATGAACATACTCGTACTTTATTTTCCATTTAAACAAAAAAAACTCCCTTTAGTTTTTGGGAGGGGGATTTCTATTTATGCGTCTTTTTTCCGGTCTTCTGGAATTGCTGTTTTTTGATCTGTACGGAAAACATTCAATTCCTCCAAGACAGCATCTCCGCCAATACCTGCCAATATTGAAATGTAGACAACTTTGTATAGAGAATCGACATCAGATGAAATTACTAATAGGACTGCAGATAAGGCACCCATCAAGACTTCTTCCAAAAATCCCAAATAAATAAACTTTTTCGTTTTTCTTGGTTTGACGATCTTTCCCTTTTTTCTCACATGTCCAACAATCCCTACCAAACCACCAATCAATAAAGCGAAGGCAATATTTCTCATCATATTATCTTCACACTCCTAAAGCCGAAAATTTTTAACGGACCTTAGGTTAAAAAATCTTGGTGTACTTCTATTATATTCGTATGTTCATAAATTAACATGATTAAATATACCGAATTTTCCCACCACTTTTCGTGGGACGACTATACTATTTTTTAGAAAAGTACTAGTCACTATCATCCTCACTTTGTGTTTCTTATTGACCACGTTAATTACCTAACTTTAATAATAGCAGGAAAATATTCATTTAACCTTTTGACCATTCCTTCATTTGAATCTATTTCATTTCTATTCTAAAAAAATATATGGATTCCATTCATGAAAATTGTCTAAGCCAACTGAACACGAGTTGCCTGATCAAAATGAAATTTAATCAAACGTTCGTTCAATAAAAAGAGGATTTTTATTGCTATATTTACATATTAATTCACCAGGTTGATAGCAGAGAGAGTTTATTTTTCAAGAGCATTGGATATTCAAATTCCATTATTCAAAACTCCCATCAAAAAGGCGTGTAAAAACTGATGTCAATTTTTACACGCCTTCTTATTTCTATGCACTTTTCCTTACCCAAGCCATCTGTTCCATATTCCTATAGACAAACTAGATATTAAAACTGCCTTTAGTTTATCTTAGAACCCGCCATTTCCGTCTTCTCTTTAATTTTCTGATTATATATTGGTAAAATACAGATCAGACCAACGATAAACATAACTGAAGCTGCTTCAAATATAGCTACTAATGAAAATTGTTCCTTTAAAATACCTGCTAAACTCATTGTTATCACCATTGATCCCGCAAAAAGTGGGCTTAAAATCCCATTTACCCGACCAATGAAAGCCTCTTCTGTTTTTTGCAAAATCAATGTATTAATACCAATTTGAATACAGGGCATTGTTAATCCGCTAAAAAATTCAGCAAGTAGCGTAATCCAAAGATTTGTTGATAGCCCCATTACAGCCATTCCAATAGCATTCACAAGCATACCGAATACCAGTAGCCTCTGGGGAGGTGTTGCTTTAGCAAAGATCATTGCACCTGCTCCACCTAAAATCATTCCAATTCCATTAACTATTAACAGCCATTGCAAATTTTCCTTTGGCAAGCCTAATTGTTCTGTTACAAGGAAAATGGAAAGTGGTTGAATGAAACCAACTCCAAGTCCTGCAGCCATGAAACAAAGGCCTAATAAACTTAATTCTTTCTTCCCTAAAACATATTTAATACCACTTTTCATTTCTTGCAATAAAGAAGTTTCGGTCCCTTCTTCCATTTTGTAATCTCTAGGTAGGAATGCTAGTGAACCAGCTGAAAGTAAAAAGGCAACACCTGTCAGCGCAATCGAAATGTTAATACCAAAGGATTGGAACACAAATGTACCAATCATAGGGCCTAAAACCACAAATATCGCGAAGACTGTTTGATAAACTGACATTGCAGCCTGAACTTGCTCTGCTGACAAATGCATTTTAAACAATTTCATACCAGATGGCTGGGAAAATTGCGAGAGTATCGCTGATATGAAGGTGACAAAAAAGACTACCTTCCAAGTTCCAAATACAAGCGCCACTAACACAACAAATACAGAAATAGCACTTAGGATATCACACCAAACCATTGTTTTCTTCGGTAGCCAGCGGTCAGCAAATGTGCCACCAATAAAAGAAAAAATGAAGATAGGAGCGAACTCTGCAACAGATATCATCGATACCGCAAATGCACTACCATTCGTCTCATCCATAACAAATAGTAAAACAGCAAAGTTACGGATCCAAATCCCAATTTGTAAAAATAAACCTGAAACAATAATTGCTTGAAAAACGCGGTTACGAAATAGGGTGGATGAAGGTCCTTCCTTCCCACTCAATACTACCGAACTATTTTTTTCCAAAATAAAACCTCCTGCACGATTTTTCTGGGCAGGAGGCAGTACCATACAACATCAGAAAAAGCATAATATCCTTAACGGAAGGGACACAATGATCTTATTGGTTGTAATAAAAAAGTACAGACTAATCCTATCCAGAAAAAAGAATCGTATAATTTTTTACGAATTTTCCTTTTGAAAATAGGATTAAATGATCATTGTTTTAAGGTCACCCTTCCGTTTTTTGTAATTAGAATGATAAATGATTCCATTTAATTTATCAAGCGTTTTCATTAGAAAAGCTGTTAACAGGCAACAGACATAATCTAGAATGTATCCTATAGACGATCCAAGATACTTTTTTCATTATTATTTTTACCCAATAAATTATACTAAGAAACAAACTGACTATTTCAGGGTGAAAAATTGTTTATCCCAATTTAACCTTAATATGATTGATCTCCCCTAAATTCAATCGAACGTTTGATTAATAAAATTCACGAATATTTTTATTAGATTGAAATAATGAATTGGACAACAAAACAGCTCCACAATCTGCCGTTGTTGGAGATATCTACAAATTGCATTTTCCATAGTTCTTCCTTTCTTCAAAAAAATTATCAACCCAACACACAAACAAACGTTCATCTGTAATAAATGACACTGCAAAAAGAAATATTTACCTCTAAAATTACTTTTGATTCTAAATAAAAAAGGGTGTATGGATATATGTCTTCAAAACGGTGGCTCCCTTCTCGTTTCAATGCGATTTCACAAGTCGATAACGGAGAGCTTATTCTTTATAATAGTTACACTGGGGCCATTGCGTCTATTTCAGTTGAGGAAAAGCCTGAAGTAATGGCTGCACTAAAAGTGGAAGGGATTCAAGACTTACCTGAAAGCTTAAAACCGTTAGCTGAGTCTGGATTTCTTGTTCCTGAAAGTGTTGATGAGGATATGAGGGCAAGTTTTCTTCATCAATCCCTTCATCGAACTGATACAATGCACTTGATCATGTTTCCAACAGAAGCATGCAATTTTCGCTGTACATATTGCTACCAAACCTTTCCACAAGGAAAAATGAAACCAGAAATTCGCGAAGGCTTCAAACGATATATTGAACAAAAAGGTAGTTCATTACAGCATTTGAACATCAGCTGGTTTGGCGGAGAGCCGTTGCTTGCCTTGGATGTCATTCAGGAGTTAAGTGAGTCCATACTTAGGACAGTAGAGAAACACAACCTAAATTACACCGCTGAGATGTCTACAAATGGATATCATTTAACAGCAGATACCTTTCGTTCCTTATTGAATTGGAATGTGCGTCGCTATATGATCACCCTAGATGGGGCTGCTGAAATACATGATTCTCGTAGGCTATTAGCAGGTGGCGGAAAAACATTTGACCAAATTATTAATAACTTGAAAGCCATTAAGCAAATTGATGAGGACTATGAAATTTTTATTCGCATCAATTTTGATGAAGCAAACTTAGATGAAATCCCACAATTTCTAACCTATCTTGGCAGCTTGTTTGGTGATGATCCACGCTTCCAAATCTTCACTCGCCCTGTTGGTCGGTGGGGCGGTGCAAATGATGGAGATTTACCAATCTGCGATAGCCGAACAGCCGAAACGAAAATTTGGGAATTCACTGAATTTGGCTTGAACAACGGGCTTAATATGAGTTCAAGTATTGAGTCGGCCTTAATGCCGACAGGCTCTGTTTGTTATGCTGCTAAACCGCATTCATTTGCAATTGGCGCCGACGGACAGTTGTATAAGTGTACCTGCTCTCTTGATGAGGAATTTAATAAAGTGGGGTTTCTATTACCAGATGGTTCGATGGAAATCGATTATGACAAATTGGCTCTTTGGGTTACATCTGGAGAAGAAAAAGATGCAGTTTGCCAATCATGCTTTTTCCGACCAGCCTGTCAAGGAAACCATTGTCCGCTCTATCGGATCAGAACTGGTAAACGCCCATGCTCGTATGAGAAAAGGAAAATCAAACGGGTACTAAATTTAATCTGGCAACAAAATACAAAACCGATATCCGAGTAACATGTTGAAATGAAAAACTATCTAATTCAATTAACTAAAACAGCATAATAAGGAGGTGAAAAGTATGAAAATCTTGCGTCCAGCTGTTTCTCCACAAGCAGCCGCTAATTCAGGCAGACTGACTAAATCAGTTCCTGGTAACTTGAAATAATACGTTTAAAGACTCTGAAATCAATGGATTTCAGAGTCTTTTTATAATTTTTAGAATGTTATATTCTACCTTTGGAGAGGGCCATTATCCAAACCATTTATTTTTTCTATTTCTTCATAATTCTAGGTTTACTCCTTTATAGTTTCCTCATATGAAACTCATGAACAGCCTCTGTTAATTCATAGTAAGGCAGGTTACCCCTATTCCATAGCAATAGGTCTTCATCAAATTGGTCAGGTATTTCAAAATCATCTTCCGTTGTCCTTTTTCCTTTCTCAAGGTTATTCTCCACTTCAATCACCCAACTTTTTAGAATTATTTCTTACATAATGAGTAGAGTACATGTCCTCCATATATTGGCTCCCAGTTTTTGAAAAACGCAACCGCTCTTTCGTTCCCTTTCCCCATGATTGATAAACCATTATAGATGGCTTAAGGTTTTGTTCCTTTGCAAACTTTCTTAATGCCATCAAGATATGATTTAATTTTCCCAAATTGCCAATCGTTACTCTTTCCAAGTAGGGAATTTTTCGAAACCGCCATTCCTCACTTGCTTCCCGAGTAATGATCTCCATTCGGATTAAAAGTTCCACTGGGCTCACAAATCCCTTTTCCATTATTAACTTTGATGAACAATCATACACTCTTTTTTCAATATCCTGTTCACTCATTTCATAATCCCTTTCTACCTTTTTATTACTATTCTAATAAATAAAGGCTGTTTTCGCATAGATTGTTGTTTTTCGTACCTATCCTAAAAACCCGAAATAACAATAGTATCGTGCTCTTTTCTTAAAAACTTCCTACGGTTTTCATCGGTAAATTGGAATCCCATTCTAATTTAGTTTCAACTAGCAACAAAGTTTAAGAAAAGAGCCTAAATAAAATACCAATTCCAACTATCCAAATTGTGTGACCCAATTTGACCATGCTACAATTGAGCCTACTAAATTCCAATCAAACGTTTGATTTATAAAAAATAACATAATTATTATTGGCTGTTTTCGCATAGATTGTTATTTTTCGTACCTAGCCTAAAAACCCGAAATAACAATAGTATCGTGCTCTTTTCTTAAAAACTTCCTACGGTTTTCATCGGCAAACTGGAATCCCATTCTAATTTAGTTGCAACTAGCAACAAAGTTTAAGAAAAGAGCCTTATTATTTGATTGAAATAGTGATTATGAAGTGAAAGCTTAAAACAAAAATAGGTGCCTACCCCTATCAAATAAAGGGTAGACACCTACTATCTTATAATTTAGGATTAGCACGAAGGCATCCATTAATTGTTTTTATAAATAAAATAATCAAAATCAGCATGTAGATTTTGACCAGATGTATCCTGGCATTGCATACCAACAAACGCACCTGTGAAAAAGCCTCCACCTTGAATATAATCATCAGACAATTTATAGGAATAGAAAGTAACAGGAATACCAGTCCAGTTCTCCCCATCAAAAGAGTAAGAATAGTGATAGACGTCCGTCTTCACATCAACCCGAAGATACACATCATCAACATGATCTGGAATAACAATTTCGTTACCTTGAAGAGGTTGTGCAAACGTAAAATTGTCGCAAGTCATCAATTCAAGAATTCTTCCCTTGTCATCATTCCAAGAGATCTGGCATGATGTCCAGTTTTGAGTGTTATAGTAATTCACCAAGCCTGCAGATTGTTGGAAAGTGGTTGGGTTAAATGCTACCTTCGTTTCTGCGGTAAAAGTAAAGTGCTGCCAACGCCTTGCTACAAAGGCTTGGGTGAATTTTGATGTTAATGATTCTTTCCCATAAAGACGTAAATGCCCCGGGTTTTTTTTCAGTGAAACAATATCCTCACCTAATGGGATTCGTAAAGTCTGAAAATGAGGATTTAGAGTCTCCTCACCAAAGTCATCTTTCTCAGGAAAATCCCTTTCCCACTTAACTTCTTCTATACTAGGGCCCTCTATCTCAAGAGATGGATGGTTGCCACCAACAACATATGGCCAATCGTTTTTCCACTCAAGCCTCTGAATCGCTGTTTCCCTACCAAGTGGGCAATAACCCCTTGGATCTAATAATGGCTGACCTTCTCTTGATAGTGGTCGTCCTGTTAAATGAACAAGAAACCACTCATCTGTATGTGTGTGGACAATTGAGGCATGCCCTGCTTTTTGAAGTGGGATTCTAGGCGATAAAAATGACGTGATCAGTGGGTTTTCTGGATGTACTTCATATGGGCCTCTCAGTTGTTTGGACCGGGCAATCGTAGCCTGGTGATCATATTTCGTACCACCTTCAGCTGTTAATAAATAGTAGTAGCCATTTATTTTATATAAATGAGGTGCTTCTGTCAGTTTTATATCTGTTCCCTTAAAGATAACTTCCGCTTTTCCAATCAACTTTTGTT
This sequence comes from Neobacillus sp. PS3-40, assembly GCF_030915485.1. Classification (GTDB taxonomy): domain Bacteria; phylum Bacillota; class Bacilli; order Bacillales; family Cytobacillaceae; genus JAUZPL01. Next base: position 2,765,162 of record NZ_CP133266.1, on the reverse strand, counting down.
CTTCAACACTATATTCTTGAAGCACAATGCCATAAAAAGGGTGATTGCCAATACGCTGGTCCCAACACATATTAACTAAGTATTTTTTTCCATCCTCATCATGGAATAATGATGGATCAAAGCCTGAGCTATTTAGAGAAATAGGCTCTGACCACTCACCATCTATTTTATCGCATGTAACAAGGTAATTATGGCAATCCTTCCATTGACCTTCAACAACTTTTACATCGGTAAAGATCAGCCAAAAATGGCCATCACTAAAAGATAGTGCAGGTGCCCAAATACCACCTGAATCCGGATTTCCCATCATGTTCAACTGACTTAAACGGTTTAACGGCCTCGCTGCCAATCGCCAATTTTCAAGATCCTTCGAATGATAAATACCAACTCCCGGGAACCATTCAAATGTTGAAACAGCAATATAATAATCTTCTCCCACACGACAAACACACGGATCGGGATTAAATCCTGTTAAAATTGGATTTTGAATCGTTGCCATTCCTTACACCCCTGTTCTTTATTTATATATAGTAGATTGGATACGAGTTAATAGGGCCCTCTAATATAATCCATTACTTTTTCGTGATAGAAGCTTTGAAGTTGTGCTTTTTCTTCCTTAGAAAATGGCTTTGTAGTACTCGCCTTCAGGTTGTCTGCTACTTGTCTTTGGTTCCTGAAACCTGGAATGATGCAAGTAACTTCCTTTTGATCTAAAATCCAGCGAAGTGCCGCGCTTGCCATTGACTGTCTTCCTTCCGCAATCCACTTTAGTTGGTCGCTTAATTCCACACCTTTTTTGAAACCAAGCCCTGCAAACGTCTCTCCGACGTTAAACGCCGCACCATTCTCATTAAAGTTGCGATGATCATCTTCCTCAAAAACATGATCAAATGTATATTTTCCTGTCAGTAACCCGCTCGCTAGTGGTAATCTAACCAATATTCCTACGCCTTTTTTCTGTGCTTCTGGAAATAGGACTTCTAACGGTTTCTGGCGGAAAATATTAAAAATTACTTGCAAGCTTTTAACATTCGGATTTTCTAAGCAAATTAATCCTTCTTCCACAGTTTCAACACTCACACCATAGTGGCGGATTTTACCTTCACGTTGCAACCGATCTAGTACTTCAAATACTTGACCTTCTTTTACTATTTCAGTTGCAGGACAATGGACTTGATACAAATCAATAGCTTCCCTGTTCAAACGCCGAAGGCTATCTTCACAATAAGCACGAACCGTTTCATAGGAATAGTTTTCTGGAGCAAAAATATCTCCTTGCCGACAAAACTTAGTTGCGATATGAATCTTGTCTTCCTTACCCTTTGTCGCTTTCGCTAATAATTCTTCACTGTGTCCATCACCATAAACATCAGCCGTATCAAAAAAATTCACACCCTGATCCATTGCAAATTCAAGTGCCTTTAATGATTCACTATCACTCGTTTTTCCCCAAGATCCCCCTATTGCCCATGTTCCAAAGCTAACCTCACTAACCTTTAAGCCTGTATTACCTAGTTCACGATAATTCAAACGGTACTTCTCCCTTCCATTCATCTTTTACAAAGGCTCTTTTCTTAAACTTTGTTGCTATTTGAAACTAAATTAGAATGGGATTCCAGTTTACCGATGAAACCCGTAGGAAGTTTTTAAGAAAAGAGCACGATACTATTGCTATTTCGGGTTTTTAGACTAGGTACGAAAAACAACAATCTATGCGAAAACATCCTTTACAAAAGTAGACCATCTCTTATTTTCTAAACTCTATTAACTGGCTATTTAGTTCTTTTGTTTGTTGATATACTTGTTTATAAATTGTTAATAGCTTACTGTATTCTCTTTATCTAATAAAACTAGACCATGCATTTGTCCAGAAAAACTGATTCCTTCAATATCATTGATGTCTCCTTCAAAAACTCTCCCCAACTCAGCAAGATCATCAATCGTCTTTTCTACCCATTCTTCTGGATTTTGTTCGCTATATCCTGACTTTTCTTGAATTTACGGATATGAACGGGTTACCTTATTTTTTAATATCTAGAGATGAAAGTAGGGGTCAAGAGCCAGTTACCTTCGATTGGCGTGCTTCTATTTTGTTAAAACAATACATTCCACCAAACATAAGCACCCAAGCAATCGATACGACACCAAAAAACGGAAACAAAGCTGGCATATACAAAACTAAGAAAAGTATGGCTGCTAGACTTGATAACATAAGTAAGGTTATATGAAAATTAAGAACACCTAAAAAGAAGGAATTTTTTACATAATCCGTTAATTTTAAATCGTAATGTACATATACCGGAAAGATATACACAATCGTAATGAGATAAAATGCTGTGATAATCAATAATGGGACGAACAATGCTGTCTGTAGTGTGCCATCTAAGGTTCTTACATATAAAAAATCAAAAGCGATGAACGCTCCACCTAAGACAAAACAAAACCCCAATACATTAGATCGTTTGAATTCCTTTTGGTAGACGGAAAGAAATGTACTCCAAATCGGTATGTCAGTTTCCTTCATCAACCATTTACGAACAATCGTAAATAATGCGATGGTAGCTGGGGCAATTCCAAAAAGAACCAACCCGGCTACAGAAAAGAAAATCCATAATAGATTTACAAAACCAAGTTTCATAATCCACTCACATACGATAAAAAGTTTCCCCATTGTTTTTCCAAAACTCATTGAATATCACCTCATTTTCTAACTCAATTTAATCTTTATTGGTATTTACATTACCTAAAAGCGAGAAAATTTACCCTTTACCCTTTAACAGAACCTGAAGCAATCCCTTCAACAATTCGGTTGCTTAATAAAAAGAAGGCAATAAGGATTGGTAGGATACTGATGACAAGAGTGGCACCAATTGCGCCCCAATCTGTTGTATACTGTCCGATAAAATTCTGGATTCCCACCGTCAGTGTTTTATACGAATCTGAACTTATAAACGTGTTTACAAAAACAAATTCATTCCAGTTGTAAATCATATTGATAATCGCAGCTGTGGCAATTACTGGAGAGGTCATCGGTAGGGTTATCCTGAAAAAAATACGATTAATAGATGCACCATCCATGATTGCCGCTTCTTCCACTTCACGTGGGAGTGCTTCATAAAATCCAAGCAAAATCATGATCGTAATGGGAAGATTAAAAGCGGTATATGACAATATGACCGAAAGAGGATTATCAATTAGATGAATTTTTGTAAATGTATTAAATAAAGGAATGAGTGTTGAATGGACTGGAATCATTAAACCTACCATGAATAATCCCAAAACAAGTTTACTGCCCTTCCAATTCATTCTCGTGATTGCAAATGTAACCATGCTTGCCAAAACAACAGTCAATATAACGGCAGCAACGGTATATGTCACACTATTAAAGAAGTACTGGCTTATATTTCCCTCTGTCCAAACCTTAGCGTAATTTTCCCATCTTGGAGTTGCTGGTAGAGAGAAAGGGGACATATTGAAAACTTCTTGATTATTCTTCAGTGAAAAAAGAAATAACCAGATAATCGGAAATAGTTGAAACACCGCAACGATAATAAGGAATAAATACAGAACTCCATAGGCAAAACGCATTCCAATACTTGTCTTTTTATCATTTTTTCTTATCGGAGACCCAGTTGTTTTCACCATATTAACCAAAATCCCCTTTCCCTAATAAATATCATCATTTGATTTTGTTAACTTAGTAATGATAAGAGTAGCAACAAGACAGATTACTAACAGAAAGAATCCAACGGCACTTCCGTAACCAAAGTCAAAACCTTTAAATGCTTGATGGTACATATAAGAGGCCATAACCTCACTTGCTCCATTCGGTCCTCCATCCGTCATAACATATATCAAGTCAAAATATTTCAATGATCCTACAACTGCAAGAACAATTGTTACCTTGATAACGTTCATGATCAATGGAAGCTTTATCTTCATCGCAATTTGAAATGGTGTTGCACCATCAATTTTTGCGGCTTCTTCGAGGGAATCTGGGATATTCTTAAGTGCAGCATAATAAATCAAAATATAGAAACCTGCATATTGCCAGATAATCGGTATGATAATAGCAAAAAGGGCTAATTTAGAATCCGCAAGCCATGCTGGTGGATTGTCTACCCCAAGTGAAACTAAAATAGTGTTTAAAATCCCATTAATAGGATGATAAATTTTCAACCAGAGCTGTGCAATCGCAACAGATGCAAGAAGCATCGGAATCAAATATATCTTCCTAAGTAAATTTGCTCCCTTTACTTTACCGGCAAGAATGATTGAGATGAACAAATAACCAATCAAGCTAATAGTTGAAAACACTGCTAGCAATAAGGAGTGGTACGCACTCTTCCAAAATAAAGAATCATGGATGAGATGAGAATAATTCTTTAAACCAATAAATTCCATATCCCCGATTCCATTCCATTTCATTAATCCAAAATATCCAGTCTGCACAATTGGAACATAAATCAGGGCAAGAATTAGAAATAATGCTGGTGCTACATACAGTGCAATTACTTTTTTATTAGACATAACTTTATTCATTACAATTCATCTCCTTCCCTTTCAAAGAAAATGGGAAAGGGCATACCAGATGTGGAGAGATATGCCCTTTTCCAAAGTTACATTAGATTATTTACCTTCATCATTCTTCAGTGCTTCTTCTTGTTTCTTCGCAAAATCCTTTGGTGTTACTTCATTGCCGAATAGTGATTGAATTAAATTCAAGTGTGTTTCAGCAACCGTTGCACTCATTTGAACATCTGCAAATAATGTAAGGTTGCTCGCTTTACCTAAATCATTCAACACATCAGTATAAAGCTGTGGTAATTGCAATTTGGAAGTATCCACTTTTGTTGCTGGGATAACACCCGCTTTGTTTACAGATTGCTCACCCCATTTTTGTACAAAGAACTTAACAAACTCCTTCGCTTCAGGTTTAACCTTCGAATTTTGGGAAACGAATAACCCAACCCCTGGTCCACCTACCCAGCTGTTGATATTTCCTTTGCCACCTTCAACAGTTGGAAACTTAAAGTAGCCAACACTATCGCGGAAATCTTTTGGAATATCTTCATTCGTTGTAAAGTTCGGAAGTTCCCATGTTCCCATTAGGTACATAGCCGCTTTTCCATTTAAGAATTCTGATTTTGCTTCATCATTAGACAAACCGTTAAATCCTTTAATAAACCCATTTTCTTTTACTAATTTTTGTATTTCACCAGCAGCCGTTACTAGAGCAGGATCTTCAAATGTACCAGTACGATTGATTGCTTTTGTTAAAACATCAGATCCACCAATACGATCTGCTAGGTACATATACCATAATGATCCTGTCCAGCGATCTTTGTTTCCAAGTGCAATTGGTGCAACACCTTTGCTAGCGAGTGTTTTTACAACGTTTTGGAAATCACTATAGGTTTGTGGTATTTCAAGATTGTATTTTTGGAAAATTGCTTTGTTATAGTAAATTGGAGCAATGTTTAATTCAAGCGGCAATCCATATGTTTTACCGTCTAATGCATATGCTTCTGTTGTGCCACTAACAAAAGAATCCTTCAAGCCGCCATTTAATACATCATCAAGTGGTGCAAAAAGATTTCCTTTAACAAATGGAGTCATATATCCTGCAGCCCATGTAAATCCTACATCGGGAAGCTGGTTTGATGAGGAAAGAACTTTAATCTTGTTCTTGTATTGTTCATTTTCAAGAACTTCTACATCAATCTTTACATCCTTGTGTGCTGCTTCATATTGCTTGATAATATCCGTTACAATTAAGTTTTGTTGTTTGGAGCTTCCAGCAGGCCAAAGGTGCATGAATTTAATCGTTTTCTTGGCACCGCTTTCATCCGCTGTCTTATTTGAACCTGAACATCCAGCTAAAGCAGCTGTAAGAAGTAGTGCTAGTATGACTAGTAATGTATGCGCTTTCTTAAACATGTCAAAACCTCCCGAATTTTATAATTCTTTACACTTAAATCTTACCATCAAAAAAAAACCCCGGTAAGGTAACCGCGATTGGGGAAAATTCCACTATTTTTGGAAAGGGCTTTCATTGAGCACAGAAACCTTTCTATATTTGCTCGGGGTAATCCCCTCAAACTCTTTGAATAACTTGATAAAATACTTTGCTGTTTGATAGCCCGCCTTTTGGGCAATTTCCTCTATTGGTAAATCAGTTGTCAGCAATAAATTTTTGGCGATTTGCAGTTTTTTTCTTGTTACATATTCACTAAATGTTAAACGGGTTTGTTCCTTAAAGAGGACACTTAAATAACTCGCATTCAAATGAACATAATCTGCTACTTCCTTTAAACTTATCTGGCGATTTAAATTATTATTTACATAGGCCATAGCTTCTTTAATAGGGGACTTTGAAAGATCTTCTCTGACATCAATTCTTAAGATCTTCTGGTCTGTGACCTTTTCCATATAGTCTGTCCTCTCAATGCTCGCTTCTGTTTCCAGTGCTTCTTCTACTGCTTCAATCAGCTTTTGTTTACTTAATGGCTTTAATAAATAATTTATGACACCAAGTCGAATGGCTTCCTGCGCATATTCAAAATCAGGATATCCGGAAATGATCATGACTACTGGCTTATGACCATTTTCCTTTATTTTTTTCAATAGCATTAAACCATTCATTTCAGGCATGGAGACATCTGTGATCAATAGGTGAATTCTTGTTTTGTTAAAAATTTCATATGCCTCAGGTCCATCCGCTGCACTCATGATTTCATATTTACCTTCAGACCACATCTCAAGTGTCTTTTTCAGTCCTTGTCTAGTTCTTTCCTCATCATCGACGATTAGAATTGTCTTTGTAGCCATCATAACCTGCCCCTTCACCTGGAATTTCAAATATAACCTTCGTCCCTTTTCCCTGTTCACTATATAAATGAAGTCCTTGCAAGTTAAATCCGTCAAAATACAGTTGAATCCTTTTATTAACATTGGTAAGTGCCATACCCATCCCCTTTAAGGATGATAAAGTATCATTTTCAATTGCTTTGTTAAGATCATAAAGTGTTTCGCTATCGATTCCCATCCCATTATCTTGTACAGATATGATAAGATTTGAGGAACAGCTTGCTTTTTCTATACTAATGGAAACAGAACCTTGCTTTCTTTTGTTCTCAATTCCATGTAAAATGGCATTTTCAACTAATGGCTGAATCGTCAGCTTAGGAATCTTCACATCAAGGTACTCAATTGGTGCTGAAATATCCCATAATAATCGATCGCCTAACCTCATTTTCATCAGAAGTAGATATCGTTCGATATGGTTCAATTCATCACGAATCGTCACCCACCCATCACTTGCCGTCCCAATTGTATACCGAAAAAGCTCTGACATTGCAATAACTAACCCACCCAATTCTTCTTCCCCTTTTTCCTCCAAAGACCAATAAAGTGCATTTAATGTATTATAAAGAAAATGAGGATCAATTTGAGCTTGTAATGCTTTCAACTCAGTTCGACTACGAAGTAGCTCCTTTTCATATACCTCTTGAATTAAGTGGTTGGTGTTTTCCACCATTTGGTTGTAGGTTCTATTCAACTCAATGATTTCAAGCGATGAAGAACTTTCTGGATTTGGTTTTAATTCGTCCATTTTTGCATTCTTCATTGTATTAGTCAGTTTTTTAATCGGACGAGTTATCATTGTTGCTATAAATATAGAAGATATTAAGAAAATGATATAACCGATTGCTCCAGAAAAAAGAATGGCTGTCCGCACCACCGAGACTCCTTCCATTAGGAAGCTCATAGGCTTTAAAATAACCAGTGTCCATCCTGTTAATTGCGATGATTCCTTTACAACCATGTACTCTTTTTGGTTAATAGAAACTGTTTTACGCCCATCTAACAGTATATTTTGAATATCCATCCCATAATCGGAAGTGATCGGGGCTAAATCCCGATCTAAGAGTGCCATATAACCCTTTTCTCCATCCTCGCTGTTCTCTTTCACTTGAAAATAACTATTAGAAATCCGAACTACTAAATAGCCACCATTTGAATACCAGCGGTCCATTAGACTAACCCTTCTAATTGCATATGAATAATTCTTATTATTGGGGTCTTTGCCTATCCAAACTAATCGACCTTGTTCATAATCAGCTATCCTTATCCATCTTTGCTCAATGAGACTTGATAGCTTTTTGTCATCAAATGGATAAATTCTTTTCCCTTCGGTTGAATATAATTCAAAGGATGAAATCCCGTCCGAATAGGCAAGAAAGTTTCGAATTACGCTTACTAATGATTGCCTGTTTGCAAAATCGATCCTTTTCCCATTTACCAAGCCAAGTAGAAGCTGCTGAACAGTACCATTCGTCACTAATTGATTAGAAAGCGTATCAACTTGTTTATATAGTGTTTCCATTCTTCCATTTGCTTCGATAGCAGTTTGCTGAATCTGTAATTCAGCATTATTTTTCATCATTGCCCCAACCTGTCTATATACCATGATTGAAACAATCAAAAGGACAATCATCATCACAAATAAAAAGATGGCTAATATCTGATTACGTAGAGTATTCAAGGTTCTTAATCGTAACCTGAAAATAATGATCACCCTTCGATAATATAGTATGTACCTGTTAAATTTTATCAGAGAATACAGCATAAAGCACCATCCGCAAATTGGATGGTGCCCATTTTTCTATCCTAAAAAAGCACATAGAGAATCGAACGTTTGAATTGTGTATCCCCACTAAACCGTGGCATGATTGATTCTGCTCTAATTCAATCAAACGTTTGATCAAGAGCGATAAAGCACGATTATACTAGATTAATATAATAAATTTTTAAAAGGAGTCAACCAAGACAATTCAAAAATCAAATAGCCCCTATGATCTAAACACATGGTAGTCAAGGAAATTTTGATAGGCAAATCCCCTTACCTCATCCTCACTGTAATGCTTCAATAATTCATTAATTAGATTTTGGCTCTTGGAGGCATCTTCTAAACCAGTAATAAACGTCTCGATTCCATCAAAATCAGACCCTAGGCCAATTTGTTTAACTCCACCTAATGAACAAAAATGATCAATATGCTTTAAAAGATCAGTAATTGTTGCAAATCCATCCTCTTTTACAAAAGGAGGACAATAAACAAGATGAATCCTCCCACCACTTTTGAACATGGCTAAAGCTTGGTCATCCGATAAATTCCTTGGATGATCGCAGATTGTTTTCGAATTAGAGTGGCTTGCTATTGGATATTTCGCCAGTTCGATAACATCCCAAAAGGCTTTTTCACTTAAATGGGAAACATCTGTCAAAATTTTATGTTCATTGTTACATTGAACAATTTCCTTCCCGAAAAGGGTTAATCCTCCCCCTCGTGGTTCACCTGCACCATCTGCCGCTAAATTGCCATTATTCCATGTAAGGCCCACAGAACGAACACCAAGCTGATAAAGTGTATGTAGTTTTGTTAAATCATTGCCAATTGCATCGACACCCTCAAGTGTTAACATTGCGCCGATTTCACCGTCCTGTAGACGACCAAAATCAGACCATTCCTTTATATGCTTCATTTCAGGATTCTTCCCAAGAACCTCTTGATAAAAATAATTAATTTGTTCAAGTGCTACTTGAAACTTTTGATCTGACTTTATCTCAGGGTAAATAAAGATCGCAAAGCACTGAACCAGCATGTTTCCTTGCTTTAATCGTTCCTTATTTGTATGTAATTCCGGGGCATTAGCAAAATTCAATGAACCTTTTGCCTCTTCTAACCTTAGTAATGCATCACAATGCAGGTCAATTATTTTCATTTTAATCCCCCAATTTCGGTATTTTTCAAATATTATTAAAATTATAACATAGATATCCTATTCTACTGGGGCTACTATTTCTACTTTTATCCTGTCTGGATCTTCAAAGTAGACAGCATAATGTTTTGTTCCCCCGGCATAGGGATGCTTATCAGAATATAGAATTTTTATTCCTCTTTCCTTTAATTTACCTGTTAGTTCATTTACATGTTCCTTTGATTTTGCATGAAAAGCTAAATGATTTAGACCTACTCTACAGCGATGGAAAGGAACATCCATAAATCGTTCTTCTGCCTGAACAAACACAATGTATGTTTCCCTATATTTCCAACTGATTCCATTATCCCATTTTTGATATTTCTCATAGTTCAATTCAGTAAATAACCAATCCCAGAATGTAATGGTCTTCGTTAAATCGGAAACATAAATTTCAATATGATGCAGCATTTTCAGCCCCCTTTTTACAATTTCAACAGGTCGAAGGGTATATAAATTAATATTCCGAAAAAATGTAAATTATTTTCAACTCTTTCAATTGTGTATCGCTATTTGTCCTTGATAGTATTGGACTCATTAAACTTCAATCAAACGTTTGATTAAGAAAATAATGCAGTTTTATTATTATAGTTAAATAGAAAGATCAGGCACCATCTAAAATTCAGATGATGCCTGGCACCTTTATTTTTTCTCGATACCCACTAACATCGCATACCCATTTTTCACTTTTACTTTTGCCCGAACCCCACCTTTAAGAGCGGCATTTTCCCATTTGGTTCCTGTATTATCCTCCACATAGTATTTATCCAAACTATATTGGAGGTAGACTAATTTTTCACGATCATCTATATAGTTCAACACACCTTTTAAGTAAATTCCTTTTTTGGGCTTTTCAAGGGTGACTTTGATTGGAGTATGAACACCATTCTTTTTTTTAAGAAGAACATAAACTTTTGTTCCATATTGGTTATCTTTTAGTATTTTAGTTTCTACCATCTCTTGTGGCACTTGTTCTGCTTCGTATTGTAGTGAAACATAGTCGCCACTAAAAGGATCTGACGGATCAATTGGTCTAGTTTGGAGAAGGATATCGTCTCCATTCATAATGGTGTATAGAGGAGTTACACACATACCTAAAAGGATGAGCACTGGCACAGCACAAGCTAATAGCAGATATTTCGTTCTTTTATTCATGCGATCCCCCTCCTTTTTTCCTTTGCTTTTCAAAATAAAAACCAAACCCAAGCAAGAGGAGTCCGCCTATGATAAAAACGAAAGACTTTGGCAAAAACTCAAAAGATATATCAAGATAAAAGCGGAAAATCATAGCGCAGAGGATGATAATACTTAGTAAACTTCCCTTTTTCACCAAATACAAAACAAATAAAAGATACAGGATTGAGAAAGGGATATAGATCCAATCGACGGGCCAGACATCTCCAAATGACAACATAAGTGCTGCCCCACCATGAACAAGATATCCAACTATCATGTAAATCTCTTTTATCTTTATCCGAGTGAGGACAATAAATATCCCGATTGCAAGATATATAAGACCTAGCACATACAAATAATCTTCATGCCCTTTGGTAATGGAGTTAAATACAATTCCGATAAAGATGAGTGGTAGAAATCCCGCCACAAAGCCTGTTGCTTTTGAAAAGCCAATCTTTTCATTTATTATATATATTGCTACAATCCAAAGGAGTATCCAATAAGGGATACTTTCCCCTTGAATAAATGAGCCATCTGTCATATAGATGAAGGCAAAAATAGAAGCAAGCAGTAGAATCCATTTATCCCGTAATGCCCAGGCTAATGGTATAATACCCAGCGACCACCATAAAAAGGCAGCCTGAAAATCTCCCCCAAAATGAAACATTTGCCTAACAAGAAAAATCCCTGCTCCAAACACTAACACACCCAAATAATAAAGGCTTCTTGATGTCTTTGGATAGGTTTTTTCCATTCCGAATCCAGCTAAATTACAACCTAAAAACATAACAATAATAAAAATAAACTTAGTTAGCTTTCCAATATCTCCCCAGTTACTTGCAATGAAACTAAGGATTCCTGCTCCAATCAAGACCGATCCTACATATAAAAGAGTTTTTGTAAAAGAAAGGCGTTCCTCTACTTGGTATATCTCCTGGATCTCAGTTACCTTACTCCCCAATAAAATCCCTGATTCCTCTAAATAATGAAGTTCACGCTTCAAAATTGCCAGTTCTTGTTTTTTTATCATTCGTTTCGTCAAGCTCTCACTCCTTCCTTTTTCTCTTTATCACCTTACATCCCAATATATAATTCTATGTGCAAATATCTAGTTAAAAACATCTTATCTTAAATGGGTACTCAAGTACCATACAATTATTAGATAATGCCTGAACCATTTAGTATAAAAATATCTTTCTCAATTTGACCTACATCAAAGTTATTTGATGGAAAGGGTTATATGATAAAGACATAAGAAAACAAAAGGGAGAGATAAATAATGAAAAATATTACATTCCAAGTTGATGATTTTATTTGCCCTAGCTGTGTACAAAAAATTGAAAAAGTTATGTCTACACAACCAGGTGTTAATGAGGTAAAAGTTCTTTTCAATGCAGCGAAGGTTAAAATCAAGTTTGACGAAACCACAGGAAGCCCTGAAGAATATGAAGGAATACTTACAAAGCTAGGAAGCGATGTTCTTTCAAAGAAAATTTCCTAGTATATCCGAAAAACCTTTTTCAATAGGAGGGAACTAACATGAAATGGTTAAGCAAGGGTAAGCTTGTTTCTGTCACGGGGGTCTGTATCATAACGGCTCTCGTTTTTCAATTCATTCATTTTACAATCATGTCCGATATTATTTTTTGGATTGCCACTATTCTTGCTGGCTATCCAATTGCTAAAAATGCCTTCCAAGCCATTACACTAAAGGTAATTAGCATTGAATTACTTGTTACTGTAGCTGTTATTGGTGCACTTTTTATCGGAGAATATTCAGAATCGGCAGCTGTTACATTCCTGTTCATACTTGGTTCATACCTTGAACATCGAACACTTGAAAAAACGAGGTCTTCCTTAAAATCGCTACTGGATCTTGCTCCACTGGAAGCACGTATTGTCAAAGATGGTAAAGAAGAAATCATTGCAGCTGAAGATGTCCAAGAGAAAGACATTCTTTTCATCCATTCAGGTGAAAAAGTACCTGCAGACGGACGGGTAATTGATGGGGAAGCACATGTAAATGAAGCAGCCATTACCGGAGAATCCATTCCTGTGCAGAAAAAAGCAAATGATAAAGTATTTAGTGGGACCATAATCGATAACGGCTATCTTAAGGTAGAGGCTCAAAAGGTTGGTGAAGATACCACCTTCTCTAAAATTCTACAACTCGTCGAAGAAGCACAAGATACAAAAGCAAAGACACAAAAATTTATTGAAAAATTTGCAACCTACTATACACCTTCGATACTCGTTCTTTCGATAGGGGTATTTATTATTACTCGAGATATTAGACTAGCACTCACCTTTCTTGTTATCTCTTGCCCAGGTGCACTCGTGATTTCTGCACCCGTTTCAATTGTAGCTGGAATCGGGAATGGAGCAAAACGCGGTATTCTGATTAAAGGTGGGGAAATTACTGAAAGAGCTGCTAAACTTAGCATTATTGCCTTTGATAAAACCGGTACCCTTACAGTTGGGAAACCTCAAGTAGCCGCCATTAAAACGATTGAAATAACTGAAAATGAGTTACTAGCAGTTTCAGCAAAAGCAGAGTCCTTTTCAGAGCACCATTTGGCAAGAGCTATTTTGGATGAGGCAGCTAAAAAAGGGGTAGCTTCAAATGAAAAACCAGAAAATTTCCAAGTATTTAAAGGCATGGGAGTTATCGCTTCAATCGATGGAAACAGCTGGTTAATTGGGAACCGGAAAATGATGGCACACAATCAAGTTAAAATAAATGATGACATTGAACAATATGTATATAATGAAGAAGTAAGAGGTCGCACTGCTGTTATGATTGCGAATGGACAACAACTAAAAGGAATCATATCCATTTCAGATAGGATAAGACCTGAAGCTGCCGAGACTATAAGACTACTAAAAAAAGCAGGCAAAAAAGTGATCATGCTTACAGGTGATAATGAACGCACTGCCGCAACTGTTGCTGCTGAAGTTGGCATTAGTGACTATTTTGCCGGACTACTTCCCGAACAAAAGGTAGCAAAAATAAAGGAACTTCAAGCCTCTGGGCTGATGGTCGGAATGGTTGGCGATGGTATTAATGATGCCCCAGCAATTGCAACCGCTGATGTTGGGATTGCCATGGGTGGCGCAGGAACTGATGCTGCAATGGAAACTGCGGATATTATCTTAATGGCTGATCGTATGGAAAAGTTACCATTCACTCTAAATCTAGCTCAGGCAACCGTCCGCAACATGCAACAGAATATGTTCTTCGCCGTTTCGATTGTTATCCTCCTTCTTGTGGGAGTACTATCCAAGACAGTGTTCCTAGCATCCGGAATGTTAATTCATGAATTAAGCGTGCTTATTGTCATTCTTAATGCGATCCGTTTATTGAAGTTTAAAAGCACTGGGAGATCGCCTATTAATACAAACACGAATGTATTTGTAACCATACCTAATCAGAAATGAGTGTTCTATATGAAATGCAATCATTCATTTGATGACCCTGAATCAATGAAACTTTGTGTTGCCGGGGTTCCCATTTTCAACCATCTTTCAAATCGAGAAATGCAAGAAATTGTGGAGACCAGTCGCACTAAAGTTTACAGAAAAGGGGAATTTATTTTCCAGCCTGGTGATCCATCAGGGAACCTATTAATTATTCATACAGGGAGGGTTAAAATGTACCGGGTTTCAGAATCAGGAAAAGAGCAGCTTCTCCGTATTCTTGAACCTGGTGACTTCATCGGAGATCTATCCCTTTTTACGAATGAGACCTCGGATAATTATGCGGAGACAATGATCAATACGGAGATCTGCGCAATTCATCGAGCAGACATGCAGCAATTTCTTATTACTCACCCTCTGATTTCCGTTAAAATTCTTGAAGAAATTAGTAAGCGATTGAATGAGGCAGAAAAAACAATTGAACGATTAAGCCTCCAAGATGCCGAAAAACGGATTGCATCCTATCTTGTCGAACTTGTAAAAAATACAGTTGATCCTAAGTCAATCACGCTCCCACTTAACATTCTTCTCCCAATGAGTAAAAAGGATCTTGCTTCCTATATTGGAACGACTAAGGAAACGTTGAGCAGAAGGCTCTCCTCTTTCCAAGACAACGGGTGGATTAGCTTAACAGGGCAACGCAATATCACTATCTTAAACTTTGAGCCACTTCTTAACTTAGAGTAACGGCTAGCCATTCAAAATCAAAGTGATTTAACACAATTATGGGGTTAAAGAAAACTCGCCGATTGGCTAGCCCCTAAGGGCGATGATTAGGTGGAGTTACCCTGATGCGCTAGCAGAATTTATGGATATAAATTCAAATTAACCACAAAAAAAGGAGGTTCCTCGCTGAAATCGGAATCCTCCACTTGTTCTTAAACACGATATACTCTTGCTTCATACGGCTTTAATACTAACTCCGAAAGTGATTCATCCTCCGAAATATCAATATTATTTAGCAATAATTCATGATTATCCTTGAATAGACCTATTTTCTCATTTACACTTGCTGGTTGATTAGAAAGGTTTGCCATCACAACAATCTTGTTCCCATTCAGTGTACGAGTATAGGCATAAATTTGCGGGTCATTTTCTACTAGCAAATCATACGTACCATACGTAAACACTTCATTCCCCTTTTTTAAGGCAATCATTTTCTTGTAAAAATTTAAGATTGATTTTTCATCATTTTGCTGATTCTCCACGTTAACATCCTTATAATTAGGGTTCACCATTAGCCATGGAGTTTGACTAGTAAAACCAGCGTTTACCTCTGATGACCACTGCATCGGAGTCCGAGAGTTATCTCGGCTTGATGCCCAGATAATTTCCATGATTTCCTCGTGTGGAACTCCATCCGCCCTTTTCAAATGATATAAATTTTTCGTCGCAACATCATCATAATCATCAATCGATTTAAATTTCACATTCGTCATCCCAATTTCTTGGCCTTGGTAAATAAACGGCGTACCTTGCATGAGAAAATACATGGCTCCTAGCGCTGTTGC
The DNA here is from genome assembly GCF_030915485.1 of Neobacillus sp. PS3-40. Lineage (GTDB taxonomy): Bacteria > Bacillota > Bacilli > Bacillales > Cytobacillaceae > JAUZPL01. Next base: position 2,749,174 of record NZ_CP133266.1, on the reverse strand, counting down.
ACTCTCCCGCCAATATTCCTGATCATTTCCCCAGGTAGACACTCTTCGTGGTTGGTCGTGGTTCTCAATAAATAGCGCATTCCAACCCTTTCCCTCAACACCTTTTTGCCAAGAGGATAAAATTTTCTTTAGACCTACGATATCCAGATCCTTTTTTACTTCTGCATCCCAGAGTTTAAGATGTTCAAATTGGAACACCATATTGAACTTTCCTTGCTTTTCATCGACCCAAAGCTCGATATCCTCAACTTGCACGCCATTGGCCTCTCCAACAGTCATAATGTCATATTTAGAGAAGGTCTCTTCCTTAAGCTCCTGCAAAAAACTATGAATCCCTTTGACATTCATATGTTTTTCAAAAGACGCAACATACTTTAGTCCTTTAGGATTCGGCATATCAACTAGCCCAGCTTCTTTTTTAATATGACTAATCGCGTCAACTCGAAATCCGTCAATCCCCTGTTTAAGCCACCAATTGATCATCTCATATAAAGATTCTCTTACCTCTTTATTTTCCCAATTCAAATCAGGCTGTTTTTTTGAAAAAATATGCAAGAAATATTGGCCACTTTGTTCATCTAACTCCCAGGCAGATCCCCCAAAAACACTTTCCCAGTTATTTGGCTCTTCTTCCTCTTTCCCATCACGCCAAATATACCAATCTCGTTTTGGATTATCAATTCTTGAGCGCGATTCGATAAACCATGGATGCTCATCACTTGTATGGTTAATAACCAAATCAAGGATCAACTTCATGCCCCGACTGTGAACCTCTTTAAGAAGAAGGTTAAAATCCTGCATCGTTCCAAACTCAGCCATTATTTTGTGATAATCACTTATATCATAGCCATTATCATCATTCGGTGATTGAAACATCGGACAAACCCAAATCACATCAATTCCTAAATCTTTTAGATAATCAAGTTTGGAGATGATTCCCAATATGTCCCCAATACCATCTCCATTTGAATCCATAAAACTTCGAGGATAAATTTGATATGCAACTGCTTCTTTCCACCAAAATTTATTCATGCTAAATCCTCTCTACTTCTTAATACTTTTTATAGTAGGCTGTTTTCGTACAGATTGTTGTTTTACGTACCTAGTCTAAAACACGTAATTACTATGATATCGTGCTCTTTTCTTGAAAATTGCCCACTGTTTTATCGATAAACTGTTATAACACACCATATTACCTTCAAATAGCAACAAAGTTTAAGAAAAGAGCCTTATAGTAAGTTCAACATCTTTTTCTATTATTTTTTGGTAGCACATGACTTTCGTTCAATCAATTTAGTTGGAATCGTAATCCGTTTAGGCAGCATATTTGGATTCTCGATTTTTTCAATAAGGCATTGGGTTGCTTCATATCCTAATTGGAAGGTCCCAATATCTACTGATGTTAACGGTGGATTCGAATGTTCCGATAATGATAAATTATTAAAACTAATGATTGAAATATCTTCTGGTACCTTTATGTTTGCCTTCTCCAAATGACTAATCATTTCAAAAGCAATTAAATCATCCTGTGTGACAAGACCAGTCGGAGGAGTATCTAACGACATTAAAGCACTAATAGCCTTCTCCCCAGTTCCCAATACATTTTTTTCTTGAACAAAATAGCTATCATTTACAGGATAGCCTGCATCCTCAAGTGCCATCCTATATCCATTTAACCGATCAATTGTAACAACAAATTCTTGATTTCCACCCACGAAGGCTATATTTTCATGTCCTAAATTTATCAAATAATTCGTAACTTGTTTTGTGATATAAACATTATCATTATCAACAAATGTTATTCTTTCCTCATTTGTATAAGGTCTTCCAACAACGACAAATGGAAAACCCGTTTCTTCCAAGTACTTTATCGTTCGATCATTAACGCGGGAAGACAATAGAACGATTCCGTCAACACGTCTACCCATAACCATAGAAATAACTTCTTCAAAGATTTCATCTTCTGTTGATCCGGTTGAAAGGTAAATACCATATTTACTTGCATGGGCATTTTTACTGATTCCTCTTAAAACTTCTGGGTAAAAGGGATTTTGAAATGAATAGAAGGCTGCATTTGGCATCACTGCTCCGATGGTTTGTGTGCTTTTGGCCGCCAAGCTCCGTGCTTGTAAATTGGGATAGTACCCCAGTTTTTCCATAACCTCTTTTACGCGCCTTTTTGTCTTTTCACTAATTCGAGGATTATCAGCAATTACCCTTGAAACAGTGGAAGGCGCAACATTGGCTTCCTTAGCTACATCCTTTATCGTGACCACCATAAATCCCCCTACTTCCATAAATATCTACTAAATTATTTCCAAAATTATTTAACAGCACCATCAGAAATCCCTTTGATAATTTCACGCTGTGCAAAAAAGTAACCGATTATCACTGGAATAATTGCAATCGTTAAACCAGCCATTGCTAAATGCCATTGCTTTGTGTACTCACCGAAGAAGAAGAACATTTTTAGCGGGATGGTTTCCATTCCCTCTTGGTTTATGACTAAAGATGGCAGTAAATAGTCATTCCAGATCCAAATCGTATTTAAAATGGCAACTGTCACTGTAATTGGTTTTAACATCGGGAAAATAATATACCAAAAGATTTGAAATTTGTTTGCACCATCTATGGTTGCCGCTTCATCCAATGACTTTGGTATCCCATTTAATGTCCCGTGGTATAAGAATATGGAAAGACTGACTCCAAAACCTAAGTACATAAAAATCAAACCTGGACGATTTAACATATCCATTTTTCCAAAGACTGTTACAAGCGGAATCATAACCGATTGGAATGGAATAAGCATTGCTGAAACAAATATGAAAAAGATAACAGTGCTTACTTTGCCTTTATTCCTTGATAAAGCATAGGCAGCCATCGAGGAAAACACAATGATAATCACAACACTAACAACTGTGATTATAAGAGAATTAAAAAATGTTTTGACGAAGTCCAATTCTGTAAATGCTTCAATGTAGTTATTCAAATTGAATCCTTCAGGAAGGCGTAATGTATCTGTGAAGAGTTCCCTTTTTGTCTTAAAGGAGTTTACAATCATTAAATAAAAAGGAGCAAGCCATAAAAGCCCTAGTAAGACACCTAAAATCTCAACCGGCCACTTATTTTTCCGACCCATTACATCTCAACCTCCCTCTTCTTATTGATGTAAACCTGTGTTAATGAAATAACTGCAACAATGACAAAGAAGATAACTGCTTTAGCTTGAGCAAAGGCCATTTGGCTTTCTCCAAAGGCTGTTTTAAATATCTGCATCGCGACCATTTGTGTTGAGTTAAAAGGCCCACCAGCTGTTAACGATAAATTTTGATCATATAGTTTGAATGTATTAGACAATGTTAAAAACATACTTACAGTAAACGCAGGCGCTACCAGTGGGAAAACAATATATCGGAGCCGTTGAAATGGGGTTGCCCCATCAATCTCCGCCGCTTCGATCAGTTCATGTGGAACTCCCTCTAAGTAAGCTATATAAATAACCATTATATAACCAGCCATTTGCCAGCTCATTAGAATCACAAGTCCCCAAAAACCAGTTCCAGTTGTCGATAGCCAGCCTTCTAAACTTTTAATGCCTAGAGCATCACCCACTCCAGCAAATACTTTAATAAAAATGAACTGCCAAATAAATCCTAGAATAAGTCCACCAATCAGGTTTGGCATAAAAAAGATCGTTCTTAAAAATTTATTTGTTTTAATTTTTGATGTAACAATCAATGCCAATGAAAGACCAATAAAGTTAATCAAAATAATTGAAACTACTGAAAATAGAACAGTAAACTTTAGGGAATCTATAAATTCTTTATCCTTAAAAACTTTAAGGTAATTTTCAAGTCCAACAAAACCGCCAACATCAATTCCATTCCAATTTGTAAAAGAATAATAAATACCTAAAATTAAGGGTATTAGGACAACAAGTGATAATGCTAAAAGGACCGGAGCTAAAAACAACCAGTACGATAGATCCCGAGTTCGCAGCATGTTAAAACCTCCAAAAATTCGTATCAAGCATCATTTAACAAAAGGGGCTGATCCATTCGGAAAAATTTCCTTATGAAACCAGTCCCTCCTGAGTAATTCTATCAATTTAGCTTAAATAGTTTACTTACAATTATTATTTTCTTGAATCTTCCCAAGACTTTTTAACATTCTTAACTAAATCATCCCAACTTAATTGTTTACTTAAGTATTTCTGAATTTGAACACCAAGTTGGTCTTGTCCCCAACCTGTAGGATATCCCATGAATACCCAACCAATTGTTTTTCCACTTTGTGCATATTGGTAGATTTCTTTAGAAATAGGATCTTTAATTTGGGATGCATCGAATCCGTCATATGCAGGAATGAATTTGAAATCATTGATTACTGTTTTCTTACCCTCGTCAGAAGTGTACAACCAATCAATAAATTTCTTAGCTTCTGCTACAGTACTCTTGTCTTTATTACTGTTTATGCCCCAATACATTGGAATTCCAACAGGAATTGAATCTTCTTTATAGCCTTCAACTGGAATTGGTAGAATTCCTACGTTATTATCAGCAAATTTTTGGTCAATGCCAGCAATGGAACCATAAACCCAGTTACCTTGTTGAATCATTGCTACTTTTTGTAGAGAGAATAACTCTTCTACTTGTTGTGAGTAATCAAGGCTTACAGTCGGTTGTACAGAATAAGTATTTTGTAGGTCAAGAACCTTCTTAAAGGCATCTGCATACTTAAATTCTACTGTTTTTGATTTAAATGCATTTAATACATTGTTATCAAATTCAGGTGCAAGGAATGCATTAGATAAATGTAAACCAGTTACCCAAGTTTCTTTTGCCGGTAAAGCAAATACTGCTTTAAGACCAAGATCTTTTTTCTTAGAGTCTAATGTTTTAACTGCATTTTCAAGAGATGCATAGTTAGTTATTGATTTTGGATCAATTCCAGCTTTTTCAAATACAGATTTATTATAGATAAGACCGTATCCTTCTTGGTTATAAGGTAAGCCAAGAACTTTTCCATCAGTTGTTACACCATCAAGTGTTCCTTTTAGTGCAACCTTAGCCGCTTTTGTATCAGAAAGATCAGCTAATTTCTTCTGCCAATCTGCAACGTCTTGTGGTCCACCTATATTGTAAATAGCAGGTTCTTTACCAGATGCAAATTTAGATTTCAATGCAGCACCGTAATCTTCTCCGCCACCAACAGTTGTGATATTGATTTTTACACCTTTATGTTCGCTTTCATATTTCTTTGCAACCTCTTCAAATTGCTTTTTAAACTCCACTTTAAATTGGAAAATATCCAACGTGACATTTTTTGCATCTTTCTTTGAGTTGTTAGAAGATGAAGATGAGCAACCAACTAAAGCAACGCTAAGTAAAAGAATGAGCGCGAAAACAACAGAAAATACTTTATTCTTTTTCATAATTTACCCCCGTATCTAAAATTATAATACTAGTGTCTAATGTTTTGTAAAAACGTTTGCACCAATAGGCAAAAAAAGAGATGAACATCATTCAACGTGGCATCAGAATAGTAAGCGATTACATAAAACTCTAAAAAATAACTTTTTGATTGAAATAAGTTATATTCTATGCAATCGGTTGCACTAATATGCTAAAAAAATAACGTGCACACTTTCTATTGCTGACAACAGCTAAAATCAACCAATACCTCCCTTTCAGGTTCTGTACTAAATAGCGAAAACGTTTGCACTACTTAGTAGTTTCATAGTAACACTTTTAGAATTGTCTTGCAATTGTTTTTAATCCTATTCTGTTAAGGAAAATTTAAGCTTCGTTCGTTTTACTAGTAAAACAGACGAAACTTTAAACAGGGGGTTAAGTTCATCTAATGAATTTTTTCAAAAATTTTAGATTTGCTCAGAAGATTAGTGTATTAACAATCGGCTTTTTTATTTTTCTTGCGATCATCGGGATTGCATCTATTCGACAAATTTCTAATGTTAATTCAAAAGTAATGGAATTGAATGATTCCAGGCTCGTTCCGATCGTAAAGCTTGAAGACTTAAAATCAGATATCGAATATATTCGTTCACAGGTAAATTCTATTATGGATGCCAAAGGTGATGACAAAAAAAAGAAAGAAATTCAAAAGGACATTGAAAACCGCGTATCTTCTGCAAAGAATCATTTATCGGAATACAAAAACAACCCAGAATATACAACTATGATTAAAACCATCAATTCCTTCTTTGCAGCAAAAGATTATTTTATTAAATCCCAGGAACAAACAGTAGGGACACCTGCTACTCAAGCCACACCAAGCGGACCGCCAATAGGTCTATTAAAATTGGACAAGACACGGAAAGCATCTATTGACGCATTAGATACGCTTATCAATAAACAAATTACCAATGCAAAAAAAACATACGATAACAGCAAAACCGTTTATAAGACTACATTGATTTTAATCATTTCACTCATAGCAGCGAGTGCAGTTATCATATTGATCTTGTCTATCGTAATCACAAGGTCTATTGTCATTCCGGTGAGAAATGTTACTTCCAAGTTAAAAGAAATCTCACAAAGCAACGGTGATTTAACACAAAGGATTGGCTACATAAGTAAGGATGAAATCGGTGATCTAAGCAGTAGCTTTGATCTATTCGTTGAAAAATTATGGACCATCATTAAGGAAGTAGCCAGTTCTGCTAAGACTATTTCCTCTTCAAGTGAGCATTTAATTGAGGCAACCGGAGCTACTGTTTATTCCTTAGAGATGATTTCTAAGACAGTGACGGAAATTGCATCAGGTTCATCTCAAGGTGCAGCTTTTGCAGAACAAACTACTGCAAATCTAGTAGAAGCAGCTAATTTTTCAGAGGCCACTTCAATAGCAACCAAACACACAACAGATAATACAAAAAAGGTTAAGGAAGCTGCAGAGGAAGGAGCTGGAAAAATTTCAGAAATTGTTTCTTCTATAACTAAAATTGCTTCATCCTCAAAGGACGTATCCTTGATAATCAATGAACTAAATGACTCTTCTAATAGGATTGGAGAAATCATCCAAATTATAACTGGAATTTCTGCTCAAACAAATTTATTGGCATTAAACGCGGCTATCGAAGCTGCTCGTGCAGGTGAAGCAGGCAAAGGATTTAGTGTTGTAGCAGATGAAATACGGAAGCTTGCTGACCAAAGCAATCGTGCTGCCTTAGAAATATCTGATCTTGTAAAGGAAAATCAGGCTAAATCCACTTCAGCAGTGAGCTCCGTTTCTTTAGTCGAAGAGAAAGTAATGGATGGTGTTAACATCGCTTCAGAAGTCGGGGAAAGCATACACAACATTATTGAACATATTCAAAGTATTGTAAGTGAGGTTGAACAGATCGATCGTGCCAATGAAAAACAGGCACAATCCTCCAAAGAAATGGAACAAGCTATCACAAATCTTGCTTTGACATCCAATGATATCGCAGGAGGCACCGAAAACATCAGTACAGGCATTGAAAAACAGCTCAACACCATGACTGGGATCGAAAACACAACAGAACAACTTTCGGAAATGGCAAAGAAATTAAAAGAGCTAACAGGTGGATTTAAAATTTAATAATATAAAAATTAAAAGGCCGACAGCAAATGTGGGCCTTTTTAGTGTTAGAATTATCCGTTATTCACATTATGTTCTGTATGCAATGCAGCAATCATTCCATAAAATGCAAAGAAAAATGACTCTGGTGCAATTAAACGGAAATGTCCTACTTCATCTGTATTAAATTTCAATGCATTTTCTAATAAACGATAGGTGGAATAAGCATAGAAGCAAAAGTATTTATAATCAAACTTTGGCATTTTCTCGTAAATAACCGCAATTTCTTCTTTATATAAATCGATGTTTTTTGTTGCTTCATCAATAATAACTTGCAAATCCTCAACGTCTGCTTCAAGAATTAAATCATTCTTTTCAATTCTTATATTAGCCATTTACTTACCCTCCATATTTCTGTCTTTACAATCATTAAATCATATTTCTAAACCGTCTAGCATGATTTACATCACAGTCATAGGGAAATTATATTTTGGTTAGACGATGTTAAAGGTAAATGTTGATATTTGATCCCCGCCCGAATTCTTAATAGACGGAAAAATTCCTCTTAATTAGAAAATTGGAGTAAAAATAGTTTAAATAGACGGAGAGTTTCCGCCTATTTGCTTAAAAACCGCAAAAATAAGGGACTTTACATTGCGTAACCGGAAAACATCCGCTTATACACCCCGAAACAAGCTCCATTCTGCATTTAACCGAAAAATCTCCGCTTATTTTAATTTTCGTTGGTTTCTCGGATTACTCGAGTAATGATTGCCATTATTACTACTTTAAAAATGGCTCTGTTAGACAATAATGTCTGTTAACGCCACTCGAAATTTAACAGAGACATCCATGATAATAAAAATTCTCACCATGGCGCATGAAGTATTTTTTCAGAGTAGCCTTTAGTAAAAATAAAACGTGTAAACATGACTTTTGTTTACACGCTTTATTGTGATGATTTATTTTTCCTTAACCAACTTAAAAGTATTCATTGATTATTTCACCATTAAACCCCAACTACCTTTAACTGATCTGGGATTGAATAACGTTATCGTTATGTTGACCTTTTTCTCTAGCTAGAACAACTAAAATAGCACCAAGTAAAACAACAATGCCTCCTATCAACTGGAGGACTGACATCTTTTCTTGAAAAAGAATAGTTGAGAGAATAAAGGTTACCACTGGCTCGACCATGCTTAAAATGGATGCTTTCGTTGGACCTATAATGTTCATTCCTGCAAAAAAAGTAAACATGGCTACAACACTACAAAAGAAAGCTACACACACAGCCATCACCCAACCAATTTTCCCAAAGTGGAAGCTTAGTGTATGAGTAAATATCCCGCCCATAAAAAGGGAAGCGGCAGAAAATAATGAGATAAATGCACAGGTAAGCATTGGTGAGATTTGTTTTGTCACTCGATCTCCTATAACAATATAAATAGAGTACACAACCGCGGCAGCGCTTGCAAAAAGAATGCCAATCAAGCTGATATGACCCTTTGGAGAACCAAGTACTAAAATGATCCCAACAATGGATAAGGCAATGGCCAACACAATTTTCTTAGATAGTTTCTCTTTATTAACAAAGAATGAAAGAATTGCAACAAAAATAGGATATAAATATAATAAAAGTGCTGCTAAGGATGCTGGTATGTATTTAACCGCAGTAAAATACAAAGTAGATTGTATCGAGTACAAAATGCCTCCTAGTAGAATAAGAAACACTAATTGCCTTTTCGTGATTTTCCACTTTTTGACCTTTAGAAATAAATAAGCAAATAAGATAATGGAAGCAAAAGCAAATCGTAGAAATAAAAGTGTTGACGTACTAATTCCACTCTCATAAGCATAAGTAGCAAAAATAGGAATCAATCCAAAGCTCGTAGCTGATAGAATAATATAAAAATAACCCCAAAACATAATCCCACTCCTAATCAAGTATCCTATTTTACTTATTTCTAGGCCACATTAAACAATTCTGCTGATATTTATCTTATTCTTCCGTTTCACGCAATTAAGCCAAAATCGTTTTAACAACATAAGTTAACCAATGTCTATTACTAAAATTTTTCGGTAATTCTAAAATGGATTAAACCCCCACTATAATTGTAGGGGTTTGCTTAATATGTGTCTATACCATTATCCACTATTTACTTATTTCAAAATAACTTTTTGATAAACTAAAAATGCCCACGAATTTCGCAGGCAGATACTTCAGAGCTGGGATATCATCTATTACGGAAGGAATAGTTATATTTTTTCAAAAGTCGTCCGAACAGTTCTTGTTCTTCATCCGACCAATCTTTTAGAATTTCTGCTATCTTTGCAAATCGTAATTGTTGGTATTCAGTAAATTCCTTTATTCCCAACTCTGTTATTTGAAAGGAGTACGCTCTTCCGTCCAATGGATCTGGCAATCTGTTCACATATCCTTTTTGTTCTAATGCTGCTGTTTGTCTGCTGACTGTAGAAATGTCCAATTGGAATTCTTCCGCAAGGGCTTTTACTCCAGCAGGACCATAAGAGGTTATTTGATGTAGTAAAAGATATGCAGACCGATCAAGATTACCTAGTTTTTTGGTTGAAATTGATGTTAAACGGCGAAGTAGAACTGCCAATTCAAGATCAATGGTTTCAAGCGAATGTTCATCCATGTTCTACTACCTCACTTTTTCCATCTATCTATTATCAATGGTACCATAACATCACTATTTTTTACATCAAGGTGTCCAGTTATATTCAAGACGTGCATCGCTTCAAGAAGTGTGTATTCAATTAACTAAACTACCGTAATAAGTCGGTGTGAGCAAAGCATTATATCTGATACTTATTCAAAGTTATTGTTCCTAAATTTTGATCCTATTTAGCCCTTTTACATTAAACAAAATAAACTCGACATTTCCAAAATTAGACTTTACTATATTTTAAAGAATAACAAATAGAATACTAGACTTTTCTTAATAACGGCTTAGCCCTTTTAGGAGGAAGAAACTTGTTAAAACGTCCCTTCAGTATATTAAGTTTAACCCGGGTTTTCATGTTCATACTTTTATGTTCAATTTATTATTCCTTATGTGAAGACGGTGAGCTTTGGCGCAAAACTTTTATCATTATTGCAATCCTATTATTCATTGGCAACCATTTACTTCTTTTTTCTTCCCTATTAAAACCACATTATATTTGGTTTATTTTACTTGATTTTGTATTAAGTGCTTGCTTTGGATTTATTTTTGCTGGTGAAACCAATATGTACTTTATCATGTTCGGAATCCTTGCTGTCACTTTATTTATTAGAACGGACAATAAAAAAGTTCTTTATACATATGTTGGTTTATTTTTTATTACTTGGATACTCATTTCATTTACTACTTTTAGAATAACAAAAACCATTAGTTTTTCTGAAAACATCATAAACTTAATGTTTATTATTTATGGGGCTGTTGTGGGTGACTTAATAAGGAAACTCTTAATAGCGAAAGAAAAGATAGCTGATCAATATGAGCAACTGAGTTTATCACATCAAGAATTATCTGATGTTCATGAACAATTAAGATCCTATTCTAAACAGGTGGAAGAATTGACCGTGATTCGGGAAAGAAACCAAATTGCTCGAGAAATTCATGATACAGTTGGTCATAAAATGACTGCCCTACTTGTCCAACTACAAATTGCTCGTGAGTTCATGAATCTAGATTTGGAAGAAAGTAAGCACTCCATTCAAAATTGCGAAGGGCTGGCAAGAGAAGCATTGGAAGAAATTCGTACATCCGTTAGGACATTACATGAGGATGATGGATTGATCACTAGCTTCATATCAACATTACAAAAGCTATTAAAAGATTTTTCTCAAATGACTACAATTGAAGTTTCTTTAGAAATAAACGGCGACCTATCTGCTACCCCAACGTCCATACAGCCTACCATCAATCGAATTATCCAAGAATCACTTACAAATTCCAAGCGCCATGGAAATGCAACAAAATGCCATGTTAGCATTGATTGCAAACCCGACTTTATCCATCTTTACATAAAAGATAATGGGATAGGCACTTTTCAAATACAACCTAGCTTTGGGCTATTAAATATGCGTGAACGTGCCATGGAGCATGGTGGATCCATCCATTATGAAAGTAAAGAAGGACATGGATTTATTGTGAAAGCGAACTTTCCATTGAAACAATTGTTATGGAGTACAAGGGGGATAAAATGATTAAAATTATTATAGCTGATGACCAAGATCTTATGAGAGATGGATTAGCCACCATATTAAATTTACGGCCAGAAATCAATGTGATTGGAACAGCAAAGGATGGAAATGAGGCATTTGAAAAAGCAAAGGAATTGATGGCTGACTTAGTATTAATGGACATTCGCATGCCAAATACGAATGGAGTTCAGGGAACAAAGCTGATTCGAAAGCATCTACCAAATGTACAGGTATTAATGTTAACTACCTTTAAGGACAGTGAACTAATCTTTGAAGCTTTGGATGAAGGCGCGAGCGGTTATCTCCTAAAGGATATGGCCACTGATACAATCGTTCAAGCCATTATGACCGTTCATTCGGGTGGGATGGTTTTACCCCCTGACTTAACAAAACAAGTACTAAAAGAATTAAAAAGAACAAAAGAACTAGAATCCTCTAAAAGCATGGATGAGCCTCCAATTAATATAAATGAATTAACTACTCGCGAAATAGAGGTTTTAAAGCAATTAGGGTATGGTTTAAGTAATAAAGAAATTGCTCATAAGCTTTTTATCACAGAAGGTACGGTTAAAAATCATGTCTCAAACATCATCAATAAATTACAACTTAGAGATCGAACTCAAGCAGCTATTTATGCAGTACGGTACGGGATTACCACCTTCGAAACATGACTTTTGGCATATTCCTATTTTAAAAGACGACTAAATGCGGTCGTCCTTTTTTATTATTCTATCGTAAGACAGATGGCATAAAATGGTTTAAATAATATAATATGGTTGGATAACGAAGGACTTAAGGAGCTGAAACATATGCTTGAGGTAAATAGTATAAGAAAAAGCTTTGGAAAAATAGAAGTTGTAAAAGGGGTATCGTTTACAGTTGAAAAAGGAGAGGCCTTTGGTTTACTCGGACCAAATGGCGCAGGAAAATCAACTATAATTTCAATGATATGCGGCCTCCTTCCTTACGATGAAGGGAACATTAAAGTGGCTGGTTTCTCAGTAGAGGGCAAACCAATGGAAATTAAACGGAAAATTGGGGTTGTTCCCCAGGATATTGCTTTATATCCAACCATGTCGGCACTGGACAATTTATTGTTTTGGGGAAAAATGTATGGCTTATCAGGGAAACAGGTAGTAAAGAGAGCAAATGAAGTTTTAGAGTTTGTTGGCTTACTTGATCGGGCGAAAGACAAAATTGAAACATTCTCAGGTGGAATGAAACGACGTATAAATATTGGTGCAGCTTTAATGCATAAACCAGAGTTATTAATCATGGATGAGCCAACAGTGGGGATAGATCCTCAATCTAGAAATCATATTTTGGAAACAGTCAAAGAACTTAATAATAATGGAATGACGATCATCTACACGAGTCACTATATGGAGGAAGTTGAATTTTTATGTAAACGTATTGGCATTATCGATCACGGTGAAGTCATGGCTGTTGGTACAAAAGAAGATCTATGCAATCGATTATCTGGAGGAACAATAGTGAAAATGGAAGTTAACCATTTCAAAAAAAACTTGGTGGATGGTTTAATTTCATTACCACTTGTAGAAAAAGTAATCGTGAATGATGAGGAAAATGAATTAGAGGTTCTAGTAAGTTCAGGTAATCAAGCTTTAGGAGAATTAGTTTCGACCGCTTTAAAACATAATGTTGAGGTTTCTTCTATTCAAGTCAAAGAACCCAACTTGGAAACATTATTTTTACAATTAACTGGGCGATCATTACGAGATTAAGAGGGGATATAAATGAAGAGTTTAATTATCGCTTGGAAGGATTTTAAGATCCGTTTTACGGACCGGAAAGGTTTCTTCCTTATGATCTTATTTCCAATTCTATTAACAGCTATCTTAGGTAGTGCGTTAAGTGGGGTGATGGGAGAAGAAAGCCTACCAAAAACCACTGTTGGTATTTTTCAGAATGACCATGACCAAATCGCCTCTACTTTCGTGAATGACGTTTTAAAAGGAAAAGAATTAAATGATTTAGTATCTGTTAAGAAAGTAGATTCTGAGAAAAAACTCAAATCCTTCTTACAAGACGAAAAAGTAGATGTTGGCATTGTTATACCAAGTACCTGGAGCAAGGACCTACAGCAAGGGAAATTAAAGCAAGTGAAGTTGATAGTGGACCCTGGAAAGGAATTGAAAGGCACGATTATTGAAACAATCCTTCAAACATTTGTTAATCGGGTTGACACGATCTCGTCTTCCACAAAAATCATTTTAACAAATTCAGCCCCGTTCCTCTCACCTAGTGATATGAAAGATTTGTCTACACAATTAATTGGTTCATTGGAAAAAGTAGCATCATCCAATTCAAACTATGTTAAACAAGGTTCTGTTGGAAAAAAACAGGTCAGTGGGATGCAATATTATGCCGCTGCTATGGCAGCCATGTTCCTATTATTTAATGTCATGAACGGAGTAAAATCCTTTATAAATGAAAGAGAAACAGAAACATTGGCCCGTTTAATGAGTACACCAACGAGTAAGTTTTCTGTTTTAGTAGGTAAATTTCTAGGTATTCTCTATTTTGTCATCGCACAGTTTAGTATATTCCTTATCGTGACCCACCTGCTTTTTCAAATCAATTGGGGCGATAACATCTTGCAAACGATTTTAGTAGCTTTTGCCTATTCCATTGCAGTATCTGGGCTAGCTATGCTTTTTGCAGCGATGATTACTAATAGTAAAACAGCCGATACGGTAGGTGGAATTGGCGTACAAGTATTTTCATTACTTGGTGGTTCCATGATTCCTATTACCGTTTTCCCAAAAACACTACAAACCATTTCAAATATTGCTCCGAATAAATGGGCACTATCAAGTTTCATCGATATCATGTCAGGAACTACCTGGGATGCACTATTTTTGCCAATGGTTGTTTTACTACTGATTGGAATGGTTTCAGTCACAATTGGAACTTGGCGATTACAAGTCAAATAGGAGGACACTATGAAAAGAATATGGGCCATTTGTTCATTTGAAATAAAAAAAACATTTTTAAAACGACAATCCTATCTCATCATGTTTGGTATGCCACTGCTGTTCACCCTGTTATTTGGTGGTTTACTAGGCAGTTCATCACCAGAAAAAATAAATATTGCCTTTGTTGACGAAGACAACACTGTCTTATCCAAAAGTCTCCATGGTTCCCTTTTAAACAATGAGCTTTTTAAAATAAAAGAAATGGATCAAGATGTAGCAGTCAAGCAATTGAAGGATAAAAAACTCACTGGCTTACTTCATGTAAAAAAAGGGTTTGAACAAGCAATGGTTTCAGGAAAAAAACCAACTGTTCTATTTAATTACAGTCCAGATTTTACAAGTAATGCAATGGTTAACCAAATTGTTTCAAATGCTATTTCAAAAATGGCCATTCAAACAAAGGCCTCGACAATTTGGAACAAGTACAGTAAAAAATCATGGGAAGAAATGTACAGTGTATTGGATAATGAGATAGCAACATCCCCTCCAGCTATTCAAAAAATCTCAATCACAAAAAATAAAAAGACAGAAGAAATGAGTAACATGTCAGCCAGGTCAGCAGGCTTTTCCATCATGTTTGTAATGATTGTGATGATGAGTGTAACAGGTGTTTTATTAGATGCTCGAAAAACAGGCGTATGGTACCGGCTACTATCAACACCAACTACAAGACTTCAACTAATGGCCGGATATTTTCTATCCTTCTTTTTAATTGGATGGATTCAGTTTGGAATTCTAATGGCTTCTTCTACCCTACTTTTTGGGGTTCATTGGGGAAATCCAATAGGTATCTTTGTCCTAGTATCATCCTTGTTATTATGTGTTGTTGGACTTGGCCTTTTCATCTCTAGCTTTGTGAAAACAACAGAACAGCAAAGTGCCCTCGGAAGTGTCGTTATTACCGCTACCTGTATGCTTGCTGGCGTTTATTGGCCATTAGATATTGTGCCAAAATTCATGCAAAAAATAGCTGAATTTATTCCACAAACATGGGCGATGAAGGGCTTTACTGAATTGATAGCACGGGGTGGTTCAGTCATGGATATTGTTGCACCTGTATGCGTGTTATTAGCATTCTCTCTCACATTTCTCGTGATTGGGATGACAAGAATTCGTTATGAATAAGAAAACATAATGGGCTATTAACCGTTTTTGGTGTTCATGGATGAGAAAAAAACTATTAAAGAAAACTTGGCTAGCGCCAAGCCTTAAGGCGCCGGCGATAGCCTAGTTGCACTTATACTTTCCTATTAGCAAATAAAAGCAGATGGGTTTCAAAGAATCCTTTCCGATTCTTTGAAACCCATCTGCTTATTTTTGGCTCTTTTTCAGTTGCTTTTTTAGGTTGTATTTCGCTTCCCCCGATTTTTCAAGAAAAATCCAGGAACTTAATCATAGCCTAAAATTTAAATTAAAATAGTAAATCCTACCTCTAAAGCACCTTACTTAAGAACGCTTTTGTCCGGTTATGCTGCGGGTTGCTGAATAATTCATTTGGTTCATTTTCCTCAACAATATAACCGCCGTCCATGAAGATCACTCGGTCACCGACTTCTCGTGCGAATCCCATTTCATGGGTAACAACGACCATGGTCATTCCCTCTTTTGCAAGCTGCTTCATGACCTCTAGTACATCTCCAACCATCTCTGGGTCTAAGGCTGAAGTCGGTTCGTCAAACAGCATAATTTTCGGATTCATCGCTAATGCTCTCGCAATTGCAACCCGTTGCTTTTGCCCCCCAGATAATTCTCCTGGATAACTATTTGCTTTTTCTCGTAGTCCTACTTTATCTAGCAATTCAAGTGCTACCTTTTCAGCTGCCTCTTTCGCAGTCGCACGAACCTTAATTGGACCAAGCGTGATGTTTTGTAGAACCGTTTTATGTGGAAAAAGATTAAAGGATTGGAAAACCATCCCAACTTCTTGTCTCACTTTATTAATATTGATCTTTGAATCAGTAATATCATGCCCATTTATAATCACATGGCCGCCCGAAATATCTTCAAGTCGGTTTAAGCAACGCAGGAATGTACTTTTTCCTGAACCAGATGGACCAATAACACATACTACCTCTTTTTCTTTCACTTCTGCATTAATATCTTTTAACACTTCTACATTTCCAAAAGACTTTCTCAGGTTCTTTACGGTTATAATGTTCATCGTAGCTCAAACCTCCTCTCGACGAAATTAGCAAGCACAGATAATAAATAAATGACGATAAAGTAAATGATACCTACAGCAAGCCAAATCTTGAATACTTCAAAGGTTGCTGCAGCTTGGATTTGCCCTTGCTGTGTTAAGTCAGCTATCCCAATAATGGATAAAAGAGAAGTATCTTTTAAGCTAATGATGGATTGATTCGTAATAGTAGGAAGCATTCTTCTAAATGCTTGAGGCAATACCACATGTAGCATCGTTTGTGCACCAGTTAGACCAATTGATCTCGCAGCTTCTGTTTGCCCCTTATCAATGGACTGAATGCCAGCCCTGATAATCTCGGCAAAGTAAGCCCCTGCATTAATCGCAACAGTGACAATTCCCGCGGTTGTACTGTTTAATGAAATGATATGGAACGAATTGATCCCAAAGTAAATAAAAAACAATTGAACAATAAAAGGTGTTCCGCGGATGGCATCAACATAAATCTTTGCTATCCAGTTCAAAATCTTAAATGGTGCAAGTCTCAATAATGCCACCACTAAACCAAGCAGAAAGCCTAAAGTAATTGCTAAAACAAATATATAAAGGGTTACCTTAAGCCCTTGAAGTAAAATAGGCAAGGCGGCAATCATTACATCCACCCGATTCATCTCCTTTCAATTAGAAAAACTTGGCCTTCGCCAAGTTTTTCATATGCATTTAGACTCTTTATTCTTATTAGCTACTAAGCACATAATTTGATGAGTTATTATTTACCAAGATACTTTTTGATAATTTTATCATATGTTCCATCTTTTTTAAGTTCGGCAAGACCTGCATCAATTTTTTTCAAAAGATCTGTGTTTTGCCCTTTTAATAGAGCAATTCCATACTGATCTCCATTTAATCGATCACCAACAGTTTTTAAACCAAGGTCTTTTTGGGCGATTGCATAACTGATTACAGGATAATCTTCCAAAAGTGCATCAGCATTCCCATTTGACACTTCTTGGAACATAGCTGGACTATCGTTAAATTGTACTACTTTATAGCCTAATTTCACAGCATTGTCCTCAGCGAATTTAGCACCAGATGTTCCCTTTTTAACTGCAACTGTTTTACCTTTAAGGTCATCAGCTGATTTAATTGTTGTATTATCGTTCTTAACGACGACTATTAATCCTGCATCAAAATAAGGATCTGAGAAATCAACAATCTTTTTTCTTTCATCCGTAATACTCATTCCTGCGATAGCAACATCAAGTTGATTTGCTTGCATAGCTGGGATAATTCCCCCAAAGTCCATTGGAGAAAGTTCAATTTTAAAGCCTTGGTTTTTCGCGATTGCATTGATTAAATCAATATCAATCCCCTTATAGTCATTTCCATCTTTAAATTCAAACGGAGGATAAGTTGTATCCACGCCAACTTTATATATCTTTTCACCTTTGCTCTTATCATTTGCTGTGTTGCTAGTTCCACAAGCAGAGATTAAAAGAGTAAGGATTAGAACCAAACAAAATAAACCATATTTCTTCATGTAAACCGCTCCTTTTTCATTAATGTTTCCTTAGTTGCATGTATCTACTATAGCATAAATATACAACAATATAAAAGATTTAATTATTGGAATATAAAGTAATTAATTTTTTCCAATAATGAAAACGATTACAATCGCCTAAACACCAACAATTTAATATCCATTTCACTGTGTTTCTAGCCTCGCTTATTCATATTTAAATAGCATTTCATCTAATTAAATATAAATTAATCTTGAAAAAGCCAAACCAAAATTATTATTTTATACAAGTAGATGAGTCTTTATAAATTATCGATTATGAATAAAGTGCCTACCCCCAAGTATGTTACCATTCAGGGATCAGGCACCTATAATTTATTAGTTGAGATTATTTTCCTGTTAACTTATATACTACCGATTCATAGGGGCGTAAAGTAAAGTTAGAAATATCTAAGGGAAAATCAGTATAATAGTTCCCAATTAAGCGTTCACATGTAACGAAATCTATATTTCCTGGCAGTTCAAACTGAACCTCATGTTCGTAAAAGTTGTTTACTACTAAGAGTATCTCATCATCTAACAAACGAGTATAGGCAAAAATAGCAGGGTGGTCATGCAAGATCAAATCATAGTTTCCGTACACCATGGTTTTATGTTGTTTCCGAAGTTCTATCAATTTTTTATAATGGTAAAAAATTGATTTTGTATCCTCTATGGAGTTCTTAACATTAATAGAAGTGTAATTAGGGTTAACTTTTAACCAGGGCGATCCAGTAGTAAAACCGGCATTTTGACTCATATCCCACTGCATCGGCGTACGTGCGTTGTCACGACCCTTTGCATATATGGACTCCATCACATCTTTCGGGTCATTCCCTAATTCAAACACTCTTTCTTGGTACATATTTTTCAATTCAATATCTTGATAATCTTCTATGGAAGGGAACGAGACATTTGTCATCCCAATCTCTTCACCTTGATAAATATACGGAGTCCCTTGCATAAAGTGCAACAATGTTCCGAGCATTTTTGCTGATTCAACTCGATACTTTCCATCATTTCCAAAACGGGAAACGATTCGAGGCTGGTCGTGGTTATTCCAATATAAACTGTTCCATCCGCTTTTCTCTAATTGCTTTTGCCACTTGGAAAGATTTTCCTTTAAATCTCTTAAATCTAAGAGCTTTAAATCCCATTTACTTTTATCTGGTTGGTTATCCAGACCCATATGTTCGAATTGAAAGACCATGTTTAGCTCACTACGATCCTCAGATGTGTAAAGCTTTGCTTGCTCAGGAGTAACATTTGGACATTCTCCAACTGTCATAATATCGTATTTTGATAGGACTTCCCGATTCATTTCATGCAAATAATCATGAACACTTTCCCCATTTGGGCTATATGGTTGATATTCATGATTCCCATTAGACCATTCTCGATATGTTGGTAGGAATTCTTTTTTTGAAATCATATTAATGACATCCATTCTAAAGCCATCAACACCTTTATCCAGCCAAAATTTCATCATAGAATAAATTGACTCACGAAGCTTCGGATTTTCCCAGTTTAAATCTGGTTGTTTTTTAGAGAACATGTGAAGATAATATTCGTTTGTTTCTGGGGTGTATTCCCAAGCAGACCCTCCAAACACTCCTTGCCAATCTGTCGGCGCTTTTCCATCGATTGCTGGTCTCCAAATATAATAATCTCTGAATGCATGATCCTTTGATTTTCTTGCTTCGATAAACCATTCATGTTCATCAGAGGAATGATTGATAACTAAATCCATCACTAATCTGATTCCTCTTTGATGCATTTCATATAGAAGTCCTTCCCAGTCCTCCATTGTTCCAAACTCATTCATAATTCTTTGATAATCGCTTATATCATATCCATTATCGTCATTAGGAGATTGATAAACCGGGGATAACCAAACCACATCTATCCCCAATTCTTTTAAATAATCTAGCTTCGAAATGATTCCAGGAATATCACCAATTCCATCGCCATTGCTATCCATAAAACTTCTTGGATAAATTTGATATACGACGCTTTCTTTCCACCACTTTTTATTTTGGACCATTTGAAGTTCCTCCTAAAATTAATACATAATATGTCTTCAATTAAGTAATCCACCTTTTCTAGTGGGTGCAAATGATCTAGTACTATATACCAGCATTTTAAATGGTATGAACACCAGCTTCAAGCTATACAGATGTGTTGATTTAATCCTTTGGCAAACTAAATTTGATCTGGTTTAGTTGATCTCTTACCCCATCAATAATATCTAGAGGCATTACTCCATAATGGGATAACGTTTTTGCCTTTTCTTCCCCAGCCCGCGCATGTAAATAGCTTGCCGTAATAAGAGCATTTAATGTTGGCGCTCCTTGGGCAAGAAAGGAAGCGATAAGCCCTGTCAGCACATCTCCACTTCCACCTTTTCCTAGGGCGTCATGACCGTACGGGTTTATGTACACTTCCCCACCTGGAGTTGCAACGATAGACCGATGTCCTTTTAATAGCAAATAAACACGAAAGTCCTTTGCAAAAGTACTAGCTATTTCAATTCGATTGGCTTCAACTTCTTTTACTGTTTTATTTACTAAACTGGCCATTTCTCCAGGGTGAGGAGTGAAAATCATGGACCCCCTATACTGTCGTACTAGATCCAATTCATTTCGAAGTAAATAGAGGGCATCAGCATCAATGACAATTGGCTGATTTGTTAGCGAAGCTATCAAAGATTTAATCCATTCTTCACCACCATCAAACCTACTCATCCCAGGTCCAATCGCTATACTATTAAATTGATGAAGGCGTGAGGTAATTTCTTCAATTGCCTTTTCTGCAAAATGACCATCACTTTCTGATAATGGTAAAAGTAAGGATTCCGGATTTTGACTGGCCACCATTGGATAAATACTATTGGGGACAGCTAACGTTACTAACCCTGCCCCAGAAAATAAAGCCGCCTTTGCTGCAAAAATGGGAGCTCCTACATACTGACGGGACCCACCTAGGACAAGAGCATGACCGAAAGTCCCTTTATGACCATATTGCGGACGTGCTGGTAATAGCGATTTAACAAGTGGTTTTGTAATTAATTGCGGCATATTGAGGCCCAAATCCTTTACAATTGAAGGCGGCACGGAAATATCAACTACCTTCCACTCTCCGATATACTTTGGACCATCATTTAGAAAAAAACCTTTTTTCGGAAATACAAAGGTAATTGTTTTTGTTGCTTTTATGGCAAGTCCTTCAACTTTTCCACTATCGCTACTAACACCAGATGGGATATCAACAGAGATAACTAATCTCTTTCCCTTGTATTCATTTACAATCGAGATAACCTGGTCAAAAGGTTCTCGTACAGGACCATTAATACCCGTTCCTAACATAGCATCTATAATTATATCCGCTTGATTCAATTTATCCCGAAGTGTAAGTGCATTATCTTCTTGAAAATAGAATATGGGTAATCCCCGATTGATATAAACATCAAAATGAGATTTTGCATCCCCCTTGATACGATCAGGGTTTACTAACAAACAAAGAAGAGGTTCCAAGCCTAAATCGAACAATCTGCGGGCAATAACAAACCCGTCGCCGCCATTATTGCCCCCACCAGCGAATATAATTACTCTCGGATTCTTACATGGTGAACTTGCAAGAATCTCCTCCACCACTTTTGCTCCTGCATTTTCCATTAATACAACTCCTGGTAATCCGATCTTATCCATCGTATACTGATCCATTTGCTGCATTTCCTTTTGTCCGGCTACAAACATCTTAAAACCCCTCCTTTATCTACATTTTACTTATTCTGTTTTACTATGCAGATTCCTTCTTAAAGAATACTTGCCTACTAGATAGCGAGCCCCTAAAGGGGAAGACTGAGGCATAGTTACCCTTATGCGACATCAGGAATTATAAATATTATTTCTGATTAGCCGAAAAAAACCTCCCATTTGCTTCCAATGAGAGGTTTTACACTTTATCAAACGCTTTTTTAACAACGCTTAACTACTTGTCTATACGTTGAACTAATTTACTTACGTTTTTTCTTCTTAGATGCTCTTCCTAATAGAAATGCTCCTGCTGCCATACCAATCATGGTGTTTGTCTTTTTATTAAATACTTGCTTGCCAACAATCTTTAAATTTTGCGGTCTTTCAGCAAGACGCCTCATGAAATAACCATACCAGTCATTACCGAATGGAACATAGGTACAGAAGTTATAGCCTTCGCTTGCCAATTGAAGTTGAAGCTCTCTTCTAAATCCATAAAGCATTTGGAACTCAAATTTATCTTTCGAAATATCGTTCTTTTTAACAAATTCTTTTATATGGTTAATGATTCTATGATCATGTGTTGCAATAGAAGTAAATTTACCGTTTAATAGATGCCATTCGGTAAGTTTAATATAGTTTTCATCAATATCTTTCTTATCTAGATATGCAATTTCTTCCGGCTCTTTATATGCACCTTTTACAAGACGAATACGTAGATTTCTGTACTTTTCAAGATATTCTTGTGTATTACGGAAATAGGATTGAAGCACTGTACCTACATTATCATATTCCGCTGAAAGCTTGTCCAATAGATTAAGAGTAGTCTCTAAATGGCTAGAATCCTCCATATCAATGTTGACAAACATATCATATCTGCTTGCTTTATCAACAACTTCTTTAACATTGCTTAAGGCAAAGTCAAAATCAATATCCAACCCTAATTGAGTTGGTTTTAAAGAAATATGAGCATCTACTTTATTTTCATTTATAGCTTCAATTACTTTGAGAATATTTTCTTTCGCTGCTGTAGCTTCTTCTTTTTTGAAGACAAACTCTCCTAAATTATCAACTGTACAAGAGATTCCATGTGAGTTAAGTTCTTTAATACTTTTCATCACTTCTGGTATATTCGTTCCAGCGACGACACTTTGTGCTCCTAATTTTAATCCGTACTTTTTAGCTGAACTATTAAGAAATTGATTTTGAGACAGAGCAATAAAAAAATCTTTTAACAAAGCAATTCCTCCCTATTATTTGTTTTTTCATAATATTATTATAGCATACGTTTTCAATAAAAATTGTTTTGTGAATTTTCCCAATATATTATCAATTTCTTCACAACATATCCTTCACTTCTTCATAGCTCTAGTATCTATTTGATATTCCCTCTTAAATTTATACATAAATTTACACAAAAAGGTAAAAATTGTTATAATGTTTTTTTAGAATAATATCTAACATTCTTCCACAGTTGCGATATAAGGTAAATTCCGGTAATTTTGTGCGTAGTCAATGCCATAACCTACAATAAATTCATCCGGGATAACGAAGCCAACATAATCAACAGGCAATTCTACTCTTCTTCTTTCGGGCTTGTCTAAGAGAGAGCAAATTTTAATTTGTTTCGGTTTATGAGTTTGCAAATGGCCCCTCAAGAAATTTAGTGTAAGTCCACTATCTATAATATCTTCTACCACCACTACATTCTGATTGGTAATATTAGCATCTAAATCCTTCAAAAGCCTTACTTTCCCAGTCGTTTCTGTATCATTTCCGTAGCTGGAAACCGAGATGAAATCGATTTTAATATCTCCCTTCAGCTCACGAATTAAGTCGGCAGCGAATACAAAAGATCCTTTAAGAACAATGATAAGGACAATTGCTTCATTGTTAAAATCATTTTCAATTTCTTCTGCTATTTTCTTTACTCTTTGTTTAATTTCTGTTTCTGTAATCATGATGTCTTTTACTCTATATGCCATGTATCGGACCTTCTTTCTTGGTTTCTGTAACCCCTATTTTTTATTTTACCATTATGATTCACATTTCTACTAAATATGATCAATCAACTAAGAAGTGGAAATATCGATAGCCTATTAAAACCAGGAGATTTTTGACTTAACTAACACTTTTCACAAATTTAACAGAAGTTTAACCTATCCTACATTACAACATTAGTAGAAAAAAAGAAGCACTTTTCCCTCGCCATATCAACGAGTTCAAAGTGCTTCTGTATGTTTATTTCCCTCCTAAATCTTTTATATCATGTACCACAAAAGGTTCGGTACGGACGGCTTGATGGCGCAGGCGGTGTAGAGTAATCAGCCTGTTCGGGAGAGTGCGCGTAAGGTTTTGATAGAACATCAAGAAGCCGCTCCATCACACTGTAGTCTCCTTGTTCTACTGCCGCTTCTAGTGCGGCTTCTACCAGTTGATTCCGAGGGATTACTGCAGGATTGCTGTCTTGCATCAACTGACTCACGAAGGCTTTCGATTCTGCCTGTCTCTCTAGTCTCGCCCGCCATAGCTCATGCCACTGTGCAAATTCTGGGGTCCCAGACAGGATTGTATCCTCATGTCTTTCAAAAGTGAATGCCAGGAAGGTATTGGTATAATCCACTCGGTACTTTTGCATCATACTGAGAAGATCTTTAATAAGGGAGTCATCCTCCAACTCTTCATTAAAAATTCCCAGTTTTGCTCTCATTCCCATAAGCCAATTACGATGATACAACTCAGTAAATTTCGAAATCTCATCTTGGGCCAGTCTGACAGCCTGCTCCTGGTCTTCGTGTAGCAGTGGCAATAGAGTCTCAGCAAATCGCGCGAGATTCCACACTGCAATAGATGGCTGATTGCCATAGGCGTATCGGCCTTGAATATCAATGGAACTGAATACCGTTGCTGGATCATAGATATCCATGAAAGCACAAGGGCCATAATCAATGGTTTCTCCGCTAATCGCCATGTTATCAGTGTTCATCACCCCATGTATAAAACCAACCAGTTGCCATTTGGTAATTAGTAATGCTTGGCGCTTGATAACCTCCTGAAGCAACGAAAGATATCGACCCTCATTAGCCTCAATGTCTGGAAAATGACGGTTTAGTGTATAGTCAGCAAGAATTTGGAGTTCCTGGGCTGTGCCCCATTTTGCTACGTATTGAAAGGTACCTACGCGCAAATGACTGGAAGCCACACGGGTCAAAATTGCACCAGGTAGGTTGGTTTCACGGATAACAGACTCCCCGGTTGTAACTACTGCTAGACTGCGGGTGGTAGGGATACCCAGCGCATGCATAGCTTCACTGATGATATATTCACGCAGCATCGGACCAAGTGTCGCTCGGCCATCACCCCCGCGCGAGTACGGCGTTCTACCTGAACCCTTAAGTTGAATATCAACCCGTTCACCTAGTGGAGTGATCTGCTCACCTATAAGTATTGCCCGACCGTCCCCTAACATAGTAAAATGCCCAAATTGATGTCCCGCGTAAGCTTGAGCAAGAGGCGAAGCGCCTTCGGGAATCTGGTTACCAGCAAGCATCGCAACACCCTCTTCACTTTGTAGCTCTTCAACGTTCAACCCCAGGGTTGTTGCCAGCGGATCATTGAGAATGACCAACTTCGGTGAGCGTACAGGGGTTGGATTGTGGCTAGTGAAAAATGATTTCGAGAGACGAGCATAACTGTTATCAAAGTTCCAACCTGTTTCTATTATGTCTTTTGTCATCATAACTCCCTTTCTTTTTTTGTCATTCTGTATCCTAGTTTTTTCATTTGTGTGGAATTCTATGTAAAAACACAGGGACGGTTCTCTTGCTTTCAATTTGAAAGCATAAGAACCGTCCCTGTGTTTTCTTCGTTTTTTATATTTTGCGAGATTGCAGGTTTGTAATTTTGCCAAAAAGCAAGGAATCATAATATTTATCCTCTATAAAATAGTGATCTTTTAGTCGTCCTTCTAGCTCATACTCGTTCTTTTCGAGAATCCGGGCAGAACCAATATTTGCATCCACTACACTAGCATGGAGTTTGTGAAGATTAAGTGTTGTAAATGCAAACTCACTCATCAAGGTAACGATCTCCGTGCCGTACCCTTTACCCCAATGATCTTTATGAAAAACATAACCCACTTCAGCTTGATTTGCTTCATGATCAAAATTGAAAATCATGGCGGTCCCGATAATTGTTTGAGTTGATTTTTGAACAATGGAGGCATATAAATGAGTACCCTCCGACTCACGTTTTATCATGATTTCAATGAGCTCACGAGTTTCATTCAAAGTATTCATTAAATTCCAGCCAATAAATCGTGAGACGTCTTTATCTGACGCATAATCATGTATCTCTTGAACATCTTCTATACTTAGTGCTTTGAAGTAGATATTTTTACCCTCTAATGAATGAAATAAACCACTATTTATACTCATTTTCTTCGCCCCTTTAAATCATAGCATTCCATGAAAACGCGGATTTATTTGTTCTTTATGAGCCATTTTATCATATCCTTTGTTAAAGTTATGATTCTATTTTTGATCTCAATCTTCCAGCAAGCTCCTTACTATGATTTCCAGGGAGCTCCTCTCTCTACTCCCAATTGTTCAGCCAATTCCATTACTAAGTAAGAAACTAATCACTAAAAGGCTGACTCAAAAGGCCTGTGAAAATTGACCATTTTGAGCCAGCCTTTCTATTTGTTCCGGATTATTTTAACACACCACCGGTTGATGGTGAGGCCCTTTTTGTTTAAGATGTCCTACATAACAGAATAGTTTAAAAAAGAAATTCAACAATCGGGGTAATAAAATCGACCAGATTTACAACTTACGTTTTAGGTGTTGATCAGATCAGTTCAACAATTGATTGAACTATGTTCATTTATTATTTAGGACTTGGTTCATGTTCTGATTTTACAGTTGCTTTGATAGTTTCTTTTTCATCTTCCATCAAGCCTTGTGTGGAGCGCTTGAATTCCCTTAAAGTTTGTCCAACAGCCTTGCCAAGCTCTGGCAACTTTTTAGGGCCAAAAATGACAAGTGCAATTATTAAGATGATAATAAAACCTGGAACACCAATATTTGATATCATATTCATACTCTCCTTCAAATGATGGATTAGTAGGAAAAAATCCTTCTCTTTTATAAAGAAAACTCGCCGATTGGCAAGCCCCTAAGGGCGATGACAGAGGCGTAGTTGCACTTATTCGCTAGCAAAATTTATGGATATAAATTCTGATTAGCTAAAATAGACAGAATTTCTATTCTCCAGCTGTTTTAAGCGATTGTGGTCAAACGTGATTCAACATGTTTTATTTAAATCCCTTTTCTCAACTGCCGCCAGATAACCATTTTCCTGGGCAACAAAATCAAGATGGATTGTTGTCAAATCCAGTAAAGATGCTTCGGGTTTTTCAAGATATTGTCTCGTATCAATCAATTTTGTATATCCATGACACTCTTCACAAACTTGAATTTGCGATGCTGGATCCTCCTCAATGGTGAGAAACCGAGTTGACTCGTGATTTTCGTTTCCACAGTGAGAACATGTTAATCGATTTAAATGCCAATAAAAAAGACAGCGGGGGCAATGGGCTACCTTTTTCCCATCTTCTTCAAGCTGTGCAAGTCTTACCGGTTCACCGCAAACGGGACAGCCCGCGCCTGGAACAAAAGAGTCAATCTTATTTTTAAATTTTTCCGCAAGCAATTGTAAATACGGACGAACGGCCATTTCAGCAATAAAAGGCGAAAACCACTCATCAAGATGATTTTTTTCACCAAACTCAATAAAGTACAAATGATTAGATGCTATTGCGGCTTCCATCCAACTTTGTGCTGTTTCTTCATTCATTAAATTTTTTAAAGAGAGTTCCTTACCCGTAAGGCTCTGATTTTTTGTACTTAAAATCTCGGCTAATTCATTTACCCATTTTATATATTGAGTGGTATCAATCTGAAAATGAGTTAATGCTGCAACAGGAATACCTGATTGAAGGGCCGTCTTGTCCAGATTTGGCTGGACTGCTTCCGGGTTTAATTGTCTTTTCCATTCCCTTTGCAAATGCTGGATGGTTTGATGAAGTTCTTGATACTCCTTCGTTACAACAGTTGTTTTCATCGCCCATTATCCCTTCTATGATTAGTAAAGGAATGGCTACTATTTTCTCAGCCATTCCCTTTTCATATCCATTACATACTTAAACTTAAGCACCTAATTTTTTCTTTGATTTTTTTCCTAAATTCGGGAAATTTCCTTTTGCTACTTCTTCATCGTACCAGTCAGTGTGATGCTCACTAGCCCATGAGGCTGGAACCATTCCCGAAAGAATTCCGGTATATCCAGCTCTTGAGTTTACATGAATGACGCTTAAGTAAACGTGGCCAACCACAACTGCAAAAGCAACGCCAAAACCAACATTGTGGAAAAAGTATCCCCACTGGGTAACCACTCTTGGAAAGAATTGCGGGAACCACATTGTAAATCCTGAGCAAATAATCATAAGTGCACACAAAATTTGGAGGATCGAGTTTACTTTTTCTCCGGCATTATAGAATGTTTGTCTAATATGTTTAAATTTAAAGCCAAATAAGTCCTTAACAAACTCTGTAAAAAACTGAAGATCTCTTCTTTTCCACGTTATTAGCTCTTTCGTCCAAAGGAATAAGCCTTTCGGATCCATAATCAAGTAGATAATTGTTGGCGTAACAAAGATGCAAGCAAAAACTCGGTGAAGCATCCTGGCATTTGCTGGGCCGCCAAGAACAGAATACAGCCAATTAAAGGAATTAGCGTACATTGGCAATGCTGTGATATAAAGTGCCAAGAACGAAATAGCATTTACCGCATGCGCTATAACAAATCCCTTTGAAAAACGACGCACTTTCAAATCTGGTGTATTTTGCTTACTCATTTCTATCACCTCCATTTTCCTGATGACCCTTGCCTTCTTTATTAAACAGTCTGTTTGTGATGAACGCACCTACAACCGCCATCGTGGTTGCCCCGAGCATCATCTTGCCCACTGGCTGTGCATAATCCTTCCAAGCTAATGCAGAAATTGGAACCTTTGGAGTTTCAGGAAGTCCATATACAGTAGGTTTTTCACCTAATACATAAATGGTATTCGTTCCGCCGACACCTGTTGGATTATAGATTTGGGCATTTGGGAAACGGCCTTTTACTTCCTGCAAACGCTGCTGTGCTTTTTGAAGCATGGCATTTCTTTGACCAAATTGCATTGCACCAGTATGACAGGTTGTTACACAAGCAGGTTGTAGACCTTCTTCCAATCGATCCGTACACATTGTGCATTTTTGTGATTTTCGATATTCTTTTCCATTTTTATCCTTATAGGTTTTTAAGGAAATAACTTCAAATGGACAGTTTTGCACGCAGTAGCCGCAGCCGACACATTTGTCATGATCAATCACAACAGTTCCAAATTTTGAATGACTGATCGCATCTTCAGGGCAAACCTTTTCACATGCTGCATCATGACAATGGAAGCAGGATGAATGGCGGAATAGGTATTCCAGATCACCTCGGCCATTCTCATGCTCAATATACTCCAAAACATTCCATGTATCTGCAGAAACTTTTTTATGAGATTGAACACTGCCTAGGAATTCCTGCGGTTCAGCCGGAAGATCATTCCAGTTTTTGCAGGCAACCATGCAGGCCCGGCAGCCATCACATTTGGTGACATCAACAAATTTTACATAATCTGTCATTCTTAAGCCCTCCTTACATTACAAAGGAATGCCTTAAATTCCGGAATCGTTGTATTTGCATCCCCAACATGTGGTGTCAAGCGATTTGCTGAATCCCCTGTTGCAATGCCTTTGTATCCAAAATGCCATGGCATCCCGATTTGGTGTACCTTTTGTCCATTTATGGTAAAAGGTTTAAAGCGTTTTGTCACCATTGCATGCGCTTTAATTTCTCCGCGTGCAGAACTGACAAAGACCATATCTTTATTTTTGATGCCTTTTTCTTTTGCCAATTCTTCACTCATTTCAATGAACATATGCCCCGCAAGTTCCGATAGCCATTCTTGGTTTCTTGTCATTGAACCGGATTGCCAGTGTTCACTTACACGGTAATTTGTCGCAACAATCGGGAATTTTTTCCTATCGCCTTTTTTATTGAAATCGCCTTCAATTATGACTGTAGCAGGGTTAAGTTGCTGACTCGAAAATAGATTTTTACCAATCGGGCTTTCAAACGGTTCATAGTGTTCTGGGAATGGCCCATCATTTAATGTTGGTGCAAATAATAACGCGACACCATCTTTGTTCATCATAAAGGCGCCTGTTCCACCTGGATCTGATGGTGCGATGACTGGTTTAAAGTCAGGAACATCGTTACCAATCCATTTTCCCTGGAGTTCGTCCCACCAAATAACCGCTTTTTCCTTGCTCCAGGGCTTACCACTTGGGTCTGCTGCAGCACGGTTATAAATGATGCGGCGATTCATCGGCCATGCAAACGACCAGTTCAAGAAGTTTGCGTTACCTGTGTCTTTGTTATCACGGCGTTTTGAAAGGTTTTTACCTTCTGCCGGATAGAAGCCGGAATAAACCCAGTTACCACTCGTAGTTGAACCATCCTCCAACAAAGCCCCAAAGCCAGCAAGCAATTTTCCGGTTTTGAGATCATAGCCATTGATTTCTCTTGCTACTAGGTCAATATCCACTTCATCGCCAGTTCCGAAGTTCCAAGTAAGAGCTTGGATTGGCTTGTCCTTAGGCTTCGTGCTGCCTGCATATAACTTTTTAATTCGAATTGCAAGCTCATGAATGACTTCAAGGTCAGGTCTTGCTTCGCCCCTTGAATCAATTGCTTTCCACCGATATTGCATCCAACGGCCACTATTTGAAATACTGCCTTCTTTTTCATAGGAAGATGATGCAGGGAGCAGGAATACTTCTGTATTAATTGAAGTCGGGTTACTACCTGCTTCTTTTTGCCAAAATGCCGATGTTTCTGTTTCCCAAAGATCCATTGCCACCATCCATTTTAGGTTTGCGAGGGCTTCTTTTTCTTTGCCGGCATTTGGACCACCGACAACTGGATTGGTGCCAAACAGGAATGCTCCGTCTAATTGTCCCTCATACATGGCTTTAAAAAGGTTAATATGTGAATAGTTTTTATTTCCTTTTGGCAAGAATTGATAGCCAAACTCATTGTCTTTTGTTCCGTTTTCGCCATACCATGCTTTAAGCAGGCTAACGACAAATTTCGGCTTGTTGCTCCAATAGCCTGTTTTTGGTGTTTCTTTATCCAAATAGCCTTTCAAGGTTGCATGCTCAGGTACAGTTGCTTTTGGAGAAACAAGGTATCCAGGCAGGTTATCATACAATAAAGCGAAATCTGTTGAGCCTTGTACATTCGACTCGCCCCGCATTGCATTGATTCCGCCGCCAGGTAAGCCAATGTTTCCTAGTAAAAGCTGTAAAATGGCAAATGAACGAACATTTTGTGTTCCAACCGTATGCTGGGTTGTACCCATCGCATACATAATTGTACCTGACTTTCCAACCTTACTTGTTGAACAGAATGCTTCACACACTTTTAGATAATCTTCTTTTGGCGTTCCAGTCATACTTGTTACGGTATCAACATCGTAACGGGAAAAGTGTTTTTTCATTAGCTGGAAGACGGAGCGCGGATGTTCTAATGTTTCATCCTTGACCTGTTTGCCGTCCGGAGTTGTTTCGAGCGCCCATTTTGTTTTATCATATATACGTGTTGCAGCATCATAGCCTGTAAATAAACCATCATTGAAATTAAAATCTTCCTTCACAATAAACGAAGCATTTGTATAATTAGCAACATACTCTTTGTGAATTAAATTATTTTGGATTGCATAATTTATCATTCCCCCAAGGAACGCTATATCTGTTCCAGAGCGAAGCGGTGCATACACATCGGCTTGAGAAGATGTTCTTGTAAAGCGGGGGTCGACCGAAATAATTTTTCCGCCGTTTTCTCTAGCTTTCATCAGCCATCTAAAGCTGATCGGATGGTTTTCAGCTGGGTTTGCACCCATAATTAAGGCACAATCAGTATGCTGAAGATCATTCCAGTGGTTAGTCATTGCTCCACGACCAAATGTAGGTGCCAGACCGGCAACCGTAGAACTATGTCATATTCGTGCCTGATGCTCTAAGTAAGTGACACCAAGCCCTCTCATTAATTTTGATAATAAATACGTTTCTTCATTATCAAGCGCGGCACCACCAAGACTTGCAATTTTCTCCGTCTTATTTACAGTAACCCCGTTTTCTACTTCAACAAACGATTTGTCCCGTGTTTCTTTAGCACGCTTTGCAATCGTATCAAGCATCCAATTCCAATCCTTTTCAACCCATTTATTGCTTCCAGGTGCACGGTATAAAGGTTTGGTTAATCTCTTTTCAGATGTATACAATTGCCTAATCGCTGTTCCTTTGCTACAAAGTTTTCCTTCATTAATTGGGTGATCGGGATCCCCTTCGGTGTAGACAACTGAGTTATTCTTTGTGTGGATCAATATGCCACAGCCAACACCACAATAGCAGCAGATTGTTGGTGTAACGGTTGTCTTTGCAATCTTGAACCCTTTTGTCTGTGCATACGCTTTCTTTTCATTGAAGCCAAGCTCAGCAATGGCCAAGGTTGCGGCTGCAGCTCCGGATAGTTTTAAAAATTGCCGCCGGCTAAGATTCCTCACTTCTATCTCTTCCATCTCTTTTCTCCTTCCCATCTTAGGTGTTTATCTCTAATCTAAGAACACCATTTTTCTACTCTTCTGAATTTTCTATAATCACTCCTTTCAATATTTTTAGGCGAACTTTTCCTTTAGGTCGTCTTGTACTCTATCTGTTGAGGTATAGACTACTGCTTTTTTTCCCCTTAGATATCCGACTACCTCTATGTTTAAAAAGTGGGCTAGCTGCAATGCCTGCCTAGTTGCTGCAGTTCGTGAACCAATCACGGCAAAACCAAATTTCGCTGCTTTGGAAAGCATTTCATAAGAAACTCTTCCAGTTGTGAGCAGGATCAACCCATTTGGATTCAAATGATTTCTTAAGGCATAGCCGATTATTTTATCAACGGCATTATGGCGCCCAATATCCTCACGTACAGTGATTAAACCGTACTCATCAACAATACATGCCCCATGCATTCCGCCTGTTTTCAAATAAAGTGGTGAATTTTGAGCAAACTCACTTTGTTTTTTTAATAGATAGCTAAGTGCATAGTTAGTAGTTGAATGAACAGGAGTAAAATTTTTTACATCTGTCATCGAAAAAAATGTGACGCCACGACCACAGCCTGCAGTATAATGTTTCTTTTTCCCAAACCATTGATCAATGTTAAATTTATTTGTAAGAACAACATCAATTCTTCCAATATCATCGCGAATCAAGACCGACCCTATATCCTCGGTGGTTTGGATAAATCCTTCTGAATATAAATATCCATAGGCCCAATCCTCTAAATCTAGTTTTGTTAATTGAAATACGGCAACCTCAAAGCCATTTAATACTAAAGTAATCGGATATTCATCAGGAATACCTTTGTTGTGCATTGCTGAAGTCCCTCCATATAGATAAATTGTCTGATAGTTTAAAGAACCAGCTTTCCACGTCTGCAATAGATCATGACATGATAGACGCACCCTACTAAAAAAATTATAGAGGTTGTCCAAAATTAATCTGACTCCATCACAAAAACCTATATAATGTGCTTTTTTTCAAGTTGAAATACCTGTATATTGACTTTGTTGAACTGTTGTTTTGAAACAACCATATTTACATTCTGTGCACCTGTTTTTGTAAAAACGCAGGTTTTTATTTCCATACACTAAATATTAATTTTCTTGGAAAATTTACACTGCAACTTTTATCACGTAAAATAGCTAAAATAATGTAAAATATGTGACAAAATGTGACAAAATAAATTAACATTAGTGCCTTAGATACAAAAACATTTGATAAAATAGCAATTTCATATTTTATTAAAATTGATTATGAAAAGTCTCTCAAAAGAAACATACAAATTTCCAATCAATGCTAGTTTTATAACGAATGATTTTCATGAATTCGTATCGTTTTACTTGCGAACCTTCTAGGGAAAAATAGGATTAAGTAATGAATTTAAGGGGGAATTAGAAAGTATGAAGGGACTGTTTTTTTGCTAATTTGATAATTGGCTCATAAAGAAAGGCTCAAAACATTGATACCAATAGGTTTAAGCCTAATTTATTTGATGACCAACTTGCCTTGTGTAGTTTAATTTCACAAACTCCTATTCAATTCTTTTTTCACCACTTCAGACTTCCTAAAAAATAAAAATTGAAGGCATTCTATCTTAATGCTGCCTATAATGGCTGTACAATGTAATCCCTTTAGATATATTTGTCTAATAGGATGTTTCTATGTTTAGAATAGGAAATGTATCAATAAATGCATAGGGTTGCTGCATTAATTCTCTACTACATAAAAAAATAAAAAAAATAATTGAGGTTAGCTTATGAAGATGAATAGGTTATTTGAGGTGGTATATATTTTAGTTAACAGAAAATCAGTGACAGCCAAAGAATTAGCAGAACATTTCGAAGTGTCTATTCGAACCATTTATCGAGATATTGATACACTTACTTCGGCAAACATTCCAATCTATGCGACACAAGGGAAAGGTGGGGGTATTACCTTATTAGATAATTATGTTTTAGATAAGTCCGTATTAACTGAGGAGGAGCAAAACAATATTTTATTTGCGTTGCAAACCTTAACTGCTACGAAATATATGGAAGAAAAAGAGGTGCTCATGAAATTAAGCACCTTATTTAATAAGAGCAATCTTAATTGGATTGAGGTGGATTTTTCATCCTGGGATAATGACAAAAACCGTCAAGAACAATTCCATATATTAAAAAGTGCTATCTTAAACCAACGAGTGCGGCATGGCGAGGCTCTTTTTCCTTCCCGCTTGCTAATGCGCAGTAGGCTATGCCTCCTACGATAATAAGGGCAATTCCAGAGATAAAAACACTGCCAAACAGTCGCAAAACATAAAAGTTTTACAAAAGCCTCCGAAGAATTAAATCTTTCACAGCCAGCGTTTGAAAATAAATATAAAATGATATAATCTTTTGTTCTCCCCCTCTCTTCTAACATGTAAAAAAGCCCAGTCATTAATAATAATATTCTATTCCTTTGTAAAGATATGATTAACAACAAATATAAGGTTAAGAGATGTATCAATATATGAATCATCATTAAAAAAACCAGCTCCGATAGGAAACTGGTTTAGAATATATCATACACATGGCAACTAATTATTTGTAAAATTTCACACGATCTTCAAGTGGTTGGAATTGTTTTTCACCCACTGGAGCGGTTGGATTTCCGAATGGCATTTGAGCAATCAGTTTCCAGTTGCCTGGGATATTCCATTTATTTTTTACTTCGTCATCAATTAGTGGATTATAATGTTGTAAAGATGCTCCTAATCCCTCTGCTTCTAATGCTGTCCATACCACTAATTGGTGCATACCAGATGCTTGTTGTGACCAAATCGGGAAATTGTCAGCATATAATGCGAATTGCTCTTGTAGAGATTTCACAATTGCTTCGTCTTCAAAGAATAATACTGTTCCGTATCCAGCTTTAAAAGATTCCATTTTTTGCTGAGTTCCTGAGAAATCACCATCTCCAATAACTTTTCTTAATGAATCAGTTGTAATGTCCCATAATTTGTTATGTGCTTCTCCTGTCAAGACAACAAGGCGAGCAGTTTGAGAATTAAATGCTGATGGTGTATGTTTTACAGCAAATTCAACAATTTCTTTTATTCTTTCATCAGAAACCTGTATCTCTTTATTGATTCCATAATATGAACGTCTTTCTTTCAATACTGTGAAAAAGTCTTTTGACATAACTATATAGCCTCCTAAGTTTATATCTTATCCTTAATTAATATATCTCTAACTGACATATCTTTGATTCGAGATTATTTTAAATGAAAATGTATTGATTGTCAAATTATCTAATTTGTTGATTCGTTATATATTAAAAATGGAAAAATTAAAGACGATGATTCCTTAGCATTAGAAATCATCGTCTTTTTTCAAGTTAAAATTGTTTTATTCTTTAATAAATTCCTTTGTACTTCTCACAGTTTGAATTGGGCGAACTAACTTTTCTATTTCTGCATGCTTAGGCTCTAAAAATGGATTCAATTCATCTAAATCAATGATAAACTTCCCATCCATTAAGATATCAAGTCCTATTAGAATATTGATACCCCAATCTTCTAAATTTCCGAAGTCGAGCTTTATATTAGATGTTTCATGATTTTCTAGCTTAATACAATCAACTGGTTTTCGAAAAGAGTATTCTTCATCACCAATTCAATAAGCACTAACGAGAGAATCTCTATTTTCAAAATAAATACCTAATTCTTCAACAATGTCGGAAGAGCCCTTAAGGGCGATGACAGAGGCGTAGTTGCATTTATGCGCTAGCAGAATTTATGGGTATAAATTCTGGTTAGTCAAAAAAGGGCACTTCTCTTTTTTAAAGAAAATGCACCTCCATAAAATAGATAGTAAAAATTATTTATGGCTACTCCATTCTTCTGCTAACATCCCGTAAACAATATGGTCTACGTGATGGTCATATAACCACTCCGCTCTCCTAATACATCCTTCCTTTACAAAGCCAAGTCTTTCAGGAATACTTCTGCTCTTTTTATTGCCCGAAGCAGCCCGAATTTCAACCTTACTTAAGTTTAGATAGCTAAAAGCATAATCATTCAATGCTTTAGCAACTTTCGTCATGATTCCTTTTCCTTGAAATTCCTCCCCCAGCCAATAACCAATGTATGCTGTTTTGTTTGACCAATCTATACTATTAAAGCCAGCAACCCCAACAATTTCTCCATCAAATAAAATAACGGTAGTGATACTTTTATTCTCCGCATAACCTTTTAAACAACCTTGAATAAAACCTTTGGTATCATCAACCTTTGCCGTACTATCAAGCCATGGTAACCATTCTCTCAAATAAGTTCTTGATTTATCTGTTAGCTTAAAAATTTTTTTCGCATCATTTAATTCAATCAATCTTAAAGATACATCTTCATCAATTTTAAATACAAACATGATTCTTCCCCTCTCGTTAATACTGAATCCTTTTGCACAACTGTAATGAGTTTTCATCATTAAATTAACTTTTTCTTTTTAATTTAAAAACAATAAAATCAGGGCATCTAAAATCTTCTTCAAAAGTAGGATATATTTTCAGCATCTCATCTGATGGCTTCGGTTCTACTATGCTTTCCAAATAAAAACCTGTTTTAATTAACGTATTTACATAACTTGTTAGGGTTCTATGGAAGAATAACATTTTTTCTTTATCACCTAAACGTTGTTCATACGCACCCTCATAAAAATATTTATCTACATTCCAATGCAATTTTTTACCATCTATTGTTTTCTCCCAGCCACTTTCTGGTGTAACAAAACAAGGATGTAATATCGAAAAAATAAAATAGCCCCCATCAGCTAATAACCGATACATTTCTTGAAAAGCCTTTTCATAATTTTCAAGATCTTGAAAAACCATATTGGAAACTATTAAATCAAAACTATTATCCTCTAAAAAATTTAATCCTTCGCAATTACCTTTTTTATAATCAATTAGTAAATCATTTGGAGTTCTTTCCTTAGCAATTTCTATCATTCTTGGTGAAGAATCAACAGCCGTTACAATGGCTTCAGACTTAGCTAAAAGTCTACTTAAGTACCCTTCACCACACCCAGCATCTAAAACCCTCTTATTCTTAACTGTTCCCATTAATGTAAATAGAGTTGGATTTAAAAATACCTCTTTATGTATATCTCCTTGTTCATTATGATTTGCAGAATATGTATCTGCAAATCTATCCCATCTTTTAATTGCTTCTTCTGTACCAACATTTTGTTTCATTTTATTCCCCCTTAACCAATTTGGCTTATATAAAGGTTCAATTACTCCATACTTTTTCGAACCTTTTCTGGAATCATTACTACTTCTGATTTCAAATTTTCAGGTTTATATGTTTCATCAATACATTCATACCAATATTCTAAATGTCTTTTATCTATCCAATGTTCTGAATCCTGTATTTCTTGACCACCCTCACCTTGAATCGAATACCAATATAAATATTCGTCACCAAATAGATGTTCTCTAAATATTGTTTCGACATACATTTTTTCACTTTCCAAGGTTATTAAAACATCTTTCATATTTTCATCTAAAAACTTCAACCATTCGTCTACTTGTTCAGATTTGCCCTTTTTCACTCTAAATCTTGTTAATTCTATATTCATATTCTCTTCCTTTTCTTCCAGCATTTTTAAACGAAAAACAATAATATTCTTTTAGAATCAATCTTTCCCTGATTCATTATTTATCACTGAAAAATACACCGGTTTGTAGTTCATTAATAATCCATATTGTAGATTTTCACCCTTGGCCAAACCGCTTTCCAATTTTTATTTACTACTCTATTTTTATAAATTTCCGCCTGTTCTTTTCCCTCAAGAAAATAAGGAGTGGGTTTGACTTCAAGGTTAAGAACGTCTTGAACTCCCCAGGGGGCAGTTAATATAACATTATTTTTTTCATCTACCTTAACCCCTAATGCAGTAACGGTTTCTGGGAATTTTGAAATTCCATCAACTGAAGAAGAATATGGTGGTAGATTACTTTTGATGTGCATTCTTGCCTGATTTTTGACTGACCAAGGAACATCATACATTAGAACTTTTAGCTTCTCTTCAATTTTCTTTTCTGTTACTTCATTCGTGTTTTTTTTATCGAAAAATATAACATCAATATCTGAAAGCGGAGTTCTACTATCAAAATCATGTATTAAATCCCAAATTTTTGAGCGGACAAACCCAGCACAAATCCACCAGTCAGGAAGATTTAATGATTTTACAGTCGTTAAAATTTGTATCATCCATTCATCTTTTTTTATTTCTCGGATAAAGTCTTCTTCATTTACTAATTTCATATAATCACACCTGAATCCGAATTAATCATTTACATTATTCTACCAATTTAATTGTTTCTCCTGCTTTTAATGGAAAGGAGTTATTCGTTAAAGCCTTCAAAATTAGGACATGTATAAATAAAGAAGCGCACGAACCGTCCCTGCGCTTCCTATTGCGAATATAAAAAATATTTTAAATATTCATTTACATTGAAGAAAAGTATGATAAAATCATAATTAATTACAGTAATACAGTAATTATTCCTCAGTTAAAGGAAAGGGATTAAGTCATGGAAGAAATTTTTCAAAAAATTAAGCAATTACGATTCGAACAAGGTATGACTTTAAAGGACTTAAGTGAAAGGACAGATTTGTCTGTAAGTTTTTTATCCCAAATAGAGAGAGGTACATCATCACTCGCAATCACATCATTAAAAAAAATTGCTGACGCGTTTGGTGTAAAGATGATTCATTTCTTCGAGGAGACAGAAAATTTAAATTACGCAGTGAAAAAGCAAGAACAAAAACCTTTTAAAATAGAAAGTTCTGATTCTACTTATATTAGGTTAAGCAATAACTTTACAGATAGAAAAATAGAGCCATTTCTCGTAACAATAAAGCCGCACCAAAAAGAAAATGAACCAGTTAAACATCCTGGCGAAGAATTTTATTATGTTCTAAAAGGGGCTGTATTATTTACTGTCGATCAGACGGAATATTATTTGCGAGAAGGAGAAGCAATCCATTTCCCGTCAACACTTCCACATATATGGGAGAATCCGCTTGATAAGGAAACGATATTACTTTCTGTGATCACTCCAGTTATTTTTAACTAAATAAATTAATTTCATAAATTACTAAAGTGTATCTAAACTTTAGCAATCATTTAACAATACATTTGAAAAAGGTGAGGCTTATGACATTACTAAAAGTAGAAGATTTGACGATTAAGTTCAAATCGCGTCAGGGTGTTGTCAAAGCAGTTGATAGTTTAAGCTTTGAATTGGAACAAGGTAGTTCACTAGGAATCGTTGGTGAAAGTGGAAGTGGCAAGAGTGTTACCTCTCTCTCTATAATGGGACTTTTGCAAAATGCTAACGCTGAAATAACTGGAAAAATTAATTTTGATGGCGTAAATTTGTTAAAACTTTCACCTGATGAAATGCGAAAAATTAGAGGAAAGTCTGTATCAATGATATTTCAAGAGCCGATGACCTCACTTAATCCTCTACATACTTGTGGCAAGCAAATCATGGAGCCAATTCTGATTCACCAAAAAGATGTAAGCAAGCAAAATGCAAAAAAATATGCAATTGAGATGCTGAGAATGGTTGGTATTCCTTCCCCTGAGCAGAGATTTCATGAATATCCGCATCAAATGTCAGGCGGAATGCGACAAAGAATCATGATTGCCATTGCGTTGGCTTGTAATACAAAACTATTAATTGCGGATGAGCCTACTACTGCATTAGATGTTACTATCCAAGCACAAATTCTAGATTTAATGAACAACCTTAAGAAAAAGAGAGATATGAGTATTATCATGATCACCCATGATTTAGGTGTTGTGAAAGAAATGTGTGAGAAAGTGGTCGTCATGTACACGGGTCAAATAGTTGAAAAAAGTCCAACTGAGTTGGTGTTTGCTGATCCGCTTCATCCGTATACGAAGGGATTGCTAAATGCCATACCGAAAATCTCTAGTAAAGTAGCAAGACTTGAGGCGATTGAAGGCACTGTCCCTGATGCGTTGAAAATGCCAAGTGGTTGCAGCTTTCATCCGCGTTGCAAATATGCAACAGAAAAATGCAAACTAGTAGCGCCTCCATTATTTAAACAAGAAGATGGTCGTGAAGTAAGATGCTTCATTTATGACGTAGCAGAAAAGGTTGATGATGTAAATGCCACAAAATGATACTAATAGCATCGCAACGGCATCAAACTATTATTCCTCTGAAAACATTTTAGAGGTTTCACACTTAAAGAAGTCCTTTCATATTAAAAGCCCTAATGGAAAAAAAGGCTTGCTTAGAGCAGTAGATGATGTCTCTTTTACGATTAAAAAGGGTGAAACATTTAGTCTTGTCGGTGAAAGTGGATGTGGTAAAAGTACGTTAGGCAGGACATTGCTTGGTCTTTATGCGTCAGATCATGGATCTAAAATTATTTTCAATGGCGAGGATATTACCAATATTTCTAAATCAAAGCAGAAAAATTTCACCAAGAAGGCACAACTAATTTTCCAAGACCCCTCTGCTTGCTTAAATCCACGTAGAACCATCAAGCAAATTTTATTAGAACCCTTCAAAATTCATAAAATCGAAAATGCTGAAGCGAAAATTACTGAACTGATGGATATGGTCGGTCTAGCAAGTCGCTTTTTGGATAGATTTCCTCATGAAATGTCAGGTGGGCAGAAACAAAGGGTGGGGATTGCTAGGGCATTGGCACTGGGTCCAGAATTTATTGTGTGTGACGAACCTGTCTCGGCTTTAGATGTGTCGATACAAGCACAGGTAATTAACTTACTAGAGGACCTGCAGAAACAATTAAACCTTACCTATCTATTTATCTCACATGATTTAAGCGTGGTTCACCATATTAGTGATCGAATCGCAGTTATGTATTTAGGTAAAATTGTTGAGCTGACAACTCGCGATAATCTATATGAAAAAACGCAACACCCATATACGAAGGCGCTTCTCTCATCTATTCCAGATGCAGGCGGAAATCATCAAGAGAAGATTATTCTTACAGGGGATATACCAAGCCCTTCTAATCCACCATCTGGCTGTCGGTTTCACACAAGATGCCCTGCAGTGATGGATATATGCAAAACTGAGGTACCAGATTTTATTCAAACAGGTGGTAACCACTTTGTTGCATGTCATTTATGCACAAAATGATTCTATAAATTTTTTAAAAAAGGGGTTTTGGATGATGAAAAAAACTGGTTTACTGGCCATTACATTGATGTTGGCTCTATCACTTTTCGCATGTAGCAAGAAGGAAGGTAACAACATTGCAACTGGAGGTACATCTGCATCCAATGCTGATACAATCGTTATTGGGGTAGCGTCCGACTGGAAAACAATGGATCCAGCTCGTGCTTATGAGGTGTACGGAAATTTCTATTTTTATGCAACATATGAGAATTTATATATGGTGGAAGGGTCAGATCTAACTCCAAAGCCAGTCCTTGCTAAAGAATACACAGTAGATGATTCAGGACTTGTGTATACATTCAAGCTTGACGAGGGACATAAATTTTCAAGTGGAAATCCTGTAACTGCAAATGATGTTGTTTTCAGTTTTAATCGTACAAAAAATATAAAAGGTAATGCTGCTGCTCTTACAGAAGGCGTTGCAAAAGTGGAAGCAAAAGATGACAAAACTGTTGTTGTCACACTTAAAGCAAAGGACGCATCATTTCTTTCAAAAATCACGGGAAATGCCTTTGCAGTTCTAGATAGCAAAGTTGTGAAGGAAAAAGGCGGTTCTGATGCAGCTGATGCAAGCACATCAGATAAAGCATCTGCTTACCTTGATGGAGCATCTGCTGGTAGTGGTCCTTATGTATTGAAGAAGTGGACTGCAAATACTGAGATGGTTCTTGAAAAGAATCCAAATTATAAGGGAACTGTGAATGCAAGTAAAATTATAATCAAAGAAATGCCTGATCCAAACACACAAATTCAAGCACTTGAAAAAGGGGATATTGACGTTGCATTAAGCGTTGGACCTGACCAAGTGAAAAGCATTAAAGCTGGTGGAAAATCAAAGGTTGTATCTTCACCAACTTCAACAATTTCATTTTTATTAATGAATAATAAGCCTGAAATCAGTAAAGAAATGGCAAATCCACTTGTTCAGCAAGCTGTCCGATATGCACTTGACTATAAAGGATTCCAACAATTAGCAGGTGATGGAGCTCTGCTACCATTGTCTTTTGTTCAAAAAGGATTTGTTGGTGCTAAATCAAGACCAGATAATTATCAAAACATTGAAAAGGCAAAGGAATTGATGAAGCAAGCAGGGTTTGAGAATGGCTTTACAGTACCTCTTACAGCCGCTAACTACGATTCTGAAGGACTTTCATGGATAACAATAGCTGAAAAGGTAAAAGAAGATCTTGCAAAAATTAATATCAAGGTAGAAATTAAAACTGGAGAAATTGGCGTTGTAATCGATGATTATAGAAATGGTAAAGCTCCATTCATAGTAATGCACTGGTCACCTGACTACTATGATTTAAACAACCAATTAGCATTTATCCCAGGCGATATTGTAGGAAAACGCGCTAACTGGGACCCAGCAGCTAATTCTGAATTAGTTAGTTTAGCTGAACAAGCGAAGGTAGAAATTGATGATACAAAACGTGCAGAGATTTCTAGTAAGATGCAAGACATAATGGCTGAGAATAGCCCTTATGCATTCTTAGTGCAGCACCCTAAATCATTTGCTGTTAGCTCTAAACTTGAAGGTGTTGCTTATAATGATCTTTGCAAGTTGCATTTAAATGATTTAAAACTCTCTAAATAATTAGTAGAATCAGCTGAAAGCTATCCGTAGGTAGACCACTACCTACGGTAGTTATTCATATTCAATATTGATTTTTTAAAATTTTTGAGATTAATAGTCAGTTGTTATTTAGTCTGGAGTGTGATCCAAATTGCTTAGATTTATTGGTAGACGTCTATTGTTTCTGCTTTTCTTATTATTTGGTGTGGCGCTTTTCGTTTTTATTCTTTCGCATTT
This sequence comes from Neobacillus sp. PS3-40, assembly GCF_030915485.1. Taxonomy (GTDB): domain Bacteria; phylum Bacillota; class Bacilli; order Bacillales; family Cytobacillaceae; genus JAUZPL01. Next base: position 2,705,148 of record NZ_CP133266.1, on the reverse strand, counting down.
AGTGCCCAGTGATCCAGTTGCTGCGAATTTAAGCCAAAGTGCAATGAATAATCCTGAAATTGTTGCTGCTTTTAAAGAAAAGTGGGGGCTCGATCGGTCGCTATTTAGGCAATTAATTCTGTACTTCCAACACTTATTGACTGGTGATTTAGGTACCTCTATTCGAACAGGCAACCCTGTGTTGAATGACTTAAGGCAGTTCTTTCCAGCAACATTTGAATTATCTATAGTAGCTATGGCCATTGCCTTAATTCTCGGGATTCTATTTGGGATCATCTCTGCAATTTATCGAAATAAGTCTATTGATCATGTTATTCGTACTATTTCCATTAGCGGGGTTTCCATACCAAGCTTTTGGTTTGCTTTAATTATGCTCAATGTTTTCTCTTCGGTCCTTGGGATAACACCAGGACCAGGGCGAATTGATTCACGAGCAGCAACTCCAGAAGGGGGAACAGGGCTATTACTGTTTGATTCACTTATTAGCGGGAACTTTCAATTATTTAGTGATGTAGTGATGCACTTGATTCTACCAGGGACCGTGCTAGGATTCTTTACAATGGGATTAATTGCTCGTCAAACAAGGTCTAATCTACTTGAAGTGATGTCTTTGGATTATATTCGTACTGCTAGATCAAAGGGTCAGAAAGAATCAGCTGTCATCATTAAGCATGCGCTTTCTAATTCAATGATACCTGTCATTACAGTTGCCGGAATGGGATTTTGTAATCTCCTGGGCGGAATGGTGCTTGTTGAGAACATTTTTGCATGGCCAGGTATTGGTCAATATGCCTATCTTTCTGCCGTTTCACTAGACTTCCCCGCTATATGCGGCGTCTCATTATTAATCGCATTTATTTATGTTGTTATCAATCTACTAATTGATATCCTTTATGGGGTTATTGATCCGAGAGTGAGGTATCGATAATGAGAACATTTACATCTTTTATCTCTCAAAAAGGATTTCTTTTTAAACTAGGATTAATCATTTGTACATTGTGGATTCTCGTTGCCATTTTTGCACCGTTAATCGCTACAAACAGTACAACAGCACAGGATCTATCCATTAGATACCAATCTCCAAGCTTTTCACACTTCTTTGGAACTGACGAGTTGGGTCGTGATGTATTCTCGCGGGTTATGTATGGCTCTAGAATCTCTTTAACAGCAGGTATTATTACAGTTATTAGTGCTTTTGCCTTCGGTATCCTATTTGGAGGAATAGCAGGATATAAAGGTGGATTAGTGGACGAAGCGATGATGCGTTTCTCAGAGCTTATTATGGCATTTCCACCACTTATTTTGGCAATGGTAATCGCTGCTGCACTCGGACCAAGTATCCTAAACTCAGTACTTGCAATGGCCATTATCTGGTGGCCAAATTATGCGAGATTAATGCGATCCATGGTTATTTCCTTAAAAGAAAGCGAGTATGTTACTGCTTCTCGCGTTATGGGTGCTTCACATATTCGAGTTCTATTTTTTGAAATTTTACCGAATAGCTTTGGTCCATTATTGGTTATGGCAACACTTGATCTTGGGAATGCAATCTTGATGTTCTCTGGACTAAGCTTCCTTGGACTAGGAACACAACCACCTACACCTGAGTGGGGTTCAATGGTATCAAGTGGGGCAAAGGTTATTCAAAATTGGTGGGTATCTACCTTCCCAGGTTTAGCAATTTTCTCAATTTCTGTAGGTGCTAACTTCGTAGGCGATGGTCTACGAGACTATCTAGATCCGAAACTAAAAAAAGAATAGGTGGGAAATTGAAATGGAAAAAATCAATATTAATCAGATAGAGCCCATTGGCATGCCACTTTATGAAATGAAAAAATTTTTCATTAAGCAGGGTGATTTTAAAGAAGTGAGCATGAGTGTCATTTCACTCACATCTGGCGAACGAATTCCTGCTGTGGGTATGAGCTGTCATGACGAGGATGAGTATTCCTATATTATCAGCGGAGAAGTGAATACATATTGTGATGGTGAATACAGCGTGGAAAAGGCTGGGGAAGCAACACTGATCCCAGCTGGTGAGGAGCATTGGTGCATTAATAATGGCAGTGAGCCGTGTATGCTAGTTTGCTTTATGGTAAAAAGGGCTGAATAGTAAGCAACGTTTTTTACAAATGAATAGGAGAATAGTGCAAGGGGTCAAATCGAAGCACAATGTAGTCATGAGTTTGTACAGGGTAACAAATTTAGAAATTCATGGATATGGAAGAATTTCATCGACTAATTGAACGAATTGAAATAAAAGCAGATCGGAATCCGAGTATCTTTTACCTATTCGCGGCTCCTTCTGCTTATTCTTTAAAGAAGGCTGTTTTCGTACAGATTGTTGTTTTATGTACCTAGTCTAAAACCCGTAATTACTATGATATCATGCTCTTTTCTTAAAAATTGCCTACTGATTCATCGATAAACTGATTAACACACCATATTACCTTCAAATAGCAACAAAGTTTAAGAAAAGATCCTTAAAGAAAGATGCCTGATCCCTGATCTCAAACTTAGCGAAAGGGCAAAATAATATACTCTTAAACAATTAAAAGCTCCTAATATCGCACTATCTACGTCCGATTCCCTCTTAAAGTTCCCCATAGCCCGTGCTAATAGCTTGAATTCCATATATTTACACAATTTAAGTGCTATTTTATATTTGATAGAGCATCTTTAATGTATTTGTAAAGCTCTGCACTCATGCCGCTTCCTTTTGCTGCATGTGGATTATCTGTATAATAGCGTTCAGCTGAGTTTACAATCCCTGTATCTCCCCCAGTAAAAAAATCCATTCCCTCCTTCCATTTTATTGCCAATTCAGCCACTCTCGGATTATCTACGGATGTACCCTTTTCCATTTCAGATTGAAATAAAGTGTTCAATTGAATCCAACTATTAGCAAACTTATCTGCTTCAATGCTATTTAGTTTGTCATATTGCCTTTTCATCCGATTGATTTGATCCTGGGTAAAGTATTCCTTTTGATTTTTAATCAATTCTATTGAATTAATAAATTGTTCTAAATTTGGTTTTTTCCACGAGTGGAAAACCTCCCATAGTTCCTGCAGCTGCTGCTTTAATTCTTCTTTCAGCATAATTTCTTTGCTTAACCGTTCAATTTGCATCTCAAGAATTTCCTTAGGATTATATTCAGGATTCTCAAAAAACTCTTTAATTTCATTCAAAGAAAAATCCAATTCCTTCAATGACATAATTTGCTGAAGTTTTACGATATTATCTTCTCCATACAAACGATGTCCAGTGCTCGTACGAGACGTGGGGCACAAAAGCCCAATTTCATCGTAATGGTGAAGAGTTCTTATTGTAAGCCCTGTAAGCTTAGATAGTTCACCTACCTTCCAGGTTCTATTCTGCACTATAGTCACACCCTTCCAATCTTTTACCTATTGTACAAGACCTTTTATCTCCTGCGAACTAAAAGAGTATTTCTTGCCACAAACATTACATACAATCTCCATTGGCTTTTCACTTTTATATGCTTCAACCAGCTCTTCCTTATTTAGCGAATATAGCATAGGATAAAAAACTTCTTTCGAGCATCCGCAAAGAAATTGAACAGGAAATTGTTCAACTACTTCAATATCTCTAAATAATAAGTAAGGGATTTCTTTAAAATTCTCACTCTCTCCTAGAATTGTTTGATTTTCAGAAATAATTTCTTTGATGGTATCAATAAGAATACTAGGAGCACCAGGAAGCAGTTGTGCCATTATACCTCTACATAAAGCAATTTCACCATTTCCATCATATACCATATTTACTGAGAAAAAAGAATCGGTCTGCTCACTTTGTTTGAAATAATAAGAAAAATCATCAACAATATTTCCATAGGGCATATCTGTTGTGCCGGTAAAAATACTGTGCATTCCTAAATCCTTCAATACTTGAATATACCCTTTGTCCCCTATTAATTCCTCAACGGACAATTTATTTTTATTGTCTAAAGGTGTATTTAATAAAGCATCATTAATATAACCACGGATATTTCCCATTGAATCCACGTCTGCAAAAAGTTTATAATTTCGATTGCTTGCATTAATCTTTATACTGACTCTCTGATTCCCTTTTAAGGTTCCTGATAGTAAAGTTGCTATTGATACAGTTTTTCCTAGTGCAGTTTTTAAAGACTTACTTATGTTACCGTGATTACAGATCTCTTTTATCATATCTGTATTTTCCAAGAAAAAAATGCGTACTTGTTTATTATAGGCTAATGTTTTTAAAACATAGTTTTTCATTTTCATTTATATTCCTTTCTAAATCTTTTAGTTTACTGTTTTACATGGATAATCTCCCAAGTTACTTCTTCAAATCTTACGTAAGGTTTTAGTAGATAGTAAATAAATCATATAACCTTACGTAAGGTTAGGTGCAAGAGTTATTTTTCATATACAAAAAATATACGTAAGTCTAAACTTTATTAATTCTAAATGGCGGCCAGGTGGCAACTTATGTAAACCTAATACGATCTGCAAAATCCAAACCTTCATGCAGCAGGCCGGCTCAAAAAAAAAATTCCCCCAAACATAGTCTGAGGGAACGTAAAATACACTTCAATTTTCATTTAAAAACCTTTAAATCCTATGATATCAAGATATTTCTTCTCTATCCTCACTACGCACTCAACGTGGCTTGCGTGGTGATGGCAGATAAATAAGATGTATTAGTGTTTACCAATCAATAGCAATAGAATGCTTTCAACTGGTTAGTAGCTATGCTTAGTTAGTTCATTTCTCTTAGCTTCTGTGCTGCCTCCGCCATTGCTTTCAGCTTTTCAATGGCAATCTGGTCACTATTCATAGGTCGCTGGGCAAACGTGCCGAAGCCACAATCCGGATTTAAAAAGATGTTTTCATCAGGAATATATTTTCTTACTTCTTGGATACGGGCAACAATCTCATCAACTGTTTCAACTCTTTCAGTTCTAGGATTAACACAGCCAAATCCAAGTGCCTTGCCGCCCAATTCACTTACTGCATCAATTTCTCCTGCCCTTGGCGTAGCATATTCAAGTGCGATCTGATCCACTTTTACATTCGAAAGATAAGGAATCAAAGGATAATAAGGTCCTCGAAGCAAAATTTCATCCTGAGTGCTCCAGTTTCCTCGGCAAACATGAACGCTAATTCTTGTCCCTCTTCCAAGCATTCCCTCAGTTACCTGATTCATCAGCCCCAATGCAAATGCGATTTCTTCCTCTGCATCAGCCTTGGCAGTCAAGGCACCGCACATAAATGTCCGATTTGCATTTTTCTTTGTAAAAACAATTTCTGTCAGCACAGGTTCATCAAACTGTACGAATTCTGCTCCTGAAGCAATCAAATCCTCAAGCTCTTCCCGCAAAACCTTTACAATATCAACAGCCAAATCCTCTTTTGTCGGGTAGGCATCCTTCGATAAACCCTCCACCCACATCGACCTTGTTAAGAGGTATGGCCCAGGCAAAGCAACCTTGACGGCTTTGTCTGTATGTTTTTTTAAAAATAAGAAGTCATTGAGAACGAGCGGCTTTTTTCGGCTAATTTTTCCTTCAGCTGCTGGATTGGACATTGAAAATGCCGGAACATCGAGAGTCCCAAGAATCTCCTCAAAGCTTGCCTTATCCTCGACATAATCAAGCAATTCCGATACGCTAAGCATCCGAACATTATTCAGGTGCTCGGCAACGAATGAAATATAATTGTCACGGCGTTGCTCCCCGTCAGAAACAATATCAATGCTAGCTTCCTCTTGCCATTTTAAGATCTGCAATATAGATTGATCTGCAATTGTTTGGAATTCCTCATCGGTAATTCGACCTGCGCGCTTATTACGCATTGCCCGTTGAACTTCCTTCGACCTTGGCCAGCTGCCAATGACCGTTGTTGGGAATTTTGGTAATGACATAAAAGAACCCTCCCCGTTTAAAAAACGATTGAAAACGAAATATTTATTTTCGTTCCTTGAACTAACGTCTGGTAAATCGGTGAGCGCTTAAGCGTGTTCTCCCACAATTCTTGAAGAACTTCTTCTTCAGCAGGCGAAGAAACATAGAAATTCCCTTTTATCTCACGCAACCGAGGGCTACCAACGTCCTCTAATTCCATATGATACAAAACATTTTCAAGTCCAGCTTTCAATGAAACCTCCATGTGGTCGATCTCGACGTTCCTCTTTGACGCCTGGGCTTTAAATCCTACAGTCAGGCAGGAAGCCAGCGCCCCTAGAAAATAATCAATTGCACTTGGTGCATTGACCTTTGGACTGAAATCAGCAGGTTGTCCGACCATGAAGGTATGATTTCGCGAATGGACCTTTGCTGACAATTCCTTGCCGCCCTGGCCCCTGACGCTCCACTCATATCCTTTGGCTGCCTGCAGATCCCGCTGAAGTTCAGCTTGATTAGATCCTTTTCTCAGAAAAAAGCGGGTTGTGTTTTCACCTGGTTCGCTACCAAGAAACTCATGATTGACCATACGGCACCAAGCCGGCAAGTCTTCGGCAACTGTTCTCTCACGACTGCGGACCTCCAATACCTGGCCGCCTGACAATGGGTCCATTGCTTTTTTAATAATCAAAAGTAGCCCTGAGCCACAATCCAAATCTCCACCATCACATACAGCTTGCGGTACTATCATAAAATCACCTTTTTACGGAAAAATTTATAATTATGAACTAAAATCTGATTAGACTTTAAAAGAGCCCAGCAACAAAGGGGGCGTCGCTGAGCAGGGTTCACATTTTTTGATAGATAAGAAAGGAACACTCTAGCAGGAAAGGCATCATCAGCATAAGGTCACAAGCCACTCTAGTTGTAGCGGCATGTGTTTGTCGCCTAAAGCTAAGCGCCTTTGAGTTTTTTTAAATGGCTGTTTTCGCATAGATTGTTGTTTTTCGTACCTAGTCTAAAAACCCGAAATAACAATAGTATCGTGCTCTTTTCTTAAAAACTTCCTACGGTTTTCATCGGTAAACTGGAATCCCATTCAAATTTAGTTTCAACTAGCAACAAAGTTTAAGAAAAAAGCCTTTTTAATAAGTAATTGAAGCTGCACCTTGGCTCAAGAATTCTACTAGTTTAGCTCCGCCAACAATGGTAGCACCTTCGATTAAACTTTCTTCCGAAAGATTGCGTTTTTTGAAGCATGGGCTGCATACCCAAATGGTGCCGCCAGCTTCCACGAATTGATCCATTAACTGTTTTAGAGGAGCGAAGCCATCTTCATGTATCTCTTCTGCATATCCTTTTGATGCTAGGTAAGCACCTTCCACATTAAGAAAAATCACTGTTTCCTGGCCTGATGCCACTGCTGCATTTGCCACGACAAAGCCTACTGTTGCTTTATCCGGATCATTTTTTGCATTTGTTAAGCTTACTAGAAATTTACCTGCCATTCAATAATACCTCCCACAGATTATTTTTATAGTAAACTCGCCGAATGTTTACCCGTTAGGGCGTTTCATAGGGCGCAGTTCGACTAAAGAACAATGTCTTTTCGACTGAGATGGAAATGCTCCGGAAGCTTTCCCTAGTTGCATACACTATCTTCCTAAGATTGGGCCACTCCCTCGAAAACACTTCTTTTACGTTATTTTGGTTTGAACAGGGGTTAATTCAGCCTTTTTCAATAAAGTAATGACTAATATACCCTTCATCCTCACGAGCCAAAAGAGTGTGATTTTGCATTCTGCACCAAGCAGGCAAGTCCTCCCTTGCACCCGGGTCGTAGGATATCACTTCGATAATTTGACCCTTTTCCATTTTTTTTATTGTTAGAAATAAATTCATGATGAGCTCCCCGCATCCAGTAGGACCGGCATCATAGGTAATGTGAACGTGATAATTTTTGACCATTTTATCCCTCTTCTAGTAAAAAATCCGCCACTATTTCGGCTCAAATCTAATAAACTGAAAAAAATTTTCACTACCTCTCTATATTAAACAAATGATGTATTGATATAAAATTCAACTTATCTATACAAAGACTTGTTTTCAATCGTTTTTTTCATTAAATGTAACTTTGTGTCAGGGCAATTGTTTAGTTTTATAGCCAAAACACAATAACGAACAAGACACTCCACTAGGGAGTGCCTTTAAGCATTATTTTTGATTTACTTAGTGTTCTTTTTTCTTTACCGGAATCCAAATTTCACTTTTATACTTTAGATTCTCTGTGTCCTTACTCTCATTCCACAAAATTTCAGGACCTTCAACTGCCTCATATCCTGAAGATGGGAGCCACTCTGAGTATATCCCACCCCACACATTTTGAAGTGTTTCCGGGAATGGTCCAATCGATTCGAATACCGCCCAGGTGCTGGCAACAATTTTTAATTCATCAAATTTTGAGGTTTCGGGTTTCACAGTGACGGTATTTAATGAATACATCGAAATTGATATTTGACTATGATGAAACCATATAATACCATTCCAGTATTTGATTTATTAGCTTCTATGTTTCAGTTGAATGTTCACGAAAAGCTTATCGAACAGATCGATTATTCTGATCCTTCAAAAGTACAGATGGATAATTGGGTAAATAAAATACGTAATATTCTTCCGCCATCTGTTAAGGAAGAACTCGAAGTTGCCTTTTTATTCCCTCAATAATTTCTTCATACTGGAAGCCGCTGGTTATATATTTAAGGTATAAATCAGTCTATAACTAAAGTTTTTTTCTTCTAAATCCTTTTTTTAAAAAAGTGTTTCTCAATTTTAATTTTCACTCTGCAAAACCATTCCATCGCTCATTTTAATGACATGGTCAGCGTAGGAAAGCATTTCCTCATCATGGGTTACCATTAGTGTAGTAATATTCAATGTTTTAGTTAAATACCGTATTAATGACATAACATCTTTAGACCTTTTTGAATCTAAACTTGCAGTTGGTTCATCTGCAAAGAGAACTTTAGGTTGATGGATAATTGCACGAGCAATGGCAACCCGCTGTTTTTCCCCTCCGGATAACGAGGATGGATAGGCTTTTTTTCGATGGTCCATTCCGACTAAATTTAGTATTTTATCAACTTCCTTCTTTTGTTCACGTTTCATAATTTTTGATTCAGATACGTCCAACATTAACATTAGTTGCTCTTCTACTGTAAGAAAAGGAACGAGATGTGCAAATTGAAAAACAAACCCAAATTTACTTGCCCGTATTTTTCGAACTTGTTCAGGATTCATGGTAGTCATATTATTCCCATCAAATACAATTTGCCCATTTGATGCGGGTTGAAGTCCAGCAGCAATGGTAAGGAGTGTACTTTTACCGGAACCGGAGGCACCCACTAATGCTGTTACTTCTCCCTCTTGAAGAGAAAGATTAATTCCTTTTAGTATTTCTTCTTTTACATCACCATTCGAAAAAGTTTTTCTAATTTCATCTATTGTAAATATTGTCATATTAAACCTCTCCTTGTTGAATAGCTTGTAATGGTTCGACTTTTTTTATTTGTATACCTGAAAGCGTAGCTCCAATAAATCCAATAATTAAGAAGACAATTGACAATTGCATTGTTGCCTCAGGTGTTAAACTAAAAGGCATTTCTTTAGGAGCCAGACTATTAAAAACTTGACTGATTGCAACTGATAGACAAAGTGCAATGACCGTAATAAAAACCATCTGGGTCCACATCATTTTGAACAAAGTACTTGTTTTTAAACCAATTGCTTTTAGAATACCGTATAGACCCATTTTTTGAACGTTCATCATGTAGAAAAAGATAGCAAACAACATACCACTAATGGCAACTAAAAACCAAACAATCATATTCAAGGACATCTGTTCTGCTTTATAACTTGAAATGGTATTTAGGAATTGTTTTTTCGAAAAGGATTGTAATCCTGCTGCTACTTGTGTTGAATCCCCACCTGGAACAAAAATTAATTGCATTTCATTGACTCGATAAATTTCTTTATAGTCTTCCCTACTGATATAAGCGACAGGAGTATGGCTGTATTTACTATGATCCGCAAAACCTTTTACGATAAACTTGCCATTGTATTGATTATTCGTTAAGGTATCCCCGATTTTTATGTCTTTATCTTCCATTGAGCGATCTAGTACAATTTCCCCTTTTTTAACATTTTGGAAATAATTTGAATTAGTCGATGTAACAAAGGCAACACCACGTTGTTTCCCATCACGATCATTTAAAAATCCCATTTGAATTGAAAATGCTGCAGCATCTTTCTGTTTTTGTAACATATTATCCTGAGTACTTTTATCTATTCTTGAGAGATTATAGGTTTCTTCTGCATTTTTGGTCATATAGAATTGTCCGTTTGGTAAATCTTTTATTAATGCTGCATTGTCTTGTGATAATCCATTTGCTAAACCAGATATAATAAACGTTAATAAACTAACAAGAAATACAATTGAACCTAAAATGACAAACCTCATTTTATTTTTCTTAATTTCTTTCCAAGCAATGTTCATCTTAATTCCTCCAATCTCTTATTGACATCCTTAGTTTATAATCCTTATATGAATGGAAGATGAACAGGTTATTACATTTAAAAACTTGGGTAAGTAATTCATTCAGAGACTTATACATCTCTTGAAGATTCAGGAAAGGCATGCTGATTCAACATTTGCTTTAGGTGAATTGTTAGATGTTTCCGACTAAATTCTAGCTAAAATAAAATTTTAAATGTCTGACTGTTTTCTTATTTTTCTACCAAATTACAACAAAGACCCAGTCCAATTAAGACTGAGCCTGATACGACGAATATTTACTCCTAGTGGGTTATATGATTATCACAGAAAATCCAGGTGTGTATCAAAAACTAAACTTCAATCTCCATTAACGCTTCTGCACATTTTATGCCATCAATAGCACTAGAAGTAATACCGCCAGCATAACCTGCACCTTCACCACATGGGTATAACCCTTTGATGTTCGACTCATATGTCAGCGGATTTCGCTTAATTGTAACTGGTGATGAACTTCGGCTTTCTACAGCTGATAAAACGGCATCATGTTTGATAAAACCCGAAAGTTTTTTATCCATTACTCGCAACCCGTCTTTTAGACTATCAACGATAAAATCATCAAGACATTCTCTTAAGTCCGTTGGTGTAACACCCGGGGTATACGTTGGGATAATATCTCCAAGTTGTTTACTACCCTTATTTTCTAAGAAATCTCCGACCAATTGTACTGGTGCAAAATAATTTCTGCCACCGAGTTCAAATGCTTTTCGCTCAAGTTTTCTTTGAAACTCTATAGCCGCCAAAACATCTCCATTAAAATCTTTTGGTGTGACAGAAACAAGCAATGCACTATTAGCATTCTCGCCACTTCTTGCGCTATAGCTCATACCGTTTGTAACTAAAGCATTTTTTTCTGATGCTGCAGCAACAACATGACCTCCAGGGCACATACAAAACGTGTAAACACCACGCCCATTAGGAAGATGTGCATTCAACTTATAGTCAGATGCACCAAGTAGTGGATTATTTGCAAAGCTACCGTATTGCTGTAAATCGATGGCTTTTTGGTGATGTTCAATACGCACACCTACAGCAAAAGCCTTCGGTATCATCTCTACACCTAAATCCCTTAACATATAAAAAGTATCTCGAGCACTATGCCCTACCGCCAATACTACAGCATCGGTTTCTATGACATCTGACTCTCCTTTTTGATCTAGTAGCACGCCTCTAACTACACCATTTTCGATAATAAGTTCCTTCATTTTCGTTTCGAAACGCACTTCCCCACCTAGTCGTTCGATTTTTTGACGAATATTTCTTACAACCGTTATCAAAATGTCCGTTCCAATATGGGGCTTTGACAAAAATGCAATCTTCCCAGGGGCACCCGCTTCTACGAATTCCTTTAGTACTTTCGGAATTCTAGTATTTTTTATGCCCGTTGTTAATTTACCATCTGAAAATGTTCCTGCTCCACCTTCACCAAATTGGACATTACTATTCGTTTCAAGCACGCCATCTTTCCAAAATTTTTCAACAGCCATTTTTCTGCGATCAACGTCCATTCCCTGCTCTACAACAATTGGGTTTAACCCATGTTCTGCTAATACCAAGGCGCAGAAAAGTCCAGCAGGTCCACTGCCTACTACGACAGGGCGGATGGTTTTTTTGGTTTCCTTGATCACGTATTCTAATGGTTCATGGGAAGAAACATCTTTTATTCCTATATACGATCTCTCGTTTTTAATTTCAACATCAACAGAATAAACTAGCTGGACATTATTTTTTTCCCTTGCGTCGATCGATTTCTTAGAAATACAAAAAGACATTATTTTTTCCTGTTTTACCTTTAGTATTTTCTGGATCTTTTGAGCTAAAAATTCATTTTCTTTACTTGGATCAAAATCCGCACGAAGCTTAATATTACTTATTCTTAACATGTTAAATTCCATCCTAAATTTATTTTTGTAGCTTTTATCGTTCTTATTTCTTACTCAACCGAACCGAATGACACACTCCACATAGCTTGAGTGTTGGTCGCAGGTACTCATGATGTAGTGGTATTTACCATTTTGTTTAACAATTTTCGAGTTATCTACTAATTCCTATCATTAATCCTTCCCATCACGATGGTATTATAATAATTGCCGTCAGATAGAAATTTGTCTTCTTTTAAAATACCTTCTACTTGAAAACCATGGTTTTCATATAGCTTCTTAGCTTTATCATTGGTTTCGAGAACATGCAATGTTATTTTCCTAATTCCACTTGAGTCTGCCCAATGAATAAGTTCTTTTAAAAGGTTTTTTCCTATTCCATATCCCCAATATTCTTTTAATACACCAATTCCAAATTCAACTCTATGAGACATTCTTTTCAATTTATTGCCTGCACCTCTTATAAACCCTACAATTCTACCATTAATTTCAGCAACTAAAAATAGGCTATTAAAACTTTCTGTATCTTCTTTAATAATCTGGTTAAAACCAAATTCATCTATGAATGCCTCGCCCTTTTCTCTGTCTAAATTTTCTGTTTCACCATCTATTTGTAATCTTACTTCAGACAAGGCTTTCGCATCTTTTTGTATTGCAGATCTTATAATATAAATTAAATTATTAATATGAAATTCTGTTGGATTAACCCTCATTACAAATTTTCCCCCTCCCTATTTTTTGAATTATAATAAAATTATGCCATGATATCTAATTGAACTTTCAACTATATGTTCTCAACTTTTAAATTTAGCTTCTTGAAGTAAAATACTCCTTTAGGAAAATATTCAAGAATAAGGCGAGTTAATCCTTCTTGGATCAACGCGCCAGATTGTTGAATACGGTACTTCATGAGTTTTCATTACGTTTTATCGTTTCTTAAAAACAAGCTGAAATTTTTCACATAGAACAGGTATTTTATAGGTGAATTCTTGATTTATATTTTCTAATTCTTTCTTAAAGAAAGGCTCATGAACATCACGCCAATATTGTAATGAACGATCACCTTCTCCTTCCAAATACGCATGCTCTGCTGTTACCTCATCAAAAGAGAATACTTCAACAGATGTGGTTTCAATAATTGCAACAGCATTTCCATCTCCATCAAGAATAATATTAAATTGACCAAAATGCGGTAATGGCTCGTTTTCAAATTCATATAACATATAATTGGATGCCGTTGCTTTTTTTGTTCCATCTAAGACTAATTTTGCAAGTTCATTTGCCATCTCTTTTGAATTGCCAAAAGCCCACGCTACATAATCTTTCGGTGCATCTGGATTTATTTTTCGATATTCCTCCCATAATTGAACAATGGAGCTATTATTCATACATAAATCAACCAACTTTCTATTAGTTTAAAAATGATATTTATATTGTAAAAATCAAATAATAGATAAATTACTTTAAATACCATTTGAAAGCATTTGTGTATAGGATTTTATCGATAGCGGATTCATCAAATATCCGTTGGATTAATTCAATATCTGCATATCCAAAAGGTCTTTTTGCTCTTGTAGATGGCAAATCTGTCCCGAACATAAGAGCGTCTGGGTTTATATCAAAAATTAATTTTAAAGCATTCTCAACATTCAATTCTACACGACCAAAACCAGTTGCTTTTACATGTACTCCTTTATCAACTAGCTTTAATAAGTATGGTAGCCCGTCTTCAGATAACCCTAAATGGTCGATTGATATTGCTGGTAATTTCTCAATAGTGGATACAATTTCGGGTAACTCTTTTGCATCGATATAAATCTCGCTATGCCAACCAACTAAATCATGAACTCTTCTAGCAAAGTAATCCAGCTTAGATAAATCTTCCGAACCGCCTCTTTTAATATTAAAACGTAATGCTTTTACCCCGTTTTCATTTAAATTTATTATCTCTTGGTCAGTCACTGTAAAAGGCAATTGTGTTACTCCACAAAATGTTAACCCCAATACCTTAAGTGCCTTTAATAAATATTCTTGGTCAAATCCTTGGAATGACCCAGATACAATAGCTCCACCTAATACATTTAAATCATCCGTTTCATTTTGATAATCTTCTACAACATAACTAGGGGGAAAATATCCTTGGTTTTCTATAACTGGAAAGTCAAAATCAATAATATGAAAATGTGCATCAAAAATTCTCATAATAACTCCCCTTCCTTTTCTTTAACATATCAATTTCGAAACATAAGGAACATTAGGGATTATTTATACAAATTCATAAGTATATCTTATTGAACCTGCTCTGTTAGTTTAAGTAAAACCCTCGCAATTTACAATTTTCTTTACACTTTTTATGCAACAACCTAGCCCAATTGCTAGAGAATCAAATAAAAAAACAGAAACCTAATCAGGCTTCTGCTTCCTCTTTCAAAACTATCTTCGCAACTGCCTCACAATGCGTCGTCTGCGGAAACATGTCAACCGGTTGAACCTCCACCGTTTTATATCCCCCATCTTCCAAAATTCTAAGATCCCTTGCTAAGGTTGCCGGATTGCAGGAAACATAAACAACCTTCTTTGGTTTCATTTCGATAATGGTCTGAAGTAGAGCTTCATCACAACCCTTTCGCGGTGGGTCAACGACAAGTACATCAGCTGCGTTTCCTTCCTTATACCACTTTGGAATGACAGCTTCTGCTTCTCCAACCGCAAATTCAGCATTGGTTATTCCGTTCAATTCAGCGTTCCGTTTTGCATCTTCAATTGCTTCTGGGACAATTTCTACGCCAAATACCTTTCGAGCTTTTTGTGCTAAAAATAATGAGATTGTCCCGATTCCACAATAAGCGTCGATGACAGTTTCTTCCCCATTTAAATCTGCGTACTCTAATGCCTTTTCATAAAGTACCTTTGTTTGATCAGGGTTTATCTGGTAAAAGGACAACGCTGAAATCGCAAATTTCACATCTCCGATATAATCATAAATAACTTCATTTCCCCACAGAACGTTTGTTTTTTCACCTAGTATGACGTTTGTTCGTTTTGAATTCACATTATGAACAATCGATTTCACCTTAGGAAGGCGTGCAACGATTTCCTCAACAAGCTTATTCTTTTGTGGAATATCCGCTGTTCTGGTGATAACTACAACCATGAGTTCTCCAGTTTTCTTTCCGTACCGGGCCATGATATGGCGGAGCACACCCTTATGTGACTCCTCCTGATATGCCGGAATGCCAAGCTCATTACAGATTTCCTTTACCGTTTGCACAGCTTCATTCACTTCTGGAATCTGGATTAGGCTTTCATCTGTATCGACAATTTCATGACTTCTTTGTTTAAAAAATCCCGCAATCAATTTACCGTCTTTTTCTCCAACGGGGACCTGTGCTTTGTTTCGGTAATGCCAAGGATTCTCCATGCCTAGAATCGGATGCACCAACACATCCTCAAGTTTACCAATCCGGGCAAGCACTTGCCGAACTTGATTTTCCTTAAACTTCAACTGACCGTCATAGCTGATATGCTCTAGCTGGCAGCCGCCATATTTATGAGTATCACTACTCTCAATCTCAACACGGTAAGGGCTATTTTCATATAGCTCCATCAACCGCCCAAATCCGTATCCCTTATTGGCTTTAATAACCTTTACTTTTGCTTTTTCTCCAGGGAGCCCATTGGGAACAAAGAGCGGATACCCATCCACTTTTGCTACTCCTGCCCCATCATGAGTTAAATCCTCAAATACAACATCTATATAATCATTTTTTTGAACCGGCACTATTCTATTCATGTTTTACTTCCTTTTCTCCGTTTTGAATAGAAAAATTGTATCATAAAGCCGCAAACAATGCGAAAACGGTCTTGTGTAATAAGGCTATAAAGAAAACTCGCCGATTGGCGAGCCCCCAAGGGCGATGACAGAGGGGTAGTTGCCCTTATGCGCTAGCAGAATTTAAGGATATAAATTCTGCTTAGCTAAAAAAAGGGATTTATGATAAAAATAGTGAACTTACTAGATAATTCATGAAAGGTGTCGTGTATCTTGAGAGATCTAGCAACAATAGCGGAACTTATTGGAGACGAATTTAAACTACTTAATGGATTGCCAGATTATATTACGATCGAGCAAAAGGATCCCACCAATGAAATTTTTAAATGGGAGGAAAAAATAGAATCCTTACTAGAAATTTGTTCAGAGTGGAAACTAAAGCGAATCGGTGCATCGCTAATCAGAACTTCAGTTAACTTTGAACATCTTTCAAAATTTCTGCTTCTTAATGGTTTCGAGCATTACTCTTCAAGAGTGGAGGTTTATAAAGATTTAGAGAATTTTGATGGGGCTAAACTACCTTTTGACTGGAAGTCACTAGATGACCCTAGTCTGTCAGAAGATCAATTTAAGGAGTACTGGAAAAGATGCATGTTATATTCTGATAATCACCCAACAACACTTACAATGGAAGAACATCTAGATTCTATTAAAAGTGAACTTGGGGAAGGCTGGCAGAAGTCCTGCATTATTTTTTATAAAAATAACAAACCACTAGGGATCACAATTCCACATCTTGAGCCCGGAACCGAAGATGAAGGAAGACTGTTCTATTTTGGAATTCTTCCAGAAGAGCGTGGCAAGGGGCAAAGTTTACTTTTACATCTTCAATCATTACTTTTTTTAAAAGAAATGGGAGCAACTTATTACATCGGCAGCACTCATGTAACCAATGAGAAAATGCAAAAGGTATTTGAAAAGAGTGGCTGTGCGATTAAGTCCTATACGGAATCCTACTACAATTATATAAAAGCCCGTCATACCTGAGAAGAGGAATAACTCTTAATGAATATTTTACAAAAGACACTTATGCTTGATTTTACCCTTCTAGATTGGCCCCAAAAACTTTGGAGCACCCTTATAAAGGATGCTCCATTTTACATTAATATTAATCAATATGTGATTCAATGAATGCGGCAGCTCCAGCAACTGCAAAGATAAGAATAATAGGGTAAACAAAAGGAATATAAAAATACGCAAGCACAATTCCAACAGATACCCAAAACCCAGTACACCAATAACAGCTCAAGAGCGACCCAATAAAATGGCGGATGCCAATTCCTCTTGCTTCAAAAACGATATCTTTATTGCCAGTTGCATCTTCTATCTCAATTTCTGAAATAAATGGCTTTCGAATAAATTTTGCGATTTCATCAAACACGAGTAAATGAGTGATCCGAAACGCCGCTAAAGAAACGATAATAAAATCGAACCAGTTGATCTCGAACATATAATTCCTCCTAGTTTCAAGAAATTACTATATTGTATGATTCGTTGTTTTAAGTGCAACGACTAACTGGAAGCAGGCTCTATTTTAAAAAAGTCGACTCTTTAGATTTTTGTCTTATTCTGGCTCCACAAAAAATAGACGTCCAAACTTGGACGTCCACAGCTTAACTTCTCATTTCGGCTACTTTCTCTTTAACCTCTTCAATATTACGCATTTTATTTTCCCAGCATTTCTGGCTTAGGTCCACTGGATAATCTTCAGGGTTCATAATCCGCTTATACTCTTCCCATAGGAAAGCAAGATTTTGCTTCAAATATTCCCTTGATTCTTCGATTTTTGGATTTTCATAAACAAGTTTTCCATTTACAAAAATATCTTCGTGAAGCTCTCGTGCCGTGAAGTTGGTAACAACCTTATTAATATAGGTGTGGGTTGGATGGAACATTTTAAGCCGTTTTTCTGGCAGCTTTTCGCCCTCCATCGCAATATAATCCCCTTCGGCATGATGGTTCTTATTATTGATAATCCGATAAATTTTCTTTAATCCTGGTGTTGTAACTTTTTCTGGATTAGAGGAGATTTTAATTGTATCTTCCATATTGCCATTTTCATCTTCAATTGAAACAATCTTATAAACGGCGCCAAGTGCGGCTTGGTCATAAGCGGTAATCAACTTCGTACCAATTCCCCAGCTATCTATTTTTGCACCCTGGGATTTAAGATTAATAATTGTATACTCATCTAAATCACTAGATGCGAAAATTTTCGCCTCCGTAAATCCAGCCTCATCGAGCAATTTACGAGCCTTTTTAGAAAGGTAGGCAAGGTCGCCACTATCAAGACGAATTCCGATAAAATTAATTGTATCTCCCAATTCTTTTGCAACTTTAATTGCATTTGGTACACCAAGGCGCAGCGTATCATATGTATCCACTAGGAAGACGCAATCTTTATGCGTTTCAGCATACTTATGAAAGGCAGTATATTCATCCTTATAGGCTTGTACCATTGAATGGGCGTGCGTTCCGGAAACAGGAATATGAAACATTTTTCCAGCCCTGACATTACTTGTTCCTTCAAATCCCGCGAGATATGCAGCTCTCGTTCCCCAGATGGCAGCATCCATTTCTTGAGCTCTTCTTGTACCAAATTCGATTGCCGTTTCACTACCAATCACTTGCTTGATCCGGGATGCCTTTGTTGCGATTAATGTTTGATAGTTCACAATGTTAAGCATAGCCGTTTCAATCAATTGTGCTTCAGCGAGGGGGGCATCTACTCTAAGAATTGGTTCATTACCAAAAACCAATTCTCCCTCTTTCATCGAACGGATTGTTCCAGTGAAGCGCATATTTTTTAGGTATTCCAAAAAATCATCCTTGTACCCTACCTCATTTTTCAAGTAGGACAAGTCTTCAGCAGTAAAGCGGAACCCTTTAATATACTCGATAACCTTATCTAAACCTACGAAAACAGCATAGCCGTTCCCAAACGGAAGCTTGCGAAAAAATAATTCAAAAACCGCTTGTTTATTATGTATTCCATCTCTCCAATAGGTCTCTACCATATTAATCTGGTAAAGATCCGTGTGAAGAGTAAAACTATCATCAGAATATATGTGTTCCATAATAGACCTCCGAAATATAAAGGTGTAAGCCCTTTCACTCACACATTCTTTGTGGCGAAGCACGACAGTAATCTAGGCTCTAGCTTTTATAACTAGTCACAAGTAAAAGCATTTTCACCATTATAGTCCATTCTACCATTTTAAAAACGATTTAACCATTCCCTAAGCGAGATGAAAAAATGTTCCAATGCCCAAATTTGTCTTCCCTGGTAAATGTTTAATCGATAGTAATTATCGCCTTATTCATCATGTCCCCTTTTTCTGCCATGTCTTTTGGTCATTATATCATCTAGTACTTGGTTCTTGCGGTTTAAAAACATCCAAATTGTGGCGAATGTGGGAAAAGTCCGAGTATTTGGTGAATGAAAATAACCAATAGTGCAACTAGAAATTGGAGAAACAAAGGAATCTAAAGTAAATTTGATTAAGTCCCTAAACTCTTTCCATATTTCAAAAGGTTGATTACAATTAACAATAGAATGAAAAAAGTGAAGGTGTTTTGGCATGAAAACAATCTTAATTGCTGATGATGATGAGCATATCCGGTATCTTATTAAAGAATTGTTGATGAAGGAAGGATTTAAAGTAAAGACCGCAGAAAATGGAGCCGAATCCCTTGATGTCCTACAAAAGGAACTATGTGACTTAGCAATTGTGGATATCATGATGCCTGTAATGGATGGGTATCTTTTAACAAAAGAAATTCGAAAATCATATGACATTCCAATCATTCTATTAACCGCAAAAAACCTAATTGAAGATAAGGAAAAAGGGTTTGAATCAGGAACGGATGATTATTTAGTGAAGCCTTTCGAGCCAAAGGAATTAATTTTCAGAGTCAATGCTCTTTTAAGAAGATATGGAAAAACAAGTGAAGCAAATATTAGCTTAGGCTCCCTTTATATAAACAAGAAAGGATATGAAATTAAAATCAATAACAAAACATATATATTGCCATTAAAGGAATTCGAGCTCTTGTCTTTTCTTGCCTCACACCCAAACCAAGTTTTCAGTAGAAACCACTTGATTGAAAAAATATGGGGTCTTGATTTTGAAGGTGACGAAAGAACGATTGATGTTCATATCAAAAGATTAAGGGAACGGTTTACCAGCATTGCAGAAGATTTTTCTATTAAAACGGTCAGAGGAATTGGCTACTCCCTTGAGGTCCATTAAATGAAAATAAAATCTCTTTATAGAAAATTTGCATTCGTTACGATTATGATTATGATTTTTAGTGGCCTATTTTCATTTCTTTTATCAAATGGTTACTACCAAATAACATTGAAAAAGCAAAATGACGAGAAAATCTTGAATTTTTCTTTGAAAATAGCAGACTTTGCCAAAAAGCAAACTCCGACTAACCTCCCTGATTATTTCCAACACATCGGTGAAATTGGATACCAAATCCTTTTGGTCAATCAAAAAGGGGAAAAGAACTATTACGGGGCTTCCTACAGGGTGAAGAATCTACCTAATGTAGCAATCGAAAAAGTATTTCACGGCAAGGTTTATCATGGAATCCAACACTTTCCTGGAAAAACGTTTGTTACCGGTTTTTTTGCAAATGAATTAACAAATTCAATCGGTGTTCCTTTCGAATATCATCAGCAAAAATATGCACTTTTTATTAGACCAAATATCAAACTAATGTTTAATGAAATGCATATTCTTTTTGGGTGGTTGCTTCTTCTTTCGATTCTATTAAGTATTGTAATGGTTCTTATTAGTACAAAATATTTAGTACATCCTATTAGGAAACTAAATGCGGCAACCAAAGAAATCTCTGAAGGGAATTTTTCGATCAAGCTGGATATTGATCGGAAGGACGAATTAGGAGATTTGGCAAACAGTTTTACCAACATGTCGAATAAATTAGCAAAAGTGGATCAATTAAGAAGAGAGTTACTAACAAATATTTCTCATGATATTCAAACTCCCCTTACGAATATAAAGGGATATATGAATTTACTTGAAAATCAGCAAATAAGTACCAAGGAAAAGGAGCAATATATTCAAGTTGTTCATTCAGAAGTAAATCGTTTATCTAACTTAACAAAACAACTGCTGCTTCTAGCTTCGATTGAGAGTAAAAAAGAATTAATGGAAATTACCACGATTAACTTAGGGGAACAGCTGAAAAATGTTATCCATCAGTTTCAGTGGAGTATAGGTGATAAAGGGATCATGATGAGTTATTCACTACCAGATATCTTGATTAAGGGTGATTCTGGCCTGTTGTATTCTGTTTGGGAAAACTTGTTGACGAATGCAATAAAGTACAATAAAGAAAATGGAACCATCGATATTGAATTATCTACAGTAGGTTCAGAAGTTAAAGTGATTTTTAAAGACACTGGTATTGGTTTAGATCAGCAGGAAAAAGGAAAAATATTTGATCGTTTTTACCGGGCTGATTCCTCTAGAGCTCGTTCGGTAGATGGAACGGGGCTAGGGTTGTCCATTGTAAAATCAATTGTTACTTTACACAGTGGAAAAATAGAAGTAGAAAGTCAAAAAGGGAAAGGGACTACATTTAAAATAACCCTTCCGAAACTGTAAAATAACGTTCATCTTCCGTTCATATTCATAAAGTATTTTATTTATGAAAGGGAAGGTGATTTTTTAATGTTCTTCTTACCGTTTAAGGAAATGACATTTTTTAAAGTCAGATATTTATTAATAAGCTTTATTATCTTTTTTGTAGCTGTACTTGTCTTTATTATTAATGGGCTTGCCAATGGACTAGCGATGAATAATGCTTCATCAATTATAAATATGCCTGCAAGTTCCTTCTATCTCCAAAAAAATGTAGAGGGCCGGATTGACCGTTCCCATCTGCAAATCAATCTGGAAAAAGTGCAATCTAAAAGTGGTGTGGAACCAATCGGTATTCAAATGGGTGCCTTGTCCCAAGTAGGTTCTGATAACCAATTGGATGTAACGTTTATAGCGATGAAGGAGGATGGATTTTTAAAGCCAGATGTTATGGAAGGTGAAGATTTCGTAACTGGTGTGAAAAATGAAGTTTTACTCGATCGCTCCTTAAAGTCTGAAAAGGTAAAAATAGGTAGCATTGTAAAAGATGCACGGACTGGTATAAAGTTGAAGGTTTCTGGATTTATTCATGACCAAACCTTTAGTCATACACCAGTTGCGATTGTTTCATTTGATACATGGGGGTCTCTATCAGGTGGCCCACAAAATAGCAAATACAATGCTGTTGTTAGTAAGAATAACGATAAAGTATCAAGAAAAGAAATTTCTAAATTAGTTGAGGGCGGTGTATGGGTAAATAAAGAAACAGTTATCAAAGGTGTTCCTGGTTACACAGCGGAACAAAATTCATTAATGATGATGCTTTCGTTCCTAATCATTATTGCCGTTTTTGTCTTAGCTGCTTTCTTTTATATCATGACCATTCAAAAAACTTCTCAATTTGGAATTTTGAAAGCCATCGGTGCAAAATCAAGCTATTTGATCAAGTCTACGATTGTTCAGGTTATATTATTAACGCTTTTCAGTATCGCAACTGCAGTAGGTTTCACACGGATATTTAAGGCTGTTCTTCCAATAGATATTCCGTTTATCTTTGATTTGATGCAAATCATTAAATTCTCAGGAATATTATTCCTAGTATCCATATTTGGATCGTTACTATCCGTATTTAATATCACAAGAGCAGATCCAGTTCAAGCAATGGGGAGGTTAGAATAATGGTAGTGACGGAGCCTTTAGTTTTAGAAAATATCGAAAAATCGTTTAAAGATGGCGATAAAATTAATCATATTGTAAAAAATTTATCTTTCAGTGTGAATAAGGGAGAGGTAGTAGCCGTTATTGGTCCATCTGGTTCTGGGAAATCTACCTTTTTATCAATTGCTGGTGCTTTGCTTTCACCTGATAAAGGTAATGTATTTGTAAATGGAAGAAATATCTCCTCTTTTAGTGATGTGGAGAAAGCAGATATAAGGTTGAATCATCTTGGTTATATTTTTCAAACCTCTAATTTAGTTCCTTATTTAAAGGTGCAGGAACAATTAAGCTTTGTTTTAAAAATGGCCAATAAATGGTCTAAAGCAGAAAGGTCAAAAATAACAGAGATGTTGGTTGCAGTAGGAATGGAGCACCGTGCAAAGTTTTATCCACATCAATTATCTGGTGGTGAAAAACAGAGAATCGCAATTGCCAGAGCCTTTATTAATGATCCAGACATCATTTTAGCAGATGAGCCAACAGCCAGTTTAGATTCGTGTCGAAGTATAGCTATCATCGAACTAATATCGAAGATTGTGAAGGAGCAGAATAAATCGGCTATAATTGTTACTCATGATGAACAAATACTTCCAATATGCGATAGAATCTATGTCATGAAAGATGGTCAATTAACTGAACAAAGGTAATATCCCACTATCATCATCTTCGTCATTGGGTCGAGATGATTTTACCTAAAGGGACCTACCTATCATGCAAACCAAAAAAGTTCGCTCCATACTTGGAACGAACTTTTTTAGCTGTATCTTTTTCCAGGCTCCCAATCGATCGGTTTATCTAATGGTCGAATATCATCAATTGGTACAAACACCTCTAAATGACGATATAAGTTTTCAAACACCGCTGGGAGCAACCCTCCAAATTCACCATCAAGGTTCAATTGAACTTTTTCACTTGAGTAAACTTTAATGTGGTTTGCCTGTGTATAAATTACATTTGGGTCGTGGATATGTTCTCCGCGTAAAGCCAATGTAGAAACACGGATAAAATCCGCAAGATTGATTTTCTTTAAAATTAATAAAGAAAATAAACCGTCATTAATCGATGAATCAGGTGCAAGTTTTTCGAATCCACCGATAGAATTCGTCAGCCCAACAAGGAACAGCATTGCTTCCCCTTCAAAAAGCTTACCATCATATTCTATGCTTACTTCTGAAGCTTTTATGGACGGTATCATTTCCATCCCTTTTAAATAATAAGCAAGTTGCCCAAGCATCGTTTTTAATCTACTCGGTACTTCATATGTAAGCTCGGTAATTCTGCCACCACCAGCAATATTAATAAAATATTTATCATTTATTTTGCCAATATCCACTGGAATAGTATCGCCTTTTGTAATAATATCCACCGCAGTTCCTATATCTCTTGGAATCTGCAAAGCGCGAGCAAAATCGTTAGTTGTTCCAGCAGGGATAATCCCCATTTTTGGGCGATACTCCTGTTCAGCAAGTCCATTTACTACTTCATGTATTGTTCCATCGCCACCGGCAGCTATCACAATATCATACCGACGGTCCACTGCGAGTCTTGCAGCTTTTATTGCATCCCCTGCACAGGTCGTTGCATGGCATGATGTTTCATATCCAGCAACCTCTAATTTTTCAAGGATTTCCGGTAGATTGCGTTTTAGAATTTCCCGTCCTGATGTTGGATTATATATAAGTCTTGCTCTTTTCATTCTCATCATCCTATAACTGAAAATTGTCTTATTCCGGACGCACAGTCATTTCTATATTCTACCAACTAACATCCAATCTTACAATCATAAAGTTATTTTTTACGATAAAAATTATTTTGCCCTTAAAGGTTCAGACTATTATCAAGACGTTTTTTTTTCGTTAAAATTCCAATTAAAAATTACTGCAAGGCATTTAAACGAACACTATAAGTGTTTGCTATAGTAATATGATATTCACCGACCCCGCGTTGATATTCAGAATTTTTCATTGAACTTTGTTCAGGCTTCTAAAGTCACTTCCCATAGTCCACTTAACGATCACTTCCTGTACGCTCGTGCCTTTAAGCTTTCCTTGATAAGTGCCCTTCTCTCATATGCTTATCCATTTTACAGAATTTTTTTACTAATATGGTAAAGTACTTATATAGGAGGAATATACTCTTAAAAACGATAAAAGGAATGATTATATGTTCTGGGGCTTATTAATTGTAGCTTATTTAATTGGAAGCTTTCCTACCGCTTTAATTGTGGGCAAGTTGTTCTTCCACGTGGATATTCGCGAACATGGGAGTAAAAATCCAGGTGCCACAAATTCTTTAAGGGTTTTGGGGAAAAAGGCAGCATTGTTTGTACTGATTGTGGATGTAGGAAAAGGTGCGATTGCTTCTTTCCTACCCTTATATTTTAGCATTGATGCTGATCCACTCTACTTCGGTCTCACAGCTGCTTTAGGGCATTGCTTTCCAATTTTCGCTGGATTTAAAGGAGGTAAGGCAATTGCAACCACTGCTGGTGCATTATTAATCGCCAACTTCCCATTATTTCTAATTGCCTACACCATTTTCTTTTTCATTATTTTTTTAACAAAATATGTATTCTTAGGTTCTCTCTCAATGGGTCTAAGTTTACTACTTTATTCATTCCTTTCATCCCAACAAGAATTAGAAACGATCTTTTTATTATTCTTTCTTTTCTTAATTTACCTTCATCGCTCCAATTTCCGTAATTTCATCCTTGGAATTGAGCCGAAAGTTAACGATAAAAACCTCATCAAGGATCGGATTCCTCCAAAAGCTATGTAATTTTACGAATGGGCAAATAGCCTTTAAAAAGACGAGACTCCATTATTTTCCTATGCTATTTTCTATTCTAAAAAAATAATTTTATTGACTAAACAGGAAAAAATGTATTATAAATGAGTTGATAGAATATTTTATAAATAATAAATTTATAAACTATTTTTTCTACTAAATCAAAGGGGGAAAATGAATGTCAAAGGAAGTATTACAGCTTATCACGATTGGTATTTACCTTGCTGGTATGCTTTTTATCGGCTGGTACAGCTACCGTAAGACTAGTAATCTAACCGATTACATGCTTGGTGGACGATCGTTAGGACCTGCTGTAACAGCATTGAGTGCTGGCGCGGCTGATATGAGTGGTTGGCTCTTAATGGGCTTACCAGGAGGAGTTTATGTAACAGGTTTAGCAGATGCTTGGATTGCAATTGGCTTAACCATCGGAGCCTATCTGAATTGGTTATTAGTTGCTCCTCGTCTTCGTTCTTATACAATGGTAGCTAACGACTCTATTACCATTCCAAGCTTTCTAGAAAACCGTTTTAAAGATAAAACGAAAATGCTTCGTGTTGTATCCGGTATTGTTATTCTTATTTTCTTTACTTTATATGTTTCAGCTGGAATGGTTTCCGGCGCAGTTTTCTTTGAAAGCTCCTTCCACACTGATTACCATACAGGCCTTTATATTGTTGGCGGCGTTTGTGTTGCCTACACCTTGTTTGGTGGATTCCTTGCTGTTAGTTACACGGACTTTATCCAGGGATTAATGATGTTAATTGCACTCCTTCTTGTTCCTGCAATCGGAATCTTCGAAACTGGTGGCCCAGCAGCTACATTCGATACCGTCCGTTCGGTTAACCCTAATTTCCTTGATTTCTTTAAAGGAACTACTTTCATAGGAATTATTTCTGCAGCAGCTTGGGGCCTTGGTTACTTTGGGCAACCACACATTATCGTTAGATTTATGGCTATCAAAACGGTAAAAGAAACAAAAAGTGCTCGCCGCATTGGGATGACTTGGATGATCTTCTCCCTAATCGGAACAATTCTTACAGCATTTGTTGGAATAGCATTTTTCCATAATAACCCTCAATATAAATTAGACAATCCTGAGGCTGTGTTTATCACACTTTCACAAATTTTATTCCATCCACTATTCGCAGGTTTTGCCTTAGCTGCGATACTCGCTGCAATCATGAGTACGATTTCTTCACAATTAATCGTAACATCCAGTGCTTTAGTTGAGGATTTATACAAAATGGTTGTTCGCAAAGATGCCAAGGATAAAGAACTTGTATTCCTTGGAAGAATGGCTGTTCTTCTTGTTTCAGTCATTGCTGCTGTATTAGCCTTTAAACAAGATAGCACTATTTTAAGCCTTGTTGCTTATGCATGGGCAGGTTTCGGAGCATCCTTCGGACCAATTATTCTATTAAGCTTATTCTGGAAAAAGATGACCAACTGGGGTGCCATTCTCGGAATGATCGTTGGAGCTGTAACGGTTATTGTTTGGAAAAATGCTGACCTTGGTCATATCCTTTTTGGTGAAAGTCTTTATGAAATCGTACCAGGCTTCATTTTTAACTTTATCGTTTCAGTCGTTGTAAGCTTATTCACCTATAAGAAAAACGATACAATCGAAAAAGAATTTAATGAAAGCGTCAGATTATTAAAAAGTGATAAATAGGTAATTTGTTGTGAAATTAACGTTCGGGTATTCTATACCGAACGTTTTTTGCTGTTCAAATTGTTGTTTTCATTTCTAAATTTCCTCAGTCTAAAAGGTAATTTATTACTATTCCCACATTTTAACTACAAAGTTAGGATCTTTATCTACCAATTACACCCTCCTATTCGTCATAAATCACCAATATCTCTCCCTCTTTTTCTTGATCAAACGTTTGATTTAAAAGGGGTCGAACCCTTTATAAAAGAGAGCTTTTCCCTAGAACATTTTAAAAAATTTGTCGCTATTTTTTATTAAAGGCTGTTTTCGTACAGATTGTTGTTTTACGTACCTAGTCTAAAACCCGTAATTACTATGATATCGTGCTCTTTTCTAAAAAATTGCCTTCTGATTCATCGATAAACTGATATAACACACCATATTACCTTCAAATAGCAACAAAGTTTAAGAAAAGAGCCTTATTAAAAGATAAATTGCTAATATATTCTCTTTATACTTTAAAGAAAACTTGGTTAGCGCCGGCGATTGCCTAGTTGCCCTTATGCGATTTAAGTGTTGATTAATAATAAAACGCTCGGAACATCCTTTCATGCATTAGCTAAGTTAAACTTTCTTATTAGCCAAAAAAATGCTGGCAGAGAATTCTGCCAGCATTCCTTTAATGGTTATCGTTTTTGAATTTCTTCTAGTAAAATCTTATTGACCATCTGTGGATTTGCTTGTCCTTTTGTAGCCTTCATTAATTGGCCGACAAGGAATCCAACTGCTTTGCTTTTCCCATTCTTGAAATCTTCAATCGATTGCGGGTTGGCATCAAGAATTTCTGAAACAATCTTTAAAAGGGCACCTTCATCAGAAATTTGCACAAGCCCTTTATCCTTCACAATTTGCGAAGGATTACCACCATTTTCAATAAGCTCTTTGAAAACTGTTTTGGCAATTTTTGAAGAAATTGTCCCATCCTCAATCAGCATAATCATTCCTGCAAGGCTTTCTGGAGTTAGCGCGATATCTTCTAGTTCCTTTTGCTCAGCATTTAAATATGCTGAAACATCCCCCATTAGCCAGTTCGATGCCAATTTTGCATCTGCACCTGCTTTAATCGTTGTTTCAAAGAAATCGGCCATTTCTCTTGTTGCTGTCAGCACTTTCGCATCATAAGCAGGTAATCCAAGTTCATCCACATAACGCTTTTGACGCATGTCAGGTAGCTCAGGTATTTCTGCACGGACTCTTGCTTTCCAATCTTCATCAATGAAGAGGCCCATTAAATCTGGCTCAGGGAAATAGCGGTAATCATCCGATCCTTCCTTTACCCTCATTAGAATCGTCGTGTTTGTTGCTTCATCGAATCGGCGCGTCTCCTGCTCGATCACTCCACCAGCTAATACGACCTCCCGCTGACGCTTCTCCTCATACTCAAGCCCTTTGCGGACAAAATTAAAAGAGTTCAAGTTTTTCAATTCAGTTTTTGTACCAAATTCTTCTTGACCTACAGGGCGAATTGAAATATTGGCATCACATCTAAGTGAACCTTCTTCCATCTTGCAATCTGAAACACCTGTATATTGGATAATTGATTTTAATTTTTCAAGATAGGCATATGCTTCATCAGGAGTACGGATATCTGGCTCAGATACAATCTCAACGAGCGGTGTTCCCTGGCGGTTATAATCGACAAGAGAATACCCATTGCCATGATTTAATTTGCCAGCATCCTCTTCAAGATGGATTCTGGTAATCCCAATCTTTTTCGTATAGCCATTTACTTCAATTTCAATCCAGCCATGTTCACCGATCGGCTGATCAAATTGCGAAATTTGATAAGCTTTTGGATTATCTGGATAAAAGTAGTTTTTTCGGTCAAATTTTGTGTTTGTGGCCACTTCGCAATTTATTGCCATTGCCGCTTTCATTCCATAATCGACAACTTTTCTATTTAAGACCGGCAAGACTCCAGGATAGCCAAGATCGACCATATTTGTATTCGTATTTGGCTCAGCCCCAAAATGGTTCGGGCTGGACGAAAATATCTTCGAAGCTGTTTTTAATTCCACATGGACCTCAAGTCCAATGATCGTTTCAAATTCCATGTTCTTGCGCCCCCTACAATTCCGGCTTCTGTTTATGAAAATTAGTTGCTGTTTCAAATGCATGTGCAACTCGGTACACTGTTGCTTCATCAAAATGCTTGCCGATAATTTGCAAACCAAGTGGTAAGCCTCCATCAAAGCCACATGGAACAGAGATACCTGGAACGCCTGCAAGGTTTACTGGAATGGTTAAAATATCATTTGCATACATTGTTAATGGATCGTCCACATTTTCACCAATTTTGAAAGCTGGAGTTGGAGTAGTTGGCCCAATGATAACATCATACTTTTCAAAAACATCCTCAAAGTCCTTCTTTATCAATGTCCGGACTTTTTGAGCCTTTTTATAATAAGCATCATAATATCCAGAGCTTAATGCAAATGTTCCAAGCATAATCCTGCGTTTGACTTCTTCCCCAAAGCCTTCTGCCCTCGTATTTTTATATAAATCGATTAAATTATCCGCATTTGGAGTCCTATAACCGTAGCGAACCCCATCAAAACGTGAAAGGTTTGCAGAAGCTTCAGAAGAGGAAAGCAAATAGTAAGTTGCTAGGGCGTACTTAGAGTGTGGCAATGATACTTCTTCCCAAACCGCTCCCAGCTTCTCTAGAACCTTTAGTGCATCTAATACCGATTGACGGACTGTAACACTTACGCCCTCACCAAGGTATTCTTTTGGAACAGCAATCTTTAAACCCCTAACATCACCTGTTAAGGCCTCTACAAAATTAGGAACCTCAACATTTGCTGATGTAGAATCCATTGGATCAAGTCCAGAGATTGCCTGTAAAAGATAAGCATTGTCTTCAACTGTTCTTGTGATTGGGCCAATTTGATCAAGTGAAGAGGCAAATGCAACAAGCCCAAAACGAGAAACACGTCCATATGTTGGTTTTAAACCAACAACACCACAAAATGAAGCAGGTTGGCGGATCGAGCCACCCGTATCAGAACCAAGAGTAAATAATACCTCGCCTGCAGCAACTGCAGCTGCTGAGCCACCTGAAGAGCCACCTGGTACAGTTTCCAGATTCCATGGATTACGTGTCGTTTGGAATCCTGAATTCTCAGTTGATGATCCCATCGCAAATTCGTCCATATTTAACTTTCCAATCGTGATCGTTTCAGCACGTTGTAGCTTCTGAACAACGGTTGCATCATAAATCGGATCAAAATTCTCGAGGATTTTACTGGCACAGGTTGTTCGCAATCCCTTCGTGACAATATTATCCTTAACCCCAATAGGCATTCCAAATAGCAAGCCTTTACGCTCGTCTGTTTTTAACTTTTCATCAAATAATTTCGCAGTTTTTCGTGCCTGTTCTTCATCCAATGTTAAAAATGCCTGAACTTTGCTATCTACTTGTGCGATACGTTTATACGATTCATCGACAAGATCAGATATACTAAGATCTTTTTTATGTAAAAGTTGATGTAGTTCAGCTAATTTATTATCAAACACACTCACTTACTGTTCTCCTCCTTACTTGCCAGTTTCCTATTAAAATGTTGCTGGTACTTTAACCTGACCATCTTGATGCTCTGGAACATTTTTTAATACCTCATCGAGCGGAAGTCCCTTTTGCGGTATATCTTCACGTAAAACATTCTTCATATCTAGCACGTGGAATGTTGGATCAACATTTTCCGTATCCAGTTCATTTAATTGTTCAGCAAACGTCATGATGGCATCTAGCTGTTTCATAAACTTGTCAGCTTCATCATCCGTAATTGCCAAACGCGCCAAGTTGGCTACGTGTTTCACCTGTTCTGTAGAAATTCGCGACATCTCATTACCTCCGATCGGGTTTGTCTTTTTATTTGCTAATAAGAAAAACTTGGCATTCTGCCAAGTTTTCTTATTCAATAATAATGATCATACCAAATTTTTCTACGCTACCGCAATGATCTGTTTTGGAAAAATCAGTTTTTAGAGTTGGTCATGATAATTTTAGCGACTGCTTTATTTTTTAAGAAAACAGTTAAAATGATAAGGCCAATTGCTGCCCCAGCAAAAGAACTGAAAATAAACATGGGAATGAATCCAAAAAGGGTCGCTTCTTTTCCAAGAAAAAGGGTTGAAATTGGGTAAGAGGCAATAGCTCCTAAGATCCCTGTTCCCACAACTTCTCCTAAAAAGGCCATGAAAAGTTTCTTTGTCTTTTTGTATAAAAAGGCAGATAGTAAAGCCCCAATGATACTTCCTGGAAAAGCAAAGATAGAACCAGTACCCATCATGTTTCTGAGAAGTGATATACCAACAGCTTCCGCTAATGCATAATAAGGGCCAAGTATAACGGCAGATAAAACATTAATAAAGTGCTGGA
Organism: Neobacillus sp. PS3-40; assembly: GCF_030915485.1. Lineage (GTDB taxonomy): Bacteria > Bacillota > Bacilli > Bacillales > Cytobacillaceae > JAUZPL01. Next base: position 2,673,216 of record NZ_CP133266.1, on the reverse strand, counting down.
CCGGAAACAGCTTGGTAACACCAACCGGAATAAATAATAAGTTGCTCGTTAGTGTTCCTATCGCAATAAACATTGCTGTTATTGTCAACTTCTGTGTTTTTCTCATATAAAAATCCTCCAATAGACGTTCATGAACACTGAAGGATACCTAAATCTATTATTGAAGTCGAAAAAGCAGACTCCAACAATAGGAATCTGCATATGTAGACATAAGTCAACACACTTCCCTCCGCTGGTACTAACCAGATCAGGTAAAAGGGTTAAAAGACTTTTTGGGTCTTAATCTCAGCCAGCCAATTCTTAGCTCCCCCAGTGCCAATCACTATTTTTTCTTTTATTATATACCAAAGCAACCTCTAAAAGGAAAGTTTTATTTAAATCCCTTAAATAGCTTTGAAAAAAAAGAAGCTTTTTCTATTCTTGGTGGTGGTGCAGATGTTTTAGGTTCATTTTTTAAAATAAAAATTTCCTCTTTGTCAATGGCATGATCCATCGCTAAAACAAGCCCAATTTCTGTATCAAACTCTTTATTCGTAACAATCGTGTGTTCTATTTTATATTTTTTTGCTAACTTAACATATTTTGATAATTTCTCATATTTAATATTTCCATTAAGGAAAAGATGGGCGGCGAGATTTTCTTTCATAGACTTCTCAACCTGTGGGTAGATTTCTCTTTCTATTACTTGGTTTTTATTTAGAGCAATAATAATTCTCTCTCGTAATGTCCCTAGGAACCTGCGCCTTTCTTCGGGCTTTATTTCCTTAGGACCTTGGATTCCCTGTTGTAAAATTTCATCAACAGTTTGCTTACTCAATCAGATCACTCCTTACAAAATAAATATGATGTGCCTTCCACCATACCATAGTTTCAGATTATTACTATGTATGCTTTTACTTTATAAAAAGTTCTGATGAGGAGAAGAAAAGTACAAGCCCCCTGTTCAGCCCCGTGAACGTGAAAAAAGCCAGCATGCTGTCTCGAATAGATCCTATTCATCCCCGTGATCGTGAAAAAAGCCCGCATACTGTCCCGAATAGATCCTGATCATCCCTGTGATCGTGAAAAAAGCCAGCATGCTGTCCCGAATAGAGCCTAATCATCCCCGTGATTGTGAAAAAGCCCGCATGCTGTCCCGAATAGATCCTAATCATCCCGTGATCGTGAAAAAAGCCCGCATGCTGTCCCGAATAGATCCTAATCATCCCTGTGATCGTGAAAAAAGCCCGCATGCTGTCCCGAATAGATCCTGATCATCCCGGTGAACGTGGAAAAAGGTAGAAGCGCTCAAATAACTGAGCGTTCTACCTTTTTATGTTGGGATCTTTTTTTTACATTTTAAATCATTCTGCATCCATAAATGGATATAAAACTTCTGTAGTTGGTGCAAAGTTTTCTTTGATAACACGAGGACTGGTCCAACGAATCATGTTAAACACAGAGCCTGCTTTATCGTTTGTACCAGAACCACGAGAACCACCAAATGGTTGTTGATCAATCATCGCACCAGTTGGTTTATCATTGATATAGAAGTTTCCAGCTGCACCAGATAAGCGACGTTCTAAGTAGATAATTGCCTCGCGATCTTGTGCAAAGATAGCACCCGTTAAGGCATAGATGGACGCTGAATCAAGTGAATCCAATGTTTCTTCTAATTTATCATTTTCATATACATAAATGGTTAACACTGGTCCGAAAATTTCTTCTACCATTGTTTTGAAATTTGGATTTGTCGTAACAATGATTGTAGGTTGAACGAAATATCCAACAGAATCATCATAAGTACCACCAGCAATAATTTCTGCTTCTTCAGAAGCTGCAGCATAGTCAATATAGCCTGTAATCGAATCAAAGGCTGCTTTATCAATTACTGCACCCATGAAGTTTGTAAAGTTTTGGATATCCCCTACTTTAAGCTTCGCAGTTTCTTCTACTAAACCTGCTTTTACTTCTTCCCACATGCTTGCTGGAATGTAAGCACGAGAGGCTGCTGAACATTTTTGACCTTGGTATTCAAAAGAACCACGAACAAGGCCCGCTACCACTTTGTCTGCTTGTGCAGTTTCGTGAGCAAATACAAAGTCTTTTCCACCTGTTTCCCCAATTAAACGAGGATAAGATTTATAGTTTGCAATATTTTCTCCTACAGTTTTCCAAATTGTTTGGAACGTATTTGTAGATCCAGTAAAATGGAATCCAGACATACGAGGGTCTTTTAATACCACTTCTGATACTTGTGATCCACGAGAAGGAACAAAGTTAATTACTCCTTTTGGTAATCCTGCTTCTTCTAATAAACGCATAAAGTAGTAGTTTGATAATATAGCAGTTGTTGCTGGTTTCCAAACAACTACGTTCCCCATAATCGCAGGAGCTACTGGTAAGTTCCCACCAATTGATGTAAAGTTAAATGGAGAAATTGCCAATACGAAACCATCAAGTGAACGGTAATCTGTACGGTTCCAGATATTCTTCATGCTGCTCGGTTGAATTTGATAGATTTGATTAGCACAATCAACGTCATAACGTAAGAAATCTGCTAATTCTTGTGCTGCATCAATTTCAGATTGATAAGCTGTTTTGGATTGTCCTAACATAGTAGAAGCATTGATTAAATCACGGTATGGGCCAGAGAGTAAATCAGCAGCTTTTAAGAAAATAGATGCACGGTGTTCCCATGGCATATTTGCCCATGCTTCTTTCGCAGCCATTGCCGCTTCTACAGCATCACGCAACTCTTTTTCACTAGCTTCGGAATAGTTTGCTAAAACATGTTGATGATTATGGGGCATAACCACTTGCTTCACTGTATCTGTCTTTACATCTTTTCCATTAATAATCACAGGGATGTCGATTACGATATCAGATTGTCGTTTTAATTCTGCTTTTAATGTTTCCCGTTGTTTTGTACCTGGAGCATACGTATAGCCAGGCTCATTTGTTAGTGTTGGGATATTGAAAATTCCGTTACTCATACTTTCACGTTCCTTTCAGTTTTGTTTTAACACTAGTCACAACGACTGAAAAATCAGTCCATTTTTCATGTTTATAAGGCGGAATCATTCTATCAATCCCTCCCTCATACATTTACATCCAAGTTTCATTTTAACACGTTCCTCTTAATTATATCAATTCATTGAGGAAAATGAATTTTGCCAATTTTGTAAACTCGACCCATGCGTTGTTTTCTATAAAAAGAGCGGATTAATAACAGACTATTAAAAATATTCAAAACAATTTTCACTATATTAATATAAAATCAAAGCCTCTATTAACTAGAATCTGTTAAATTTTACTAATGAAAATAAAATAAGCGAAGATTTTTCGGTTAAATGCAGAATGGAGCTCGTTTCGGGGTGTATAAGCGGAGGTTTTCCGGTTACGCAATACAAAGTCCCCCATTTTCGCAGTTTTTGAGTCAATAGGCGGAAACTCTCCGTCTATTCAAGCTCTATTTTAATCCAATTTACTAATTAAGAGGAATTTTTCCGTCTATTAAGAATTCGGACAGGTATCAAATATCAGCATTTACCTTTAACAGAGCCATTAACTAAAAACCGGCAGAAATCCTTCTACCGGTTTGACTATTATTCATAAATATGAACAAACGGTTCATCCTGATTGGCCTTGCGTACAATTAAGGCCTCAGGACCATCCACGGATGTTACACTGACAGAAACCGAAATATACTTTGGAAAATGCTCCATCACGAGTCCTGTTACATATTGTGTAAAACCTATTGCTTCTGTTTCCCCGTAAAATTGAATTGGAATGGTAATATTGAGATCCTGCAATTGGTCATCCATATAAAAGGCCCTACCAATGACTCCATTGAAATTAGGGAAATATTCCTCAACATCCTGTTTGAAATTTAAAAATGCTGTGGCATCATCACGATGTGCTTCCTGAGCATCCGCCGAAGGGAATAAAAAATACTTTTCATTCAACTTTTGCCAATTATCTGTGTTAGAACTACCAGAATCAATTGAAGAATATGCAAAAAAGTCTCCGGGTACAACCGATGATTTGCTCTCTGTTTTATACAAGGCAATCGTAATCGGTATATCCTTTAAATTCTTCATAGTACGAAGACGTTGTAAAACCTCTGCAGCTATTTTTTTACCTTGGCTTTCAAACTCACTGCGGTCAATCTTTTTTTCATAGGTCGGGCCGTATTGAACCGTTTGATAATAATAGGTAGAATTTAATGCGAGTCCAATGACGACTCCACCAAGCTGAACCGTATTATTATTTCCTTTTACTAGATAATCATGCTCCAATATATGGGCTAAATAGATAGGGGTCTTGTTATCTCCCTTTTCATCAAGCGGATTTAAGCCTATGTTATCATTATCAGTTAAATTTTCATCTTTTAATTGCTGTTTCGTGAATTTTCGGTTTAACCAAAGCTTTACAGTATCTCGCTTAATTTCTTGTCCTTCACGGAACAAATATTTATTAGGATCAAACTTTTTTTGAGCAATTCTCATTAATCCTGTTTCAAATTCGTTGATATCGTATCTTGTATTTAGGTTATTAACGACCATACCGCGTGTTTCTCCTGGCACAAACGGTAAAATTGTACGGTAATAATTGTCTCCTATTTTATACTTTGGAATAATTGCTTTCTCTTTTGCCTTTTTGTTTGTTTGGACTACTTCATTTTGCTTTTGAAAGGTTGGTGCACAAGCACTTAGCAAAAAAACAAGGGAAAGAGCAAGCAATGAGAATTTTCTCACGTTAAAACACCTCTTATTTATTTAATTCTGAAAGCAATCGTTCCTCATCCCATACTTCAATGCCAAGTTGTTCAGCCTTGGTTAATTTTGAACCTGCCTCAATACCTGCAATGACCAAATCCGTTTTTTTGCTGACGCTACCTGAAACATTACCGCCAAGTGCTTCAATACCTTCCTTGGCCTCATTTCTGGTTAACTGTTCTAACTTTCCAGTTAAGACAATCGTTTTCCCAGCAAAAAGAGAATCAGATTCCAAGGCTGTACTAGGCATTACCCCTTTATATTCCATATTGACTCCGGCAGTCTTTAATTCTTCAATAAGAGCCTGCACTTCTTCTTGGTCAAAAAAGGTAACAATTGAATCAGCCATTTTCTCACCAATCTCATTAATAGCTAACAACTCTTCCTTATTTGCCGTTGCAAGCTTTAGGATAGATCCGAATGCTTGAGCAAGTGTTTTTGCTGCCTTTGCCCCCACATGGCGGATTCCAAGGCCAAACAAAAGTTTTTCGAGAGAGTTCGCTTTCGATGACTCTATAGCTGTTAAAAGATTAGTAACAGATTTTTCTCCCATTCTTTCAAGCCCTAAAAGCTGTTCACTTGATAGCTTATAAATATCAGCAACATCGACGATTAGCTTTTCAGCAAATAGCTGACTTACCACCTTTTCCCCTAATCCATCAATATTCATCGCATCACGAGATACAAAGTGAATTAAGCCTTCGCGAATTTGTGCTGGACACTTAGGATTAATACATCTTAATGCCACTTCACCTTCGAGGCGGACAAGTTCACTTTCACACTCTGGACAATGCGTTGGCATATGGAAATCCACTTCAGCACCTGTACGTTGATCAGCAATAACGTTTACCACTTCAGGAATAATATCGCCAGCCTTTTTCACAACTACCTTATCCCCAATTTTGATATCCTTTTCACGGATTAAATCTTCATTATGAAGGGAAGCTCGTTGTACGGTTGTCCCAGCCACCTTTACAGGTTCTAGAATCGCTGTCGGAGTCAACACTCCAGTTCTGCCAATACTTAATTCAATATCCAAAAGGGTTGTTATCACTTCTTCTGCCGGAAATTTATAGGCAATAGCCCAGCGCGGACTCTTCGCTGTTCTTCCTAATTCCTCCTGTTGATGAAGCAAATCTACTTTTATTACAATTCCATCAATTTCATAAGGAAGGTTTGGTCGTTTTTCCACCCAACTGTTTACATACTGAATCACTTCTTCAATTGTTACGCACTTTCTACGTTCTTTATTGGTTTTGAATCCCAGTTGGTCAAGATAATCGAGTCCTTCGCTATGTGAATCAACTTTGATTTTTCCTACATCTCCAATTCCATACAGAAAGACATCCAGGTTTCTTGAAGAAGCGATCTTCGGATCAAGCTGTCTAAGTGAGCCCGCCGCAGCATTTCGGGGATTAGCAAAAGGCTCTTCTTCCCGCTCTGCCTTCGCTTTATTTAATGCCTCAAACGACCGCTTTGGCATGTAGGCCTCACCACGAACTTCGAGCGAGACAGTTTCACGTAATCTTAATGGAATGGATTTGATCGTTTTTAAATTAGCTGTGATATCCTCACCAATGGTTCCATCCCCGCGTGTTGCCCCCTGAACAAATAATCCGTCTACATATCTTAAGGAGACTGCGAGACCATCAATCTTTAACTCACAAACATATGAAAAATCATCGCCAACCACTTGGCGGATACGCCTATCAAAATCCCTTAAATCTTGTTCATTAAAAGCGTTTCCGAGACTTAGCATCGGAGCAGAATGCTCCACTTTTTCAAAAAGATCAAGGACACTTCCACCCACTCGCTCTGTGGGTGAATCCGATGTTTTTAATTCTGGATACTTTCCTTCGAGCTCGACCAATTCAAGCATTAAACGATCATATTCTGAATCTGGTACTGAAGGTTTATCCAAGACGTGATATTGGTAGCCATACTCAGTTAATTGGCTTCTTAATTCATTCATTTTTACTTCAGCGGTTTGAAGGTCCATAAATACAGCCCTTTCTTAATGGAAATCTTATGCCCTTTTAATTGGAGCAAATTTTGCAAGGAGACGCTTAATACCTGTCGGGCTTGGGAAAGCAATATCGAGTTCAATTCCTTCACCTTCACCTTTTACACTTACTACCGTTCCTGTACCCCATTTGCCATGTTCCGCTTTATCGCCCACTTTCCAGGCAAACTCATCTCCACCTGTTGTTGATGCAACTGGACGCATAATCGATTTTCTTGCTGCTGGAGTCCCAAAGGAAGCTCCATTTGAACCATATGCCGTCCCCTTAGAGCCAAATGATCCCATTCTTTTTGCAGGCTTCTCTACACCTTCTAAGAGGTCCTGAGGGATTTCGCTGATAAACCTAGAAGCTGGATTCATATTTGTCCTACCAAATAATGTTCTCATTTGAGCATTAGTCACAAACAAACTTTGTTCGGCTCTTGTAATTCCTACATAGGCTAGACGGCGTTCCTCTTCCATTTCTGCTTCTTCCATTAAAGAGCGGCTGTGAGGGAATACCCCTTCTTCCAACCCAATTAAGAAGACAACAGGAAATTCCAAGCCTTTTGCAGAATGTAAAGTCATCAAAACAACCGCATCTGCTTCTGCACCTTCATCATCCATTGAATCAATATCGGCAACAAGAGCTAAATCAGTTAAAAAGGCAACCAAACTCTTATCTTCACTTGTCTTTTCAAAGTTCTTTGTGACTGATAATAATTCATCAAGGTTTTCAAGTCGGCTCTGTGCTTCAATTGATTTTTCGGCTTTGAGCATTTCTCGGTACCCTGATTTTTCTAAAATTTCCTCAACTAATTCTGTAACGGAAACGTATTCCTGCATTTGGGTATAATTATTAATCAAATTACGAAATTCAGCCGCTGCCCTTGTCGTTTTCGGGCTTAGGCCCACCAATTCAATTGAATCCAACGTATGATAAAGAGATAGATCATGCATAGTTGCAAAATTGGCCATTTTATCGACTGAACTTGAACCAATCCCTCGTTTAGGCACATTTATCACGCGCTGTAGGCTGATATCATCATCTGGGTTGGAGATTAAGCGAAGATAAGCAAGCATGTCCTTAATTTCTTTACGATCATAGAACTTCGTACCACCAACAATTGAGTAGTTAATATTCGATTTTAACAGTACTTCCTCCATCACACGGGACTGGGCGTTTGTTCGATAAAGAATAGCTATATCAGAAAGCTTATACTTTCCATCTTCAGATAGTTCTTTAATTTTCCCCGTAACAAATTGGGCCTCTCCCTGTTCACTATCTGCACGATAATAGACAATTTTGTTACCTTCCGGATTTTCTGTCCATAAATTTTTGGGCTTTCGGTTCATGTTTTTGGCGATAACCTCATTAGCTGCCAGTAAAATCCTTTTTGTCGAACGGTAATTTTGTTCAAGTAAAATGACAGTTACATTTGGATAGTCTTTTTCAAACGAAAGGATATTTGCGATATCTGCGCCTCTCCATCTATAAATCGATTGATCTGAGTCCCCAACAACACAAAGATTCTTAAAACGGTCAGCCATCAACTTGACTAAAAGATATTGTGCTTTGTTGGTATCTTGATACTCATCAACATGTATATATTGGAATTTGCGTTGATAATACTCTAAAACCTCTGGAACGCGCCTAAATAGTAGAATCGTTGACATAATCAGATCATCAAAGTCAAGGGCCTGATTCTTCCTTAGCCGTTTTTGGTATTCACTATAAACATCACTAATAACCTGATCAAAATACCCACCTGCGGTTTTCGCATATTCATCTGGCTCAATTAATTCATTTTTGGCAGAACTAATTGATCCAAGAATTGCACGTGGATCAAACTTCTTTGGATCAATATTTTTATCCTTTAGGATACCTTTAATAACTGAGAGCTGATCCGTTGTATCGAGAATAGTAAAATTACGATTAAAGCCAATTCGATCAATATCTCTCCGCAAAATTCTTACACACATCGAGTGAAATGTTGATATCCAAATCTGTTCAGCTACTCCGCCCATCATTTTTGAAATTCGGTCTCTCATTTCTCTCGCTGCTTTGTTTGTAAATGTAAGGGCCAAAATATTGTAAGGGTTAACCCCTTTTTCCACCATTAAATAGGCAATTCGATGCGTTAACACTCTCGTCTTGCCACTTCCAGCACCCGCCATAATTAGAAGGGGGCCATCTGTTGCCTTAACTGCGCTTTGTTGCTCTGGATTCAAGCCATTTATTAATTTATCTGTTAAATATTGCAATTACTTCACCACCATAATAGAACACATGTTCTTTTTTATTGATTTTACCATTTTATTTCATTCTAAACAATCATTATCGGATACTTTTGACCGTTTTTAACGCTTCATCAATATTTTCATAAATGACATTTCCAACCACGATTACATCTGCATGCTTGGCCATATTGACAGCTTGTTCAACAGTTGAAATCCCGCCACCATAAAAAAGAATTGTTTTTTCGAGAACATTTTTGACATCTGCAACCAACTGAACATCCCCATATACACCACTATATTCGATGTAAAAAATCGGCAGCTGAAACATTTTTTCAGCCATGATGGCATAAGCAGTAATGTCATCGCTTGTTAAATCAGTATGAACAGTTGTAAGCTTAGCAGCTTTACAATCCTTGTTTACTATACAATAGCCCTCCATGACGATCTCGTCCCAATTCATAACTGCACCATATTCTTTTACAGCCTGATGATGTAGTTCTGTAATCCATTTTGTATCCTGACTATTTAAAATGGTTGGGATAAAATATAGATCAAACCCTGGGGTAATCGTATCAATAGTTGAAACCTCTAGTACACACGGAACTGTATACCTTCGGATTCTTGCCATTAAGTCTAGAACATTTTCGAGAGTTACCCCATCTGTTCCGCCAACAATTACTGCGTCCGTGCCGGATTCGCAAATTCTTTCCAAATCCTTTTCTGATATTTCTTTATTTGGGTCAAGTTTAAACACATGGCGCCATTGGCGAAAATCGTACATCCAAAAATCCTCCCATTCACTATTCCATTACAACATTATAGCACTTGCTAAAAACGATTCAAAAAAAAAATAGTCCATTCTAAGCTTAGAAATAAAACCCATTAGAAGAGAAAAAAAACCGAAGATTAATTCTTCGGCTCTTGCGCTACATCTTCCATTGTCTCTTCAGGTCCTTTGATTCGGTCCAACGCTAATTCATAGGCGTCATTTCCATAATTCAAACAACGTTTAACACGAGAAATAGTTGCTGTACTTGCACCTGTTTCTGTTTCAATTTTATGATAGGTTTTTCCATCACGCAACATTCTTGCAACTTCAAGACGTTGTGCCAATGATTGAATTTCATTGATTGTACAAAGGTCATCAAAGAAACTATAACATTCTTCTAAATCCTTTAATGAAAGAACCGCCTGAAATAATTGATCGAGCGTTTTCCCTCTTAATTTATTTATTTGCATTTTTTATACCCCTTTGAATTCTTATTTTACATTAAATGAAACACTCTTAAGTAAACCTGGCTTCGTTGGAATAACATTGACCCATGTCTTCCCCTGAACAAAAGGAACTTCTTTCCCATCTTTAAATGGGATAATTCTTCCGTTGTCATTTTTCCATTCTACTTCATTTACCTTTCCCTTTTGAAGCAAATAGGCTTGTCCTCCGGATGTCAGATCAACTGCTCGACGTCCATAAGAATCTATTAATTGGTGATCCATTTCAACAATAAAGATATTATCGAGTAGGATAGGCTGTTTTGTTTTTAAATCAATGGTTTGTTCTCCACTTGTAAAGCGCTTGTACTTTCCAATAGACGAGTCATATTCGTAGATACAATCAAATATATTATGTGAAAAATACGATACCATCACAGAGGTGGCAGTTTTGCCCGTTAATTTCAGGCTCTCATCTTTTGTTAAAAATGTAAAAGCAGGAGGAGTCGCATCCATCGAATAGTTTTTCAGTTTGACTCCTTTTAAAATATTTTCATACGTAATATAGGAATTATGAGGCGGTTTTCGGAAGTTGGCTCGTTTAAAAAGCGTTCCATCATAAACCATTCCATTAAGATTATCGATATATCCACTATTTAGCATTTTCTTTGCTTCCGGACTGTAACCGTGTGCGATATACAATGCCTTTAATCCTTTAGCGATGTCTATATAATAATCCCTGGCACTACGAACAGGTCCAATATTTTCAGGCTTTTCACTTTGAAATACAGCAAGGAAGCGAGTAATATCTCCTTCAGCAAGAATTTCATAGACAATATCGGCTTTATTCAAACCAGACTGTGGTCTTGCTTTCGGAAAATTATTAATCATCACTGCAACTGCTCTACCATCTGTTTTTGTCTCTGATCCTACCCCAGTTAATGGATAATAATATGGGAATTCATTTTCCGATTTGGCGTTTTTTTCTACTTTTGTTACTTCCTTTGCTTTTTTGACTGGTTTGGCTTGATCCTTTTGACTACAACCTGATAGCAGTAAAAAAGCAATAACAGCTGCAGCAGTCCACTTTTTCATATTATCAATACACCCCTATACTAATCATCGTGGTGTTAGAACTTTCTAGCTGTATTTTATTAGTTAATTTCTTTTACATTTTAACGCATTATCGACGGAAAGAGTACTGTTTTGTTCATCACATCATACATCCCTTGTTGGGTAATACGGATGTAAGGTAAATGAGTTGAAGAAAAGAAGAGCAAACTGTAAATAGGATCTGAAAAATGATAGCCACGTTTAATCAGTTCCTTGTGTAATTTTTTTTCATGAATCATTATTTCTTCAACAGGAAGATCGGACATTATCCCACCTAGTGGCAATGAAATTTCACAAACGATTTGATTTTCTTCTGCCATGACGATTCCCCCGCCAAGCTCTTTCATTCGATTAAATGCGCAAATCATATCCTGTTTATTTTTCCCAATCAATATAATATCACCTGTATTTGAATACGAGCTAGCAAGGCCGGATAATTTATTGGCAAACCCCTTCAAAATCGTATTAATTCTCCATTTTCCAAAGCGATCAATTAAAGTAAAAAAGCATTCATCTATATCATCTGGTAGTTCATCCAACGATACATCAATCGCGATCGAATACGGTTTCGTAATCACTGAATTTTCCATCTTAATCCCAAAAGGCATGGAGAACTGCAAATCATCTATTTTTAAATCCCACTTTATTTCCATCGGAGAAAACCCATATTCATCCCAATTTGCAATAGTTGAAAATTCCTCCATTGCCTCTCCATTCCGTTTTAGCCATTTTCCTTTGGCAAGTACTGAGATAGGAGTCGGATTGTTGATATCTGATAAGAAGTTAATATTAGCAACTCTACCTGTTGCGATATTGCCATGTAAATGCTCAATATTATAATAACGAGCCACATTAATAGTTGCCATATTATAAGCATCAATAGGAGGAATCCCTTTTTCAATCGCAATCTGAATCATTCGATCAATAATGCCTTGTTCATAAAAGCTAGATGATGATCCATCCGTAGTAAACATTAACCGATCATAGGACTCGATCTCCAATCGTTTCATCTCATCCAACAAATAAGGTAAATCAGGTCGAATGGAAGAATAGCGCAAAGAAACCATATATCCCTGCATTAATCGATTGTATATTTCTTCTCCTGTCATTGATTCATGATCACAGTCGGCTCCAAATAGCATCATCTTTGCTAATGTCTTTTCAGATGCCCCCGGAAAATGACCTTCAATTTGTTTACGCATACGCTTTGCCTCTTGAATCCAATGAAGCATCATGTCGTCGCCGGCGAGCAGCTTGGGCCAACCAGTGAGCTCTCCCCCTTGAAGTACAGCATCATGTTCAAGCCAAGTCTTCACGTTACTATGTGAGAAGATTTCATTTTCATCTAAAATTTCCGTTTGTGCATCAAAACGACTCCACCAATACATAGAAGCAGGAGTTGAGCGCAAATCCCTAATTAACGAAAACGCTTCCTTTTTTTTCAAATGTAAAATCAATGCCATATTATCATTTATTAACGTTGTTGTTCCTAACTGTGACGCATAAGCCGCGAGTGTCTGGGGATTATATAATTGAAATGGGTGGGCATGTGGTTCAATATAACCCGGAACAAGAATTTCATTTGTACAGTCAATGACTTCACAATTTTCATGGCTTACTGGCAAATTGTCTCCGACATATACAATTCGATCCTCATAAATCCAAATATTTGCTCGCATCCATTTGCGAAATGTCTGATTTAAATACAATGCATTTTTTAAAAGAATAGTCGGTGCATATTTTCCATCTAAAATGGATACATGTTGACGAATTTGTTTATTTTTCCAGCGATAGCGTTGCTCTAACACATGCATCCCTCCATCTATAATAAGTAAATTTTTTGGCTTTTTTGGAAAAGAAAGCACTTACAAAGTGCTTTAGTTTTATACTAACATATTTGCCCATTTAACGCTTTAAAGAATCATGAAAATTTTTCAAAAGTTTGTGAACAAGTGAACAATATAATATAGCTAGCTTATATAATAACATATTTATCCGCTTGATGGATGACTATTTCTTTAAAAAATTTATGGAGGAGTGAAAAAAATGAATGTAAAGCCTAATATCGGCGTTTTAAATGCATTAATTCGGATTACGATTGGTTTGACTATCCTATCATGGAGCACAGCAAAACTGGTTAAACGCCCATGGAGAGATTCTTATTTGGTGATGGCAATGCTTGGTGCCATGAAAGTAGCAGAGGGAATTGTTCGTTATTGTCCAATAACCGCAATGTATGAAAAGTGTCCAGTTATGAAACCTGATCATAATGAAGCTGATCGATCATTAGATGATTTAGAAGAAAGTTTAGATGGGGAACAAATTTTACCTTACAGTCCATCCTAAAATTTTAAAGCATAGTAAGGGGCTGTCCATTAATTTGGCCAGCCCTTCAATTTATCTTATTCCCAAAGCTCTAAAACCAATGTCTTTTCGATAAAATATACCGTTACACTTCAACTTTTCAAGTTCTTTATAGACTTTTTTACAAGCCTCTTCTAAATTTTTATCCATGGCTCCTACCAGGAGAACCCTTCCCCCTGCTGTTTCAAATTCACCAAATTCGTTTTGAACCGTCCCGGCATGGAAGGTGTAAACATCAGGATTAATATCAGCTAACCCTGTCAAAACAGCACCCTTTTGATATTCTCCAGGATATCCTTTTGAAGCCACAACTACGCCAACCATCTTCCGTTCATCCCAAATTAATTCAGGTGAACCACCACTAATAATCTCTACTATCGTTTCGACTAAATCCGATTTTAGCCTTGGCAATATCACCTGTGTTTCTGGATCGCCGAAACGAGCATTAAATTCGATGACTTTGGGACCCTCAACAGTATTAATTAAACCCGCATATAAAATTCCACAAAAGCTTCGGCCTTCCTGAACAAGTGCTTTAGCTGCAGGCTTCAGAACCTTTTCAATCGCTTCATTAACCGTATTATCGCCAATTTGCGGGACAGGTGAATAAGCACCCATACCACCCGTATTGGGACCAAGGTCCCCATCGAATGCTCGTTTATGATCCTGTGCAATCTCTAGTGGGATCACTACTTCACCATTTACGAAAGCCATTAGTGAAAATTCCTCACCGCTTAAAAACTCTTCTATCACAACACTTGATGAAGCTATTCCAAATTTTTGATCAAGCAGCATTTCTTCCAAGCTTATTAGAGCTTCCTCTTTTGTTAAAGCAACAGTTACACCTTTTCCAGCTGCTAATCCGTCTGCCTTAATGACAATAGGGGCGCCTTTTTCCTCAACGTATTTTCTCGCTTCTTCAAAAGAAGAGAAGACTGCATATTCAGCAGTTGGAATCTGATATTTTTTCATTATTTCTTTTGCAAATGACTTACTTCCTTCAATTTCTGCAGCTGCTTGGCTTGGTCCAAATACGCGTAAACCTGCTGCTTGAAACTTGTCTGCGAGACCTGCGAGGAGGGGCGTTTCGGGTCCAATGATTGTCAAACTAACTTGCTGATCCAAGGCAAATTGAACAAGTTGTTCAGAATCATTTTCTTGAATTAGAACCAGATCTGCTACATCCGTCATCCCAGCATTACCGGGTGCAACAAATACCTTTTCAACTTTCTTGCTTTCCCTCACTTTTCGGCAGATGGCATGCTCTCTGCCACCACGTCCAATGATTAGTACGTTCAAATAACTCGCCTCCAATCATTAATGTTTAAAATGCCTTACTCCCGTAAACACCATGGCAATTCCATATTCGTCTGCTTTTTTAATTGAATCCTCGTCACGAATTGATCCACCGGTTTGAATAATTGCCGTTATTCCTGCTTTTGCAGCTACCTCTACCGTATCATTCATTGGGAAGAAGGCATCTGATGCAAGACAAGCTCCTTCAGCTTTAGCTCCCGCTTGTTTTAAGGCAATTTCTGCTGATCCCACCCTGTTCATTTGTCCTGCTCCAATACCAAGTGTCATATCCTCACTAGCAACGACAATGGCATTCGATTTCACATGTTTTACAACTCTCCAGCCAAGCTTTAATGATTCCCATTCTGCTTCTGTTGGTTGTCTTTTTGTTGGAATGGTGATGGTTGCATCCTCTAATGTGTAGCGATCTTGCTCCTGGGTTAGCAATCCACCTTCGATCGTAACCATTTTAAATTCCGCTTTGTTCACTTGATCAAATGGAATCGTTAATAAGCGAAGATTCTTTTTCCCTGTTAATATATCCAATGCTTCCTTTGAGAAGGATGGCGCGATGATGATTTCTAGGAAAATTTCGTGAAGCTTCCTTGCTGTTTCTGCGTCTACTTCCCTGTTAAAAGCGATAATACCGCCAAATATGGAGACTGGATCGGCAGCAAATGCTTTTGAAAATGCGTCATATACCTTACTTCCTGTCCCAACTCCACACGGATTCATATGCTTAACAGCAACAGCTGTTGGTTCCGTAAATTCTTTCACAATTTGCAAAGCTGCATCTGCATCATTGATATTATTATAGGAAAGTTCTTTTCCGTGGAGCTGCTTGGCATTAGCAATTGAGAATGCTGAACCAAGTGGTTTTTTATAAAAGGCAGCTTTCTGATGTGGATTTTCTCCATAACGAAGAGTTTGCTTTAAATCGTAAGTTACGGTTAATTTTTCTGGAGTTTCTTCTTGAACTAGGTCTGTCATATATTCAGCTATAAGTGCATCATATGCTGCTGTATGACGGAAAACCTTTGCAGCTAGTTTTTTTCTTGTATCCAAGCTTGTTTTACCTACCGCTTTTAATTCTGCAATAACCATTTCGTAGTCAGTTGGATCAACTAGAGCCGTCACATATTGATGGTTTTTAGCAGATGACCTTAGCATTGATGGACCGCCAATATCAATATTTTCAATCGCATCATCAACTGTTACATTAGGGTTTTCAATTGTCTGCTGGAAAGGGTACAAATTAACACACACAAGCTGGATGGGATGGATCCTGTGTTCTTCAAGTTGCTGTTTGTGCTCCAAGACATCATGTTTTGCCAAAAGGCCCCCATGGATCAATGGATTTAATGTTTTGACACGCCCTTCTAAAATCTCAGGAAACCCTGTTACGTCACTAACTCCCATGACGGGCACTTCATGTTCCTGTAATACCCTTTTCGTTCCGCCTGTAGAAATAATTTCAAAGCCAAGGCTGACAAGCTCCTTGGCAAAATCAACTATTCCGCTCTTATCTGAAACACTAATTAGTGCGCGCTTTTTTTCCATAGATTTCTCCTCCTTGTGTTAACAGCATTTGCAAAGTTGATGGATAAAGCTTGTGTTCAATCGAATGGATCTTCCCTTGTAAACTTTCTCTTGTTTCAAATTGATCCAATCTAACGCGCTCTTGGACAATAATCGGACCTGTGTCCATTCCTTTATCGACAAAATGAATGGTCACACCACTCACTTTTACTTTCGCGTCGAGGGCTTGACCAATTGCATCTTTACCTGGAAAATCCGGGAGTAATGAAGGATGAATATTGACGATTCGCCCCTCATATTCTTCTAATAATGTGTCACCGATTAGCCTCATGTACCCTGCAAGCACCACAAATTCAACACCCTTGGATTTAAGCTCAGTTGCTATGTCTTTTTCATAATCTTCCTTGCTAGTATAATCCTTTGGGTTAAAAATAAAGCTTGGAATCCCTGCAACTCTTGCACGCTTAATCGCATAAGCATTAGGTTTATCACAAACGAGGATAGAAATATTTGCATCAAGTTCTCCAGCTTGAATCACATCAATGATCGCTTGAAAGTTGCTTCCGCTCCCTGATGCAAACACTGCGATATTTTTCATTTACTTCCTCCACAGTAGTTAATTTGAATCCCTTCCTGCTCCGTCACAACTCCAATTTCATAGGCTGTTTCCCCGCATTGCCTAAAATGCTCAAGAATGCCTTTAGCATCTTGCTTATCCGCTGCAATTACCATTCCTACACCCATATTAAAAATATTATACATTTCTTTATGGTCAATCTCACCACGTGAAGAAATGAGCTTAAATATAGAAGGAATATTCCAGTTTTCTTCAAAAAGCTCTGCTCCAAGTTGATTTGGTAGCATACGCGGAATATTTTCGATAAATCCGCCGCCAGTAATGTGTGCCATCCCTTTTAACTTGAATTTTTTTAATGCTGATAAAATTGGCTTCACATAAATTTTTGTCGGGCGAAGTAGTTCTTCCCCAAGTGTACAACCTAATTCTTCAATATAATCTTTTATAGACCATTCTTTTAAAAGTACTTTTCTAACAAGTGAATAGCCATTGCTGTGGATTCCGCTTGAGGCTAACCCAATCAGGACATCTCCTGGCTGAATATTCTCACCTGTGATCAGATCTGCCTTTTCACACGCACCTACTGCAAATCCTGCGAGATCATACTCACTTGGATCGTACAATCCTGGCATTTCAGCTGTTTCACCACCGATTAACGCACAGCCAGCCTGCTCACAGCCAGCAGCTATTCCCTTGACAATTGCTTCGATTCGTTCAGGGTTTGCTTCTCCACACGCAATGTAATCGAGCAAGTAAATAGGCTCTGCCCCTTGGACAACGATATCATTGACACACATGGCAACTGCATCAATTCCAATCGTGTCATGTTGATCCATCATAAATGCGACCACTAGTTTTGTGCCGACTCCGTCTGTACCCGAAACAAGTACAGGCTCTTTTAAATTTAAGATAGAGAGATCGAACATGCCTCCAAATCCGCCCAATCCGCCTATCACGCCAGCACGAGATGTTTTTTGGACATGCTTTTTCATTCTAGATACGGCTTCATATCCGGCTTCGATATTAACTCCGGCTTGCTTATATGCGTTTGACATTGCAGACCCTCCTATATAACTATTTTCGATTCGAATTTGCAAGTAAATCAGGATAGATTTCTGTTGGATAATCTCCTGTAAAACAGCAGAGATTATAACCAGCAGTTCCGCCCTCTTCATGCCTGCCAACGGCATCAATCATTCCATCTACACTTAAAAACGTTAGTGAATCTGCACCAATAAGTTCTCTCATTTCTTCAATCGAATTATTAGCTGCAATTAATTCTTCTGTTGTGGATATATCAATTCCATAATAACTCGGATATTTTATAGGTGGTGAACCAATGACCACATGTACCTCTACAGCGCCCGCATCTTTTAGCATCTGAACAATTCGCTTGCTTGTTGTTCCCCGAACAATCGAATCATCCACCATAATCACTCGTTTTCCCTCAACGACTCCTCGAACCGGGGAAAGCTTCATTTTTACACCCTGTTCCCTTAATGACTGGGAAGGCTGGATAAATGTTCTGCCAACATAGCGGTTCTTAATTAATCCCATCTCATATGGAATCCCAGATGCCTCTGCATAGCCATGTGCAGCCGAGATACTTGAATCAGGAACCCCTGTTACTAAATCAGCATCAATTTGTGCCTCCATCGCAAGCCTTTTCCCTAGGTTCTTCCGAGCGGTGTGGACGTTAATTCCATGAATGTTACTATCAGGCCTTGAAAAATAAATAAATTCCATCATATCGATTGCAGTCTTTGAACTAATGGCAAATTGCTCTGATGTAAACCCAAATTCATTCAAAATAATTAATTCTCCAGGTCTAACATCTCGAATAAATTCAGCTCCAATAACATCAAAGGCACATGTTTCCGAAGCAACAACATATGCTTCGCCAAGACGTCCTATTGATAGCGGCTTTATGCCATCAGGATCAAGTGCAATCAGTAGCTCTTTTTCCGTCATGATGAGGTAAGCATATGCCCCTTTTAGAATTGAAAGAGCATTTTTCACTTGATCTTTTAAAAGGGGAAACCCACTTCTTTTCATCAAATGGGCTAAAACTTCTGTATCTGAGCTTGTTTGGAAAATACTTCCCTGTGCTTCAAGTTGATATTTTAACTGATGGACATTGACGATATTTCCATTATGAGCAAGCGCCAGACTGCTTGTTTGTGAATGAAACAGTAGAGGCTGGACATTTTCATACCCACCACCACCTGCTGTTGAATAGCGAACATGCCCAATCGCAGATGTCCCTTTCAATTCTTGCATAACATTTGATGTGAAAACTTCTGTTACAAGACCTTCGCCTTTTACTACTTTAAGAGCTTCTCCGTCCGAAACAACGATACCTGTTCCTTCCTGTCCACGGTGTTGGAGTGCATGAAGTCCATAATAGGTAATTTGAGCAGCATCTGGGTGGTTCCAAATACCGAAAACCCCACATTCTTCATTTAATCCCTTTATTTCAGCAAGCATGTGATAGCCCCTTTCCATGCATCCTTTAATTTGGCAACAGATGCTTCGAGTACAAGTTTGTCTTTGCTTAAAATTTGTAATGTAGCAGAATTGTTTACTTCCCCGATGAGTTTTGCATCAATTATTTTTTCAAACGCAGTTTGATGTTCCTTTTTCACAGAGATGAGGAAACGAGATTGCGTTTCACTGAATAATGCAGATACCAAATTTCCTTCAACTTCCAACTCTGCACCGAGGTGATCAGCTCCAAAAAGGCTTTCTGCAATTGCTACTGCTAAACCACCTTCAGAAAGATCATGTGCGGATTGAACAAATCCAGCACGGATCGCCTCTAAGACTTGTGCCTGTCTTTCTTTCTCGATTTCAATCTCTAATTCTGGGGCTTTACCGAAAATCTGTCCGTTAAGAAGTTTTTGTAGTTCACTTCCGCCGAATTCATCCATTGTTTCCCCCACAAGATAGATTAGATCTCCGCTATTTTTAAAATGTTGGGTAGTAATATGGTCAATATCTGTTACTAATCCAACCATGCCAATTACTGGTGTTGGATAAATAGCTGTTCCACTTGTTTCATTGTATAGAGATACGTTTCCACCAATAACAGGTGTATTTAAAGCACGGCAAGCAGCACTAATCCCATCAGCCGCTTTTTCAATTTGCCAGAAGACTTCTGGCTTTTCTGGATTTCCGAAGTTTAAGTTATCGGTAATCGCTAACGGCTCCGCTCCTGAACAAACAATATTCCGGGCTGCTTCAGCTACTGCGATTTTCCCACCCATTTCAGGGTCCAAATAAACATAACGAGAGTTACAATCAGTTGTCATCGCTAATGCTTTACGAGTGCCACGAATCCGGACAACGGCTGCATCGGATCCAGGTGAAACAACTGTGTTTGTACGAACCATGTAATCGTATTGTTGATAAACCCATTCCTTACTAGCAATTGTCGGCTGACTTAAAAGTTTTAAAAGTACATCTTTATAATCATCTACTTGAGGAATTGTATTCTCCATCGCCTGGAATTCTTGAAAATAGCTTGGTTCTTTTGATGGCATATTGTAAACAGGGGCATCTTCTGCTAATGCATCCGCTGGCACATCTGCAACGATTTCCCCATTATGATACAAACGAAGCATTTTATCATCGGTTACCTTACCAATCGAGACTGCTTCTAAACCATACTTTGCAAAAAGGTCCACGATTTCTTGTTCTTTTCCTTTTTGCACAACGATCAGCATTCGTTCCTGTGACTCAGACAGCATCATTTCATATGCAGTCATTCCCGTTTCCCGTTGCGGAACAAGATCTAAATTCATCTCAATACCCATTCCTGCTTTACTTGCCATTTCTGCTGATGAACTGATCAAACCTGCTGCACCCATATCTTGGATTCCAACAAGTGATTCATAATGAATCAGTTCCAAACAGGCTTCTAGTAGCAGTTTCTCCATAAATGGATCGCCTACCTGAACAGCTGGACGCTTTTCATCCGATTGTTCAGTCAATTCTTCTGACGCAAAAGTAGCACCATGAATTCCATCACGTCCTGTTTTTGCCCCTACATACATAACGGTATTACCTGCTCCATGTGCCTGGCCTTTTTTGATATCTTTATGATCAATTAAGCCCACACACATTGCATTTACTAACGGATTTCCTTCATAAGATGAATCGAATTGAACTTCTCCCCCAACCGTCGGAATACCAATACAGTTTCCATAACCCGCTATTCCAGCTACAACCTCTTTAAATAAATACTGAACACGTGGCGAGGTAAGTTCTCCAAAACGGAGTGAATTCAACATCGCAATTGGTCTTGCTCCCATTGAAAAAACATCGCGGATGATTCCACCCACACCTGTTGCCGCACCTTGATATGGCTCAATCGCTGACGGGTGATTATGGCTTTCAATTTTAAATACAACAGCCTGTTTATCGCCGATATCAACTACTCCGGCTCCTTCTCCAGGACCTTGAAGGACCCGTTCCCCTGTCGTTGGGAATCTTTTTAGGACAGGCTTCGAGGTTTTATAACTACAATGCTCTGACCACATAACGGAGAAAAGGCCTGTTTCAGTATAATTAGGGGTACGCCCCAGAATATTTTCAACCATTGTAAATTCCGCATCAGAAAAACCCATTTGTCGATATACCTTTTCTGCTTTGATTTGTTCCGGACTTGGCTCAAGCTTTAACATATGCTTCACTCCAGTTCTTTACAATTGATTGAAACATCTTAAGGCCATCCGAACCGCCTAAAAGATCATCCACTGCTCGTTCAGGGTGAGGCATCATCCCTAGGACGTTCCCTTTCTCATTAACAATACCGGCGATATTAGCGAGACTTCCATTTGGATTTTTTCCATGGTAGGTAAAAACGATTTGGTTATTCGCTGTTAATCTGGCTAACGTTTCTTGATCACAATAATAATTACCTTCCCCATGAGCAATCGGAATCATAATGGTTTGGTCTTGACTCAACTCGCTAGTAAACATTGTTCTGTTGTTTTCTACCTTTAATTCCACTGGCTTGCAAATAAAGGATAGGCTTTCGTTCCTTCTCATTGCACCTGGTAATAATCCTGCTTCTAGTAAAATTTGAAATCCATTGCAAACGCCAAGAATAGGTTTACCTGCTTCTGCTGCTTTCACCACTTCTTTCATGACATTACTGAAACGTGCGATTGCTCCGGAGCGCAAGTAATCACCATATGAAAACCCACCTGGAAGCAAAATCCCATCAAACTCATCCAAACTCTCCGTGTCATGCCATACATATTCAACCTGTTCACCAAGTTCGTCTTTAATGGCGTGGTACATATCTACATCGCAATTGGATCCTGGAAAGACGATCACAGCAAACTTCACTGAGGAACACACTCCTCTACATCGTAACGGTAATCTTCAATAACGGTATTTGCTAATAAACGGCTACAAATCTCATTAATCACTTCATCTATATTGCGTTCAGATTTCTCAATGGATAATTCCATATACTTACCGATTCGCACATCCGCAACTTCACGATAATTTAAGGAATGTAATGAATTTTTCACAGCTGTTCCTTGGGGATCCAAAACACTTTCTCTTAACGTTACATAAACCTTAACTTTATACATGCTTGTGTCCTCCAATTTTCGCTAAAATTGTTTCATATGCATCTGTTAAACTTCCTAGATCACGGCGAAATACATCCTTATCGAGCTTTTCATTCGTCTTTTTATCCCAGAGCCTGCATGTATCAGGTGATATCTCATCTGCAAGGAGAATGTTGCCTTTATTGTCTTTGCCAAACTCAACTTTAAAGTCTATGAGGCGGATACCGAGTTCATCAAAAAAGCTCGATAAAACTGCATTTACTTCTAGTGCCTTTTCTTTTAGAACTGCTATTTCAGCAAGTGAAGCAAGTTTTAGTTCAAGAATATGATCAATCGTTAAGAGTGGATCTCCCAACTCATCATTTTTTAGGTAAAACTCAATGATTGGTGCTGATAATTCGTTTCCTTCTTCAATTCCCAACCTTTTTGAAAAGCTCCCAGCTGCCACATTGCGAACGACTGTTTCAAGCGAAATAATCGTTACTTTTTTTACAAGCTGTTCCGTATCCGAAATTTGCTCAATAAAATGTGACTCAATCCCCTGCTCTTTTAATTTTAAAAACAACAAACTAGTAATTTCGTTATTTAAACGACCCTTGCCTGTAATTTCAGCCTTCTTTACTCCGTTAAAAGCAGTTGCAGAATCCTTATACTCAACCAAAACCGTATTTTCATCATCCGTTTTGAAAATTCTTTTCGCCTTGCCTTCGTACAGAAGTTCTTTCATGGGAGTGCCTCCTATTTTTTTAAAAATTGGGAATTTTCCGTATATAATTTAAGGTAGAGAAGGGGCTAGACCCCTTCCTTTATAACCCTAAACGATCAAAAATAGTATCAACATGCTGGAGATGGTAGTTGTAATCAAAGCAATCTTCAATTTCTTCTGAAGAAAGCAACGATGAAATCTTTTCATTTGCTTCGACTAAGCTACGAAATGAAACTTGGTTTTCCCATGCTTCCATCGCTCTTGGCTGAACCGTATCATATGCTTCTTCCCTTGAAAGTCCTTTATCAATAAGAGCGAGAAGAACACGTTGTGAATAAATCAACCCAAGAGTCCGATCCATATTTCTCTTCATATTTTCCGGATAGACAGTCAAGTTTTTGATAATATTACCAAAGCGATTTAGCATATAATTTAATCCAATCGTAGCATCCGGTAAAATGATCCGTTCAGCAGATGAATGAGATATATCGCGTTCATGCCAAAGTGGAACATTTTCATACGCTGTAAGCATGTAACCACGAATAACTCGTGCAATCCCGGTCATATTTTCTGAACCAATTGGATTCCGTTTATGTGGCATTGCTGAAGATCCTTTTTGCCCTTTTGCAAAAAACTCTTCCACTTCTCTTGTTTCACTTTTTTGCAATCCACGAACTTCAACAGCAAATTTTTCAATCGATGTCGCAATTAAAGCTAATGTTGATAGATAATGGGCATGACGATCACGCTGCAAGGTCTGGGTTGAAATCGGTGCACTTTGAAGACCAAGATTTTCACAAACATACTTTTCTACAGAAGGATCAATATTCGCATACGTACCAACTGCCCCAGATATTTTTCCAAATTCGATACCAGTAGCTGCCTGTTTAAAACGCTCAAGGTTTCGTTTCATTTCCTCATACCAAAGAGCTAGCTTTAATCCAAATGTGGTTGGCTCCGCATGTACTCCATGAGTCCGACCCATCATAACTGTTAATTTATGTTCCTTCGCCTTATTCTTTAAAATTTCAATAAAATTCTCAATGTCTTTTAATAGAATTTGATTGGCCTGCTTTAATACGTAAGAAAGGGCAGTGTCTACGACATCGGTTGAAGTTAATCCGTAGTGAACCCACTTTCTTTCTTCCCCTAATGTTTCAGAAACAGCACGAGTAAATGCAACAACATCATGTCTTGTTTCCTCTTCAATTTCCTTAATTCTAGCAGTATCGAAGGATGCATTTTCACGGATCTTTTGGACATCCTCTTTTGGAATATCTCCTAGTAAAGACCATGCCTCACAGGCAAGAATTTCTACTTCAAGCCACGCTTTAAAACGATTTTCTTCTGTCCAAATTGCTCCCATTTCTGGGCGGGTATAACGATCAATCATCTTTTTTCCCCCAAAGTTAGTTTTTCTATATCGCTTTCCCAGACACGACTGTTTATTGCTTCTTCCATTGCGGCATCGGTTGAATCATGAAGAATGGTCACATGCCCCATCTTCCTTTTTTGCTTAGGTTCTTTTTTTCCATAAAAATGGACTTTCCAATCCGATAATTTTGACCACATTTCTAAAATTTTCGATTGATGTTCTCCTAATATATTAACCATTACCGCTGGTTTTAATAGTGCAGTATTGCCAAACGGTAAATGACAAACAGCCCTGATATGCTGTTCAAATTGTGAAGTTTCACAAGCTTCAATCGTATAATGACCTGAATTATGCGGTCTTGGAGCAAGCTCATTAATATAAATCTCATCTTTATCTGTCAAAAACATTTCAACCGCAAGTGTTCCAACAAGTTGAAAAGATTCTGCAAGCTGTTTTGCGTACTGAATCGCCTTTTCTTCTACACTGTTACTAATTCTTGCAGGTACAATGGTTTGGTGAAGAATATTATCAATATGAATATTTTCCGCAACAGGAAAAACGGATGTCTCACCGTTAGTATTTCTCGTTAAAATAATGGAAATTTCCTTTTTAAATGAAACCCATTTTTCTAGGACACATGGACCTTGATGAAGTAGCTCCGTTGCTTTTACTAGGTCTTGCTCATTTCGTATAACTTGTTGCCCTTTTCCATCGTACCCGCCGCGGGAAGTCTTTAACACAGCCGGAAAGCCAAGCCTCTCCATATTATCATAAATTTCATCAATCTTTGTAATTATGGCAAATGGAGCAACCTCCGCCCCAGCCTTCTGGATCGCCTTTTTTTCCTTGATACGGTCTTGTGAAATTTCAAGTAATGCTGTTCCCTGCGGCACATTAGCATGATCACAGAGCCATTCTAATGCACTTGAATCGATATTTTCAAATTCATATGTGATAACGTCACTTACTTTGGCTAGATTCTTTATGGCGTCCAGGTCATTATAGGATCCAATAATCCTATGGTCTGCTACCTGCCCGCATGGTGAGTCTATATCAGGATCAAGAACAGCAACCCTATAACCCATTGGTTTAGCAGCGAGTGCCATCATTCTTCCTAATTGGCCTCCACCTATAATACCGATTGTTTGTCCTGGAAGAATAACCGTATTAGACAAGTTCATCACTACTTTCTATCGCGGCAATTTTTGCTTCATTTCTCCGTTTTTCAAGTTTTTCTACCAACTCTAGTTCGGTTATCGATAAAATTTGTGCCGCTAACAGGCCTGCATTTGTAGCACCTGCGACTCCGATTGCCACGGTTGCAACTGGAACACCCGCAGGCATTTGTACAATCGAAAGCAATGAATCAAGTCCATTCAATGCTTTCGATTGTATAGGAACTCCGATGACCGGAATAGTGGTTTTTGCAGCTACCATACCTGGTAAATGGGCAGCCCCACCCGCTCCAGCGATGATAACTTTTATTCCTCTTTTTCTCGCAGATTCCGCATGTTCAAACATTAGATCAGGAGTGCGATGTGCAGAAACTACTTTTTTTTCATAAGGGACTTCTAATTGATCAAGAATTTCACATGCATATTTCATCGTTTCCCAATCAGATTTACTTCCCATGATGACAGAAATCTTTACAGTCATGCTACTCCATCCCCATTTCAATATAAAAGTTTTGTAACAACAATGGGCAACTATGAATTTGAACAATAATCCTATTAAAAACTTTTATCACGATAATAAACGATGTGAGCTGATCCAAACCTTAGTTTACTCAGTAAAATATGATTTCTATACAATCCAAATAGTTTTCCAATATAAATAGCCCGAAAACAGATACTTCCCCATATTTTAAATGAGAGAAAGTAGTCTGCTCGGGCTAAAAATTTGAACAGCAAAATACCCTAAAATGAAAAACATTCGTTTTTCATTTCTAGTGAATTTCCACTTTCCCTCATAGTCCAATCATTTACGGTAATTAGGTAGAGACTCATGGGCCATATTCCCATTATTATACGAGGGTCAATCTTATATTTAGTTATTTTATTACCCCTATTGTAACAACTTACGGTATGATCGGTCAAGAAAAACGAACATTTTTTTATCAAAAATATTTAATGTTCGCTTTTTATTTGACATATCCACATTTATTCAGAAGCAATTGCTTCAAAAATAATTTGTCTACTAACAGGTTCATATGATTTTTCTTTCCCATTCATAACTTCTCGGAAAATGGGCTTTTCTACACGGCGAACAGGGGTATACCCCTGTTTCTTCATCCGATCTAAACACGCATCGATCGTTTCATTTTCCTGAACTTCAAAGGTTATTTTCTTTCTTCCATTATTCATGAAAATAGATTCCCTCTTCTCAGTATTATAGTTAAATCATATCTTAAATTATTTTACTATAGTAGACAAAAAGGACAACCCAATTAAGGTTGTCCTTTTAATTTGCCCGGCAACGTCCTACTCTCACAGGGACAAAGTCCCAACTACCATCGGCGCAAAGAAGCTTAACTTCCGTGTTCGGTATGGGAACGGGTGTGACCTTCTTGCCGTAATTACCGGACTATTTTCTTTTGAGGATTATTCCCTCAAAACTAGATAACGTTAGAAGAAGAAGTAAAACACGAGATCGCTTTAAAAATGGTTAAGTCCTCGATCGATTAGTATCAGTCAGCTCCACATGTTGCCACGCTTCCACCTCTGACCTATCAACCTGATCATCTTTCAGGGATCTTACTAGCTTGACGCTATGGGAAATCTCATCTTGAGGGGGGCTTCATGCTTAGATGCTTTCAGCACTTATCCCGTCCGCACATAGCTACCCAGCGATGCCTTTGGCAAGACAACTGGTACACCAGCGGTGCGTCCATCCCGGTCCTCTCGTACTAAGGACAGCTCCTCTCAAATTTCCTGCGCCCACGACGGATAGGGACCGAACTGTCTCACGACGTTCTGAACCCAGCTCGCGTACCGCTTTAATGGGCGAACAGCCCAACCCTTGGGACCGACTACAGCCCCAGGATGCGATGAGCCGACATCGAGGTGCCAAACCTCCCCGTCGATGTGGACTCTTGGGGAGATAAGCCTGTTATCCCCGGGGTAGCTTTTATCCGTTGAGCGATGGCCCTTCCATGCGGAACCACCGGATCACTAAGCCCGACTTTCGTCCCTGCTCGACTTGTAGGTCTCGCAGTCAAGCTCCCTTGTGCCTTTACACTCTACGAATGATTTCCAACCATTCTGAGGGAACCTTTGGGCGCCTCCGTTACTCTTTAGGAGGCGACCGCCCCAGTCAAACTGCCCACCTGACACTGTCTCCCACCCAGATATGTGGGTGTGGGTTAGAATTTCAATACAGCCAGGGTAGTATCCCACCGACGCCTCCACCGAAGCTAGCGCTCCGGCTTCTCAGGCTCCTACCTATCCTGTACAAGCTGTACCAAAATTCAATATCAGGCTACAGTAAAGCTCCACGGGGTCTTTCCGTCCTGTCGCGGGTAACCTGCATCTTCACAGGTACTATAATTTCACCGAGTCTCTCGTTGAGACAGTGCCCAGATCGTTACGCCTTTCGTGCGGGTCGGAACTTACCCGACAAGGAATTTCGCTACCTTAGGACCGTTATAGTTACGGCCGCCGTTTACTGGGGCTTCAATTCAGAGCTTCGCTTGCGCTAACCCCTCCTTTTAACCTTCCAGCACCGGGCAGGCGTCAGCCCCTATACTTCGCCTTGCGGCTTCGCAGAGACCTGTGTTTTTGCTAAACAGTCGCCTGGGCCTATTCACTGCGGCTCTTCGAGGCTATTCACCCAAAGAGCACCCCTTCTCCCGAAGTTACGGGGTCATTTTGCCGAGTTCCTTAACGAGAGTTCTCTCGCTCACCTTAGGATTCTCTCCTCGCCTACCTGTGTCGGTTTGCGGTACGGGCACCATTTATCTCGCTAGAGGCTTTTCTTGGCAGTGTGGAATCAGGAACTTCGGTACTAAATTTCCCTCGCTATCACAGCTCAGCCTTCACGCCAGCGGGATTTGCCTCACTGACAGCCTAACTGCTTAGACGCGCATATCCAACAGCGCGCTTACCCTATCCTTCTGCGTCCCCCCATTGCTCAAACGATAAAGAGGTGGTACAGGAATATCAACCTGTTATCCATCGCCTACGCCTTTCGGCCTCGGCTTAGGTCCCGACTAACCCTGAGCGGACGAGCCTTCCTCAGGAAACCTTGGGCATTCGGTGGATGAGATTCTCACTCATCTTTCGCTACTCATACCGGCATTCTCACTTCTAAGCGCTCCACTAGTCCTTACGATCTAGCTTCAACGCCCTTAGAACGCTCTCCTACCACTGACATCTAAGATGTCAATCCACAGCTTCGGTGATACGTTTAGCCCCGGTACATTTTCGGCGCAGAGTCACTCGACCAGTGAGCTATTACGCACTCTTTAAATGGTGGCTGCTTCTGAGCCAACATCCTGGTTGTCTAAGCAACTCCACATCCTTTTCCACTTAACGTATACTTTGGGACCTTAGCTGGTGGTCTGGGCTGTTTCCCTCTTGACTACGGATCTTATCACTCGCAGTCTGACTCCCACGGATAAGTCTTTGGCATTCGGAGTTTGTCTGAATTCGGTAACCCGATGAGGGCCCCTAGTCCAAACAGTGCTCTACCTCCAAGACTCTTACTACGTGAGGCTAGCCCTAAAGCTATTTCGGAGAGAACCAGCTATCTCCAAGTTCGATTGGAATTTCTCCGCTACCCACACCTCATCCCCGCACTTTTCAACGTGCGTGGGTTCGGGCCTCCATCCAGTGTTACCTGGACTTCACCCTGGACATGGGTAGATCACCTGGTTTCGGGTCTACGACCACATACTCATTCGCCCTATTCAGACTCGCTTTCGCTGCGGCTCCGTCTTTTCAACTTAACCTTGCATGTAATCGTAACTCGCCGGTTCATTCTACAAAAGGCACGCCATTACCCATTAATGGGCTTTGACTACTTGTAGGCACACGGTTTCAGGAACTATTTCACTCCCCTTCCGGGGTGCTTTTCACCTTTCCCTCACGGTACTGGTTCACTATCGGTCACTAGGGAGTATTTAGCCTTGGGAGATGGTCCTCCCTGCTTCCGACCGGATTTCACGTGTCCGGCCGTACTCAGGATCCACTCAGGAGGGAACGAAGTTTCAACTACAGGGCTTTTACCTTCTACGGCTGACCTTTCCAGGTCGCTTCATTTACCCCGTTCCTTTGTAACTCCATGTTGAGTGTCCTACAACCCCAAGAGGCAAGCCTCTTGGTTTGGGCTATTTCCCGTTTCGCTCGCCGCTACTCAGGGAATCGCGTTTGCTTTCTCTTCCTCCGGGTACTTAGATGTTTCAGTTCCCCGGGTCTACCTTCAATACCCTATGTATTCAGGTAAAGATACTGCTCCATTACGAACAGTGGGTTCCCCCATTCGGAAATCTCCGGATCAAAGCTTACTTACAGCTCCCCGAAGCATATCGGTGTTAGTCCCGTCCTTCATCGGCTCCTAGTGCCAAGGCATTCACCGTGCGCCCTTTCTAACTTAACCTATAGACAAATGATCAGTAATGAATTTCTTCATCAGCTGGTTTGTCTTACTACTCTTATAAATAAGAGAGAAAACTAAAATGGCGATTACTCGGTTCTTACTTTGACTTCTTCTTACGATTATCTAGTTTTCAAGGAACAATACTTCATCTTGCCTTGCGATAATGACTACTCGCAGAGACAAAAAAATAAAGCTTCGAGGAATTACTCCCTCAAAACTAAACAAACAAGAAACGTCAGAGCAAACATTTTATATCTGACCCAAAGTCAGAATATATTCCTTAGAAAGGAGGTGATCCAGCCGCACCTTCCGATACGGCTACCTTGTTACGACTTCACCCCAATCATCTGTCCCACCTTAGGCGGCTGGCTCCTTACGGTTACCCCACCGACTTCGGGTGTTACAAACTCTCGTGGTGTGACGGGCGGTGTGTACAAGGCCCGGGAACGTATTCACCGCGGCATGCTGATCCGCGATTACTAGCGATTCCAGCTTCATGTAGGCGAGTTGCAGCCTACAATCCGAACTGAGAATGGTTTTATGGGATTCGCTTAACCTCGCGGTTTTGCAGCCCTTTGTACCATCCATTGTAGCACGTGTGTAGCCCAGGTCATAAGGGGCATGATGATTTGACGTCATCCCCACCTTCCTCCGGTTTGTCACCGGCAGTCACCTTAGAGTGCCCAACTGAATGCTGGCAACTAAGATCAAGGGTTGCGCTCGTTGCGGGACTTAACCCAACATCTCACGACACGAGCTGACGACAACCATGCACCACCTGTCACTCTGTCCCCCGAAGGGGAAAGCCCTATCTCTAGGGTTGTCAGAGGATGTCAAGACCTGGTAAGGTTCTTCGCGTTGCTTCGAATTAAACCACATGCTCCACCGCTTGTGCGGGCCCCCGTCAATTCCTTTGAGTTTCAGCCTTGCGGCCGTACTCCCCAGGCGGAGTGCTTAATGCGTTAGCTGCAGCACTAAAGGGCGGAAACCCTCTAACACTTAGCACTCATCGTTTACGGCGTGGACTACCAGGGTATCTAATCCTGTTTGCTCCCCACGCTTTCGCGCCTCAGCGTCAGTTACAGACCAGAAAGTCGCCTTCGCCACTGGTGTTCCTCCACATCTCTACGCATTTCACCGCTACACGTGGAATTCCACTTTCCTCTTCTGTACTCAAGTCCCCAGTTTCCAATGACCCTCCACGGTTGAGCCGTGGGCTTTCACATCAGACTTAAAGGACCGCCTGCGCGCGCTTTACGCCCAATAATTCCGGACAACGCTTGCCACCTACGTATTACCGCGGCTGCTGGCACGTAGTTAGCCGTGGCTTTCTGGTTAGGTACCGTCAAGGTACCGGCAGTTACTCCGATACTTGTTCTTCCCTAACAACAGAACTTTACGACCCGAAGGCCTTCATCGTTCACGCGGCGTTGCTCCGTCAGACTTTCGTCCATTGCGGAAGATTCCCTACTGCTGCCTCCCGTAGGAGTCTGGGCCGTGTCTCAGTCCCAGTGTGGCCGATCACCCTCTCAGGTCGGCTACGCATCGTCGCCTTGGTGAGCCGTTACCTCACCAACTAGCTAATGCGCCGCGGGCCCATCTGTAAGTGACAGCCGAAACCGTCTTTCAGCTTTCCCTCATGTGAGGAAAAGGATTATCCGGTATTAGCTCCGGTTTCCCGAAGTTATCCCAGTCTTACAGGCAGGTTGCCCACGTGTTACTCACCCGTCCGCCGCTAATTTTTAGGAGCAAGCTCCTAAAAATTCGCTCGACTTGCATGTATTAGGCACGCCGCCAGCGTTCGTCCTGAGCCAGGATCAAACTCTCCATAAAAGAAAGTATGAGTTTAGCTCATAGTTTACGTTGGCTAGTGTTGCTATAAGCAAACACTATATTTTTGTTTGTTTGTTTGTTGACGTTTTTGTTTGTTTAGTTTTCAAGGATCAATTCACTATTTTAAATCATTTGTTCGTTACTTCGTTTTCAGAAGCAACTCTATTAGTATATCATTTCGTCGTTTGTGTGTCAACACTTTTTTTAAAACATTTTCACTACGTTCGTGTTGTTAACTCATCAACGACTGTTCATTTATAATAACACTATCAGCTTTAATACGTCAACACTTTTTGGATATTTATTTTACAGTGATGTTTTTAGAAGTATTTCTGGAAAAACCAAAACCGAGTGTGTAGGCATACAGAAGCCAATTCACGAGAAAATGCCCCTGAATTCCAAGCTCCATTATTGTTAGATAGTATAATAACTGTAATCCTATCTTTTACAAAATCCGTTACTTCTGATTTAAAGCCTGGTAAATTTCCATTATGCTCAATCATTGGTCTATAAAAACTAATATAATTGTTTGCCACTTTCCACCCATAACCATATTCAAATGTATCTAACTGAGTAGTATCAATGTAGCCAGTCTCCATTTTTCCTAACTCTAGAGGCGAAAGAATTTCATAATTATGAAGCGCATTATTATATTTTAACAAATCTCCTACAGTTGAAATTATATCTCCAGCTCCAGCAAGTTGGCTTTCATCATCCTCCATACTATCTTCTTTCATGTTCTCATATCCAACAGCCATTTTCTTCGCTTCTGCCTTTTTTAAATATGTATGGTTCATGCCCGCAATTTTAAAAATGTGGTTCTTGAAATATTCTCCGTAACTTTCCCCCGAAACTCTTTCTATAATGTAAGCAAGAATCATGTAGCCTGTGTTCGAGTATCGGTAATTCGAACCGGGATCAAAGGAGAGATTTTGTTTACTCATTAAATTTATAAAAGTTGACATCGTAATTGGTTTAGTAGTATTTATAATTTTGAAATGATCAGCAACACCTGAACTATGCGTCAATAGATGATGAATAGTAATTTTATCTCCGTTCTGAAACGAAGGAATATATTTCGAAATAGGATCTGTGGTCTTTAACTTCCCAGCTTCCTCAAGTTGAAGTATCGATGTAGCCGTAAATGATTTGGTGAGTGACGCAATCCGAAATTCCGTTTCTAGTTGATTAGGAATCTTTGCGTTCCTATTAGCAAAGCCATACCCCTTTTCAAAAATTACTTTTCCATCTTTCGCAACGAGTACAACTCCATTTAATTGAATATCCTTCGCCTTTTTATCCGAAAACTTTGCAAGCTTTTGCTGAAGATTCCCCTTCAAGTCTGAATGAGCAGTGCTACCAAGGCTTATAATTGACAACGTGACTATTAATAAGAAAATAAGAATCCCTATGAATGATTTTTTAAAAGACATTATGATCCCCCACTTTTTCTATGAAGAAATATCTAGACACATTATATGCTTTATAATAGAAAAAAACCGATCCTTTCATTAACGAGTTCACTTGTGTAGTGCAAAACTGGAAATAACAGGTCAGTCATTTGTTCATTCGCATTTATTGTTCTATTCACAGGAAGACCTTTTTTCTTGTTGCCCAACCAAGTTTGGGTCTTCATTGCCTGGATGAAGGCCTTTTTTCTTGCTACGCAACCGAGTCTAGGCCTTCATTGCCTGGATGAAGGCCCCTTTTCTTGTTGCCCAACCAAATTTGGACCTTCATTACCTTGATGAAGGCCTTTTTTCTTGCTTCTCAACCGAGTTTGGGCCTTCATTACCTGGATGAAGGCCCTTTTCCTTGCTACCCAATCGAGTTTGGGCCTTCATTACCTGGATGAAAGCCCTTTTCCTTGCTACCCAACCGAGTTTGGGCCTTCATTGCCTAGATGAAGGCCCTTTTCCTTGCTACCCAACCGAGTTTTTTCCTTCATATATAAAGTTTAGAAGTTTACACCATAAAAATAAAAATGCACACGAGATTTCAGATATGAAATCTCGTGTGCATTTTTTTGATAATCAATTGTTCCCATCTCTGAAGTAAAGCTGTTACCCTTTCTTCAGGTCGGCTTCATTACTTATTTTGTAATCTTAATAATTCCTTCTTGCTTTAGAGTAACTTGTCCTGATTTTTCAATGACAATCCGCTCGCCTTCTGCTAAGTTCGTGAAGACAATTGGAGTGATCGTTGAAGTAGCATGTTCTTTAATATAGTCTAGATCAACTTTTAATAAGGGTTGGCCTTTTTCAATACGGTCGTTTTCAGAAACTAATGTCTCAAATCCTTGTCCTTTCAAGTTAACCGTATCGATTCCTACGTGGATAAGGATTTCACGACCATTATCAGACAAGATCCCGATTGCATGTTTCGTTGGGAACAGATTTACAATTTTACCGTCCACTGGGGAGACAACCATTCCTTCTGAAGGAACAATCGCAAAACCGTCACCCATCATTTTTCCTGCAAAAACTTGGTCTGGTACTTCGGTAATAGCTTTTATTTCCCCTTTAAGTGGTGAAACAAAAACATCATTGCCTGTACGCTTTGTTTGAAGTGCTTCGGGATTGATCTCTTCTATTTGTTGTTCAACACCTTTTTCTGGTGCTTTTTCAACAAATTTAGGTGCTCTTCCTTCCATTATATCTTTCATTTGTCCCTTGATGGTTTCAGAGCGAGGACCAAAGATTGCTTGGATGTTGTTACCAACTTCAAGAACGCCTGCGGCACCGAGCTTTTTCAATCTATTTTTATCGACATGTTTGATATCATTAACTGAAACACGAAGACGTGTTATACATGCATCCAAATGAGCAATATTTTCATTACCACCCATTGCGTCCAAAATGTTTGCAGCAAGGTCACCACCTTGAACATTACGCGTTGGTGTGGAATCATCATCCTCTTCTTCTAGTTCACGACCCGGTGTTTTAAGATTAAATTTACGAATCGCAAAACGGAAACCGAAGTAGTAAATTAAAGCAAACACAATACCTACCGGGATAACTAACCAAGCATGTGTTTGTGGGTTAATTAAACCAAATAAGATATAGTCAATTAATCCTCCAGAGAAAGTCATACCAATTTTTACATTTAAAAGATGCATCGTCATAAAAGATAGTCCAGCAAAAATTGCGTGGATACCGAACAATACTGGTGCAACGAAAAGGAAAGAGAATTCAATAGGTTCTGTAATACCAGTTAAGAAGGATGTTAAACCTGCAGATAGCATCAAACCACCAACAAACGCCTTCTTTTCAGGTCTTGCTTCATGATAAATAGCTAAAGCTGCAGCAGGAAGACCAAACATCATAAATGGATATTTACCAGTTGTGAATGTTCCTGCAGTTAGATGTTTTACACCATCTTTAATTTGCTCCATGAAGATGTGTTGGTCACCATGAACAAGGACTCCAGCTTTATTCGTGTAGCTTCCAAACTCAAACCAGAAAGGAGCATAGAAGATATGATGTAAGCCAAACGGAATTAGGGACCGTTCAATTACCCCAAAGATAAATGCTGACAATGTTAAGTTAGCATCAACCATATTTGTTGAGAATGAATTTAATCCTGCCTGAATCGGAGGCCAAATGATAATCATAATTAATCCTAAAACAACAGAAACTGCTGCTGTAACGATAGGCACAAAACGTTTACCAGCAAAGAATCCTAGGTATGAAGGCAATTCCATTCTGAAGAACCGATTATACATGGTTGCCGCTAAGATACCTATGATAATACCGCCGAAAACACCAGTTTGTAGTGTTGGAATTCCTAAAACTGATGCATAGCTTTGAGGATGCTTCGCTAAACTATCAGGAGTAATTCCAAGAGCTGTTCCCATTGTCGCATTCATAATCAAGAATCCAACAATCGCAGCAAGTCCTGCAACGCCTTCTCCTCCAGCTAAACCGATGGCTACCCCAACTGCAAATAGTAAGGCAAGGTTACCAAAGATTACACTACCTGCTTGTTCCATGATCTTTGCAACTATTGCAACTCCATGGTTATCTAAGAACGGCGCTAAATTTAATAATGTCGGATTTTGAAGGGCATTACCAACTGCTAACAAGATACCTGCAGCAGGCAAGATAGCAACTGGAAGCATTAGAGCTTTACCGACTTTTTGCAAGACGCCGAAAGCATTTTTAAACATACGAAAACCTCCTACAATTTATGGCTCATTAAGCGTTTACATTCTTGAAAAAAGACAACAAAAAAGGCATGAATAAAAGGTTAACAAAATGATGTTTTCGGACATAGATTGCCCTTTAAACCTCATTTTCATTAAACCTTTTTACTCATGCCTGATCGAATCAGTAACACGTAAAAATTAATGATATCTATTTTATTTTCTTTTGAAGTCGTTGTAGATGCATTGTTAAATAAACTGCTTCTGCATCGAATACCTTTTTTTTCAAGGACTGTTGCATCACTTTAATGAGCTTCCATGAGAGATTATAGCATAAAGGATATTCTTCTTTCAAGAGGGAAGAAATTTTTTCAGGTTCTTCAACTTTTTCACCTTTGATAACCCTTTCAATTGTAAAACGCAAATGCCGAACAAGCCTCATATAATCGATGCTCTCTTTGTCTATTTGCATTTCCAGCTGTTCTTCGCTCATTTCTACAAGCCTGCTTACTAACTGGGAATGTTGATTCACATCTGATAGGTTTTTATTCGTTACTGAGCTATGAATATGCAATGCTATAAATCCAACCTCACCCACAGGTAGTAATACCCCTATTTTCTCTTGAATCAACTTTACAACTTCTGTCGCAATCTCATATTCATGCTGATAAAGAGCTTTTGTTTCAATCAAAAAAGGATTTTTTATTTCCATCCCTTTCGAAACGCGAGAAATAGCAAACATTAAATGATCAGTTAACGCCACATGAATATGCTCATTTAATGATGAATGGACTCGATGCTTAATTAGGTCTATTGCTGAAATAATTACATCATGCAAGTCATTCGCAATAAAAGGGAGAAGCTTTATATAGTTCTCTTGTTCCTTTTCATTTCTTAATACAAAAAGTTTTTCTATATTATCTGTATCAATAAGATCTCCGCTTTTCCGATTGAACCCAATACCCTTACCAATGATAACCACCTCTTCGTATGAAGGGTGTTCAGCGATCAGTACGTTGTTATTAAGGACTTTTCCAATCCGCAATTCAGCCATTACTTCCCCTCTCTTCGGCAACATACCTTTAGTATGTTCATGTTATAAAAGCAACAGCAGGAAGTCAACGACAAAATCCGACAATTATCCTTAAAAAAAGGAACCGTATTCCACGGTTCCTTTCGCGACACTATCTTAAGATGAAATAAAGTATGAAGATTACAAAGAAGAAATACATGATTGGGTTAACTTCTTTGATTCTTCCTTTTACGATCATTGTAATTGGGTAGAAAATGAAACCTACAGCAATACCAGTTGCAATGCTATAAGATAAAGGCATGGCGATCATCGTTAAGAATGCTGGAACAGCAATTTCAAAGCGGGTCCAATCAATTTTGCCCAATGAAGAGACCATTAACACTCCAACAATAATTAAAGCTGGTGCTGTTACAGATGATGTTATGACAGCCAATAACGGGAAGAAGAAAAGCGATAATATGAAAAGTCCCGCTGTTACTAACGATGCAAAACCTGTTTTTGCACCAGATGCAACACCCGCTGATGATTCAATATAAGAAGTTGTTGTTGATGTTCCTAAGATTGACCCGACAATAGTAGCGATCGAATCTGACAATAAAGCCCTACCTGCGTTCGGCAGTTTGTTATCCTTCATTAGTCCCGCTTGATTTGCAACAGCAACAAGTGTGCCCGCATTATCAAAGAAGTCCACAAATAAGAAAGTTAGGATAATTCCAACCATACTCGTTGACCAGAATGAACTATCACCGAATGATGAAAATACTGCACCAAATGTTGGCTTTAAGCTCGGTACTGCAGAAACAAGATGATGTGGTACTGCGATTAAGTTGAAAATCATTCCGACAATCGAGGTAAGGATCATTCCAAAAAATACTGCCCCTTTAATTCCTCTTGTCATCATGATGACTGTAACAACAATACCAAAGATTGCAAGTAATGTTGGTCCTTTCGTTAAATCACCTAACCCTACAAGCGTAGCATCGTTATTCACAATAATTCCAGATTCTTGTAGACCAATAAAAGTAATAAATAATCCAATACCAGCACCAACTGCATGTTTTAAATCAACCGGTATTGCATTAATGATTTTTTCACGAAGCCCAGTAAGCGTTAATAAGAAGAAGAATACACCCGAAATGAACACAGCTCCTAGAGCATGTTGCCACGGAATTTTACTACCTAAAACAACCGTATAAGCAAAGAAAGCGTTCAATCCCATACCTGGTGCTAAGGCGAGAGGATATTTTCCTAAAAGCCCCATAACAATAGAACCGACTGCAGCTGCAAGTGCTGTCGCTACAAATACAGCTCCGTAATCCATTCTCATTGAATCCGGTAATCCTTTTATGCTTGCAAGAGTCAAAGTAAGTGGATTGACTGCTAAAATATACGCCATCGCCAAAAATGTTGTTAATCCACCTAAAGATTCTTGGCGGTAATTCGTTCCCAGTTCCGCAAACCGAAAATAGTTTTTCATTTCTATTTCTTCCCCCTACTAAATCTTTATTTAATATAATTACCAAAAAACGCTCCGATATCCACCGGAGCGCTGACAAAAGGCATATGTAATAATGGAGAATAGACTAAATATAGTCCAGTCCTCAATTAAGCACTTGCCTCGTAGTCAAGCCATTTACGGTAGCTCGGTAGAAACTCTTGGGCCTTATTCCCAATATTATACGACACAATATAATGATTAATTAGTACTTCCCCATATTATCAGCCACATAAAAATCTGTCAATATAAAATCCGAACAATTTTTGATTCAAATGAGTATTTGTTCGGATTTAATACCAAAACCTTCCTTCACCCTACTCCCACTCAATCGTTGCAGGTGGCTTGCTCGTAATATCATAAACAACTCGATTTACATGTGCAACCTCATTTACTATTCTTGTTGAGATCACTTCTAGCACATCCCATGGGATTCTTGCCCAATCAGATGTCATTCCGTCAATTGAGGTAACAGCCCTGATTCCGATTGTATAATCATACGTTCTAGCATCACCCATTACCCCAACACTTCGGATATCAGGCAAAACTGTGAAATATTGCCAAATATCACGATCTAAACCAGCATTTTTAATTTCTTCACGCAAGATCCAATCTGAATCCCTTACAATCTCTAATTTCTCATCAGAAATAGCTCCAAGAACACGAATTCCGAGACCTGGACCTGGGAAAGGTTGGCGCCATACAATATCATCAGGAATCCCGAGCTCTGTACCAAGTGCTCTAACTTCATCTTTAAACAATGTGTTTAAAGGCTCAATCAATGAAAATTGCATATCCTCTGGTAATCCACCAACATTATGGTGAGATTTAATTGTTTGTGCCGTTGCCGTTCCACTTTCAATGATATCGGTATAAAGTGTCCCTTGTGCTAAAAACTCAATACCTTCAAGTTTTGTGGCCTCATCGTCAAACACATATATAAATTCATTTCCAATAATTTTTCGCTTTTTCTCAGGGTCAGAAACACCTTCAAGTTTCGATAAAAAGCGTTCCTTAGCATCGACCTTAATGATATTCATATTGAAGTCGTCTGCAAATGTCTTCATTACGCTTTCTGCTTCATTTTTACGAAGCAAGCCGTGGTCAACAAAGATACATGTTAACTGATCACCAATCGCCTTATGGATTAAAACAGCTACAACGGATGAATCTACACCACCACTTAGCGCACAAAGAACCTTCTTATTGCCGACCTTTTGCCGAATCTTCTCCATTTCAACTTCGATAAAGTTTTCCATTGACCAGTCACCTTTACACTGGCAAACGTTGAAAACAAAATTTTTCAAAAGATCATTTCCGTAAACGGAATGACGAACCTCTGGATGGAACTGTACTGCATAAAAATTCCGCTCCTCATTGCTCATGGCAGCAATCGGACAGGATGGATTTGTGCCATCAACGGTAAATCCCTGCGGAGCTTCTACAACAAGATCACCATGGCTCATCCACACGATTTGTTCATTAGGTAATTCATGGAAGAGCTTTGATTGATTTTGAACTGTTAAAACAGCTTTTCCATATTCACGCTGTGTAGCCTTTTCCACTTTCCCGCCAAAATTGATGGTCATCAATTGCATTCCATAGCAGATCCCTAAGATTGGAAGACCCATTTCGAAAATATTTTCATCACAACGGAAGGAATTTTCATCGTATACACTATTAGGTCCTCCGGATAAAATAATTCCAGTAGGATTTAATTTCTTGATTTCTTCGGCTGTAATGGTATGTGGATGAAGCTCACTATAAACACCAAATTCACGAATTCGGCGTGTAATTAACTGATTATACTGGCTCCCAAAATCTAAAACAACGATCATTTCTTGTTTATCCGTCAAAGTATCCACCTCTTCAAATTTTCATTGTGGTTAGTTTTTACTGCAATTTAAAAAATAAAACAAAAAAAAGAAAACTAGAATTCCCCTCTTAACATAAATCAAGAAGGCAGAATTCTAGTTTTCTTACTAATTACAAAAAGAAATTTCTGCCTTCATAGTCAGATCATTTAAGGTAATCCGGTAGAGACTCTCGAACCATATTATCGAGGATATACGAAGGTAAACGAACTATATTGAATTTACATCATATTGTAACAATAGGTTGTTTTTCTGGTCAAGCTATTGTTTTCTTAATTAAATTTTCCCATAATTCTCGCACTTCTATCCAGCTTCCATTTTCCGCACAATCCTTATAAAGAAATTGCTCATAGCGAGCAGTCAGGAGCGTCATCTTCCTGGTAGAAAAGAAGCTATCAATATAAAGAGCATAATTACGAA
Organism: Neobacillus sp. PS3-40; assembly: GCF_030915485.1. Lineage (GTDB taxonomy): Bacteria > Bacillota > Bacilli > Bacillales > Cytobacillaceae > JAUZPL01. The sequence goes on along the minus strand of NZ_CP133266.1, from coordinate 2,632,052 downwards.
GCGTTTGGTCTTCCTTACGTTTTAGTCCGTATCTTTCTAACTGCTTCAGCAATACCAAGTAGGCATATCCAAAATTTTCATCATTTTTCTTGTATCGATAGTAAAGTAACAAATAATAAGGAAACCATCTCCCGCGTTTCCGATACAACAGGGCAGTTACAAATCCCATTATGACTAATCCTACTAAGACCCATTTCCATTTATTTATCCAAAATAACTTTATGTTTGACCACATTATTTTTACATCAAAAGATTTCTTCGTTTCTGTAGTCTGATTATCATCTTGTAATGGTTTTTGTGGTTTTTTTATTTGGTTCGGCGTAGTGGTTGGGCTTTTACTAGGTGGAGTATTACTCACTGAGTAACTAATTTCTACATCATTTGTAAAGCCCTTTGTCGGTTCAAATGGTACCCAGCCTTGATTTGGTAAATATACCTCCACCCATGAATGTGCATTGTTATTGGTGATTTGATAAAGTTGCTTCGACATATCCCCTTTGCTGGTTCCGATAAACTCCCCACCATTAAATCCCTTTACCCAACGCGTAGGAATCCCGAGAGTTCTAAGCATAACCGCCATGGAACTGGAAAAATTATCACAATAACCTCGCTTTGTTTCAAATAAAAATTGATCTACATAATCATCATTTGTTCCTGGGACAGCAACATTTTTTTGTTCATAGGAAAAATCATTACTGTCAAAGTAACTCTCGATTGCCTTTGCTTTATCAAACCAATTATTTTTTCCTGCTGTGATATTTTCCGCCAATTCTTTGATTCTCAAAGGTAACTTTACAGGTAATCTAGTATATCTGTTGATAAATTCCTGGCTCATTTTCACACGATCTGCATCCGTTGATTTTACTAAATCAGCTTCCTTATATTTAGGAACGTCATAGGTTATTTGATATGAATCTAGAGGAAGCGGATTATGATCCTTGTCAAAGGTATAAATTTTTTCCGTGTTCGTATTGATATCAAAAGTTTCCCCATTAAAAGAACTAGGGATAATTCTTTGAATACCTGCTGGGTAAATAAGATAATTTTTATCAATTTTTAAAAACAAGGTTGCTTCCTTCATTGTTTTATCGACATTTTCAGGTATCCCAAATACCGGAATAAGTTCTAATCCTTTAAAGGGGATATTTGTTGAACCGGAAGCCATCCAACCCTTTCCGGTATATATATCCTTTGTTTCTACCTTCCAGTAATTCTTCCCTTTTTCAACAACCTTAAAAACAAGACTCTTATCTTTTATAAAAGGTCCACCTAAGTGCGAATCATCCTCACCATAACCAACTTTGCTTACAGACCCTTGACGACTTGTTCCTCCCTTATTACTTGTAGATTTAAAAAACGGAACTGGATCCGGCCAAATCGGGGCTGCCTTTGGTGCGGTAAATCCAATAATCACACTTAAGGAAATTATAATGCTCAGTGGAATCATCCATTTCCGTGTAAAGGAATGTTCCTTTTTCATATCTCCTTTTGTAAAGAACCTGTAAAAGGTCAGCATCCCCATTACGGCAAATCCACAAATTACAGTTCGCACAATTGCTACTTTTGCATTGTAAGGTGTAAATGCATCTAATACAGTAATATAGAGTACCGTGGCAAAGAAAAAGATAAAAATCCGCTGACGGTTCAATAGCCAGTATTGGATTAGATAAACCATCATCCAAAGCAGGATAAAAAACAAGATGGTTCTAAATTCATTTGATAAATTGTCCCAATTTCGGCTAAAAAGAAACCCTATATCGTCTTTTAGATTCCTCCACCAATCATGAAGGCTACTATTCTTATAAAAGAGATTCAAAGTAAACAAAATAAACAAGATTTTTAAAATAGATTGGAAGATCCACCGGATGCGAAAGAAAGAGGTGAGAAAACAGAATAGCAAAAATAGGATAAAGACTTCAATATGATCCGTATCTGTTAATTGCTCGATAGGCCTTAGCCATTCCCATAGCAGGATGAAACCAAACATATAGAGTAAAAACGTGGAAAGGTCTCTTTTTATCATCGCAAATTCACCTCTGAAAAGGCTGCAGCATAATGACCTTCGTGGACAAGAACGACTCTAACCCCACGACCGGTTGCCATCGCTTTAAGCGTTAACTCCGCTTGTTTCGATGACTCTCTCTCCCCTTTTATAAGAAAAATAGTCACAGCTCCTTTTCTCTGTCCAAGAAAGCTTGCTCTCTCGATGAGTTCTTTCGTTAACTGTGCCGTCACAAGCATAAATGAAACGGTTTGCTCACTAAATTGATCAACTTCTAAGACTTTGTCAAAGCTAGCACTACTTTTCGGTTGAACTTTTGCCAAATGATAGAACAACCGCTGTAGCTGTTGTTCCCCACCTCTGATAGGAAAAGATACCCTCTCTTTGCTGATTGACAATAGACCTATTTGTGCCCCTTTTTTTAAAACGGCACGGAGTAATGATGCCGTAAATGAGACAATCGATTCAAAATGCGAGTCAGGGGCACAATCCATGACAACAAACACATCATGTGATTGCCTTTGCTCAAACTCCTTCGTCATAATATCATTCCGCTTGGCAGTTGCTTTCCAGTTAATCCAAGAGAAGCGATCTCCAGGTTGGTACTCCCTCACCCCAATAGCCATTGAGGTATCCCTTTGAACTCTTTCCCTTGAAGCAGTCATTCCCTGATCGTAATGATTTTCAACTAGGCGGTAGAGGATTTCAAAATAACTTGGATATACAATAATCTTCTCTACATTATCAAATGTTTTTTCTTTTTCTATTAACCCGATTGGATCACCTATTCGTAATTTGAATCCTTGAAAAAAGTGTTCACCCCGCGGTAGCTCATTAATAGTATATTCACTAGAAAACTCCTTTTTAAAACCTGGAAACAAGAGCATTCTTTGCTTGGGGAGATACTTCATGGTGTCACCCATTTGGTCTTCAATAACTAAATAAAAGAGAGGGAATGGGAATTTCCTACGGATCGTAATCATTACATTTAATGCCTCTCCTGCTGTGTAATCTACTTTTTTGAGATGTCTTTCTACTTCGATCTCGTTTAATGGATAAAAGGAAATAGCTACAGAATAGAGGGCAAACGGCATAAAACTATAAAATAAGAACCAACTAACGAAGCCACCCTGAAACATAGCATAGGAAAAAGTACTAATAATCAATAAAGGCAACACAAGGAACTTCCAGAAATTTTTAAAGACTAACCAAAGTTTCTTCATTTACTTCACAAGCCTCTGTATAGGTACAGGAACTCTTGCTACCACCCATTTAACTACGTCTTCGGCAGAAATCCCTTCAAACTTTGCTTCGGATTTTAAGATAATTCTGTGGGCTAAAACGAAAGGGGCCAAATACTGGATATCGTCAGGAAGGACAAAGTCACGGCCATACATATAGGCATAGCTCTGAGCAGCCTTCATCAACGAAATTGAGCCACGCGGACTTGCCCCAAGGTAAACATTCCCATGCCCTCTTGTTCGATGGACGAGATCAACAATATAGTGTTTAATCGTATCATCTACAAAGACCTCTTTAATTTCCCTTTGTAAAATACGCAACTCCTCAAGATCGATCACTGGTTGTAATTCTTCTATTGGCGGGACCTTCTGTGCTCTGTTCAATACCTCTATTTCTTCATTCATATCCGGGTAGCCCATGGTCATTTTCAATAAAAATCGGTCAAGTTGCGCCTCCGGAAGTGGGTAGGTACCTTCATATTCAATTGGATTTTGCGTCGCCATTATAAAAAAGGGCTTTTGAAGCTGATGCGTCACCCCATCAATAGTCACACTCGCTTCTTCCATTCCCTCTAATAGAGCCGACTGCGTCTTCGGAGAAGTCCGATTGATTTCATCCGCAAGTATAATATTGCCCATCAACGGGCCAGGACGAAATTGAAATTCCATTTCCTTTGGATTATAAATAGACACGCCCGTCACATCTGATGGTAAAAGATCCGGAGTAAACTGAATTCGGCGGAAACTGGCATTAACTGACTTGGCAAGAGCACGTACCATCATCGTTTTCCCAACCCCAGGTACATCTTCAAGCAATACATGGCCATTGGAAAGTAGCGCCACAAGACTAAGCTCAGCAACATTTCGTTTACCGATCATAACTTTTTCAATATTTAATAGGATTTTTTCAATAGTAGGATTCATTTGATCGTTGGACATTTTTACCTCCTTGGTTGTTGAAACACCAAATTTTGGAACAGTTCTTTATATATTCTCTTTCAATGGCAAAAAAACCTGTGAGAGAAGGGGAAATTAATTTGAATTTTTTAAAATTGGAATTTTCCTCTCAATAAAACGGGGTGCCAAAAGTCTATGAAAAAAATATCGAAGAAAAGTCCTACTATTACTTTAGTCGACTTATTTAAAAGCCTCGCTATTTTACAAATAAATAGACCTTCCAAAGTACAATGATCGAGGGTCTATCTAATGCTTTCCTATTAAATTTTCTTTATATTAAAATTATCCTCTAGCAACACCCAATTTTGCGGATATGGATAGCCTAATACCCAATAACTTACTCCACGCAAACGATAATCTTTTATTGTATCAAATTTTACTTGGGCACTCCGTGCAACGTTGTAAAGTATAATTTTTGTTTGTAATATATAAAGGAGGAACCGGACAAAATGAAAAAGGGACTACAAATACTGTAGCCCATTGATTAGATCGTAAACTTTGCAATAACTCCTTGTAAATCTTGAGCAAGCGTACTTAATGATTCAGATGATGCCGTAATCTCTTCTATCGAAGCCAATTGTTCCTGTGAAGAAGCGGCAACATTTTGTGATCTTTCAGATGTTTCTTTTGCAATTGATGACAATTGTTCAACAGAGGCGGCAACTTGCTGTGTATTTGCTGAAATTTGTTCAGAAGTGGCAGATACCTCTTGTATTTGTCCATTTACTTGTGAGACGGCCTTTGAGATTTGTCCAAAAATCTCACCGGTTTCAGTAATGAAGGTTTTTCCAAGTGCCACTTCTTTTGAACTTTCAACAATACCTTGATTTACATTCTCCGTATCTATTTGAATATGTTTAATCAGTTCAACAATCTGACCGGCAGAAGAGCGAGATTGATCGGCTAATTTTCTTACCTCATCCGCTACCACGGCAAAGCCTTTCCCGTGCTCTCCTGCTCTCGCTGCTTCGATGGCTGCGTTTAAAGCAAGCAAATTCGTTTGTTCTGTAATACCAGTAATGACCTCAATTATTTTCCCAATTTCAAAAGAGCGTTCTTTTAATTGTTCAATTTCATTCATCATATTTTTTGTTTCATTTTCAATTGTGTTCATTTGATGAATTGCCTTATTTATTGATTCGTTTCCCTGATCGGAAAGAATACTAGCTTCATGGGCCGAATCCTTAACAGTGGAAGCCGATTCTGCAATTCTCTGGGTGCCAATGGCAACTTCCTCCATAGCAGTTGCACTTTCCTTCGAATTTGTCACCTGTACTTCTGCCCCACTCGCTACTTCTTGGATAGCGGATGAAATTTGCTCAGACGTTTGAGTTGTCTGTTCCGTTGTGGCAAAAAGTTCTTCGGATGCAGCTGTGACTTGTTCCGCGCTTACATTGATTTGGGTAAGAACTTCTCGAAGATTCCCGGCCATCTCATTAAAAGAATGGGCTAAATCGCCAATTTCGTCTTTCGATTTTACTTGAATTTTATCTTGAGTTAAGTCCCCAGAAGCAATTTTTTCCGCTGTAATGGCGATTCTTTTGATTGGATTCGATATATTACGTCCAATAAAAAATGAAATGACTCCACCTACAAGTAAGGATAATATGCTTAATAACATTAGCTTTAATTGAAGATCTTTTACTCTTGTAAGTGTGCTGTTTCGGACTGTAGCCATATCTCCATTTTGAATTTTAATCATTTCACCCGCTTTATTTTGAAAACCAAGAACAAGAGGAGGACCATCTGTCGATATGGTACTTAAATAACTAGGATTGTTATCCTTTTTAAGGGTGATCGTCCCTTCGGCTACTTGAATATATTGATTACTATATTGTTCTAATTCCTTAAGTATTTTTTCTTCAGATTTTTGAGTAATCAAAGTCGTTAGTTTTTTACTTACCTTCTCATATTGAATTTTAGATTTTTGATAGTCAGATAATGATTTCTCATTTCCCATGAGTAGATACCCACGATTGGCTAGTTGGATTTCTTTTGATGACTCGATTAGTTCATGCATGAGATTAACCTTTTGTGCCTGATTGTTGAGTAGGTTTTCATAGGTATGGTTAATCGAGTTGATTTCGTAATAGGCAAACGCCATCATCGAAAGTAAAATGATTAAAACGGAACCAAATCCTAAAAACATTTTTCTTGCCACTGTCAATTTCACTTTTTCTCCTCCTAATTGAAAGATTTGTTCGTACACCATAGGTCGTTATATAGCCATTGGCTTTGGTTCATCTAAAAGGAACCCTTGACAGATGGGAATTCCTAATAGTTTTGCCGTTGCCAAGTCATCGTTATTTTCAATTCCCTCAATCACTACTTTAATAGTGAACTTTTGAGCATAATGAAGAAGGGACGTAATCATTTCCTGTTTTAATAAAGATTTTGAAAGATTGATAGAAAAGTAATGGTCCAGTTTTATATAATGTGGCTCAAGTTCAATGATCATATTCAGAGAAGACCATCCTTTTCCAACATCATCAATAGCAATAAAGAATCCTAGACTTTTTAAAAAGATAACCATTTCTTTTAAAAGGGGAATACTCTCCACTCTTTCGGTTTCAATGATTTCAAACACAATCCTATTTTTCACTCTGGGAAAATGATTCAAGACTTTAATTATAAAACCGGGGAATTTACAATCCAGTAAAGTGGAAGGATAAATGTTTATAAACAAGCGTTCTTTTTGAATTCTTTCTTGTGAAAAGAAGGATGCTAACAATTTAAAAATTGACTTTGTTTCTAATTCGTAAAGTCTCTTTACCTTCTTTGCTTCCCCGAAGATATCTTCTGGATTTCCTTTTTTTGATCGAAGTAAGATTTCATCTCCTATCTTTGACCTGTCATCTGTGCAATATAATCCTTGTGAATAGTGAAAGAAATCCCCTGTCTCTATTAACCTATGAATGTCTGCTACCGATGCCAATTTTATCGATACCTCTTTCTTTTACGACCTAATTTTTTCGTTATTTTCAAATGACTAAAATAAGCATCATTAAAAACTTAAACACAGTGTAATATTTTACCACTATAAAAATGGTGAATAAAGGATTTTCCTCACACCATGTGGTTTTTTTGTAAAAATTTGTTTTTTGTTCACTTGATTACCTTACGCATACATGAGTTTATACAAAAATTGTCCACTTCTTTTGTAATACGAAATCCTTTGTGGCTCAAGGAGTTAAGGTCTCCATACAGAATATGTAGTTACGGAGAAGATAAGTTAAAAACAGAAAAAGGACCACGAAAATCGTAGTCCTAAACTCACGTATCAAACCAACTTCAAACCATATTTTTGGACCATTAGACCACCTGTTCATCAGGCGGATTGATAAATAGTCCAGAAGGCGATTGTTAAAACATGTTCTGCCTAGGGCAATAATCCAGATTCTTCACACCAATCCATAGTTGAACAAGTAAAGCAATGCTTTTAGGCATCGCTTTTTGTAAAAACAACAAAAATTTATTATTAAGTGCTACCCACTCCGTATGTCCAGAGTGTTGTGGACTAGGGCTTTGGGTTCCCATAAGCCCAGGACGTACGGGGGGCAGGTTCCTTGTCCGTAAATTTAATTGGACTGACCTGTCCTTTTGTCATTTAACTTATATAATGAACTGAAATATTTATCATGTTTGCTAAAGTACATCTATTCTTCACATGTTACTTCAACGAAATCTTCACAACGTCATCCAAATATTTTGTTGTATTATATCCATAAATCTCCAGCCTTTTAGGAATCACTTTTTCTCCCGTGTTGTTACTATGTAGTTCCATGCTTAGAACTGTAAAGAAAGAACGGGGTTGCTCGATTTCTTCATATGAGATCGGTTTTTTATTCATATCGTATTCAATCCCGTTTTTATCAACGAGCTTATCTTTAGAATTCATATTCACTGAAATAGAATCATTTTCACCCTCATTCACAATATTTATTTGAAGGTACTCATATTCGCGATTCTTGGTTTCATGATTACTTATGACAACCTTGGCTGGCTGTCCATTTTCCACCTTGTCGATGGAGATAGTACTGCCTGCATATTCAAAGGTTTGAGGATATTTCTTTGAAGCATCCAGTGCGATGGTTTTTGGGTCTTCAATCGATAAAGAAGCAGATTTGAATCTTACTTTAACCTCTTTTGGCTTTTCTCCAATAAAAGGGTCAAAGCGTGCTTGAAGAGTATTCCAATTCCCGATTTGCTGTGAATTAAAAAAAGATCTACCATACCTATCAACTTTTACTTTTTTATTGTTCACTTCTAAATTGTCAAAATTAAGATCTCCTATCTGCTTTTTTGGCTGTTCATTATTAATACTATATTGCAGAATCGTCGCTGTTGGGGCAATAGTTAGTTTATCAAATCGAACCGGGATCCCCTCGATTTCTGTTTTTTCATGCAATGTATATTCGATCGAAGGCTGTTTTGTTACGGGGATCTCGAAATTCCACTCCCCTGTTTTAGCTTCAATATCCCCAAACGTACTAGCACCATTTAGACCAGAAGAATTATGAAACAATTTCTGAAGATTTGTAATCTTTAGTTTGATTGTCCCGTTATCCATTGAGAGTGGCAGCAGACTAATCTTCCCATGATATATATTCTTTTCTTCGTTATTTACATCCGATTCAAGGTCAGGAGGATAATAGCTTGGAGGTGTTTCATGCCTCATGATTTCATTTTCGTTTTCCACCAAAGCCCCAATATCATTATTCAACATGTATTGATTTTTTCCATTTGTATCTTCTATTTCATAAAAAACAAGCGTCTGAATATCATCAGCAATCGCACTCTTGATCTTAATCTTCACCCCTCCGCTTTCCGCTTCCAGGTTCAGTCTCTCACCGAGACCCTGTTGGAGAAAGGCACGTAATTCCTGATCCTCTTCTGTCCATGTATAGTAAAGGTTAGTAAACGCCCCCGTAAAAAAACCTATACCCATTACTAATGTGAAAATACTCGCAAAAACAAGTCCCATTCTGATACGTTTCTTGTTCTTTTGTTGTCTGTGTTTTTTCTTTTCTGCCAGCCTATCTTTGACGTTCTCCATGAAACCAGATGGCACATGGAAATCCTCCATCCTTTCAGTAAGCTTTAACCTGACATCCTGAAAGGTTGCCAAATCCTCCTGACAGGCTTGACAATGGTAAATATGTACCTCAAAATCAATCTTTTTCGACCGATCTAGGGTCCTTTCTAAGTAATCGATGTAATCCTTATGATATTCCTTACAGCCATTAAAGGTTTCTCTGTACCCTATTTCTTTTCTAAGTGACTGGATTCCGGAAAACAAATACTCTTTCATCTTTTCCACTGAAATTTGGAGGAGATTTGCAGTTTCCTCCTTAGAGATTCCTTTTATATATGTAAGGACCAACACTTCTTTCTCAACCTTTTTCAACTGATCAAGTGCATTAAATAGATTCTTATGTTGTTCACTTTCCTCTGAAGCTTGTAAACTACGATCGTCAGAAAGCTCCCGGCAGGTATGTATGAAAATGGAAGTAACCCACGTTTCGAATGATGTTTCACCTTTAAATCGCGGCAATTCCTTATGTACTTTTAGAATGGACTGATAAAAAAGCTCTTCCAAATGCTTTTGATTCCTAAGATAGGACCAGCCAAGTATATAAAACAATTGTTTATGTTGATCGAACCAATCAACAATAGATTCCACGCCTTTTTCTCTTATTGTAGTGATAGAAAGATGATCTATTTTTGCTGAGATCATAAATGTGTTCCCCCCCTTTAAAGTCAATTTAGCTATGCATAGAAAATTGCTAAAATACGACCCAGCCTCTTATTTTCTTTTCATTTCAAACCCTATTTTCTTCCATTCTGATACTATTTCAATCATAACAAAGACAGAGCTCACCATTAGGATAGAACCAACTATCAAAGAATTCACTCGATGCGTGGTTTGAAAAAAGACTTTGTAAATTCCCAATGGTAAGCACAGAACCAACCCTACTGTTTTCCGTAAAAAGTCCGAGTCTCTTTTTAGAAACGTCTTAATTTTCCCCATCGTATTCCCCTTTTTTCAGATTAACCTGAAACAATTCTTTCTCGAACACTATTTTAATCAAACGTTATACTAGCGATTCTTTTTTATAAAAATAAATGATCCCCAAGGCTCAATGGTACATATTTACATCATATATATTATAACAATATTGCTAAAAAATGGTACAAAAACACAAAGAAAGATTATCTCCCCCCGTGTAAAAAATGAATACTTATAGATTCTGTGTGTAATTTTATAAAGCTTAAAGAAAACTTGGCTAGCGCCAAGCCTTAGCGCCGGCGATTGCCTAGTTGCCCGTATGCGATTTAAGTGTTGATTAATAATAAAACGTTCGGAACATCCTTTAATGCATTAGCTAAGTTAAACTTTCTTATTAGCTAAAAAAGACTGCCTACCTTTTTAGAGAAACAGCCCATCAATTACAAAACAATTCTAGCTACGACATATTCTCATTTTTAATGAGAATCTTACATCATGCCGACATTGTGGATTCTCTTATCTTCATTTTTAAGGCATACATATTTGGAATGTAGTCGGAAATATTATGTATGTTATGAACTAATTAAAGAAAAAATACTATACTATGTCACAATATTGCTCCTCAACTCGTTTAATAGGTAGCCCATGCTACAAATTAGTGAATTGTAGAAAGAGAATGGAAGTGAAAATATGCAAGAAATGTACGAAAAATATAAAAGGTTGCTGTTTAAACTCGCCTACCAACTGACAGGATCGGTTTCTGATGCAGAAGATGCTGTCCAAGACGTTTTTTTAAAATTATATGATGTACCACCAGAAAAATTGGGGGAACCTAAAGCTTATCTTTGTAAAATGGTAACCAATCGATGTCGGGATTTACAAAAAACAGCTCGTAAGAAGCGTGAACAATATTTTGGAGAATGGCTTCCAGAACCCCTTTTTAATACAGATGATGATTCGATGGAATCATCGGTCGTTCGTGACGATTTATTGTCATATGGGATGCTTGTGTTGCTTGAAAAGCTGACACCATCGGAACGTGTCGTTTTTGTCCTTCGTGAAGCACTATCTTTTGAATATCATGAGATAGCAAAACTCATAGAAAAAAGCGAAGTGAATTGCCGTAAATTGCTCAGCCGTGCGAGTGCAAAATTGGGGATTAGTTCTGATGAGGAAGTTCATTCTGATGAGGCCACTCAAGAGATGGTTCATGATTTTATAGTAGCACTCAAACATGGGAACCTGGATCAAATCGTATCTATGCTTGATCAAAATGTTGTACTGGTTTCAGATGGTGGAGGAAAAGTATCGGCCGTTGTTGATCCGATTGAAACTAGAAATAATGTTGCAGAGTTTCTGTTTGGTCCTGTACGCCAAGCATCAATGGTTGAAGGAATTTCACAAATTGAAATCAGTCAAATTAACGGACAACCTGCCCTTATTCTTCGTTCAAATGAAGGCATCCACACGGTTGGAATGCTTCATATAGAGAATAATTTGATTCGAAATATATATTTAATCCGCAACCCTGACAAACTGAAACACGTTGGAGTATGAACAAAAAAAAAGCGATAAGCGGTTACAGTGTGAGCAATCCACTAGTAAAAATTAACTTTCATAGCATTTGGGCACTACTTAAAATGAGTCCCGTAAGATGTTTACTGTAGCAGATAACCATCTTGCGGGCTTTTTTGTCTATATCAAATCCAAAGGATATAAATGATGGTAATAAATAAGCATAAACTATATCGTACCTTTACATTGAGTAAGGACAGGAATTATCGCTATATCAAACAAAGAACCCTTTGCAGGGTCCTTTGAAATACTATTAGTGCTATTCTATCCTTGCTACTGAGTCTGGGATTGACTTTTTAGTCTCATTATTGCTGCGAAAGTTTTAGCCAATCTTCAAAACACATTGATGTGATATGTGCATTGTTATAAGCATGTGTTAAAGCACGCTCATATTGTACTTTTGTAGCTATTTATTTCAGTCCTGCTTTTGTTAATCCATACGCTGCGTCTGCTGAACCTGGTTCCGTTTTGAATGCTACGTTAATGCGGTTCCAAGCATTAATTGTCATAACTGAGAATGTAAGATCTGATAATTCTTTTTCTGAAAACTGACCATGAACACGGTCATAAATGTCATTAGATACACCATGCTCAGGCATCTTTGTCAAAACCTCTGTCCATTCTAGTGCCGCACGCTCACGTGGATTAAATAGTGTTGATTCCCGCCAAATTGTAGTGTGATAAAGACGAAGCTCTCTCTCGCCATGGATTTTAGCTTCTTTAACGTGCATATCTAAGCAAAAGCCACATCCATTCATTTGTGAAGCTCTGATGTGAACTAAATTACGGATTGATTCTTCAATTGAACTTTCCTTTTCTGCATTGCTAAGTTCCATTATTTTATTGAAAAATTCTGGAGATTCTTTCATGTAATTTATCCGTTGTGTCATTTTTGTTGTACCTCTCTCTTCTTATTTTTGATTTTTATACTATAAATACATACTTAAGACAAATATCCAGTACAGCGTAAGAGATGAATTTGTTCTGATCTTTCATTTTAAAGTTGTTTTGTTATCACTCCATTCGTTAATCACACTCAAATATATAACGACATTATGATTCTTTTTGTGACATTCTCGACACAGCCTCGAATCATTTGATTGCAACTCACGGTGTTCCACCGAAAATTGGGCTTCAACTGTTTCCGTTTATCGCTCGAATATATAACGATACTGTAATTCATTTTGTGACATCCTCTAGATAGGTGCCTAACCCTCGGTGCATTAAAACATTACCTCATCGGGGTCAGGCGCTAGTTTTACATTCGGTTGTACAATTTGTTTGTTGGCAAAAAAGAGAGTCTGTAAGATGTATGTTAATCTATTTATTAAAAGGTTAAACCTAATTTTCATCAATTTTTTTGCATGATTTTTAGGTAAAACCCTTTATCTTAAAGTGATTGATCGAGATTTAATCGAACGTTTGATTAAAATCGATTAAATAGGAATTTTGTTGAAAATGGAGATATTGATGGAGATCCTGAAACATCATTTCAGACTCTGAGGTTCATAAATAAAAAAATAGAAAACCCGATATCCTTTCTCAGGAGGATTCGGGTTTTCTAACGGACAATATAATAGATAACCTAAATCTACAAGTTATCATCCACCAAACGATTAGGACACTTCTTCAGAAGTTATTTTTTCCCCTCTTCGCCTTTGTTTTTTTGATTTTTTGAAATAAAGCAACTCATAGAAAACGGGTATAATCACCAATGTCAACATGGTTGCAACAGTGAGGCCGCCAATAACCACGACCGCAAGGCCTTTTGAAACAAGGGATCCTGTTTCTGGATCTCCAAATAAAATGGGAATCATGGCACAGATTGTAGCAACTGCCGTCATTAAGATTGGCCTGATCCTTGTTGCTGCCCCTTCAATAATAGCTTCTCTTATAATCATATGTTCTTCATTTTGTTTTACCTTGTCAATCAAGACAATGGCGTTGGTAACGACAATTCCAATGAGCATTAACGCTCCGAACAGTGCAGTTGGGTCAATCGGTACACGCGTAATTAACAATCCTAAAATAGCTCCAATAGAAGCAAGCGGCAACGTCATTAAGATGGCAATTGGCGTCCTTAAGTTTTTAAAGGTAATGACCATAATTAAGTACACAAGGCCAATAGATGCCAGCATAGTTAAGCCTAAGTCAGCAAAATCACTTGATTGTTGGGCTGTAGCCCCACCTGTAACAAGCTTAACACCTTTAGGCAGTTTAAGATCTTTTGTAGTGTTCTTCAATTTGTCTGATACAACCGAAAGTTTGTCAGAATCAACTAATGCACTGACCCTCAAGTATTGATCACCATCTTTATGAAGAACCGTGCTGGATTGTTCACTTTTTTCAATTGTTGCAATGTTACTCAGAGAAACAACACCTGTTTCTGTCATAATCTTGCTGTTTTGTAAATCTGCTTTTGATGTTGGATTAAATCCTGCATCTAGGTACACAGTAGTATCTTTCTTATTTAAATTAACCGTTCCAATTGGCGTTGGATTCATTAATGCATGCAGTTGTGTTGCTACTTGCTGGGTATTTGCTGCATTTGAATTCACTTTTATCGTATAGACAGGTTTCGTTTCTTCCTGGTTGCTTGTAACCTTGTTTACCCCTTTAATTCCCTTAATACTATTCATTACTTTTTGTGATGCCGTAATGAGATCCTCAGGCTTTTTGCCAACAAGATCTAGGGTGATTTCAGAACCTGACGAAGATCCCATCATAGAACCTGCTGAAACAGAAAGATCTGCTTCTGAAAACTCATTTTTCAGTTTTTTAACATTTTTAATAAATTTGTCGGCATCGGCGCCTTCTTTCATAATAACCGTATATTTTGCTTCAGTTGGGTTGCTGACCTGACCCCATGACGCTTGATCTGGATTCGTTCCAGCTTGAGTAATGATATATTTATAGCCATTAAAGTCTTGAAGTTTCTTTTCAAAATCAATCGCCTTTTTATTTACCGTATCAAGTGGAGTTTGGCTTGGGAATGCTAAATTAACCATAACATTTTGTGCATTTTTGGCATCTATAGCTCCCTTTGGCATAGCAAAGTAGAGACCAATAGATCCTGCAAAAAAGATAATAGCAAGTAAAATCGGTACAAATTTATGGTTCAGCGACCATCTAAGCACCTTCATATAACGTACCGGTTTTTTATGTGCAGGAAGTTTTGCTGCCTTTAACATCCCATAGCTCATTAATGGGACAACTGTAAGTGCCACAACGAGTGACGCAAGCAATGAATACGTAATCGTTAACGCAAATGGGTAAATAAAACTCCTAAGAGAACCTTGAATTAATCCCATTGGCAAGAAAACTGCTACCGTCGTAAGTGTTGAGGAAGTAATAGCCGTTGCAACTTCTTTAACTGCTTCTAAAATTGTTTCTTTATTAAACTTGCTTTCTTGTGTTTTTCTAAAAATATTCTCAATCACTACAATACTATCATCCACTAAACGCCCGACTGCTACAGCAACCCCGCCTAGTGTTAAAATATTTAAAGTGATGCCTGACTTCCATAATAGAAATAGGGTGATGCCTAAAGAAAGTGGAATGGAGATGATCGTAATAATGGTTGACCTAACGTTTCGCAGGAATAATACAATCACGATAGTTGCGAAAAGAGCCCCCATTAAAACTTCTCTCATCATACTGGTAACAGAATGTTGAACCATATCAGAGGTTGCAAAAATCACTTCGGCCTTTGCACCTGTAACCTCTTTTGAGACTTTTTTTGCCTCATTGTAAATCTCTTTACCTACTGTTACTGCACTAGCATTATCTCCTTTTGTGATATCAATAACTAGCGCTTCTTTCCCATTTATACGAGTAATACTTTCCTGATTCGATTCGGATTTTACCGTAGCAATATCGCCTAGTTTGACTTTTGGTGCATTAGGTACTGGTAAAGGAATAGTAAGATTTTTTAATGCATCTACACTATCGATAGTACCTAAAACCTTCAGGTTGGACATTTTACCCTCAATCGGTTTTTCACCTATAGATACAGTCAAGTTTTGTCCTTGAAGTATACCCATTACAGATTGAAGAGGAATATGATATGCCGCCATTTTAGCATTATCTAGTTGGATCACCACTTTTGGATTTGTTTTCCCATATAAAGTAGCGCTGCCAACACCATCTAAGGCTTTAAATTTAGGTGCAATTTCCTTTTCAGCCTTTTCCATATTCGCCTTCGTTAATCCATTACTAAATGTTAATGAAACTTCAGCAATAGGAATTTGATTTGTATTTAATTGAACAACGTTAGGTTTTTGCACCCCATTAGGCAAAGTTATTTTACTTAAATCATCTTCAACTTCAGTTTTTGCTTCCTTCATATTTGTCTTTGAACCAAAGGAAATGTTAATTTGCGAGTAACCATCACCAGTGGTTGAATATATATTGGTTTTTCCTTTGACAGATGCTATTGCATTTTCAATTGGTGTAGTGACTTCATCCACCATTGTTTTCGAATCATATCCTTGTCCAAGTGTCACCACTGTAACTTGCGGATTATCAGCTTCTGGCAAGAACTCCATTGGAAGCGTAAAGTAGCTTACAACTCCCATCACCAACGATAAAATAACAACGACTGTTATAGCCGCTTTGTTTTTAAACGCCCATTTTGTAAGTAAAGACATTTAGCGCCAACCTCCTTATTTTCTCCCTCTAAATATATAGTTTTTCCATCCACAATCAAACACAGACCTTTATTATACATGGATTTTGTAAAGGAAAAAGTACTTTTTTGTAAGTATTAGAGAAAAGAGTCATTTTTTTACTTTTATTTTTAAATAAATTCAATACACATCCCCCTTGTCGCATTTTTTATCGCCTTCTTTACTATCTGTTCTAACGAAGTTCCACCATTAAAATTACAAGTTCTGATGCTTTTCTGTAACAGCCTCTGGCACGAACCTTTCCTAAGTCTCTGGTCTTAGATACCAAAAAACCACCTCCTGAATGAAAGGAAGAGGCTTTTTATTACTATATTTACATGATAGCTTCACAAAACGGGTAAGAAATAGCTGTACTATTTCTCTGATATGATGTAAAAATCACATCTTGCCACCCGTTATTTCAAGGAATAGAGTACTCTGATGATCCTAAGTCAGCTAAGTTAATGGTTTCCGCTTATTATGAAAGATCAGCAAGCGAATGAACCTGTTGCAGCAACGAAAAAAGTTCGTATTCCTCAGACCAGAGGTTTACCGCTCACTACCTTCAGATTCCACGCCACCAAGGACACAGCTAACCATTAGTTCTACCTTCATGTTTCGAGACTCTCACCCTATAGATTTGACCATACCTGGCGCACTAAAAGGCTGTCGAAGTGTTTTTCGACAGCCAGAGCTGCCATTAGCAGCCTATCTTCATTTTATTTTGCAGATTTCCCCATTGAAATAGAAATTCTATTCCATGAGTTGATTTGATTAATACACAACACTAAGTTAACGTATTCTTCATCAGTAAAGTATTTACTTACTTCTTCATAAACAGAAGTTGGAACTCGCTTTTCTGATATTAATGTAATGTGTTCAGCTAGTAATAATGCTGCTTTTTCTTCATCAGAATAGAATTCGCAATCCCCCCATGCACTTAAACAATTAATCCGTTGGTCCGTTTCACCTGATTTCTTTGCATCAGAAGAGTGCATGTTGAGACAAAAAGCACAACCGTTAATTTGTGAAACTCTTATTTTGATTAGTTCTTTAAGGCTACTTGGTAAAGCAACATTATTTATATGTTTCTCCATATCCACCATTATTTTTAGGCCCTCTGGAGTGATATTATAATAATCGATTTCCTTTTTCATTTTTAATTCCTTCCTTCTTTAAGATATCTTGTATTATTCACAAACTTATTATACGCTAATCGTGGTCTGGTTAAAGTGCCAGTAATTAATAATTTCTAGGAGCCAGTGGAGGTCATAATGATAGTGATTGATAAGCAACAAACAACACCATTTTATTTGCAAATCTATAATCAGCTGAAAAAGGAGATTACTACCAATATAATAAACAAAGGGGATTTCTTACAAGGATCCAGGGCTTTAGCCCATTCTTTAAAGGTCAGCAGGAATACAGTTGATAGGGCCTATCAACAATTGGCGGTCGAAGGATATATTGAACCCATACAAGGTGTAGGATTTAAAGTGAATGGCGAAATATGCGAATTAGCCAAGAATTTGAAACCAACTATTTTTGAAACACCGAAAAATGATAGTGAAGTTGAAAATCGAGTATTAGTTGATTTTACATATACGGATACCTCTTATGATCTATTCCCAAAGAAGCTTTGGAGAAAATTAACAAATGAAATACTTGAGGGTAATGGTGGTAACTTTATTGATTCCAAAGGGGAAATTAGTTTAAGAGAAGAGCTAACAAACTATTTAAAACGGTTACGGGGTGTTAATTGTAACCCAAATCAAATTGTTATAACCAACGGCTTAGTTTATTCTCTTGAAATTATCGCAGCACTTATCCGTGATAAAAAGATGACGATCGCATTTGAAAATCCTAGTTTCTCAATAAGTAGATCTATTTTTGAGCAGAATGGTTACGAAATAATCCCATCCCCTTTAACAATGGATGGAATTTCGCTCGAAAATATTAAGAATAAAAAAATTTCAGCTGTAGTAATTACACCATCCCATCAGTTTCCAACAGGAATTGTCACACCCATATCTAAACGGTTAGAATTGTTAAAATGGGCTAGTGAGAAAAATGTTGATATTATTGAAGATGATTATGATAGTGAATTTAGATATAATTCCGCCCCTATTCCTTCCATACAAGCTATTGACACGACTGATTGTGTGATCTATTTAGGTACATTTTCAAAACCCTTTTCAGCAAATGTAAGAATGAGCTATATTGTTTTACCCGAAATACTTCTCCATCGTTATCATGAAAGATTCAAATATCACACCTCCAGAGTTTCTATCCTTCAACAACAAATAATGCAAAAATTTATTGAAAGTGGCGAATATGAACGCAATATTCGCAAACTAAATACTGTATATCAAAAAAAGCATAATTTATTTATAAAAACGGTCGAAGATGTCTTTTTCGATAAAGTTACGATAATTGGGAAAAATGCTGGTCTATTTTTCTTATTAGAAGTTGATTTACCATATTCATCAGGTAAATTGGTTTCATTAGCTAGAGAATTCGGTGTTGGTGTCTACGACACAGATGAGTTTTGGATGGAAAATACTAATCCTGGGAAAATAAATAATACCGTGTTTGTCAGCTATACTTCTCTGTCGGATGAAGATATCGTAAAAGGAATTCATCTACTTTACAAAGCCTGGTTTAATAATTAAAAATTCATTAAGTCGTCTCTATCATAAAAACAAGAGAACAACTACCATAACCTATAAAGTCCGATCGACAATGTAACACATTTTCTAATGTTGTTTTAAAAAAAGGTTTGACCAAAGTATCTCACAAATCAGGATTTCACCATAAATAAAAACAATCCATTTTGAAAAAAAATTTTGTTCAAAATGGATTGTTTTTTAGCAGATACTTTCAGCACCAAGTTATAGCCCATGCCAGGCGCACAATAAAAAGCACCTCCAAATAGATTTGGAGGTGCCCTTAGTCTAGTGAATATTTTGTTTATTAATCTATTATTAATCTATTTAACAGTGTTAAATTCTTAAGGTATCATCCATCCAAGAACGTTAGATTGTAGGAAAACAATAATACATACTAGTAACAACAAGAAGATACTATGCTTCAAGGTGAAACGGAATAGGTCAGATTCTTTCCCAGCCAAGCCAACGGCGGCGCATGCAACTGCAATGGACTGTGGTGAGATCATTTTTCCGGTTACCCCACCTGAAGAGTTTGCTGCAACAGCAAGGAGTGGATTCATATGAATATTGGTTGCTGTAACTTTTTGTAATGTACCAAACAATAGGTTTGCAGAGGTATCAGATCCGGTGATAAATACGCCCAACCAACCAAGTATAGGTGAGAAGAATGGGAATAAACTTCCGGTTTTCGCTAACGTCAATCCTAATGTTGTTGACATGCCAGATGCATTGATAACAAAAGCAAATGCTACAACAGATGAGATAGTTATAATTGGGAATTTCAATTCATTTAGTGTCTCACCAAATGTTGCTGCCCAGTCTTTCCAAGAAATTTTGACAATGAATTTTGTAACAATTGCTGCGATTAAAATAGCGGTTCCTGCAGCACCTAGAAGCTCAAGTTTATATATAGCTGCAATAGGAGCCCCGGTAGCGCCAAGGATTTTATTGTTAATTAGAGGTACTGCTGGCACAAAAGTAAGCGCATGACCTATTGCATTGAGCCCATTTAAAAGAGCATTTGCCCCTTCATAATGGCCAGTTAATGCTAATTTTACTGAAGGAATTCCCCAGATTGAAATGAAGCCAGTTAGTACTAAGAATGGAGACCAAGCTTTAAATACTTGACCACCTGTAAAGCTATGAGTTGTTTCAATTTTAGCTGTTGTTGTTTCAGTTTCAGATTTAAAGCGGAAGATTGTTTTTGGCTTCCAGAACTTAAGGAATACTGCCGTTGCAAATAATGAAACAAGTGCTGATAGAACGTCTGGAAGTTCAGGTCCAATGAAGTTTGAACTTAAGAATTGGGTAAGAGCAAATGATACACCTGAGACAAGGATAGCTGGTAATACTTCCATAGTCTTTTTCCAGCCCGACATAATAAATACTAGGTAGAACGGAATGAATACTGAAATAAATGGAAGCTGACGTCCAACTAATTTTGAAATTTCCATTGCATCAAGTCCTGTTACTCCTCCTGAAGCAATGATTGGAATACCAATTGCACCATAGGCAACAGGAGCTGTGTTGGCTAGTAAGCAAATCCCCGCTGCATAGAGTGGATTAAACCCTAAACCAACAAGTAAGGCAGCTGAAATAGCAACTGGTGCACCAAAACCAGCAGCACCTTCTAAAAACGCACCAAATGAAAACGCAACCAATAATGCTTGTAAACGACGGTCTTCTGTGATTGAAAGCACGGAAGATCGAATGACATCAAATTGTCCTGTTTTAACCGTAAGCTTATATAAAAATACCGATGTAATAATGATCCAACCAATTGGAAGGATACCATATACTCCACCTTGTGTTGCTGACATAATAGCCATTCCGGCAGGTATCTTGAAAGCGATTACAGCAACAAGTAAAGTAATCAGCAATGTTGTAAGACCAGCAATGTGGCCTTTCATTCTTTTAATGGCTAATGCCCAGAAGAAATATAAGATCGGAATTAATGCTACTAAAGCTGAAATATATATACTATGACTAATAGGAGTAAAATTTTGTGTCCAAGTCAAATCAATAACACCTCATTCTAAGGAAGTTTTTAAAAACAGGTCATCCGATGACCATATTGCATAAAGTGATTATAATTTAGAAAATTGAAAATTACAATAGAATTATTAATATATTTTTTGTTTTGTAAATAATATTTCTCACACTTTTTAACAAATAAATAGAAAGTTTCACATTTTTTTCACATTTACCTTGAAATTTGTTCGCGCTTACATTAAAATAAGGTCATCCGATGACCATACAACTAGAAACAAAGTGTTACTATTTTTCAGTAATAAGTTTTACCATACTTCAGAATACAATAAGTTACGACCTATTAAATATTATAGAAACAAAAATTGATGACGGAAGAAAAATGATTATTGGTGTTGTAGCCATCAGCTAAACTATCAATATGTGTCAATAGTTTATCAGAATACTATACTACGAGGAGGATCCATATGAGTAACAACCCATCCAAAGTAGACGCTATTTTAATTGGCACTGGGATTATGAGTGCTACCTTGGGCGTACTGCTCAAGGAATTAGCACCTGATTGGAACATTACAATGTTCGAGCGGCTTGAAGCAGCCGGCGAAGAAAGCTCTAACGAGCGGAATAATTCAGGAACGGGACATGCCGCATTATGCGAAATGAATTATACAACCGAACAACCTGACGGCACAATAGATATAGATGCCGCAATCAGAATAAATGAGCGCTTTCAATTGTCAAGGCAACTTTGGGCTTATCTGGTTGATCGCAAATTGATCGATAATCCACATAGTTTTATTACAGGTCTGCCTCATATTAGTTTTGTAAAAGGCGAAAAAAATGTCGCATATTTAAAAAAACGGTTTGCAGCGTTAGCTAACCACCCATTGTTTCAAGGAGTGGAGTTCTCTGATGATCCTGGCCAGCTAAATGAATGGTTTCCACTTATTATGAAAGATCGGTCAGCGAATGAACCTGTTGCAGCAACGAAAATCGCTGATGGAACAGACGTTAACTACGGGGCTCTGGCTCGTGCGATGTGCGATCATTTGGCGAAGGAAAATGCGAATATCAAGTACAATCACAATGTAGAGGATATAAAGCGCACCGCAGACGGCTCATGGGAAGTGAAAGTTCGCAACCTTAAAAGCGGGATGATTGAAAAACATACATCGAAGTTTGTTTTTATCGGTGGTGGCGGTGGCAGTTTACCTTTGCTGCAAAAGACCGGCATTCCCGAAGGAAAACACATAGGAGGATTCCCGATCAGCGGGCAATATTTGGAATGTAATAATCCCAAGGTAGTAGAGCAGCATTATGCGAAAGTATATGGTAAAAATCCAGATGGAGCCCCGCATATGGTAGTTCCGCATCTGGATACACGAGTTATCGATGGCAAAAGAACGTTGATTTTTGGACCATTTGCTGGCTTCTCACCTAAATTCCTTAAAACAGGTTCAAAGATGGATTTATTTGCCTCAATCAAGGCGGACAATCTGATTACGATGCTGGCTGCAGGTGTAAAAAATATACCTTTGATGCAATACCTGATCCAGCAATTGAGGCTAACGAAAGAACAACGGATGGAAGAACTACGAGAATTCTTCCCCTGCGCAAAAGACGAAGATTGGGAATTGAAAACTGGAGGTCAACGAGTGCAGGTGATTAAAGATACGTCGGCCGGAAAAGGAATGATTCAATTTAGCAATACGGAAATTGTTCACTCCTCGGATGGATCGTTGGCTGCGTTACTCGGTGGTTCCCCAGGAGCTTCGACATCAGTTTCAGACATGCTTAGATTAATTGAAGAATGCTTCCCACAACAGCTTAATGCCTGGAAACCAAAAATAAAAAAAATGATTCCTTCTTATGGTGAACAGTTATCCGATAGACCTGAACTTGTTGCCGAGATTCAATCATCGACAATGCGGGTGCTTGACTTGAATTAGAAGAAGAAACAGATATAGTGAAAAAAACATATTTTGTTAAAGTGGGCCTTTCGGGCCCACTTTTTACTTTTTTGACATACAAGAAAGTATAAATTTTACTATACTAACTTCAAAGTGAAACGAAGGGACTGTTCTTTTGTTAGCCTACTATTTTCCAATGTGATTATAATTGTAAATAATCAGGAAAACACAAGAACCGTCTCGGTTATCCACCTGATCGAAAATCCTTTGCATTTTTTTCACCTTTAAAGTGTACTCGTTTCCAATCGAAAGCCTTCGACGACCACTTCTTCATCGACCTCCAATAATAAACACCGTTTCCCTTGGTAGGTAATATATTTTACATATTTCAAGTCCTTCGGGTTAATGGATACATCAGCTACCTTTGTATTGATCTTTATATTTTTAGGAACTAAACTACTTGCTTTGATTTCATGTTTTTCATCATCAACTATGGCTTTGAAGGCATGTTCCACTTTGGCTGTCTCTACATTTTCTACCCCGCTAACCGTTAAGATACGTTCAATGTCTCGATAATCCAACTTTGGAGTTTCGCTTTCCTCATTCTCCGCATTCTCTACTATCATCTTATCGATTTCCTCATAAACATTCGAAATAATCTGGGGGTTGACTTGATCTCCGATCACTTCTTTTAGGATTAGATCGAAGCTGTCCTTATCTTCCTGTGCAGTTATAATTTCTTCGCAATTGAGAACCTCTTCAATAAATCTTCCATCTGGTTGATTCGCTTTTCCAGCACAATAAAGAATGTGGTTCGCATTTGCAGCATTATCATCAAAAGTCGGGAACAGGAATCCTGACAATGGAGATTCTAAATTAATAATTGGATCAAAGACATTATACGATTTAAATTCCTTCTCAATATAATCAAACATTAAGGCTTTTTTTGGTTGATCCGTTTTATTAAGGCTGCATAGGATAAACTCGTTTGAATAGACCTCTTCATCCCCTCCTCCTTCTGATTCCAGATCTCGCTTCCGCGTTGGTTTTCGATATTCCGCGCGGATAAAGGTCACAACTGTATCAAATTCATAAACAGTGTGAGCAAACATTTTCCTGACGATTTCGAGCATATTTTCTTTCCAATCTTCTGTTGTATCTGATCGTAATCCTTCAAAAAGTATGGTTTGTGTACTTTCATCCACATCCCTCTTGAATTTCAGTTCAAATAATTTAGCATCCAGAATACCTGTTAATACCTTTTTGAAATTTGTCAAAAATAATTCTTGTGTTTCCTGCTCTAACATTCCAAAAGGCTGACTGACATGATGATAAAACTCACCTGATTCTTTCTGAACATAAACATTGAAGATCTCTTTAATGCTCATAAGATGATTGTTTACTTTAAACTGTTTACGGATATTAGCGATATCTTTTTTATTCATTCGTCTCAACTCCTATCCCCGATTATACTGTTCATATAACAAAATAGTAATACTTAAGAGAGTAGCATCCAAAATTCCTAATAGGGATACTCCTTATATAGAGAGTTGTTTTGTAGGGCTATACCTATAATTTCTTAGTAAAATAGTTACCAAGCTTACTATCAATGAAAGGATTCCAAGCAATTAATAGAATGATAAAGCTAGATGTAGATATGGATACAATGTTCCCCAAAACGAAAACACCAAGTACAAGTAACATCACATTTTTGCGATCTATACCCAAAAACAATAACGGCAAGATTAGACCAGATATTGCAACACAAAGGGCAAAAAGGCTCACCAGCCATCATGCTTTTGATACACTGACATGAATGTGTTCAGAAATGGCAGGTAATATCCCAATAACCCCCATTTCGGTATTTAAGATACCAAAGACTCCTATGGTTACTATGAAAATCAATAAATTATTTCGTTTATCCAATAAAACAATCTCCCATCATCAAGAAAAAAAGGACGTCCCAAAAGCTGGATCTCGGGACATCCTTGAAAGTATCTACAGATTTATCGCTTACACAACTTACATTGTACTGATGTCAATCACGAATCGATACTTGACATCTGAAGCTAAGACACGTTCATAGGCTTTATCAATTTGGTCAGCCGAAACTACTTCAATATTAGGAACAATGTTATATTTTGCACAGAACTCCAACATTTCTTGAGTCTCACGGATGCCTCCAATCATTGAACCGGCAAATGAACGGCGATGACCTATAAGAGAGAACACATTTAAAGACAATGGCTCTGCGGGTGCACCAACATTTACTAAAGTACCATCCAAAGTTAACAGTGATAAATAAGCATTAAGGTCAATTTTTGCACTTACCGTGTTAATAATTAAGTCAAATGTTCCGGCAAGTTTCTCGAATGTTTCTAGGTCGTTTGTTGCATAGTAGTTGTCTGCACCGAATTGCAAGCCATCATCCTTTTTATTCAATGTTCGTGACAGGACGGTAACTTCTGCACCCATGGCGTGTGCAATCTTGACAGCCATATGACCAAGTCCGCCCATACCAACCACAGCTACTTTCTTACCTGGTCCAGCCCCCCAATGGTTTAATGGAGAATATGTCGTAATGCCTGCACAAAGTAATGGTGCTGCGACGTCAAGCCCAATATTATCTGGAATTCTAACTACAAAGCCCTCAGTTACAACAATATGGGTAGAATAACCACCTTGAGTTGGTTCACCGTATTTGTCAACACCAGCGTAGGTAGGGACATTTCCTTTTAGACAGTATTGTTCCTCTCCTTTACGGCAGTTCTCACATTCACCACAGGAGTCAACCATGCAACCAACCCCGACTCGGTCACCGACTTTGTACTTTGTTACCTCAGCTCCAACATCTGTGACAATTCCCGCAATCTCGTGTCCAGGTACAAGCGGATAGTTCACTGGACCCCATTCGCCGTGAGCAGTATGGATGTCAGAATGACATATGCCTGCATATTTAATTTCAATTAGAACATCATGTAAATCAAGGTCACGTCTTTTAATTTCAGCAACTCTAAACGGTTTGTCTGGACCGTCGACTGCTCGCGCTTTAGCTGTTATCATTTGTTTAAACCTCCAAAATAAATTGATTTTTCAAGAGAATTGACTTGTACTGGGTATAGATACTTAACTACACTTTGATTGATTTCTCCAGTATTCTCTTGCAAAACTAGAATACTCCCTATAGTTAACTCTAGGTCAAGCAAAAAAGTTTATTTGCAGAATATAATTCAAAACATAAAATGATTTTGTTATGCTTTGACAATTAGCTTACAGCATGATAAAATCTCGCCTAAACGTAGAGTTAGCTCTAAATCTATATTGAAAAAAGGAGATAAATGACGATGACATATTCTATAAGCGAAGTTGCAAAAGAATTAGATCTCACAGTCTATGCCTTACGATACTACGACAAGGAGGGACTAATCCCTTTTGTGGAACGGACCCCTAGTGGAACCCGATTATTTAAAGAATCCGATATTGAAGCATTAAAAATTATTCAATGTCTAAAATCTACCGGGATGCCTATTAAGGAAATTAAAGGTTTCATTACATGGTGTTCTGAGGGCGATTCCACCTTGCAGCAAAGATATGACTTGTTCTTGGAGCGAAAAGCTGCTGTAGAAGCACAGTTGGAAGAACTGAATAAGACAATGGAACTCATAAATCATAAATGCAACTATTATATGGCTGCATTAGATGCAGGAACGGAAGATATTCATAAAAAATAGGGAATTTTTAATTAACAGAAAGCCACCTGTCCTTCAGCTGTAGATTTGAAGGATAGGTGGCTCTATTCTTATAATTTACTGTCATAAATCAATTTTTTAACAGGGATGCTTATTGCATAGCCACTGCATCTACTAATTTCTGCACCTTCTTTTGTAAAGGCTGTTTTCGTACAGATTGTTGTTTTACGTACCTAGTCTAAAACCCGTAATTACTATGATATCGTGCTCTTTTCTTGAAAATTGCCTACTGATTCATCGATAAACTGATATAACACACCATATTACCTTCAAATAGCAACAAAGTTTAAGAAAAGAGCCTTTGTAAAAGAGTAGCCAACTCAACTCCATCTTCAACTCAACACTCTTTACATTAGGAACATTTCTTCGCAATCTAAGATACCATTGTTTTTATTCTAGATTCTTATCTAACAATGCCCCCGTAAGCAGCCCTTTAAAACTCATTTGAATCTTCTTGAAAAATCAATCGACTAACTGATAATAGCCTGCTTCCATTGACTGCTAGATAAACTGCTATTGCTAAGAATGCCAAATCTAACTCATATCCTGCCATTTGTCCGTTTCCTAATAAACCAACTGATAGTTTAACTTTTAGTGTTGCTCCAATCATTAGTAATGCAAACAATGCCGATACAAGTCTCGGCGCCAATCCAATGATTAAGGCAACGCCGCCAATGATTTCAACCAATGCTACTCCATATGCCATAAACCCTGGTAATCCAATACTTTCAAACCATCCAACAATATTTTCAATTCCACCTTGAAACTTTACAATTCCATGAATTAGAAATAATGCCCCTAATGTTACTCGTAAAATAAGTGCTCCGATTTCGTTCTTTAACAACATTGTCTATTCTTCCTCCGTAATTCTATTATTTAGTTGATTATTGCCTTTCGATACAAAATTGCTGTGACTTCGACTTCTTAGGCAGTTAATTGGTGACCTCTATTCTCCCAATGAAGTGCCTGATTAGCATTGGCATTCTCGAATAAGGATTGTAACCTTACTGATTCCAAATGGGATTATTTGTCCCAGCAGCAATAAGCCATGGTTACATAATTTTAAAGTCAAAATTCTCTAATTCAAGATATTTTAAAATAAAAATGCATCTAGAGCATATTGACCGGGACCTACTAAAGCAATCCCAATAGAAACAGCAAGTAAAATTAAGTTATATTCATATCCATTTGATGTTGCCCATAATCCGTTTGGACCATGTACTTTTACGATAGCAATAACCATTGTTCCAGCAATTATAATTCCTGCTAAAGGAGTTAAGAGTCCTAAAGCGAACAAAATTCCTCCTAAAAGTTCTGCTAGTCCTGCTAAAAGAGCCATGGTTACTCCTGGTTTCATTCCTATGGATTCAAACCAGCCACCTGTACCTTTTAAACCATAGCCACCGAACCAACCAAACAATTTTTGAGCACCATGCCCGATGAACAATACGCCAATTACCAAACGAATAATTAATAAACCAATATTTATCATTTTAAAATCCCCCTACCTATTTTTATCTCGATTTCGAGATATTAGTTTAAAAAAATGCACGTTTAAACTTTATTTCTTACCTTTTTCAAAAGCTTCACCAATGTCTCGGCCTCATCAGAATCTAACGAATCAAACATATGATGAACGAACTCATGATATTTAGGCATGATTTCATTCATCATTTCATTTCCATAATCGGTTAATATCACATGTATAACTCGGCGGTCATCTGGACAAGCATTTCGGCTCAAAAAACCTCTTTGTTCAAGCTTATCTATAACATAGGTCATCGAACCGCTTGAAATCAATATGCAATTTCCGATTTGTTGAATTGTTTGTTTCCCTTTTTGATAAAGTACTTCCAAAACCGAAAATTCAGTAATACTTAGCTTATTTTTTGCTATTTCTTCCTTTATTCGTTCATGAATGGCTTTAGATGTTTGCATTAAGTTGAGAAAGGGCAAATTCGTGCATTTCCTCTCCATTCGAATCACCTCCCTTAAAGAATCTCGAATTAAGTTATCTTGAATATGAGATAATAATAATGCTTTTAAACTTTTATGTCAATATCCTTTTCTAGAAATAATTTTTTTAAAGTTAATTGGACCATGGGGTCAGTCCTACTATTAATGAAAGACCTCTTTTATTTCACATTATGTATTCATCTTTCTTGCAAACTGTTTTTATTTTAATCCACGCACTCATAAGGAGTGCGACTACCCAGCTTTTCTAGCCTGGACTTCTTCAACAGTCATCTATAACCCATCCGATTATGAAAACAATGGTTTGGGGTTAATCTTAAACTTTAGGGCACCTTTCGCCTTATCAAAATGTTGATGATACAATAAAAAATAACAAATCAATTTTATGAATGGACACATATACAGAAAGGGCTGTTCTTGAAAGAAGAAAAAGCACATATTTAGGAGTAGAGGGTAAAGACTTTTTGTTTTCAGGATGTAATTCGTTAGTTTTTGTTGTGGTATAAGAAAGAACCTCCTTAGATTGATACATGTATCGTACCAGAAGGTGCTGCGTATTTATATGCGTTATTTGAATTCGGGCATACGTCTCAACCACTACCCTATTTATTTTGGTGGGAAGTTTGAGTAAAGTATTATAAAATACTATCAGCTTTTTTTCGGAGTTTTTATAATTAAAGCATTATTTTTATAAAAAGATATTGAAATAAAAAGCCTTTTACAAGTAAATTAAAGAATAGAAGAGCCTAAAAGTATGGAGAGTGCTATACAAGTGAAAAGTTTAACTATTGAAGATTTAGTTCGAAAGTTTTCATTGAAAGTATTGACTGGAGAAAATCAATTACAACGACCAATTAGGCAATCAAGGTGTCATCGTCCGGGTTTGGAATTCGTTGGCCACTTTGATTTTTTTCCAACTGAACGTGTACAAATACTTGGAAGAAAAGAAATTACTTATTTACATAAGTTAAGCATAGAGGAGCGTCAGTTGCGAATAGGTAATATCGTCAAGTACCATCCACCTTGTTTTATCGTTACTGCTGAACAGAAAGGGCTAACATATATAACTCAGTATTGTATAGAAGAGGGAATCCCGTTGTTGCTTACAAACGAGCCTCAAGTGTCAGCTACTGAATTTATTACGGAACTTGATGCTTATATGGTAAAAAGATTGGCTCCGGAAATCTCAGTACACGGGGTTTGTATTAGTGTGTATGGTATAGGCATCTTACTTCGAGGAAAATCAGGTGTTGGCAAAAGCGAAACAGCACACACAATGATTGGCAGAGGTCATAGACTAGTAGCTGATGATATCGTTGTGATAAAAAAACTCAGCCCACGAACCATCCTCGCTACTCATAATGAGCAAACAAAGGAATTTCTTGCATTGCGAAGTGTTGGGCTGCTAAATGTTGTCCGCTTATATGGAAGAAAAGCGTTTCAGGATGAAACGAAGATTGATCTCGATATTGAACTGACAAAATGGCAGAAAGATTCCCTTAATAATGAGTTGGAGCACGAACCTTCATATACAGAATATATGGGCGTTCGAGTTCCTCATATTGAGATTCAGCTCCAACCTGGCCGTGATGTGGCGGGGTTAATTGAAGCTGCAGCAAATAACTGGCTTCTGAAGAAGGAAGGATACAGTGCAGCAGAGGAGTTCATGAGACGACTAGAATCTAATTCTGGTTGGAATTAATCAGGTAAACTTTATAAATTGGTGCCTGGCCCTAATGAGTTAATACTTTAATACAGTTGGGGTCAGGAACATAAAACCCGACCCACCAGAGCAAAGCTTAAAGTGTACAAACCCTTCAAAATGAATTTATACCTTCCAACTTCTAAGGTAATTAAAAATAGATAAAGCCTATTTTGGAATTTATTCAAAAAAAAGAATTGTTCCGTTTCATGTTTGAAATAAACCTGATCCCCAGTATTTTGAGGTTCAGGCACCTATTTTCTGGACATGCATATTAAGAAAAGCCAAAGTAAATTTCGTCAATTTTTTCACTCAAATCCAGGGAAATTTCTCTATTTTTAAAGGTTATTTGAATTTTTAATCAAACGTTTGATTAAGTTAGGCACAATTAGAATTCTGTCGAATCTTACAAAACAATCTCCAGAACAAAAACAAAGAGAGGCCCTCATTATGAGGAGCCTCTTTATTAAAAGGAATTCATTCTTCCCTTTAGGGCGTTATTACATCATGCCGCCCCTAAGGTGAGAGTATGTAATATCTTACACGCTGTGTGTTAAAAGTGCGGTAAATCAAGGTTTTGTTAATTTATGTCTGTAACATCTTTAACGGGAATTCACCGTTTTTTACTGGATTGCGTTAGCAAAATGTTAGCACTTACTATCATGATTACAGCTACAAAAAACGCACCATATCCTCCGTTTTTCACCAGCAGTTCTGCTAATATACCACTTGCTATTAACAGATTTACCAAATAGAGAAAATCAAGGGACTGGAAATGAAACAGCCTAATTCTCCTTATTTTTTACCGAGGGATTAGGATTATGGTCTACCTCGCAATCGCACCTGAAATACGGAATATCATTTTCTATTGAATAGTATCGTTGTACTGTGCAGCAGATGACTTGGGATTTTTATTTATTGTTCTTAACTATAAGGACACCCATAGGTCAAATAGAGATTGTTAAGGTTAATCTTTTACACATCCTTGCATATTTCACTAACTAGCTGCCATCTCGAAAACTCCTTTTTACTGATAAAGCGACTGCTCTTTTTGAACAATCGCACCTCTATCGTTTAGTATAATTATTCACAATCTTAATTTTACTCATAATTAAAGGGGTGACTAGCAACTCTACTGCCTTATTTCACTTGATAACTGAAATATCATTAACATAATTTAAATAATTTAAAGATTTTTCAACGCTTCTCGTCTGCTAAGTGGCTTTAAATCATTTACAGAAACAAAACTTTTTACAACTAAGGGGTTAGTTTTTGCATATTCTCTCAACACCCATCCTATTGCTTTTTGAACAAAAAACTCTTCACTATTAGCCCTAATAAGAATATATTGAAACAACCGCTTTTCATCGGTTCTATTCTTATAATAAAGCTGATATAGTAACGCTGACCTTTGTAACCAAAAATTCTCAGCTAAAATCCATTGATCTGCATATTGAGAAATTAGTTTTGGATAGGCTGTAAACATATACCCCATTATATGAGGGGAAAGCACATCCACAGTATCCCACCATGCCTTATTAACTAATAAGGAACTTAACCAAGGCATATCTTCGGGGGTGAGATCTACTTTAACTTTTTCAAGCATATCGAGGGCTGCTTTTTGATACTCTCTTTCTGAACGTTCCCACAATGTAAGAATGATATCTTTTAGGTTTTCTTTTGTCGGGACACCAAATTCACGAAAGAACTGTTTCGTAAGTTTTCGGCGTATTGGTGTTCGAATCCCTAAAAAGTCAAACTGGTTCCTCAAATAGTTTTTAGACCAGTTAGCATAATCCAAATCAATATGTTGGGTATATAGTTTAACAAGTTCATCAACATAACTATTTATTAAAATCATCACATAGCACCTTACTTTTTTTATATTCTAAGCTGTTCTTCAATTTCTTCCCCTCTAATACCAAGGTATATAACCTTTTTTTCTTGTATAAACACACGATAGGTGACAATTCCTGCTTCAGCAATCTCTTGTAAGAAGTCTAAGAAAGGAAGAGAAATGTTAGTGATTGCCTCAAGTACCTTATTTTTATTAAAATTGACTGAAATTATTAAATTTGCTTGAGAATCTGTTTTAAACTCTGAATATACTCCTTTATATGTGGCTTGCCCCGTTGCAACTTCTATTTCGTATTCATTTATCCCTCTTTGTACCAATTCATCTAGGAATTGGGGGAAATCTATGACACCGTTACTTCTTCTGCGTATAATTTCTTGAAACTCACTTTCTGTTATCTTGTCATTCATAAATAGTACCTCCAATTATCATTTATTTCCTTAATTCTACATCCTAATTTTAACCTTGGAGTTACTTCTTAATCTTGTAAAAATGGGACATTATCTTTATTAAAACGAAAAAATTCACTTGGTATTGAAGCAGTATGCTTTCGAAATTCTTTTATAAAGTGTGATTGGTCAGTATATCCAGCTTCAAAAGCTATATCTACCAATTTATTTCTTGTATTAGCCAAATTTATGGCATATTGAAATTGTACAATTTGTGAGAATGTCTTAGGAGAAACACCTATTTTTTCAGTAAATTTTCGTCCAAATTGCCTTCTGCTAAGAACTACATCTTGGGCTAATTCATTAATTCGAATTGAGCCATGTGTCGATATTATTTGATTTACAACCCATGAAATCCAAGGGTCAGTCTCTACAGCTTTAAATTCTTTCCATAACATTTTTTCTATTAGTTCTAAAAATTGATATGGCCTTTGGTCTTGTATATTTAAGATTCTTTCCCAGTCAGATTCTTTCATCCAAAAATCCATTAAACCAATACTTGTTCCTGCCACTTCTCTAGGATGAATCTTTTTCCACTGAAAAAGAGCTTCTGGCTTAAAAAACACTAATACAGAAGAAATATTCTCTGTACCCTGAAAAGTTTTTGGAGCTGAATCAATACCTGTTATTCCTGTACTTTCAAGTTTCTTACTTTGATCACCATTCAATACATTAATATGGCCAAGGTTTTGAAAACCCATTACATTAAAAATATCAGGATAAACTATATAAGGTTCTTTTGATCCCTTACCTTGCCATATTATTTTTTCTACAAATGGAGCTAATCTCTTTGGACGAATGACTATCATTGGCGTTCTGCCTTTCTTTAAATTTTTCTGCAAAAAAGAAAATGTTACAGCATTTTTTCAATCACTATTAGTATCTCTTTCTCCACAGCATTCAACATACTAGAAGAAATTCCTATTAAAAATTTACTATTATTATCTAATAACACTTTTCAATTTTTTTAATCGAGCTAACCCGCACGTACTTTAAGTACATTCTTTCACAAAGTCGGGTAAATATGAAGGTCTTTTGCTGCGCAGTAATAGTCTACTACGCATAAACTCCCCCCCTTAACATTTACTTTCTCCATTATAAAATCTCTCCTTATTAATGTATCGAAGGAATGGAATGAATTATTGGAATTACACTTGGTAATAATGTATTTTTAGCAACAAAATAATTTTTAGAAAGGAAGGATGCCTATGAAAGGACATCTTTATCGAAGAAACTGCACTTGCAAAAAGAAAAAATGCACTTGCAGTGCAAAATGGGCATATGTCGTTGATGTCGGGATAGACCCAATCACTGGAAAAAGGAAACAGAAGTCTAAAAGCGGTTTTCTGACCCAACAAGAAGCTGAAGCAGCAGCTAATGCTCTTATTTACGAGTTAAATCAAGGGACTTATTTAGAGGAAACAGACAAAACTTTCAGCGACTTTGCTAAAGAATGGCTTCCTATCTACAGTGAATCGAAGGATGTTAAGCCCGGAACAATTCGGGTTCGACTCCATGAAATCGGAAAATTGTTACCCTATTTTGCTCAATTGAAATTGAAAGACATTACAAGAAAGATGTATCAAGATGCTCTCAATGATTTAAAAGATCAAGGGTTATCTGATAGTACGAGGGAGGGAATCAATCGAACAGGGCGAATGATTTTCCGAAAGGCATTAGAACTTGAGCTAATTAAAAAAGACCCTACCGAATTTGCTTACGTTAAAAAAGACAAGAAAACGATTGAACAACTGGAAGAAGAGGAAGTGCCAAACTATCTTGAAAAAGAAGAACTTGCCCTGTTTTTAGATACAGCAAAACAAAATGGGCTGGAACATGATTATTTGGCGTTTTTAATCTTGGCCTATACTGGAATCAGAGTTGGGGAGTTAGTTGCTCTCAAGTGGAAAGATATTGACATTATAAACTACACCATAAGCATTACCAAGACTTATTACAATCCAAATAATAATGCCTTGGAGTATAAATTAGTCCCACCGAAAACCCGAAAGTCTAGACGAAAAATCGTAGTAGATCGATTAGTTATTCAAGCTTTAAAAGAACACAAAGAAATTCAGAATCATGTTATCAAGCGGTTAGGGAATGATTACTATAATAAAGACTTTATCTTTGCAAAGATGGAGCGACAGTTCGGTTATCCCATCGTGATTAAAAATGTGCGAGACCGAATGAAAAGGCTGCTTAGAATAGCTGGCCTAAATGAAGAGTTGACTCCGCATAGTTTAAGACACACTCATACTTCACTGCTTGCCGAGGCAGGAGTTTCACTTGAACAGATTATGGATAGGCTTGGTCACACTGATGACCAGATTACAAAAAATGTCTACCTCCATGTCACAGAAGACATGAAAAAAGAGGCCTCTCAAAAGTTCGCTGAACTCATGAGAAGCCTCCGTTAATTTACCTCAATGTTAGCAAAATGTTAGCAAACCACTCTCACCTTACCAACAAACCCAGTCATATCAAGGGCTCAGGGGGCAGATTACATCATGCCGCCCATTCATCTTCATATATAATAGAAGGAAATAGGATTTTAGAAAAAGCTATATATCAACGATTTATAACATTTTCACAAAATGACATGAAATAGAAATTAATTTTTTTGCGGACAATCTCGCGGACAAATTCGGACAAAATTCTACATAATTCATGTTCTTTTTTTCCTTCTGTATGTTTCAACAATCGTTTCTGCGATAACTTTATGAAGATGATTGATTTCCTCTTCTGTAGGTTCACGATTTGGTACCATTAAATTGATTTTTCCATGTTTCCCGGGGATTTCAATAATTCTATACTCATCCTCTTTTTTATCCACTTTTACATACTCCAAAAATCATCAACTTTAGCAGCTGGATCAACTTCACGAATTGCTTTAAGAATTTTACTGATTGTTCTAGTTGTCGGTGCTCGATCAGTATCACCAGAAGTTAAAGCGTTTATTGTATTTCTGTTTACCCCAGATTTTTGAGCTAGCCATGTTTGAGAAATTCCTCTATCATCAAGCCATTTTCCTAACTCACTTCTACTTTTTCCTATTCCAAAAAATCCGAACACTGTTTCCACTCCCTCACAAAATTAGTTTGTAGTCAAGTCATGTCCCAAAAGACTAAAAAAAATACCTAATTTGGTGAAAAAATTAGTCAACATGGACAACCAGTCCGTCATAGGCTATTAACACGAAAGCAAAACAGTAGAATTCATTTTAAAAATCACTTACTACACAATAACAACTATTTTCTTTTTAACCTTCTACACAGTTTCAAATAAGTAGTGTGAGTACACCTGTACAAGTAGAAATCCAACTATCTAGCAGAAAATGAAATCTGTTAAGAGGGAGGCGGAGCCGGAAGGCCTGAGGGGGAGCGCGAGGGGGCAGAAAAAATAATTCTGATAATTAGACAATTTAGAAATCAGACAATTCGAAATAGAATCAGGTTTATAACAAAAATGTTAGAAAGCATATGCTCAAAAAAGAGCATGCATGTTTGCGGAGTCATGAGCTGTTAGTCAAAAAAGACTAACAGCTCAAGGAAATGGATTATTTATGGGGCGCTCAAAATTGAGCCGGGCAAATTCCAAAAAAAGGAGAGGTGAAAAGAATGAATGAATGGGAAAAACTTATCCAACTTTTTGAAAAATATGACTGTGATCCTCTGTATATTGCCGAATGCGTTTATGCTCATCCTGATTCAGATGAAGAAGAATTTTTGAATGAGTTAATCAATTTTATAAATGAATAAAGGAGGAATTGTAGATGGTCAATCTCACAGCAGAACAGAAGGAAGCTCTTAAAAATATTATTGCTTTTGCAAAGGATTACCTTTCAGAAAAAGATGAGCCTTTGCTTCCAGAACTTGAAGAAATTTTTAAATAAAAAGGAGAGTAAAAAATAATGATCTTTCAAAACAAAATAGAGGTTATTCCCTTTAAAGATTTCATGAGCCGGCCAGCTGCAATCATCCAAAAGAAAACACCTCTACAAACAAATATATTTTCATTTATTCCAGCTATTACTGTTAAAGGTTTATTACCTTTATCTGATATGGGATTTACCCTTTTCTTGGTTGCAAGTAGTGCAGTGGTAATTATAGCTCTATCTGAAACTTTATTCGCTCACAGTGGCTTTATAGAAGTTTCTGCAGGTGTTTCATCCGTTTTAAAGTTTGCTTTACCAGTTGCGGGATATGGCGCTATATTTTGGCTTTTAAGCACACTGTAGGAGGTTGTAAGATTTTGCATTCCAATTTTGAAAAGCAAATTGGAATGACTGAATATGGATTTGTTGAAAATATTGACTTTATAGCTATCGCTCAAAAAAGAGCAACAGCTCAAGGCAATATCACAACATTCACTGACCACCACATCAAACTAGATATGGCTAAAGAAATCGACTTTATTCCAGTTTCGGAAAAAATCAGATAAACTAACCTACTCAAAAAAAAGAAGGTTCAATGGTAAATAACCATGTGGAGGGGTGAAAGAATGGGTAAGATAAAAACCTTTATAAGAACTCAAAAGGCTAAGGCGAAGCTAAGAAGAGCCTTTAAGAGTGCTGGACTAATCAATAAGTTCAAAAATGGAGAAAAGGAAATCGTTGTTTATCCTATGATCCATGACGTTAAATTTGATAACGAAAAGAAATCCACTCGATACGTGTTCACTTTAATAAATGGGATGGATCCTAAAGAGGTTGAGAAAAAGGAATATGTATTCAATCAGCATTTTGGAAAAAACATTGAACTGGACGGAGATTATAAAAAGTTTGAATTGACGGTTTATGAGTTAGGGCTTACAAAAGACCTAACCTATAAATACGAGGACATAGCAAGCGTTATAGAAGGTTTAAAAATGCCTATTGTGTGTGGTAAGGATCGTAACGGTCAATGGATTGTTTATGATGCCATCACTGAGCCAAACGCTTTAATAAGTGGTGAGCCAGGGAGCGGAAAGTCTACACAAATAAGATCCATTCTAAGCACACTCATAAAATATAAATCTCCTGAAGAACTTCACCTTTACCTGGGTGATTTAAAAATGAGTGAATTTCATTTATTCAAAGGTGTGCAGCACGTTAAAAACGTGGCCATATTTCCGGATGAATTAAAAAGGATGCTTACCTTTGTTTATAAAGAAATGATCAGTCGTAGCAAATTATTGAATGCAGCTGGTGTTATGCACGTTGATAAATTACCAAAGGATAAAAAGGTCCCTTATATTCTTTTGGCCATAGATGAAATTGTTATGGTAATGGATGATAAAGAATTAAAAAAGATGCTTGTACAAATCGATTCATTAGGTCGTGCACTTGGAATCTATAATATTTTATCGTTGCAACGTCCTTCACACGACATACTTGATACAAAAGTGCGGTCATTGTTGACAGTCCGAATGGGTTTTCGAACTACTGATTTATCAAACTCTAAAATTATTGGTACACCAGGTAGTGAAAAGATCAGCAGGGAGACTCCAGGAAGATTTTTCTTGAAAAGAGATAGCTTAGAAGAAATCCAAGCACCTTATCTAACTGAGGAGAAAGCGAAAGAACTTTTAGAGCCATATAAGTCTAGTGAATGGGAAAACCTCACAGAGAGTGAATATGAGCCTATAGAGAGCATTGAGGAAATAAGGGAAGAAGATATCTTTAATGAGGTAGTCAAATGACACTAACAAAGAGGGATAAAGCCATTATAAAGGATTTGAACCGTTTTAGAGTGATGGACCGTGATTCAATAGCCGAATTACATTTCAAAGGCTTAAAAAACCCCAGATACGCTTCTAATAATGTGCTATTAAGATTAATTAGGGAAGATCAGATTCAACGTTCTACAGCCTTTGTACCATACGTTTATTTTGGCCCAGAAGTAAGCATGAAAAAGAATAGTGCCAAAATTGGGCATTTTCTAGCCATTGTGAATGTATATAAAGAGATCCTGCAGCTTGGAGAATTAGAAACATTCTTAGTAGAGCCGAAGTATGGCCGTAAAGGGGAATGCGCGGAGCCAGATATTTTTTGTCAATATCGTAAGACTAACTTTTTTATCGAGGTACAAAGAACGCTTTATTCTGAAAAGCAAATGAATGAAAAATTAGATCGTTATGTTGATTTATTCAATTCGAAAATTATGGCGGATCCTTTTCCACATGTTTTAATTTTGTCAGATCAGCGTTATGCGATAGATGGAACATACCCTTTTAGAATTCTTCAGGCACCTTCTTTTACTCAATTCTTGCAAATGCTACAGCCTAAAACACAGCCAACAGCACCGATACAAAGCGAGATAAAATCAAATTTAAAAATGAAAACAAACTAAAGGGGGCCCAATACTGGGACCCCCTTTTAATCATGTTCTAATAAAACTGCTACTCTATTACTCTCATTGCAACAAATTTTCCTTTTGGCATTGGAAACAAAATAACTGTTTGACCTACCCTAAATTCAGTTTCCTGGACGATATAAAATTGATCATCGTCTAACTCAATTCCATGAGTTTTTATTTTCAATGGGTCTACACTACTAACTTCCCCTAAAAATGGTAAAGGTGAATTATGATAAGCTCCTTCTTTTCGAATTATATAAGCTAACTCGGCAATACTCATATAATTCCCTCCACCTACATGTTAGATAAAGCTAATTTCAATTGTGGGACCAATTCTCTTACAATATCATTCACAGTAGTACCTTTTGCATGAACTTCGATTTTATTGATTACAATGCTCTTTCCTTCACTTTTTGCCATCTTTACCGATTTATCATGAGGATAAACCCTTGAACCTCCTGGCAAGTCCACAATCTCTCCACCGCGCTCATTGATTAATGACGGGCCACCGGTAAAGTAACTTGTACCTAAAGCATTTTTTGGAACATTTTTATGCGTTGCTAGATATGCGCCGCTGACTGCCCCTGAATTATTAATACCGCCAGCCTTTTCCGTTTTAGATCCCCAATACACTTTAGGGATGATTGGAATTTTAATACCTGGGATTAAATTGATTTTTTTAATCAACCAATTTAATTTATCGATGGTGCCATTAACCATTTTTGCTGCACCTGTTTCAATACTTTTCCAGACGGAACTCATTTTTGTTTTTACCGTATCCCAGTTTTTATAAAGTAAGATACCTGCAGCT
Organism: Neobacillus sp. PS3-40; assembly: GCF_030915485.1. Lineage (GTDB taxonomy): Bacteria > Bacillota > Bacilli > Bacillales > Cytobacillaceae > JAUZPL01. The sequence continues at coordinate 2,592,154 of NZ_CP133266.1, read as the reverse complement.
ACAACAGCACCGACTCCTATAACGATCCATCCTAAAGGAGTTAAAGCCAACGTACCATTTAACAGTCCCTGTGCTATGGCCACAGCGTTTGTAACACCTTTCCATATCTTTAATGATGTAGTAATAGCCATCACACCGACTTTAAAGGTTGCTATTGACGCAGCCACACCAGCGACAACAGGTCCAATTAATGACCAGTTACCTGATATGAAATTATATAATCCCTTAGCTTTGTCTAATACAAATCCAATACCATCTTTCATTCCAGGTAATCCAGTATTTTTAATCCATTCAATACCGGGTTTTGCATTTACATACATCTGGACGGCATTATCTTTTACTACGTTAAACCAATGACCTGCCGTTTTTAATCCATCACCGATTTTCACTCCAATTTTGGTAAAGGTGCCGTCATTAGCCAATTTTTGAATATAATCTCCAAAAACTTTTGCTTTTTGTTTAACTACATCGAATAAGCTGCCTTTCATAATCTCACCTGTAGCACTAATACCAGCCATAGAGGCTAATCCGGTTTTCCAAACGCCTGTAATGGTGGACATTACACCCTTAAAGGAGTTTGCCTGAGTTGCCATTCCGCCTTTAAAACGGTCATTCATAAGTGAAAACATTGCATTATTAAATTTTTGCTGATCCACTATTTGCCCTTTGTTGTTAATGATTTGTTGATGCCGGTACATCGTTCCAGCTTGCTTGGCAATCATGCTTTTGGTAATCCCGAATTCCTTCATGCGTTCAAGCTCGCCAGTTTGGGCATCTGCCACTGCTTCAACTGCCTGGTCTAAATCTTTATTCATAACAGATGCCATATTTCCGATACCAGGCATTACTTTTTTGGCTTGCAGTCCGTAACTTTGGAGTTTAACAGTCGCTTGAACAACTGAATCTGTCTCAAATGGTGTTCTATTAGCAAAATCAACAGACCATTTCATCATTTCCGCTGCCTTTTTTTGGTCCTTCATTACCACATTTAAGGTATTCCTGTACTGCTCCATTGATGAAGCTGCATTAATAGCAGAACTTGCGACACCTTCAACAGCTTTTAAACTTACATACCCTGCAGCAAGTCCCGCTACACCTTTCGCTACACTTGAAAAACTTGAAACTGCTGTCTCACGAAAACGACTAACTTGATTACCTGTCCGTCTTAAACGTCTATCAAGATCGGTAATGCCGTTTCCAGCTCGCCTAGCATTAGAGGAAAAATCACGGTCCCTAAGTGTTAATACTGCTGATATAACCCTTCCACCAGCCATATTTCCACCGCCTTTATTAAATTTTTTTTCAAAAAAAGGTCGTCTATAAAAGACGACCAAAACCTACCTAAGGAGTTGTTCAAATGAATTTGGAACAAGAAACTTTAAAACATAAAATCAGAAATTAGTAAGATATTAGCCCTTTTTAATCCGGGTAAAACCTTTATAGCAACAAGTGTTTCCACCTGCAAATACACTAGCTTTAATAGCAATCTGACCACTCTTAAACTTGAAATCTTTTGATTCTTGAATTTCAAGTCCACTGAATAACGGCATTTCATAAGCAGCTGGTTTACCATAAGCCATAAAATATTCGCCTACAGCTGCATCGTCAAAGCTTTTAATTACACTGTTAATGATAAATGGTACTTCGAACGAATCTTCACTGCTAATCGATCCGGAATTTCCGTTCTTATCAAGTTTGATGGTGTATAAACGTTGTCCAGTCGTAGCACGAAGTTTAGAAAATTCCGCTAGTGTTTGCTTATTTAAAATTAGATAAGCTCCACCTTCTACAGATTCATCTCCACCATGTTTGAAAACAATTTCATCTAAAGTTTGATTATCAATTTGAGTTACTGTCAGATCAACTGTTGCTGGCATAACGTTTAATGGAGCATTAAAGATTCCTAGTAAACTGTTTGTACCACCAGTACCAACAATAATCTGTTGAGACATTTTTTTCCTTACAGCTGTTAAAGCTGCTTGGTGAGCGAAAGTCATATACTGATTACCACCTAACTTTTGGACTTCTTCTGGAAGTTCAAAGTAAGTAGTGATTTTTGCTTTAACGATATTGACAAAATCTGTTTCGATCTCATCATTATCGTGATAATCAGCACCTTCAGCAGAGTAATCAGCTGATCCACTTGAAACAACAAACCCTTGGTTATAGGATTCTCCCCCGGGGATTGGGAAACTATGAACCAGGTCAACGAGGGAACTTACTTCGTTAAATACAGGCTGTAATTGTTGGCTTGCTTGTGTTTGTAGAGCGACATTACCGCCAGCTATTGAAATTGAACGAATTTGTGATTCCTCAAGGCTTAGCTTTACGGCCTTACCATTCTCAAATAACTCTGCACGCTGCTCAAATTCTTTACTCCGTTGTTCTTGTCCTGGCACTGAATTCAGAAAACCGAAAGAAGTGACTGTTCCAGCTTTTTCAGCTTCACGTTTCTCAATATCTACTTTTTCTTGATTAAGAGATCTTAACTCTACATCAAGTGCATTTAGATCAATTGATTTATCGTCGCTTTCAAGTAAGTGTCTGATTTCACCCATTCTGTTACGAATTTGTTCGAGTCTATTCATTATTTTCACCTCCCTTCACTGCTTTTCTAGCAGCCATAAGTTCAGCGATTTCTTCAGATAAAATTTTATTTTCAATTTCCATTTTTACTCTTTCGACATCTGCCGTTTTTACTACTGAATTAATATCTTGAAGTGCTTTTGAAATAACTTCTAATTGTTCTTTTTTAAGATCTTTAATCGGTAGTTCAAGAAATAAAGTTTCGCCTTTAATTTTTGGATGAAAGCGTTTTGCGTAATCTTGTAATGCGTAACGTGCAACGGTTGAAAATGTTGCTTCTGCTCCTGGTACCGATTCATTAATGGTTTCAATAACGGCTTTAACTTCGTCTGCTAATTCGTGAGGAATACGAGCTCTTAACTGATAATCAGCCATTTTTTCACGTCCTTTCCAAATTCAATTTTACTTCTTGTACTCATTGTACCACTTGTATCACATTGGTTGCAAGTGGTAAAAATGTTAAAGTTAATTTACCCTTAATTCATTAGAAATAAAAAAAGACTTTAGATTGCTCTAAAATCCTTTGGAATTCATTTTAAATTAACCTACACCCCTCATGCGCGCTAGATATGTGTTACTTGATGGGCTATCATACGGTCACAGGCAATGGGCACTTCATTATTTTTATGGGGGGGATACCGTTTTGTTAATCTGTTGCATTTCAACTTCTCTTATAAGTCCATTCAGTATCCTTCTATTACGCCTATTCATCTGATTTTTTCTATGATCTTTGCCTTTGGTTCTCGCTCTTTTACTATTGTTTCTTGCCATAAGCTTGGTCCGATCGTTTCATGTGTCTTGCCTGGTAATCTTCCCAATCCTCATTCATTCCTCTAAAGCCAATGAACTGTTTCATAAGCTGATTTATAACTTTTAACTCATAAAGTTTCTTTTGTTCTTCACTCATTAACTAGTTCATCCTCCTTTGTCGTATATCCGAGTAATAGAATCATCTGGATCCTTTCACCACCTTACAGTTGTAAATCAACACCACAATCAATCCCCAAGATCAAAGCAAGTTTTAAAATGGCTCTGTTTCGAATGGTGTTGAAAGTTACCTCGCTGATTGGTGGATCAAATTCAAAGCAATATATTTGGTAATTTGTTGTATATTGGCTCTCGTTATCTGTATACCTTTTCTCGATAAGAAGCCGTTCTTTTTCTGGCAATCGTTCAATAGCCTTTTCCATTCGTTCACATAAGGCAGCGCGCTTATCTTGCTCGTCCGCATTATGTACAGCCGCATTTCCTGTCTGGTCACTAGTGTGATTTGTTGGGCCATGATAACGAGGTTCATAAGAAGATGTAATGTTTGTTTCTCGATTAAAAAAGGCTGTTGTTTTATATAGCTGGTAACGTTCTAGTTCCTTTTCAACAGCCTTTCTGATTTTTAATTTCTCTGCAGTAGACAAGGATTTTAAGATATACATTCAGATCATCCCCATGCTATAATTTTGGCAATTACAGTTTGGGATACCTTATTTCTGGCTTTCACTGGTTTTTAGTGAAGGCCTTTTGTTTTCTCTTTCAATTTCTTTTTCCTCACAAGTCTGATGCAATTTTCTCATTTTGTTATTTCTAAATGATTTAATTACATCTCCCTCAATATTGGTTAGAGTCTGAACGTTACAAATGAGGTCGAAAGCAATTTCCTCTTTAGACATAATTTCATCTGATAATAAGACATCTGCTAGCTCAAGTAGATTAGCTTTTAGCTTCGATATTTGCGACCACGTATTGATGTTCATTTTATTAGCCTCCTAAAATAATTTCTTTAAAGTACCTTTTGAAAGCTGGTAAAAAAGCTAAGATATTTCCGTCATTGCCTTTTGGTAAATTTGCAAAATGATAAAATACTATATCTTCGAATTTTTCGGAATCAGTTAATATTTCATCAATACTTTCTAACTCATTTAAAATTAAATCATGTTTTATTTCTGTGACCTTCATGTGTTGTTTCCCAAACTTATTAAAGAAATGTTGATTATAAATATTCAGAAAAACATTACCTTGGATTCGCAAATCCAAGTTGTTTTTTTTCTTTAAAGATTTTCTTTTAAGTTCTTTATACTTGGTATCGTCTTGTAGACCTCTAGTAGTATCGTTTCGTTGACCTCTAGTAGTATCGTTTTGTAGACTACTATTTGCATATTTTTCAATTTCCCAATCATCATAATTTTTGTTAAAGGAGAGAACCTTTGAACGTCTCCCGCCGCCTTTTTGAATTTCCAGGAGCACCTTTTTTTCTATAAGACCTTTTAAACTTTCACTAATTCTAGTTCTTGTTAAATTAGTGGTTTTCTCTAAAAAACTTAATGAAAAAATATGTTCTTTTCGGTCATATCCATAGGTGTACCGCCAAACGGCCTGGATAATCTTGTATTGATTTAATGTGAATTTGTAGTTTTGGGTAGCTTCCAATAATTCATTGGCTATCCTGGTAAAGCCCTTTTCTAGTTGAACGTTTGCCATTTCACCTCACCAACTTTTATTCTTCAATATCAGTTTCCCATTTTAATATGGTCCTTTTTGCTTCTTCTAGGGAAAAACTCTCATTTTCCACTGCTTTAAAAATTTGTTCGATCGCATATTTTTTATTGTTGAATTCAACTATTTTAGTTGCCATATCATTTAATTTGACTCGTGCCTTACATCCTTCATAAAGCGATTGACCTACATTCCATTCCGTATGGTTATTTGAAGTCTTTTCCACTAAAGTTTTTAAAATATCTTTGACTGTAGTCGCTTTGTATTGGCCATGATCTTCTACTTCAATAAAATCGCCTTCTTCTAAATCCATATTGGAATATCTGCCATGGACTTTATGGATCAGTGAGACGGTATCACATCCAAAGAATACAGTAATACGACCTGTTAAATATTCATTTGTCAATTTCAACACCACACTGTTATTTATTTTTCCTCTGATTTAAACCGCGTTAACTCCTGGACCATTCTTTTTTCATAGGATTCCAGCATCATTTTAATAAGATAATCTTTATCAAACTGAGATTTATCAGATTGAAGAAAAATTATTAGCTGGCTTGCTGCATCAAAACCTATGAGCCACATTCTGTATTCATCCTCTGTTAGAAAACATTGAACTGATTTTTCCATCGCTTAGGCCCCCTTACTTTTCTTTTTAATTTCAATTGACCAAAGATTAATATATCGCTCTACTTCCCTCCTGTTGAATAACCACTTACTACCGATTCGAATTGAGGGAAAGTTAGGATCCCTGAGGAACATTTTCTCAACTGTTGGCCATGATAACGAAAGCATCCTACAAAGTTGTTTAGAATCCATTAACAATGATTGAAGTTCAATTTTATCTAATCGCTTTTGAACTTCTTCGAGATATAAAGCCTTTAGTTCATCTTCGTTAAACTTAATGTCAATCATCTTCACTCCCATCCTCCTTTAGACTTTTTCACGGACGTTTTCCTGTTCTTGTTTGGAAATCCATTCATCAAGCATAACTTTGCGAAACATAATCCTGTTTCCGACCCGGTAATGCGCTATTTCTTTTTGTCGAGCCATTTCACGCAATTTGTATTCGGATGATCCAATATAAGGAGCTGCTTCTTTTATAGTCATTCGTTCCACACTATCACCACCTATCGCCCACATTTGCAAGCAAAATGAGTAAAAAAATAATTTTTGTTTCTTGATAATTGAATCTTATATCATTTTGCCCACATATGCAAGCATTTATTAATAAATATTTATATTTGCCCACATTTGTGTATAATAGATTGTAGAAAGGGGTCGAGGCAAATGGATCAACAAGAGTTTGGTCAATATATATACAATCTTAGAAAAAAGAAAAAAATGTCTATTAGAATGTTAGAAGATCTTTCGGGTGTATCTAATTCTTATATATCTCAAATTGAAAACGGTATTAGAAGACCTTCCCCAGATGTTTTAAAAAAATTATATGCTCCTCTGGATATTTCGTATGTTGAGTTAATGGTGGGTGCCGGACACTGGAGCGAAGATGAATTATTAGAGGCATTTAATGAAAATGAGGTTTTTAAAGAACAAGTTGACCTAGAAGAATTTTTAAATAAAAACAATATAACTTTTAAAGGAGTTATTATTACTGACCACGATAAGAAACTAATAAAATTTTATCTTGAAACACTTTGTTCTGATAGAACTAAGGAGGACTAAGGCGATGGCACAATTCAGACAACGCGGAAAAACATGGACCTATATTGTGGATATGGGCATAGATCCACTCACAAAAAAGCGCCGCCCTCAAGTTTCAAAAGGTGGATTTAAAACACAAAAAGAGGCGAAAGCTGCAGCTCGCCTCGTGGAACTAGAAAAACAAAATGGAACTCTTATTAAAGAGTCACAAATGCCATTTGAACAATTCGCTAAAGATTGGTTAAAAACTTATGGTCGTAGTGGGGTTAAGGTAAGCAGCGTAAGAGCCAGGGAAAAAGAAATGAAGCATTTTATAAGTGTATGGGGACCATTCCCCATTAGCCGTATTACAAAAAAAATGTATGAAGAGCGTATCCTAGAATTAAACGAGAAATACAGCCACAATTATATGGACGGCATTCATGCATGTGGAAGAATGATTTTTAAGAAAGCTGTAACTCAAAATTTGATAAAAATTAATCCTACTGAAGATTATAAACTACCTAAAAAGCAACAAACCGTTGAGGAATTGGAGAAGGAAGAAGAAGACATTAACTTTTTAGAAAAAGAGGAGCTTGCTCATTTTCTTAAATTAGCCCAGTCTGAGGGGCTTGAAATGGATCATTTAGTCTTTACTGTACTTTCCTATACTGGTTTAAGAATAGGTGAACTATTAGCTCTAAAATGGGTGGATTTCAACTCTAAACAAGGGACTTTACGCATAACTAAAACGATTTACAATCCTACCAATAATTTTGAAAAGTATCAGTTGCTCACCCCAAAAACAATTGGATCAAAACGCACTATTGAGATTGACGAAATGCTGGTAAAAATGCTGAAAAAACATGAGATTAAACAAAAAGAAGTAAAACTGAAAAACAAACCCATATACCAAGATAACGGATTTATTTTTGCTCGGGATGATGGTCACCCACAATTAAGAAAAGTTTTTGAAACCAGGCTTCACCGGTTGCTGAAAAAAACAGAAATCACAAAAAATATTACGCCTCACTCTTTCCGGCATACTCATGCATCATTAATGTTTGAAGCTGGTGCAACTATCAAAGAAGTAATGGAACGCCTTGGCCATACGGATCCAAAGACAACAACGGTTATTTATACTCATGTTACCCAAAGCACGAAAGAAAAGACCTCCCAACAGTTTAGCAAACTGATGAAAGGCCTTCTTAATTAGTTTGGGTTTTCTTTTGTCGAATAATGCGGACAAACTCTCGGACAAGTTTGTCCGCATATCGTTTTAAACGTTGATATAAAAGGGTTTATAGACACTAATTACATCATGCCGCCCATTCCACCCATACCGCTCATATCAGGCATGCCTGAACCAGCAGGTTCTGGTTTGTCAGCAACTACAGCCTCAGTTGTTAAGAACATAGCAGCAACAGATGCAGCATTTTGAAGAGCTGAACGAGTTACTTTAGTTGGGTCAACGATACCAGCTTGGATCATGTTTACCCACTCACCAGTAGCTGCGTTGAAGCCTGTTCCAACTTCTTCACGTTTTAAGCGGTCCACGATAACAGATCCTTCAAGACCAGCATTGTGTGCAATTGTACGAACTGGTTCTTCCATTGCACGTAATACGATATTGATACCTGTTGCTTCGTCGCCTTCTGCTTCGATTGCAGCAACTTTGCTATATACATTAAGAAGGGCAACACCACCACCGGATACAATACCTTCTTCAACTGCAGCACGAGTTGAGTTTAAAGCATCTTCAATACGAAGCTTGCGCTCTTTTAGTTCAGTTTCAGTAGCAGCACCAACTTTGATTACAGCTACACCACCAGCTAATTTAGCTAAGCGTTCTTGTAATTTTTCACGGTCAAATTCAGAAGTTGTTTCTTCTAATTGAGCACGGATTTGGTTTACGCGAGCTCCGATAGAAGCAGATTCGCCAGCACCCTCAACAAGTGTTGTATTTTCTTTTGTTACAACTACTTTAGAAGCGCGTCCTAAAGATTCAATTGTAGCAGATTTAAGGTCACGGCCTAGTTCTTCAGTGATTACTTCACCACCAGTTAAAGCAGCGATATCTTCAAGCATTGCTTTACGACGGTCACCAAAGCCAGGAGCTTTAACAGCAACTGCATTGAATGTTCCACGAAGCTTGTTCACAACTAATGTAGAAAGAGCTTCCCCTTCAACATCTTCAGCAATTAGCAATAATGGCTTGCCTTGTTGAACCACTTGCTCAAGAATAGGAAGGATTTCCTGAATGCTTGAGATTTTTTTGTCTGTGATTAAGATATATGGATTTTCTAAAACAGCTTCCATTTTCTCAGTATTGGTTACCATGTATGCTGAAGCATATCCACGGTCAAATTGCATACCTTCTACAACATCCAATTCTGTTGTAAAGCCTTTAGATTCTTCGATTGTAATAACGCCATCGTTTCCAACGCGCTCCATTGCTTCAGCAATCAATTGGCCTACTTCTTCATCAGAAGATGAGATGGAAGCAACCTGTGCGATTGATTCTTTGCTTTCAATTGGCTTAGAGATGGCTTTTAATTCTTCAACTGCCAACATAACAGCCTTTTCGATTCCTTTGCGAATGCCCATTGGGTTTGCACCTGCAGTAACGTTCTTTAAGCCTTCACGAATCATCGCTTGAGCAAGAACGGTTGCAGTTGTTGTACCGTCACCAGCAACATCGTTTGTTTTGCTTGCAACTTCAGCAACAAGCTTTGCACCCATGTTTTCAAAAGCATCTTCTAATTCGATTTCTTTTGCAATTGTTACACCATCATTTGTGATGAGTGGTGAACCGAATTTTTTCTCAAGTACCACATTGCGTCCTTTAGGTCCAAGAGTTACTTTTACAGTATTTGCCAATGTATCAACACCGCGTAACATTGCGCGACGAGCATCTTCACTAAATAAAATTTCTTTAGCCATTGTTCAAAAGCCCTCCTCGTTTGTTTTTCATTTATAAGTAATAAATCTCTTCTAAGTAATTACTCGCCAATTACAGCAAGGATATCGTTTTCACGCAAGATTAAGTATTCTTTTTCCTGGTATTTCACTTCTGTTCCAGCGTACTTTGCAAAGATAATACGATCGCCAACAGAAACTTCAAGTGCAACACGTTCTCCACTTTCAAGCACACGACCTGTACCAGCAGCTACAATTTTTCCTTCTTGAGGCTTTTCTTTAGCTGTGTCTGGTAATACGATACCGCTTGCAGTTTTTTCTTCTGATTCAACAAGCTCAATAACAATGCGATCACCTAATGGTCTTAACAAATCAAACAACCTCCTTAAATATGTAGGTAATTCTGTATTATTAGCACTCTCTTATCATGAGTGCTAACACAAGTATTATAATAATGAATCTAATACTCTTTTGCAAGCAAGATACATTAATTTTTTTATATATTTTGTAAAAATTATTGTTGTTGAAAAATACCTTCTGGCACATTCTTATGAAATAAAGGTACATATGCCCCCCATCTATACTGAAAGGGAGTCCCGTTTAAAATATAAATATCCTTGTTTACTAAAACAATAAGCCAAATTCTAAACACTTATTTACATATTAAACATAGCTTTAGCTCCTTTTCCAAACAAACAACCTTAAAAGTATGGGATAAATTTGACATTATATACATATTCCTTTAGAAAAAGGCTTCTAATTGAAACAGAAGTAGTTTTAAGAGTAGAATGAATAATAGTGCTTACTATACTGAAGGATTTAAAGGAGATTACTCAATTTGAAAAGAGAATATTGGCTTATTTTAATAGTATATATTTCGATGCAATTCTCTAGCCTTGTTGGTGTTCCCCTAATAGCCTTTGTGCTAGGGATATCCGGAAAAGGAGTCGAGGCCTCGAAAGGGCTTGCAATTCCCTATTGGCTGATCATTAGTTTTTCCATTGCGCTAGTTATTGTCCTTTTTATTCTTAGGAAGGAAATGGCCAAAAACGATGTTAGAAAGGGAAGTTCAATTGGAAGTTCGATTATCTGGGCATTCTTCGGCGTTTTTCTTGCGTTTTTCGCACAGATAGTTGCAGCAAATATTGAGCAGCTCCTTGGCGTTAATATGGGTTCTGAAAATACTCAACAAATACTAAAAATAATCAACACCTTTCCATTTGCAATCCTTGTTAGTTCGATCATAGGTCCTATCTTGGAGGAAATTGTTTTTCGAAAAATCCTCTTTGGGGCATTATATAAACGGTATAATTTCTTTATCTCTGCAGTGATCAGTTCCGTCATTTTCGCATTGGCTCATATGGAACCGCAGCATGTTCTTTTATATTCAGCCATGGGCTTTACATTTGCCTTCCTTTATATCAAAACAAAGCATATTCTTGTCCCAATCTTTGCTCATGTAGCAATGAATACATTGGTTGTCTTGGTGCAATCCACCTATAAAGATGACATCGAGAAACTCATACAAGACACAAAAACGATTCAAAATTTTATTGGAGGATTTCTATGAGACAGTCACCATTATTTTCCGGAATCATTTATCTTTTCCTCGGCATATTGTTCACGTATTTTGCCATTCAAGATATTCAAGAAAGTGGATGGGGCATTTTCGTCTATCTACTCGTGATTTTAGCTACCTTCGATTTTGGCTCAGGCTTAAAAATACTCATTTTTTACTTTGCTAATAAAAATAAGAAAAACAAATAAGAGAAAAGCCTTTCCACAACAGTAAGTGTGAAAAGGCTTTTTCTATACAGTCTCATTACCCGGAATCTCATCCTCAAATACCATTCTCTCTTTCCCCATTACAAAAATTAATAAAAATGCAAGGCAAGCAGGAATAAGAGCCCACATAAAGGTATGAACAATTGAATTTGATAACGCCTCCGTTATTTTATCTAAAATTTGCGGAGGAATTAATTTTCTTGCTTGTGCTGATAATAGTGAACGCGAATCTCCAATTACTCCACCTTTTGGCATTTGTCCCATTCCACTGAACGCATCTTCTAGCTTCACTTTAAAAATATTCCTTTGGATTGTTCCAAAAATCGTGATCCCCACCGTCATTCCAAGGGACCGAATAAAATTACTCGTAGATGTTGCAGATCCTCTTTGATTTATGCCAAAAGAGTGGATAGCTGCCATACTTAAAACAGAAAAGGAAAAACCTACACCAAACCCAATTACTACCATATAAAGAGTCAGTAATACTCTGCTTGTATCAACGGTTAACGTACTTAACAATAAAAATCCTACAATCAAGATCACACCAGAGATAAACATAATCTTCTGGTAGCTCATCTTCGATACTAGAATTCCACCAATCTGGGCTGTAATGACCGAGCCAAACATCATCGGTAATAAAATAAGACCAGAGTTCGTTGCACTACCTCCATAAACCCCTTGAACAAATATCGGAATATAAACTGTTGCAGCCATGAATGCAGCACCATAAAATAAACCAACAATCGTACTTGAGGCATATAAACGATTTTTAAACATCGAAAAGGAGATAATTGGATCCTTCACTTTTGTTTCAACAATTGTAAAAATTAAAAACAAAACAGCAAAACCAGAGAATAGACCTATAATAATACCCGAATTCCAATCATACTTTTGACCACCAAGCTCAAGAGCAAACATTAAACAGACCACAGCTCCAATTAATGTGATAGCTCCCCACCAGTCGACAGATTGTTTTTGATGAATAGGTGATTCTTTATAAAATAAAGATATAAATATCAACGATAAAATTCCAAGTGGCAGGTTAATATAAAAGACCCAGTGCCAGCCAATATTGTCTGTAATATACGCCCCTAGCAATGGACCAAAAATACTTGATAATCCAAAAACAGCTCCGAACAGACCACCCATTTTCCCACGCTTTTCAGGAGGAAAAATATCAAATATAATGGTGAACGCAATTGGGATTAGCGCTCCACCTCCAACACCTTGAATAGCACGATAAATACTCAATTGAATAATACTATCAGCTGTTCCACACAATGCCGAACCACCCATAAACAATAGTAGGCCCATTATAAAAAAGCGTTTTCTCCCATACATATCGGATAGTTTTCCAAAAATCGGCATGCCTGCCATTTCAGCGACCATATAAGCTGAAACAACCCACACAAAATTCTCAAGACCGCCGAGATCGCCAACAATGGTACCCATCGCTGTTACGACAATGGTATTATCCATCGCTGACATTAACATCCCCAACATCAGCCCGGCAACGACCAACCCAAATTTTCTATTATTTTTCTCCATAAAATTCTCCTTACACTTGTTTTGTCTTTGTTTTAACAACCGAGTCTTTATCCTGGATATAATCAGCTGAATACTCAACCAATCCAATCGTACATCCAGGACCAATTTCAACCTTTTTTCCTCTTACAATTTCTGCTTCGGTATTTTCAAGATAAATATCGTCCCCTTCAATAACCTTAGCAAATAATGATCCTTCATCTTTTAAAAATGGAAGAAATGACTTTCTTTTAACGATTATTTTTCCACCACCTATTTCTTCTGCAGTGCTACATCCATGCCTTAACGCCATCCGTATTATATCCGCACTCAGCAATCCTTTAATTTCAAAGCTTCCATGCAGGGTAAATGCTTCAAATTCTACATTCCCCACGGCTGAAATGCTTCCCTTAATATCAGCACTTTCTCCGGTAAGACTTTCGCCTACATCAAGCATCCCACGCATCTTTAAATGTTTGATAGGAGCCTTGCCATCAACGGACATGGTTCCCATGACATGCAATTCATCAGCGTCTAGATTCCCCTTAACTTCTGCTTCACCCATAACTTTCATCGAGCCCACTTTAACATTAAAAAGGGCCTCGCTCGTTCCGTAAATTTTAAATACTGAACAGTCTATATCACTAACGATTGTACCTTCTCCTCTTACGACGACTTTTTCGTAGTTACCACCAGGATAACTTCCCGATCCATTGATAATAAGATTATGATTCTTCGTCATAAATAATCCCCCTTTCTATATCTTTCTGCTTTCATCTACAATCGCACTTTTATCCTGAGTAAATGTTCCAGAATATTCAACAAGACCTATTTTACAATTTGGACCTATTTTTATATTGTTTCCTCGAACAATCTTCGCTTTTGTGCTTTCAATCTCAATATGATCTCCTTCAATAAGGTCTGTTTCAAGGAATGTTTGGAAAAACGGTTTAAATAAATTTGCCATTATAGACGTTTTCTGTCTCACAACAATTGTTTGCCCACCAATCTCCTGTGCACTACATTCTCCGAATAGTTTCACATCAACCCTATCAGCATTTAATAGACCGCCAATTGAAAAATAACATTCTCCTTTAAAAAGATCTGTCTCACAATTTCCCCCGACAGTGATCCGGCCCTTTACCTTCATTTCCTCACATTTCAAGTTTCCGCCAATCGATGTATTCCCTGAGACTTTCAACCGGTTCACTATAGCGTTATTTTCAATCTTTCCTCTACCTTCAATTGACAGCATCGAGCTTTCAATATTCCCAGTAATTTTCCCGTTACCACTAATTTTAGCTGTTTTTGAATGGAGGTTTCCTTTTACTGATCCTGTACCATTCGATTCAAAATTATCGCATTCAATGTCACTATTAACTGTTCCTTTTCCGTTAAGAATAACATTAGTAAATTGGCCACCATTTGATGCACCAAATCCATTAATCGTTAGGTCACCACTATTTTTTGGCTCCATCTTCATTCTCCTCTATAATAATTTCGCTCTTATTTCTTCCATGCAGGTTAATAATGAAAGCTGCGCTATGACTTTTGTTCCATTTTCAAAATGAGCTGCCTCCGCATTTACTAGTAAGAGGCAAGTTGAAATGCCCAGCTTCCTGACCATCACCAATTCACAGCTTTTTTGCTTAATTAAACCCGTATTATCTTTTAACACTTGCATGAGCATTTTTCCTTCTTCAAGACTAATATCACCAGATTGAAGTAATTTTTCTAAAATAAATACTTCTAACATTCTGGTTAAATCAAATTGAAGGTCGCCCTTATCATTTTCTAGATAAAAGTGGATAACATCACTCGAAACAATGTTACGTTTTATTAACTCGTCTTTTTCCAAGGTTAAGTCTGTTAGGTTAGGAGAAAACATATCTGCTAACTCATCTAATGATAGGTTCTCTTTCATTGTTTGAATTTTATTGATTCTTTCTAGTATCTTGTCTTTAGGAAAGAAGGTTTCCTGCCCCGTGAAGGTGGACTTTCTAACAAACCACTCCTCAGGGATTAGATCTTTTCTTTTCCATCTATATAACTGGCCATAGGAAATGCCAGCCAACTCTAACAGGTCTTTCTTCGAAATTAAATCCTCATTCATTTTCGAAAACCCCTTTCTGATACCAATGTAACATAACACTGTTACGTTGTAAAGATTCGTTTCAAAGAATTTTCTAATTCAGCAATACATAACTAACAAAGATAAACTTTCTTATAAGCAAAAAAAAAATAGCCATTTCACTTTTTTATCGTGAAACAGCCATTTTACCTTTTACATATTCTTTTCAATATCATTTGTGGGGTAATGCTTTAAGAAATAAACTAGCGATTGAAGCTCTACTGCCAAGTCTATATGATGAACCCTTATCGAAGCTGGCACATTTAGTCTTGCTGGAGTAAAATTTAAAATTGCTTTAATATTTGACTTAACGAGACGATCCGTGATCATTTGTGCAAAAGGAGCAGGCACAGTTAAAATAGCCACTGAGATCTCATTCTTACTTAAGTAATCCTCAAAGTCGTCCATTGGCTTTACATGGACATCCCCAATTGATGTTCCAATTTTCTCCGGATCTACATCAAAGGCGCATTCTATTTTTGTATTGTTATTCTTAGAAAAGTTATAGTTTAAGAAGGCTGTCCCAAGATTACCAACCCCAATTAACGCCACTTTTGTCAATTCATCTTGATCAAGTGTTTTACGGAAGAAGGTTAAAAGATAATTAACATTGTAGCCATATCCCTTTTTCCCCAAAGCACCGAAGTAGGAAAAGTCTCTTCGAATTGTTGCTGAGTCTACTTTAACCGCCTCACTCAACTCTGCTGAAGAAACTCTTTGTTTGCCGGAAGAATACAGGTTATTTAAAAATCGATAATAGAGTGGCAATCGTTTTGCTGTTGCCTGTGGTATTTTCACCGTTTCATTACTCATCCTATTTCCTACACCCCGCATGAATATTATCTAATATTTGTATTTCTTTTAAAGTCACCGTTTTTTCCTCCGGTTTTTTCGACTAAAAACGTTGGTCCTATGACCATTCCCTTATCCACAGCTTTACACATATCATAAACTGTTAACGCACAAACAGAAGCAGCTGTCAACGCTTCCATTTCAACACCTGTATTACCTTTTGTTTTTACTGATGCCTCAATGTTCAATTTATATTCATGTTGATTTTCCTCTTCCCAATGGAAGGAAATATTCACTCCGGTTAATGGGATTGGATGGCACATAGGAATAATATCCCATGTTTTCTTTGCAGCCATTATTCCAGCTACTTGACCAACAGCTAGCACGTCACCCTTTTTCATTTCATTATGGGTAACCTTTTCATATATTTCTTTACTTACAATGATACTTGAGTGAGCAAGAGCAGTGCGAGTTGTTTCAGGTTTATCACTAACATCAACCATTTTTGCTCTGCCTTCATCATTAAAATGGGTAAATTCTGACATAATAAAGCCTCCCTTCAAATCATACACTATTTTTTCCCGTATGTGTGCGAAACTTTGAGCATATTGTCACGTTTTTTAAATTTTCACTCTTTTATTCCTCTGAATAGTTTTCAGTGATGGCTTTATTGCCGACATCAATGGAATACGATACACTGTTCTATGTAATAGGGGTGAAAAGAATGATTTTATTGCAGGTAAATCAACTATCAAAATATTATGGTGCTGATCTTATTTTATCCAATATAAAGCTTGAATTACAAACTCGAGACCGTGTTGCTCTTGTTGGACGCAATGGCGCAGGGAAATCTACATTGTTAAAAATCCTTGCTGGCCATTTATCTCGCGATGGCGGTGAGATTATTAAGCCAAAAGAAGTGACAATTGGTTATTTAGCACAAAATACTGGTTTGGAGTCCCATTTGTCAGTCTGGGATGAAATGTTAACTGTATTCGATCATTTGAGGAATATGGAAAAATCACTTCGCCAGATTGAAGAACAAATGGCTAACCCTTCTATTCTAGAAGATCAAGGAAAATATGAAAGAATTCTTAAAGAGTATGATCAAATGCAAGTAAAGTTCAAAGAACAGGGCGGCTATCAATACGAAGCCGATATACGTTCTGTTTTACATGGGCTTAAGTTCCATGAATACACAACGATGATCTCCAGTTTAAGCGGTGGTCAAAAAACACGGCTAGCATTGGGAAAGCTTCTACTAACAAAACCTGATATTTTAATTTTAGACGAACCAACTAACCACTTAGATATTGAGACTCTTACATGGTTGGAACAGTATTTGCAGGGCTATGACGGTGCTATTCTAATCGTTTCCCATGACCGCTACTTTTTAGATAAAGTGGTCAACCAGGTCTATGAGGTTTCGCGTCGTCAGATTCAAAAATATCCAGGTAACTATAGCTCTTATTTAGACCTAAAAGCAGCCAACTATGAGCGTGACTTAAAGCTCTTTGAAAAGCAACAGCAGGAAATCGCCAACCTTCAGGATTTTATTCAGCGCAATTTAGCGCGGGCCTCAACAACAAAAAGAGCCCAAAGCCGTCGCAAAAAGCTTGAAAAAATAGATGTAATGGATCGCCCTTTAGGTGATGAAAAATCCGCTACATTCTCCTTTGAGGTTGGAAGGCAAAGCGGAAACGATGTGCTTAAAGTTGAATCTCTTTCTGTAGGCTATGAAAGGGATGTAGTGTCTACCACTATTTCATTTCAGGTTTTTAAAGGGGAAAGCATCGCTCTTGTAGGACCAAATGGAATTGGCAAATCAACATTATTAAAAACCATCATCAAGAAACTCCCTGCACTTGCCGGAACGATCCAATATGGGACAAACTTAAACATTGGGTATTATGACCAAGAACAAGCCGAACTTACATCCAATAAACGTGTATTAAATGAACTTTGGGATGATTATCCCTTAAAAAATGAAAAAGAAATACGAACCGTGTTAGGTAATTTCTTATTTTCTGGAGATGATGTTTTAAAAATCGTTTCCACTTTAAGTGGTGGCGAGAAAGCACGTCTTGCTCTTGCAAAACTAATGCTTGAGAAGGCTAATGTCTTGATTTTAGACGAGCCAACCAACCATCTTGATCTTGATAGTAAAGAAGTCCTTGAAAATGCCTTAATCGATTATCCTGGTACGATTTTATTTGTTTCGCATGACCGTTATTTTATTAATCGCATCGCGACAAAGGTATTAGAATTGAAGGCTGATGGTGGCACCGCATTTCTTGGTGATTATGATTATTATATTGAAAAGAAAACTGAATTGGCGGAACTTGAAGCTTTAACTTTAGCTACTACTAAAAAGATTGAGCAAGTAGAGATTCAAGAGAAAAGCTCTTATCAACAGGATAAGGAGAGCAAAAAGTTAGAACGCCAACGAAAAAGAAAACTTGAAGAATTGGAAACTAGAATTCAAGATCTTGAGGAACAAATTCAAGTTTGTGAGCAACAATTATGTGAACCTGAAATTTTCCAAGACCATGAAAAAGTATTAGACATAACAAACAAAAATGAACAAGCAAAAGCTGAGCTGGAAACCCTTATGGAAGAATGGGCAGAGCTAGCAGAATGATGGACGAGACCTTAGGATCTCGTCCTTTTTCCACATGTTTATCCACAAAAAAGGGTGAGTTTTACAATCTTTTTTAAACTTATCCACAAAATCCACAAAATTCGTCATTGTTATCCACATTACTAACAGCTGCTTTCAACTTATCCACAAAATTAATTGCATGTTTCTTTTTTTTCATAGGCTTTGTTGAATTTTATTGTTGATAAAAACAATTTTTAGTTCGTTTAACTCCATTGAGCAAAAAATCAATTGAAGTTTTGCACAGCCTTTAAAAAAATATCCACAAAAAAAGTTCTTCCTGTGAAGAAGAACTTAATTATTGTACTTTTCAATTTCCAATCCAGGGTTAGCATTTAGTGCAAGTTCTGCTCGTTTTCCTTTTTTAAACATGATACTTCCAGCCGCAGCTATCATCGCCGCATTATCGGTACACAAAGATACAGGAGGAATGATTAACTCAATTTCCCCTTTATCGGCAAACGCTTCTTTCAATGCATCCCTTAAGCCTTTATTAGCTGCAACACCACCAGCTAACAACAGCTGTTTCACCCCATATTCAGCTACTGCTCTTTCCGCCTTTTTCACCAATACGTCAATAACACTCTTCTGAAAGCTTGCCGCCAGATCCTCTGGTGCGATTTTTTCACCACGCTGTTCTGCATTATGGACAGTGTTAATGACAGCAGATTTTAACCCACTAAAGCTGAAATCATAGGACCCTTCCTCAAGCCATGCTCTCGGTAAGTCAATAACAGGATTCCCCTCTTGAGCCAATCGATCTATATGCGGACCTCCAGGATAGGGCATATTTAATGTGCGTGCTACCTTGTCAAAAGCTTCACCTGCAGCATCATCCCTTGTTTCCCCAATCACTTCAAAATGGCCATGTTCTTTCATATACACAAGCTCTGTATGGCCACCTGAAACCACAAGTGCTAATAATGGGAATTTCATCTCAGTAACCAAACGATTTGCATAAATATGCCCAGCTATATGATGGACAGGGACAAGCGGGAGATTATGTGCAAAGGCCAAGGCTTTCGCAGCATTAACTCCTATCAATAAAGCTCCCACTAAACCAGGACCTTCTGTTACGGCAATCGCATCAAGCTCTTGAAAAGTAAGACCAGCTTTGTTCAATGCCTCTTCTAAAACAATCGTGATTTGTTCTACATGATGTCGCGAAGCAATTTCTGGTACTACCCCGCCAAACCGTTTATGGCTTTCTATTTGGGAGGCCACCACATTTGCAAGAATTTCATGCTCATTTTTAATAATTGCCACTGCAGTTTCATCACAGCTTGTTTCAATACCCATTACTAATAGGTCCTTTTTCATAATTTCACCCACATCACTAATGCATCTTCTTGGTTATCGGAATAATAGTTTTTTCGTATCCCACCGTTTTGAAAACCAAATTTTCTATATAGGGATAACGCTGGATAATTAGTTACCCGTACCTCTAGTGTCATGCTTTTCGCACCCTTCTCTTTGGCAACTTCAATCAACTTGTGCATCAATGCATGTCCTAACTTTTTACCCCTATAATCAGGCAATATCGCCACATTTGTTACATGTGCCTCGTCGACCACAAGCCAGACACCGCAATAGCCAATAACCTTATGGTCTTCTTCAAGAACAATGTACACTGCAAATTGATTATTATTCAATTCATTATAAAAAGCATCACGACTCCATGGCGTTGCAAAAGAAGCATGCTCAATTTCTAGCACCTGATCAATATCCTCTTCCCTCATGTATCGAAAAATATATGAATTATCCATTTCTCTATTCTACCCCTTTTTACTTTTGTCCTTTGCCTCAAGCCATTTTGCTTCTGCTTCAGCCAAACGAATATAATTAGGAACAAAAGAATGGATATCCTCTCCAGGTTTATTCTTGCCTAATAAGGCAAGTTCAGATGGACGTGGATTATGCTCAGTGATCTCAGCAAATACAGCTTGTGATCCTAAATTTTGTTCAATCGTCAAGCGATGAATATCTAAGTCATTACCGACAAATAAAATTGGTTTTGGGAAAACTTTTAAACTTTGTGCCCAATCAGTCATCATTACCAATTCTTCCTTCCTCACGGAAACAAGAATCCCATTCTCATATTGATACAAACCCGTATAAACTTGTCCTCTTCGAGCATCGAAAATAGGAGATATATAACCATCAAAGTAGCGCCCTGGCCCTGAAGCCTGTGTTTCCAAACTAGAAATACCTACGAGCGGTATATTTAATGTCCAAGCGAGTGTTTTTGCTATTGTAACGCCAATTCTAACACCTGTATAAGAGCCCGGTCCTTTCGCTACTACAATTCTTGTTAGATCTCCAGGAACCCTGTCACAGTCCTTTATTAAGGTATGAATTGCAGGCATAATCCGTATAGAGTGATTTTTTTTCATATTTGTAATGTATTCACCAAGAACTCTATCTTCATCGAAAAGCGCAACTCCTAATGTATTATTAGAAGTATCAATCGCTAAGATTGTCATGAGAACACCTCCTTACATAATTGCTCATATCTTTTTCCGTTTGGCACTAATACAATTTTTCTTTCTTCAAGTTTTTCATGGTATAAGAATACTGTAAGTTTCTCAGCTGGTAGCTGTTCCTCTATAAGGTGAGCCCATTCAACGACAGTGACACCCTCACCCTCAAAATATTCATCAAAGCCCAAATCTTCAGAGGCATCTCCAACCCGATATACATCCATATGATAAAGCGGAAGAGTACCATGGTACTCTTTAATAATTGTAAATGTTGGGCTATTTACAACTCTCTTTATGTCTAGTCCACGAGCCAAACCTTTCGTAAAGGTTGTTTTTCCAGCACCCAAATCACCTTCAAGTGCAATGACGTCTCCCGGCTGAAGAGAACGAGCTAATTTCTCTGCAAATTGTAATGTTTGTTCAGGACGTACTGTGTTCATTTCATACTGCTTCATGTAATCACCTTTAGTTTTATAGCCTGGACCTATGCATCTATAAATCCGGTCTGTCTTAATGTGCAAAAAAAACCTTAGGATGTCTCCTAAGGATGGCTTTCTATATGTAGTTTACATGATTTTTAAGATAAGATCAAAATTGCTTTTTAAAATAATTAATAAGTTTTACTTTTAGAAAATAATTAGCATCTACCTAATTATTCATGAGTACTGAAAGAGTAAGCTTTTTTATCAAAATAAAAAACGAAACTACGTTTCGCTTCAAATTTACAAACTATAAAGCGGTCCGGACGGGACTCGAACCCGCGACCTCCTGCGTGACAGGCAGGCATTCTAACCAACTGAACTACCGGACCATATTGCGGGGGCAGGATTTGAACCTGCGACCTTCGGGTTATGAGCCCGACGAGCTGCCAGACTGCTCCACCCCGCGACGGTAAAAATTGTACATCTTTATTAAAGTTTTAAAACAGCCTGGCAACGTCCTACTCTCACAGGGACAAAGTCCCAACTACCATCGGCGCAAAGAAGCTTAACTTCCGTGTTCGGTATGGGAACGGGTGTGACCTTCTTGCCATAATTACCAGACTATTTATCAGACAATAACCATTGTATCATCTTTTTAAAACTTTTGCAAGAGAAAATTTTCATTCCCTCAAAACTAGATAATCTTAGAAGAAGAAGTAAAACACGAGATCGCTTTAAAAATGGTTAAGTCCTCGATCGATTAGTATCAGTCAGCTCCACATGTTGCCACGCTTCCACCTCTGACCTATCAACCTGATCATCTTTCAGGGATCTTACTAGCTTGACGCTATGGGAAATCTCATCTTGAGGGGGGCTTCATGCTTAGATGCTTTCAGCACTTATCCCGTCCGCACATAGCTACCCAGCGATGCCTTTGGCAAGACAACTGGTACACCAGCGGTGCGTCCATCCCGGTCCTCTCGTACTAAGGACAGCTCCTCTCAAATTTCCTGCGCCCACGACGGATAGGGACCGAACTGTCTCACGACGTTCTGAACCCAGCTCGCGTACCGCTTTAATGGGCGAACAGCCCAACCCTTGGGACCGACTACAGCCCCAGGATGCGATGAGCCGACATCGAGGTGCCAAACCTCCCCGTCGATGTGGACTCTTGGGGGAGATAAGCCTGTTATCCCCGGGGTAGCTTTTATCCGTTGAGCGATGGCCCTTCCATGCGGAACCACCGGATCACTAAGCCCGACTTTCGTCCCTGCTCGACTTGTAGGTCTCGCAGTCAAGCTCCCTTGTGCCTTTACACTCTGCGAATGATTTCCAACCATTCTGAGGGAACCTTTGGGCGCCTCCGTTACTCTTTAGGAGGCGACCGCCCCAGTCAAACTGCCCACCTGACACTGTCTCCCACCCAGATATGTGGGTGTGGGTTAGAATTTCAATACAGCCAGGGTAGTATCCCACCGACGCCTCCACCGAAGCTAGCGCTCCGGCTTCTCAGGCTCCTACCTATCCTGTACAAGCTGTACCAAAATTCAATATCAGGCTACAGTAAAGCTCCACGGGGTCTTTCCGTCCTGTCGCGGGTAACCTGCATCTTCACAGGTACTATAATTTCACCGAGTCTCTCGTTGAGACAGTGCCCAGATCGTTACGCCTTTCGTGCGGGTCGGAACTTACCCGACAAGGAATTTCGCTACCTTAGGACCGTTATAGTTACGGCCGCCGTTTACTGGGGCTTCAATTCAGAGCTTCGCTTGCGCTAACCCCTCCTTTTAACCTTCCAGCACCGGGCAGGCGTCAGCCCCTATACTTCGCCTTGCGGCTTCGCAGAGACCTGTGTTTTTGCTAAACAGTCGCCTGGGCCTATTCACTGCGGCTCTTCGAGGCTATTCACCCAAAGAGCACCCCTTCTCCCGAAGTTACGGGGTCATTTTGCCGAGTTCCTTAACGAGAGTTCTCTCGCTCACCTTAGGATTCTCTCCTCGCCTACCTGTGTCGGTTTGCGGTACGGGCACCATTTATCTCGCTAGAGGCTTTTCTTGGCAGTGTGGAATCAGGAACTTCGGTACTAAATTTCCCTCGCTATCACAGCTCAGCCTTCACGTCAGCGGGATTTGCCTCACTGACAGCCTAACTGCTTAGACGCGCATATCCAACAGCACGCTTACCCTATCCTTCTGCGTCCCCCCATTGCTCAAACGATAAAGAGGTGGTACAGGAATATCAACCTGTTATCCATCGCCTACGCCTTTCGGCCTCGGCTTAGGTCCCGACTAACCCTGAGCGGACGAGCCTTCCTCAGGAAACCTTGGGCATTCGGTGGATGAGATTCTCACTCATCTTTCGCTACTCATACCGGCATTCTCACTTCTAAGCGCTCCACTAGTCCTTACGATCTAGCTTCAACGCCCTTAGAACGCTCTCCTACCACTGACATCTAAGATGTCAATCCACAGCTTCGGTGATACGTTTAGCCCCGGTACATTTTCGGCGCAGAGTCACTCGACCAGTGAGCTATTACGCACTCTTTAAATGGTGGCTGCTTCTGAGCCAACATCCTGGTTGTCTAAGCAACTCCACATCCTTTTCCACTTAACGTATACTTTGGGACCTTAGCTGGTGGTCTGGGCTGTTTCCCTCTTGACTACGGATCTTATCACTCGCAGTCTGACTCCCACGGATAAGTCTTTGGCATTCGGAGTTTGTCTGAATTCGGTAACCCGATGAGGGCCCCTAGTCCAAACAGTGCTCTACCTCCAAGACTCTTACTACGTGAGGCTAGCCCTAAAGCTATTTCGGAGAGAACCAGCTATCTCCAAGTTCGATTGGAATTTCTCCGCTACCCACACCTCATCCCCGCACTTTTCAACGTGCGTGGGTTCGGGCCTCCATCCAGTGTTACCTGGACTTCACCCTGGACATGGGTAGATCACCTGGTTTCGGGTCTACGACCACATACTCATTCGCCCTATTCAGACTCGCTTTCGCTGCGGCTCCGTCTTTTCAACTTAACCTTGCATGTAATCGTAACTCGCCGGTTCATTCTACAAAAGGCACGCCATTACCCATTAATGGGCTTTGACTACTTGTAGGCACACGGTTTCAGGAACTATTTCACTCCCCTTCCGGGGTGCTTTTCACCTTTCCCTCACGGTACTGGTTCACTATCGGTCACTAGGGAGTATTTAGCCTTGGGAGATGGTCCTCCCTGCTTCCGACCGGATTTCACGTGTCCGGCCGTACTCAGGATCCACTCAGGAGGGAACGAAGTTTCAACTACAGGGCTTTTACCTTCTACGGCTGACCTTTCCAGGTCGCTTCATTTACCCCGTTCCTTTGTAACTCCATATTGAGTGTCCTACAACCCCAAGAGGCAAGCCTCTTGGTTTGGGCTATTTCCCGTTTCGCTCGCCGCTACTCAGGGAATCGCGTTTGCTTTCTCTTCCTCCGGGTACTTAGATGTTTCAGTTCCCCGGGTCTACCTTCAATACCCTATGTATTCAGGTAAAGATACTGCTCCATTACGAACAGTGGGTTCCCCCATTCGGAAATCTCCGGATCAAAGCTTACTTACAGCTCCCCGAAGCATATCGGTGTTAGTCCCGTCCTTCATCGGCTCCTAGTGCCAAGGCATTCACCGTGCGCCCTTTCTAACTTAACCTATAGACAAATGATCAGTAATGAATTTCTTCATCAGCTGGTTTGTCTTACTACTCTTATAAATAAGAGAGAAAACTAAAATGGCGATTACTCGGTTCTTACTTTGACTTCTTCTTACGATTATCTAGTTTTCAAGGAACAATACTTCATCTTGCCTTGCGATAATGACTACTCGCAGAGACAAAAAAATAAAGCTTCGAGGAATTACTCCCTCAAAACTAAACAAACAAGAAACGTCAGAGCAAACATTTTATATCTGACCCAAAGTCAGAATATATTCCTTAGAAAGGAGGTGATCCAGCCGCACCTTCCGATACGGCTACCTTGTTACGACTTCACCCCAATCATCTGTCCCACCTTAGGCGGCTGGCTCCTTACGGTTACCCCACCGACTTCGGGTGTTACAAACTCTCGTGGTGTGACGGGCGGTGTGTACAAGGCCCGGGAACGTATTCACCGCGGCATGCTGATCCGCGATTACTAGCGATTCCAGCTTCATGTAGGCGAGTTGCAGCCTACAATCCGAACTGAGAATGGTTTTATGGGATTCGCTTAACCTCGCGGTTTTGCAGCCCTTTGTACCATCCATTGTAGCACGTGTGTAGCCCAGGTCATAAGGGGCATGATGATTTGACGTCATCCCCACCTTCCTCCGGTTTGTCACCGGCAGTCACCTTAGAGTGCCCAACTGAATGCTGGCAACTAAGATCAAGGGTTGCGCTCGTTGCGGGACTTAACCCAACATCTCACGACACGAGCTGACGACAACCATGCACCACCTGTCACTCTGTCCCCCGAAGGGGAAAGCCCTATCTCTAGGGTTGTCAGAGGATGTCAAGACCTGGTAAGGTTCTTCGCGTTGCTTCGAATTAAACCACATGCTCCACCGCTTGTGCGGGCCCCGTCAATTCCTTTGAGTTTCAGCCTTGCGGCCGTACTCCCCAGGCGGAGTGCTTAATGCGTTAGCTGCAGCACTAAAGGGCGGAAACCCTCTAACACTTAGCACTCATCGTTTACGGCGTGGACTACCAGGGTATCTAATCCTGTTTGCTCCCCACGCTTTCGCGCCTCAGCGTCAGTTACAGACCAGAAAGTCGCCTTCGCCACTGGTGTTCCTCCACATCTCTACGCATTTCACCGCTACACGTGGAATTCCACTTTCCTCTTCTGTACTCAAGTCCCCAGTTTCCAATGACCCTCCACGGTTGAGCCGTGGGCTTTCACATCAGACTTAAAGGACCGCCTGCGCGCGCTTTACGCCCAATAATTCCGGACAACGCTTGCCACCTACGTATTACCGCGGCTGCTGGCACGTAGTTAGCCGTGGCTTTCTGGTTAGGTACCGTCAAGGTACCGACAGTTACTCCGGTACTTGTTCTTCCCTAACAACAGAACTTTACGACCCGAAGGCCTTCATCGTTCACGCGGCGTTGCTCCGTCAGACTTTCGTCCATTGCGGAAGATTCCCTACTGCTGCCTCCCGTAGGAGTCTGGGCCGTGTCTCAGTCCCAGTGTGGCCGATCACCCTCTCAGGTCGGCTACGCATCGTCGCCTTGGTGAGCCGTTACCTCACCAACTAGCTAATGCGCCGCGGGCCCATCTGTAAGTGACAGCCGAAACCGTCTTTCAGCTTTCCCTCATGTGAGGAAAAGGATTATCCGGTATTAGCTCCGGTTTCCCGAAGTTATCCCAGTCTTACAGGCAGGTTGCCCACGTGTTACTCACCCGTCCGCCGCTAATTTTTAGGAGCAAGCTCCTAAAAATTCGCTCGACTTGCATGTATTAGGCACGCCGCCAGCGTTCGTCCTGAGCCAGGATCAAACTCTCCATAAAAGAAAGTATGAGTTTAGCTCATAGTTTACGTTGGCTAGTGTTGCTAAAAGCAAACACTATATTTTTTGTTTGTTTGTTGACGTTTTTGTTTGTTTAGTTTTCAAGGATCAATTTACTCATCGCCTAAAAGCGACCTTATCAATATAACATTTTAAGTTGTGTGTGTCAACAACTTTATTGGAGCGGGTGATGGGAATCGAACCCACTACATCAGCTTGGAAGGCTGAGGTTTTACCAGTAAACTACACCCGCATTATTAAATTTCAAATGGTCGGGAAGACAGGATTCGAACCTGCGA
This sequence comes from Neobacillus sp. PS3-40, assembly GCF_030915485.1. Lineage (GTDB taxonomy): Bacteria > Bacillota > Bacilli > Bacillales > Cytobacillaceae > JAUZPL01. The sequence continues at coordinate 2,564,919 of NZ_CP133266.1, read as the reverse complement.
CCCCTTGGTCCCAAACCAAGTGCTCTACCAAGCTGAGCTACTTCCCGTAAAAATGGTGCGCCCGACAGGAGTCGAACCTACAACCTTCTGATTCGTAGTCAGATGCTCTATCCAATTGAGCTACGGGCGCATATTTCAAAAGCCAACTTTTATATAATAACAGACATAATATTATTTGTCAATAATATTTTTTGGTGCGGCCGAGAAGAGTCGAACTTCCACGGGGTTGCCCCCACTAGGCCCTCAACCTAGCGCGTCTGCCATTCCGCCACGACCGCATTGGATGACAACAAAAACTATCTTAACATATTGTGTCTAAAACTTCAAGAGTTATTTTTTGGTGCGGGTGAAGGGACTTGAACCCCCACGCCTTGCGGCGCCAGATCCTAAGTCTGGTGCGTCTGCCAATTCCGCCACACCCGCATATTTTAAATGGTGAGCCATGAAGGACTCGAACCTTCGACCCTCTGATTAAAAGTCAGATGCTCTACCAACTGAGCTAATGGCTCGTACTAAATAGTTTTCGACTCCGTAGTCAGATACTTGACCACTAGTCTATCTCCGCCTCAAAAAATCGAAGCGATTCAATGTGTAAAATGGCTGGGCTAGCTGGATTTGAACCAACGCATGTCGCAGTCAAAGTGCGATGCCTTACCGCTTGGCTATAGCCCAATAATTTATTAAAATAGTGGACATTACTTAAAGAAAAAATCGTTACAGTAGATAAGAAACAGGAAATGATATATATTCATTCCCCATCCCTGATGACCCCTACGGGATTCGAACCCGTGTTACCGCCGTGAAAGGGCGGTGTCTTAACCGCTTGACCAAGGGGCCGTAATAAAATATCTGGCGGAGAAGGAGGGATTTGAACCCTCGCGCCGCTCACGCGACCTACACCCTTAGCAGGGGCGCCTCTTCAGCCTCTTGAGTACTTCCCGAATGGCTCCGCAGGTAGGACTCGAACCTACGACCGATCGGTTAACAGCCGATAGCTCTACCACTGAGCTACTGCGGAAAACTATAAATGCTACTTGATTTGAAGCATCAATTAGGACATGCTCCTTATCGACTCTTTCCATTATAATGACGTAATAAATCAAAGTCAAGATCATTTTCAAATACAAATTTATGAAAAGAAATTCACTTTTACTCCATCATAAACTCTTCTACCTTTACCATTGTCCCCTTACACTTTCCACAAACATATCTTCTCGTATCAATTTTCCTTCTTCGTTTGTAACGAAGGTGGCATTTTATGCATTCATATAAAAGCACTTTTTGAAAGGAGCGTTTATTTGGAGCATCTGGTAGCTTGGTACAAAATCTAGGAGCGCCTACTTTCTTTAATAACCATTTAAAGTCTAAATCACGATGTTGATAACCTTTACCTTCAAGATGAAGATGGTAATGACATAGCTCATGCTTAATAATTCCTACTAATTCACGTTCCCCTAATTGTTCTAAATACTTTTTATTTATTTCTATATTATGGTTCCTTAAAAGATAACGTCCTCCAGTCGTACGTAATCTGGAGTTGAAAACTGCCTTATGTCTAAATGGCTTTCCAAAAGAAGTAATTGATATTTTTTCTACTACTTTTTGTAGTTCTCGATCGTCCATTCTTCCCCCTCACTTTTTAAAGCGAACTTGACAACCTATTATAGCATAAACTAAATATACCTTAATTGATGTATTTTGGAGGGGGTTTTCCAATGCCAACTTGGCTTCAAAGTCAAATAAAAAAAGCCTTTTATGAAAAAAACTTCTATCAAGTTAAACTTTTAAACCAGTGCTGGTTTTTTTACAGAGAAAAATACTGCTCTTACTAAATTAAGTAGTTCCGATAACGTGGAGAAAAACTTAAAAACAGTCCAAATCACAACTGAATTAGTATATTATTTAACATGGAAAAATGCTTGATTAATTCGCACCTCGAACTGCCCCAGGAAAGCAAGCACCTGGATCGGAAATCACCTTTTATTCTTATCAAAATTAATAAAAGGCATCGAGAGAACGCGCTCTCGATGCCTTTTGTCGAAAATCTGGAACATTGCTCTTACTAAAGCAGTGTTTTTCCTATTAATTATTGATCAGAAGGTACGAGCATGGTTAATGCTACACGCCCTTTATTCATATCCACTGAATCTACCCAAACAGTTACCACATCACCAACCGACACCACATCTAATGGATGCTTTACAAATTGCTTTCTTAATTTGGAGATATGAACAAGCCCATCTTGTTTTACTCCAATATCGACAAATGCACCAAAGTCAACTACATTTCTAACTGTTCCCTGAAGCTCCATACCCACCTTCAAGTCCTGTAATTTAAGAACATCTTTTTTCAAAAGAGGTTGCGGTAAATCATCGCGTGGATCTCTTTCTGGTCTTACTAGCGCTTCAATTATATCTTTTAATGTTAATTCCCCGATTGACAACTCTTCAGAAACCTTTTTTAGGTCTAGTTGATTCAATGCATCTTTTAGCTCGTCTGTCCCTAAACTTTCAGTCGTTAATCCAAGGTTCGATAATAACTTTTTCACTTCCGGATAATGTTCAGGGTGAATTCCTGTTCGATCAAGTGGCTCTTTTCCATCTAACACACGTAAAAATCCAATTGCTTGTTCATATGTTTTAGCCCCTAAACGTGGAACCTTCTTCAGTTGGACTCGACTTGTAAATCTTCCTTCTTCTTCACGCCTCTTTACAACGTTATTCGCAGCCGTTTTAGTTAAGCCTGCAACATATTGAAGTAAAGATGCAGAAGCAGTATTAACATTCACACCCACCCGGTTAACAGCAGTCTCGACGACAAAATTTAATGATCCAGATAATCGTTTTTGGGAAACATCATGTTGATATTGGCCGACTCCAACCGACTTAGGGTCAATCTTTACCAATTCAGCGAGTGGGTCTTGAAGTCTTCGAGCAATAGAAACTGCACTTCTTTCTTCCACATGAAAGTGAGGGAATTCTTCTCTTGCAATGTCAGAAGCAGAATATACACTTGCGCCTGCTTCATTAACAATTAAATAAAAAGCTTCCTGGTCTACTTCCTTTAAAATATCGGCAACAAACTGCTCAGATTCTCTTGAAGCTGTGCCGTTACCGATTGCCACCATTTCCACCTTAAAGTCACGAAGGATATTAATAAATTTCTCTTTTGCTTCTTTTACCTTTGAAACTGGTGGATGAGGATAAATGACATCAATTTTTAAAACCTTTCCTGTGTCATCCACTACAGCTAGCTTACAGCCTGTTCTATAAGCTGGATCTAGACCGAGGACAACTTTGCCTTTTAACGGTGGTTGAAGCAATAAATTCCGGAGATTTTCGGAAAAAATATGTATGGCCTGTTCTTCCGCCTTTTCTGTTAACTCAGTGCGAATTTCCCTCTCTATCGATGGTTGAATCAGCCGTTTATAACTATCCTCTATCGCTTCCACTACAACAGTTGATGCTGGCGTATGTAGATTTTTAACCCACCTTCTAGACAGGTACCCTAAAATTGTATCTGTATTTAATTTAATACCAGCTCTTAAAATTTCTTCTTTTTCGCCACGATTTAAAGCTAGAATACGGTGTGGAACAATTTTGTTGACTGGTTCTTCATATTCATAGTACATTTCATAAACTTTTTTTTCGTCTTTATCCTTATCTTTGACTACAGAAACTACTGTTCCTGACTTAAACGTTTCTTTTCGGATCCATTTGCGACTTTCTGCGTCATCTGAAACCCATTCAGCAATTATGTCCTTCGCTCCAGAAATAGCCTCTTCAATTGTAGATACTTCTTTTTCTTCAGATAAAAATTCATTGGCTTTTGCTTCAACATTACCGTTGGTAAACTGAAGAAGCCACTCTGCAAATGGTTCTAACCCCTTTTCCTTAGCAATTGTTGCTTTGGTCCGTCTTTTTTGTTTATACGGCCTATACAAATCCTCCACTTCCTGGAGCTTTTCTGCCTTTACGATTTGTTGATTCAGCTCTTCCGTTAATTTTCCCTGTTCACCTATTAACCGGAGAACCTCTTCTTTTCTTTGCTCAAGATTCTGAACATATTCCCACCGTTCTAAAATAGTACGAATCTGAACTTCATCGAGTGCACCTGTTTGCTCTTTTCGATATCGCGCAATAAATGGAACTGTATTGCCATCATTTAATAAAGCTATAACATTATTTACTTGATTAAGGGAGATTACGAGCTCTTTTGAAATTTTCCCTAGAAGCAGCTTTTGTTTTTCACTATTATCAATCACAAAGTAATCCTCCAAATTTTTATTTCATCTATTATCATATTGTATCAAATCCAAAACATAGTTTCATCAAAGCAAAACTGAGGGTATTTAACAAGAGGCAAGACGACCACTTATTTTAGCAAGTGGTCGTCAGCTTTTTATATTCTAAATTTCCCAATCAACGTTTGTAATTCTTCCGCCATATCTGATAAACAAATACCAGCAGAGGTGATTTCCTCCATTGAAGCCAATTGTTCCTCAGTGGCCGCTGAAACTTCCTGGGTACCGGAGGCTATTGTTTCTGAAACCTCATTGACTAACTTCATTGAATGGACCATCTGTTCTGAACCAGCAGACATTTGTTGAACAGCTGATGCAATTTCCTGAATTTGGGTTGTAACTTCATTTATCCCCTCTTGAATGTATTCAAATGATACTCCAGCCATATTAACGACATTAATACCCACTACTACTTCTTTCGTCGCAGTCTCCATTGATTTAACAGCATTATTTGTTTCCACTTGAATGGTTGAAATTAATGTAGAGATTTGATTTGCAGAACTCGCTGATTGTTCAGCAAGTTTACGTACTTCATCCGCAACAACTGCAAACCCTTTACCATGCACCCCAGCTCTTGCAGCCTCTATCGCTGCATTTAATGCTAGTAGATTTGTCTGTGCAGATATTCCCGTGATCACTTCAATAATTTGACCAATTTCCTTGGAATGATCACCTAAACCTATTACGACATTAGCTAATCCGCCAACTGTGTCATTAATTGTTTGCATCTGTTTAACAGTCGTTTGGATTGCTTGTCCTCCTTCTGAAGCCTTTTCAGACACATTCATTGCGGTTGATAACACGATCTGCGAGTTATCTGCAATTTGTTTTACACCAATCGACATTTCATGAATTGCTTGGGAAGCTTCGTCAACACTTTGAACCTCACTGTCCGTACCCTTCACTATTTCTTGAATCGATATAACGATTTGTTCCGTGGCCTTACTTGTTTGTTCTGCACTTGCTATTAATTCTTCTGCTGAAGCTGCTACTTGAACAGAATGTGAATTTGCCTCAATTATTAATTGACGAAGATTTGTGGCCATTTCATTAAATGATTGGGCTAACTCACCGATTTCATCCCTGTTATTTACCTTAACTTCATCTATAGTAAGATCTCCCATAGCAATTCTTTTGGCCAAGTTGGATACTTTCAAAACAGGCCTAGAAATGTGACCACCAATATATAATGCAATCGCTAACCCCGCTAAAATTGCTAGTACACCCAAGATTAGAACCACGTTTTTAATTGATTTTATTTTAGTAGTTGTTTCTGTATTCCCCTGATCTAGTACTCTTTTCTCGTATTGTGATAACTCTTCCGTTTTTTGGTCAAAGCGCTTTATTATTTCCGGGCCTTTACCCGAAACCATACTTATATATTCAGTTGTTTGGTTTAGTCTTTTAAATTCAACTACATTATTAGCAAACCCGCTAAATTCATTTTCTATTTGGTTTATCTCTTTTAATAACTGCACGTCCTTAGAGACATGAATGGTCTGAAGTAAATTCACATAAAGTTTTTTGAAATCATCACGGGATTTTTGAAAGTTTTGTAAATTTGTTTCATCACCCATAATTAGATAACCACGTAAATTCGTTTGTTCCTCACTTACTGCAATTTGTAAATCTTTTATATTGATGACTACTTTCGCCCTATCGTTTATTAGGCTATTGTATGTTTTATTCACCATTGAAATCTCATAATAACTGATACTAACAGTAACGGCTAAAATAAATAAAACGACTGAGAACCCACTAATTAACTTTTTACTTACAGTCCATTTCATGACGATACCTCCCCTTCGGTGTTTCAATCTACTCTAGTTCGGACGATAACTAAATCCTGAGCTTCTACCTTATGTACATAATTTTATTCTAAATTTACTATATATTCATAATATTTACAACACTAATTCTGTATATAAGGAATATCAACAAGGCTAATAGAGGGGACTGTACAATAATTTTGCATAAAAAAAAAGCAAGCCTTTTCAGCTCGCTTTAGCAGATATATTCAATATGAGGGTAAGATTATGTAAAAAAAACGCCCTTTACTAAAAGAGCGTACTTATATGTTAGAATTCGATGAGACCCAAACTGACCTGCAAGGCTTCATCCACTTTCTCCATCATTTCGTCATCGAGATGGGTAATTTTATCGGTTAATCGCTGCTTATCAATTGTACGAATCTGTTCTAAAAGGATGACTGAATCTCGTTCAAAACCATAGCGCTTCGCATCGATTTCAACATGCGTGGGCAACTTCGCCTTTTGAATTTGGGCTGTGATCGCTGCAACAATTACTGTTGGACTAAACCGATTCCCGATGTCGTTTTGGATGACAAGTACTGGACGAACGCCGCCTTGTTCAGAACCAACAACAGGGGATAGGTCCGCAAAATAAACGTCACCGCGTTTAACAATCAAGGGATTATCCTCCGCTTACTAGACGTTCGACTGTGTGTTCTGCCTCATATTCTGCTAGAAATGCTTCTGATGCAATGGTTAGATTTATTTTCGACATTTCCATATAACCACGTCTCATGGTTTCGCGAATTTGTCTCTGTTTTCGTTCGCGTAAATACATTTTTGTTGCTTGGTAAATGAATTCGCTGCGATTTACATTTTCTTGTTTTACAAATCCATCTAATTCAGTTAAAAGATGTTGCGGTAATTCTACTAAGATTTCCGTTATTGCGCTAGACTCAGCCACAAACATACACCTCCACCATCACTACACACCATTTTATCTGTACCATTTTTAATAATACCATTAATCATACCCAATGCATAGGCTATCTAGTCATTCTTCTGTATTATAGGCCATTAAAAGATTCTTTTATGCAGCAAAGACCCACTGTATCATAAATATGTTTGTTTTAAATCCTTTATCACATTTTTTTGAAGGGAATTGTTAAATTTTATTTTTACTAATAATAAAATCAGTACTACCTTTAACTCCTCATCCCCACTTACGTTGGGACGTGAAACTCATGAGTGTTTTAACTCTGAAGAAGGCTATTTTTTATGCCAACGATTTGTCCGCCCTTTTTATATAGCCGCGGTACCCGATTGGCAATAATGCATGGAACTTCATAATTAATGGTTTCCAATCTATGAGCGATATCATTAACCGAAATAAAATGAGCATTATCACTCCCAATCAAAGTAACGATCGTTCCAATTGGAACTTCATATGGAAGGCGAATCATGCATTGATCCATACATATTCTGCCAACGATTGGCACAAATTTTCCTTCTACTAGAACTTCACTTCCTTGGAGCTTGCGAATCCAACCATCTGCATATCCAATTGGAATCGTCCCAATCCATTCTTCACCTTTAGCTTCGTACGTCGAACCATAACTTACTTTATCGCCCTTCTGCAGCTTTTTCACATCGGTAAGCCTAGAACGAAGGGAAAAGGCTTCCTTTAGAGCAATCTGAATTTCTGGTTCCATCGCTGCTGAAGGGGACAACCCATACATAACGATACCAGTGCGAACAGCATTAAAATAGGCGTGTGGGAATCGCAACGTGGTCGCACTATTGCTGCAGTGAATATATCTTGGTTTTTCCTTTAGCACTGTCAACATGTCCTGAAACATGTCCAATTGCTGTTTAAAATAAGTAAGATCAACTTCATCGGCAGTAGCAAAATGTGTATAGATACCTTCCAAATAAAAACTTTGATCCTCTCTTAGTACTAGTTCAATTTCCTTTAGATCTTCCTTATTACGTATACCAATTCGACCCATTCCAGTATCTAACTTAATGTGTACAGGAAGTTTTTCATTACCTTTTAAATATCCTTTTGCTTTTTGTAACCAATCTACTTGAAAAACGGTAAGAGTGATAGCATGGTTAACCGCAATCTGGATATCCTCAGCACGGGTGGCACCTAAAACTAGAATTGGAGCCTTTATCCCATTCTTTCTTAGCGCAATTGCTTCATCCATAAACGCCACTGCCAAATATGATGCTCCAGCATCTAAGGCAGCCTTAGAAACTTGTAAATCTCCATGCCCATATGCATTTGCTTTAACAACCGCTATAATATCGACTTCCTTTGGTAAAAGGCTTTTGACTGAACTAATATTTTCCGAAATACAATCCAGGTCTATTTCTGCCCATGTATCTCTGTAGAAATAACCTTCCTGTTCCATTTAAACACTTCCTAATTTAAGATCAATAAATGATTTCTATACTATTCATTTTGATTATTGAACTCCTAAAACCAAATGTCAAATGACAAAAAAACAAAAGAATAGTACCCCAAACTACTCAAAAGCTACGCTTCCTACACACCACTCAAAAAGCATACTAAAAGACTAAAAGCTGACGTAGTATTAGGACTAGAAGCAAAAAAAAGATAGAACCCTCCTATCTCTTTTTTACCTTTTTCTATTCTACGATCAATTTTCCAGTCATTTTTGCATGTCCTGCTCCACACATAAGAGAACAATGATATTCGAATGTACCTGCTTTGTCTGCAGTAAATTCAGCACTTCCATTCCCTTGGATATCTATATTATAGTCAGGAATGGCAAGTCCATGCCCTCCATCATCACTTTGTAGCGTAATTTTTACTTTATCACCTTTTTTAACATGGATTACCTTTTTATCAAATTCAAAGTCCTTTGCCGTAACTTTGATTTCGACAACATCCCCCTTTGTAGCAGTGGTTGTTGCTGTTGAAGAATTGTCCGTTTGTTTTGTATTGCTCCCGCATGCACTTAACATAAGAACCATCAAAACAGAAGCTATTACTAAAACTACCAATCTTTTCATCATATGTTAGACTCCTCATCATTTATATTTTAGCTACTACAACATAACACATATTTCAATAGTGGTTAAATTGTTTGCTTGGAAAATTTAACTTTGTTTTCAATCTAGCAGAAGAGTTTGTTTCCGATCTGTTTTTGCATAGCCCTACCCTTTTTTCACACAAAAAAACAGGCCCCATTAAGAGCCTGCTCCTTTAATCAAATTATTTCACCATGTCTCCTTGAACAGAACTAGCAACAGTTATTAATTCATCTTTTGTTAAATTTTTCGAAGCAATCATATAGTCTACGCCATCTTGGGACCAAGTAATTGAGTGAGCTGATATTGCACCAATTGTGAATCCTAAATCAACGGGTTGGCCTTCTACAAAAGTGGAAGCATTTGTTGCAGCTGTTTTAGCTACAACCTTTTCCTGTACAAGGGTAAATGACTTTTTACCATCATATGTGAGGACGACCCTTTTGCCATCATCAATTTCAACATTCTTTTCTTCAATTAATTTTGTTCCAGAGATTTTAGCTGTTGGGTATTTGACTGTAAAAGCACCGTCATTTGCCTTTGCCATTGCAGGAAGACCAAGTTGTGCTCGAGTCATATTTTTCTTCATATCAAAGTCTTCTTTATCTAAATTTGCATTAAATTTTACTTTTGTAAATTCAACTGTTACTAAGGCGTTTCGATCAGGGTCCATTACCTTTACAACAGCAGGTGATAAATCGCCTTTGTTTAGCTTGATTTCTTGAGTTGGCAGCATTTTATTATTTTGGTAGCGTGTTTTTGTTTCAAAAACATAAAAGTCCTTTGTTGTAGAAAACTTCGCACCTTTATCTTCAAGAATATCTTTGATTAGCGACTCATACAAATAGGCTTGACTGCTATTTTGCGGCCAATCACTTTGGAATTTGAAGCTTTTATTTAGGGCAGGTGTTAGAACAAACACTCCCTCATCGTTCCTCAAAATCATTTGACTTTGATCCTTTTTGGCATTTTTTAGATTCACACGATAGTAAGTTGGATCCTTGTGCCAAATTTCCACATTATAAACCTGTGAATCTGTTCCCATTTTTAATGTCATTTTTGCATTCACTTTATAGCTTGATAAATCGGATAATTTTCCATTTAACTCTTTTGTTACATCGCTTTGTGATTTAGAACCACAAGCTACTAAGGTAAATACAACCATCAATCCTGTAAAGATCAGCAACAACTTTTTCCTCATTCTTTCAACCCCTTCTTATCTCATTTCATATAATTATGGAGAAGAGAAAGGCAGGGATCAGGCAGTGGATTAAAAACAAATCGTAGCTGAGATTAAAGTTGAATAGAAAATTTGCTTTCCAATGTTACCATAGCTGACCTTGTCTCTCCTATTTCCCTATGAATATATGAGACAACCATATAAAATATGTCATAAGGGTTGGCAAGTCTGCTATTTTTAGTTTTCTTCAATAACGACTTGGGCCACGGCATATTCCTTGCTATGTGAGATCGACACATGGGCTCGCACTTTAGGATTACTGATAAAGGGTTTTCCAAAGCTATCCGTTTCGATTTCAATATCTAAAAAGGATAATTGCTTTCCTATTCCCGTTCCATTCGCTTTTGAGAATGCCTCTTTTGCAGCAAATCGGCCCCCAAGGAACTCAACCTTTCTAAGATCAGATAATTCTTCAAACGTTTGCTTTTCTTTATCTGTTAAAATTCGATCAATAAATTTTTTTTGCCTGGTGATTATTTCTTGAACCCTTGATAACTCAATAATATCGATACCAATTCCTTTTATCATGTCCTAACTTCCTTCTATTTATTTTGTATTTCGCATACTAGTGTACAAGATGCAATTTCGGGTTATGCTTATTAATAAGAACATACAGGAGGGAAAAAATGTTTACAAGAACAGAGAGCTTTCGGGAATTCATTCGCTATTTTCCCATTGTTTCTACTATTATAGCCATTCATATTATCTTATACCTTTGTACTGTTTTACCATTCTTGCCAAACTATTGGTTTATGGAAACTTTATCTGGGGTTAATCTTTATATTACACAAGGAGAATATTGGAGATTACTTACTCCTACCTTTATGCATTCAGGCTTTTCACACATGCTATTTAATAGCTTTTCCCTAATATTATTTGGTCCGGCACTTGAACGAATACTTGGAAGCGGTAAATTTTTAACAGTTTATCTCATTTCTGGACTGTTAGCCAATATCGCTACTTTCGCACTTGAACCCTTAACATACATCCATGTTGGTTCAAGCGGGGCGATCTTTGGTCTTTTTGGTTATTATCTTGCTATTATCCTATTTCGCAAAAAATGGCTTTCCCAGGAGAATACACAAATTATCCTAACTATGAGTGTATTAAGTCTCGTTATAACCTTTTTACAGCCCAATATTAATATTATAGCGCATTTATTCGGGCTCCTTGGTGGATTTCTCATCGGCGCAATTCCCTATTTTAATAAAAGAGATTTCACAAATTCTATGAAGGGTATGGCAAATTGGACGGAACGTAACAGGAAAGGCCTTTCAAAGCATTCCCCTTTAAAGGTTCTTCTTTGGGGAGTCATCATTCTATTTACCATTATTGGTTTTTGGACAAAGGGATTGTAGGGAGATTCAGATCGCTTCAAGACCAAACCTTTGGTGCAAGACATTTTTTTATTATATTTGCAGTTCTAAAGGAAACCATATAAATTCGAATATAAAGAAAACCCGCCGATTGGCGAGCCCCTAAGGGCAATGATTAGGCGTAGTTACCCTTATGCGCTAGCAGAATTTATGGATATAAATTCTGCTTAACCAAAAAAGCATGGACATATTGTCCATGCTTTCTATATTAATGATTATAGGTTCTTGGTTTTGACGGTTTACTACTACTTGGACCACTGCTACGCTTTTCACCAGTTCTTGGCTTCATTGGAGCTTTCTTGCTACGTCCACGTGATGAGTCATAATTTCTTGAATCGCTGCTTCTTTTACGATCCTGTGGTTTACGATCTCTTCTTGATGATTGAGGTTGTTCTTCAGTCAACTTAATTGGAGTCGTATCAGGTTCTTTAGTAAGCATTTTTAATACTGCTGCTACAACAGTTGAAGGGTCATTATTCTCAAGCAGTTCCTGAGCAGCTGCTTTGTAATAATGTAAATTGTTGGACTCAATTGTTTGAACAATTTTATCAACAACTGCTTTTTGTTGACCTTCCAACGCTTCATCTAGTGTTGGGGCAGTCATTCTTTCCATCTTATGTCTAGTTGTTTTTTCAACAACTGCTAAGTAAGATTTTTCACGAGCAGTAATGAAAGTTAACGCAACACCTGTTTTACCAGCACGGCCAGTACGTCCAATACGGTGAACATAGCTTTCTGGATCTTGAGGAATATCAAAATTGTAAACATGTGTTACTCCAGAGATATCTAGACCCCTTGCAGCAACGTCCGTAGCTACAAGAACATCAATTGAGCCTTCTTTAAACTTACGAAGGACTGATATACGTTTAGCTTGGCTTAAATCTCCATGGATACCTTCTGCTGTATAGCCTCTTAAGTTTAATGCATCTGATAATTCATCAACACGACGTTTTGTACGGCCAAAAATGATTGCCAATTCTGGTGATTGAATATCAAGAAGTCTTGTTAAAACATCAAATTTATTTTTTTCTTGAACTTCTAAATAATATTGTTCAATAGATGGAACTGTCATTTCCTTCGTTTTAACACGAACGATTTGTGGATCACGCATAAATCTTTCTGCCATTCTTTGAATCCGTGTAGGCATTGTAGCTGAGAAAAGCAATGTTTGGCGTTCAGTTGGAATAGCGGCTAAAATAGACTCAATATCTTCAATGAAGCCCATATTAAGCATTTCATCTGCTTCATCTAAGATTGCTGTGTGGACTTGACCAAGTTGAAGTGTTTTCCTGTTAATATGATCAAGTAAACGTCCAGGTGTTCCTACAATAATATGTGGGAACTTTTTCAATGAGCGAATTTGGCGACTAATATCTTGTCCACCATAAATCGGTAGAACACGAACTCTTTTACCAGATCCAATTTTATAAAGCTCTTCTGAAACTTGGATAGCTAGTTCACGGGTTGGTGCAATGATGATTCCTTGAATAGCATCTAACTTCATGTCAACCTTTTCAACCAATGGAATACCAAAAGCGGCTGTTTTACCTGTTCCTGTTTGAGCTTGACCGATCAAATCCTTATTTGCTAAACCCATCGGAATCGTTTCTGCCTGAATTGGTGTAGCTTCCTCAAAGCCCATGTTGAGGACAGCTTTCAAAGTAGCCTGACTGAGGCCTAAATCTTGAAACTTTGTCAATGTTTTCATTCTCCTTCATTTGTTTCCAAATATATTTTTATTTGTGTGCTGAATTTCTTCGCTCCCAGACACCCATAATAAAATGCCTAAATAAGGCAACATCTCTATTTTAGTAAAGAAAGCTCAATGACTGCCCACCTTAAAATACTAGTGGCAGAGCCGTAGTAGTTGCCGTCCATATGTGAAATAGGAAGGTTTTACCTTCTCTATTAGCAAAAAAAGACACTCCTCCACTTAGGAGTATGCCCTTTTCCATTATGCTTTAGACACGTTGACAATAATCATACCACTAGTTATTACAAATTGCAACATTGTTGTAGTATGGATATAGGTTGTCTAATCCTCCGCTAAGAAGTCCAACACTTGGGAAAAGAGGGTCAACTTTTCCTCACAGTAGCAAATATGATGCTTTGCATGTTTAATATACGTGAGTCTTTTCTGCTGTGCATTAATTGATCGAAAAAGGTATTCAGCACTTTTAGGCGGCACAATTCCGTCGCTTTCTCCCTGTGCTATAAAAGTTGGTACCTCAACTTGAATAAGATGTGGTCTGATAAACGAAACAAGTTTACGAAATTGCATAGTTGCCGCAACAGGGGTTTCTTTTATTTTTCTTTTATATCGTAAAAATAATTCATTATTACGTAAGTTTCCATGAAAAGAATCCACAATGATCAATTTGATATCTGTCGCTAGTTGCTTTGGATTAAGATAATATGCTGCAGCACTTAGCAGAACGAGCTTGTCGATAGGATATTTTGAAGCTAGGTAGCTAGCTATTAGCCCCCCCATCGAAAAACCGATAATATAGACTACATCACAAGTTTGCATTAGAATTTCCAATTCCACTTCAGCATGTTCAATCCATTGTTGATAACGTACTCCTTTTAATGCAAGGGGTTCCCCATGACCTGGAAGAGTAGGAACTCTAAATATCCAATCTGTTCGCTTTATTAAATACTCAACAAGTGGCTCCACTTCATATGGAGCACCCGTGAAGCCATGTAAACATAAGCAGCCAATCATGTTAATCACCCTATTGTGGCTAAAATCAATTATTTTTGTAAAGAGGTCACGATTTCTTCTAATTTCATCCCTCTTGATGCTTTCACAAGAACAAGGGTTTGTTCGTCAACATGGTTTTCCAATTCCTTTATCAGTGCGTTTTTATCTGTAAAAGCAAATACTCTTTCCGTCCCTAACTCTTTCCTTGCACCTGCTGCAATCTTTGACCCAAGTTGACCATAAGTAAATAACAAATCAATCCTATCAGCTTTTAACCCTTCGCCGATTTGTAAATGATATTGCTCCTCTTGGGGTCCCAGTTCAAGCATGTCTCCAAGAACGAGAATCTTCTTCCTATAGCCTTGAATATTCGAAATTAATTCAATAGCAGCCATCATTGAGGTAGGGCTAGCATTATATGCATCGTTGATGATTTTCTCACCGTTCTTACCTTCAACTAGCTCCATCCGCATATTTGTCAGCTTGATTGCAACTAACCCCTCGTTCATTTTTTCAAAAGGTATTAAAAAATGATTAGCAATTAACATTGCAGCAAGTGCATTTAAAATATTGTGTGTTCCTAAAACCGGAAGCTCGAAGCTTTCCTTTACACCATTAATGGTAAAAAGATTCCCATGCTCCAATTGGGTAATTTCCGTTGGATAAAGATCGTTACTAGTACTTCTTCCAAAAGTCTTGATTTTTACATTCCCTTTAAATTGTTGAATCCGTTTCATTAGTAGTGGTTCATCCCCATAAAGAACAGCTAGTCCTCCGTCTTTAAGTCCACTCATAATTTCTAACTTTGCCTCAGCAATTCCTTGTCTTGATCCCAGATCAAGCATATGAGATTCTCCAATATTGGTAATCACAACAGCATCAGGACAAGCAAGATTCGTTAAAAAGTCGATTTCCCCTCTGCCACTCATTCCCATTTCTAAAACAGCTATTTCTGTATCATCACGCAGTCCAAGCACTGTTAATGGGAGACCAATATGATTGTTGAAATTGCCTTCTGTTTTTTGAACCTTATAGTGAAGAGAGAGTAATCCTGCTGTCATATCCTTAGTCGTTGTTTTTCCATTGCTACCAGTGATTCCAACAACCTTGACATCTAATTCTGCCCGATATTTTCTTGCAACCTCTTGCAATGCAACTAAACAATCCTCAACGATTAAAATTGGTAAATCTGCTGGAGGATTAGGGACATCTTTTTGCCAAAGAGCAGCAACTGCACCTTTTTCAATCGATTCCGCTACATACTTATGTCCATCAGCTCTATCACCCTTAAATGGAATAAATAAATTTCCCTTTTGGATTTTCCGAGAATCAATCGTAATGCCCTCAACCATTAGATCCGCAAATGAATCTATATCATTTTGTATAGAAATCATTTCTGATAGCTGCTTTATCGTCCGTTTAATCATTTTGTTCCTCCTTCATAATAAAGTGACACGGCTATTAAGCCGTGTCTGACTGATTTAGAAAGTATATTTGATGTTTTGTTTTTCGGCGTGTCTTTCCTTAGCAAGATTTACAAGTTGTTCAATTAATTGCGGATATTCAACTCCTGTATGCTTCCATAATAACGGGAACATGCTAACAGGTGTAAAGCCTGGCATTGTATTAACTTCATTGATTAAAGCTAAGCCATCCTTCGTGAGGAAGAAATCTGCACGGACAAGTCCAGAACAATCCAATGCTTTAAATGCTTTAACCGCCATTTTTTTTATCTGTTCATATTCCTCATTCGTAATATCAGCAGGAATGATCAGAGCGGTGTTACCATCTTCATATTTTGCGGTATAATCGTAAAAGTCCTTTTTCGGAACAATTTCGCCAGCAACAGAACATTTTGGTTCATCATTGCCAAGGACACCTACTTCAATTTCACGCGCGATAACTCCTTCTTCAATAATTACTTTGCGATCAAATTGGAACGCTTCAACAAAGGCAGCCTCCAATTCAGCTCGGTTTGTACACTTACTAATACCTACACTTGAGCCAAGATTTGCTGGCTTAACAAAGCAAGGATAGCCAAGTTCTACTTCAACCTTATTATAGGCTTCCTCCTTTGCCTTTTCCCATTCATTACGGATAAAAGAAACAAAGTTTACTTGCGCGAGCCCTGCTTGCGCAAATATGTTTTTCATTATCACTTTATCCATACCAGCTGCGGATGCAAGAACACCATTCCCCACATATGGGAGGTTCAATAGTTCTAACATCCCTTGAACAGTCCCATCTTCCCCATTTGGGCCATGCAAAAGAGGGAAAATTACATCAAGAGCACTATTTTCTACATTTTCTGCACTGAATAATGACGGTGCTAAAGATAAAGGTGATAACTGATTTCCATTAGAAAATTCAAGTGCTTTAACATCCTCTACTGGCCCAAGAAGTTGAGGACCTTTTATCCACTGCCCTTGGACAGTTATGTAGATTGGATGAATTTCAAATTTTTCAAGATCTAATGCTTTAATTACAGCCTGAGCAGTTCGTAAAGATACTTGATGTTCAGCAGATTTACCACCATATAATAAACCAAGTTTTGTTTTCATCATAAACCTCCATCTTCTCTCTGACTTTTTTATTTTATCACTTAATGAAAAAACATCCACGCCTTACATACAATCTGATTAATTGTTTTATGCATTTTTTCTTTTTATTATTTTATGTAGAACACAGCTTGCTTTAAAACAGTATATAAACGAAAATCTCCCCTGTAACTGGAGAGATTTTCAATTTCTATATTAAATCACATTCAATTTCCACTCTTTTGTTTTTTTATCAAAAATAATTTTCGCATGGCAGTTTTTACTAGATATTTCTTCATATTCTTCATACATGTCATCCATATTAGCAAAATCGCCAATAACCCATATTGGAATCTCAATGCGACCGCGCTGATGATCTGCATCCTTTAAAGAAATACATATGCCTTCCTTAATAAAAGGGGTTAATGATAAAAGAATTTCTTTATTAACAGATGGATACGATCGTTTTTTTCGAATACCAAGAAGAGACTTTTCCAACTTTACTTTGCCTAACTTTTCAGAAATGCCTTCGCTAAGTAGATGGAAAAAATCCTTAAAGCTTCGATAGTAGACTTTGTTAAACCAACCATCATCATGTGCTAGATAAACAAATCGATTTCCTAGCTTTGGATAAAAAGGGATTTTTAAATGTTGCTTTAAATGTCCTAAATATAATAATTCTGCAATTTCCTGACCAGTTAGCTCATTTAAGCCATCTTCCTCGACAAAATCAATCCAACAAAAGTCGCCATACCCATATACATCTTGTGCAGCCAATTTATTTACTTTCGCGTCAGGACAATATTCGAGTAATGTATGCATGTTAAAATCGGTTTCATCAAAACGATGCTTTAATAATAACAAATGATTTAATGAACCTGAAAAGGCAGCAGCAAATTCTTCAAATTCAATACCATATGACATAACATACTGTTCAGTTTGATTTAAATGAATATAGATGAGATCCCGCACGTCCTGATGATGCTTTTTCAAAGCAAGACTCCCCCGATCAAGGAAATTATATAAATATAAGGAATTATTTTGAAATCAAGAAGAAAAAGACAGTCTCCGATGAAACTGCCATCCAAATCATAATCATTTTCTATTTTAACAAAAATTCGCCAAATAACTTATTTCATTTCGTTTACAAATTATCCAATTTCTCTAAAGTATTATGATCAAATTTGATGATTTATATTTAATATACGTACAAGTGTATAAGTTCAATAACAGAATGGGGTTTTCCTTTTATTCTAAATGATTCTGTTATAAACTTATACAAGAGAATTTATAAAGGTATGAAGGTGAACCATGTCTAATTTTATCTACTCTATATTAATGCTGTTATCTTCTTTAGGCTATTTAGGTATCGCTTTAGGGCTTATGATTGAAATAATTCCAAGTGAAATTGTTTTGGGCTATGCTGGCTTTATGATTTCAAAAGGAATCCTCAATTATCCAATGGCAGTCATTGCAGGGGTTATAGGCGGTACAATTGCCCAATTATTTCTATATTGGGCAGGGTTTTATGGCGGTCGCCCATTCTTAGAGAAATATGGTAAGTACGTACTGATCAGAAAGAAACAAATTGATCTTTCCGAGCAATGGTTTCAAAAATATGGCGCTGGCGTGATTTTCTCCGCTCGCTTTATACCTGTTGTAAGGCATGCTATTTCCATTCCCGCTGGGATTTCTAAAATGTCTTTCAGCAAATTTACACTTTACACAGTTGCAGCCATTACTCCTTGGACGATTCTTTTCCTCTATTTAGGAAATATCTTAGGGTCAAATTGGACGAACATTAAGGAATATGCACAGCCGTACGTCCTTCCAATCATTATTAGCGCTGTTGTTTTGGCTATCATTTATTTTTGGATTAAAAGAAAGAAATAAGAGGATGCCCGTGGCATCCTCTTTTTTTTACTTTTTGGCTCTGTTATAGCTGAATGTTGATTTCACCGTATTAGAAAAATAAACGGAAAAATTCCGTTTAAATTGGGAAATGCCCATATTTCCTTAAAAATAAAGGAAGTTTTTCCGCTTATATTATCCAAACATTCAGATTTTGTCTTAATTAGAGCAGCTAATCGGAATATCTCCGCTTATAACTGCTTTTTAAGCCTCCACTATATACATTAGCCGGAAATTCTCCGCCTATGAATTCTCATACCTACACTAAAATAACACAGCCTACTTTTTAAAATGGTATGGCAGAGTGGCTACAATCACATTCTTTTTAAAAATGAGATATGCACGAATCAATACGCTTGATTGATTATGCAGGATGTTATGCCAGCTCTTTTTTGGAATAAATTGTGGAATGAGTACCGTAACTCTGTAGTTAGATTCACTTGCTTTATGTTCAATTGTATCAATAAATTTCGATAAAGGCTGCAAGATACTCCTATAATGGGATTGCAATGTGACAAGTCGAACATCAGGCTGCCACTTCTCCCATTTTTCTTCAAAGCGTTTTTCATCCTCGCGATCAAATGAAACATATACAGCCAATACTTGATCCGTCAATGACTTCGCATAGTTAACTGAATTTTCAACTACTCTTGTTATTCCTGCGACAGGAACAATAATAACATTCCCTTCAACTGGAACGGCAGGTGTTTCAGAATAAGTCCTTAATTGTTCCCCAACTGCTTCATAATGACGGTTTATTCGATGGAATAATAAAACAATTAATGGTAAGAAGATAAAGACAAACCATACTTGACTAAATTTGGTGGCAAAGAAAATGATTAGAACGGTTAAAGTAATTAATGCTCCAATTAGATTAGCACTCAGCTTTGCAACCCAGCCAGCTGGTTTTTCACGAAGCCACTTAATGATCATCCCTGTTTGGGATAATGTAAAGGGAATAAATACCCCTACCGCATAAAGTGGGATAAGACGCTCTGTTTGACCATGAAAGGCAATAATCAATAGAATTGAAGCCACACCTAGTGAAACGATTCCATTTGAGTACCCTAATCTGTCCCCTCTAATTAAGAACATCCTCGGCATATATTTATCTTTGGCAAGGCTAAAGGCTAGCAATGGAAAGGCAGAATATCCTGTATTTGCTGCAAGCACCAAGATTAACGCTGTTGTTCCTTGTATAAAGAAGTACAAGTAGTTGCGTCCGAAGGTTAATTTTGCAATTTGGGAAACAACCGTTTCATCCGCTTTCGGAGAAATACCGTAATAATACGCTAAAAATGTAATGCCGGAAAATAAAAGAGCCAAAAGGGATCCCATTAAAATAAGTGTCTTCGCCGCATTATTTGGAGAAGGTTCTTTAAAATTAGGAATCGCATTTGAGATTGCCTCTACTCCCGTTAAAGCGGAACATCCAGATGCAAAAGCACGTAAAAGTAAGAATAAGGTAATACCCATCACAGGTGTGCCGATTGGATCATGTACAGTAGCTGAAATATCCCCAGTTAGGATTTTATATACCCCAACACCAATCAGGATGAAAATAGCTACCACAAACAAGTAAACCGGGTAAGCAAGGATTGTCGCGGACTCGGTTATTCCTCTGAGATTTAAAACTGTAATAAACACAACTAATATAGATGCGATTAGAACAGTATGTTGATGGAGGACCGGAAAAGCCGAGGTAATCGCATCTGTTCCTGCCGATACACTTACCGCAACGGTTAAAATATAATCCACAAGTAAAGATCCTCCAGCAATTAAGCCTGGATTTACACCTAAATTTTCCTTTGAAACAACATAAGCTCCTCCACCTTGAGGATAAGAGAAAATAATTTGTCGATAGGAAATGATAAGCGCCGCTAATAAAAATAACACCCCAACTGCAATTGGGACAGAATACCAATATGCAACTGCACCAATGGTAGCCAACACAAGGAGAATTTGTTCTGTTCCATATGCAACTGATGATAAAGCATCTGAAGATAATATGGCTAAAGCCTTCAGGATATTTAGTTTTTGCTCGCCCAATTCTGTCGATTTTAATGGACGACCAATCAATAATCTTTTAATAGAAGAACGCAATTTACTCACCCACACTTAAAGTTGAATTTACCGATTGATTTTAACACAACTAGACAATGAATATGAAGCTTTTTATTCGACAAGAAAAATGTTTTATTGTCAGAATTTACTTTTAAAAATATAAATAGGCAAAAAAACATCTTCTATTTTGAAATCATTACTACTATTGCCATTATTACTGGTTTACCATCTACCAATATATTCCACCGTCATACAGGTACTGATATTTGGAGTAATATCTCAACAACAAAAGCACAAGCACCTTATCACATTAGGAGAAAAATCTAAAAAGGACCATATAAATTTTGCATAAAAAAACCACCTATGTAGACCTAAGGTCCGGTAGGTAGCTTTTTTTATCTATTTTGTTTGCGGTACCATAAACCCCTCTGCTTCCAATAGCTTTTTCTGGTACGGAGTTCGACTACCTGCAAATCCAACAAGCTTTCCACTCGTTCCAATCACTCGATGACAAGGAATAATGATAGGAAGTTGATTGGCCTTGTTCGCCTGACCCACGGCTCGCACTGCTTTTGAATTTCCGATCATTTCTGCTACTTCAGCATAACTTCTTACCTCACCATAAGGAATCCTCCGAAGGGCATCCCAAACCTTCTTCCTGAAATCCGTACCTTCAATCGAAAGGGGCAAATCAAACTCTTTTCTCATGCCTTTAAAATACTCATCGAGTTGCTTTATTGCTTCTCCACACAGACTCTGGTTTTCTTGAATCGTTGGGTTTTCCTTCAAATATTCTTCCCATTCCTCTTCAAATATCTCAACCCTTTTGATACCGGACTCATCTGCTATTACACGAATTGCACCCAATGGTGATTGATATTCGGCATACCCTATTTTCATGAAACTCACCCCTAATGGATAGATTTTTTTACAATTATCAAATGTTTTTTACAATCCTTTTATGATTTTTATAGAGAAAAAAAAGATAAATTAACATGGATATAATCACCGAAATGGCAGAGGTCTTATAAATACTGCTATAACCAAGCATATGGCCAATCTGTCCAAACACCATTGCTCCTATTCCAACTCCAAGATCAAAAAAAGAATAAAAGGTCGCATTAGCCATACCTTTTCGATTAATGGGAGCCTTTTCAACTGACCATGCTTGTAAGGCTGGCTGTACAGTACCAAAACCAAGCCCATATAAAATGGCTGCAGTATACATAATAGGGCTATTAGGAAGCCAAGCTAATAGAATCATGGCAACAAAAATAAACAGGGTTCCCGGAATAAAAACAGCTTTATGCCCTTTCTTATCATACCATGTTCCTGCAAAGGTTCTTGTTAACATAACAGCTAAGGCATACAACAGAAAGTACCACTGGATTCCTGAAATATGTTTCTGTGCAGTATATAAAGGAAGAAATGCTGCAATTCCTCCAAAAGTTGTGGTAAGGAAAAATAATAAGATGGAAGGTTGCAAAGCACTCTTCTCATATAGGCCACTTTTTCCAGCACCACTTTTAATTGGCTTTTGTATCACCTTTTTAAATTTAATTTTAGATGAAAATAATAAAGCTGCAAACCCCAGCCCTGCACAAATGAAGAAAAAGAGTGAAAATGAAATTTTTGAAGTAAGTGCTAGACCAAGTGAAGGACCAAAAGCCATGGCTATGTTTCCGGACAAGCCAAAATAGCCCATACCTTCTCCTCTTCTGTTTGGCGGAATAAAATCAGTAGCAATCGTTCCTGATGCGGTAGTTGAAAGCCCCCATCCAGCTCCCTGGACAATTCTCATTATAAAAAGAAAAAGGATACTCATCGCAAACCCATAGGATCCAACCGAAAAAACAAAAATAGAAAGCCCCAGTAAATAAACGAAGGCTCTGCCTTTTGATTCTAAGGCATGACCTGCGTAAGGACGAATTAGTAAAGCAGAAAATGTAAAAATACCAACAACAAATCCAATTAATTGGTCATTCCCTCCTAGTTTTTCCACAAAAAGAGGAATGGTGGGTAAGGTCATCTGAAAACCTAGGAATATAAAAAAATTAGCAAAAAGAATAAGGACAAAGTCCTTCGTCCATATTTTATCTTTGGAACTGTCTTTCATCATTTGTTCATCCATTTTTTCTCCAGTCTTCCCCTCTTTTCAAACTCAAATTAATTTTACAAGAATTTCCCTTAACCTCCAAACTAAAAAAACGTTCCTACTATTGTAGAAACGAATTGAAACCAATTACTTATTTATATCTGTTGTTTCAATCAATCTTTTCATCGTCTGAATTTGTCCTAAATGGTTTGCTTCGTGGAATATTGCCATGTTAGCGAGCTCTCCAAAAGTTTCGAGACCTAAAAATGGTTTTTCCAATTGATCATTAAAACGTTCAGAAGGAATCTCTTTTATGCGCGTAAGTTGCACTTTTAACTGTTCTACTAACTCTTCTACCGATGGAATATTCTCATTCCAGTCAGCCGGCTTTGTACCGTTACCAAATAGCTCTTTGTAGTTTGCAGGCAAATAGTTTGATTGAGTTGGAAAGCCAAATAAGAATTGTTCTGCCACTGTCAGCACATGACCAACAATCCAGTGAATATTGTTATTAAATCCACTAGGTATGATATCTACAATATCATTCTGAATAGGTTCAACCCTTTTTATAAAATTGCCCCTTGTTAGTTCAAACTGCTTAAATAATAATTCACTCATCCTATATTCCTCCTTAGTTCCACTTCTACACTTGGTAAAGCCTGGTACTCATATACGTTTTTCAAACTTATTTTAAACTAAAAGGGGCAATAATAAAAATAGTTTGATTTTATCTTTTGGGTATTATACAAAGTAAGGAGGGATCGTTTTGTCCAGAAGACATAAAATTCTCGTTCCAGAAGCACGAGCAGGATTAGATACATTAAAAGCCAAAGTAGCACATGTCCAAAGCCCTGACAATGCAAAATTTGAAGCAGCTGAAGAAACAGGCATCCCACTAAAAAAAGGATACAACGGCCAGCTTACTGCCCACCAGGCAGGAAAAATAGGTGGTCGACTGGGTGGCAGCATGGTACGTGAACTTGTCAAAATGGCAGAAGAGAATTTACGTAAAAAGTAAGAATAAAGGACATCATAATGCACAAAAGACTTGTGTTAAATTGCAACACAAGTCTTTTCATTATCTATAGTACGACTTTTTTGGCGATTGAACTTAATTATAAAAAATGCAAGGGTGGCTGCTAGGAATCCAACAAAAAATACTGATATTGATCCAAAGTCTTTCCACATCGCACCAAAATCCCCTGTTGAAATTACTGACCTAAAGCCAGCGATTGTATAGGTCATCGGTAGGAAGTGAGTTATTTTCTGAAGAACATTTGGCACCAATTCAATCGGATACGTTCCAGCACTGCTTGTTAATTGCAAAATGAGAATAATGACCCCTAGGAACCTCCCTGGATTATCAAGGACCGTTACTAGGAACTGAATAATCGCTAAAAATGTCCAGCTTGTAAAAATACTTAGCAGTATAAAATATGGAATACTTTTCACTTCTAAACCAAGTCCTTCAAGTAAAATGAGATCAGCCAGTAATGCTTGCACAATCCCTACACTTAAAAGAACTCCCAATTTACCTACAAACCAACTAAACCCACTCTTTGGCTCAGTTGCAGGTTCAAGTAACGGAAAAACAATTGATAGCATAAGAGCACCAACAAATAAACTTAAAGATAAGAAGTAAGGTGTAAAACCCGTTCCGTAGTCTGGAACATGATTAAGCCGTTCATTCACAAGTGTTACTGGTTTTGCAAACATATTATAAACAGCATTGTTTGCCTTTACTTCCTTTACATCTTTCGCTCCATTGTGTAACTGATCCGCTAATTCCTTAGAACCAACTGTTAATTTTTCCAAGCCACTTGTTAATCCATTAGATCCGTTTCCAAGTTTTGTGATTCCACTTGTTAAAGACTTTGTTCCTTCTGATAATTGATTTGTTCCATTAACCAATTGTTTTGAGCCTTTCTCAAGCTGATTGGTTCCTTCTCCTAGCTTGATTGAGCCTACTGCTAATTGGTCCAAGCCTGCAGTTAAGCTATTGTTACCACTCACTAGTTGGCTAACGCCATTTTTAGCTTCACCAATTTTCCCACCAAAGACTGTCAATCCAGCAACAAGTTGATTTTGTCCATCTTGCAATTGAACTGCTCCCTTATCCAGCTTGCTCAATCCAGCTACTAATTGGGTTTGACCTTGATTCAATTGGCTTGCCCCTGTAGCTATTTGCGTGGTGGCCTGTTGTAATTTTAAGGCATTATCACTTAATTGAGTAACGCCCCCAGCAACTTTTTGGCTACCCACTGACAGTTGTTGCAAACTTTGGACTACGTTTTCAAGCTTTGCCTTTTCGGTTGGATCCGTGCTCTCTTCAGCCATTTTTCCAACTTGCTGGACTACTTGCTCTAAACCCCCGCTTACAGTCGCTGCTCCCTGTTTTGTCTCTTGTGCACCTTTACTCCACAGTTCAATCGAGGACGAAAGCTGTGTTGAACCATCCGCGAGTTGCTTTGAACCATTTTGAAGATCTGGAAGCTTCGTTACTACTGAATTTAGTCCATCCGTTAACTGTTTTGCACCCACTTGTGACTTTACAGCCCCATTTTGTAATTGATCATTTCCGCTTTCCATCTGACTTAGGCCTTTATCAAACTGCTCAAGTCCATTTTGAAGTTGCTTTGATCCAATTGATGCTGATGTTAATCCATTAGAAAAAGAAATTGACTTTTCAGCAAGAATTTCTAGATTTTGTTCTATTTTCTTAGCTCCAGAACCAAGGCTATTGGCACCCACATTCAAATCAGCTGAACCACTTTTTGCGGATTCGATACCTTTTTTTAAATCTCCTGAGCCCTTTTTCGCTTTATTAATTCCATCATAGAGTTTATCTGTTCCACTTCCTGCTTTGTCCAATCCTTTAGCTACATCCTTTATATTAGCAAACACTGACTCTGCATATGTTTTGGTTACAGCACTGGATACTTCTTCTTTTATTTTCTCTATGGCTGAATCACCAATTTTAGATGAAAGATAGTTAAATCCCTCATTTGGTGAATATATAATCTTTAATTTTTTTGGATTAGTGCTTTGTAATGTTGTCGCATTTTCAGAAAAATCCTTTGGTATTTCAATTTTCAAATAGAATTTTTGATCTTTTAAGCCTTTACTTGCCTTTTCCTCATTTACAAACTTCCAATTAAAGCTTTTTTTCTTTTTAAGATTTTCAACTAGGTCATGACCAATCTCAAGTCTCTCTCCATTATAGGTTGCCCCTTGGTCCTGATTGACGATAGCAACAGGCATTCTATCTAAATGACCGTAGGGATTCCAAAATGCCCATAGGAACGTCCCACTGTACAGCAAAGGAATGGTCATAACTCCTATCAAGGCAATAAGTAGTTTGCGATTGTGAATGATTCCTAAAAATTCACTTTTCAATGATGTAAATATCTTCATGTTTTCCTCCTTTTCAGCCAAAGCATAAAATGAAGACTTGACTGAATCACTCATTTAGTCATTTTCTTGCTTAAAAAGAAGAATTATCAAAATGATAATCCTTTCAATAAGAAAACTTTCATCGTTTCTGCAATTTGTTCTGAACTCAGCGGTTCATGTTTTCTTTCCCAATCTGAAACAAGTGTTATATACATTTTAAAGAGCAAGAAACTAGTTAGCTCTGAATTTGTTTGAGGGATTCCACCTTTAGCAATAGCAATGTCTATTTTCTGCTTTAAATAGGCAATAATTTCAGTCTCTACTCGGTCTAACATTTCTGAAACCGCAGGAGTGCCCATTTCTGTTTCTTCTTGGACCAGCTTGATCATTAAATGATGCTTTGATCGAAATTCTAATAATCGGTAGAGTGCTAAATGGACATTTTCCGTAAATGAGAGATGTGGTTTAATAACTTCATCTGCTTCTGCAATCATTTCTTGAACTAATGAAGAGATAATTTCACTAAATAATTCTTCTTTATTTTTAAAGAAAGTGTAAATTGTTCCTTTCCCAACATTAGCAAGCTTAGCTACCTGGTCCATTGTGGTTGCTTTAAATCCGAATAAAGAAAATGACTTTGTTGCTGCCTCCACGATCATCATCCGTCTATCCAATTCATTCAGCCTCCTTTGACCAATTTAGTTTTTCGGTCATTTAGAACTTCACTAATATAACATAATCTATCTTCCTGTTCAAGATTTAATTTATAGTTGGGCATGAACCATTCAGTTTGTTGAAATAAGGAGGAAAAACAGTTTCAAACTTATCAACAGGTTACTATTTTATCTATTTTCCTAAACAAAAAAAGGACAACCCGATTAAGGTTGTCCTTTTTATTTGCCCGGCAACGTCCTACTCTCACAGGGACAAAGTCCCAACTACCATCGGCGCAAAGAAGCTTAACTTCCGTGTTCGGTATGGGAACGGGTGTGACCTTCTTGCCATAATTACCGGACTATTTTCTTTTGAGGCTTATTCCCTCAAAACTAGATAATCTTAGAAGAAGTATTAAGAACGAGATCGCTTTAAAAATAGTTAAGTCCTCGATCGATTAGTATCAGTCAGCTCCACATGTTGCCACGCTTCCACCTCTGACCTATCAACCTGATCATCTTTCAGGGATCTTACTAGCTTGACGCTATGGGAAATCTCATCTTGAGGGGGGCTTCATGCTTAGATGCTTTCAGCACTTATCCCGTCCGCACATAGCTACCCAGCGATGCCTTTGGCAAGACAACTGGTACACCAGCGGTGCGTCCATCCCGGTCCTCTCGTACTAAGGACAGCTCCTCTCAAATTTCCTGCGCCCACGACGGATAGGGACCGAACTGTCTCACGACGTTCTGAACCCAGCTCGCGTACCGCTTTAATGGGCGAACAGCCCAACCCTTGGGACCGACTACAGCCCCAGGATGCGATGAGCCGACATCGAGGTGCCAAACCTCCCCGTCGATGTGGACTCTTGGGGAGATAAGCCTGTTATCCCCGGGGTAGCTTTTATCCGTTGAGCGATGGCCCTTCCATGCGGAACCACCGGATCACTAAGCCCGACTTTCGTCCCTGCTCGACTTGTAGGTCTCGCAGTCAAGCTCCCTTGTGCCTTTACACTCTGCGAATGATTTCCAACCATTCTGAGGGAACCTTTGGGCGCCTCCGTTACTCTTTAGGAGGCGACCGCCCCAGTCAAACTGCCCACCTGACACTGTCTCCCACCCAGATATGTGGGTGTGGGTTAGAATTTCAATACAGCCAGGGTAGTATCCCACCGACGCCTCCACCGAAGCTAGCGCTCCGGCTTCTCAGGCTCCTACCTATCCTGTACAAGCTGTACCAAAATTCAATATCAGGCTACAGTAAAGCTCCACGGGGTCTTTCCGTCCTGTCGCGGGTAACCTGCATCTTCACAGGTACTATAATTTCACCGAGTCTCTCGTTGAGACAGTGCCCAGATCGTTACGCCTTTCGTGCGGGTCGGAACTTACCCGACAAGGAATTTCGCTACCTTAGGACCGTTATAGTTACGGCCGCCGTTTACTGGGGCTTCAATTCAGAGCTTCGCTTGCGCTAACCCCTCCTTTTAACCTTCCAGCACCGGGCAGGCGTCAGCCCCTATACTTCGCCTTGCGGCTTCGCAGAGACCTGTGTTTTTGCTAAACAGTCGCCTGGGCCTATTCACTGCGGCTCTTCGAGGCTATTCACCCCAAAGAGCACCCCTTCTCCCGAAGTTACGGGGTCATTTTGCCGAGTTCCTTAACGAGAGTTCTCTCGCTCACCTTAGGATTCTCTCCTCGCCTACCTGTGTCGGTTTGCGGTACGGGCACCATTTATCTCGCTAGAGGCTTTTCTTGGCAGTGTGGAATCAGGAACTTCGGTACTAAATTTCCCTCGCTATCACAGCTCAGCCTTCACGTCAGCGGGATTTGCCTCACTGACAGCCTAACTGCTTAGACGCGCATATCCAACAGCGCGCTTACCCTATCCTTCTGCGTCCCCCCATTGCTCAAACGATAAAGAGGTGGTACAGGAATATCAACCTGTTATCCATCGCCTACGCCTTTCGGCCTCGGCTTAGGTCCCGACTAACCCTGAGCGGACGAGCCTTCCTCAGGAAACCTTGGGCATTCGGTGGATGAGATTCTCACTCATCTTTCGCTACTCATACCGGCATTCTCACTTCTAAGCGCTCCACTAGTCCTTACGATCTAGCTTCAACGCCCTTAGAACGCTCTCCTACCACTGACATCTAAGATGTCAATCCACAGCTTCGGTGATACGTTTAGCCCCGGTACATTTTCGGCGCAGAGTCACTCGACCAGTGAGCTATTACGCACTCTTTAAATGGTGGCTGCTTCTGAGCCAACATCCTGGTTGTCTAAGCAACTCCACATCCTTTTCCACTTAACGTATACTTTGGGACCTTAGCTGGTGGTCTGGGCTGTTTCCCTCTTGACTACGGATCTTATCACTCGCAGTCTGACTCCCACGGATAAGTCTTTGGCATTCGGAGTTTGTCTGAATTCGGTAACCCGATGAGGGCCCCTAGTCCAAACAGTGCTCTACCTCCAAGACTCTTACTACGTGAGGCTAGCCCTAAAGCTATTTCGGAGAGAACCAGCTATCTCCAAGTTCGATTGGAATTTCTCCGCTACCCACACCTCATCCCCGCACTTTTCAACGTGCGTGGGTTCGGGCCTCCATACAGTGTTACCTGGACTTCACCCTGGACATGGGTAGATCACCTGGTTTCGGGTCTACGACCACATACTCATTCGCCCTATTCAGACTCGCTTTCGCTGCGGCTCCGTCTTTTCAACTTAACCTTGCATGTAATCGTAACTCGCCGGTTCATTCTACAAAAGGCACGCCATTACCCATTAATGGGCTTTGACTACTTGTAGGCACACGGTTTCAGGAACTATTTCACTCCCCTTCCGGGGTGCTTTTCACCTTTCCCTCACGGTACTGGTTCACTATCGGTCACTAGGGAGTATTTAGCCTTGGGAGATGGTCCTCCCTGCTTCCGACCGGATTTCACGTGTCCGGCCGTACTCAGGATCCACTCAGGAGGGAACGAAGTTTCAACTACAGGGCTTTTACCTTCTACGGCTGACCTTTCCAGGTCGCTTCATTTACCCCGTTCCTTTGTAACTCCATATTGAGTGTCCTACAACCCCAAGAGGCAAGCCTCTTGGTTTGGGCTATTTCCCGTTTCGCTCGCCGCTACTCAGGGAATCGCGTTTGCTTTCTCTTCCTCCGGGTACTTAGATGTTTCAGTTCCCCGGGTCTACCTTCAATACCCTATGTATTCAGGTAAAGATACTGCTCCATTACGAACAGTGGGTTCCCCCATTCGGAAATCTCCGGATCAAAGCTTACTTACAGCTCCCCGAAGCATATCGGTGTTAGTCCCGTCCTTCATCGGCTCCTAGTGCCAAGGCATTCACCGTGCGCCCTTTCTAACTTAACCTATAGACAAATGATCAGTAATGAATTTCTTCATCAGCTGGTTTGTCTTACTACTCTTATAAATAAGAGAGAAAACTAAAATGGCGATTACTCGGTTCTTACTTGACTTCTTCTTACGATTATCTAGTTTTCAAGGAACAATACTTCATCTTGCCTTGCGATAATGACTACTCGCAGAGACAAAAAAATAAAGCTTCGAGGAATTACTCCCTCAAAACTAAACAAACAAGAAACGTCAGAGCAAACATTTTATATCTGACCCAAAGTCAGAATATATTCCTTAGAAAGGAGGTGATCCAGCCGCACCTTCCGATACGGCTACCTTGTTACGACTTCACCCCAATCATCTGTCCCACCTTAGGCGGCTGGCTCCTTACGGTTACCCCACCGACTTCGGGTGTTACAAACTCTCGTGGTGTGACGGGCGGTGTGTACAAGGCCCGGGAACGTATTCACCGCGGCATGCTGATCCGCGATTACTAGCGATTCCAGCTTCATGTAGGCGAGTTGCAGCCTACAATCCGAACTGAGAATGGTTTTATGGGATTCGCTTAACCTCGCGGTTTTGCAGCCCTTTGTACCATCCATTGTAGCACGTGTGTAGCCCAGGTCATAAGGGGCATGATGATTTGACGTCATCCCCACCTTCCTCCGGTTTGTCACCGGCAGTCACCTTAGAGTGCCCAACTGAATGCTGGCAACTAAGATCAAGGGTTGCGCTCGTTGCGGGACTTAACCCAACATCTCACGACACGAGCTGACGACAACCATGCACCACCTGTCACTCTGTCCCCCGAAGGGGAAAGCCCTATCTCTAGGGTTGTCAGAGGATGTCAAGACCTGGTAAGGTTCTTCGCGTTGCTTCGAATTAAACCACATGCTCCACCGCTTGTGCGGGCCCCGTCAATTCCTTTGAGTTTCAGCCTTGCGGCCGTACTCCCCAGGCGGAGTGCTTAATGCGTTAGCTGCAGCACTAAAGGGCGGAAACCCTCTAACACTTAGCACTCATCGTTTACGGCGTGGACTACCAGGGTATCTAATCCTGTTTGCTCCCCACGCTTTCGCGCCTCAGCGTCAGTTACAGACCAGAAAGTCGCCTTCGCCACTGGTGTTCCTCCACATCTCTACGCATTTCACCGCTACACGTGGAATTCCACTTTCCTCTTCTGTACTCAAGTCCCCAGTTTCCAATGACCCTCCACGGTTGAGCCGTGGGCTTTCACATCAGACTTAAAGGACCGCCTGCGCGCGCTTTACGCCCAATAATTCCGGACAACGCTTGCCACCTACGTATTACCGCGGCTGCTGGCACGTAGTTAGCCGTGGCTTTCTGGTTAGGTACCGTCAAGGTACCGGCAGTTACTCCGATACTTGTTCTTCCCTAACAACAGAACTTTACGACCCGAAGGCCTTCATCGTTCACGCGGCGTTGCTCCGTCAGACTTTCGTCCATTGCGGAAGATTCCCTACTGCTGCCTCCCGTAGGAGTCTGGGCCGTGTCTCAGTCCCAGTGTGGCCGATCACCCTCTCAGGTCGGCTACGCATCGTCGCCTTGGTGAGCCGTTACCTCACCAACTAGCTAATGCGCCGCGGGCCCATCTGTAAGTGACAGCCGAAACCGTCTTTCAGCTTTCCCTCATGTGAGGAAAAGGATTATCCGGTATTAGCTCCGGTTTCCCGAAGTTATCCCAGTCTTACAGGCAGGTTGCCCACGTGTTACTCACCCGTCCGCCGCTAATTTTTAGGAGCAAGCTCCTAAAAATTCGCTCGACTTGCATGTATTAGGCACGCCGCCAGCGTTCGTCCTGAGCCAGGATCAAACTCTCCATAAAAGAAAGTATGAGTTTAGCTCATAGTTTACGTTGGCTAGTGTTGCTAAAAGCAAACACTATATTTTTTGTTTGTTTGTTGACGTTTTTGTTTGTTTAGTTTTCAAGGATCAATTTGCTCATCGCCTAGAAGCGACTTTATTAATATAACATTTTCAGTTGTATGTGTCAACAACTTTTTTTGTTGATTGGAATTTAAGATTTACTTTCCAATCATGCTATATCATAACTACTCCCTAACTTCCACACTAAGTGGCTTGCTAATCAGAGAATTTTTTTCATTTGTTTATCGTCGTTCGCTGACGACTTTTATAATATTACAGTATAATAATTAATTGGTCAACTAATATTTTAAAATAACTTTCAAGTTTTAAAAAAAGGTTGATAGAAACACTATTACTTTGTTTTCTATCAACCTTGATTGTTATTTATTGAATCGTTTCTCTTTTAAACTTATTATACTGTTCAATAATACCTCTAAACAAAATAGATGTTGGATCAAGATGCGTATACTCCTTAATAGCAGCTTCTAATCCTTGATTCTTTATAGTTGTTTGAACTTGCACCGCTTCCGGATCACCTTGAAAATCATACAAAAGAGCTGCAGCAATTCCCTTCATTAGATAACCCGGCTCATCGCCGACAACTTCGAGATATTGTTTAGCTGGACTAACAAGTCTATCATTCGGACCTAACTTGCGAATTGGTGAACGTCCTACTCTCGTTACCTCATCTACAATATATGAATTAGAAAACCGCTGAAGTATTTTTTGAATATATTTATTGTGCGCTCCTTCTTCAAATCCATATTTCTTTACTAGAAATCCACCACTTTCTTTAAGAGCACCTTCAACCATATCTCTAATTTGTTGGTTATCAATTGCACTGTTGATTGTTTCAATTCCAAAATAATAACCTAAATAGGCTGTAAGCGCGTGACCAGTATTGACGGTAAATAATTTCCGTTCAATATATGGCACTAATTCCTGTACAAACGTAATTCCTTTAATAGCTGGCTTATCACCTACTAATTTTGTTTCCTCTACAACCCACTCGTAAAAAGGTTCCACCTTAACCATTAATTTATCTTCGTTCACCTGATTTGGTACGATACGGTCAACGGCCGCATCTGGAAAACCAAAGCGTTGATCAAATACTACTTTTTCCGCGCTCGTTAACTTTTCATAAACCTTCTCTTTTAATAAGGAGGTACCACCGATCATGTTTTCACAGGCAATAATATTAACAGGTTTATCTGTTTGTTCAATTCGTTTCCGTAATCCATCAGCTATTAAATTCGCAATAAACGGTAGAATATTCGGACCTATCGCTGTCGTGATTAAATCTGCTTGGGCAATTGCTTCCACCACTTGTTCGGGGTTAGTGCCACTATTTATCGCCCTCACATTTTTGATAAGGACTTCTTCCTGGGAAGGATCTGCAAGAACTACACGATACTCCTTCCTTTCATTAAGTAAATTCACCATTTCCTGGTTTACATCAACAAAGCACGTTTCATATCCAGAATGATACAATAAATTCCCTATAAACCCTCGGCCAATGTTTCCTGCACCAAAATGAACTGCTAACAAACTAGTTCACCCCTTCAAAGATGGATAAAATCTCTTCCGCAGATGTTGCTTGAACGAGCTTTTCAATATTCTCTTCCTCCGAACATACAATAGCAATATTTGATAAAATATCTAAATGCTCGTTATTTTTCCCTGCAATTCCAATAAGAAGTTTAACCATATTCCCACCGCCGAAATCGACACCTTGTGGAACTTGAATAATAGCAATTCCTGAATCTTTTACAAATTCCTTTGAATCTTCCGTTCCATGTGGGATGGCCACATAATTACCCATATAAGTAGAAGTTAATTCTTCCCTTTCAAGCATTTTTTCTATATAACTGGCATCCACATATCCTTTTTCCACAAGCACGCTTCCCGTTAATCTAATTGCTTCTTCTTTCGTCCCAACAGTTGCATTTAATTGAATGTTTTCTTTTGTTAAGATAGACTTTGACATATTTTATACTCTCCTTAATTCTTGTACTTTTTCATGGAAATATTGATCAAGTCTTGCTGATAGAAAGGCTGAGATCCTTTCCTGATCATTAGATTGAAAGAGAGAAATACTCTCATCACTTTCAATTAACAGTGTACTGAGAAAACTTAACACTTCCAATCCACTTTCTGATTGTATCTCTGGAGATAATAGCAACACTAAATGCTTTACTTCTAAAAAGGATTGATCCATTCCTAATACACTTAGAGGCTTCTGGATTACATAAATGAAAAAAGAAGGTTTACTAACATATTTAGATCGGGCATGGAATAGTGCCATCGATGTATCAGGAATACCTAAACCACCCAGAGCTTCTCTTTCAAATAACGAATTTGCAACTTCCTCCACATTGCTGATACTTTGTTTCACAAATAACTCTCGGCAAGCATGAATCAATATTTCCTCTTTTTGTCCACTTACTTCTTTTACAAGAAAGCCTTCTATAATTGATGTAATAGTTTGAGCATACTCTTTAACTATGCCCATTTCCTTGACTAGTTGATATGGGCTTTTCTTGCCTTCTATTTTTTTGACTGCCAAACTTAGTTTATTTTGAGAATCATTCTTTTTGAACTGATCATGTAAAAAAGTGCGGATTTTTTCAATTTCATCTTTAGTTAAGATTGGACTTACTATTATATAATCCAAATGAAAATCAGGAATAAGAATGGTTGAAATAATCAACTGATATTCATGGGGATCCATTTTTTTAAATTCCATTACGGATACATTTTTTATTTCTTTCATCTCTGGAAACTCTTTTTCTAGTCTCATAGCAAGCATTTTTGATGTACCAATGCCACTAGAACAGATTACCAATGTTTTGATATTTCCTACCTCTTTATAACCAAACACCGCAGCACCGAAATGCATAACTAAATAACCGATTTCCTCATCTGGCACATTAAACTCGTGAAACACGTGTTCACATGCTTGTTCAACAACTAAGAATAATTCGCGATAATCTTTCTTGACCTTCTCTAAAAGCGGATTACTAATGCCCATATTTTGTTTAATACGATATATTGCAGGCGTTAAATGTAAAACCAACCCTTCAAATAAAGAACGATTACCCGATAAGTCTTTACCTAATCGGTTACCTACAAATTCAATAAGACCTTTTGTTTTAATTGCAACATGTGAATTCGACGCTTCTATTAGGTATTCATTGTCATGGCGTAACTTTGCACCCTTTAAGTGCATGGTGATATACCCAATTTCAGCTTCAGGAATCTTTATTTGAAAAACTTGTTCCAATTGCTCAACAATCTTTTTTGCAAATTTGTATTCCTTTGTTAATTGCTGATTTTGTAGGTAGGATTGATCTATTGTTATCGCCTCACCTTTTTGGATTCGTTCCACCGCAAGCGCTAAGTGAACCACTAAACCAATATAAGCACTATCTGCCATTGAATAAGGGAGATCAAGACTAATAGATTCAATCACCTTTTCTACTACGAGTAATTTTTTCTTTTCGACGAGCCCTAAAAGCCTCTCTGAAATCGTATTGATATTCTTAGTTGATCGTCTTTGTATACTTTCTCTCGCAAACGATAAGATTTCTGACTCATTTAAATACTCGGCTATCATTTTTCTCATTGCTTGTCTTTTGGCGCCTTCTGGACCTTCTATTTCAACTCCGTACCCTCTTCTTCTGACGAGTGATAACCCAAATGATTGCAAACGTTCTTCTAATTTTGTTAAATCACTACTTACAGTAGCAATGGTAACATTGAGGTCATTTGCAAGACCCAAAAGCTTGACAGGCCCTTTTGACTCTAGCAAATCACATAAAATAACTGTTTGACGTTCATCTGGTGTATATTCTGTTTTAAAGAGATTATATAAAAATAGTTCAAGTTCATGAATTCTATTTCGGTCACCAGTAATTTGGATGCCTACACCTGACTTTTTTTCCAAAGTAAGCTCGTATTCGTTAAGAATATCTTCAACATTCTTTAAATCTCGGTGAATAGTTCTTCCGCTTACGCCAATTTGGTCAGCTAAGTCTTTCACAGTCAGCTCATTTGTTTCAGTAAGCAAAATCTCTAGAATCTGTCTTTCTCTTGCAGAAATATACATATTTTTCACCCCGCTTAAAAGGTTTCGGTTTCATCCTCCAATCTTAGCATGTTGCCAAAATTAAAATTAATACCCACAATTTAATAATAAGTCGGTAAAAATCCTTATACAACAGGATGAAATACTAAATTAGTCAAATTAGTTGTTGACACTTTTAAATAACAGTTATAAAAACACACTATTTTTTCTCGTAATCCTCACCTGGATGTGCGCAGCAACTTACACACTAGAAAAGCCTAGCTATCACTAACTAGGCTTTTCTAGAAATTATTTGGACTTGAGATTGTTTATTAATTCGTCATACCTAGGACTATTTAAGAAGTTTTCTACTGAAATGTGTGTAGCATTAGGAAGCTTCGCTTTTGCTCTATCGGTTAGATCTTTATGTGTAACAACCACATCTGCATCATTTGGCAAATTGTTAATGGCTGTATTAATTACAGTAATATCTAAACCGGCCTTTTGAGTCTTATTTCTTAAAATGGAAGCACCCATTGCACTTGAACCCATACCTGCATCACAAGCGAATACAATTTTGTTTACTTTTTTAGGATCGATTGAAGCTTGTGTACCTTCACTAGTTAATATAGAAGAAACACTACTTTTCTTCCCTTTCATTTCTTCCATTTTTGCAGTAGCAGAAGTTAAATCTTCATCCTTTGTTTTGCTTGTTTTCAGGATTAATGAAGCAACCGCGAATGAAACTGCTGTAGCTACAATTACCCCTGCAAGGGTCCCGATATATCCACCTTTTGGAGTCATTGCCAAAAGAGCAAAAATACTACCTGGTGATGGAACTGCTACAAGACCTGCATGGAAAAGAGTGAATGTGAATACTCCACTTACTCCACCTGCCATTGCTGCAAAAATAAGCATTGGTTTCATTAAAATATATGGGAAGTAAATTTCATGAATACCACCTAAGAAGTGAATGATAGCTGCACCAGGCGCTGTTTGTTTTGCTGTTCCTTTACCAAATAACCAGTAAGCAAGAAGAATACCAAGTCCTGGACCAGGGTTTGTTTCCAACATGAACAGGATTGACTTTCCTGTTTTTGCTGCTTGCTCAATTCCTAATGGACTTAAGATGCCGTGATTAATCGCATTATTTAAGAATAATACCTTTGCTGGTTCAATGAAAAGGTTTGCTAATGGTAATGCATGATGATTGACAATAAATTGAACACCTGAAGCTAATACCTTACTAATTGCCTCCACAACTGGTCCTACACCTTTAAAGGCTACTAAGGTTAAAGCACCACCGATGATACCAGCCGAGAAATTATTTACGAGCATTTCAAAGCCGGATTTAATTCTTCCATGAACCAATTGGTCAAATTTCTTAATGGCAAATCCGCCAATAGGTCCCATGATCATAGCTCCTAAGAACATCGGGATATCCGTTCCGACGATAACCCCCATTGTTGCGACAGCACCTACAACACCACCGCGAATATCATAAATCATTCTACCACCGGTAAAACCAATTAATAATGGCAATAAATACGTAATCATTGGTCCAACAAGTTTAGCTAGGTCGGCATTAGGCCACCAGCCTGTTGGAATAAATAATGCTGTGATAAGTCCCCATGCGATAAATGCGCCAATGTTCGGCATAACCATACCACTTAGGTAACTACCAAATCGTTGTATTTTAACTTTAACATCTGATTTATCATTAACCGTTTGGTTCATTTTCATTTCTCCTTTCAAGCTGTTGTTAAACTCTATAGCCTAATGATAAAGCGTTTACAGTTTTGTTTCAATTTATACAAAAATGCTTTTTGTCACTTTGATTGTTGCCATTTTTATAATTCCTTCTAAGCCTCGATTGCGCAAGTTTCTTTCCCTCTTAAACACAAAAAGCACAAGCAAATGCTTGTGCCTTTCTGTGTTTAAGGATTACTTTTTACCTAAAAGTTTATCCAAATAAACGGGTACCCATCTTCTAACACTGTTTATTAGCCAGACCTGCGATGCTCTTTCAAGATCTTTCTTTGCTAAAATATGTTCTATTATTTTCCCATTAGCCAATAACTCTTCTCTCATAGTTCCTGCCAATAACCCGCACTCGATCGGAGGAGTATATAATTGTCCATCCAGTTTAACAACTAAATTTCCAATTGTGAATTCTGTTAATTCTCCATCTTCATTCCAGAGTAGAACATCAAATACATCCTGATGCATGAACCGCTGTTGATCGTAAACCTCTCGATTCGTTGTTTTATGATAAAGGAAGCGATTTTGTTTAGAAATAGGTTCTGTAGCAAGACGATAAGGTAAAGGATTATTTAGAATGGGTAGAATCTCTCCTTGCAAGGAAACCTCCCCATCCTTTTGGACGACTAACCTGACTTTTTCGGTATTATGTGGATGATTTCTTGCGTAGTCCACTAGTTTTTCTCTTATTTCTTGTTCATAAATAGGAAAACCAAAGTAATCAGCCGATCTTTGAAGTCGGTGTAAATGTCGGTCAAGTAAATCGTAACCGCCATTTTCCAACCGTAAACTTTCCAATAGCCCAAACTTAGGTGTCTTTTCTTTTAATAGCATAGCTTTCGTTAGGGCTTCTTGATATTCATCTTCTATTTCGGAATCCCATGTAATTCCACCACCAACGCCATATTCCATCTTTCCCGTCTCTGAATCAATAACAACCGTCCGAATTGGCACATTAAAAATCGCTTCATTGTCAGGAGTTATATAGCCGATTGCACCACAATAAACCTCACGGGGCGAATTTTCTAATGATGAAATAATCTTCATCGTACTAATTTTTGGTGCTCCTGTAATGGACCCACACGGAAAAAGGGCAGAAAAGACATCGATTAATGTAGTCTCTGGAGATGTTTCAGCCGTAATGGTTGACGTCATTTGCAAAACAGTCGGATACTTTTCAATCTCAAATAGCTTGGGCACCTTTACAGATCCAGGTATCGATACCACACCCAGATCATTTCGCAGTAAATCAACTATCATGACATTCTCTGCTCGGTTTTTCTCCGATTGATGCAGCCACCGCGAGTTTTCTTCGTCCTCTTCAAGAAAGCGTCCCCGCATACATGTACCTTTCATCGGGCGAGTAGTAATAGATCCATCTTTCCAATGGAAAAATAATTCTGGTGATGCCGAGAGAATTCGAAACTTCCCAGTATTTA
Organism: Neobacillus sp. PS3-40; assembly: GCF_030915485.1. Classification (GTDB taxonomy): domain Bacteria; phylum Bacillota; class Bacilli; order Bacillales; family Cytobacillaceae; genus JAUZPL01. The sequence goes on along the minus strand of NZ_CP133266.1, from coordinate 2,525,320 downwards.
AGTAAGCACTATAATTTGATGACTGCGCTTTAGATAGCTGCCGATAAAAAGCAAAGTCATTTCCTTCAAATTGAGAACGAAGTCTGATTGTATAATTTACTTGATACGTATCCCCCTTTTCAATAGCTTTTTTTATAGTTGAAATGGCTAAATGGTATTGTTGGGTAGACGTATCGGGTAACCAATCTCCAACCTTAAACAACTGATTTTCATTTATCTTTGGCTTTTGATCTGGGCTTTTATAAATTCCAAACCATAAAAGCGGCATTATTGAATCCGAGTGAACCAAAAATGCTTGATCAAAAGCGGGTGCTGCTTCATAGGAAACGTATCCAGCTGCATAATACCCTGAACGGGTGGCCGCTTGGATTTTCTCCAGTGCTATTTTTACTTCTTCTATTTTATATACTTCAATAATTTCAATTGGGTTTTCGAATAACATTGATTTCTTCTTACCTGTTTGGTCAGCAAATTCATAAAATAGCTGATAGTGGTTTTCTTGACTCATCACTAATAGTCCTTCCTATCATGTTGATTGAAAAAATTATCAATCATCTTCATCCCTAGTTCAGTTAAGATTGCCTCTGGATGAAATTGCACACCCTCTACAGGAAATTTTTTATGGCGAATAGCCATTATTTCTCCATCTTCCGTTAGGGCGGTTATTTCTAACTCTCTTGGTAATGTTTCTTTATGTACAATTAATGAATGATATCGGGTTACTTGCATCGGAGAAGCAATTTTACAAAAAACACCCTTTTCATCATGTTTTATCATAGATATTTTTCCATGCATCGGATGATTTGCCTTTTCAACCGTTCCTCCAAATGCTTGCGCAATTGTTTGATGTCCCAGACAAACCCCAAGAATGGGAATTGTTTTGTGGAAATACTCAACAATTTTCAAACAAATCCCAGCTTCAGTTGGATTTCCTGGGCCTGGAGAAAGTAAGATATAATCAGGCTGCAGCTTTTCAATTTGTTCAATCGTGATATGATCATTTCTTTTTATGATAACCTCATGCTCAGTAACTTGGCGAATATATTGAATTAAATTATGTGTAAATGAATCATAGTTGTCGATGACGAGAATCAAGTTCAGAAACCCCTTTCATTTTTAACCATTATGTTTATCATAATCATAAAGAAGAAGTTGCTCAATATTTGTTAATAGAAAAATTCTACTACTTTCCGTAAATAGTTTGTTTGGATATACGATTAAATAACAAAAAGCCGTCAAGCTCAGCTTTCTTGCTGATGCTTGACGACTTCATTTGTTTATGGATTACGTCAATTCTGGCTTGGTTTTTAAAGCTTCCTTTGGTTCGTTTTCTTCAGTCTTTTTAAGACGTTCACGACCCATGAACAAGCCAGCTATAAGGCCGATTATTATGAAAATGACACCACTAACGAAAATAACTGTGATTGAATTAGCTAATACTCCGCGTACTTGATCTAAAAGGGCAGGCGGCATACTTGCTCTTGCTTTTGCATTTAATAAGATTTGCGGATTTGCAAATTTTGCTATTACTTCCTTTGGGATATTAGGAAGAATAGTGCCTAGATTTTGAATGCCTTCATTCATTTTATTCGTCATTAGTGCGCCCATAACACTCACACCTAATGTTGCACCAATCGAGCGAAAGAACTGTGAGGAAGAAGTTGCAACCCCACGTTGTTCTTTTGGAACGGCACTTTGAACTGCAATAGTTAATACAGGCATCAATGCACCCATTCCAAAACCAGAAATAATCATATATAAAACGATAGCACTATTTGTTGTATGGATATCCATTTGAGACATAAGATAGAAGCCTATCGTCATGATACACATCGAAGTAACAATAATAACACGGTAAGATACTTTGGCGATAATTCTACCACCGATGATACTTGATAAGATCAGCGAGAGCATGAGCGGCGTAAGAATGTAACCCGCTCTAGATGCAGATGACCCAATAACACCTTGGACAAATAAAGGAATATACGTAATAGCTCCAAACATTCCAATTCCCATGAAAAAGCCTACAATGCTAGAAACAGAAATAACACGTTTTTTAAACAAGTGAAGCGGGATAATCGGCTCTTTTACCTTTGATTCAATTAGAATAAATGATGCAATTAGTATAGCGCTGGCAGAAAATAGTCCGATTATCTGCGGAGATCCCCAAGGATAATGTGTACCCGTATCACTTTCGGTTCCGCCTCCAAGCACAAGTGCAAGAAGCAATGTTACAACAGCACCTGTCAAAACAAGCGCTCCACCCCAGTCGATGGATTTCTTCTCATCACTTTTGGATTCTTTTAAGAATATAGCAAGAACAATAGCTGCTGCAATTCCAATCGGAAGGTTAATGTAGAAAATCCACTGCCAATTAAAATTATCAACGATAAAACCACCGATTGCCGGTCCTACCACACTCGAAAGACCAAAGACTGCTCCAAAAAGACCTTGCATTTTACCACGACGCTCCGGCGGAAAGATATCCCCGATAACCGTCATAGCGATCGGCATTAAAGCCCCTGCGCCAATCCCTTGAATAGCCCGGAATATAATGAGTTCCGTCATATTATGGGAAAAGCCACAAAGAGCAGAACCCACGAGGAAAAAGCCCATTCCTATTAAGTAAATCAATCTTCTACCAAATAAATCAGCCAACTTACCAAAAATAGGGACCGATGTTGTTGAAGTCAACATATAGATGGAAAATACCCAGCTGTAAAGTGATAGTCCATGTAAATCTGCAATAACTGTGGGCATCGCAGTTGAAACGATGGTTTGATCAAGTGAAGAAAGCAAAAGACCGAGCATAAGTCCAGTGACAATCCAACGGATTTGCTTCGGTGTCAATATTGTTTCAGTCATAATTCCACTCCTTGTAAATTATTATAGGACAGCATTCAACTTAGTGAATACTTCCAACATTTTTTCTAAATCTTCTGTCCCGAGATTTTCAAACGTGCCAAGTAACATTTGCAGGCGCTCCTGGCGAATATGCTCCAAAACCTCGATCCCTTTAGCCGTAAGCGAGAATTGTACGACACGGCGATCTTCTTCCGAACGGATACGATTTAATATCCCCATTTTCACCATCTTATCGGTTAATCCTGTAACGGCTCCTGAGGTTATGCCCAAATGAGCAGCAATATCTGATGCTTTACATATTTCTTGTCTATGAAGCATCATCATTACGAATACTTGCCCACCTGCAAGCTGGAAAGCAGATTGGGAATGCTGGATTTTATGTTTGAGCTTACGGGCAACAGCTTCAAACAATCCTTGAACTTCCTGCAATATTTCTCGTTTACGATCCACAAAATTTTCATTATGTTCTGCCACGATCGGAATTCTCCTTTAGAAACTTAATTACTTATTTGCAAAATATCTTAGTAGCTAAAATAATTAACAAACAAAATAATACTACCACTTTTCCAGCATGTCAATAGGAAAAAAATACACGAGTGAAAACCGGAGGCATACTCCAATTTTCGCTCGTGCTAGTTTATAGCTATTTTAAACTATGAACGATCATATTTCACGCCTTTTGCTCATTTGTTTACCAATTCACTGAAATCTGCATAAAAATAACTTGGAGTAGAACCAGGCATCTAACCTGATTTTCCTTCGATCTTGACCACACTTTTTTATATTAGGACACACATTATTGTGTAAGGAAAATGTTTTACTCTAATATTCTCCTTTAATGACAAAATACGAGCCCCGAATGGTTCCAGCTAATTTAGACTTCTGCCTAGCAAACTTAAACTTCCCTTCTAACTCCTTTGGTACCTCCATCCCCTCAGAAAGCTTAAAACCAACGGCCCGCTTCGGCTTAGGGTCATCAAGTGAATACATGACGTTGACACAAAGACCATCCTCATAAAAAACGTAGGCCATTTTGATATTTTCCACTTGAAAACGTGACGTTTCTAAAGGTTTGGCAGCAAACTCAATATCACGTTCTTCTTTCAAAATTCGGTTCACATAATCAAGGGTCTCCCCGGACTCGCTAGCTGGTACAACCGTAAATTCATGCTTGTATTTATTCATAAAATAACGGGCTTCATTAGCACGTAAGCCAGCAAGCGCGCTTACTACTGGTGAGGTCTCTAAACCAACTGGAGACACATTTTTAAAATCAACGATATAGGACATTTGCATCTCTCCTTTTATTTCTTTATTTCCTAACAACAGGAATCCACATTTCACCAAGAATTAAGTCGTTTCGCTGACCCATCTCAACCGTTGCATTGGGCCCACCAACATAGGCAAAATTCTTTGCTTCTGGCAAGACTTGTCCAAAGGCAAGGCCAGCAAGCTTATTATTCAATTCATCAGCTGTTTTCCCTTCCCCTTTAACAACTAGGTATTCTCCCTTAGGAAATTGGATCACTCTTGCTTCTTCTGGTGCTGATGCCTCGCTCAAGACTCCAGCATAATGCATCATCTTGTTATTCACCGCTTCATTTACGGCAAAAATGTAGTCATTTGTGGCAAGGGCTTTTAAAGTGTCAAGCCTTCCATCTTGGCTTACCGCCTGCCAAAAATCTGACTTTTCCTTATTTAAGCCGGCAAAATCTGTGTAATGGCTCTTAAGCTCAGTTCCCAAACCTATAACGGTAAAGCTATCTTTTTCTTCTAGGGTATAATCTGCCATTTTCAAAACCTACCTCTTTATTATATTAATCAAATGACTTGTCCACTTCACTTGATAGTTATATGATAGCCTTAAATCATGTCAAAAATTGATACTGTTTAGGAGTCCTGATGAAAAAAGTTGAACGGATTAATACCATCATGCGGTATATCAACAACCGCGCCCACTTTACCGTTTCTGAAATCATGCGAGAGTTTAACATCTCTCGTTCGACAGCTATTAGAGATATCAGAGAAATAGAAGCCTTGGGGATGCCACTTATCGCTGAAGTTGGAAGGGATGGGGGGTATTTTGTCATGCACAATTCTGTCCTGCCCGAGGTTCGTTTTACCGATAATGAGGTCAAAGCTCTTTTTATTGCCTTTATGGCCACCAGAAATCAACAACTTCCCTATCTAAAAAGTCGTCAGTCTTTAGCTGAAAAATTACTTGGCCTCATCTCAGAAAACCAGCAAGATGACCTTGTTCTGTTAAATCAAATCTTGCTTTTTGAGGGGACCAATCCCAATAATCCCGACCTGCTTGAGCTTTCGGACATCCCCCATCCCATGGTAGAAAAACTCATCCAAACTCTTCTTTTGGATCGCTATTTATGGATTACCATCAAAGAAGAGAAGGTAATAAAGTCTTATCCAATCTATCTCTTGCACCTTTATCATGAAAAAAGCGTTTGGCTGATTGAAGGCTTTGACTTAAAGGAAGAAAAGAAGAAGATTTTTCCTGTCGATGAACTCACCGATGTCAAACCCTACCCGGAGAAAAAAAGATTAAGTAAGAAAAAGATTTTAGAAAAACTAAGTAAGCAGGGAGAAGAAATCAACCTTATCCTTGAACTTGGTCCAAAAGCGATTGCCCAATTCAAAAAATACCATCCTTTAAAAGTTTCAATTTCCTATACGAATCCTTACCAAACCACAGCCATTCTAAAGACTTTTATCAATATTATTAAGCCCGAAGAAGTGACCGAAATAACAAATTGGCTACTTTTTCTAGGTGGGGATCTCTTGGTCAAGGAAGTTCCAGAAGAAGTCTTAGAAGGTTTACAAGAGAGATTATATTTATATTGCCCATAAGCAGTTGTTTTCGCCACAACAGTACGATAGGGACTTCCACCCATTAGAGCAATATGCTGCCAAGCACACATAAAAACAAGAGAATGGGCTCTCTTGTTTTTATAAAAATGCTAGTATTTAAATAACATTGCAATAAGTTCATGTCCTCCTCCTACAGTCCAGAAAAGCACATAATCTCCACGTCTAATTTGACCTGATTCAATCCCTTCATATAAGGCAATAAACGGACTACTTGTCCCAGTATATCCATACTCATCTCCTACATATATGATTTTTTCACTCGGTATTTCAAAATGTTCTTGTACTTTTAAAATGTTAGAAAGGGCAAATTGGGATAAACAAAATCCGTTTATATCATCGATCTTTAAATGATTACGTTTTAAAAGTGTTTCAATCATTTCATACGTAGCTGGTAAGATCATGCTTCCATCAAAAGGTAGCCACTTAATTCCTTGTCCATCAATTTTTTCAGTTATAGACCTAGATAGTCCCATTTCAGGATATTGAATATTATTTCTATTATCAGAATCTATATCATAAATAGCATCGATAAAACCTGTATTATCATCTGCTGTGTTTTCTAAAATAACAGCAGATGATGCATCTCCAAAATTGGCAAAGCTAATTTCCTCATCAGGATTAGCAAGAAGAGAAAGATAGTCAGACCCTACAACTAACGCTCTCTTCATATAAGGATTTGAAGAGAGATAACGCGAAGCCATATCAACTGCAGTCGTCATTCCAGCACAATTTACATTCATGTCCAATGCAATTGCACTGTGCTTCCCACCAATTGCGTTATGTACATACATTACATTTGTCGGAAAGGTTTTTTCTGGAACTTGTGTGGAAAATATGATTAAATCAATATCTTCTCCTGCTAATTGAGCTTTCTTTAAGACACGTTTAGATGCTTCAATCGCCATTGTTATCGAATTTTCATGTTTATTATCAATAAAATATCGTTCTTTTCTTCCCATAAATTCTAAGAAACTAGTAATATCTCTTCCTTTTTTCTTAAAATATTCAATGTAATAATCATTGTTTTCACTTTTCTCTGGGTGGTAAATATCTACTGCTTTAATGCTAATGCTTGTCATGTTTTAATCTTTGCCTCCCATATTTTCTTAAATCACAAACTAATTTCAAAGCTGTTATTTTCAACAAAAAAAAAGTAAGATCCATAAAGAATCCTGCTTTTCTTGTTATGGCTATTAAACTTCAACGAATTCCAAATTGGTTAATCCAGTATTACGGCCAATACGACTTAATTGCATTTTAATAACTGGGCTCTTTTTAATTTCAATAACAACTTTATTAAATCCAGAGCTCTGGTACAAACGATAGCAATTTTCAAGGTCTGGAATCATGTCTTGTGTAACAACATCTAATTCCCGACAATCGCATTTTAAAATAAATTCTCCTGCTTTTATCGTTCCAACTTTACTTTGATAATCATTAACAAATTGTAGTGCTTTTTCTGGTGTAAATGTTCCACTAACTACCATATCAATCGTTTTTGTTGATGGGTTAACTTTAATAGAATAATAACCTTCTTTAGCCATAGTTTTACATCCCTTCAATCGTTTACGTATTTTGCAACATAACAACTATTACCATGGTAATTTTATCACTTAAAACCAATTTTATCAAAACTATGAAAATACTTCTTTTTTTATAAATCCCTGATTTACTGCCAATAAGAAGACTCCATTTTTTTCAAAAAAAATGGAACTTAGAAAAGTTCGATTATTTTTCACATTTAGTAAACCCGAAAGTGGAATATAAAAAATGCAAAAGAGCTACAAAAACATAGCTTCTCAATTATTTTACGAAAGCATCCTTACTGAAATAAAGAAGCCTTATTTAAGGCTATCGTTTAATAGCTATGGGAAAAGTCAACTTGAAACTGAAAGCAATTTCTATTCCGACAAGTATATCTAATCAATCTTGAACAAATAGTATAACTATTGAAATCAAAAGGAGGTGGCTATAATGAATGCACAACGAGCACAAGAAATTTCTTCTTCCCCAACAAGGGCAAACGTAACCTATAATGGGGAAAGTATTTACATTGAGCACGTGGATAAACAAAATGGAACAGCTACAATCCATTCACTTAATGAACCAAATAATAAACAAAGTGTTTCTGTAACAAACTTAAATGAACAGTAACTTATTAATTAATTTCTAATAATATTCCTTCATCTTAATATCGCAAATTAAAAGAATCCATTTTGAAAAAAGATTGATCAAAATGGATTCTCTTCATATTTAGCGAGAAAATTGTTTTATAAAAAAGGTTGATCATTTTAAATTACTTGTTAAACCATCACACCCTGTTAAAATGTAAAAAACAAAGTTCTTAATGACCCCCAATTTTTGAAATCAAATAAAAACGGTAAATGAATCCCTCTTTTTCTCCCCTGTTTTTTTCCTTTTTTCTACTTTTTTTTTTCAAAATGTTGATTTATTAGGATTTTTTCCGCTTTTTCTCTTTCACTTTTATTCTTTATTCCTTCTTTTCCTTTTCCAAATTTTCATAAAAAAACACGAGTGAAAACTGGAGCTATACTCCAATTTTTACTCGTGCTAGTGAACAGTTTTATTTTACTTTAAACGAATTTTTTTTCGATAATAACCCTTGTACATTTACAATAAAGTTGTTTGATTTGGAGTCAATGAACCTGCATTTCACTGCTTCAAATGTGAAGGGACATAAAATAAAGTTGTTTAATTTTCAGGACATTATCAATAAAAGTGTAAAGTGTAGTAACAATAAAGTTATTTAAATTCAAATATTATTCAGGTCTGAAAAAGTGTAAAGTTAGTTAGATTTACTTATATTGTGTAATGCAAAATAAAAGTACAGGGTGTAGCAAGAAAACAATACAGAGAGTGCAATCAAAAATACAGAATTATCATAGCACGATTTTGCATGGATAGGCTGGCACGATAGCCTGCATAGGCTCCATGTCAAATTAACTTAGGTTATGTACTTTTCCTTGTAAAACGGTACCCAAAGTTTTGTGATTTCATGTGTTTTTCCATGCAAAAAACTAATATTAAATTATTTCATTCATGCGTATACTAGCAATAGATCTTAATACAGACATACATAAAATTAATTTGTTGATGGAGGATAGAATAATGGATAATTTTAAACACACTGATATAAATAACAAATTGTTATATTTCGAGAAAATTTTCAAAAAAGAAGCTTCTATGGAATTTTTAATTGAACTTGAAAAAAATGGCGGTGGGCAAATTTCTATTTCACAGGTTTTAGACTTTCTAGAAAATAGAGGAGTGGAAATCAACGGTAGGAAAAAAGTCATTAATTCACCCTGAATTTCACAATTTTTTCTCTTAGCCTTCGTATTATCTCTAAAGTTTTGTGATCAATACCAAAATGGTTTATCAAAATAATTTCGTCGGTATATTGAAGAATCTCTTCAATAGATTTATTTCTATTAACTAAACTTTTCAATTTATTAAATTCCTTTTGGTTTATATCCAAGTAAGGTATCGCTATGTTTTTAAACTCATTCGGAGTAACCTCCAACACACCACCACCATAGTATCTTCCTTCTAATTCTAATAACAATAATGTTAGTGAATTATAAAAACTAAAAATTAGACTATTGATACTATAATCTTCAATCATTGAAATTCGATAACCTGTGTCAGTAATGTTCACTTTCATAGTATTTTTTATAAGTTTAGGCACTAGGTGAATTCTCTTGAAAAATATTCCTTCTGACGTCCAAATGGAGGGAACCTTATACCAGTCATTTCTCACTTTGCATTTATATCCAAGTTGGACTTTTGAGTCTATTCCCCTTTTTAAATAATCTTCTATTTCATATGGTATATCATCATCACTATTCATATTATTTAAATCCAATAAAAAACAAGGATTATTTGATACAACTAAAGCATTAAAGTCTTTCTTTGAAAATGTAAGGGAATTTTTAGTAAAAGCGCTTTTCTTTAAAATTGGTTTTACCCAGTCCCCCAAATTATATTTTCTGACCTGTTCTTGATTTAATATGAAGTAGCTATTGTTTCCAGTAACTATACCTGCACTGCTTTTACAATACGTATCTATGGAATGAAAATCATTCTTTATTCTAATTAATAACTCAATTTCCTCATTTGACATTAAATACCAAAGCCATTTGTTTAAATATTTTTTTGGCTTTAATATATTCCTTTCGATTACTTCTAGTTGATCTGCAGTATTAGATAATAACTCATGAGTAATTGTTTTATTATTACTATTTTTAATCCCGAAGAAGACCACAACATCCTGCTCTATACCCTTAAATATCTGATTATCGAATGACATAATATGAAATTCATTAAATTCTCGGAAAAGGAATTTTCTTATCGGCTCTGCATATTTAACTTGCAGCAATTCAGCAGGCAATATTAGACATAAAACTCCATTAGAAGACAACAACTTTGAACAACCAACAACAAATGGCATCCAAATGTTATATATTGTATTAACATCAAGATCAATCTTTTTTAAGATAGTTTTTGATAAATCTATTTGCCTATCCGAAAGGAATTTTTTGTGGATATAGGGTGGATTACCTAATATTAAATTAAACTTTTTTTTGCTATGAAGTACAAAATCTAAAAAATCCATAGCATTAAATGACGTCTTAATTTGATTCTCAGAAAAGTTTTTTTTATATTTCTTTGTTTTTTCCAATTCTATGTGATTTTTTTCTACAACACATATTGAACTTTCCTTCCTAGATAGGAAATCATCATTACCTAGTAGTTCTTTCAAGAAAACTCCATCTCCGCAACTAGGTTCTAATATACTTAGATTCCTCTTTTGTGCATAATTCAAGGCTTTTTCAACTAATAATTTAGCCAATATTCTAGGTGTATAATAAGATCCATTTACTTTATTTTCTTCCATTTAATTAATTTCCATTTCAAAATGTTCTTCTAAATATCCTAATAGTTCTTTAATGCTCTCTAACCTAGAGTCAGAGGTTTCTTCATTAATGGCTTTCTTACTTAGCGATATTAATTCTTCGATCTTCCATACAGTTTGATGCTTTCTCAAATATAACTTTAATTCCTTAAATATGTATGCAGCAGTTTTCAACTTTTCTTTTGGATATATAGCTCCCTTTTCATCTCTGTAAAACAAAGAATCATAAAGCTCACTACATGGATTTATAAACCCTTCTTCATTTAAAAATGGTATATCAGGATGCTCAGACGGCCATTTATCACTTTTACTTCCATTACATGAAGGACAGGAGTACACAAGGTTACTATAATCATTTAATAAATTTAAATGTGTAGGAAATTTATTTATAATGAATTGTGGTATAAAATGATCTATATGATAGTCTTTCTTTACAATTCCAAAAGGTGAATCACAATAACCACACCTACCATTAAAATCTTCCTTTAAAAAACTTCGATATTTTTTATAATTACTATCTGCATCGTATTCGACTACTCTTTTTATAGGTGTTGCATTTCTGAATTTTAGTTTTACTGGGGTGTTTATATCAACAACCATTCTTATCACTCTTTACAATAAAATCACTAAAAATATCCAATAGTTCTTGAAGTTTTTCATCGTTATTCTTGAGTATTAATGGTGTATGATGTCGTCCAGTCATGCTCTTTTCGATTAAATGATCTTGTTGCAATAATCGGTCTCTCTCGTCATTAGTTAAATTTGGCTTTATCCTAAGTTCATAAATTTCATCCTCAGCTGCTTTTAATCGCTCCTTATAGTGTTCTATTTGTTTTATGATTTTTCTATTAATAGAATCAACCACATCGCCTTTTTCATCTTCAATATATTTTTCCTTTTTGTAAACTTTGTTTACGTCAGTGTACTTTTTAGACTCAGCATCAAGATCATATGATGTTAAAATAAAAACAGGAAAAAAATGTATAATACTTTCTATTTCTAATGCGATATCTGTACCTTCATAATTAATATCAGTGTTTGTAGATTTCAGCTTATGATCAATTACTATTGCATCAAATTTTTGTTCATATATTACATCCACTAAATCTTGAAGGGTCAAGTAATCAAATTCAACGGGAATAATCTCTAGAACAGACTTAGAATCAGTGTTGACCCTACCTAGCCTTTCTGAAATCATGGTTTGCATCATTAAATCGTCTTCAATAAGTCCTATTCTATACATTTGTGATTTTTACTCCTTCATCTTTTCTCAATGGAAATTTGAATAATAAGGAAAATCCCTTTACACTATCCAAGACTTCAACTGTTCCTTTATATTCTTGGACTGTTGTTTTGACTATCCATAGACCTAGACCTGTACCATCTTCTGTCCTAGTAGTAAAAAAAGGATCAAATATTTCATTTTTATCCTTTACTAAACTCGAAAGACCTGGTCCAGTGTCACTAAAGATTAATTCAAGATAATCTGCTCCACCTTCTATACTTGTGTTAGCCCTCAAGTTGATATTAATTACTCGCTCACCGGTATGTTCTTTTGATTGAAATGCAATGAAAGAATTAATTATTAGGTTATTAATGATACTTTCAATATCAATAATAAATGCATTCCACTCAATAATCATGTTATCTAATTTATTTAAGTTTATCGTAATTTTCTTTTCAGATAGGGAAGGGTACCATGTATTAAGAATTTTATCTATAACTTCATAAATGTTAATTTTCTTTCGTCTTCTTTTATCCTTTGAAACTATATTAAGAGCAACATCTAGCCATCCTTTTAATACCTTATCCTTTTCTATCATTAGATCTATAAACTTGTAAGCATCCTTAAATTCATACTCGTCTTTTTTATTTGCGATGTTGTTTAAAAGTGATTTCAAATGTTGGTTTCGAGTCACTAATGGTGAACTAATTGTCTTTATTTCGTGAGATAAAGAAGTAAGGGCAATACCCGTTCCTGCTAAAGCTTTTATCAATTTCAACTGCAACTCTTTTTCTTCAACAACTTCATCATACGTTAATACGGTTTTTGCCAAAATTAAATTTTCTTGTTCTAGTTTATCAAGTCTTTTTTCTTTCTGTATTGGACTTTCTTCTTTCTTTGTTTCACTCTTTTTCTTTTGAGTCTTTACTGTTTCTTGTGCAATTTTTTTACCTTCATTTTTAATACTCTCTTTTTCACTTTTTTCATCATAAACCTTTTTAATAGAACGCATAATTTTTTGACGATCTTTTTCAAATAAATTTATCATTTGGATAATTATCTCTTGGAAAATTTCGAATAACTCTGTTTCTTGAAGACCTTCACGACTAGACTTATCTTCAAAAACATTATGCTCTCTTGATATAAAAATACTTCCAGAAATTTGATTTGGTCTAATTCTCCATGCACCATCCTCTTTCCCGATACCTGCTGGACTTTTCTGAACCCTCTCAGATAATTTCAACCAATCAAAAGCAGATGATTTAGGATCACCATATGGTCTCACTCTAAAATAATCTCTGAAAATTTTTATTCCACCATATCTATCTAACCAATTCTTACGTTTACTTGGATTAAATTTTCTATACTTAAATATTTCATCTTTAGTTGATCCAAAATCCCTTTTTAAATAACAAAAAGTAAAACTAAAATTCTTCAAAGGTGACAAATCATAGTCTTTATATTTTGGAACAAGTTCTTTAATTTTATATAATTGTTCAAACTTTCTTGCTAGAAGCGTTTCCTTATTATATGGAAAGGTATTAAAGTCAGGTAAAGAAAAAACGTCTTGATCAAGCTGGTCTAAATCCAACTCGTCTCTATTCATTATTATTTTGACATTTTGCTCCTCATCCACAGTAATTTCTACTTTATAATCAAAATCTTCACATGCAGATGCCTGAACAGATCCATACATTCTTGAGCTCTTAGAGACAAAAAGAAATATGTCAAATACACTTTCTTCCTTTGGTGGAATTAGAGAATCAAGACCTGCAAAAAGATTTTTTATACTTTTCTCATTCCAATTATCTCTAAGGCCTTTAATTTTGAAATAGGTTCCTTTTTTAAATCTTTCAAAGTCTAACCCTTCCAGTTGTTCATCATCATACTCTGAAAGATCAATTTTATTAAAAACCTCTTCTTTTATCTTTGGATGAAATTCTTCCTGATTTATTTCGCTTATATCTGCATAAACTTCACCAATTACTGTGTCTTCTCTCTCAAATTCTTCCCAACTAACATTCCATTTATATCCATTTTTGTTTGTTTTTTCTAAGGTTCTCATTTCACAAGAACTACCTAATCTATCTAAAGCGAATCTTCCTATTCCTTTGGCGCCTGTTTTAATTCTTCCTTTATCACTAATATAATTTAATGATTTATTATCAGTGCCAATAGTCATCCAGGCATTATTTATAGTTTCTAAATTCATACCCGAACCATTATCTACTATATATATTGAATTTAAGCCGATAAAAAAAGCTAATAGTTCTTTATTTTTAGAATAATTTTCGTTCAAATAATATTTTTCATTTATTTTTGAATACGCACTATCTAATCCAATAAATAAGTGAAAAAATTCATTGTATTCTTTATTAGACAATTCTGCTGGAATATCAGTATATCGATTATCTATGTATAGAACGCAATAATTTGCATCTGCATCGTAAGAATTTTTAACTAATTCAATAATTGCCCCTTCTGCATTACTTACATTTTCCCTACCAATCAATCTAGCAGCACGTGCCGACACTTTAAAAGGTAATTTGACCATATATTTACCCCCCTACCATTTTTTATTATATTATAACGCTTCATAATTGGTTTTAGTTATATATACACATAACAAATTACAAATTTCATAAAAAATAAAGGTAACAGCATCTAATTATACAGTGATTATTACATTTTTCGACAATATATATATTTAATTCCATAATTATAAAAAATTGTAGTATCTATGAACTAAAATGTCTCCGAACATTGGACACAATGTGAAAAGTCCTTTATTCTGGGTTTTCCGTGTGCAGAGACTAGAAACCCACTTATTATCAAATCAAAGAAATGAGCGGGGGATTTACAGTGAGTAAAATTATTATTAAACAATTTCAAATGAAACTTCTAGAGAACAACCCAAATGTGCAGGGTCTCAAAGTAAAAGATAAAAGAAAACCAGGATGGGAAAATCTTTAATTGAATCCATATGCAAACATCTCACTTGCAATAAAATGCCTCTATAACAATTTCTCAGAAACTTAACAATATTTGAATTACTATATATGTTTTTACTTTTATCTAATTCCAGGCTACCAAACTCAGCCAATTACTTAGTGATAATTCCAGAATTAAATGCTAGTTGCTCTTAAGAATAATTATACTAATTAGTTGAAAATTGAATTCACCTATTCTATAAGCTTTGGATGTTCGATCGGTATATCGTCATCAAACGGTTATTCTAGACACCATTTTATTGAATAATTTGTTGTCCTAAGTACAAAGGAGAAAATCATTTATTTATACAAGGATCTTTTTATTCTAGTTGACCATTCCTCTGGTGACTCTTGAAGATGCTTTAGGCGCTCATACTTATACTTATAAAGGAATGATTGACTCCAGCTACCACTTGCAAAAACTAAGTTATGTAATAAGTTTCGTATTGTGCTTTCATCTTCGCTTAATGTTTCACTTGAAGATACTATTAATGTTGATAATGACCGGTTATCTGGTAAAACAACTTCAAGAATATAATTTGTTTTTCTACCACTAATTATTTTTGCAATTGCACATATTCGCCTTCTACCGTCTGGAAGATAAGAAAATTTTCTCCCTAAGGGAAGAAAAATAAAGTTAACGGACACACTTTTAACTCTTTTATTTAGGCAATTTAACATTACTAAAAATTTCTCAAGACCATAATTCATATATGTATCGGCAATTTCTAGAGTCTTTAACTCAATTGGTTTAATCGTTCCACCAAAAAAGGCTTCATCGACAGCAACCGTCATCTGCTGTGTTCCTCCACCTTGACCAATATTAGATATATAATCATCACCTTGATTCACTTTTTGTTCATAATTTGCTATTCTATTGACTGTAGGTGAATGACGGAAAGCCATCTGAGTTGGATCAGCCTCTATTACCATTTGATTTGTATCTTCTCTCGATCGCTCTCCGTCATTTTCATTTAACTCGAATTCCTCTTCTTTATTACTGTTTGAAACCCTCTTTTTTCTTTTTTCAGGGGAATAAATTCTTTTCTTGATTGATTTATGATGTAATTCAAGTTCTCTAAATGGTGGATCAGCAATATCTGACCCAATCCACTCTAAAATAAGTACCTCATTGTTTTGTATAACCCCTCTTACAGTTAATTGGAAATTAAATATTTTTGGAATTACCACTTCAATTGGTATTCCTCTTGAATTAGTTGCTTTCGTCAACACTCCATATAAATTACTTTGAACAGACGAATAGGACCTTTTCATTTCAGGATGCAGAAAGATCCAACCGAAGTATCGAACAAAATCATCTGACATAATTGAATTCGGTACTTCATCTGAAAAATCAATTGTTGCAAGCTGATCCTTATTCATCGATACTCTATTTACTAGAAAATCTAATCCATTCGGGCGAAATAGTGCATTTGACATTGTCTTATTGACTGCAAACAGCGCGCGTACTATTTCTGTTTGTGGAATGTGATAAATTGTTTCGTCTGTTTTAAAGGACCACATATTTTGTATCATTAATTCCGGTTTCTTGTGAAGAAAATAATTAAAATTTCGACAAACGTCTATCGCTTTAGAAGTGGTTCCATTTTTAAAATTGCTGACTATTACATCAAATAGAGTGCCAACTTTTTGTGTTAATAGAGGCACACCATCTTGATAGGGCACACCTATTTTTAATATTGGTAACACACCAATGGGCAAATCAATGATTTCACAATTTCCTTTACATATAAAGCCAGTCTGTATGAACCATTGATTGCTCTTCAATTTGACATTGCCAAGCCAATGGAGTGTCGCTATTTCTTTCAAAAATGGCCATGGTCTGATTCTCAGTATTTTGAACACCTTCTTTATATTTTAATATTTCTTCCTCCATGTATATAAAGACCTGTGGATTCACATTTTCTTTTATTCCCGCCTTCCTTTTAACTCTCCACATCACTACCTCTTGACCACTATCATTTATTTTTTGGCAAGCCCAAATAATTCTCCGAATTTGAAATTCCTCACGAGACTCAATGTTACTTTCTAAGTATTGTTTGGTTCTTGGCATTTTGTGTAAATGTTTTTCAAGAAGTGCTAAACATCCAATTTCTTTTCCGATCCTGCTCCTATTTATAAATGTGGGCTTTTCGATTGATTTCAGGTAAATAAATGCTTCCTTCATATCATGAAGCACTTTGTTATCCCTTTCCGACCAGTCTATTCTTTTTGAAATGTTAGTATTTATTTTTTGCTTTGGAGAATTATTTTTGAACCATTCTAAATTATTTCTGTAATGCCACATGTACAATGCAGGAGCTATTTCACGTAAAGTCGTAACTGTGTGCTCTGGATACATCTTCAATAGCAAAAGCCAATCAATTTGTTTTAATTGAGCTATTTCAACTTTATTTATGTTTGATTGATTTTCTTCAAATAAAATTTTTTTAGAGTACTTTTTAACCGTACCAATATCACATTTCATTTCTTTTGCAGCTGCGTACCAACTTTTATTCTCATGATGAACCAATTGCTTCAATTTATCTTCCCATACATGACCAAACTTTTTAATTCGTCCAAATTTGAATGCATCTTCTTGATATTTATCAGGTCCCCTTCTTGAATATACAAAACCGCAAGAACAACTGAAGGTTCCAACAGGACGTTTAGTATCATTACACAAACTAATTTGCATATCAGATATGACCCTTTCTTTATAATGTAATGCAGCTGGATTTAAACAATGGTAAGGTGCTTTACCAAATGGTTGATATTCTATCTCCGAGAATTTATTTTGGTTTTCCAGCGAAGTAGTAAGGAAATGGATAAACAATATATGACGTATTGGATGAAAAGTTTTCCTATGCTTGCGTGTAATATTTTTCAACCAACAAGATGGATTTTCATAACTGACTGAAGACTGTACGATATTTAATAGTACTTCACCATAAAACAATTTAAATTGCTCCGCTAAGTTCCGTTGGTTAATCGTACCATTGGCATTTGCTAATCCATTTTGTATAAGTAAACTTTTATACGATCTGTGAATATTTTTAAATTCGAGTGAAAAGTCTTTCAAAATTAGAGAACTACTCTGTTCAACAATCATTTTTAAAAATGTTGTTATTCTCTCTGTATGAGGATTAATTTCATTAGATAATAAACAATTTTCTCCAGAAGCTGCAAAAAACTCATGTTTTTTTCCGTTTCTGAATTCTACGGTTGAGTTAAACAGGTACTCACCATGCTTTGAACATATATGAACTCCTGGTATTTGTTGCGAAACATGCCAATATGGTTCACCTTTACTTTGAGTGTCTTCTCGTATACAAGAAGGACAAAATCGGAAATAGCCCCATTC
Source organism: Neobacillus sp. PS3-40 (assembly GCF_030915485.1). Taxonomy (GTDB): domain Bacteria; phylum Bacillota; class Bacilli; order Bacillales; family Cytobacillaceae; genus JAUZPL01. The sequence continues at coordinate 2,507,054 of NZ_CP133266.1, read as the reverse complement.
TTTTACAGAACTAGCAGCTACACCTGTCATTAAATAAACAGTACTTAATCGATTTCCAATTTTCATTAATTCTAAAATCGAATCAGTGATATGTTTTGGTTGAAATGCTGTATAGTAACGAAAAAGGGTATGCTCTTTTATTAATTGATCTATTGATGGAATATCAAAGTGCTTTATGCGTCCATAAACTTCATTTAAATGAGTAGGTAGATCGGGAATCGCTATAGCGTTTGTTGTCCCAAATAAGTCTTTCATTGTCTGTTTGGGACTAATATTTGCAGAATGAACATGATAGCGAGCAAACCAGCTGTACAACAGTTCATCTTCATAGAGTTTAGGAAAGTACGCAAGCAACTGGTTTCCTCCTTATATTGCAAAGTCATCCTGTGGCAGTTTAATATATCCAGTTTCTTTTAATGCTTCATATGCTGACTTTTGTTCTTTTTTGCCTTTGTCTATTACTAATTTTAATTTATTTTCATGTTCCTTAGTTCTGTTTCTCTTCTTTTTATTCTTCTCTTCAGCTAGTAATTGCATTGCTCTAGCAACAATTTCAACTTCTGAACTTTGAGGTAATTCATTTATTGCTTTAGTTGTGAACTTCTCAGCAAGTAATGAGTCTACATCAAAGTTGATAAGTGTTAACATAATCTTCTCTACTAAAGATGCTCTAACTTCTTTTTTCTGTTCAGCTATAAGTGCCTTTTTCTTTTGAATAGAAGCACGTAAATCAATCTTAGACTGATGATGTTGTAAATATTCAGCAATATCCATAGGCATTATATCTTCATACTTCTCAAGCTCTGATAGTCTTCCATCTTTTAATGCCTTTAACATTGGTTGTACTAATTTCAAATCATCTTTAGCAACTTTTTTAATTAAAGCTGGAGTAATCGTTTCTTGCCCAGTTTCAATTGCTCTTCCTTGCGATAATGCAAAAAGCTTTACAGCTATATCTACAATTCCTTGACTCTCCTCGTAAATGGTTTGGTTCAACTCTTCAGTTAAATCCACTTTATTTTGAAGCCATTGATAATCCCAAATACTTTCTATCAGTAAATCCCAATCATCGTCCTTTTGCATTTGTTGCCAGACCATATCTCCCTGACCACTACCTCTTCTTGCTTGCCTAAAATCTTTCTGCAGAACACTTTTGGCTCTCATTGTCCCGATCATCATTACAGGTACACCAATTTCATTTACCAATGTCACAAAAAAGTTCATCATCTTCTCAGAGTTATTATCGCGCGAAGCCAATAAATGCTGAATTTCGTCTATAATTAAAGCCCCTACGCAATGTAATCTAGCTACTTGTCCCATTCTTGTTACCATAGCGCTAATTGAATTTCTCTTGCTACCGAACTTCTCTAAGTAATTGGTTCCTAAGAGTTGGTCCATTTTTAAAAAGAAATCCATGCATAGTGACTTTAATGACCCATCATGTGGACAATTTAACTTCAACCAAACTACTTGAGTAATATTTAGGGGATGCTTGTGTATAATTAATTGCGGATAAAGTGACAAAACACGCTCGATTGCTGTCGTTTTACCGATTCCAGAAAAGCCCATTAAAGTCATACTAGATGCGGTAGACCTAATATCATTTTTTGTTTCCAATCCATTCAGATGATTATGTCCACTTGAAAGGTTAGCAGTAAAATTTGGAGATAAAGGATTTCTGCTTATATATCCATGCCTAATCAATCTTGAAAAGCGTTGCTCTAAATCTAAATGCTGCATAACTGGTTGAAAAAAACGATTCAATCTTAATATTGCATGATAGCGAATATGAGTTGGTAACGTTTTCTCTTGTTGATCAAATTCAGGGAAATAACTGAGCCCATTAAATGCTTCTTCTGGAGATAATATATTCGGCAGAGCTTCAATCAAAGGGTTTCCTTTAAAATCAATTATTTGCTGTACCTTATAATTAGCTACTTCCGCATTTTGCAAATGGAGTTTACTACTCATCCTCTCTCTCCTTTCTCTTTTTCATAAAATCTCTTACACTTGGTCTTGAATAATCTGGCTCAATTTCTTGCTTTGATTTGAAAGGAACTATTTGAGTCTCCTGATTAATACTACTATCATTATTAAAAATGAAGGATTCTTCTTTCCTCTGAGCTTGTTTTTCAGTTCTTCTATATTCTTTAATTGAACCTACTCTTTCAGCTTTGCTTAAATTTCTATCTTTCACTTCTTCTTTCTTCTTTTTCGCATTTTTAACTATTGCCTCAACTTCTGATAAATAGTCTACTTCCTTTTGCAATTGTAAATGACTAACACTTTCAAATGTTTGCTTTTCATTTTGCAGTAGAATAGTTACTTCATCTAAACTTGTATTTTCGAACCTTTTAGATGGTTCAAGCAAATGACATTTCTCGTAATTATTATTTCTATCATCAATCAAATAAGCGATAGACATATTTCGCGGATCATACGAAATATCAACTTTCCAAGCACCTTTTTGTCTTGCCTTTTCAAACCACGATTCTTTAATTGCTCGTTCACAACTGTAGAGAATTCCTTTAAGACGAATACCCTTATGGGTAACTGTTGCTTTATCTTTAGGCATCAAGTTAATTTTCACTAGTTCTTCGGGAAAGTATTTTAGCTTACCCGTTCTATTGAGAATCCCCCAATTCCACAATTCTAATGGTATCGGCATTACTTCGTCATTCACTAAATCCTCATCCCGAATGTAGTCCTTCAAGTAATGTTTTTGATTATAATGAAGAATTTGTCTTAGTATGATTTTTGTAAATTCATCCAAAGTTAATACTGCATCTAATCGATAATCTTTTGCCCCACGCTCTTGGAAATCTGTATCTATATATCCAGGGAGTAGAGGCTTTACTCTTTTCTGAATTAAATCGAAATGCTTTTCAACAATGCCTTTCCAATCAGCTCGATATGGTGCTGCATTTTCTACATGCAGATTAAAAGATTCCACTAATCGATCTACATTAAACCCTTCAAACTCCCCTCTATCTGCTAGTAATATCTCTGGTAAGTGCTCGGATGGCCATTGTTCTTTTGAAATTTCAATATCATACTCAGCACAAAATCTCACTTTATCTGTTACGGTATTAGATATGGCCATCATTGCTCCTAACCAAGAGGGGCCTTCTAAACCAATATAGATCCCTACAACCATCCTACTGAATACATCAATTACTAAATAGATAATTGGTCGACCAATGATCCAATTTCGATTATATTTAGATACCAAATACACATCACCGACTGTTGCATCAATTTGATAACGTGATCCAGGTCCAACCACCTCTGATAGTGAATTGTTTAATACTGCACGATGATCTTTATTAAATTTCTTTCTTCCTTTACGAGCAATTATTGATTCAGTAACTGTATATTCTTTTTCATACCAATATCGAAATTGGCGTATATTTGGGATGTTCTCTTGTTTTTCGATGATTACCTTTTCAATACCATTTTCAAAATAAATATCTTTAGCATAAAATTCTTTCACCATCATATTGTACGCATCGGTCAATCGGTTTTTCTTAGACGTCAAGTAGTATTTTTCAAGAGCAACCCTAAATATCTGTTTTGTCTTTTCATCAACATTTACTTTTGTAGTTAAATATTTGGAAGGTCTACCTCTCTTTATTTCTCCTGCTTCTCTTTCTTTACCTCTTGCTCCAGAGTTCTGATAGTCAGGTAAAAGGGCATTAATCGTTTTACCCCTTTGCCAATACTTCCTTAAATATTTACGCACAGCAGGATACGATACTCCGTATTTTTCCATCGCTTTTTTGGTGTAATCGGTTCTTGTACTTTTTTCAAATATATTTGGTTCGTCTACTACCATCTCTTTAATTACTTCCCATGCACGATTACGAGCATCCAAATGCTTTTGTGAGTATTTTTTGTCACTATTAACTGCATAAAGATCTTCTTTAATTTTCATTATATTGCCTGTTAGTACATCTTCTTCCATTTGTGAAATAAGCCGTTTTATTGGGAGAGCTTTTTCATCATTTAAGTCAATGATATAAGCAATTTTATTTCCTTCATCAATCCACAAGATGCGGTAACTCTTATTATCTTGAACTTCATTTAAAATCTCATTAATATAAAAGTTCAAGTAGCCCACCTCTTTTCATTTTGACCTACCTCTAATACTTCTATAGTTGATAGGTCTCCTGTTAAATGAAATTTTTTGTATAAATTAATTTTAATTAGTTTATTAGCTATAGCATGACGAAAAAGTGTTAACGCAGTCCCTCCTTCAAGACTATACTGTTCATCAAATTGATTAAGGTGATTTAGAATCGAACCATTTTTCTCCTTGAGTTCATTTAGCAATAAGTCTAAAAAAGGTAGTTCTTCAAAATCAAAAAGTTCAAACGAAGATCTCATCCATTTTAAGTTATCAATTACTTCTTTATGTAGTTCTTTTTCAGTTACAATTCCCCAATCAACACCTTGTTCTTCCCAGTAAACTCTCTCTATTTCAAATTTTCCGATAACTGAAGATTTATTTAGCTCATTCTCCATTTTAATTGTCCTAGCAATATTTATTATTTCTTTTCCCCTTCGACATGTGATTAGGAAATCTGTCGTCATCACAATCGGTGTTTGAGTTGCACTATATAAAGGATGTCTCCTGTTTAATTTATCGGCTATTTTAGTAGTAATTTCCCTATTTAACGGATACTGCTCTCTTATATCAATAACATCTTCAGACCAATCAAGTAGACAAAAGTATGCATATTCCTTATCAGATAATAGGTGATGATCACGTTTAGTTTTCCATCCCTTATCACGATGTGCTCTTCCATCTGAAGGAACATCCTGAATCGTTAACCATGGCATGTAACTCCCTAATTCTCCTTGTCCACGCCCCTCTTTATAATAACGAGCAATTTTTGTTTCAGTCCAACCAGTTTGACGTTTAGCCACAACATCACCTCATTAATTAGTTATAATATTTTTAAAGCGTTTATTAAGTCTGTCTGCAACTTTACATATTTAATAAAACTAACAAATAACAGCATAGTTTCTGTTTCATCTTTTAGTACATCCGTAGGATGACTTACTTCATTTCTAAGAAGTCTTAGATATTGATAAAACGTATTCCTTGCCGATTCATCGATAATACCGGTGATAGTTGAGTCTAATTGAATTCCTTTAAAATATTCTTCGAATTGCGCATATTTATATGATATCTGCCATTTTTTATTTACATCTTTCTCAAGTTCTACAGAAAAATTATATTTAATTTTAAACTTTTGATTCGATTGTAAGTTGGAATCATGCTTTTTTAGATAGATTTTAAAAGCCTCTAGCAAATCTAATACAATCTTTTCAGCTGCTAATCCAACCATAATTGTTGATGCTTGATAACAACCCGCATTAAAACATCTTAGTGCCTCAGTCAAGTAATGCTGTACCCACTGATCAATATTACTAATACTTTGTACCTGCCCTAAATATCCATCAGAATCATATGGTAGAGTAGCTCTCTCTTTTAAACAAGCATGTCCATGATCTGTTACATGGAAAGCTGGTAAGATCGTTGCCTCTCCATATACCCCTGGAGAAATTATATTTTGATTTAGTAACAGCGCAAATGCTTCAAACAAAGATTCAATTTCTTTTCGTTTAAAGTTAGTATTACTGTTTTCGAATAAATTTCCACCAGAAACTCCCCATGCTATTCGCGGCAATTTGATATTTTCTATTAGGAGACCTTTATTTATCGCTAATGCTTCAGTTAATCTAAATAAGTTATACTGCGATCCTGAATAACCATATGTTTTAAAAATATGACCTTGAGGATCAAGTTTCACATCTTCAGTAGACAAAGCTTCTAGCATTAAATTCTTAATTACATATGTTGTTAGTGGCTTCCTTTTAGTATTCATCAATTTATCCCTCCAAATATAAAAAACGCACTTGATTACATATATTGTAATCAAGTGCGTACTATTTTTAAACATCTTTATTGTAAATTAAACATCTTTATTTGTAATTAAACAACTTTATTTGTAATCAACAACCCTTTTAAAAATTGAAATCCATTTTACTCAACTGTAACTGATTTAGCCAAATTGCGTGGTTTATCAACGTCACAATCACGGTGTAGGGCAGCATAATATGCAAGTAATTGCATTGGAACGACTGAGATAAGTGGTGTTAATAAGTCATGGACTTCTGGAATGACGAAGGTATCATCGTCCATTTCTAGTCCCTTCATCGAGATGATGCACGGTTTTGCTCCACGGGCAACAACTTCTTTTACATTGCCGCGAATGCTCAAATTCACGCTTTCTTGCGTTGCTAGAGCAATAATCGGAGTACCTTCTTCAATTAAAGCGATCGTACCATGCTTTAACTCCCCACCAGCAAATCCCTCTGCTTGGATATAAGAAATTTCTTTTAATTTCAAGGCACCTTCTTGGCCAACATAATAGTCAATAGAACGACCAATAAAGAAGCAGTTACGAGTTACAGATAAGAACTCTCTTGAAATATGCTCAAGTTCCTCTTTCGAATCACATAAAACTTCCATTGCATTTGCAACAATCCCTAGTTCATGAATAAGGTCAAAGTCTACAGTGATATTACGGCTTTTTGCGGTAACATCTGCAAGAATAGCGATAACAGCAAGCTGCGCAGTATATGCTTTTGTTGAAGCAACAGCAATTTCGGGACCTGCATGTAATAATAATGTGTAATCTGCTTCACGTGAAAGAGTCGATCCCTGGACATTTGTAATCGTCATTGAACTGTGACCCATTTCTTTTATTTGGACAAGTACGGAACGGCTGTCGGCTGTCTCTCCACTCTGTGTGATGAAGATAAATAATGGCTTTTCAGAAAGAATCGGCATATTATAGCTAAATTCACTTGCCACATGAACCTCGACAGGAATTTTAGCCATTTTTTCAATAAACTGCTTACCAACAAGACCTGCGTGATAAGAAGTACCCGCAGCAATAATATAGATACGATCCGTTTCATTCATCGCCTTGATAATCTTAGGATCAATCGTTAAATTGCCCTGTTCATCTTGATACATTTGAATAATTTTACGAGTGACAAGCGGTTGCTCATCAATCTCTTTTAACATGTAATATGGGTATGTTCCCTTTTCAATGTCGCTTTCATCTAGCTCCGCTGTGTACGGTTTACGGTTGATTGTTTCCCCGTTTAAATTTTGGATAGTTACGTGATCTTTTGTTACAATGACAACTTCTTTGTCTATCAATTCAACAAATTGATTTGTTACTTGAAGCATTGCCATTGCGTCACTTGCTACAACATTAAAACTATCGCCTAAACCAACAAGTAATGGGCTTTTGTTTTTTGCCACATAAATCGTTTCATTATTTTGGCTATCTAAAAGCGCCAAGGCATAAGATCCTTTTAAAAGGGTTAACGTTTTGCGAAAGGCAACAAGTACTTCCTGACCGTCATTTACAAATAGTTCAATCAACTGAACGATTACTTCTGTGTCTGTTTCACTAACGAAAGTAACATCCTTTAAATATTCACGTTTCAAAAGTTCATAATTCTCAATAACTCCATTATGAACAAGTGTAAACCGGCCAGAGGTGCTTTGATGTGGATGGGCATTTTCTGTGCTCGGAACTCCGTGCGTAGCCCAACGAGTATGACCAATTCCAGTCTTAGCAAGAACATCTTCCTTAACAATGCTACGAAGATCAGCAATACGACCCTTTTCTTTAAAAACATGTACCCCATTTTCATTCATAACGGCAATACCTGCAGAATCATATCCTCTATATTCCAGCTTTTCTAAGCCTTTTAATAAAATTTCCTTCGAATCATCATTACCAATATATCCAACTATTCCACACATTTTTATATTCCTCCCTGATAAAGGGGGCAAGAAAGCTTTGGAGGCATAGCTCGCCCCCTTATCACTGTTTTTTTAAGGCCTCATTGCCTTAGTTTGCGCATTTTTCTTCTCTTTGTGCACAGAGTTACCTCTAATGTTTTAAAGAAGAACTTACGGTTGTGCGTCGCAACCGGGAGGTATCCGCCGAACATTCGATACTCCTCCTCCTCGTCAACTAATCTGACTACCACAGATTAGTTCAGGCGCTTTTAAATTCTGACTTTTTCCAACCCACCTTTCTACTTAAAATAAATGCTTTGTAGAAACAAAGCAGGTTAATCTTACAATATGGCTAAGATAATAGTCAACTATTTCCCAATAGGATGCAAATCCCCTAAAGGCATTTGTAAAGATTTAGCCATATGATAATAAAATATGCATAAGGGAATTGATCGGTTCCCTTATGCATATCTTTGAATTTTATTCTTCAGGTAAAGCCATTTCTTCTTGAACAACAGCCACAATTCTATTCACATATATTTCACAAAGTTCCTCAGAAGGAGCTTCTGCCATCACACGAACAAGAGGTTCAGTACCGGAAGGTCGTACTAAGATACGGCCGTTTCCAGCCATTTCAGTCTCAACCAGCTCAATTACTTCTTTTACTTTTTCATTATCCGTAACATGGTACTTATCTGTTACTCTGACATTCACAAGCTTTTGAGGGAATTTTTTCATTTCACTTGCAAGCTCAGACAAAGTCTTTTGAGTTATTTTCATTATATTCACCAATTGCAGTCCGGTTAGTAACCCGTCGCCTGTTGTATTATAGTCTAAGAAAATAATATGACCAGACTGTTCACCACCAAGGTTATAGCCGGTTTTCTTCATTTCTTCTACAACATAGCGGTCACCCACCGCTGTTTGGACACTTTGGATTCCATGAGTTTCAAGGCCTTTATAAAAGCCAAGATTACTCATGACGGTTGAGACAATCGTACCATGCTTAAGTCGTCCATGTTCTTTCATGAATTTACCGCAAATGTACATAATCTGGTCGCCATCGACGATATTTCCTTTTTCATCAATTGCTATTAAGCGATCCCCATCTCCATCAAACGAAAGGCCGACATCAGCCCCTTTTTCTTTAAGGAAGGCTGCAAGAGCTTCTGGATGAGTCGATCCAACACCAGCATTAATATTTAATCCGTTTGGTGATGCCCCCATTGTCGACAGATCAGCATCAAGGTCTGCAAATAAGTGTGTAGCAAGCGAAGAAGTGGCTCCATGTGCACAATCAAGAGCAATATGAATCCCTGAAAAATCCTCATCAACCGTTTGTTTTAAATATTGGATATATTTTTGTCCACCTTCAAAATAATCCATTACCAAGCCAAGTTCAGAACCAACTGGTCTTGGTAGTTGATCTTCAGCTAAGTCGATTAATTGCTCAATTTCAAGCTCCTGGTCATCGGATAGTTTAAATCCATCTGGCCCAAAAAATTTAATTCCATTATCAGCAACAGGATTATGTGATGCAGAGATCATTACCCCTGCTTGTGCTCCCATTACCTTTGTCAAATAAGAAACACCTGGAGTGGATATCACTCCTAATCGCATTACTTCAGCACCAATCGATAGCAAACCTGCAACAAGTGCTCCTTCAAGCATATGCCCCGAAATACGCGTGTCACGCCCAATGATTACCTTTGGCCGCTCTTTATCCTTTGTTAATACATATCCTCCAAAACGCCCCAATTTAAAAGCTAATTCAGGTGTTAGTTCACTATTTGCAACACCACGTACTCCATCGGTACCAAAATATTTACCCATTTTCAAAATCGCTCCTTCATCAAGTATATTGCTGGATTTTATACGTTATTTTTTATAATCGTAATTTTTGCCGTCGACTTATTAGAATTCCAATTTATATCAGGAGGACCTTCAATCTGAATTTTTACATCATGGTCGCCTTCAGTTAAATTCGATAAATCAATATAAGCCTTAAAATCCTCTGAACTTACCCTATTTACCGTATCACTTGGTCCAGAGACAGATAGGTTTACAATCTGATTTGCCGGGTCAATAAATACTAATTTATATTGGTCAGAGAGTCCCCTTGTATTTAAAGGGATACTTGAGATCGTTTTTTGACCTGTTTTTTTGACTTTAACAGTGGCGTTTACCGTTTGTGGTGAAACCTTTGTGATCCCATCCGAGATAATAATTGGTAACGTAAGTGTTGTATCATCACGTATTTTACTTACATCCACTTCAACCCTTACATGGTCAGTCACCTTTATAGCATCTTCTTTTCCGATTATAGTTGCTTCCGTTGAATCCAAACTAATAGAGTCTATAATCACACCCGAAGGAGGCGTTCCTTTTTGAATAACGTTAATAGGCACTATTGTACTTGTATTCTTAATTGGAACTGTTACTTTTACCGTTTCTGGTTCCACAATGACATCCAATTTATTCAGTTCCCTATCAAGAACCCTTATATGCGCTTCTTTCGATATGGTATCGGTTATTGGCTGTTTTAGATCCAATGTTGCTTTAACATAAGTAATTCGGTCAATAACATCTTTGGCTCCTGTTATTCTTACTTTATTCGGTTCAACGATTGGTTGTTCAGCAGCAAAGCCATCTTGAATTAGCCTATTGTTATATTCCGCATCAACTTTAAATTCTTTTGTTATTTTTTCCTGAATAGATACATGTGCATATGCAGGATCTAGTGTTACATTCAATTTATCAGATAAATTTCTAACATGTAACTTTACTGTTTGATTACCAACCTTCGCATTCGTTAAGTCAACATATACCTCAAAGTTCTTTAGAACCTTTGCAGGTTGAACATGTGTTACCGGACCTTTAATCGTGACTTCAACAGTATCTGGAATACCAGATACAACTAGGTTTTCAGTATCATAATAAACCTTCACAGGAATATTTGTAATTGTTGCTGTAGTTTGACCTCCTGGAACATTAATATCTGATAGTTTATTGCCGGAGTTCGGCACAGATGAATACAATAGGAAGGCTAATGCTAAAGCAATAATTTTTATAAACCAAGGATTATCCATTAGTTTATCCATTTTTCTTCCCCCTCCAGTTCCAGGGCGCTGAAGAAGCCTGTTTTACCTTGTTTTTTATTAACAGTTCATTCGAGAGTAACTCTTTAAAAGAATCCATATTTAAATCGCGGTGCAACTCTCCATTTTTTGTTAATGAAATACCACCTGTCTCCTCAGATACCACGACAGTAATACTATCTGTTACTTCACTGATTCCAAGGGCTGCTCGGTGTCTGGTCCCGAGTTCTTTGGATATAAAGGGGCTTTCTGATAAAGGTAGATAACAAGCTGCCGCAGAAACATTATTTTTCTGTATAATAACTGCCCCGTCATGAAGTGGTGTATTTGGAATAAAAATATTGATCAGTAATTCAGAAGAAATTTTGGCATTCATAGAAATGCCCGTTTCTATGTAATCACTCATTCCAGTTTCTCTTTCAATTGACATCAAGGCACCAATTCTTCGTTTTGCCATATACTCTGTTGCTTTTAAAATGGCATCAACAGCTTTCTCTTGTTCCTCATCCTCTGGCCCATTGCTTCTTGAAAAGAATTTACCCCTTCCCAATTGCTCGAGCGCTCTTCGTAACTCGGGCTGAAAGATAATAATAATCGCAAGAAATCCATATGTTATGGCATTTTGCATCATCCAGCTTAATGTTTTTAAGCCGAGGAATTCGCTGACAACTCTCACAAGAAGAATGACAAAGATTCCTTTTAATAATTGAACGGCCTTTGTTCCTCTTATCACCATCATCAATTTATAAATGACATACCAAACAAGGAGAATATCAACAATAGTAGCTAAATACTTCAAGAATCCCACATCTGCAAACGGCATTGATCTTCCTCCGTAAGTTTACTTAAAAGCTTTTAAATACGAACATGTCAATTAAATAAAACTGACATACTACGGCGGTATGAGCATAGCTAATTTTCACCCAATAAGGTTACTTTTCACTAGAAATTGAATTTATTGATTCTTTTTTTCCTTGCTCCGCCATTTCTAAATAGCTTTATAATTATATCATAAATATACCTTTTCCTAATTATGAATACCTTTTTATCAAAAAAAATCACCACTTTTGGGTGATTTATTGTGTTAATTAGTTTTGTTTCCATTAAAAACATGGATTACATCCTTGCTCGTTTTCTTAAGATAATACCAAATCCAGTCCAATACTTGATTTACTTCTTTGATGTCCCCCGTAACATGGCCTGCAGACGCCATATATTCCTTCCCATTAATCACCGTCACATTACCCTTTACTTCTCCCTCAATTCTAAGCTTCCCATTTTGGACTACGACATCTCCATTCACAACTTCCCCTTTAGGGACAATTACAGTATGGTTTTTAACAATCAAATTTTGTTGATCTGAAACTGAAAATTCCTGATCCTGATTCCAGTTCGACAAAAGACTAGTCATCATCAATACAAAAAATAAGGAAGCGGCCGCCGCAAAAGGATGGTTTTGCAACCAACGCCCAGCTCTCGCCCTTTTCTTTTCCTTTGGAAGCTTCGCCATAATATTTTCTGTGAAATGATCAGGTGCTTGCATATTTGAGGAACTTCGAACAAAAGCAATCGTTTTATTCAGTTCATTAAATATACTTTCACACTCCTTACAGCTACGAAGGTGCTCTCTTAGGGACCTTTCCATTTCCGGTTCAATTTCTTCATCTAAAAATGCATGCATTAATTCTATGATTTCTTCGGGGCATTTCAATATATTCACCTCTTATCATACAAACGTTCATAGTGTACTACTACACCATCAATCATAAAGAAAAATTTTTTATCAATTAGCTAAATTAAAGAATTTAGACTGTTTGAGTGGAGCACTTATACCTAAATCAAGGTGAATGATGTTAGCTTCGCCAAGTTAAATAGGATAGTCAGTTATTTTGACGATGCTCTATCTCTTTTCCTCATACATAACGTAGTTGTTGCCTTAAGGCTTCTCGCCCCCGATGAATTCTAGTTTTCACCGTTCCAAGAGGCAAATCAAGAATCTTGCTAATTTCATTTAAAGATAACTCTTCAATATATTTTAAAACAATTACGGACCGATACTTTTCAGGTAATTTCACTATTTCTTTTTGAATTGTCTCTTGTAACTCCAAACTTTCCAATTCTTTATCAGGAAGTGGATCACTTGAAGCAATCTGTGAATACATTGTAAGACCATTCGTTCCAGGAACTTCTTCGTCAAGATAGTAATCAGGTTTCTTTTTACGGATTCGATCAATACATAAATTTGTGGCAATCCGAAAAATCCACGTTGAAAATTTGTAATCTTGATTATAGGTATTTATATTAACAAAGGCACGGATAAACGCTTCCTGTGAAATATCTTCTGCTTCTTGGCGATTGCCAAGCATCCTGTAGCACAGTTGATATACTTTATTTTTATAAATCTCAACAATTTCTCCAAATGCATTTTGGTCGCCTTTTTTAACCTGTTTAATTCTTTTTTTTATAATATTCTCCATCTTTTACCTCCGCCCGAAATGCGGCTATACGATAATACGAATCGCAAGCAAAAAAGTTTCAATTACATAAAGAAAATTCGCCGATTGGCGAGCCCCATAAGGGCGGTGATTAGACGTAGTTGCCTTATGCGCTAGCAGAATTTATGGATATAAATTCTGTTTAGCTAAAAAACTTTTCAATACCTTTAATATTAACAAAAATTTACCAAAACTGTCACAAATAAAAATAAATAGATCAAATAAGAATTTCACTTGCCAAAAATATGTGACTGTTACCATTTAATTTACATTAAATTATAACTTAAAAAAACAAGCAGCCCCTTTGGATGAAAGAAGCTGCTTGTTTTTTTATAAAAGTTTTTCCCCGAATAATGAGCCCATAAGCTCCACAGCAACAGTAGCTGTTTTATTTTTTTCATCTAAAATTGGATTTACTTCGACAAACTCCGCAGATGTTATAATTCCAGATTCCTCTAGCATTTCCATTGCAAGATGGCTTTCACGATAACTGATTCCGCCTATAACAGGGGTCCCTACACCTGGTGCATCATTTGGATCTAATCCATCTAAGTCCAAGGATAAATGGACACCGTCTGTTCTTTCTTTTAGGTAGGAAATAGTCTCTTCCATTACCGCTGCCATACCTAAACGATCAATTTCATGCATCGTATAAACTTTAATCCCTATTTCTTTTATCAGTTCTTTCTCCCCATCATCAAGGGCTCTTGCTCCTATAATAACCACATTCTCCGGCTTTACCTTAGGAGCATATCCTGCAATTTCAGTTAAAGAAGGATGACCTAAGCCAATACTAACAGCAAGTGGCATTCCATGAATATTACCCGATGGAGATGTTTCAGCTGTATTAAGATCACCATGAGCATCATACCAAATAACACCTAGGTTTTTATAATGTTTTGAAACACCGGCTAATGTACCAATGGCAATACTATGATCACCACCAAGGACAAGCGGGAACGAACCCGATTGAACAACCTCATCCACTTTTGCAGCTAACTTTGTACTTTTTTCTGAAACCAAGTCTAAGTTACGAAGATTTGATTCTTTATCAATCACTACTTCGGGTCTTCCAATTGGAATATCCCCTAAATCATGTATTTCATCAAAAAGGGGCTTTAGCCTTTCATTTATTCCAGCATAGCGGATTGCACTTGGTCCCATGTCCACTCCGCGCCTCATTTGACCTAAGTCCATCGGCATTCCAATAATCGAAAGCTTTCTCATTCACAATTCCTCCTAGGCTTTACTACCTCTATTTTAACCGCTTTCAATGAAATGACTCAACTCGACAAATTTATGTATATATATGCGAAAATTTAAAAACTTCAATGTTTTAAAAATAGTAAAATTCATATGACTCAAACTTCCCAAACTATTTATTTATACGCAAAAACTCTTGGGTTTCCCCAAGAGTTTATTTATTGTAATATTATGAGCCATGAAGGACTCGAACCTTCGACCCTCTGATTAAAAGTCAGATGCTCTACCAACTGAGCTAATGGCTCTTGGCTGGGCTAGCTGGATTTGAACCAACGCATGTCGCAGTCAAAGTGCGATGCCTTACCGCTTGGCTATAGCCCAATAATGAAAATGTTCCTCAGTACATTATGTAGTATATCCATTTTAAAAAATATTATAAATGGTGGAGGGGGACGGATTCGAACCGCCGAACCCGGAGGGAGCGGATTTACAGTCCGCCGCGTTTAGCCACTTCGCTACCCCTCCATATTTATTTTTTTAAAAATGGTGCCGGCCAGAGGACTTGAACCCCCAACCTACTGATTACAAGTCAGTTGCTCTACCAATTGAGCTAGGCCGGCATTACAATAATATAAATGGTGGAGGATGACGGGATCGAACCGCCGACCCTCTGCTTGTAAGGCAGATGCTCTCCCAGCTGAGCTAATCCTCCATAATGGTGACCCCTACGGGACTCGAACCCGTGTTACCTCCGTGAAAGGGAGGTGTCTTAACCACTTGACCAAGGGGCCATATAATTTAATTAGTAAGCTCCCAAGCGGGCTCGAACCGCTGACCTCTTCCTTACCATGGAAGTGCTCTACCTGCTGAGCTATGGAAGCATATCCGCTTGCATTCCCAACAATGGGCTTGTTAAAATTCAAAAAAATGGCTCCGCAGGTAGGACTCGAACCTACGACCGATCGGTTAACAGCCGATAGCTCTACCACTGAGCTACTGCGGAATAATGCAAAAATTATTAGCCTGGCAACGTCCTACTCTCACAGGGACAAAGTCCCAACTACCATCGGCGCAAAGAAGCTTAACTTCCGTGTTCGGTATGGGAACGGGTGTGACCTTCTTGCCATAATTACCAGACTATTTTCATCAGACATATTTTATTATAATGCCTTTTGAAACTTTTGCAAGAGAAAATTTTCATTCCCTCAAAACTAGATAATCTTAGAAGAAGAAGTAAAACACGAGATCGCTTTAAAAATGGTTAAGTCCTCGATCGATTAGTATCAGTCAGCTCCACATGTTGCCACGCTTCCACCTCTGACCTATCAACCTGATCATCTTTCAGGGATCTTACTAGCTTGACGCTATGGGAAATCTCATCTTGAGGGGGGCTTCATGCTTAGATGCTTTCAGCACTTATCCCGTCCGCACATAGCTACCCAGCGATGCCTTTGGCAAGACAACTGGTACACCAGCGGTGCGTCCATCCCGGTCCTCTCGTACTAAGGACAGCTCCTCTCAAATTTCCTGCGCCCACGACGGATAGGGACCGAACTGTCTCACGACGTTCTGAACCCAGCTCGCGTACCGCTTTAATGGGCGAACAGCCCAACCCTTGGGACCGACTACAGCCCCAGGATGCGATGAGCCGACATCGAGGTGCCAAACCTCCCCGTCGATGTGGACTCTTGGGGAGATAAGCCTGTTATCCCCGGGTAGCTTTTATCCGTTGAGCGATGGCCCTTCCATGCGGAACCACCGGATCACTAAGCCCGACTTTCGTCCCTGCTCGACTTGTAGGTCTCGCAGTCAAGCTCCCTTGTGCCTTTACACTCTACGAATGATTTCCAACCATTCTGAGGGAACCTTTGGGCGCCTCCGTTACTCTTTAGGAGGCGACCGCCCCAGTCAAACTGCCCACCTGACACTGTCTCCCACCCAGATATGTGGGTGTGGGTTAGAATTTCAATACAGCCAGGGTAGTATCCCACCGACGCCTCCACCGAAGCTAGCGCTCCGGCTTCTCAGGCTCCTACCTATCCTGTACAAGCTGTACCAAAATTCAATATCAGGCTACAGTAAAGCTCCACGGGGTCTTTCCGTCCTGTCGCGGGTAACCTGCATCTTCACAGGTACTATAATTTCACCGAGTCTCTCGTTGAGACAGTGCCCAGATCGTTACGCCTTTCGTGCGGGTCGGAACTTACCCGACAAGGAATTTCGCTACCTTAGGACCGTTATAGTTACGGCCGCCGTTTACTGGGGCTTCAATTCAGAGCTTCGCTTGCGCTAACCCCTCCTTTTAACCTTCCAGCACCGGGCAGGCGTCAGCCCCTATACTTCGCCTTGCGGCTTCGCAGAGACCTGTGTTTTTGCTAAACAGTCGCCTGGGCCTATTCACTGCGGCTCTTCGAGGCTATTCACCCAAAGAGCACCCCTTCTCCCGAAGTTACGGGGTCATTTTGCCGAGTTCCTTAACGAGAGTTCTCTCGCTCACCTTAGGATTCTCTCCTCGCCTACCTGTGTCGGTTTGCGGTACGGGCACCATTTATCTCGCTAGAGGCTTTTCTTGGCAGTGTGGAATCAGGAACTTCGGTACTAAATTTCCCTCGCTATCACAGCTCAGCCTTCACGTCAGCGGGATTTGCCTCACTGACAGCCTAACTGCTTAGACGCGCATATCCAACAGCGCGCTTACCCTATCCTTCTGCGTCCCCCCATTGCTCAAACGATAAAGAGGTGGTACAGGAATATCAACCTGTTATCCATCGCCTACGCCTTTCGGCCTCGGCTTAGGTCCCGACTAACCCTGAGCGGACGAGCCTTCCTCAGGAAACCTTGGGCATTCGGTGGATGAGATTCTCACTCATCTTTCGCTACTCATACCGGCATTCTCACTTCTAAGCGCTCCACTAGTCCTTACGATCTAGCTTCAACGCCCTTAGAACGCTCTCCTACCACTGACATCTAAGATGTCAATCCACAGCTTCGGTGATACGTTTAGCCCCGGTACATTTTCGGCGCAGAGTCACTCGACCAGTGAGCTATTACGCACTCTTTAAATGGTGGCTGCTTCTGAGCCAACATCCTGGTTGTCTAAGCAACTCCACATCCTTTTCCACTTAACGTATACTTTGGGACCTTAGCTGGTGGTCTGGGCTGTTTCCCTCTTGACTACGGATCTTATCACTCGCAGTCTGACTCCCACGGATAAGTCTTTGGCATTCGGAGTTTGTCTGAATTCGGTAACCCGATGAGGGCCCCTAGTCCAAACAGTGCTCTACCTCCAAGACTCTTACTACGTGAGGCTAGCCCTAAAGCTATTTCGGAGAGAACCAGCTATCTCCAAGTTCGATTGGAATTTCTCCGCTACCCACACCTCATCCCCGCACTTTTCAACGTGCGTGGGTTCGGGCCTCCATCCAGTGTTACCTGGACTTCACCCTGGACATGGGTAGATCACCTGGTTTCGGGTCTACGACCACATACTCATTCGCCCTATTCAGACTCGCTTTCGCTGCGGCTCCGTCTTTTCAACTTAACCTTGCATGTAATCGTAACTCGCCGGTTCATTCTACAAAAGGCACGCCATTACCCATTAATGGGCTTTGACTACTTGTAGGCACACGGTTTCAGGAACTATTTCACTCCCCTTCCGGGGTGCTTTTCACCTTTCCCTCACGGTACTGGTTCACTATCGGTCACTAGGGAGTATTTAGCCTTGGGAGATGGTCCTCCCTGCTTCCGACCGGATTTCACGTGTCCGGCCGTACTCAGGATCCACTCAGGAGGGAACGAAGTTTCAACTACAGGGCTTTTACCTTCTACGGCTGACCTTTCCAGGTCGCTTCATTTACCCCGTTCCTTTGTAACTCCATATTGAGTGTCCTACAACCCCAAGAGGCAAGCCTCTTGGTTTGGGCTATTTCCCGTTTCGCTCGCCGCTACTCAGGGAATCGCGTTTGCTTTCTCTTCCTCCGGGTACTTAGATGTTTCAGTTCCCCGGGTCTACCTTCAATACCCTATGTATTCAGGTAAAGATACTGCTCCATTACGAACAGTGGGTTCCCCCATTCGGAAATCTCCGGATCAAAGCTTACTTACAGCTCCCCGAAGCATATCGGTGTTAGTCCCGTCCTTCATCGGCTCCTAGTGCCAAGGCATTCACCGTGCGCCCTTTCTAACTTAACCTATAGACAAATGATCAGTAATGAATTTCTTCATCAGCTGGTTTGTCTTACTACTCTTATAAATAAGAGAGAAAACTAAAATGGCGATTACTCGGTTCTTACTTTGACTTCTTCTTACGATTATCTAGTTTTCAAGGAACAATACTTCATCTTGCCTTGCGATAATGACTACTCGCAGAGACAAAAAAATAAAGCTTCGAGGAATTACTCCCTCAAAACTAAACAAACAAGAAACGTCAGAGCAAACGTTTTATATCTGACCCAAAGTCAGAATATATTCCTTAGAAAGGAGGTGATCCAGCCGCACCTTCCGATACGGCTACCTTGTTACGACTTCACCCCAATCATCTGTCCCACCTTAGGCGGCTGGCTCCTTACGGTTACCCCACCGACTTCGGGTGTTACAAACTCTCGTGGTGTGACGGGCGGTGTGTACAAGGCCCGGGAACGTATTCACCGCGGCATGCTGATCCGCGATTACTAGCGATTCCAGCTTCATGTAGGCGAGTTGCAGCCTACAATCCGAACTGAGAATGGTTTTATGGGATTCGCTTAACCTCGCGGTTTTGCAGCCCTTTGTACCATCCATTGTAGCACGTGTGTAGCCCAGGTCATAAGGGGCATGATGATTTGACGTCATCCCCACCTTCCTCCGGTTTGTCACCGGCAGTCACCTTAGAGTGCCCAACTGAATGCTGGCAACTAAGATCAAGGGTTGCGCTCGTTGCGGGACTTAACCCAACATCTCACGACACGAGCTGACGACAACCATGCACCACCTGTCACTCTGTCCCCCGAAGGGGAAAGCCCTATCTCTAGGGTTGTCAGAGGATGTCAAGACCTGGTAAGGTTCTTCGCGTTGCTTCGAATTAAACCACATGCTCCACCGCTTGTGCGGGCCCCCGTCAATTCCTTTGAGTTTCAGCCTTGCGGCCGTACTCCCCAGGCGGAGTGCTTAATGCGTTAGCTGCAGCACTAAAGGGCGGAAACCCTCTAACACTTAGCACTCATCGTTTACGGCGTGGACTACCAGGGTATCTAATCCTGTTTGCTCCCCACGCTTTCGCGCCTCAGCGTCAGTTACAGACCAGAAAGTCGCCTTCGCCACTGGTGTTCCTCCACATCTCTACGCATTTCACCGCTACACGTGGAATTCCACTTTCCTCTTCTGTACTCAAGTCCCCAGTTTCCAATGACCCTCCACGGTTGAGCCGTGGGCTTTCACATCAGACTTAAAGGACCGCCTGCGCGCGCTTTACGCCCAATAATTCCGGACAACGCTTGCCACCTACGTATTACCGCGGCTGCTGGCACGTAGTTAGCCGTGGCTTTCTGGTTAGGTACCGTCAAGGTACCGGCAGTTACTCCGATACTTGTTCTTCCCTAACAACAGAACTTTACGACCCGAAGGCCTTCATCGTTCACGCGGCGTTGCTCCGTCAGACTTTCGTCCATTGCGGAAGATTCCCTACTGCTGCCTCCCGTAGGAGTCTGGGCCGTGTCTCAGTCCCAGTGTGGCCGATCACCCTCTCAGGTCGGCTACGCATCGTCGCCTTGGTGAGCCGTTACCTCACCAACTAGCTAATGCGCCGCGGGCCCATCTGTAAGTGACAGCCGAAACCGTCTTTCAGCTTTCCCTCATGTGAGGAAAAGGATTATCCGGTATTAGCTCCGGTTTCCCGAAGTTATCCCAGTCTTACAGGCAGGTTGCCCACGTGTTACTCACCCGTCCGCCGCTAATTTTTAGGAGCAAGCTCCTAAAAATTCGCTCGACTTGCATGTATTAGGCACGCCGCCAGCGTTCGTCCTGAGCCAGGATCAAACTCTCCATAAAAGAAAGTATGAGTTTAGCTCATAGTTTACGTTGGCTAGTGTTGCTAAAAGCAAACACTATATTTTTGTTTGTTTGTTGACGTTTTTGTTTGTTTAGTTTTCAAGGAGCTATTTACTCTATCGCTCAGAAGCGACTTTATTAATATACCATCTACAGCAATTGATGTCAACAACTTTTTTCAAAATAATAATTGTTGTTTCTCAATCACCAGCAGCGACGTTTATTAATATACCAAGGTTTAAAATAAAAGTCAATTCTTTTTTACTAAAATACTTTTCTACTTATTATCCATCCTTTTTCTTCTTTCTCATATATTTTAAGCAATCACATGGTGGGGCAACTCGGATAAATAAATCAAATAAAACTTTGTATCTCTCTTCCATTGCTTTCTTTGTGATATGGTCTATTCTTTCATCCGTAAAATCAAATAAAATTTCATCCATTTCTCTCTTGATTAAGTATTCAACTTCCTTTGCCTCTTTTTCATTAATTAAAATACCTATCATCATAACACTCCTTGATACAGCGTTATTAGTATTCATTTCCAATTATCCGTTTTTTATGATTAAAATCTTTTATCATATCGAGAAAATACATGCATATGTATGTGATATGGACAGTATTGGACGAGGTGATAAAATGAATATCTTTATGGTGGTAAATGGAAAATTTATAAAACAAATTTCGTTAATTTTGGTTATGGCTTTTTTTGCAGCTTGGTTTCTTTATATCGGAAATATTTCACAGCTGCCTGTCTTTTCAACAAAAGATGGGCCCAAGGCAGTCTACAGAGGAGAAAAGGATATTGCACTTACTTTTAATATTGGCTGGGGAGATGAAAAAGCAGAACCCATCCTGGATGTCTTAAAAAAAGAAAATGTTCAATCTGCTACCTTTTTTTTAGCAGGCTCATGGGCTGAACGTCATCCGGATCTTGTCAATCGTATTGTAAAGGATGGTTATGAAATTGGAATTCTCGGCTATACCTATGTGGATTACACCGACATAGAAGATACCAAAATTAAGAAAGATATTTCAATGGCCCAGGAATCATTTCATAAATTGAATGTAAAGAATATAAAACTTTTACGTGCACCAACTGGACATTTTGATGAACGAACTTTAAATATCGCTGAGCGATACGGGTACACAGTCGTCCATTGGAGCGTGGATTCAAAAGATTGGACAAATCCAGGAGTAAAAGACATTGTAGAAAATACCCTGCATTCAAAAAAGGGTGATATCATTCTTCTACACGCATCAGACTCTGCGAAACAAACAGCAAAAGCATTACCTCAAATCATAGGGAGTTTACGGGATCATGGTTTTAAGCTTGTAACAGTATCTGAAATGATTGCAAATGGAAATGTTCAATCGACAGAAATTAAATAAACATAAAAACCGTCCAACAAATTTTCAATTGGACGGTTTTTTTTGCAATTTATTTTTTACTTCCCTTTTATTATTGCTTCCAATCAGCCTTTTCCGTACCACTTCAGATTGAGCATTTAGCTTATGTAGTATTAATAATTGATATGCATTGCATGTTATTAATGAAAACATCATAAGATAAAGCCAACTTTTTTCATTTACTCTTAATACAGGAACCCACTCTAAAATTGTTACCACTATCATAAAGAAAAGTGCTGGAATGAACGCATCTTTATTAGTCTGCTTCGTTTTTAACCATGCAACAGCTAAACCCGCTACCAATAGTACCGCTGCAATGGCGATATAAGGAATAAGGTCTTCTCCCCTTTTGGAAAATGTTTCAAACCTTAAGTACACCAAGTCAAAAAGCCCAAATAAAATCAAAACTACCTGAACTGCATTCCAAAGGAAAACTGATTTGAAAATCCCCAAACCAAACCGATGGATTGTTAAGTAAGCAAAAAAGCCCATTTGACTAATTAAACTAAAAAGAAAACCCATAGCTATTAACCATATCGTTGTAGATAAAATATCAATTAGTTTAAATTCGGTAAAATATGGCAAGAACTCATTCCAGCGAACGATAAAACCAACAATAGCCGTTGTGAGTCCGCCCACCATTAAAGTTGTTAAAAAAAGTTTTACCCAAATACGGCTAGTCACACTCTTATCCTCCAAAAAGCAAATTAATTTTCCTCTTGATTGTAACAATCCAAGTTTGAAAAATCCAGATTTTAAATACTTAACGAATAATATTTGCGATTTATCTTCATTCTAAAATTAAGGACTTATTTGTGAAAGGAGCTTTTTTTATGAAGGCAAAAAGCATGTTGCTCCTCCTACTCGTCATGGTGTTCCTAAACAGTTGTTCCTCCAGTGACACAGTCGGAAGTGGACAAGTGGATTACGAACAAACAAAAAAAATGGTGGTCGATATTCTTAAAACAGATGATGGGAAGAAAGCAATTCAGGATGTCATGTCTGATGATAAAATGAAGCAAAAATTAGTGATGGATCAAAAAGTTGTGTCTGACACGATTCAACAAACACTTACTACTGATAAAGCTTCTGAATTTTGGAAGAAAACATTTAGTGACCCTAAGTTCGCAGAAGGTGTTGCTAAAAATATGAAATCAGAAAATGAAAAATTGCTTAAACAATTGATGAATGATCCTGAATATAGAGACATGATGATTCAGGTATTTAAAGAACCAGAAATTAAAAAGGAAATGGCTGATTCATTAAAAAGTAAGGAATACCGTGATAATTTACAAAAAGTAATAACCGAAACAATTGAAAGTCCATTGTTTAAAGTAAAAATGCAGGAAATTTTAATTAAAGCCGCTAGTGAATTGAACAAAGGCAAATCAAGTGAAAATCAACCCACAAGCGGGCAAAGTAAAACAGGTGGACAATCTGGTGGGCAAAGCAGTGGTGCATAAATTCCCACCAAGAACCACTAGAAAGTCTTTTACAGCAAGGCACTAGTGCTTCCTAACTAACAAAGTTACAATTTACATTTTCGGAATGCTTATGCTTTATTTCATTTCACACAGATAATCCATAAAATTTAATACAATATATCAATGTAATAAAGAGGCTGGGACAAAACCCACCTCTGAGATGAAAAAGCCGGTGGAATTTTACGATAAGTAAAATTTCACCGGCTTTGATTATTTTCCAATAAAAATAAGGGCCACTTCTGATAAAATAAAGTTACCACACCAAATTTCATCCGAAAGAAGGGTCCTTATGTTCAAAAATTATATCATGAATCAATTAGTTTTGCCTTTAGATTTAGAAGTAAAATTACAAAATAATGATATTGCCTACCATGTCCATCATTTAGTTGAAAGTATCCCTCATGAAGCGTTCGAACCATTTCTTCGAAATGAGGGTTGCCCAGCCTATCATCCACGCATGATGCTTAAAATTATCTTATGTGCCTACACACAATCTGTCTTTTCAGGGCGTAAAATTGAAGCCTTATTAAAAGATAGTATCCGTATGATGTGGCTGGCTCAAGGACATGAACCAAGCTACCGCACAATAAACCGATTCCGTGTTCAATCAGAAGTGAAAGATTTAATCCGCCAATGTTTCGTCCAATTCCGTTGCCAATTGATTGAAGAAAAACTTATCGATCAAGAAGCGGTTTTTATCGATGGCACAAAGATTGAAGCGAATGCGAATAAATTTACGTTTGTCTGGAAGAAATCGGTTGAGAAATATCATCAAAGTTTAATTGAAAAGTCAAATCAGCTATACAATGAACTACTTGAGAACGAAATCATACCTGAAATTAAATGTGAAAGCGATGAACAGTTATCATTGGAAGAGATCGCTCAATTGGTTAAAAAAGTGGACGATGTCGTAACCGAGTATGATAAACAAATTGAAGTATCGACAGACGTTCTAGAACGAAAAGCCTTAAGAAGTGAACGTAAATACCCGAAACAAGTGCGTAAACAGTTGATTGATTTTGTCTTACGAAAACAGAAATACCAACAAGACTTTGAAATATTTGGCACACGTAATAGCTATTCTAAAACAGATCCGGATGCGACATTTATGCGAATGAAAGATGATTATATGCAAAACGGACAATTGAAGGCAGGTTACAATGTACAAATCGCAACGGAAGGTCAATACGCGCTTGCCTATAGTTTATTTTCAAACCCAACAGATACACGTACGTTAATTCCATTTCTAGATGAGATCGAGCAGCATTATTTCGAGTTACCGAAACACATTGTCGCAGATGCAGGTTATGGTAGTGAACAAAACTATAATGATATCCTTTCGAACAGAAAACGAGAAGCACTTATTACGTATAACATGTATTTGAAAGAACAAAAGAAAAAGTATAAACAAAACACATTTAATCCCGACAATTGGCAGTATAATGAAGAAACAGATACATATACATGTCCCAATCAGAAACTTCTTAAATTTCAATATTATTCTATACGTAATGACCGTACAGACTTCCAACGGAAGTTCAAAATCTATGAGTGCGAAGACTGTTCAGGATGCCCGTTCCGTTCATCATGTACAAAAGCAAAAGAAGGAAACAATCGAAAACTAATGGTGAATGAAAAATGGGAACAGCAAAAAGAATATGTAAGAGAGAAGCTTTCAGAAGAGAAAACGAGTGCCATCTATCGAAAACGCAAAATCGATGTGGAACCAGTTTTTGGATTCTTGAAGGCTAATTTGCGTTTCTCTCGGTTTTCTGTACGAGGAAAATCGAAAGTAGAAAACGAAATGGGCCTCGCGTTAATGGCAGTGAATTTAAGAAAATTCACTGCCAACAACTAAGGTAATAGAAGAATTAACACCCCAAAATAGATAAAGGTGAATTTGAGTAAGCTCAAATTCACCTTTCTTACTATTTGAAGCTAGTTATGTCCCAGCCTCTTTACCATTTTTATTTATCTAGACTTGCTAGAACATGCTTGGCAATTTCTAAGTAGATTTTACCTGTACTGTGATCTTCCTGATAGACGGAAGGAGCAAACTCCTCTTCATCCCAGTTAGGTTGAGCTAGCGGTAGACGTCCTAAGACTTCAGTGTTTAATTCTTCAGCTAATTTATCGCCGCCGCCTTTACCAAATACATATTCTTTTTCACCAGTTACCTTACTTTCAAAATAGGCCATGTTTTCAATAACACCAAGAATTTCATGTTCAGTTCGTAAAGCCATCGCTCCTGCACGCGCAGCTACAAATGCTGCCGTTGGATGCGGAGTTGTTACGATGATTTCTTTGCAAGAAGGAAGCATGGTATGAACATCCAATGCTATATCACCTGTTCCTGGTGGAAGGTCTAATAGCAAGTAATCAAGTTCTCCCCATTCTACTTCTTTAAAGAAACTATTTAACATTTTTCCAAGCATCGGTCCACGCCAAATGATTGGAGCGTTATCTTCAACAAAGAAGCCCATTGAGATTACTTTAACTCCAAACCGATCTACCGGAAGAATTCGTTCATTTTCGACTACAGGTCTTTCAGAAATCCCCATCATATCAGGGACACTAAAGCCATAAATATCAGCATCAATGAGGCCAACCTTTTTGCCTAAACGCGCTAAAGATACTGCAAGGTTAACAGCAACAGTTGATTTACCAACCCCACCCTTACCGCTTGCGACCGCAATAAAAGTAGTTTTACTATTAGGCGATAATAAACTCTTGTCGCTTTCATCACTTTCACCTGCAGAACCGCGGTGCTTGGCCAATTCTCCCTCAGAAAGTTCACCAAAGCGAATACCTACCGTCGCCGCTCCAGCTTCTTTTAAAAGGTTAACGATTTGAGTCTGAAGTTGTAGTTGTTCAGATGTGCCTGTTTTAGCAATTGCAATCTTAACACTTACATGATTTTTTTCATCTTTTATTTTTACATCTTGAATAGCTTTTATTTCCGCAAATGTTTTATGTATAAATGGATCCTTAAGACCGCCCAGTATTTCACGGACTTTTACTTCAGTTAACATCTAAACACCCACCTTATTGAATTCGTTTACAGGAACAGTATATCATATTCAAACTTGTGAACCAGTTAAATGTATCACATATATTAACCGTTGTTATAGTGATATATATAGAAGTTATTAATCCGTTTTGTTCTCCCTGGAACAATAAATAATCATACGATTTATCTTGGCAAGGATATTCGATGCCTTCCTTATCATTGACCACAAATACAGAATTACGCCAAAGTTATTATTTAATCAAGTATTTGACTGAATTTCAGAATTTTTATTTTCATACAGCCATAAAAACATCTTCTAAAGTTTGTTCTTGAATTTTAATTTCATAAATCTTAATATTATTTTCCCTAAATAAGTCTATTAAATAAGGAACATTTTCCTCGCTATCTAATTCAAAAATTGCAAAATCGTTAATTTGTTTAAGATATCTTATAGAATCTGAATTATTTATTAATGTACTTATTGTTTGTTTATCCAAAATTGGTTTTGTACGAATATGAATAATAACAGATTCATTAGTAGCCATTTTTAGCTCTCGAACAGTTCCAACTTTAACTATCTTTCCTTCGCTCATAATAGCAACTCGATCACATATCTTTTCTACTTCATTTAAATTATGCGAAGTTAGAAAAATAGTTTTTCCTTGTTGCTTTAATCTTTTTATTAACTGTTGAATTTCTATACCTGACTCTGGATCTAGCCCTGATGTAGGTTCATCTAAAAAAACTAAATCCGGATTACCCAATAATGCTTGAGCAATGCTTATTTTTTTCTTCATTCCAAAAGAGAATGATTTAATTTTTTCTTTTTCAACATTAAATAAACCTACTTGATTTAAAAGATCTTTATAATCTTGATTTTTTTTCTTTTCGTCTTTTATTTTCCCCATGTATTTTAGAAAATCAATTGCCCTCATATGCTGATATAAATTAGATGTATCTGGCATTACTCCAATTTTTTGTTTAATTTGATCAATTTGTTTATCACTAAAACCCAAAATTTTAAAATTACCTGCTGTTTTATTTGTTATTCCTGTTAAAGTATGAATAAAGGTTGATTTCCCAGCCCCATTTCTTCCTAGAAGTCCAAAAATTTCTCCTGTATTAACCTCTAAATTAATCCCATTTAATACCTGTTTCTTTTTATAACTTTTTTCAAGTTGAAATACTTCAATCGCCCTCATATTATAAATCCTTCCTTTTAAAGATAAAGTAGGAAATAAACAACAAAATAAAACCGAATAATGCTGGGAAAATTAAATATCCATTAGATTGAACAACATAGTAATAAGGTAAAAAGTATCTAAAAGGAATTAGAAACCATTTTGTTGAAAAGGCGGCCCAAAAACCTAAAATAGGAGCAATAATTCCTATAAAAATCCCTATAAACATGGTTAATCCTGGCTTCGCTATAATTGTTGATAAAAATAAAGTAATGGTAACTATAAAGAATAAAAATATAATTACAACTGTATAATCTAGAAAAAACCATTGTTTAGCATATAAGGAAACAATTATAAAACATGCAGTAGTGGATACAACCCAGAATAAAAATACCCCTAAAAATTTACCAAATATAATATTTCCTTTAGAGGTTTTAGTAACAAGCAAGCGAATGGTTTGAAAGTCTAATTCTTTATTAATCACATCATGTGAAATAGATGACACAAAAAGAAATCCAAAGAAAAAGACTAAAAGTTTTATGCTGGAAGTATATACTGATCCAGAATGCATTGAATTTGTTAGCGAAGGTTGATTAGAAAGGAAATGAGCAGTAAGTATCGAGGATAAAGTAAAAAATAGGATAATTAAAATTGATTTAAAACTTTTGAAGGAATTATAAAATTCGTAGGATATTATTGTTTTCATTATTTCACCCGTTTATGTATATTTTTATATTAATGTAAAATAAGTATATGTAAATTTATTTAATCAATTTGTTTTAATTAATAGTGCAATATTTTCCCCTCCTTTTATCTTTTTTATACAACCTTTGGAAATTTTGTCATATTTATGAACTTTCGTCAACCTATTAAAATCAAAATGGTGCTTTTTGCTTACTTTTTTGATTTTGTCGAATTTTAATCCTTTTTATAAGAGGCTGGGACATAACTAGCTTCAAATAGTAAGAAAGGTGAATTTGAGCTTACTCAAATTCACCTTTATCTATTTTGGGGTGTTAATTCTTCTATTACCTTAGTTGTTGGCAGTGAATTTTCTTAAATTCACTGCCATTAACGCGAGGCCCATTTCGTTTTCTACTTTCGATTTTCCTCGTACAGAAAACCGAGAGAAACGCAAATTAGCCTTCAAGAATCCAAAAACTGGTTCCACATCGATTTTGCGTTTTCGATAGATGGCACTCGTTTTCTCTTCTGAAAGCTTCTCTCTTACATATTCTTTTTGCTGTTCCCATTTTTCATTCACCATTAGTTTTCGATTGTTTCCTTCTTTTGCTTTTGTACATGATGAACGGAACGGGCATCCTGAACAGTCTTCGCACTCATAGATTTTGAACTTCCGTTGGAAGTCTGTACGGTCATTACGTATAGAATAATATTGAAATTTAAGAAGTTTCTGATTGGGACATGTATATGTATCTGTTTCTTCATTATACTGCCAATTGTCGGGATTAAATGTGTTTTGTTTATACTTTTTCTTTTGTTCTTTCAAATACATGTTATACGTAATAAGTGCTTCTCGTTTTCTGTTCGAAAGGATATCATTATAGTTTTGTTCACTACCATAACCTGCATCTGCGACAATGTGTTTCGGTAACTCGAAATAATGCTGCTCGATCTCATCTAGAAATGGAATTAACGTACGTGTATCTGTTGGGTTTGAAAATAAACTATAGGCAAGCGCGTATTGACCTTCCGTTGCGATTTGTACATTGTAACCTGCCTTCAATTGTCCGTTTTGCATATAATCATCTTTCATTCGCATAAATGTCGCATCCGGATCTGTTTTAGAATAGCTATTACGTGTGCCAAATATTTCAAAGTCTTGTTGGTATTTCTGTTTTCGTAAGACAAAATCAATCAACTGTTTACGCACTTGTTTCGGGTATTTACGTTCACTTCTTAAGGCTTTTCGTTCTAGAACGTCTGTCGATACTTCAATTTGTTTATCATACTCGGTTACGACATCGTCCACTTTTTTAACCAATTGAGCGATCTCTTCCAATGATAACTGTTCATCGCTTTCACATTTAATTTCAGGTATGATTTCGTTCTCAAGTAGTTCATTGTATAGCTGATTTGACTTTTCAATTAAACTTTGATGATATTTCTCAACCGATTTCTTCCAGACAAACGTAAATTTATTCGCATTCGCTTCAATCTTTGTGCCATCGATAAAAACCGCTTCTTGATCGATAAGTTTTTCTTCAATCAATTGGCAACGGAATTGGACGAAACATTGGCGGATTAAATCTTTCACTTCTGATTGAACACGGAATCGGTTTATTGTGCGGTAGCTTGGTTCATGTCCTTGAGCCAGCCACATCATACGGATACTATCTTTTAATAAGGCTTCAATTTTACGCCCTGAAAAGA
Source organism: Neobacillus sp. PS3-40 (assembly GCF_030915485.1). Taxonomy (GTDB): domain Bacteria; phylum Bacillota; class Bacilli; order Bacillales; family Cytobacillaceae; genus JAUZPL01. Next base: position 2,476,921 of record NZ_CP133266.1, on the reverse strand, counting down.
CAGATTGTGTGTAGGCACATAAGATAATTTTAAGCATCATGCGTGGATGATAGGCTGGGCAACCCTCATTTCGAAGAAATGGTTCGAACGCTTCATGAGGGATACTTTCAACTAAATGATGGACATGGTAGGCAATATCATTATTTTGTAATTTTACTTCTAAATCTAAAGGCAAAACTAATTGATTCATGATATAATTTTTGAACATAAGGACCCTTCTTTCGGATGAAATTTGGTGTGGTAACTTTATTTTATCAGAAGTGGCCCTTATTTTTATTGGAAAATAATCAAAGCCGGTGAAATTTTACTTATCGTAAAATTCCACCGGCTTTTTCATCTCAGAGGTGGGTTTTGTCCCAGCCTCATTACGTTCCTACTACTAAATAGATTTATATGGATGCCGGCATATGGATGGTTAACCAAAAAACAAAAAGATTAATTATTATAAATAATAAAGAATTAGGTTTTTTATTATCCGAATCTATTGAAAAGCCATCGTATTAAAAATTAACAGAATTAAAGGCAAAAGAAGAGTTTTATCTTTTTTCGTTAAATCCAACCAATGAACTGTCCCCCATTCCTTCCCCTATCGATCTGCACATATGCATAAACTGAATAACGATAAAAAAAGAAAAAATAACATATGGAATATTTATTTCTGGTATTACACCATTCTCCTTATAGAGTTTCCTTTTCTGTAATTTAATAGCTTTTCTCTTTATTAAATTTCTAATTTGGATATATTAACGCAATATACATTTTCTAGCTATAAATCCCATCCCATTATGAAAGTTTGGCGGCAAGCCCCAAGCCCTAGCCAGCGATTGCTTACTTGCACTTATGCGCTCGCAGAATTTATGGATAGCAAAAAAAGAAGGTAATACCACCTTCTTTAATCTGTTACTCTTAGTTCTTTTTCATTCGTAAAATAGCGAATAATTCCTTTATATATCGAAGCAGCAATTTTCTCTTGATATAAATCCTTTTTTAAATTTGCCTTTTCGGTTGGATTTGAAAGAAAGCCAACCTCAACTAAAGCACCTGGTTTTTTAGCATTTTTTAAAATATATACCCGATTAAGTGGTTTCGCTTTCCGCGTTGTATTTTTTAAATTGCGGCGTAGCTCTTCTTGAATAAATTTAGCCACCCGTTCATTTTCTTTATGCTGTGGAGCATAAAAAGTTTGTGCTCCACTCCATCTTGATGATGGAATCGCGTTTAAATGAATACTTACAAAAAGGTCTGTATCTGAGTCATTGATCATTTTCAATCTAGTTTTCAGATCTTCAACCTTCCGCCTGCTGTAACCCCTTGTATCACTACTCGCCAAATCCTTATCGGTTTCTCTAGTCATAATAACGAGTGCACCTTGTTCTTGTAAGAGATCTCTGACTTTCAATGAAACATTTAAAGCAATTTCTTTTTCTTGTGTCTTCTTATCTCCTGCCCCGCCATCTGGCCCACCATGACCAGGATCAAGCAAGATAATTTTCCCAGACAAGGGGAGATTCCAGGAATTCCAGGAACTATTCTCAATAAAATCATATTGTAGGATAAAAAATAAGACCGTTAATCCAACTAGAAAACCAATCACTTTTAACTTTTTCTTTTTCATGATATCATTCCTTCCCGCTCATCCCAGATCACTTATTTATATGGGACAAGGACCGGATTTAGAACCGGAAGAAATGATTATAAGAATGGCGCAAGTAACCCAGGTATAACGGTTATTGGTTATTCCCTCGAAGGGCTCGGCTGCCCACGCTAGACAATTATCCAATTCAGTGTAAACGAAGTTTATGGCGCCTTTCTCCTGTTTCATAACCATCCCGCCACCATATATAAACATACTGTTCACACATATAATATAACGACTCACTATATGTTCCTTCTTCTTCGCCACCCCAATAAAGCAAAAAGTTATATAATGTATCAATTAGATGTCTTTCTTCATGAAAGCAACGCAACCTAACCTCTTCCATATTTTCTCCATAATAACCAAATTTGCTGAATTTAGCTCCTAACAAATAGGATTCCAATGCTAGGTCATAACACGCTTCTTCAATTCCTTTGTTCATAGTCATGATCGTCGTAATTCTTTGTGACCCAAAAAATTGCTTTACTCTTTCCTTGAGTAGATTAATGGATAAATCGGACAAGACAGAACGCTCATATTTTATTTGTTTTTCCCGTTGTTTATCTTTAAGTGTTGTAATTACATTCACAGTTTCTCACCTCTTACGAATTAGTCTTTAACCGAGGGTGACAAGAAATGCAATTCCAAAACCATTTTCCTTTTCCAATTTTTTATCAAAACAAAAAAGCCGATTCTTCTTCCAAAAATACGGAATGAAGATCGGCCTTTTTTATGGTTATAAATAGAATGGTTTCCACCATCCTTTTAGAGAATGAGGTCTATCTGCATTTTAGGATTATTCCCCTAAATCAACATTGTGGTACACTTGCTGAACATCTTCTAATTCTTCAATTGCATCAATCATTTTTTCAAACTTTGCCTGTGCGTCTTCTGGAAGTGTTATGTCATTTTGCGCAAGCATTGTTAATTCTGCAACCGTAAAATTAGTTATTCCAACATTCTTAAATGCTTCTTGGACTGAATGGAACGCGTCAGGTTCGGCATAAACGATAACCGATTCATCTTCTTCTAAAATATCACGTACGTCTACATCTGCTTCCATCAATATTTCAAGCACTTCATCTGCTGTTTTTCCTTCAAGACCAATAACAGCTGTAGCATCGAACATATAAGCTACAGATCCACTTACTCCCATGTTTCCACCGTTTTTACCAAATGCAGCACGTACATCTGATGCAGTACGATTCACGTTATTTGTCAGTGCATCTACAATGACCATTGATCCATTAGGTCCAAAACCTTCATAACGAAGTTCAGTATAATTTTCTTCTGAACCTCCTTTTGCTTTCTCAATCGCACGGTCAATAATCGTTTTTGGTACATTATACGTTTTTGCCCGTTCAAGTACGAATTTTAAAGCCTGGTTTGATTCTGGATTTGGATCACCTTGCTTTGCTGCTACATAAATTTCAACACCGAATTTCGCATATATACGACTTGTGTTTGAATCCTTAGATGCTTTTTTTTCTTTAATATTATTCCACTTACGGCCCATAATGAACCCTCTCTTTCCACTTCAAATCAAGTATAAATTATTTATATACCATCTCAACACTATTTCAAAAAACTAAAAGTTTTCGTTACCACCCTATAGTTAATAAATAGGCTAATTGAAGATGTTTTATGTAATCACTAGGTCATATTATAGCATAATTTATGCTAATTTTAATCATCAAAAAAAGACAGACTATTTTCAAGTATTTTATCATGATTAATCCAAAACCAATGATATAACACATTCAAAAATCCATCCCCTACTAATCGTAAGGGATGGATTTTTCATGTTACTTTAATTGCTTTTCCAAACGGAACTCTCGGTAAAAAAGAACCTGGTACTAGCCAAAACATTTCATAATCAACTTGATTCATTTCGTCAGGTAAAAAGCCTGTTACATCTGTAATATAAAACAATGTATCCACTTTTTCCTCTTCCGCCCACTCCAACACCAATGTATAGGAAGATTTACCATGAGTAAAATAGTTGATTGTATCATTTTTCACTGGTGAAATGCTTCTAATTTTGAAATCTGCTTGAACCATTATAGTATCCGGCTTAACTTGTTCAAACAATTTCACTATGTTATTAATTAAAACAGTTGGGACATCATTCGTAGAAGTGTCTATAGCTAAGGCTACTTTCTTATCTTGGCGTTCTTGTATCATTGAAAGAATCGTTTTGTGCCATCTCAACTCGACCATCCCCTTTGTTTGAATGAGCAGACATATTATTTTTGGCTATAAAAGAATGGGTTATGATTGGATAATAGCGGTAATCCACACAAATATTATCAGGGTAGATTTGTGTTAATGAAGATTGATTAAAATAAAAAGCCGTGTAAGGGCTGTTTCCCCACACAGATTTCATAGACTATGCTACACCTTATTAATTACTTACAAGTATTTGCCAACCAGATTAAAAGCGTAAGTCGCCATGGTCAGCTCCGACAGCTACTTACACTGGACGTCGATTCACCTTTTATCAAAGTTACTAACAGGTTCCTATATTATAATTTTCTAAACAGGAGAAAAAGACCCCCAACCAAATCGGTTGGGAGCCTTTGAAAGCTTGCAAATTAACGTTTTGAGAACTGAGGCGCACGACGAGCACCTTTAAGACCGTATTTTTTACGTTCTTTCATACGTGCATCACGAGTTAATAATCCAGCGCGCTTTAATGTTGGACGGAATTCTGGGTCAGCTTGAAGTAACGCACGAGCGATACCATGGCGGATTGCGCCAGCTTGACCAGTGTAACCACCACCGCTAACGTTAACAAGAACGTCATAGCTACCAAGTGTTTCAGTTGCTACTAATGGTTGTTTAACCACTACGCGTAAAGCTTCAAATGGGATATAGCTTTCGATGTCACGATCATTGATTACAATTTTACCGCTTCCTGGAACTAAGCGCACACGTGCGACAGAGCTCTTACGGCGACCAGTACCGATATATTGAACTTGTGCCAAGTTAATAGCCTCCTTTAAAATTAACCGCGAAGTTCGTAAACTTCTGGTTGTTGTGCTTGGTGCTGATGTTCGCTACCAGCGTAAACGTGCATTTTCTTAAATTGTTGACGGCCAAGAGTATTTTTTGGAAGCATGCCACGAACAGCAAGCTCAATCATTTTCTCAGCATAGTTTGTACGCATTTCAAGAGCAGTTCTTGTTTTTAAACCACCTGGATGTAAGCTGTGACGGTAGTAAATCTTGTCAGTTAGTTTTTTACCTGTAAGATGCACTTTAGATGCATTAAGAATGATAACATGATCACCAGTGTCAACATGTGGTGTAAAAGTTGGTTTATTTTTACCACGTAAAATTGATGCTACTTCAGAAGCAAGACGTCCTAAAGTTTTACCTTCTGCATCAATTACGTACCATTTACGTTCGATATTATTAGCGTTTGCCATAAACGTTGTACGCATGATTTTACCTCCTAAATTAAATTCCTTCTAAGAATCATATTCATTATATTTTCAACACAATAAGATCCGGGGCTTATCGTGGGTTAAAAACACATTCATATGTTATAATATATCCTTGTTGTGCATATGTCAAGAAAATGTTACACCAGGTCGTGTTGTTTTAGAAAAGCTAATACATAGTTGTGAGAATGCTGGATATGTGTCTTCTACTAGAGGCGGGAACGAGCCTACTTATAATACACTTCCCAAAGATACAAGCCCTGAGCTGGTGCTGTTTTTCCCGCAAAGCGACGATCCCTTTTTTCTAAAATAGTAATAATCTCCTTGGGTGAACGAGTGCCAGCACCAATTTCCAAAAGAGTTCCAACTAGGATTCGAACCATATTATATAAAAAGCCATTACCCACAAACCGAAGAATGAAGAGTTCTTTATCCACTGAAAAATCAATTTCCTCTATCGTTCGGACTTTGTCCACCACGTCTGTTTTTGCAGAACAAAAACTCGTAAAGTCATGTGTTCCTAACAAATACATACTTGCTTCCCTCATGGCTTCATAGTTCAATTTATATGGATACTGATAAGCATAATTACGCAGGAAGGGATCTCTATCAAGGGATAAATTAAGATGGTAGTGATATTCTTTTCCCACTGTATCAAAGCGTGCGTGAAAATTTTCTCGAGCCTTCTCTACTGAAAGAATGGAAATATCCTCTGGAAGTAACGAGTTTAACGCAACTTTCCACTTTGATTCTGAGATAGAAAGACTGGAATCAAAATGAATAACTTGTCCTTTTGCATGGACACCCGCATCTGTCCTTCCTGATCCAGTTACTTTTATCCCGTCCCTTTTATGCATTTTAGTTAAAACGCTTTCCAGTTCACCCTGAACCGTACGTTTATTGGGTTGAACCTGATAACCAGAAAATTCGGCCCCATCATATGAAATTACGCATTTATATCTTTGCATACATTTGCTCCATTAAGATCGTAATAAGAATAATAGTGCTGTTAATCCTGCAAGTAATAAAATTTGGAGTGAATCTACCGTTTTCCAACTTAATTGCCGATATTTTGTTCGCCCTTCTCCACCTCGATAACCTCTTGCTTCCATTGCAATCGCTAGCTCCTCTGCTCGTTTAAATGAACCAACAAACAGTGGGATGAGCAGCGGAATTACAGCCTTAATCCGTTCTTTGTAAGGCCCACTCGCAAACTCCACACCTCTGGCAATTTGCGCTTTCATAATTTTATCTGTCTCCTCCATTAATGTTGGAATAAATCGTAAGGAGATTGACATCATTAAAGCCATTTCGTGAACTGGAAAGTGAATTTTCTTTAGTGGATGCAATAAAGTTTCAAGACCATCGGTAATTTCAATTGGTGTAGTTGTTAGCGTTAATAAGGAAGTCATTAAGATCAAGAGGAAAAACCTCATGGAAATAAAGATCCCTTGTTTTACACCCTCATCATACATTTTCAAAGGACCAATCTCATATAGAAGATTTCCTTCCTTTGTAAAAAAAACTTGAAGAACTAGCGTAAAGAGAACTAGCCATATAACAGGCTTTAAACCTGCATATAGAAACCGAAAAGGAATACGTGATAAACCAAGCATCAAGAAAGTATAAATACCAATAATTAAATAGGTAACCCAATTATTGGCAAGGAATATGATACATACAAATAAAAAGATAATCATCAGTTTAGAGCGGGGATCCATTTTATGAACAATCGAATCCGCAGGGACATACCTACCAAAAATCATTTTTTCCATCATACTCGATCACCTCTAGTGAAAAGATTCCCAACTGCAGAGGATAGCTGATCGATAGAAAGATAAATCTTATCGAATTTCACTCCAGTTTTTTGTTCCAGCTTCAACTGAAATCGGACAACCTCTGGAACATCAAGCCCCATTTCAACTAACTCTGATGGAGATGAAAAAATTTCTACTGGAGTTCCCTTTTTAACAACCTTACCTTGTTGCATAATGATAATTTGGTCAGCATATGTTGCTGCATCTTCCATGCTATGGGTAACAAGTATTGTCGATAAACCCCGTGTCTTATGAAGTTGATAAAACATATCCATGATCTCTTTGCGGCCCCGCGGATCAAGGCCAGCTGTCGGCTCATCTAATACGATAACATCAGGATCCATAGCAAGTACACCAGCAATTGCAACACGGCGCATTTGTCCTCCGGATAAATCAAATGGAGACTTTTCAAGGACATCTTCTTGCAAGCCAACCTGCTTAACCGCAATATGCGCTCTCCTTTTTGCTTCCAATTCAGATACACCAAAGTTCATTGGCCCGAACATAATATCTTTTTCAACCGTTTCTTCAAACAATTGATGCTCAGGAAATTGAAATACAATACCTACCCTTTGACGAACCTGCTTAAGATTTTTGTTTTTTTGTTTAGCTTTAATAATACGATCACCTATCATTACTGATCCAGCAGAAGGTTGTAAAAGAGCATTTAAATGTTGGAGTACGGTTGATTTTCCAGAGCCAGTGTGACCGATAAGTGCCATATACGTGCCTGTTGGAATGTCAATCGATACATCTTGAATTGCAAGGTGCTCAAATGGGGTATTTGCTTGGTAGCGATATTCTACTTGTTGAAGTGATATGTCCATAGCTCAGTCACCAACTCTTCTTCTGATAAGTATTGCTTTGATAAATCAATACCACTTTTACGAATTGCCTTGCTCATTTTTATTGAGAAAGGAATATCTAGCCCTAATTGTACTAATTCCTCATCCATTGAAAAGACTTCTTCAGGTGTGCCTTCTCGATAAACTTGTCCCTTATTCATGACAATCATTCTGTCTGCCTTTGCAGCTTCTTCCAGATCATGAGTGATTGAAATTACAGTCAACAGTTTTTCTTCCTTTAATACCCTGACTATCTCCAACACTTCTTCTCTACCTCTTGGATCAAGCATTGATGTTGCTTCATCTAGGATAATAATAGAAGGTCGTAAGGCAAGAACACCTGCAATAGCTACACGTTGCTTTTGACCGCCGGAAAGATGGTGGGGCTCTTGATTAAGAAACTGATCCATTTTAACCTTCTTCAAAGAATCCTCTACTCTTCGGACCATATCATCGCGTTCAATTCCGTTATTTTCTAAACCAAAAGCCACATCATCCTGAACTGTAGTTCCAACAAATTGATTATCAGGATTTTGAAAGACCATTCCCAACTGTCTACGGATCTCCCACACAGAATCTTCATTAAGCTTTATACCACAAACCGTTATTTCCCCTTCTTGAGGAAATTGCAATCCATTTAATAGTTTCGCCATCGTTGACTTCCCCGACCCATTATGGCCTACAATAGCTAACCATTCGCCTTCATAAATAGAAAAGGAGACATCCTTTAATGCATAGTCTTCACTTGATTCGTAATGAAAAGAAACCTTTTCGAGTGTAATAATTGGTTGTTTCACCTGTCATTCCTCCCCTCAACTCAGCTAACTAAACATTTCTCTACTCTTATTTACTTTTTAAAAATTACAGATGGTAACAGTCATACCTTGTAAAACAGAATTAAAGAGTCCATCTCAATACCAAGTATTAGAACAGTTTAATCTTAAAACATTTATTTTTAAAAATGAAGTAAAGTGACATTGCTTCGGCCTTTTTCCTCATACAAAAAAAGCCTGCACCTCATCCCTAAGCAGAAAGATACTACACAATCTGTTAAAAGGGAATTTCTATAAAGAAATGGGAGGAGGTGCATGAGCTAGACGAGATATGAAAAAGAAAATATAAATTACATTTTCAGTCCGGAAAAGTAAGTCTTGCATCTGCCGATACCATAGGAATATGGATTCATACTCATCATAACGCTCTTTTTGGCTTGGGTCTAAACTATATAGGTTTATACAGAAAAAGGGCAGAGAACAAGTTTGATATTAAACTGTCCAACGCCCTTGTTATCTGTTAAAAATATTAAACTAACTCGATAATAACCATTGGTGCACCGTCACCGCGGCGAGGTCCAAGTTTCATAATACGAGTGTAACCACCTTGTCGCTCAGTGTAACGAGGAGCGATATCAGCGAATAATTTTTGAAGTGCACTTTGACCATTTTCAGCATCTGCAACCTCATTACGTACGTATGAAGCAGCTTGACGGCGAGCATGAAGATCGCCTTGTTTGCCTAAAGTGATCATTTTTTCAACAGTACCACGAATTTCTTTCGCACGGGTTTCTGTTGTTTGGATACGTTCATTGATAATTAAGTCTGTTGTTAAATCACGCAACATTGCTTTACGTTGTGCGCTTGTGCGTCCTAACTTTCTATATGCCATGAAGGGTTCCCTCCTTTGTTGAAGTTGTAAATTAAAGAACAGCTAACAAGAAAACAGCTAGTTAATTATTCGTTAACTAGTCAGTCGTCTTTACGTAAGCCTAATCCTAGCTCTTCTAGTTTCGCCTTCACTTCTTCAAGTGACTTACGTCCTAAGTTTCGAACTTTCATCATATCTTCTTCAGTCTTATTTGCTAATTCCTGAACAGTATTGATTCCAGCACGCTTTAGGCAGTTGTATGAACGAACAGAAAGATCTAGCTCTTCAATTGTCATTTCAAGAACTTTTTCTTTTTGGTCTTCTTCTTTTTCAATCATGATTTCAGCATTTTGAGCTTCGTCAGTTAAACCAACGAAAATATTCAAATGCTCAGTCAAAATCTTAGAACCAAGAGCAATCGCTTCTTTTGGCCCAGTGCTACCATCGGTCCAAACATCAAGCGTTAGCTTGTCATAATTAGTCATTTGACCTACACGAGTATTTTCTATTTGATAGATGACACGAGAAACCGGTGTGAAAATAGAATCGATCGGAATAACACCAATTGGTTGATCCTCACGTTTATTTTGTTCAGCAGGAGTATAACCACGCCCACGACGAGCTGTTAACCTCATACGAAGTTGACCATTGGAACCTAAGGTACAAATCGGAAGATCTGGATTTAGGATTTCAACATCACTATCATGTGTGATATTACCTGCTTTTATGACACCTTCACCCTGTACATCAATCTCAAGAGTTTTCTCTTCATCAGAGTAGATTTTTAAAGCCAATTTCTTAATGTTTAAAATGATGGATGTTACATCCTCTACGACGCCTTCAATTGTTGAGAACTCATGAAGTACCCCATCGACCTGAATCGATGTAACTGCGGCACCTGGGAGTGAAGATAATAGGATACGACGTAGGGAGTTACCCAAAGTGGTACCATATCCACGCTCAAGTGGCTCTACGATGAACTTCCCGTACTTGGCATCATCGTTGATCTCAACCGTTTCGATTTTTGGTTTTTCTATTTCGATCATCAAATAACCCTCCTTCAAAACGTCGAAACCTCGGCTAAATTAGATTCTAACCGAAATTCCCCCATGTATACGTTCCCGTTTTGTGCACAACAACTGGAATAATACTTCTGTATGAACGGAAAAAAACAGTATCATATCCCATTATTGACAGGGATACAAATTCTATACAGAAAAATTAAACACGACGGCGTTTTGGTGGGCGGCATCCATTATGTGGAACAGGAGTAACGTCTTTAATAGCTGTTACTTCAAGACCGGCTGCTTGTAAAGCACGAATAGCTGCTTCACGACCTGCACCAGGTCCTTTAACAGTAACTTCTAATGTTTTCATGCCATTTTCCATTGAAGATTTAGCTGCTGTTTCAGCTGCCATTTGCGCTGCGAATGGAGTGGATTTACGAGATCCTTTAAATCCAAGCGAACCTGCACTTGACCAAGAAATAGCATTACCATGAACATCAGTAATGGTAACAATAGTATTGTTAAATGTTGAACGGATATGTGCAATACCTGCTTCAATATTTTTTTTCACACGACGTTTACGTGTATTTGTTTTACGTGCCATTTAAATGTTTACCTCCTTTACCAATTATTTCTTCTTATTAGCTACAGTCTTACGAGGACCTTTACGTGTACGAGCATTATTTTTCGTATTTTGACCACGAACAGGTAATCCACGACGGTGACGTAAACCGCGGAAGCTACCGATTTCCATTAAACGTTTAATGTTAAGGGATACTTCACGACGAAGATCACCTTCAACCTTTAATTTGTCGATAAGTTCACGAATTTTGTTTAATTCGTCCTCTGTTAAATCACGAACGCGTGTTTCTTCAGAAACACCAGCTTCTGCAAGAACTTTTTGTGCAGTCTTTTTACCTATTCCAAAGATATAAGTTAAAGAGATTACTACACGTTTTTCACGAGGAATATCTACACCAGCAATACGTGCCATTAATGAGCGCACCTCCTTCAAAATTAGCCTTGTTTTTGTTTATGTTTAGGGTTTTCACAGATAACCATAACTTTTCCGCGTCTACGGATAACTTTACACTTTTCGCAGATCGGTTTGACAGATGGTCTAACTTTCATTATCCTAACCTCCTTAGTAGTACGGAGTGTGGTGAGATTATTTAAAGCGGTAAGTAATTCTTCCGCGCGTTAAATCATATGGAGATAACTCAACAGTTACTTTGTCACCTGGAAGGATTCGAATGAAGTGCATACGAATTTTTCCAGAAACATGAGCCAACACACTGTGACCATTTTCTAATTCTACCTTAAACATTGCATTTGGCAAAGTTTCAATTACTTTACCTTCAATTTCAATTACATCATCTTTCGCCATCAAACTTAGTCTCCCTTCTCATATACAGAACAGCGTTCATTCAATAACTTTGTATGTGCAAAAACGTGGTTTCCGTTTGTTACACGTCCTGTTTCCACAATACTGTTTGAACCTCAGGAGAAACTTGAACAAATAATAGAAGATGTCGAAGATTTATTTCTCTTAGATGATTGACCTTTTATTGATCTCCACCTAAAAGCAACGTAACCCTATTAACCAACAACTTTACAATCATAGCACATTGTCCAGCATCCTGCCCTCTGGTAACAATTGCAAATTGTTCAATCCATCGACATTGATCAGCCCCAGTACCATGCCAGGCTTTAGAAGTGGACCTTTGTTTTGGGGACTGTAATAAGGAATATCAGGATCCTCATGTAAGTCTTTCCTTACTCCATGTCCAGCATACTCGCGCACAACAGAAAAGCCATTTTCTTCCACACACTCCTGAATCGCATGGGAGATGTTTGAAAGACGCTCACCTGGTTTTGCCTTTTTCAGGCCTTGAAAAAGTGATTCCTCCGTTACATCTAAACGACGATGGGATTCCTCAGCATATGTCCAGGCTGAATCTCCATAGTAGTCACGCATGATCTCAACTTCCCTAGGGGTTTTGCAAATGATCATTAAATTAAGTCCCCGAGTAATTGCTCAACTTCGCCAAATACCTTGTTGATTTCCTGGAGCCCATTTATAGTACGTAAATAGCCTTTAGATTGATAAAAGTCTAATAACGGCTGTGCTTGTTTTACATTGACGTCCAAACGGTTTTGAACAGTCTCAGCATTATCATCAGCTCTTTGATAAAGTTCCCCACCACAACGGTCGCAAATACCTTCTTTAGAAGGTGGATTAAAGACGAGATGATAGGTTGCTCCACAATCCTTACAGATTCTCCGCCCAGTAAGGCGTTCCATTAAAACATCTATTTTAACATCAATGTTAATGACATAATCGATATTTTTATTCAAATCAGCCAGAATTTTTTCCAAAGCCTCTGCTTGAGGGACCGTTCTAGGAAAACCATCTAATAAAAAGCCTTTTTCACAATCTTCTTTGCTTAGCCGTTCACCAACAATGCCAATTGTTACTTCATCAGGAACAAGTTCGCCTTTATCCATGAATGACTTTGCTTTTAAACCTAATTCCGTTCCATCTTTCATAGCTGCACGGAACATATCTCCAGTAGAGATATGTGGGACGCCGTATTGAGCGACGATTTTTTCAGCTTGAGTGCCTTTTCCGGCACCCGGAAGCCCCATTAAAACTAAATTCACACGTATTCCCCCTCGTGCTTAACATAGTTTTAGGGACATTGCCCCTAAAACCAGTTACTTTATAAAACCTTTATAGTGGCGTTTTACAAGTTGTGCTTCAAGCTGCTTCATTGTATCAAGGGCAACACCCACAACAATAAGTAAACTTGTTCCACCAATTTGTGCAGATTGCGGTAGGTTCGCTACCTGAATAAAGATAGCTGGAAGAACTGCAATTGCCGCTAAGAATATTGACCCTACAAAAGTTAATCTGTATAGGACGCGCGTTAAATACTGGTACGTACTTTTCCCTGGACGAATTCCTGGAATATAACCGCCTTGCTTCTGTAAATTTTCTGCAGCTTGCTCAGGATTTACTTGAATGAAAGCATAGAAATACGTAAACGCAATAATTAACCCAGCGTATATTACCATCCCAATTGGGTGGGAATAATCAAATATTTTTTGAATCCAAAGAGTAACATTATTTGTTCCAAAAAAAGATGCAATTGTTCTTGGAGTCACAATAAAGGAAATTGCAAAAATTACAGGAATAACACCTGCAGCATTTACCTTTAACGGCATATGTGTAGATTGTCCTCCAACAGGAGTACGACCAGCCACGACACGCTTTGCATATTGAATTGGAATTTTACGGTTTGCCTGTTGGATGAAAATAACAGCAACAACTACTGCGATGACAGCTATTGCAATTGCAATTACTGTTAAAATACGTAGAAATAATTGTTCTCCCGCATTTTCAAATTGCTGAACGTAGATTTGGTTAACCGTAGTAGGAATACCAGCAACGATTCCAGCAAAAATGATAATGGAGATCCCATTACCTACACCTTTTTCAGTAATTTGCTCCCCAAGCCACATCAAGAATGAAGTACCTGCAGTTAATACAAGTGCAATCAATAGATATGTGGCAATTCCAGGATTTTGAATCAATTGTCCACTCGCTAAGTTATTGAATCCATATGACATTCCTAATGCCTGAATAAATCCAAGCACAACAGTAAAGTAGCGGGTAAATTGAGCAATCTTACGACGCCCAGCTTCCCCTTGCTTAGACCATTCCGTAAACTTTGGTACTACATCCATTTGTAAAAGCTGAATGATAATAGATGCAGTAATGTACGGCATGATACCCATTGCAAAGATGGAAAACTTCTTTAATGCCCCGCCACCAAAAGTATTTAAAATACCAAATACACTAAGTTTATCTTGTGAACTAAGAACATCTGCATTTACATTTGGAACAGGAATAAATGTTCCAAGTCGAAATATAACTAACATCAAAAGGGTGAATATGATCTTTCGTCTTAAATCACCCACGCGCATAAAATTGGAGATTGTCTGGAACAATTAGATCACCTCAATTTTTCCACCGACAGCTTCAATTGCATCTTTGGCAGCAGAGGAGAATTTATGAGCTTTAACTGTCAATTTTTTCTCTACGTTCCCTTTTGCAAGAATCTTAATTCCTGCTTTTTCGCTTTTTACAACGCCTGATTCGATAAGAAGTTCTGGAGTAACTTCTGTACCATCTTCAAAACGGTTTAATGTATCTAAATTAACAATGGCATATTCTTTGCGGTTGATATTTGTAAAACCACGTTTTGGTAAGCGACGGAATAAAGGTGTTTGACCACCTTCAAATCCTAGGCGAACCCCACCGCCTGAACGAGCATTTTGACCTTTAGTTCCTTTACCGGCTGTTTTACCGTTACCAGAACCAATACCACGGCCTTTACGTTTTGGTTCTTGTCTAGAACCTACAGCGGGCTTTAATTCATGAAGTTTCATATTGGCACCTCCTTAAGAAAGAAAAGAATCAATTATTGTTCTTTAACTGTTACAAGGTGAGCAACTTTGTTGATCATACCACGAATTGCAGCATTATCTTGTTGTTCAACCGTTTGGTTTAGTTTACGTAATCCTAAAGCTTTAACTGTTTCGCGTTGGTCTTGTGGACGACCAATCACGCTGCGGCTGAGGGTAATTTCAAGTTTGTTTGCCATTTAATTTCCCTCCTTATCCTAACAGTTCTTCTACTGATTTCCCACGTAATTTTGCTACGTCTTCAGCACGTTTTAATTGTTTAATTCCATCAATTGTTGCACGAACCATATTAATTGGTGTGTTAGTTCCTAGTGATTTAGATAGGATATCAGCTACACCAGCTAATTCTAGTACTGCACGAACTGGTCCACCAGCGATAACTCCTGTACCTTCTGAAGCAGGCTTAAGAAGGATTTCACCAGCACCGAAATGTCCGATTACTTGGTGTGGAATTGTTGTTCTAACCATTGGTACATCGACTAAGTTTTTCTTTGCATCTTCGATAGCTTTACGAATTGCATCAGGTACTTCTTGAGCTTTACCAGTACCAAAACCAACATGTCCGTTTTTATCTCCAACTACTACTAGAGCGGAGAAACGGAAACGACGTCCGCCTTTAACAACTTTCGCAACACGGTTAACCGTAACTACGCGTTCTTCTAGTTCAAGTTTGTTTGGATCAATACGACGCATTTTTTTGTGTCCCTCCTTTGACTATTAAAATTGTAGGCCGTTCGCGCGGGCTGCATCAGCCAATGCTTGAATACGTCCATGATATAAGTATCCTCCACGGTCAAAGACAACAGAAGTGATACCTTTCTCTACCGCACGTTTACCAACTAATTCACCGATCTTTTGTGCAGCTTCAAGGTTACAAGAAGATTCAAGATTTAACTCTTTATCTAATGTAGAAGCACTTGCTAAAGTAACTCCGTTAATATCGTCGATTATTTGAGCATAAATATGTTTGTTAGAACGAAACACATTTAGACGTGGACGAGCTGAAGTTCCGCTAAGTTTCGCACGAACACGGGCATGTCTTTTCTTGCGAGTAGCGTTTTTATCAAGCTTCGTAATCATTTACGTCACTCCTTTCGTTTACTTATGCGGCATTTCTATTACTTACCTGTTTTACCTTCTTTACGACGAACAAATTCGCCTTCGTAACGGATCCCTTTACCTTTATATGGCTCAGGAGGACGAACTCCGCGAATGTTGGCTGCTAATGCTCCAACACGTTCTTTATCAGTACCTTTTACAATAACTTTTGTATTTACAGGTACCTCAATTTCAAGTCCACTTTCAGGTTCGATTTCAACAGTGTGAGAATATCCAACGTTTAAAACAAGCTTGCTGCCTTGTTTTTGTGCACGATATCCTACCCCGATTAATTCAAGCCCTCTTTCAAAGCCTTTAGAAACACCTTCCACCATGTTAGCGATAACCGCACGAGTTGTTCCGTGCAACGCACGATGTTCTTTCACATCAGATGGACGAGAAACAGTTAATACGTTTTCTTCAATTTTAATTTCCATATCAGAGTTAAAAGAGCGAGTTAATTCGCCTTTAGGTCCTTTTACTGTAACAGTGTTTTTATCTAAAGTAACCGTAACTCCTGCTGGAATTTCAACTGGTTTTTTACCTATGCGAGACATTAATTGCACCTCCATTCATTCAGAAACTCTATTACCAAACGTACCCTAAAACTTCTCCACCAATTTGTTTCGCACGTGCTTCTTTATCAGTTACAACACCCTGAGAAGTTGAAACGAGTGCGATACCTAAACCGTTAAGTACACGAGGTACCTCAGTAGATTTAGCGTAGACACGAAGTCCTGGCTTACTTATACGTTTAAGACCAGTGATAACACGTTGATTACTTGCACCGTATTTTAAGAAGATACGGATGATACCTTGTTTATTATCTTCGATATATTCAACGTCACGTACGAAACCTTCGCGCTTTAAAATTTCAGCGATTTCTTTTTTCATATTAGAAGCAGGCACTTCTAACTTTTCGTGACGCACCATATTCGCATTTCGAATGCGAGTAAGCATATCAGCAATTGGATCTGTCATGACCATTATTTTTACCTCCTTCCCAAACTATAAGTTTTACCAGCTAGCTTTCTTTACACCAGGAATTTGTCCTTTGTATGCTAGTTCACGGAAACAAATACGGCAAAGCTTAAATTTACGATATACAGAGTGTGGACGTCCGCAACGTTCGCAACGTGTGTACTCTTGTACCGGATATTTAGGCGTGCGCTTTTGTTTCGCAATCATTGACTTTTTAGCCATGTTTTCGCCTCCCTTATTTAGCGATTACTTTTGGAATGGCATTCCAATTTGAGTTAACAGTTCACGAGCTTCTTCATCAGTGTTAGCTGTAGTTACGATAACGATATCCATACCACGAACTTTACTTACTTTATCGTAATCAATTTCAGGGAAGATTAATTGTTCTTTAATACCCAAAGTATAGTTACCGCGACCATCGAAAGCTTTTTTAGAAACTCCACGGAAGTCACGTACACGTGGTAAAGAAACAGAAACTAATTTATCCAAGAATTGGTACATGCGTTCTCCGCGTAGAGTAACTTTCGCACCGATTGGCATACCTTCACGAAGGCGGAAGCCAGCAATTGATTTCTTTGCACGAGTTACGACAGGTTTTTGTCCTGTAATAGTCGCTAATTCTTCAACAGCATTATCTAATGCTTTAGCATTAGCTACTGCATCACCAACACCCATGTTTATAACAATTTTATTAATAGATGGTACTTGCATTACTGAACTATAGTTAAACTTGCTCACAAGAGCAGGAGTAATTTCTTTTACAAATTTTTCTCTTAGGCGGTTCACTTATTGTGCCTCCCTTCTTTAATGAACTATTTATCTAAAACTTCACCGGATTTAGCTACGCGTACTTTTTTACCATCAACCGTTGTATAACCTACACGAGTTGGGTTACCAGATTTAGGGTCGATAGGCATAACATTTGATACATGAATTGGAGCCTCAAAGCTGATAATTCCGCCCTGTGGATTCGCTTGTGAAGGTTTAGAGTGTTTTTTCACAATGTTTACACCTTCAACTAATACGCGGCTATCTTTAGGAAAGGCAGCTAAAATCACACCAGTTTTACTTTTATCCTTGCCAGAGATGACTCTAACTTTGTCACCTTTTTTAACATGCATCTGTAAGCACCTCCTTAAAGGCATTTGAATTTAAATTATAGTACTTCTGGAGCTAAAGATACAATCTTCATAAAGTTGTTATCACGAAGTTCACGTGCAACTGGTCCAAAAATACGAGTTCCGCGTGGGCTCTTATCATCCTTGATAATTACACATGCGTTTTCATCGAATTTAATGTATGATCCGTCTTGGCGACGAGCACCACTCTTCGTACGAACAACAACTGCTTTAACAACTTCACCTTTTTTAACAACGCCACCTGGTGTTGCTTGTTTCACTGTACAGACGATAACGTCACCAATACCTGCAAATTTGCGACCAGAGCCACCAAGAACTTTGATTGTAAGTACTTCACGAGCACCAGAATTGTCTGCAACTTTTAAGCGTGTTTCTTGTTGAATCATGTGTGTAACCTCCCTTCGGATTTAAGCTTAATCCGAACAATTAAATGATAACTGCTTTTTCTACGATCTCTACTAAACGGAAACGTTTTGTAGCTGAAAGTGGACGAGTTTCCATTATGCGTACGATATCGCCGACTTTTACTTCATTATTCTCATCATGAGCTTTAAACTTTTTAGAGTATTTAACGCGTTTACCATAAAGAGAGTGCTTTTTGTATGTTTCAATAAGAACAGTAATGGTTTTATCCATTTTGTCAGAAACAACGCGTCCGGTGTAAACCTTGCGTTGGTTACGTTCACTCATTGTGTGAACCTCCTCTCGGGTTATTACTTATTAACGCTGATTTCTCTTTGACGAATCACAGTTTTCATACGAGCAAGTGCTTTACGTACTTCGCGAATACGTGCTGTGTTTTCAAGTTGCCCAGTAGCCAATTGAAAGCGAAGGTTGAAAAGCTCTTCTTTTAATGATTTAATTTTTTGTTCTATTTCGGCAGTGGTAAGGTCACGAATTTCATTAGCTTTCATTTGATTCACCACCAATTTCTTCTCGTTTTACAAACTTACACTTAATCGGAAGTTTGTGTGCTGCAAGGCGAAGAGCTTCACGAGCAACTTCTTCAGAAACTCCTGCAAGTTCAAACATAATTTTACCAGGTTTAACAACAGCTACCCAACCTTCTGGTGCTCCTTTACCGGAACCCATCCGCACCTCAAGAGGCTTTGCAGTGAAAGGTTTGTGTGGGAAGATTTGAATCCAAACTTTACCGCCACGTTTCATGTAACGAGTCATGGCAATACGAGCTGCTTCAATTTGACGGTTAGTGATCCATGAAGCTTCAAGAGCTTGTAAACCAAATTCACCGAAGTTTATTTCAGTACCGCCTTTTGATTGACCGCGCATTTTTCCACGGTGTACACGGCGATATTTAACACGTTTTGGCAATAACATAATTATTTGCCTCCTTCCACAGTTTTCTTCTTAGTAGGAAGGATCTCTCCACGATAAATCCATACTTTTACGCCAAGTTTACCGTAAGTAGTATCTGCTTCAGCATGTGCATAGTCAATATCAGCACGAAGAGTATGAAGTGGAACTGTTCCCTCGCTGTAATGTTCTGAGCGAGCAATATCTGCTCCGCCTAAACGGCCAGATACTTGTGTCTTGATACCTTTAGCGCCTGAACGCATTGCACGTTGAATAACTTGCTTTTGAGCACGGCGGAAAGATACACGATTTTCTAATTGACGAGCAATATTTTCAGCAACTAATTTAGCATCCATATCTGCTCTTTTGATTTCAAGAATATTAATGTGTACACGCTTGCCAGTAAGTTGATTTAGCGCTTTACGAAGAGCTTCAACTTCTGTACCGCCTTTACCGATAACCATACCAGGTTTTGCCGTATGAATAGTTACATTCACGCGGTTAGCTGCACGTTCGATCTCTACTTTGGATACAGAAGCATCTTTTAAACGCTTCGCAATGTATTCACGAACTTTAAGGTCTTCGTGTAAAAGAACAGCAAAGTCTTTACCTGCGTACCATTTAGATTCCCAATCACGGATGATTCCGATACGCAAACCGACTGGATTTACTTTTTGGCCCACTGGTTACCCCTCCTTTTTTTCTGTTAAAACGATTGTTATATGGCTAGTACGTTTGTTAATTTGGCTTGCACGACCCATTGCACGAGGACGGAAACGTTTTAAAGTTGGTCCTTCGTCAACAAATGCTTGTGCTACAACCAAGCTATTAACGTCCATTTCATAATTATGCTCGGCATTTGCCATAGCGGATTTTAAAACTTTCTCAACAATTGGAGAAGCAGCCTTAGGAGTAAGGTTTAAAATTGCTACAGCTTCACCAACTTGCTTTCCTCGAATTAAATCTACGACTAAACGTGCTTTACGAGGAGCAATACGAACTGTTCTTACAACAGCTTTAGCTTGCATGTGGATGCCCTCCTCTCATTAACGTCTTGTTTTCTTATCGTCATTTCCATGACCTTTGTATGCACGAGTTGGAGCGAATTCTCCAAGCTTGTGGCCTACCATGTCTTCAGTAACATAAACAGGCACATGTTTGCGACCATCATAAACGGCAACAGTGTGTCCGATGAATTGTGGGAAGATCGTAGAACGGCGTGACCAAGTCTTAACAACTTGCTTGCCTTCAGTTTCATTTAACTTTTCGATCTTATTGATTAAATGCTCATCAACAAAAGGTCCTTTTTTTAAGCTGCGACCCATATTTGAACCTCCCTTCGCGATCGTTCTACGGTTCGTTTGTTGAACCGTAGTACAATCCCGTTATTTTTTACGACGACGTACAATAAACTTGTCGGATTTATTTTTCTTCTTACGAGTTTTAAATCCAAGAGTTGGTTTACCCCATGGAGACATTGGAGATTTACGTCCAATTGGAGAACGACCTTCACCACCACCGTGTGGGTGATCATTAGGGTTCATAACAGATCCACGAACTGTTGGGCGTATGCCTAACCAGCGAGAACGACCTGCTTTACCAATCTTAATTAATTCATGTTGTTCATTACCAACTTGGCCAATTGAAGCACGGCATTCAGCAAGAATCATACGAACTTCTCCAGATGTTAAACGAACAAGTACATATTTACCTTCTTTACCTAGAACTTGTGCAGATGTACCAGCAGAACGAACTAATTGTCCACCTTTACCAGGCTTTAATTCGATATTGTGAATCACAGTACCAACAGGAATATTTGAAAGTGGAAGTGAATTACCAACTTTAATATCTGCTCCTGGTCCTGAAACTACTTCCATTCCAACCTCTAAGTTTTTAGGTGCAAGAATGTAACGCTTTTCTCCATCAAGGTAATTGATTAGAGCGATATTTGCAGAGCGGTTTGGATCGTACTCAATAGTAGCAACGCGTCCTGGAATGCCATCTTTGTTACGTTTGAAGTCAATCAAACGATATTGACGCTTATGGCCGCCACCATGATGACGAACAGTTAACTTACCTTGGTTATTACGGCCACCTTTTCTCTTTAATGGTGCTAATAGAGATTTTTCTGGTGTGCTAGTTGTGATTTCTGCGAAATCAGAAGTAGTCATACCGCGACGACCGTTGGAGGTAGGTTTGTACTTTTTAATCGCCATTTCATTTCCCTCCTTTTTTTATAGGTTCTTATGCTTCAAAGAATTCGATTTCTTTGCTATCAGCAGTTAATTTAACAATAGCTTTACGACGTTTGTTTGTGTAACCACCGAATTTTCCCATGCGCTTAAATTTACCTTTGTAGTTCATGATGTTAACTTTCTCAACATCAACACTGAAAATTGCTTCAACAGCGTCTTTAACTTGAGTTTTGTTAGCTCTAACATCAACTTCAAATGTATATTTTTTTTCGGACATTAGGTCAGTAGAACGTTCAGTGATAACGGGGCGCTTAATGATATCGCGTGCATCCATTATGCAAGCACCTCCTCAACTTTTTCAACCGCTGCTTTAGTCATGATCAATTTATCATGATTTACGACATCCAATACATTGATACCATCAGCAGTTACGACTGTTACACCAGGGATATTACGTGCAGATAGTGCTACGTTTTCCTCCAGGTTAGCAGTAACAATAAGTGCCTTTTTATCAATAGAAAGACTATTTAATACTGTTAAGAAGTCTTTAGTCTTTGGAGTTTCGAAAGCAAGGCCTTCTAATACTAAAATATTAGCTTCTAATACTTTAGAAGATAATGCAGATTTAATTGCTAAACGACGAACTTTTTTAGGCAATTTATAGCTGTAACTACGTGGAACAGGACCAAACACTGTACCACCTCCACGCCATTGTGGAGAACGGATTGAACCTTGACGAGCACGTCCAGTTCCTTTTTGGCGCCATGGCTTACGTCCACCACCAGCTACTTCAGAACGAACTTTTGTTTTATGAGTTCCTTGACGTAATGAAGCTCTTTGCATAATGATTGCATCGAATAATACAGCTTGATTTGGCACAATACCAAATACTGAATCATTAAGTTCGATTTCGCCAACTTCAGAACCGCTTTGGTTAAATAATGCTACTTTCGGCATTCCTATGTTCCTCCTTTCTTACGAGGTAATTATGCTTTTAACGCACCTTTGATTTTTATTAATGCTTTTCTAGCACCTGGAACGTTACCTTTAATTAGAAGCAAGTTACGCTCAGTATCCACCTTTACAATTTCAAGGTTCTGAACAGTTACTTGATCTCCACCCATGCGTCCAGGTAATGCTTTACCTTTAAATACACGGTTTGGAGCAACAGGTCCCATTGAACCAGGACGACGGTGATAACGAGAACCGTGAGCCATTGGGCCGCGAGATTGTCCGTGGCGTTTAATAACACCTTGGAAACCTTTACCCTTTGAGATTCCTGTAACATCTACTACATCGCCTGCTGCGAAAATATCAACTTTGACTTCCTGACCGACTTCGTATGTTGCTAAGCCATCTCCGCGGAATTCACGAATGAAGCGCTTAGGAGCAGTGTTTGCCTTTGCAACATGCCCTTTTTCAGGTTTATTCGATAACTTGTCGCGTTTATCTTCGAAACCTACTTGAACTGCAACATATCCGTCGCTTTCAATAGTTTTCTTTTGAAGAACTACGTTACCAGTTGCCTGAATTACTGTAACAGGGATTAGGTTGCCATTTTCAGCAAATACTTGAGTCATACCAATCTTTCTTCCTAAGATTCCTTTGGTCATTTAAGTCACACCTCCTAATTTTTTGTTCTTTTATTTTTACTAAAGTTTAATTTCGATATCGACGCCGGATGGTAAGTCTAAGCGCATTAATGAATCAACTGTTTGTGGAGTTGGATTAATGATATCGATTAGACGTTTGTGTGTCCGCTGTTCGAACTGCTCACGCGAATCTTTGTACTTATGAACCGCACGAAGAATCGTATAAATAGTCTTTTCAGTCGGAAGTGGAATCGGACCAGAAACAGCCGCACCTGAACGTTTTGCTGTTTCAACGATTTTTTCTGCAGATTGATCAAGAATTCTATGATCATACGCCTTTAAACGGATACGAATCTTTTGTTTTGCCATTATTTTCCCTCCTTTATTCGCCTATTTTAAAAATAGACATTCTCAGTGGAAATTTCCCACACACGCGCCATGGCAAAGCGGCCGGGTGTGTCAGCAACCTTCCACATCATCGCAGTCAAAGACCAACATCGTCTATTATACATAAAAAATAAAACAAACGCAAGACATTCGTGATAAAACTTTATGTCTTGCACACTTGATCTATTATATCGAGTTTAAGCTTTGTTTACAAGTAATAAATTTAATACAGCCCTATTTCTATTCTGGCCGTTAATTGTTACTACGTGATTACTTTCTTCTATTATATATTGACATAAAAAAACAGGTGGATCGTCATCCACCTGTTTTTAATACTGAATAGTAATTATTCCATAATTGTTGTAATTGAGCCTGACCCAACAGTACGTCCGCCTTCACGAATAGAGAACTTAGTTCCTTCTTCGATCGCAACAGGAGCAATAACTTCAACAGTTATTTCAACGTGGTCACCAGGCATTACCATTTCAACGCCTTCTGGAAGATTACAAATACCAGTAATATCAGAAGTACGGAAATAGAATTGTGGACGATAGTTTGTGAAGAATGGAGTATGACGTCCACCTTCTTCTTTTGTTAACACATATACTTGTGCTTTGAACTTAGTATGTGGAGTAATTGTACCTGGTTTAGCTAATACTTGTCCACGTTCAACTTCCTCACGAGCAACTCCGCGAAGAAGAGCACCGATGTTGTCACCAGCTTCAGCAAAATCAAGAAGCTTACGGAACATTTCAACTCCAGTTACAGTTGTGCTCTTTGGCTCTTCAGTGAAACCAACGATTTGAACAACGTCTCCAACTTTAACTACACCACGCTCAACACGTCCTGTAGCAACTGTTCCACGACCTGTGATTGAGAATACATCCTCAACTGGCATCATGAATGGTTTGTCAGTGTCACGAGTTGGTGTTGGGATATATTCATCAACTGCAGCCATAAGCTCGTCGATTTTTGCTTCCCATTCAGCTTCGCCTTCTAATGCTTTAAGAGCTGAACCTTTGATAACTGGAATGTCATCACCAGGGAAGTCATATTCAGATAGAAGATCGCGAATTTCCATTTCAACTAATTCAAGCAATTCTTCATCATCAACCATGTCACACTTGTTCATGAATACAACAAGGTAAGGTACACCTACTTGACGAGATAGAAGGATGTGCTCACGAGTTTGAGGCATTGGGCCGTCAGCAGCAGATACTACTAGAATACCGCCGTCCATTTGAGCTGCTCCAGTGATCATGTTTTTAACATAGTCAGCGTGTCCTGGGCAGTCAACGTGTGCGTAGTGACGAGTAGCAGTTTCATATTCAACGTGTGCAGTTGAAATTGTGATTCCACGTTCTCTTTCTTCTGGTGCACCATCAATTTGATCGTATGCACGTGCTTCTGCTCCCCCTACTTTTGCAAGTACGGAAGTGATAGCAGCAGTTAAAGTAGTTTTACCATGGTCAACGTGACCAATTGTACCAATATTTACGTGTGGCTTTGAGCGGTCGAATTTAGCTTTACCCATTAGTATTTCCTCCTTTTAATTATAAAAAATTAAGTATATTTTTTATAGAAACTGTAAATTGGTTATCCAAATTTACAGTTTCTATTCTTACATTATTAGTTTTACTTCAAAGATAAGTAAAAATCAATTACTCACCTTTATTTTTTTTGATGATTTCTTCAGAAATAGATTTAGGTACTTCTTCATAGTGATCAAAGTGCATTGAGAATACTCCACGACCTTGTGTACTTGAACGAAGCGCTGTAGCGTAACCAAACATTTCTGAAAGTGGAACCATTGAACGAACTACTTGTGCGTTACCACGAGCATCCATACCTTCAACGCGGCCGCGTCGAGCAGTAAGTTGTCCCATGATATCACCTAGGTATTCTTCAGGAATGGTAACTTCAACTCTCATAACAGGTTCAAGAATAACGGGACTACACTTGGAAGCTGCATTTTTAAGTGCCATAGATGCAGCAATTTTAAATGCCATTTCAGATGAGTCAACATCATGGTATGAACCGTCAAAAAGTCTTGCTTTGATATCAACTAATGGATATCCAGCAAGTACTCCGCGATCAAGGGAGTCTTCAAGACCAGCTTGTACTGCAGGGATGTATTCACGAGGAACAACACCACCGACAATGCCGTTTACGAATTCGAAGCCTTTTCCTTCATCATTTGGTGAGAATTCGATCCAAACGTGACCATACTGTCCACGACCACCGGATTGACGAGCAAACTTACCTTCAACTGATGCAGATGCACGGAATGTTTCACGATATGCAACCTGTGGAGCACCCACGTTAGCTTCAACTTTGAATTCGCGACGCATACGGTCAACGATAATATCAAGGTGAAGCTCACCCATACCAGCAATGATGGTTTGTCCAGTTTCTTGGTCTGTATGTGCACGGAACGATGGATCTTCTTCTTGAAGTTTTTGCAAAGCAGTAGACATTTTGTCTTGGTCTGCTTTAGATTTTGGTTCTACTGAAAGTTGAATAACTGGTTCAGGGAATACCATTGACTCTAGGATAACAAGGTTTTTGTCATCACATAGAGTATCACCAGTTGTTGTATCTTTCAGACCTACTGCAGCAGCTATGTCACCAGCGTAAACCGTAGAGATTTCTTTACGGCTATTTGCATGCATTTGTAAAATACGTGCAACGCGCTCGCGTTTGCCTTTTGTAGAGTTTTGAACATATGTTCCAGCTTCTAAAGTACCCGAGTATACTCGGAAGAACGTTAATTTACCAACATAAGGATCCGTCATTACTTTAAATGCAAGTGCCGAAAACGGCTCTTCATCACTAGAGTGACGTTCAATTTCTTCTTCTGAATCATCGACTGCATGACCTTTAATAGCCGCTACATCCAATGGAGAAGGAAGATAATCGATAACTGCATCTAACATAAGTTGAACACCTTTGTTTTTAAATGCTGAACCACAGATTACAGGATAGAATTCTACATTAACGGTACCTTTACGAATTCCAGCTTTAAGCTCTTCTTTAGTGATTTCTTCACCATTAAGATACTTTTCCATTAGAACTTCATCAAGCTCCGCTACTGCTTCAACTAACTTTTCACGATATTCTTTAGCTTGTGCTAAATATTCTTCAGGAATATCACGCACTTCTACATTTTCGCCTAAGTCGTCTGCGTAGAATACTGCATTCATTTCCACAAGGTCAATGATTGCTTCAAACTGATCTTCAGCACCAATTGGTAACTGAATTGGATGTGCATTAGCACCAAGACGTTCATGTATTGTATTTACTGAATACAAGAAGTCAGCGCCGATTTTATCCATTTTGTTTACGAATACTACACGTGGTACACCATAAGTAGTTGCTTGACGCCAAACTGTTTCAGTTTGCGGCTCAACACCTGATTGTGCATCAAGTACAGCTACCGCACCATCAAGTACACGAAGAGAACGTTCAACTTCGATTGTGAAGTCTACGTGTCCTGGTGTATCAATGATGTTTACACGGTGGCCATGCCATTGTGCAGTTGTTGCAGCGGAAGTGATTGTGATTCCGCGTTCTTGTTCTTGCTCCATCCAGTCCATCTGTGATGCGCCTTCATGTGTTTCACCAATCTTATGAATACGACCAGTATAATAAAGGACACGCTCAGTGGTAGTCGTTTTACCAGCATCAATATGTGCCATGATACCGATATTACGAGTATTCGCTAAGGAGAACTCTCTTGCCATTAGGTATTTCTCCTTCCTAGTTTTAGGAATTTTTTATTGAAGGTTATCTTACCAACGATAGTGAGCAAATGCTTTGTTTGCTTCAGCCATTTTGTGTGTATCTTCACGTTTCTTAACTGATGCGCCAGTATTGTTAGCTGCATCCATGATTTCGTTAGCTAAACGCTCTTCCATGGTCTTTTCTCCACGAAGACGTGCATAGTTAACTAACCAGCGAAGACCTAAAGTAGTACGGCGGTCTGGGCGCACCTCGATTGGAACTTGATAGTTTGCACCACCTACACGGCGTGCTTTAACCTCAAGTACAGGCATAATATTTTTAAGTGCTGCATCAAATACTTCCATCGGCTCTTTACCAGAACGTTCACGAATAGTTTCAAATGCAGTGTAAAGAATAGCTTGTGATTTACCTCTTTTACCGTCTAACATCATTTTGTTGATAAGACGAGTAACTAATTTCGAGTTGTATAATGGATCTGGTAATACGTCTCTTTTTGCTACAGGACCTTTACGTGGCATATTTTTTCCTCCTTTCAAAGAAGCTTCTATTTAATATGTTTATTTTTTAGGTGCTTTTGGTCTCTTAGTACCATATTTTGAACGGCTTTGCATACGGTTATTAACTCCAGCTGTATCAAGAGCTCCACGTACGATGTGATAACGTACCCCTGGTAAGTCTTTTACACGTCCTCCACGAATAAGAACCACACTGTGTTCTTGAAGGTTGTGGCCAATACCCGGAATATATGCAGTCACCTCAATTAGATTTGACAAACGTACACGAGCGTATTTACGCAACGCTGAGTTTGGTTTCTTTGGAGTCATTGTACCAACACGAGTACATACTCCACGTTTTTGTGGTGAAGATACATTTGTTTGAGACTTTTTAAAGCTGTTATAACCTTTATTAAGTGCTGGTGATTTTGACTTTTCCTCTTTAGATTGACGAGGTTTGCGCACTAGTTGGTTAATTGTAGGCATTTGATTATCCTCCCTTCATTTCTTTGTAAGACCACACATCCAGGTGGTCCATTTTTTTGCAAAAACAAAGTTCTTGCAGACTTCTCTATCTACAAAAACAGTTTTTAACGAATAATAGCAACAGATGAAGCTCCCACTTTAATTCCACACGCTTTTCCGAGTTTTTTCATCGAGTCTACGTAATGGACAGGAATTTCTAAATCAAGAGCTTTGTTAATCATTTTAGCAGTAACCTTTGGATCTGCGTCAGATGCAACAACCAACTCAATAACTTTGTCTTCCAAAAGGGCTTTCACTGTTTGTTTTGTTCCTACAATAATATTGTTGGCCTGCAATACTTTTTCATAAGACAATTATCGTATCCTCCAAAGCAACAGGTGTATAGGAGCACCTTTGATATATTATCATCATCACAAGATGATGTCAACTAAACTTTCATTTTTATAAATGTTTTGTCGACTTATCTTGCTGATAAAAATTTGTGAAAAACAAACTATTAAATGAAAGTATAAAACATACTTTCTTTAAAATGCAGTGCTCGCTTTATCAGCAAGCACTACAGATTTATAATTTATCAATCAATTGTAATTGTTTCTTCTGAAGTTGTATCCCTTAAAACTGGTTCTGCTCTACGATAGCGAGGCATACCCGTTCCGGCAGGGACAAGCTTACCAATGATAACATTTTCTTTCAAGCCAAGCAATTCATCGCGTTTGCCTTTGATAGCGGCATCCGTAAGAACCCTTGTAGTTTCCTGGAAAGAAGCAGCTGATAAGAAGGAATCTGTTTCAAGCGACGCCTTTGTAATACCAAGTAAAACTGGACGTCCAGTCGCAGGTAACTTCCCACTTAATAATGCCTTTTCGTTCGCATCAGTAAACTGGTGAATATCAAGAAGTGTACCTGGAAGTACATCTGTTTCACCCGCGTCACTAACTCGAACTTTACGAAGCATTTGTCTTACCATTACTTCGACGTGCTTATCGCCAATTTCAACCCCTTGCATACGATAAACCTTTTGAACTTCACGTAGCAAGTATTCTTGGACAGCACTAACGTCTTTGACTTTAATTAATTCTTTAGGGTCAATTGATCCCTCTGTTAACTCTTCACCACGTTCAACACGATCATTGACAGCAACTCTCAATCGAGCAGTATACGGTGCATTATATGTCCGTGATTCAACGTCACCTTGCACAACAATTTCATGTTGACGATCTTTACCTTCACTGATACCTACTACAACACCATCAATCTCTGAAATAACCGCAACACCTTTAGGATTACGAGCTTCAAAAATTTCTTGGATACGTGGTAGACCTTGTGTAATATCGTCTCCCGCAACACCACCTGTATGGAACGTACGCATCGTTAACTGTGTTCCTGGCTCACCGATTGATTGAGCAGCGATAATACCAACCGCTTCACCCACCTCAACTTCTTGTCCAGTTGCTAAGTTACGACCATAACACTTCTTACATACACCATGACGAGTGTTACATGTAAATGCAGAGCGGATGGTAACTTCTTCTATACCTAATCCAACAATAACCTCAGCAAGATCCTCTGTAATTAGACCATTTTCCGGAACGATAACAGCCTTTGTTTCAGGATGTTTAATCCCTCTACGTGCATAGCGACCAATTAAACGTTCATCTAATGGTTCAATTATTTCGGTGCCATCTTTTAGGGCTTTGATTACTAGACCGCGGTCTGTTCCACAATCATCTTCCCTTACAATAACATCTTGAGCTACGTCAACAAGACGACGTGTTAAATAACCTGAATCCGCTGTTTTAAGAGCTGTATCCGCAAGACCTTTACGAGCACCATGAGTAGAGATAAAGTACTCTAATACTGTTAAACCTTCACGGAAACTTGATTTGATTGGCAATTCAATAATACGTCCAGCCGGGTTAGCCATTAGACCACGCATACCAGCAAGCTGCGTAAAGTTCGAGGCATTACCACGGGCTCCGGAATCACTCATCATGAAGATTGGATTTGTTTTATTCAAGGAATTCATCAGCTTTCCTTGAATAACATCTTTAGCTTGGCTCCAGATTGAAATTACACGATCATAACGTTCTTCCTCGGTAATTAATCCGCGTCTAAACTGTTTCATAACATTATCCACTTTATTTTGAGCTTCATGGAGAATTTCTTGTTTTTCACCAAGAACAACGATATCAGCTACACCAACTGTAATACCAGCTTTTGTTGAATACTTGAATCCAAGGTCTTTCATACGGTCAAGCATCTTAGACGTTTCAGTAATTTTGAAACGTTTAAATACTTCTGCAATGATATTTCCAAGGATTTTCTTTTTGAAAGGATCGACTAGCGGCATTTCTTTAATTCGCGCTAATACATTTTCCCCTCTTTCAACAAAGTATTTTGCAGGTGTTTCTACTTCTAAGTTGTCTCTTGTTGGTTCATTGATATACGGGAATGACTTTGGCAAGATTTCATTAAATATAAGTTTTCCTACTGTTGTAATTAGTAATTTCTTGTTTTGTTCTTCAGTAAAGGTTTCATTATTTAATGATCCTGCATGAATTGCAACACGTGTATGGAAGTGAACATATCCATTATTATAGGCAATTAATGCTTCGTTTCTATCTTTAAAAATCATTCCTTCACCAATTGAACCTTCTCTTTCCAAGGTCAGGTAGTAGTTACCAAGCACCATATCCTGTGAAGGTGTAACAACTGGTTTACCATCTTTAGGATTCAAGATATTTTGTGCAGCAAGCATAAGCATGCGTGCTTCCGCTTGAGCTTCAGATGAAAGCGGTACGTGAACAGCCATTTGGTCACCATCAAAGTCAGCATTATATGCAGTACATACGAGTGGGTGAAGGCGAATTGCACGACCTTCTACAATTGTAGGCTCAAACGCCTGAATTCCTAATCTATGCAATGTTGGGGCACGGTTCAACAACACCGGATGCTCCCTTATTACGTCTTCAAGAACATCCCAAACCTCAGGTGATAGTCTTTCGATTTTACGCTTAGCAGATTTAATATTATGCGCTAAACCCTTTTCGACTAATTCCTTCATAACAAATGGCTTAAAGAGTTCAATAGCCATCTCTTTAGGGAGTCCACATTGATACATTTTAAGATTCGGACCAACAACAATAACGGAACGACCTGAGTAGTCCACACGTTTACCAAGCAAGTTTTGACGGAAACGTCCTTGCTTACCTTTTAACATATGTGAAAGTGACTTTAATGGACGGTTACCAGGACCTGTAACAGGGCGACCACGGCGGCCGTTATCAATCAATGCGTCTACCGCTTCTTGAAGCATCCGTTTTTCATTTTGAACGATAATGCTTGGGGCTCCAAGATCTAATAAACGTTTAAGACGATTGTTACGGTTAATAACGCGACGATAAAGATCATTCAAGTCAGATGTTGCAAATCTTCCGCCATCCAATTGGACCATTGGACGAAGTTCTGGAGGAATGACCGGAAGTACATCTAGAATCATCCATGAAGGTTCATTTCCAGAATTACGGAAAGCTTCTAGAACTTCAAGGCGTTTAATTGCGCGTGTTCTACGCTGACCTTGAGCTGTTTTTAATTCTTCCTTTAAAAAATCAACTTCTTTATTTAAATCAATATCTGAAAGTAATTTTTTAATGGCTTCTGCACCCATGGCTGCTTGAAACTTATTTCCGTACTTATCGCGATATGCACGGTATTCTTTTTCAGATAGAAGTTGTTTCTTTTCAAGCGCAGTATCTCCAGATTCAGTCACAACATAAGAAGCAAAGTAAATGATTTCCTCTAAAGCCCGCGGGGACATATCAAGTACAAGTCCCATTCGGCTTGGAATTCCTTTAAAATACCAAATGTGTGAAACAGGAGCTGCTAATTCAATGTGACCCATGCGTTCGCGACGGACTTTTGCCCTTGTTACTTCTACTCCGCAACGATCGCAAACAACGCCTTTATAACGGACGCGTTTATATTTTCCACAATGACATTCCCAGTCCTTTGTTGGACCAAAAATCCGTTCACAGAATAAACCATCTTTCTCAGGTTTTAATGTACGATAGTTGATGGTTTCTGGCTTTTTCACTTCTCCAAAAGACCATGAACGAATTTTTAATGGTGAAGCAAGACCTATTTTCATATACTCAAAATTATTAACATCCAGCAAGGGGCCTACCTCCCTTTTGATCTCCAGGTTTTACCCTTATTGCATTAAAAGCGGAAGCGCACAACGTGGTGCGCTACAGCTAGAAATTACTCTTTTGAACCGACTTTTTCGGATTCAAGGTTTTGTGATTCTGATACAATATTAAACGTGTCGACTTGCTGTAAGTCTTCATCATCTTCTGTATCACGCATTTCTATTTCTTTTTCATCACCGGATAGAATCTTTACATCTAAACCAAGACTCTGAAGCTCTTTAATTAATACTTTAAATGATTCAGGAACACCTGGTTCTGGAACATTTTCACCCTTCACGATGGCTTCATACGTTTTTACACGACCGACAACATCATCGGATTTAACTGTAAGAATTTCTTGAAGTGTGTATGCTGCTCCATATGCTTCAAGTGCCCAAACTTCCATCTCACCAAAACGCTGACCGCCAAATTGTGCTTTACCGCCAAGAGGCTGTTGCGTAACAAGCGAGTATGGTCCAGTTGAACGAGCATGAAGTTTATCATCAACCATGTGTGCCAATTTAATCATGTACATAACACCGACAGAAACACGATTATCGAATGGTTCACCCGAACGACCATCATAAAGAACAGTTTTAGCATCTCTAGCCATTCCTGCTTCTTGAATCGTTGACCAAACATCTTCCTCGCGCGCTCCATCAAATACAGGGGTAGCAACATAAATTCCTAACGCTCTCGCTGCCATTCCAAGGTGTAGTTCTAATACCTGACCAATATTCATACGAGATGGAACCCCTAATGGGTTTAACATGATATCTACAGGTGTACCATCTGGAAGATAAGGCATATCCTCTTCAGGAAGAATACGAGAAATTACACCCTTGTTACCATGTCGTCCAGCCATCTTATCACCTTCGTGAATTTTACGCTTTTGCACGATATATACACGAACAAGTTGGTTAACACCCGGTGGAAGCTCGTCACCGTCTTCACGATTGAATACTTTTACATCATGAACAATACCGCCGCCACCATGAGGTACACGCAAGGACGTATCACGCACTTCGCGAGCCTTTTCACCAAAGATGGCATGAAGCAATCTCTCTTCGGCTGTTAGTTCCGTTACTCCTTTTGGAGTTACTTTACCGACAAGAAGATCTCCGTCTTTCACTTCTGCTCCAGTACGGATAATTCCACGTTCATCCAAATTGCGAAGAGCATCTTCGCCCACGTTTGGAATATCCCGCGTTATTTCTTCTGGTCCTAGCTTTGTATCTCGAGATTCTGATTCGTATTCTTCAATATGGATCGATGTATAAACATCATCTTTAACAAGTCGTTCACTCATGATGATGGCATCCTCATAGTTATAGCCATCCCATGTCATAAATGCAACTAAGACATTTCGACCAAGCGCAAGCTCACCTAACTCCATTGATGGACCGTCAGCAAGAATTTCACCTTTTGTTACACGATTTCCAACAGCAACAATTGGACGCTGGTTATAACATGTTCCTTGGTTAGAACGGACAAATTTTAGTAGACGATATTTATCAAGATCGCCTTTTATCTCTTGGCCATCTACTTCAACTATACGGCGAACCCAAATTTCGCGGGCTTCAACATGTTCAACAATTCCTTCACGTTTACAAATGACAGCTGCCCCAGAGTCCTTACCAGATACATATTCCATACCTGTTCCAACTCTTGGTGCTTCCGGTTGCATAAGAGGAACCGCTTGACGCTGCATGTTCGCTCCCATTAAAGCACGGTTGGAGTCATCGTTTTCTAAGAACGGAATACACGCAGTCGCAGCAGAAACAACCTGCTTCGGCGAAACATCCATATAGTCAACACGATCACGCATTACAACGGTATTTTCACCACGGAAACGAGCAACAACTTCATCATCAACGAAGGAACCGTCATCACTAAGACGAGCATTCGCCTGTGCAACAACGTAGTTATCTTCTTCATCCGCAGTTAGATAATCAATACGACTTGTTACCTTCCCTGTATCAGGATCAATACGACGATAAGGTGTTTCGATAAAACCGAATCGATTTACTTTTGCATATGAAGATAAAGAGTTAATCAAACCGATGTTTGGTCCTTCAGGTGTTTCAATCGGACACATCCGTCCGTAGTGAGAGTAGTGAACATCACGTACTTCCATTCCGGCACGTTCACGTGTTAATCCACCTGGTCCTAAGGCAGATAACCGGCGCTTATTCGTTAATTCTGCGAGTGGATTCGTTTGATCCATGAACTGTGATAATTGAGAGCTTCCAAAGAATTCTTTAATTGAAGCAATCACAGGTCGAATGTTGATCAATTGCTGTGGTGTAATTGTTGCTGTATCTTGAATGGACATTCTTTCACGAACAACACGTTCCATCCGAGATAAACCAATTCGGAACTGATTTTGCAGCAATTCTCCAACAGAACGAATACGTCTATTTCCTAAATGGTCGATATCATCCGTATCACCAACACCATGCAATAAATTGAAGAAATAGCTGATCGACGCAATAATATCAGACGGTGAAATATTTTTTATTTCTTCAACAACATAGGCATTGCCCATTACATTAATTACTTTTTCATTTTCATCATTCGGAGCATAAATTTTTATACCTTGAAGAAGGATTTCCTCCGATACTACACCACCGCTTGGATGAAAAGTATTAAAATTAATATTCTTTTGAAGTGCTGGCAAAATGCGATCTAAAGTACGACGATCAAGCAGAGTATCCTTTTCTGCAATAATTTCACCAGTTTCAGGATCAACGAGAGATTCTGCTAGACGTTGATTAAATAAACGATTTTTAATATGAAGCTTTTTATTAATTTTATAGCGACCTACATTAGCCAAGTCATAGCGCTTAGGATCAAAGAATCTAGACATTAATAAACTCTTAGCATTCTCAACTGTTGGCGGTTCACCTGGACGGAGACGCTCATAAATTTCAAGAAGCGCTTTATCAACACTTTCAGTATTGTCCTTCTCAAGCGTATTTCGAATATACTCATTATCTCCAATCAACTCAATGATTTCTTGATCAGAGCCGAACCCTAACGCACGCAAAAGAACCGTAACGGGCAGCTTCCGAGTACGATC
Source organism: Neobacillus sp. PS3-40 (assembly GCF_030915485.1). Taxonomy (GTDB): domain Bacteria; phylum Bacillota; class Bacilli; order Bacillales; family Cytobacillaceae; genus JAUZPL01. The sequence goes on along the minus strand of NZ_CP133266.1, from coordinate 2,441,337 downwards.
GATTCTGACATATACGACGTCTTTGGCGTCTGTTTCATATTCCAGCCAAGCGCCGCGGTTCGGAATCACAGTAGCTGTAAATCCTCTTTTACCGTTTTTATCAAGTTTTCCACTGAAGTAAACACTCGGAGAGCGTACTAACTGGGAAACAATAACACGTTCTGCCCCATTAATGACAAATGTGCCTGTTTCAGTCATCAGCGGGAAATCACCCATAAAAACATCCTGGTCTTTTACTTCGCCAGTTTCTTTGTTCACAAGACGCACTTTCACACGCAATGGTGCGGAGTATGTAACGTCCCGTTCTTTTGATTCCTTAACTGCATACTTTGGTTCGCCAAGGCTGTAATCAATAAATTCTAGTGATAGGTTACCAGTAAAGTCTTCAATCGGTGAAATATCCTGAAACATTTCACGCAATCCCTCATCAAGAAACCATTGATATGAAGAGGTTTGGATTTCAATAAGATTTGGTAATTCTAAAACTTCACTGATTCGCGCGTAACTTCTTCGTTGGCGGTGTCGTCCATACTGAACTAGTTGACCTGTCAACTGATTCACCCCTCAAATCAAGCGTAATAATAAAATCTATTTACATCTTTGGAAAGAAAAAACATTCTTACCATAAGACAAAAAGAAAAAGGGTTTTTTACTTAAAAACCACATTTTCACATTTGGACTATTATTTTGTCATCATGTCCGACTTAACCCTTTTTTATACATTTTTTTGCATATTTTTGGGAATAATTCAGAAACTATTATGATGGCATTTTATAATAGTATCACAGTGGCATTTTAGCGTCAAATTATTTTATTGCCTTAATGATAAAATATCCTTTTTCTTTATCGACGATTTCAACTTTAGTAAAATCCTCTTTTAGTTTTTCTACTGCAGACGGTGCTCCCTGCTTTTTCTGGATTACCACCCACAATTCACCTCTCGGCACCAGGTGGGAATAACTCTGTTCAAATATTTCATGGACAACCTTTTTTCCTGCCCTAATTGGAGGATTAGTTAAAATAACGGCAAAGCTAGTTTCTGTAACATTTAACAAACGATCGCTTTCATAAATTTCAACATTCTTAATTTGATTAAGTTCAGCGTTTTCCTTCGCCAATGCAAGTGCCCGCTCATTTATATCAACCATATGAATGTTCCGATCTTCAAAGCCCTTAGCAATCGAAAGACCGATAGGACCATAACCACAACCTACATCCAAAATAGATCCAATCACATTAGGCATTTCAAAAGTTTCAATCAGTAACTTTGAACCGAAATCAACCTCACGTTTTGAAAAGACACCATTATCAGTCTTAAAACGAAAACGGAAATCTCTAAGGACAAAATCCCAAATTTTCGGATCACTTTCAACCCTTTGAATACGCGAATAATAATGTTCAGACAACAGACTCACCTCCAGAAGAGAGTAAAAAATGAAGGTAATCGAGGGTTAATACAACTCTGAAACAGAATTGTATCTGATGATAAAGGATCAAATATTCTAAGCCAAAAAAAGCTCGCTTATACAGCGAGCTTTTTAATAGATTGATTACTTAACTTCAACATTAGCTCCAACTTCAGAAAGTTTAGCTTTAACTTCTTCAGCTTCATCTTTAGAAATGCCTTCTTTGATAGTCTTAGGAGCGTTATCAACAAGATCTTTCGCTTCTTTAAGACCAAGTCCAGTGATTTCACGAACAACTTTGATAACTTTGATTTTTTGATCGCCAGCGCTAGCTAGGACTACATCAAATTCAGTTTGTTCTTCAACAGCTGCAACAGCTGCGCCACCCATTGCTACTGGAGCAGCAGCAGTTACGCCGAATTCTTCTTCGATTGCTTTTACTAGGTCGTTAAGTTCTAAAACAGTCATACTTTTAACTGCTTCAATGATTTGTTCTTTAGTCATTGTTATTTCCTCCTTGAATTTGGTTTTATTATTTGTTAAACAATAAGGTTAGCTTACGCGCCTTGTTCTTCTTTTTGATCTGCAACAGCTTTCGTTGCAAGAGCAAGATTGCGGATTGGAGCTTGAAGTACGCTGAGAAGCATAGATAGCAAGCCTTCGCGTGAAGGTAGTTCAGCAAGAGCTTTAATTTCTTCAACTGTTGCGATATTGCCTTCAATAACACCTGCTTTAAGTTCAAGTGCCTCATGCTTTTTCGCAAAGTCATTCAAAATTTTAGCTGGAGCTACAACATCCTCGTTACTGAACGCAATAGCGTTCGGTCCGGTTAGAGCTGCATTTAATTCTGAAAGTTCACATGCATCTGCTGCACGACGAGTCATTGAGTTTTTGTAAACTTTAAATTCAATGCCAGCTTCGCGAAGTTGTTTACGAAGTTCAGTTACTTCAGAAACAGTAAGACCACGATAATCAACAACGATTGTTGATTTGCTAGCTTTGAATTTATCAGCAATTTCTGTTACAAGTTGTTTCTTTTGATCGATTACACTGCTCATTCTTACACCTCCTGTAGATTTTCCATTTATACCTGGCAAATAAAAACCTCCACATCAATTCAGACATGGAGGTAGCATACAATAGCTGTAAAATATGTTCAGCTTATTCTATCGCATTACCTCGGCAGGCTATTAAGCGAATATGCCCCTGCTGTCTACGGTACAAATGTTATTTTATTTAAACAACAAAATATATTATATAAAATATATTTATATTTGTCAATTAACAATTATTTGTATGAAACAGATGAAGGATCTACTTTTACGCCAGGTCCCATTGTTGAAGTAACAGAAACGTTCTTCATATATGTGCCTTTTGCAGCAGAAGGTTTCGCTTTAACCATTGTTTCAAAAACAGTATTGAAGTTTTCCACAAGTTTTTGATCTTCGAAAGATGCTTTTCCGATCGGAACGTGGATGTTACCTGCTTTATCAACACGGTATTCAACTTTACCTGCTTTGATTTCATTTATTGCTTTTGTTACGTCAAAAGTAACTGTACCTGTTTTAGGATTTGGCATTAAGCCTTTTGGTCCTAATGTACGACCAAGCTTACCTACTTCACCCATCATATCAGGTGTTGCTACGATTACATCAAAGTCAAACCAACCTTGTTGGATTTTGTTGATGTATTCTGAATCACCGACAAAGTCAGCGCCAGCTGCTTCTGCTTCTTTCAATTTTTCACCTTTTGCAAATACTAATACACGTTGAGTTTTACCAGTTCCGTTTGGAAGCACTACTGCTCCACGGATTTGTTGATCAGCTTTCTTAGGATCTACTCCAAGGCGGAAAGCTACCTCTAAAGTTGCATCGAATTTCGCAAAGTTTGTTTTCTTTACAAGCTCGATTGCTTCAGTGATTGGGTAAGATTTAGAACGATCTACAAGCTTTACAGCTTCTAAATACTTCTTGCCTTTTTTAGCCATTTTTAATTTCCTCCTAGATTGTGGTTTTAGCGGAATAACCTCCCACGAATAAAGGTTGCGAGTGAAGAAATTCAACGTCGCAACCCCAGACATACCAAAACAGTTTTACATGGATTAATCTTCGATAACGATGCCCATGCTGCGTGCAGTACCTTCGACCATGCGCATTGCTGCTTCAACGCTTGCTGCGTTTAGATCAGGCATTTTTTGTTCCGCAATCTCGCGTACTGTATCGCGTTTTACTGTTGCTACTTTATTACGGTTAGGTTCACCTGAACCAGACTTGATTCCAGCTGCTACTTTCAAAAGAACGGCAGCAGGAGGAGTTTTCGTAATAAATGTAAATGAACGGTCTTCAAATACCGTAATTTCAACAGGAATAATTAAACCAGCTTGATCTGCTGTACGAGCATTAAACTCTTTACAGAATCCCATGATATTAACACCGGCTTGACCAAGAGCTGGACCAACTGGTGGCGCTGGATTTGCTTTCCCAGCAGGGATTTGCAATTTAACAACCTTAATTACTTTTTTAGCCACGAGACACACCTCCTTAAAGTCCGTGATGTGGTAATAGGGGTTAACCCTCCCACTCAACAAAAGTCTTTATATAAAGATAAAGAACTTGACAAAATGTCCTATCTCGCTAAGAGACATACTGACCTATGAAATATTAACATTTTTTATAACTGATTTCAAGTTTTTTCGAATTATAATTTATCAATCTGTGTAAAGTCTAGTTCTACAGGGGTATCTCGACCGAACATATTAACAAGCACTTTTAGCTTCGCTTTGTCCTTGTCCATCTCTTCAATCATACCGGTAAAGTTAGCAAACGGCCCTTCTTTGACTTTCACTGTTTCACCAATTTCGTAGTTTACATCAATTCGTTTCTCTTCTACACCCATCCGTTTCAGAATGACAGCAACTTCTTCAGGAAGTAATGGAGTTGGTTTCGAACCTGAACCAGCTGACCCAACAAATCCAGTAACTCCAGGAGTATTTCGAACTACGTACCACGAATCATCCGTCATCACGAGCTCAACTAATACATAACCAGGAAACACTTTCCGTTTAACAACTTTTTTCTTCCCGTTTTTAATATCTGTTTCTTCTTCTTCCGGAACAACTACACGGAAAATTTTATCTGACATCCCCATTGATTCAACGCGTTTTTCAAGATTGGCCTTAACCTTATTTTCATAACCCGAATAAGTATGGACAACATACCAATTTTTTTCCATTCAAAAGGACTAGAGCGTCCGTCCCTCCCTATATCTTCATATTTAAAAACTGCGAGGTACACTCCTAGGTTTCAGAATCAAATTGATGAGCTGGTCTCCCTAGGCTAGCACTTCCACTTTTTATTTTTTAGACAAATGAAAAAACCCGTTATCCGGGTTTTTACAACATTTCTTCTACATGTTCATCATTATACCATGAAATACAGAACGTTATTCAAGAATTAAACGAATCAATTTAGAAATACCTGAATCAAGTAACCCAAAGAAAAGAGAAAAAAAGACTACGGTTGCTAAAACAGTGATTGTATAACGGGTTAATTCCCCACGTTTTGGCCAACTGACCTTTCTCATTTCACGGGTGATTTCGCTGAAAAATTTAGTGAAGCGCTCCATCTTGTAACCTCCAACTCTTGCAATAGCATAATCTATTTAAAATTATTTTGTTTCTCGGTGGGTTGTATGGTTGCCACATGTATTACAGAATTTTTTCAATTCTAGTCTATCAGTTTGCAATTGTTTACTGACCGTTGTGTAATTTCTTGACCCACAATCAGCACATGCTAAAATTACTTTTTTACTCACAATAACACCTACTAGTCCTACTTTTACATCTTTAAAAATGTAACATGGGCCCCAATTAATGTCAATAACCCTTGGGACGTATTCATATAAATGACAAAATATATCCCCCGTTAATCTTAAAGAGAGAATTCGCGAATCTCCAGGTACCTTTCGAGCTTTCTTTTAACCCGCTGCAAAGCATTATCAATTGATTTGACATGCCGGTTCAATTCTTCCGAAATCTCTTGATAGGATTGACCATCCAGATATAGCGCCAAGACCTTCCGTTCTAAATCGCTTAATAATTCAGTCATTTTGATTTCTATATGATCCAATTCTTCCTGATTGATAATTAGCTCCTCAGGGTCAAGCACCTTTGTACCAGACAAAATATCCATTAATGTCCTGTCTGATTCTTCATCGTAAATAGGTTTGTCCAGTGATACATATGAATTTAAGGGGATATGTTTCTGCCTTGTAGCCGTTTTGATTGCAGTAATAATTTGCCGAGTGATACACAACTCGGCAAATGCTTTGAAGGAGGTTAGCTTGTCCTCTTTAAAATCACGAATTGCTTTATAAAGCCCAATCATGCCTTCCTGGACAATATCTTCTTTATCTGCACCAATTAAAAAATAGGACCTTGCTTTTGCACGTACAAAATTACGGTATTTATGGATTAAATAATCCAATGCGTCACTATTGCCGTTGTGCACCAAATCAACTATTTCTTCATCTTCAAGCGCAATCAATTGTTCGTTGATCTTTACTCCGAAGTTCATACCCACTAAGATCTCCTCCAACCGAACAAACATAGATAAGAATATTATACAGCATATTTTTTCCAGGCGTCAACGATCACTTTTCCCCTCTGCGCCACTTTTCAAAAATTTCAGCCATTTCGGTACTAATGGGTATTTTGGAAATAGGCATTTTTTCTTGAATATTTTTGACGCTTTTTTCTATCCCTTTTTTAATTGAATTCATTTCATTTTCTAACTCGCGGGCAGATATCCTTAATGCTCCTTGTCCAAAGATTGCCCATTGCTCTGTATAATCTGATGTAGCAACATGGATTTGTGTTTTTCGATTACTCAAACTAATCGCCAGTTTTTCAATACGTTCATCAGCTGTTTCATTTTTTTTAGTAAAAATGACTTCAATTTTGTGATTTTTGTATTTTTTCTCTGTTCCTTGGACGTAGTAGGCATCAAAAACAACAATGACACGAAATCCTGAGAATGCCTGATACTCAGCCATTCTCTCTACTAACAGATCCCGTGCAGCAGCCAAATCCCTATTCTTCAAACTCCTAAGCTCCGGCCAATCACCTATAATGTTATATCCGTCAACAAGAAGGATATCCATACCTATCCCTCAAGTGGATGTCTTTTACGATAAACCTCATACATCAACAAGGAAGCGGCGACTGAAGCATTTAATGATGTCACCTTCCCAATCATCGGCAAGTGGATGAGGAAATCACACTTCTCTCTTATAAGCCTTCCCATTCCCTTTCCTTCACTGCCGATAACAATACCTAAGGGGATTGCTCCATCCATTCGACGATAATCTTCAGACCCCGTCGCATCGGTTCCTGCAATCCATACACCTAATTCCTTTAATTCATCTATAGTCCTTGCCATATTTGTAACACGGACTACAGGAATGTATTCAATTGCACCTGTAGATGCCTTTGCAACCGTCGCTGTTAAACCAACAGCCCTTCGCTTTGGAATAATAATCCCGTGTGCCCCGACCGCATCAGCTGTCCGCATGATTGATCCAAGATTGTGAGGATCTTCAATTTCATCCAATAAAAGAAAGAAGGGAGGTTCATTTTTCTTTTCCGCTGCAGCAAATAAATCATCAAGTTCTGCATACTGATAGGCAGCTATATACGCAAGAACACCCTGATGAATCCCATCCGTAATTTGATCAATTTTTTTCTTTGGTACAATTTGAACGATCACATTTGCTTCCTTTGCCATCTGAGTGATTTGTTGCATTGACCCACGCTGTGAGCCTTCTGCAATCAGAATTTTATTAATATCCCTATCTGATTTAAGTGCCTCGATGACTGGATTTCTCCCAATGATAAATTCTTCATTCATTCTTTAGCTCCTCCTCTCTCTTCTACACATGTAAAAGCCTTACTAATCAACTCTTCTAAACGTTTTTCCTCTCCTGTTAAATACAAATGGCCCATTAAAGCCTCAAAAGCTGTACTATATCGATACGTTTGAATATCTGTATTTTTAGGAATGGTACCTGATTTCGCATTTCGCCCTCTCATGACCACTGCCGTTTCATCAGGCGTTAGACTTCCATCATTCATTAGCGAAAAAAGGATCTGACATTGTGCCTTAGCTGAAACATAGTGTGTTGCTTCGCGATGTAAGTAGTGGGGCCTTACTCTCCCGCTTTGTAATAGGTGGCGCCTTACATAAATTTCAAATACAGAATCACCCATATAAGCTAATGCGAGGCTATTCAACTGTTTTGCATCTACTTGATTTTCATATTGAAGCATTGTTTAGCCTCTTTTCCATCTTGTGCCTTGAGGTGTATCCTCTAAAATAATATTCATATCTTTTAGTTGATCTCTAATCTGATCAGACAATTGAAAGTTTCTATCTTTACGTGCTTGAATGCGTGTTTCAATTAAGCTTTCTATTTCCTCGTCTAACCATTCCTCTTTTTCAAGGGTTAATCCTAAAACACGGAATAACTCTTCGAATTCTTTAATAAAAGTATTAATAACTTCAATAGCAGTATTTTTTTCTAAAAGATAATAATTGGCAAGCTTGGATAATTCAAATAGAACGGAAATGGCATTAGCTGTATTGAAATCATCATCCATTTCCTTAACAAATTGCTCCTGAAGACTAGATATTTGATCGAGCCACTCTTGATTATTATCGGTTAAATTCGTACTTGCCGATGCCCGGTGTTTTAAATTTTGGTAAGAGGTTGTTAGCCTTTCGAATGCCGCCTTTGTGTTCTCTAATAATTCTTCACTATAGTTTATAGGATTACGATAATGGACAGAGAGCATGAAGAATCTTAATACTTGTGGATTATGTCTTTTAATTATGTCATGAACCAAAACAAAATTCCCTAGTGATTTTGACATTTTTTCATTATCGATATTAATATATCCATTATGCATCCAATAGCGAGCAAACGGTTTACCAGACAAGCTTTCAGATTGGGCAATTTCATTTTCATGGTGTGGGAAAGTTAAGTCCTGCCCTCCAGCATGAATATCAATCGTCTCACCAAGGTATTTTTTCGCCATGGCCGAGCATTCAATATGCCAACCTGGTCGACCTATTCCCCAAGGACTTTCCCAGAAGATTTCCCCTTCCTTCGCAGCTTTCCACAAAGCAAAGTCTAGGTCATCCTGTTTCTTTTCCCCCACTTCAATCCGTGCACCTACTCGTAATTCATCAATAGATTGATGTGATAACTTTCCATAACCTTTAAATTTTCTTGTTCGGAAATACACATCCCCTTCTGATTCATAGGCATAGCCTTTTTCAATCAGTTTTTCAATAAATTCAATAATGATGTCCATATTTTCCATTACACGAGGATGCACTTCCGCTTTTTGGCAACCCAATGCAGAGACATCTTCAAAATAAGCATTGATAAATCGCTCTGCAATCGTAGGAACATCTTCCCCCAGTTGTTTTGCAGCTCGAATTAATTTATCATCAACATCAGTAAAATTGGATACGTATTGAACATCGTAACCACGATACTCAAAATAACGACGAACGGTATCAAAGGTAATCGCTGGCCGAGCATTTCCGATATGAATATAATTGTAAACCGTTGGTCCGCAAACATATATTTTCACTTTTCCTTCTTCAAGCGGAACAAAAGTTTCCTTCTTGCGAGTAAGTGTATTATAAAGTTGGATTGTCATTCTTTTTACTCCTTTCTTAGAAAAGCACAAGCGCCCTGATTAATGAACATCAACTAAAATCCACAACGTCCTGTGCCAAACTTCAACATCAGCACATCCTGTTCAAGTTTAATAACATCGTAAGGAAGAGATGGATGGAAACATGTGATATCTCAAATTCATTCGCCAGAGCCAAAGCAACCAGTCTGCCTGTGCTAGACAGTTATCTAATTTTCACTTTTTCATTTTGCTTGTAAAGATTTTAGCTGATCAATTTGTTCCTGTATTTCCTTCAGTCTATCCGCAATTGGATCCGGTAAATCAGAATGATTTAAATCTCTATCAATCCGCTTCCCATCCCGGATCACAATTCTACCTGGCACACCTACAACAGTTGAATTTGGTGGAACTTCCTTTAGTACAACCGAACCTGCACCGATTTTTGAATTTTCCCCTACGATTATCGACCCAAGTACTTTTGCTCCTGTAGCAATCAACGCATTATCCATTATCGTTGGATGTCGCTTACCTTTTTCTTTACCAGTTCCTCCGAGGGTGACGCCTTGATAGACAGTTACATTGTTGCCAATTTCACAGGTCTCACCAATGACAACTCCCATACCATGGTCAATAAAAAAGCGACGCCCAATTTTTGCTCCTGGGTGGATCTCAATTCCCGTAAAAAAACGGCTTGCTTGTGAAATGGCTCTAGCCAAAAAGTAAAACTTTCGCTTATAAAGTGCGTGTGCCACTCGATGCCACCAAATAGCATGTAAACCTGAATAAGTTAAGATTACCTCGAAATAGCTCCTTGCTGCCGGATCCTGCTCGAATACAACATCAATGTCTTCCCTCATTCTTTTAAACATAGCCGTCTCCCCCTAACGAATTTTTGGTAACAAAAAAACGCCTCTGTCGCTATGACAGAGACGCTTGGGCGCGGTTCCACTCTGTTTAGACCTAGAGAATACCTTGCATTTTTTAAGGTATGCTACTTGGATCTCAACTTAACCTGTTAACGGAAGGTTCCGCCCAAATCTACTCGGATAGCATCCTTTCGAAGCGGGACTCAGAGGTGCACTTCAAAAAATGAGAGGCTTAAACCACTTTCAGCCGCTGATGGTTCTCTCTAAAAAAGCATCATTTTTTTACTTTTCCTCTTCTACATTTTCGGGATATTAAAGTTACTTTCTTTTAATATATTATATTTGCGCTCAATTGTTAACCAAAAGTTTTTTTATCCTTGCTTGAACCTTCATTTTACCTAAAAGTTCAATAGCTTGGGGTAGATCCGGGCCGTGTGTTTGACCTGTTACTGCAGAACGAATTGGCATAAAAAGATTTTTGCCCTTTTGTCCGGTTGATTTTTGAACAGCTTTCATTGCTGCTTTAATTTCAGCTGCTTTAAATTCTGGAAGCTGATCTAGTTCATGAGAGAAGGCCTTTAAAACTTCGGGAACTTGTTCTCCTGCTAAAATTTCTTTAGCTTCTTCCTCATATTCTGCTTCATCCTTGAAGAACATATCCGTAAGTTCTACAATTTCAGCACCATAACTAAGCTTTTCTTGAAAAAGAGCAATTAAGTGGTGAGCCCAATCCTTACTCTCTGCACTCATATTCTCATCCAATCGCCCTGCTTTAACAAGGTGGGGAAGGGAAATGTTGATCACTTGTTCAAGATCTGCCTTTTTCACATACTGATTATTCATCCACAAAAGTTTTTGCTTATCAAATAATGCAGGTGATTTAGATAACCGATCAGCATCAAAAATAGAAATAAATTCTTCTTTTGAGAAGAGCTCTTCTTCCCCAACTGGCGACCAGCCAAGCAAGGTAATAAAGTTAAACAACGCTTCAGGCAAATAACCTAAATCATCGTACTGTTCAATAAACTGAATGATTGATTCATCACGTTTGCTCAGCTTTTTACGGCTTTCATTAACTATTAATGTCATATGGCCAAAGACGGGAGGCTGAATACCCAATCCCTCATAAACCATTAACTGCTTCGGCGTGTTCGATATATGATCGTCCCCGCGCAATACATGGCTGATTTTCATTAGGTAATCATCAATGGTGACAGCAAAATTATAGGTTGGGGTACCATCCTTTTTAATCATAACCCAATCGCCCATTCCTTCTGACTCAAAAGAAACTGTGCCTTTTACCATATCATCAAATGTGTATGTCTTACCCTCAGGAACTTTAAACCTGATACTTGGTCGTAGGCCTTTACTTTCATGTTGGCTACACTCTTCTGCTGTTAAATGACGACATTTCCCAGAGTAATGCGGCGTTTCTCCCCTTGCAGACTGTTCTTCACGCTCCGCTTCGATCTCTTCTTCCGTACAATAGCATTTATATGCATGTCCTTCTTCTACCAATTGGTTATAATACTTTTTGTAGATCTCATTTCTTTCTGATTGACGGTATGGACCATACTCTCCGCCAACATCAACACTTTCATCCCAATCAATACCAAGCCATTTTAAATATTTTAACTGACTCTCTTCTCCACCTTCAATATTCCGTTTTTTATCGGTGTCTTCAATTCGGATGATAAATTTTCCACCATTATTACGTGCAAATAAATAATTAAATAAGGCAGTACGGGCATTCCCAATATGTAAATGTCCTGTGGGACTTGGAGCATACCTAACTCGAACATCGCTTGTCATAATAATGCCTCCTGTTTAAAAAGTGTGGGCGCCCTTACTCTTGGGCGAAAGTTTAAAGGCCTTGAGCCATTAGTTGCTGAAACTAGACAATTTAGTCCGTTCTTTTTCTTGACTATTCTACCACTGTGCTCTGCACCTTTAAAGACTAATAATATGAATTATCGTTTTTGAAGTAGGATAACAGCCTGGGAGGCAATCCCCTCTCCTCTTCCTGTAAAGCCTAATTTCTCTGTTGTTGTAGCTTTTACATTTATTTGTTCTATTGTTGCATCAAGCAATTCTGCAATTTTTATCTTCATTTGTTCTATATAAGGTGACATCTTAGGCTTTTGTGCAATAATTGTGCAATCCAAGTTTCCTAACACATATCCCTTTTGTTTTACTTGCCCCCAAATTTGCTCCAATAGCTTTGCTGAATCAGCATTTTTCAAATGAGGGTCTGTGTCTGGAAAATGTCTTCCGATATCTCCTTCACCTATTGCACCAAGACAAGCATCAGCAATTGAATGCAATAATACATCTGCATCAGAATGCCCCAAAAGGCCCTTTTCATAAGGAATGGTGATTCCTCCAATAATAAGTGGTCGCCCCTCTATTAATTGGTGGACGTCAAAGCCTTGTCCAATCCGAAACATTTACAAAACCCCTTTATTATTAAAATTGCAGCTTTCATATTTTCCACTTGGAGAACTACGCTCCCATTGTCTTCATATGTGGATTATGACTTATGTATATTTTTTTAAAATAGCTTCGGCAAAAAACAGGTCTTCCTGGGTGGTCAGTTTAATATTATCGTAGTCACCCTCAACCATCATAATAGGGATGGATAACCTCTCCACTAAACTAGCGTCATCTGTCCCTAGGAAATTTTCCCGTTCCGCCAATTCATACGCTTTTAGCAATGTTGACATACGAAAAGCTTGCGGGGTTTGTACTGCCCACAAGCTAGAACGTTCGATTGTTTCTAAGACTTTCCCATCAAGCACTTTTTTCATCGTATCCTTTGCAGGAACGCCGATAATCGCCGCACCTGATTTCGTTGCAGCATCAACTAAACGGTGAATATGTTCTTTTTTAATAAATGGGCGTGCGGCATCATGAACGAGGATAACTCCTCCACCAACAACAGTTTTAAGCGCATTATAAATGCTGTGCTGTCGTTCTTTTCCCCCGAACACGATATTTTCCACTTTCATTATCTTATGTTTTTTTAGAAGGGCTTCAAATTCATACATATCTTGAGGATGTATTGCTAAAATAATGCCAGTGCATTCTTCATCCTGCTCAAACACCCTTAATGTATGAATCAATAAAGGAATATCATTAAGCTCTACCAAAAGCTTATTCTTCCCTGCTCCCATTCTTTTCCCCTGACCCGCAGCAGGAATAATAACCTGGTAAGGCATAAAAAAACCCCAATCTCTTATCTAGAACAAGCTTCTAGCCCCTCCGAGGAGATATCAAACATCTCTCAGGGATCATTAAGCCAATCCGCTTCTCTATTTTACAATGCTTTTTCTAATAATTTTGGCTTTGCAAAAATCATGCGTCCCGCAGATGTCTGTAGAACACTTGTTACGAGAACGTCGATCCGTCTGCCAATATAATCTCTTCCATCCTCTACAACAATCATAGTACCATCATCTAAATAGGCAACACCCTGATGAAATTCCTTCCCATCCTTTATCACTTGAACATTTAATTCTTCTCCTGGTAAAACAACTGGTTTTACGGCATTTGCCAAATCGTTAATATTTAATACAAAAACCTTCTGTAGCTCACATACTTTATTAAGGTTAAAGTCGTTAGTTACAAGGGTTCCACCTGTTAATTTTGCCAATTTCACAAGTTTACTATCAACTTCTTGAATTTCTTCAAAGTCACCCTCATAAATCTCAACTTTGATGGAGAGCTCTTTTTGAATTCGATTTAGAATATCAAGACCTCTCCGTCCACGATTACGTTTAAGGACATCTGAAGAATCTGCAATATGCTGGAGTTCTTCTAATACAAATTGTGGAATCACGATTGTTCCTTCTAAAAACCCTGTTTGGCAAATATCTGCTACACGTCCGTCAATAATGACACTTGTGTCCAGTATTTTTAATGATTTGCCATCCACTTTTTCATTCTCTTCTTCGCTGGATTTTTTCTTCCCAATTCGGTTGGAAAAAAGGTTTAAAAGCTCATCCCTTTTCTTAAAGCCTACTTGGAATCCCAAGTACCCAAATAATAATGTCAGTAAGATTGGAGCAGCTCCATTCAAAATAGGAACTTTAATTGCATTTAGTGCAAATCCAATTAAAAAGGCAACCAATAGCCCAAAAATTAAACCGATAGAGCCAAAGAGAACATCAGTAACAGGGACTTTAACGAGCGAATCTTCTGCCCATTTAATAAACCCAATAACATAATCCACTGCCCAAAAAGTAATAAGATAAAAGATAATTGCACCTAAAATAGCCGTGACATACGAGTTATTGATTATCTGTATGTCGTTTATTTTCATCAATGATAACAATTCCGGAATAAGCAAAATTCCAAGCGTTCCCCCCGTTATGAGAAAACAAGCCTGAACAATACGTTTTAACATTCCTGCACCTCCTTCTACTCATTATAAACATATTCCCTAAATTGAAACCTCATAAAGGGAAATTTTCCAATTTGTAATCTTTTTGAAATTATTATGTTATTTTAATATAATACTTTTCAAACAATGCACAGTAAATCTTTACCAGGTTTACTCGCTTTTCTATTCTTAGGGTAGCATCAGGAAAATAATGTGTCAAACAAATTGAAATATAACATTTTAACATTTTGTAAACATCTTTTCAATTTAATTTTTTTATGACTAACCTAACTTGTAAACATACTCGAAATATCCAATTTATTCAAGTGAATTTTCTGTATTTTTCATAAAATAAGCACTTTTCCCTACTAGTTATTCCCCCAATGCCGCTTTTAATGCCTCACTAACAGATGAAACACCAATCAGTTCAATCTCTTTTGGCCCTTTCCAACCTCCAAGATTATTGGCAGGTAATATGACTCTTTCAAATCCAAGCTTTGCAGCCTCCTGAACTCGTTGCTCAATCCTCGAGACTCTTCTAACTTCTCCCGTCAATCCAACTTCTCCAATAATACAATCTGTTGGTCTTGTCGGCTTATCCCGAAAGCTTGAAGCAATACTGACTGCAATGGCAAGGTCAACGGCTGGTTCATCTAACTTTACGCCTCCAGCTACCTTAAGATAAGCATCTTGGTTTTGCAGAAGCATTCCTACCCTCTTTTCCAATACAGCCATTAAGAGCGGAACACGGTTATGATCAATTCCTGTAGCCATTCTTCTAGGGTTCCCAAAACTTGTTGGGGAGATTAACGCTTGAATTTCTACTAGCACTGGTCGTGTCCCTTCCATAGAAGCAACAACAGTTGAACCAGCAGCCCCACGCGATCTCTCTTCAAGAAAAATTTCTGAAGGATTTTCAACTTCTTCTAATCCAAATTCCTTCATTTCAAAAATTCCCATTTCATTCGTTGAACCAAAGCGGTTTTTTACGGCTCGTAAAATCCGATACGTATGATGGCGTTCCCCTTCAAAATACAAAACAGTATCAACCATATGTTCCAAAATCCTTGGTCCAGCAATGGAACCTTCCTTTGTTACATGACCGACGATAAAAATAGCAATACCCTTTGTCTTTCCGATTCGCATCAATTCTGCTGTGCACTCACGGACTTGTGACACACTTCCTGGTGCAGAAGTTACCTCTGGATGAAAAACAGTTTGAATAGAGTCAATAATGACAATGCTAGGATTGGTAGTTTCAATGGTTCGATTAATTTCATCCAAATTTGTTTCAGAATATACCAGAAGATTTTCGGAGGAAATACCTAAGCGGTCTGCCCGAAGCTTTGTTTGACGTAGTGATTCTTCACCAGAAATGTACAAAACTTTATTTCCTCTTTGTGATAATTGTGAAGAAACTTGCAAAAGAAGTGTAGATTTACCAATCCCTGGATCGCCCCCGATTAAAACTAATGAACCTTTGACCACTCCTCCCCCAAGGACTCTGTTTAACTCATTCAAGTCGGTAAGTATCCTTGGTTCAGTATCTGTTTCAATTGAAGTAATCGGTGTTGGTTTGGATAAAATGGCAGCTCCACCTTGTGAATGTGCAAAAGCTCCTCTTCTTGTTGATCCTGTCACTTCTACTTCCTCAACCATCTTATTCCATTCACCACAGCCTGGACATTTCCCCATCCACTTCGGAGACTCATACCCGCATTCTTGGCACATAAATTTTGTTTTTCTTTTTGCCATACAAAATCTCCTTTTAACAAAAATAAAAAGAGAGGTACACGGTAAGCATTATTTACGTGTACCTCTTCTACTTGTCCTTTAGTATAATATTTAGTTAAAAAATCTTTATTTAGTTAGGCTTGTTTTTTCAGCAACTTTTACTGTTAGTTCACCATTTTCTACGTCAATTATAGCATGTTGTGATGTTAATAAGGTACCTTTAAGCAACTCTTCAGAGAGACGGTCCTCTACATGCTTTTGAATAGCACGACGTAATGGGCGAGCACCATACTCTGGATCATAACCCTCTTCGGAAATCTTTTCCTTTGCTGCAATTGTTAGTTCAATTGATATATTTTGTTCATTTAAGCGTTTTACTAATTGGTCAGATAATAAAGTAACAATTTCCTGGAGATGTTTTTTCTCTAAGGCATGGAAAACAATAATTTCATCAATCCGGTTTAAGAATTCAGGACGGAATGACTTTTTCAATTCCTCCATCACTTTGCTCTTCATATCTTTATAATTCTGTTCGCCATCCTGAATATTGAAGCCTACATACTTATTCCGCTTTAGCGCTTCCGCACCTACATTGGAGGTCATAATCAATACCGTATTGCGGAAATCAACTGTTCTACCTTTTGAATCTGTGAGGCGTCCATCCTCCAACACCTGCAATAAAATATTGAATACATCCGGATGTGCCTTTTCTATTTCATCAAGCAAAATAACTGAATATGGTTTTCTACGAACCTTTTCTGTTAATTGGCCACCTTCTTCATAACCTACATAGCCTGGAGGTGAACCAACAAGGCGTGATGTAGAGTGCTTTTCCATATATTCAGACATATCGATCCGAATCATCGCATCCTCATCACCAAACATAGCTTCAGCAAGGGCACGGGCCAATTCTGTTTTACCTACACCAGTTGGTCCTAGGAAAACAAATGAACCAATTGGACGTTTAGGATCTTTTAATCCAGCCCTTGCACGACGAACAGCTTTGGAAACAGCTTTAACAGCTTCTTCCTGGCCAATCAGACGCGCATGAAGGATTTCTTCCAAATTGAGTAATTTATCCGTCTCTGTTTGTGCGAGCTTCGAAACAGGAATTCCAGTCCAGCTTGATACTACACTAGCAATATCTTCAACTGTTACCTCACTGTTTTCCTGTCCTTGCTTTTCCTTCCAATTCTTTTTTGTTTCTTCAAGTTGTTCACGGAGACGTTGTTCTGTATCTCTTAATGATGCTGCTTTTTCGAACTCTTGACTTTGGACAGCTGAATCCTTCTCTTTACGAACTTCTTCAAGTTTAACTTCTAATTCTTTTAGATTTGGAGGCGTTGTGTACGAGCGAAGGCGCACTTTTGAGCCTGCTTCATCAATCAAATCAATTGCCTTATCAGGCAAGAACCGATCCGCAATATAACGATCGGATAGTTTTACAGCTGCCTCTATGGACTCATCTATAATAGAAACACGATGGTGTGCTTCATATCGATCTCTCAACCCGTATAATATCTTTATTGATTCTTCAATTGTTGGCTCGTCAACACGTATTGGCTGAAAGCGCCGTTCCAGTGCTGCGTCCTTTTCAATATATTTGCGATATTCATCAAGTGTTGTCGCTCCGATGCATTGAAGTTCGCCCCGCGCAAGTGATGGTTTTAAAATATTGGAAGCATCAATAGCTCCTTCAGCACCACCAGCACCAATTAAGGTATGAAGCTCATCTATGAATAAAATAATATTCCCAGCTTGTCGTATTTCATCCATGACTTTCTTCAAACGATCTTCAAACTCTCCACGATATTTCGTTCCTGCAACTACTGTTCCCATATCTAGTGTCATAACTCGCTTATCCCGCAAGGTTTCTGGAACTTCGTTGTTAACAATTTGCTGTGCAAGACCTTCGGCTATCGCTGTTTTGCCTACTCCAGGCTCCCCTACTAATACAGGATTGTTCTTCGTCCTACGGCTTAATACTTCAATTACACGTTGGATTTCTTTACTACGGCCTATGACAGGATCAAGGCTTCCTTCTTTTGCAATTACCGTTAAATCTCTTGCAAGGCTATCCAGTGTTGGGGTATTGGCGCTTACAGACGTACCACCCTGGTGGCCGCTTGATTCATTACTCCCTAACAATTGAAGCACTTGCTGACGTGCTTTATTTAAGCTGACCCCAAGGTTATTTAAAACCCTTGCGGCAACCCCTTCACCCTCACGAATAAGACCTAATAAAATATGTTCCGTTCCAACATAAGAATGTCCAAGCTTTCTTGCTTCATCCATAGAAAGCTCAATTACCTTTTTAGCTCTTGGGGTATATTGAACAGTTTGAGGGGCATCTTGACCCTTCCCAATTAAACTCTCAACTTCCTTTTGAATCTTTTCTGCCCCTAAGCCTAACCCATTTAAGGCTTTGGCCGCTATACCTTCTCCTTCGCGAACTAATCCTAACAAAATATGTTCCGTTCCAATATTGTTATGCCCAAGGCGAATTGCTTCTTCCTGTGCTAATGCTAAAACCTTTTGTGCCCTCTCTGTAAATCTTCCAAACATCATATAGTCTCCTCCTCACCTTTTATCCAATTCCATTTTTAAGCGCTCCCTTATGAGAGCTGCCCTTCTAATATCCCGCTCATGCGGTCTTAATGGCCCTCCTGCATACTGTTGAAGAAAGCCTGGCTGTGTTAATATCATTAACTCATTAAAAGCTTTTTTTGAGATATCTTGAATGTATCCTAAATCAATTCCTAGCCGAACATCGGATAAACATCTTGCTGCTTCTTTTGTTTCAATAATTCGGCTGTTAGATAAAACTCCAAGTGAGCGAAACACTCTATCTTCTAATTGTATGTTTGAAGTCTTTCGTAATGCTTCGCGTGTTGACCTTTCTTGGCTAATTAACTGGTTAACAAGACTTTTCAAATCCTCAACAATATCTTCTTCTGATTTTCCAAGAGTGATTTGGTTGGAAATTTGAAATAGATTTCCAAGTGCTTCACTCCCCTCACCATAGATCCCTCTCACCACAAGCCCTAGTTGATTAATCGCAGGAATTATTCGATTTATTTGCTGCGTTAAAACCAATCCTGGTAAATGCATCATGACTGATGCACGAAGTCCAGTACCGACATTCGTTGGACAGCTAGTTAAATATCCATGTTTTTCATCAAATGCATAATGGATTTGGCTCTCCAACAAATCATCTATATTATTAGCAGCTTCTAATGATTCAGATAGCTGGAATCCAGGAAATAAACACTGTATTCGAATATGGTCCTCTTCGTTGACCATTATACAGACTTCTTCATTTTCCGTTAAAAGGCATGCCCCAAAAGGTGAATCTTCAGCAAGTTGAGGACTGATCAAATGCTTTTCTACTAAAACCCTTTTCTGAAGAAGTTGTAGCTCATCTATCTTCAATAATTCCATTTTACCGAATTTTTCAAAGTCTAATTGGTCTAAAATCTCCTCCATTTGCAAAATAATTGATTTTGCTTCTTCTCGTGAAAACAATGTTGGAAATTTAAATTCTTCAAAGTTTCGAGCTAAACGGATTCGTGAACTTAAGACAATATCGTCGTCAGGCCCTTCTTCGCTCATCCATGAACTCATAGCTTTATTGATAAAGTGCTCAAGTGACATGTTATTCCCCTCCCTCTTGAGTATCCGATAATTCCTTTTCAAGGGATCGAACTTCATCTCGAATCTCCGCAGCCTTTTCAAATTCTTCATTTATGATTAATACCCTAAGTTGATCTTTAAGTTCCCCAATCTTTTTACGTAAGTGAATTCCTCCACCAATTCTTTTAGGAACCTTACCATTATGAGCCCAATTCCCGCTGTGTAGACGTTTCAAAACTGGTTTTAATTGATCTTTAAAAGTATCGTAACAATAAGCACATCCGAAGCGGCCTACCTTTACAAACTGCGGAAATGTCATCGAACATCTTTCACATTGGAGGATTTCCTCTTGATGAAATGCATTTTGGCTCTCTTGCTGAAATGAAGAATCAATATTGAGTAACCCAGCCAACAAATTATTAAAAGTAAAACCAGATCCCCCATTAAACATAAACATTTCACCTTTTTCCTGGGCACATTTCTCACAAAGGTGAACTTCTGTCTTTTCACCATTAATAATTTTTGTGAAATGCAGGGTTGCCGGTCTTTGATTACACTCCTGGCAGATCATACTCTCACCTCTCCTGCTCGCTTTATTTATATTTTAAAGTTGTTATCATTGCTTTTAGCATTCTTGAACGTAATTCATCCCTATATGGTAGATCAATGTAAAGTACCGATCGATCAATTACACTTAACATAATTTTGGCTTCCCTACTTGTAATGATCTCCTCCTGGATAAGTCTATAAATAACATCTTCGGCACTTGTTTGACTAATCCTGTTTTGAAAAAGTGACAATAATTGATCTATTAAATCTACCAAATCATGCGATTGAACCTTTATGATTCTAATGTAGCCCCCACCGCCCCGCTTACTTTCTACCAAATAGCCTCTTTCAATCGTAAAACGGGTATTTATAACATAGTTAATTTGTGACGGCACACATTGAAATTTATCAGCAACCTCACTGCGCTTTATTTCTACCAGATCATCTTCGCTCATTTCTAAAACCTTTTTTAAGTAACCTTCTATTATATCGGAGATGTTTCTCATCTGCCCACCCCCCCTATCTGACTTTGACTATATTTGACATAGATTATACATGATAATCCTCTTAAGTTGCAACGATCTGATACTATGATATTTTCTCCAATTCTCGCCATGGTAAAACATACTTCTTTCCAGTCATTGATATTATGTCTAAAAAAAGAAAAAAAGAGAGAAAAAAGAATCCATTTAAGGATACTGGGGTTCTCACTAGGGATACAAAAAGGCAAATATCATAATTAAACGATGCAATTGAAGAAGGATATTATTGTAAACATATAGAATAACTAAAAAATATTCAACTCTATATGGAGGAAATATGGTGACAGACCAACTTGATGATTTTTATTGTGATGAGGTTCTAAGTGGAAATACGCCTGTGACAGCTGTATTAGAAACGGAAAATGTACTTGCCTTTTATCATACTCGTCCTTTTTATGAAGAACATATTGTAGTAATACCGAAAACACATATCCTATCAATTATTACAGTTCACCAAGATGAAATGAATATTATGGTAGAAATATTTGGTGTTATTAAAGAGATTGCGGCAATAATGGATACCAAATTCGGTGCATGTACTGTTTCTACAAACATTGGTGCATATCAAAGCAATAAACATATGCACTGGCATGTACACTATGGAGATCGTATTAGGGACTAAAATACCGATAGGGGGATATATGACTGGGTACACAAAGGAAATAAGAGAACTAATAGGTAGCAGGCCATTTATTTTAGTTGGTTCTACTATTGTAGTTATGAAGGGTACAAAAAAGATATTATTCCAATATCGCTCTGATACAAAAGAATGGGGTTTGCCAGGTGGAGCAATGGAAGTTGGTGAAAGCTTAGAACAAACTGCCGAACGTGAACTCTTTGAAGAAACTGGCTTAAAAACAAAGCATTTAAAATTTATTGATATTTTGTCAGGAAAAAATCTTTATTTTAAATATCCTAATGGCGATGAAGTCTATAATGTTATATGTGTTTACTTAGCAGAGGGTACTAGTGGTACGTTAGCTATGAATGATGGTGAAAGTTTGGCCTTGAAGTATTTTTCCATTAACGACTTACCTTCCCCACTTGATGGTAGAGCTAAGATAATTATTGAAAAATTTTTTATATAGGTAACCTTTTTCAACTGATGAGTGCTTTACTCGAAGAAGAAGCCGTGTTTAAAAACATTAATAGCACGATATAAGGGATAATGCTGAAAAATTTTCTTTTTTTAAAGCCAAAAATACCCTTTAGTAAAAAGCCACTTATTCTATAATACAAAAAAGGACAACCCAATTAAGGTTGTCCTTTTAATTTGCCCGGCAACGTCCTACTCTCACAGGGACAAAGTCCCAACTACCATCGGCGCAAAGAAGCTTAACTTCCGTGTTCGGTATGGGAACGGGTGTGACCTTCTTGCCATAATTACCGGACTATTTTTTTTGAGGCTTATTCCCTCAAAACTAGATAATGCAGAAGAAGTATTAAGAACGAGATCGCTTTAAAAATGGTTAAGTCCTCGATCGATTAGTATCAGTCAGCTCCACATGTTGCCACGCTTCCACCTCTGACCTATCAACCTGATCATCTTTCAGGGATCTTACTAGCTTGACGCTATGGGAAATCTCATCTTGAGGGGGGCTTCATGCTTAGATGCTTTCAGCACTTATCCCGTCCGCACATAGCTACCCAGCGATGCCTTTGGCAAGACAACTGGTACACCAGCGGTGCGTCCATCCCGGTCCTCTCGTACTAAGGACAGCTCCTCTCAAATTTCCTGCGCCCACGACGGATAGGGACCGAACTGTCTCACGACGTTCTGAACCCAGCTCGCGTACCGCTTTAATGGGCGAACAGCCCAACCCTTGGGACCGACTACAGCCCCAGGATGCGATGAGCCGACATCGAGGTGCCAAACCTCCCCGTCGATGTGGACTCTTGGGGAGATAAGCCTGTTATCCCCGGGTAGCTTTTATCCGTTGAGCGATGGCCCTTCCATGCGGAACCACCGGATCACTAAGCCCGACTTTCGTCCCTGCTCGACTTGTAGGTCTCGCAGTCAAGCTCCCTTGTGCCTTTACACTCTGCGAATGATTTCCAACCATTCTGAGGGAACCTTTGGGCGCCTCCGTTACTCTTTAGGAGGCGACCGCCCCAGTCAAACTGCCCACCTGACACTGTCTCCCACCCAGATATGTGGGTGTGGGTTAGAATTTCAATACAGCCAGGGTAGTATCCCACCGACGCCTCCACCGAAGCTAGCGCTCCGGCTTCTCAGGCTCCTACCTATCCTGTACAAGCTGTACCAAAATTCAATATCAGGCTACAGTAAAGCTCCACGGGGTCTTTCCGTCCTGTCGCGGGTAACCTGCATCTTCACAGGTACTATAATTTCACCGAGTCTCTCGTTGAGACAGTGCCCAGATCGTTACGCCTTTCGTGCGGGTCGGAACTTACCCGACAAGGAATTTCGCTACCTTAGGACCGTTATAGTTACGGCCGCCGTTTACTGGGGCTTCAATTCAGAGCTTCGCTTGCGCTAACCCCTCCTTTTAACCTTCCAGCACCGGGCAGGCGTCAGCCCCTATACTTCGCCTTGCGGCTTCGCAGAGACCTGTGTTTTTGCTAAACAGTCGCCTGGGCCTATTCACTGCGGCTCTTCGAGGCTATTCACCCAAAGAGCACCCCTTCTCCCGAAGTTACGGGGTCATTTTGCCGAGTTCCTTAACGAGAGTTCTCTCGCTCACCTTAGGATTCTCTCCTCGCCTACCTGTGTCGGTTTGCGGTACGGGCACCATTTATCTCGCTAGAGGCTTTTCTTGGCAGTGTGGAATCAGGAACTTCGGTACTAAATTTCCCTCGCTATCACAGCTCAGCCTTCACGTCAGCGGGATTTGCCTCACTGACAGCCTAACTGCTTAGACGCGCATATCCAACAGCGCGCTTACCCTATCCTTCTGCGTCCCCCCATTGCTCAAACGATAAAGAGGTGGTACAGGAATATCAACCTGTTATCCATCGCCTACGCCTTTCGGCCTCGGCTTAGGTCCCGACTAACCCTGAGCGGACGAGCCTTCCTCAGGAAACCTTGGGCATTCGGTGGATGAGATTCTCACTCATCTTTCGCTACTCATACCGGCATTCTCACTTCTAAGCGCTCCACTAGTCCTTACGATCTAGCTTCAACGCCCTTAGAACGCTCTCCTACCACTGACATCTAAGATGTCAATCCACAGCTTCGGTGATACGTTTAGCCCCGGTACATTTTCGGCGCAGAGTCACTCGACCAGTGAGCTATTACGCACTCTTTAAATGGTGGCTGCTTCTGAGCCAACATCCTGGTTGTCTAAGCAACTCCACATCCTTTTCCACTTAACGTATACTTTGGGACCTTAGCTGGTGGTCTGGGCTGTTTCCCTCTTGACTACGGATCTTATCACTCGCAGTCTGACTCCCACGGATAAGTCTTTGGCATTCGGAGTTTGTCTGAATTCGGTAACCCGATGAGGGCCCCAGTCCAAACAGTGCTCTACCTCCAAGACTCTTACTACGTGAGGCTAGCCCTAAAGCTATTTCGGAGAGAACCAGCTATCTCCAAGTTCGATTGGAATTTCTCCGCTACCCACACCTCATCCCCGCACTTTTCAACGTGCGTGGGTTCGGGCCTCCATACAGTGTTACCTGGACTTCACCCTGGACATGGGTAGATCACCTGGTTTCGGGTCTACGACCACATACTCATTCGCCCTATTCAGACTCGCTTTCGCTGCGGCTCCGTCTTTTCAACTTAACCTTGCATGTAATCGTAACTCGCCGGTTCATTCTACAAAAGGCACGCCATTACCCATTAATGGGCTTTGACTACTTGTAGGCACACGGTTTCAGGAACTATTTCACTCCCCTTCCGGGGTGCTTTTCACCTTTCCCTCACGGTACTGGTTCACTATCGGTCACTAGGGAGTATTTAGCCTTGGGAGATGGTCCTCCCTGCTTCCGACCGGATTTCACGTGTCCGGCCGTACTCAGGATCCACTCAGGAGGGAACGAAGTTTCAACTACAGGGCTTTTACCTTCTACGGCTGACCTTTCCAGGTCGCTTCATTTACCCCGTTCCTTTGTAACTCCATATTGAGTGTCCTACAACCCCAAGAGGCAAGCCTCTTGGTTTGGGCTATTTCCCGTTTCGCTCGCCGCTACTCAGGGAATCGCGTTTGCTTTCTCTTCCTCCGGGTACTTAGATGTTTCAGTTCCCCGGGTCTACCTTCAATACCCTATGTATTCAGGTAAAGATACTGCTCCATTACGAACAGTGGGTTCCCCCATTCGGAAATCTCCGGATCAAAGCTTACTTACAGCTCCCCGAAGCATATCGGTGTTAGTCCCGTCCTTCATCGGCTCCTAGTGCCAAGGCATTCACCGTGCGCCCTTTCTAACTTAACCTATAGACAAATGATCAGTAATGAATTTCTTCATCAGCTGGTTTGTCTTACTACTCTTATAAATAAGAGAGAAAACTAAAATGGCGATTACTCGGTTCTTACTTGACTTCTTCTTACGATTATCTAGTTTTCAAGGAACAATACTTCATCTTGCCTTGCGATAATGACTACTCGCAGAGACAAAAAAATAAAGCTTCGAGGAATTACTCCCTCAAAACTAAACAAACAAGAAACGTCAGAGCAAACATTTTATATCTGACCCAAAGTCAGAATATATTCCTTAGAAAGGAGGTGATCCAGCCGCACCTTCCGATACGGCTACCTTGTTACGACTTCACCCCAATCATCTGTCCCACCTTAGGCGGCTGGCTCCTTACGGTTACCCCACCGACTTCGGGTGTTACAAACTCTCGTGGTGTGACGGGCGGTGTGTACAAGGCCCGGGAACGTATTCACCGCGGCATGCTGATCCGCGATTACTAGCGATTCCAGCTTCATGTAGGCGAGTTGCAGCCTACAATCCGAACTGAGAATGGTTTTATGGGATTCGCTTAACCTCGCGGTTTTGCAGCCCTTTGTACCATCCATTGTAGCACGTGTGTAGCCCAGGTCATAAGGGGCATGATGATTTGACGTCATCCCCACCTTCCTCCGGTTTGTCACCGGCAGTCACCTTAGAGTGCCCAACTGAATGCTGGCAACTAAGATCAAGGGTTGCGCTCGTTGCGGGACTTAACCCAACATCTCACGACACGAGCTGACGACAACCATGCACCACCTGTCACTCTGTCCCCCGAAGGGGAAAGCCCTATCTCTAGGGTTGTCAGAGGATGTCAAGACCTGGTAAGGTTCTTCGCGTTGCTTCGAATTAAACCACATGCTCCACCGCTTGTGCGGGCCCCCGTCAATTCCTTTGAGTTTCAGCCTTGCGGCCGTACTCCCCAGGCGGAGTGCTTAATGCGTTAGCTGCAGCACTAAAGGGCGGAAACCCTCTAACACTTAGCACTCATCGTTTACGGCGTGGACTACCAGGGTATCTAATCCTGTTTGCTCCCCACGCTTTCGCGCCTCAGCGTCAGTTACAGACCAGAAAGTCGCCTTCGCCACTGGTGTTCCTCCACATCTCTACGCATTTCACCGCTACACGTGGAATTCCACTTTCCTCTTCTGTACTCAAGTCCCCAGTTTCCAATGACCCTCCACGGTTGAGCCGTGGGCTTTCACATCAGACTTAAAGGACCGCCTGCGCGCGCTTTACGCCCAATAATTCCGGACAACGCTTGCCACCTACGTATTACCGCGGCTGCTGGCACGTAGTTAGCCGTGGCTTTCTGGTTAGGTACCGTCAAGGTACCGGCAGTTACTCCGGTACTTGTTCTTCCCTAACAACAGAACTTTACGACCCGAAGGCCTTCATCGTTCACGCGGCGTTGCTCCGTCAGACTTTCGTCCATTGCGGAAGATTCCCTACTGCTGCCTCCCGTAGGAGTCTGGGCCGTGTCTCAGTCCCAGTGTGGCCGATCACCCTCTCAGGTCGGCTACGCATCGTCGCCTTGGTGAGCCGTTACCTCACCAACTAGCTAATGCGCCGCGGGCCCATCTGTAAGTGACAGCCGAAACCGTCTTTCAGCTTTTCCTCATGTGAGGAAAAGGATTATCCGGTATTAGCTCCGGTTTCCCGAAGTTATCCCAGTCTTACAGGCAGGTTGCCCACGTGTTACTCACCCGTCCGCCGCTAATTTTTAGGAGCAAGCTCCTAAAAATTCGCTCGACTTGCATGTATTAGGCACGCCGCCAGCGTTCGTCCTGAGCCAGGATCAAACTCTCCATAAAAGAAAGTATGAGTTTAGCTCATAGTTTACGTTGGCTAGTGTTGCTATAAGCAAACACTATATTTTTGTTTGTTTGTTGACGTTTTTGTTTGTTTAGTTTTCAAGGAGCTATTTACTCTATCGCTCAGAAGCGACTTAATAATAATACCAAGTTATCAATCAAAAGTCAATAACTTTTTTTGAAATTGTTTTTTTGCCTTTGTTACTGTTTTGCAGCAACATTTAATACTATATCACCTTTATTTAATTAGCGCAACATCATTTTTAAACAAAATTAAAAGAAACAATTTTCAAATTCTTTCGCAGCTACCCTTTCCTTTTCTAAAATAAAAAGTGCCGAATCTTTTTCGGCACTTTACAGATTAATTAGCGATGACGCATTAACGGGAATAATAGTACATCGCGAATGGATGGAGAATTTGTTAAAAGCATAATTAGGCGGTCTATTCCAATCCCTAAACCACCCGTTGGAGGCATACCATATTCAAGGGCCTCTACGAAATCCTCGTCCATCATATGGGCTTCATCGTTTCCTTGTTCACGTTCCTTTAATTGGGCTTCAAAACGTTCTCTTTGATCAATTGGGTCATTTAATTCAGTAAATGCATTTGCATGTTCGCGTGCAACAATAAACAATTCAAAACGATCTGTAAATCTTGGGTCTTTATCATTTTTCTTAGCCAGTGGAGAGATTTCAACTGGATGCCCATAGATAAATGTTGGCTGAATTAACTTGTCCTCAACCTTTTGCTCAAAGAATTCATTAACAATATGGCCATAAAGCATATGGTCATTAATTTCCACGCCATGTTTATGAGCTAGTTCTCTAGCCTCATCCACGGTCATTTCTGTCCAAAAGTCAGCACCCGTGTGTTCTTTAATTGCATCAACCATGTGAAGTCTTTTCCATTCCGGCTTGAGGTTTACTTCATATTCACCATACTGAACAGTTGTTGTGCCTAATACCTCTTGGGCAATATGGGCAACTAAGTTTTCAGTTAAACTCATGATATCTCGGTAGTCAGCATAGGCTTCGTATAGCTCGATCATGGTAAATTCTGGGTTATGACGAGTGGATACCCCTTCGTTACGGAATACTCGGCCAATTTCATATACTTTTTCAAGGCCACCAACAATTAGCCGTTTTAAATGAAGTTCAATTGCGATCCGCATAAACAATGGCATATCTAAAGCATTATGATGTGTAATAAACGGACGTGCAGAAGCACCACCTGCAATCGCATGCATCATTGGTGTTTCTACTTCTAAATAGCCATGATCATCTAAATAGCGCCTCATTGCTTGAATAATTCGGCTTCTCATTATAAAAGTTGATTTACTTTCTTGGCTCATAATGAGATCTAAATAACGTTGACGATAGCGCTGCTCAACATCCTTTAATCCATGGAATTTATCTGGTAGTGGACGAAGTGCTTTTGTTAAAAATACAAAATCTTGAACCTTTATAGATAATTCTCCAGTCTTTGTTTTGAAGAGCACTCCAGTAACACCGATAATATCTCCTAAATCTGTAGAATTAAAAACTTTATACTGTTCTTCTCCTATTATATCCTGTCTAATATAAACTTGGATTTGCCCTGTTACATCTTGGATATGTGCAAAGCCCGCTTTACCTTTTCCTCTTTTAGTCATGATACGTCCAGCAAGTGTGACAATGACATTTTTTACTTCTAGATCTTCATTTTCTAATTCGCTGTATTGTTCAACTAATTCCTTTGAACTATTAGTACGTTCGAAACGTTTACCAAAGGGATCCATGCCACTTTCTCGCATTGCACTCATTTTTTCACGTCTAACCAGCAATTGGTCATTTAATTCCTCTTGACTCATCCTAATCAACTCCATTTAAAATATCTTCCTATGTAATAAAGGAAAAATTCCGAAATAAATTTAGTTACATACCTTATTATTCTACACAATCTTTCTAATTCAGACATTAAAAAAGGATAAAATAAAGAAAACTCGCCGATTGGCGAGCCCCTAAGGGCGATAACAGAGGCGTAGTTGCCCCTATGCGCTAGCAGAATTTATGGATATAAATTCTGATTAGCTAAAGAAAAACTGCCAGTTAATGCCCTGGCAGATTGCTTATTTACCAAAAAAATTATAGAAAAGGAGGGGGGGAATGTCAATATTACCCTACAATTACTTGTGTTTGCCCCATCTCTTCTGCCTCAAAAACTAGCTGATTTAATAGTGAAACTAGTTCATCCCTTGTATGGCACTCATTAATCGAATTTCTAGTCTTTGCGTTCCCTCGGATACCTTTGAGATACCAAGCTGTATGCTTTCGCATTTCACGGACGGCAACATTTTCATTCTTGAGGTTAATCAACCGGTCCAAGTGCAAGAGACAAACATCAATTTTCTCACGGATTGACGGCTCCCCTAAAAGTTTACCTGTCTCAAGATATTGAACAGTGCGATAAATCATCCAAGGATTACCCAAAGCAGCCCGACCAATCATGACTCCGTCACAACCAGTCTCATCAAGCATTCTCTTTGCATCCTGTGGTGTTTGAACGTCACCATTTCCAATAACGGGAATATTTACAGACTGTTTTACTTCTCGAATAATATCCCAGTTCGCTTTTCCTTGATACATTTGTACACGGGTTCGACCATGAAGGGAAACTGCTTTCCCGCCTGCTCGTTCAACAGCCTGCGCATTTTTAACAGCATAGACATGTTGCTCATCCCAGCCCTTGCGCATTTTTACAGTAACAGGCTTTCCAACTACATCAACTACAGCGGAAACCATTTCATAAATTTTATCTGGATCAAGCAACCATTTTGCTCCTGCATCATTTTTTGTGATTTTCGGAACTGGACACCCCATATTAATATCAATAATATCTGCATTCGTATGTTGATCAACAAATTTCGCTGCTTCTACAAGAGTTCCCTTTTCGCCTCCGAAAATTTGCAAGCTTAACGGCTTTTCACGTTCATCAATAAATAACATATTCATTGTTTTTTCATTTTTATAAAGAATTCCTTTATCACTTACCATTTCAGCACAAACTAAACCGGCACCAAACTCTTTAACCGTTAAGCGAAATGCAGAGTTACACACACCGGCCATCGGGGCTAAAACAATTGGATTTTTCATGGTAATATCACCGATCTTTAACATGAAAAAGAGCCTCCATTTCTTAATTTATTTCATTACTTTTCCATAGGCGGCGTTAACTCTTCTAAACTAATATTTAAAGTTCGAGCTATTATTACAAGTAAATCTCCTGCTGGGAGGCGATTTCCTCTTTCAATCTCTCCTAATATCGATACCGAAATACCCAGTTGTTTCGCAAAACCTTCTTGTGTATACCCTTTTAGTTTTCGGTAAGCTCGAATACGTCTTCCCCATTTTTCTGCTTCCATATTCGGACTCCTTCTTTATCAGGTATTAGATTTAAATGCATTTCAAGAGGATCCTTTATACCCGGAATTTTAATGACTTGATTAATCTCTATAAGAGGGATCATAACAAAAGCTCTCTCTAGCATCCTAGGATGCGGAACAAGAAGCTTCTCTGATTCAATATTTTCTTGGTTATATAGGAGAATGTCAAGGTCTAATGTTCGAGGTCCCCATTTAATTTCCCGTTTTCTTCCAAGCTCCAATTCAATCCTTAAACATGTTTCTAATAATTCAATAGCGGTCCATGTAGTTTTAATCTCGATCACCATATTTAAAAATAAATCCTGATCCGCATACCCGACGGGATCCGTTTCATAGATAGAGGAGTAATTTACCAATTCTACTTCTAAATTACTCGTTAAACGTTTTATTGCTTTTATTAAATAATCATAACGGTTCCCCATATTTGAGCCAAGAGACAGATATGCTATGTTTTCCATGTTATTTTCCCCTTGTAATTTCTACAGCTACAGATTTATAGTGGCCAGGTATAGGTGGGTCCGGTTTAATTATTTTCACTGTAACTTCTGTTATGGAAGATGATTTCCCCAAAATGTTTTGTGAAATCCTTTCAGCCACCGCTTCTATTAGCTTATATGGTGTTCCTTCCACAACTTCTTTGCAAATACTATAAAGTTCACCGTAGTTAACCGAGTAGGCCAAGTCATCCGTTTCTCCAGCCCTTTTTAAATCCAATGAAACAACTAAATCAACAACAAACCGCTGACCAAGTCTGTTTTCTTCTGGGAAAACACCATGATATCCATAAAACTCCATTTTATTAACGTATATTTTATCCAATAAAATCACCCTTGCTCATTAAGGCATCCATCATTTTAGCCATCCTACTCATTTCTTTAACGTCATGAATTCGAATCATTTGACAACCCTTTTGAATACCGTAACAGATGCTTGCACCGGTGCCCTCTACTCTTTCATTAACTGGCAAATTGAGGGTATTGCCGATCATTCTTTTCCGCGAAGTAGCGAGAAGAACAGGATAACCAGTCGCAACAAGTTTATCAAGGTTTTGCATCATTTCAATATCCTCCTGATAATCTTTAGCAAAACCAATACCTGGATCTAGGATAATATTTTCGTCTTTAACACCCGCCTTTTTGACAAGCAAAATACTTTCATAAATATCATTCAAAACATCTCTACTAAATGACTGGTAGTCACGTTCAAGACGATTATGCATTAATATAATCGGTACATTGTATTCAGCTGCAACCTTTGCCATTTTATCATCAAACTTAGCACCCCATATATCATTTATGATTTGGGCACCTGCTTCAATAGATTGTCTTGCAACCTCAGCTTTAAAGGTGTCAACTGAAATGGGAACATGAACGTGTTCAGAAATGGCCTTAACTGCAGGTAGTACTCGTTCTAACTCCTCCTCTAAAGAAAGAGGCGTATGCCCAGGCCGAGTAGATTCCCCTCCAATATCAATGATATCTGCTCCATTATCAACCATCTGTTTTGCATGTTCTATTGCTTTGTCGATCATATTAAATTTTCCACCGTCAGAAAATGAGTCTGGGGTAACATTTAAGATCCCCATTATAATTGTCTTTTTTCCGTAGTCTAATGTATATGGACCACATTGAATAGTACTTCTCGGGAATTTATTCATCTACTATCCCTCCACCTAAAAAGTCTTGCCTACCAATTATACCAAAGTTCATCATTTTCGCTTTGATCAAACATTAAAAAAAGAGGCTTCGGACTAAAGTAGTCTCCGCCTCTTTTGCTGTTTTATTCCTCATCGAATTGGTATAGTGGTGTGCTTAAGTAACGTTCTCCATTACTTGGGATAATCGCTAGAACTTTTTTTCCTTTTCCAAGTTCCTTTGCCACCTTTAAAGCAGAGTAGATAGCAGCTCCAGAGGAAATTCCTCCAAGAATTCCTTCTTCTTTGGCAGCACGGCGCGCATATTCAAATGCATCCTCTGTTCCAACTTGGATCACTTCATCATAGATCGAAGTATCTAATGTATCTGGAATAAATCCTGCTCCGAGTCCTTGGATTTTATGTGGACCAGGCTTTCCACCGGATAAAATAGCAGAATCCTTTGGCTCAACTGCATATATTTTGATATTAGGGAAGTTTTCGCGGAGAACACTCCCTGCACCTGTGATAGTTCCACCTGTTCCGATCCCTGAAATAAATGCATCTAATTGATCCATTTGCTGAACAATTTCTGGACCCGTAGTTCTTCTGTGAACTTCTGGATTTGCTTGATTTTTAAATTGTTGCGGCATAAAGTAGCCATTTTCCTCAGCAAGTGCACCTGCTTTGGCAATTGCTCCTTTCATCCCCTCTGGTCCAGGTGTTAAAATTAACTCTGCACCGTAAGCACGAAGTAAATTTTTTCTTTCCATACTCATTGTCTCAGGCATAACGAAGATTGACTTATATCCTTTTGCTGCCGCAATCATCGCAAGCCCGATACCTGTATTTCCACTTGTTGGTTCAATAATTGTATCTCCAGGTTTAATTTGGCCTTTTTCTTCTGCAGCTTCAATCATTGCTAACCCAATACGATCCTTAACGCTACTTCCGGGATTCATATACTCCAACTTTAAATAAACCTCTGCACTATTTTCATCGACTAACCTGTTTAATTTAACAATTGGCGTTTGACCGACTAAATCGGCGACTGAATTTGCTACACGCATTTTAAAGACCACTCCTAATCCGAGTATTTTTATTGGTATTATATAGAATTTACCAGTTTCTCACTTATTTTGTCAATCTTTTTGCTACTTATTTTGCTCATGTTTATATTGTATTAAAAATGCACAGAAAATAGATTCTGTGCATTTTCACTTATTGTCTTTGTTTCCCATAAAACCACTTAACCTTTGCATCATCCCAAAAATTTCTAGCTGTTGCAGGTATTTTCATTTGCTCCATTGCAATTTGTCGACGTATTTGATCTTTTACATCTTTAAAAGAGTAGTTTTTTCCATGTATAATTTTATGAAGTTTAATGATTGCATACCCTTGATCAACTTTTATGAGATGACTCCACTCCCCCACCTTTAACCTCTTGGCTTCTTGGATATACTTTTCTGGATGCTGGTCATCTTCTTCAGTTATGAAGCCAATATCCCCTCCTTGATTGGCCGAGAATTCCTCAATTGAGCGTTCCATCGCTAATGTAGAAAAGCTCGATCCATGGGACAACTCCTTCAATGCATTGTTTGCTTCTTTTTTGGATTTAACAATGATATGGGATAAATGATAGGCCGTAGGAACATCAAACAAATCTTTATTTTCTTTAAAATAGCTTTCCATTTCTTTATTCGAAACAATTACATCCTTTGTTAAAATTTCCTCAAGCAGCAAGCTATTTTCAATTTGTTCTTTCCACTTTTTTTCATTAACAATCTTGTTTTGACTTGCTGATCCATACGTTGTTTGAATCATTCGAAATTCTCGTTCTACATCTTGGTCAGGAACTTTAATTTTATATTTCGCTGCCATTTCTTTAATAACCTTTTGATCAATCATGTCTTTTAAGACATCCTTACCATATCTAGCTTCTAATTCATTTAGCCAGTCCTGCCTCGAAATAGAGCTTTCTCCAATAGTTGCCACTTCTTCATCCAAGGCCTGTCCATCTGTTGCTTGAGCCCTTGATAGAAAAAAAGCTATTGTAAGGCAATTTAGCAAAATAAGACCCGCTATTACAAGCCAAAGTTGCTTCCTCCTCAACTGCTTCTCCCCCAATGAACTATTCTATTTTGCTTCTCTTTTTAAAGTTTCCAATTCTTCTTTAGAAAAATGATATTTTTCATTGCAGAAATGGCAATGAGCTTCAGCCATACCATCTTTTTCAATCATATCCTCTATTTCAGCACTACCTAAACTAACAATAGCACCTCCGAAACGATCCTTTGAACAATTACATTCGAAACGTACTGGCATTTTTTCTAAAACCTTTAGTTGTTCCTTGCCAAAAAGTTCTTCTAAAATCTCTTCAGGAGATAATCCCTGTTGAATTAATCTTGAAATAGGGGGTATAGTTTTTAATCGTTCTTCGATTTTTGTAATCGTTTCATCTTCCGTCCCAGGCATTAATTGAAAAATAAATCCCCCAGCCGCTAGGATCGTATCATCCGGATTTACCAAAACTCCAACTCCAACGGAAGATGGAATCTGTTCAGATGAAACAAAATAATAAGTAAAATCCTCTCCTAATTCACCAGAGACAAGCGGTACCTGCCCACTGAAAAAGTCACGAAGTCCTAGATCCTTAACGACAGTTAATGTCCCGTTCGTTCCTACTGCTCTCTTGACATCAAGCTTTCCATGCTCATTTGCTTCAAAATCGACGTGAGGATTGGTTACATACCCACGAACTTCCCCTTTGCCATTACTATCGACAAGAATATTACCAATCGGGCCGCCACCATCGATTTTAATCGTTAGTTTTTCTTCACCTTTTAACATAGCACCCATCATGACCCCTGCAGTGACAGATCTTCCTAATGCAGCAGAAGCTGTGCGCCATGTATCATGACGGCGCTGTGCTTCATCAACTATTTTTGTGCTACGAACTGCATAGGCCCTTACTTGTCCATTGAAAGCAAGTGCTTTTACGAGATAATCATTCATCAATATATACTCCTTGTTAACCTTATTTTGTTGGTTCTACAGCATTTTTTATCACATTTTCATGAATTGAATATGTCGTGAAACTTATCGTACGTTTCTTAGCATATCCATGTTTCGCTTATAGATAAGCTGTAAACCTTTTAAGGTCAAATAGGGATCAACAATATCAATTATGCTCGATTCTTGGGCAATTAGGTTTGATAATCCACCAGTGGCAATAACAGTAGGGATTTGCTCACTTTGATCCTTCATTCTTCTGACTATACCTTCTACTTGCCCTACATACCCATAGACAATCCCTGCTTGCATAGCAGATACAGTATTTTTCCCAATGATACCCTCAGGTCGAGCTATTTCAATTCTCGGAAGTTTTGCAGCTCTGGAATAAAGTGCTTCTGTTGAAATACTTATTCCAGGGGCGATTGCTCCCCCTAAGTATTGGCGATGTTCGTTAATGTAACAATAGGTAGTTGCAGTCCCAAAGTCGACAATGATAAGTGGGCTACCGTATTCATGTATGGCCGCAACAGCGTTTACGATTCGGTCAGCACCAACTTCTCTAGGATTTTCATATTTAATGTCAAGCCCCGTTTTAACACCAGGACCCACTACAAGAGGTTTCAAATGAAAATACTTTTGACACATTCTTTCTAATGCAAACATGATCGGAGGAACAACAGATGAAATGATTATTCCTTTAATATCCGATAATGAAAGATCCGAATGATCAAACAACGATTTAATTGCCATTCCAAACTCATCTTCTGTACGATTTCGATTTGTTTCAATACGCCAATGATGTTTAAGCTCATCACCTTGATATACACCTAAGACAATATTTGTATTTCCAACATCAAATACAAAAATCAAATAGATCACCACTTTATCTAAATTCTAGAATTTCACTGCAAATATCATATCATAAAATTTTTAATCATGAAAAAAAGAGTGCTTCATTTGAAGCACTCAGGTGTAAGTTTTTTATATTAATGGTTTATCATCAGCAGGTGAAGATTCAGAATCGGTTGATTTAGGAGGATCTACTTTTTCATCCTCTTCTTTCTTGGATCCGAAATTTACCTTAACGTCATCTGCCTTTTTTAAA
Source organism: Neobacillus sp. PS3-40 (assembly GCF_030915485.1). Taxonomy (GTDB): domain Bacteria; phylum Bacillota; class Bacilli; order Bacillales; family Cytobacillaceae; genus JAUZPL01. Next base: position 2,405,116 of record NZ_CP133266.1, on the reverse strand, counting down.
TCAGTCTTACTCACATCAACAGTTGGTGTCCGATCTGGCAGGCTTCCCTTTTCAACAAGGTGTTTGATCTGTTCTGCATCAAGTGTTTCAATTTCAAGAAGTGTTGTTGCAATAAGATCAAGCTTATCTCTGTTTTCAGTCAATACCTTTTTCGCCTTTTCGTAACACTCTTTGATAATACGTTGGATTTCTAAGTCAATATCGTATGCAAACGCCTCAGAGTAATTTTGCTCATTATGAAGGTCACGGCCAAGGAAAACCTGACCTCCTTGTTGACCAAATTGTAATGGACCAAGCTTTTCACTCATGCCGTATTCCATTACCATTTTCCGAGCAATTCCAGTTGCGCGTTGGAAGTCGTTGTGTGCACCTGTACTTACCTCACCGAAAACAATTTCTTCAGCGACACGTCCGCCTAATAGGCCGACGATTTTATCAAGTAATTCAGGTTTTGTCATGAAGTAACGGTCTTCCTTAGGAAGCATGACAGCATAACCGCCCGCCTGTCCGCGAGGAACAATCGTTACTTTATGAACCATGTCTGCAGTTTCAAGAACTACTCCGATAACCGTATGGCCACCTTCATGGAAAGCAACTATCTTACGTTCTTTTTCAGAAATGACACGGCTCTTCTTAGCAGGTCCAGCAATTACCCGGTCTGTTGCTTCGTCGATATCTTCCATTTCGATTTTCTTTTTACTTCGACGGGCCGCAACCAGTGCTGCCTCGTTCAATAGATTTTCTAAATCAGCACCAGAGAATCCAGGTGTCCTTTGCGCAATACTTTTTAAATTAATGCCATCATCTAAAGGCTTATTACGAGCATGTACTTTGAGTACTGCTTCACGGCCAATAACATCTGGACGATCCACTGTAATTTGGCGATCAAAACGTCCTGGACGCAATAATGCTGGATCCAAAATATCTGGGCGGTTAGTTGCTGCAACAATAATAACGCCCTCATTCACTCCAAAGCCATCCATTTCAACTAGCAATTGATTTAACGTTTGTTCACGTTCATCATGTCCGCCACCTAAACCAGCACCACGTTGACGACCAACTGCATCAATTTCATCAATAAATATGATACATGGAGCGTTTTTCTTGGCTGTTTCAAATAGATCACGTACACGAGATGCTCCGACCCCAACAAACATTTCAACGAAATCAGATCCGCTGATAGAGAAGAATGGAACACCAGCTTCTCCTGCTGCTGCGCGAGCAAGCAATGTCTTACCTGTACCTGGTGGTCCTACAAGTAGGACACCTCTTGGAATTCGAGCACCAAGTTCAGCAAATTTCCGTGGATCCTTTAAGAATTCGACTACTTCTACTAGCTCTTGCTTTTCTTCATCTGCACCAGCTACATCTTTAAAACGAACTTTTTTCTTATCCTCGTTATAAAGCTTGGCTTTGCTTTTGCCGAAATTCATTACTCGGCCACCGCCGCCTTGTGCCTGATTCATTAAGAAGAAAAATAAGATAAAGATAATCACAAACGGAATAATTGACGTAAAGAATGTTACCCATCCGCTTGTTTCCTTCGCTGGCATTACCTCTACCTTAGAGGTTGCTGCAGCTTTATCAATTCGATCTTGAATCTTGTCGCTATTTGGAATATAGGTTAAGAAATTTTTATTCTTATTAACCCCTTTAAACTGACCGCGTACTTCAAAAACTCCTCGGTCTGGCTGCATGGAAAACGATTTAACCTCTCCACTTTCTAAAGAGGATACAAATTTATCATATGATATATGATCTGTTGGCTCATTGCTTCCATTAAAGAAGCTAACCACACCTATAATGACTAAAAATATCAATAAATAAAAGATGGTATTACGGAAAATCCGATTCATCCCTTACCTCCTCCCACCGGTAAAAAACTATACTAAATAGTAACATAGAAAATCATGCCAATTCAAGGAATAACATTTATAAAACCGGTCTTTACTTGTCTCGAAGCTTTTTTATCATAACGACGTTCTTTCTTGCAAAAATGGTATAGAGAAAGAACTTCTTCTCTATAGGATTTGCTTAATCATTGTTACTATATACTTCAGGTTTTAAAACACCAATATATGGAAGGTTACGGTACTTTTCAGCATAATCCAAGCCATACCCAACAACAAACTCATCAGGTACATGAAAACATACATAATCAGCTTTTATAGCACTTTTTCTTCCAGATGGTTTGTCAAGTAAAGTAACAATTTTAATTGATTTCGCTTTACGGTAACGGAAAAGTTCAACAAGATAACTTAAGGTTAACCCACTATCAATGATATCCTCAATAATGAGTATGTCCCTACCTTCCACGGAGGTATCTAAGTCTTTCAAAATTTTCACTTCACCTGATGAGACCGTTGAATTTCCATAGCTAGATACATCCATAAAGTCCATTTCTAAGTAGCAATCTAACCGTTTTAATAGATCAGCCATGAAAGGCATTGCCCCTTTTAAAACGCCGATTGCTAAAGGAAAACGATCCTTATACTCCTCGGTTAATTGACCTGCTAACATTTTAATTTTCTCTTCGATCTCTTCTTCAGTAACTAATACCTTTTCAATATCTCTCTTCATCCTAAACTTTGCCCCCTAAAGCTCATTCCTAGTATATGTAAGCTGAATATAGTTTCTTACTGAGTTATCCAAGTTATCCAAACCTTCTAATGCTGATTTTTTCAAACCTGGAAGCCAGAGTATGAAACCTTCTCTGTCGGTAACAATTGGCCATCTATCCCTTTCTTGGATTGAAACTTTACAATCGATAAAAATATCCTTAAGTTTTCTGGATCCTTCCATTCCCTTCAAGGACATTCGATCCCCATTTTTCCTCGTTCGTACCAACAAAGGCAATTTAATCTTGTCTGCATGAAATAATGCTATACAAGAATTTGATGCATTTGACGGAGAGTTAACATAGTCCATCATTAGCTTGCCAAAGTTCGGTAAGTCAATTTGTCCTGGGTCTCCCAATTCAAAATGATATGACTGGGAATTCTCCACTTCAAATTGAAAATAACACTTTAGATATGAACGAATTACTTTTAATCCTTCCGGAAAATCAAGCTTCCCTGATGGATGTAAGTGGTGAATCAAAGAAAAAATTTGATCAATATGTATAGCAGAAAGCGAAGAGGGCCTTTCCTCGTAAAGATAGTTTAATATTAGTTGAATACCTCTCCTTTGTAAAGGCAAAGGCATAGCAAGAAACCTTTTTATATCAATGGTTATTTGTTGTGCTTCCCTTTTAGTCATTACAGTTTTCATGAATTCCTTTGTTAAATCCTGAAGAAATATCTCATCGCCTTGTAATTCTTCGCTAAAGCGCTGAAAATGTTCATGAACTTTTCGGTTTTCTGATTTTAAAAAAGGGAGAATTTCCTTCCGGAATCGATTCCGTGTATAAATGCTTTGTTCGTTACTTGGATCTAGTCTGGGATTTATTTGGCTATCCTGGCAATACTGTTTGATTTCTTGCTTTGTTATACTTAAAAACGGGCGGAAAATAAAGCCTGATTCAAATGGGCGCAAAAAGGGAATACCTGCCCTTGCTTTACCAGTACTTCCCCTCGTTAATCGCATGAGGATGGTTTCAATTTGATCATCACCATGGTGGGCAAGAGCGAGATATGAATAATTATACATATCCATAACCTTTGCAAAAAAAGAAAAGCGTGCCTCCCTAGCAGCCACTTCCGAACTTTGGCCAGTTTGTGTCATTATTTTCGGAACATTGATTTGAACCATTTCAAATGGGATAGAGTGCTGTTCACAAAAACCTTTAACGAACATAGCATCCTGAAAGGATTCCGCGCCTCGGAACATATGATCAACATGGGCAACCACAATTGAAAGGTTCCTTTTTACCCTTTGGCCCAAAAGAAAGTGAAGCAATGCCAAAGAATCAGGTCCTCCCGAGACCCCAACAACCATTTCCTTATTATCTAATAAGAAGGACTGTCTTTCAAGAAATGCCTCTACTTTAGTCTCTAACATTGTGTACTCTTCCTTATCTTTTTCCTTTACTTTAACACAAACGCCTAAATCTATTGTTCCTATTATTTACGAAATAACTTAATAAAAGTTTCAAAAATTATTTGATTTTAAATTAATTGTTTCAAAATGTACATAATATAAAATAAGACAATCAACATGATTATAATAGTTGTTTCAACCCAACCACTTCTTTTCTTTTTTTTCTTATACTTTTGGCGTGTTTGAGGTTGGCTTACCGGTTTTTTCGGTGGGGCACTTTGATGTTGAACCCTACTATTATCTGGTGATGAGCGAAAAGGAGGATCAGGCTTAGTTTTATCAATTACTACTGACAATAAATCCATCCTCATCTCTTTCGCACTTATATAATGCCCTTGCAACGATTTTAAAAGTACCCTTTCAAATGGGATTAGTTCTTTCTTTTGTTTAATTGCCTCCTTTAATTGAGATATACCACCTGTTGTTTTGTTAAAACGTTTAGGATAAGCAGTATTTATCAAGATCATCCCAACAGCAAATAAATCGTAAGACGGTTCTGCCTTTCTTGTTCCTAATCCCCAATAGCCCCGATCATAAAATTCTGTAAATTCCTTAATCGCTCTACCACGAATCGTCGTACCTCCTACATCGATACATCTTATTTTTACCGGTGGCCCTGTGACAATGAGGTTCTCCGGTTTTAAGTCACCAAATACCCAGCCATTTTCATGAAGCTTATCAAGATCATTTAATAGTTGAAGAAATAAAACGATTGTCCACGATTCCCCGTTTTGCTTAATAAAAGACAACAGGTCGGGTCCATGAATATATTCCATGGCGTAAAATGAAACTCTACCTTGATTGTTTTGCCAATCATCAACATCAAGCAAAGAAGGCCCGAGGGCAGCAGACCCCTGGACCTTCGCGAATGATTTTAAGACGTTCACCTCAGAGGTTATGGACATGCCGTTATCACTCATTTTCAAAGCGACTTGACCATTTTGATTTTTTGCAAGGTAAACAACCCCATTTGCTCCATTACCAAGTTCCCTTAAAACTGTATATTGAAGTGCATGCCATTTCCCTTGGATTACTGTGCCCGGACTTACTTTACATTGACTCTTCAAAGAATGATTCATCATCACGGGAAATAAGACTCCTTAGTGAACGTTTTTTATTGAATGAGGATAGGGCTGCACGAATAGCTGGACCTGTAGGAGTGATTCCTCCTGTTGTCAGTTGTGAAAAAACACTAGTCAAAGATTGTAGCTTAGGAGTCCAATCCAACAACATTTCGACATCATTCTTTTTCCCTGGAAAGGCAAATACAGAGAAGTAATTTTCCCCTATTCTAGCATTTAAGCTTAACGAGAGATCTAAGATCGCTTCTTTAACAGTTGGGAGTTTTTGTTTCATACTGGCACTTGAGTCAACAAGAATCAACACTTCTAATTCAACCGTTTCACCAAGTTCATCGACCACTTCCATCACTTCGCCCCTCTTTTCAGGGGGTAAATCCTCCATGGTTTGAAAACGACCCAATATTTGTTGCAGCTCCTTGTTTACCACACCTTGTATTGTCTGTGTCATCGCTTTTTGAGTAACCATTTGTACTGTTTGAGAAAGTTGTTGTGCGTAAACAATTTGGCTAACGCCTCCACCCGACATAGCGATATTCTCAATTTCTTTCATTCCCTTTTCATCAATAACATCCTGCTCCATTACACCAATTACATTAACTGTAATGCCCTCTTCTTTTGCCAGTGCAGCCATCGCAATTGGATTCTCTCCCTGATTGGAGCATCCATCTGTAATCAATAAAATTTGTCGGATTTTTCCTGTATACATAGTTATTCCCCTCCGATAAAGCGTATTGTTCCCATTTTCGACGATGCGGGGCGTATTTATACATAAAATCCATTATTATGGCATAAAATATTCTTTTACGCTTTTCGTTTTATCTTTTGGACGGGGATAGTTGCCCATTTAGGTGTATTATGCTTTATGCTTGCTACCGTTACAGTCATATCATCTTCAATTAACCCTGAACTTGAACGAATAACCTCCTCCATGATTAAGTCAGCTACTTCCTGAGGATTATTTGTCTGAAGTTCTTGGATTTTCCTTTTCATCCATATATCATAGTTTTCAACATGTTTTGGTCCCTCAAAAACACCATCACTCATCATGATCAGCAGGTCTCCTGCCTTTAATTGTTGGCTCACTACATCAACTTCAAATTCATGGAGAATTCCCATAGGTAAATTACTTGATTGGATTTTGATTACCTTGCTTCCTCTTTTGATAAAGCTTGGAGTTGATCCGATTTTCAGAAATTTTGTTGAAGCATTTTGGAGATCGATCATTGCTAAGTCCAAAGTTGAAAAAATTTCATCCGTTGTTCGCAAAGAAAGCACCGAATTGATAGATTTTATGGCTACCTTTTCTTCTATACCAGATTGCAGTATTTTTTGAAGAAGTTGCAGTGTTTCCTTACTTTCATCATGGGCTCTCTCGCCATTGCCCATGCCATCACTAATTGCGATGGCAAATTTCCCGCCTCCGAGTTCGATTGTTGAATAGCTATCCCCAGAAACAAAACCCCCATCCTTAGCAGCATGGGCAACCCCTGTTTCAACTATATAGGCTTTTGCTGATCTAAACGTAGAATGACATAAACCCGTAGGATATGCTGAACAGTCTTCTAAATCGACAACAATTGTTTCTCCAAGAATATCCGATAGCATAGGTGCGATTAACTTTTCACATTCACCATGCCCATTACAAAAAGGAACAGACATATCAATATCAACATTCCCTTTTTCGAGGCTGTAGATTTCCACTTGTTCAATCTGAATACCAAACTCCTGAATAGCCTCCAAAATCTGTTCTTCCTGCCTGTGATGATTCTCTCGTTCCCGTTGAATTTCTTTTGCAAAGTTATCCATCACCTCAGAGACACCCTGTAGCTGATCAGCCACTAACCTTCTGCTTTCCTGAACTTGTTTTTTTAACTTTTGGTTTGCTTGGTAAAAAGTTAATTCCTGCCCAATTGCATCCATTACCTTCTTTGACTTTGTACAGTACTTGTCCCAATCTCTCCCAAGCTTTGCAGAAACAACCCCATTATTTTGGCCCATCTCATGAATAATTCCCTCCATATATTCATACGTTGTATTAAAGTTCTTTGTCCAACAATGTTCCTTTTTAAAGCAAGTTTGGCAGGTCTTTTCGGTCACATTGCTTAAAAAATAGTCCAACTCCCGCTCATCTTCATTATCACTTGGCAGTTGTTGATCATATTGAGAAAAGCTTTTTGAAAGAGCGTGAAACACAGTTGAAAATTGCGAAACCCGCTGTGCTGTTACATCTCTCATTTTTCTCATATATTTTTGCTGTTCAGTTGTATATTCAGGTGTGCCTGGAATATACTTTGCCAGCCTTGAGGTGAAAGATTTTGGCGTTAATAGAAATAGGCCAACCGCTGCTGTTGTTTCCAAAATAGTAAGAAGGATGGAGCCACTGCCTTCTCCGTACATACCAATTAAAAGGGTAGCAATAAATAATCCTATCGAAACGCCAATTTTCTTACCTTCCTTTAATAAACCGCCCAACACCCCAGAAAAGGCAAGTAAACTCATATGGGAAAAGCTAGAAACATTTGCAAGACTAAAAATTAAGCCTGTAACTACCCCTACAGTCGAACCAACCGTAGCACCGGCTACATAGGAAAAAACAAGCACTAAATAACGTGACATAATATGCTCAACAGAAAGGTCATAGACGATCCACCCAATTGTTCCTGTCATAATCGACGCAAGCATAATAATTAAACAAACAATTTCCTCTGTCTTCAAGGTTTGCATCCGCTTGCTTTGCGTTAATAATGGAATACTTTGCAGGAAAATAAGTGTCAAAATAAACGCAAGACTAGCTTGTACACCCGTCATCATTCCATCATAAAGGGATAATTGTTTAGTCAATAACAATGTTTCAGCTAACTTTCCAATTGCAAGGATGATTCCAACATAAAAAGGTAATGACCTTGCTTCATTTTTCAGCCATTTTTTGCTGATCCGGAAAACAAGTAAGAACAAAAAGGAAATGGCAAATGTAGAGGATGCATTGCTTAAGGAAATGGTCGCTGCGCCTATAACTAATCCGATTAAGGAAAGCGGGGCTCTATCCCTTTTAACAAAATACACAACTGCGAAAAAAGGGAGACTAAAAGGAGTAAGCTTCGACAAAATTAAAGCACGTCCGAGCAAAAAGCCAACCAACAATAAAAGATAACCTCTTTTTAGTAGAAAACTTTCCACGTTTAATTGAATTTTCTTCGCAGTTTTTGACAGGTTCAATTTTGAATGAATACTAACATCCCCAACCGGTTCAATTAAAATCCTTTCTACCTTTTCCATATATAGCATTCCCCCATCATTTCTATCAATGTTGATAGTATAAAAGGTGAAAGATTAAAAGATTGTCAAAAAGGCGGACAAGCAAAGAAAATTTGTTCGACGTATTTCATGTTATTTATTGAAAAATTGCTATCTTTGACAAAAACCAATCTATTTTTACAAAAATCATTGACAACTTTTTTATACATATGTATTATATTATTTGTGTCTTTATCGTGGCGGTGTAGCTCAGCTGGCTAGAGCGTACGGTTCATACCCGTAAGGTCGGGGGTTCGATCCCCTCCGCCGCTATTACAAAAGGAGAAATACCCAATTGGGAATTTCTCCTTTATTTATTATTGGACAAACCTTCTTATAAATAGGCTGTGTTAAAGGCGAATGTTGATTTTTACACCTGTTGATTGGAGCGGAAGGCGCTCGACTCCTGCCGGATGAAGAGGTCACGGGAGCCTCCCCGCGGAAAGCCAGCGCCTGGAGCGGAAATCAACAACCAAGTTTAACAGAGCTTATAAATAAAGAAAACTAGGCTATCCTATTAGCAAAAAAAAACAGGCCAAACTGACCTGTCTTTGCATTATTCATGCTATTCAATCGAAATCTCTTTATTCCGATTAAAGAAGCAGCAAGTTAACCCCGTCTAGCTCCTCTTCCTCCACGTTTGGATTCCGTATTTCGCTTTAAGGAAGTTAAACGATCCTCACTATCCTTTAAAAACCGTGCCATTTTGGATTCAAAATTTTCCGGTTTAGGGTTATTTCGGTCGTTGGCTCTGCCTTGTCGAGGGCGTTGTGAATGGGAATGGGTCTTTGGCGCTTCAGGTCTATCTTTTGCCTTTTTAATCGATAATCCTATTTTCCCATCCTTTTCAACATTAATCACTTTCACTTCTACTAGATCGCCAACTTTAAGATGATCATTGATATCCTTAACATAATTCTCAGCGACCTGACTGATGTGAACGAGTCCTGTTGATCCATCTGGAAGCTCGACAAACGCTCCGAAATTTGTAATTCCTGTTACCTTCCCTTGTAACTTGCTGCCTACTTCAATTGACATAAAAAGATTGCTCCTCCTTAAAAATAGTTAAAATCAAACTTACTATATATTATACAGAAAGAGGAAAATTGGTGCCAATTACCTTAATTACTGGTTGATTTTCCCTTTCCATTATCCGGTATGTTGAAAATAACTTCATTCTTATCAGAAAAAAAGTACTCTTTCCTTGCCAGTTTTGCAATATATTCATCATCATTTAATTTAATAATATTTTCTTTAAGGATTTGTTGCTGTTTTTTTAAACCAGAGAATTCTTTATCGAGATGCTTCTTTTGAGCCATTTTTGCATCCAATGCAGAGGTCTGGGAAAGAATGCTAGAAATCATGAAATACGATGTAAAAGCAGCAAAAAGTAAGAAAATGGATAGCCTTCTAAAGAGAAGTTTTCTCTTCCTCACTGTTGTCAATGAAGCAAATTCTTGTTGCTGCACATATGTTGAATGGATTTTTGCTACATTTTTCTTTCGTATGGCGCTCATTTTCTCGCAACCTCCTTGCCTACTTTTATTTCTTCCACTTTCGAATCCATTTAGTAACATAATTCTTGATTCTCTTAAAATTTCCTGCTGCACCATTATAAAACTTCTCGACTGTTTTTTTAATCCCTTTCGGCAAAAGTTTCCAAAATAGTAATAAAATTTTCCCGATTGGCTTAAAAAACATCTTTATACATAATAGTAAAACTTTGAAAATAAACTTGACAAGGGTAAAAAGACCCCTGCCAAGAAATAAAGTAATGTAAATAATCAGGTTAAACAGTCCACGGACAGGTTTATAGATGATTATGATAAAGGCATTCTTAAGAAAGGTTAAAATAGAAATTACTGCAAATATAAATATTTCCAGTAACCTTAAATAAATGCGCTTGAACAAACTTTGATATGCGGCATATCCACATAATAGGGCAATAAATATATAAAGCCTTACTTCACCCATGTTTACCTGAAATAAGACATAAAAAATGATAAGTGCCTGAATAACCCAAAATAAGATATCATTGAAGAAAACAAGCAATTGCCTTCTTTTGGGGCGATGCAAAAAGCGCTGATATGTATCAAACATAACCCCAAACAGCGCCCCCATTCCAATCATGGATAGCATTGTTAAAAATTGCGTTGAAAGTGTCATCGGAATAATTTACTAAAGAATCCTTTAGCTTTCTCCCCATGTTGGTCATCTAAATAGACTAACTCAAAAATCTTACCTTTAATGGAGACGATTCCCTTATCAACATCAAGATTTTTCATTTGTAGATTTTGTCCCTTAATTGCTAGAAAACCCATAGTTGTTTCAAGTAAAAATTCTTCATTATCAAAACTTTCAACCTGTTTAACACCCGTTATCTCGAGAAGCTTTCTCCCTCTCATGATGACATCATGATCCGGAACAGAACCTTTCGTTTGGTTCGATTCATAATATTGGCTCATCCTTCATCCCTCACAATCACTTAGTACAACCTTTAGTACATATGTATGTAATGGATAATGGAATTAGAACAAGCTTAAAACGAGCAAGTACCTTATTACTTCCACTCGGTCGTGCTATCCATCGAACCAAGTTTTTCTTCTTTTAGAATTGTATACATATCAGCCGCTTCTTCTTTTCGAGAAATTTCCTGAATTCTATCAATTCTTGCAGTAACCACTCTTTGACCCAGCCGAATCGTAAGTTCGTCACCCGCTTTTACAGTTGAACTAGCCTTTGCTTCTTTTCCATTTATTTTGATTCTGCCTTGATCAGATACTTCCTTTGCTAATGTTCTTCTTTTAATAATTCGAGATACTTTCAAAAATTTATCTAAACGCATCATAATCCTCCTAATTTTGCTTCATCCCAATAATGATCTAATTCTTCAAGAGAATGTTCCTCAAATTCCTTTCCACTTTCCTTAACCCTTTCTTCAACAAAGTGGAAACGTCGAATGAATTTTTCGTTTGTTTCAAACAATGCTTCCTCAGGATGAATGTCTAAAAATCTTGCTACATTAACAAAAGCAAATAACAAATCGCCAAACTCTCTTTTAGCAAGGATTGATTGTTCCTTCGTCCCATTTAATTCATTTTCAAACTCTTGAAGCTCCTCTTTAACTTTCTCCAATGCTGGACCTATTTCCTTCCAATCAAATCCAACTTTTGCTGTTTTTTTTTGCAGTTCATATGCCCTTATTAAATTAGGCAATGAAAGGGAAACTCCTTCTAGCAGAGATGAAGATGTAGTAGTATTCTTTTCATTCTTCTTAATCTCCTGCCAATTTTGTACGACCTCTTCAGCTGTTTCCACATGTGTATTTCCAAACACATGTGGATGCCTGCGAATCATTTTAGCAGAGATCCCTTCAATGACATCATTAATAGAAAAATATCCCTCATCCTCGCCAATTTGCGCATGGAGTAGAACTTGAAGAAGAACGTCACCAAGTTCCTCAACTAAGTGGTCAATATCTCCACAATCGATTGCATCTATAACTTCATATGTTTCCTCAATTAAATACTTTTTTAAAGATTCATGAGTCTGTTCTTTATCCCAAGGACAGCCATTTGGACCTCTTAATTTTGCAATTATTTCCCGGAAATAAGAGAAGTCTTTCCACTGTATTTGCTTGTCCTTTACAGGAGGAACATAAACTGAGGTAAGATTGTTGAGTGTCACTTTTCGGTCCAATTCATATAAGGGCAGCCTTTCAATATGCTCACCCTTACTTCCAGCAGCAGTTGCAATTATTACCTCATAATCATCAGGATATCTTTCCATCAAGGTTAATTTTACTTCTGATGCAACGAACTGATCATATACCTGACTAATAATAATGTGCTGATTAAGCTGCAAACTATCAGCTTCAAGTGACGTACCGTCAAGCAATTGAAACCCCTCAACTGGATCGACTTTTAACGTTTGAAAGAGCGCATCTAAGAAACTTTGCCCTCCACCTATGACAATCTCTACATCTTCCTTTGGACCTAATTCTAATAACAATTGAACGGTTCGTTCCGCAACAAGTGGATGGCCTGGAACAGCATAAATAACCGTATTATTTTTAGCCTTATTCAATAATTCCCTCGTAATTTCTTGATAAACTTCTTCAAATTGATCATGTTTCTCATAAATTCCGTCAAATGAGGAAAACTGAAGGCCCTCTTTTTCTAGCTCTGCAATGACAGGATGCTCTTTTGTACGTAAAAATAAATGTGTTGATTTCATTATTTTTTTATAAATACCATATGGCAGTTGCTCAATATCTCCTGCACCTAAGCCAAGTATTTCAATTTTATTCACGACTGTTTCCACTCCTATCTTCATGACGCAAAAATAATGCTAACTTATTTCCAAATGGGATTAACTTAATATCCTCCTCTTGGAATACGTTCCCTCTTATTACAATCCCCATAAATACAACTCCACCGATAAAGACGGCAGTAATTGATTGAATAGCGGCAAATAAGCGGCTAGACTCGGTTAAAATATGTAAGAAACTGGTCGCAAAAAGAACCACCTTTACTATAAGTACCATCAGCAAACTGGCAAAGAGAACCGTTTTAAAAAAACGAAACGAATAGATTGGCCTCATTACTATTTTTTTAAATTTAACAGTTACTATTATGCAGATAAGAGCTAATGTGATAACAGAGGCGACCGCTGCTCCCATAGTTCCAAAACGCGGAACCAATCCCTGGTTTAAAAAGTATTTTATTGGAAGACCTGCAATTATTATAACGGCTGGGAACGTCATATTCCCTAGTCCTTGCAATATGGCGACCATAGTGGAAATGATGGTATTAAAGAAGATAACTATACTCAGTACACCCAACATAGACGATCCCAAGTCATTTTCAAAAAGCATCATATTTGTGGGTCTTATAATTGCCGCCAACCCTGCGGTTGCCCCTACACCAATGACAAAACTAATCTTCATTGCTAATTGAATTTTATGATGGAGTAATGCAGGCTTCTTCTTTAATCTTTCACTGGTGATTAAAGGTACAAGGGAAAGTGACATTGAAGTTGCTACAACTGTTCCTAACTGGATTAACGGCTGGCCCCGATCAAAAATACCTTTTAAACCTTTTGCCGTTTCCTTTTCAATCCCACTGGAAACTAGTAAGGAGTATAAATTTAATGAGTCAGCCATTTGAATGAAAATCATCAGCATTCCACTTATACAAATGGCAAGTCCTTGAGAAAAAAGAGCCTTAAAAATCCAACCTGATTCAAACAGATCTTTTCTTATAGAAGCCCGATTAATGGTAAACATATTCCATTCTTTACGAATCCAAAGAAATGTAAACAAAATAAAGGCTGAAACAAGGCTTCCTGTGATTGATCCAAACATAGCCCCGCCACCAACAAGATAAAGGGAATATCCCTTTTTTACAAGCAAGTAGGATAATAGGATGATGGTTGAAACACGCATTACTTGTTCTCCAACTTGTGAAACAGCAGTAGGAACCATATTCCCACTTCCTTGATAATATCCCCTTAACACTGAAATAAATGGGAACATAAGAAAAACGATTGAAACAACTTTTAACAAAATGGCTAATTTCGGATCATTCATCCATAATGCAATTCTATCAGCTCCAGCATATAGAATTGTAAAGCAGAGGATACCAAATAATTGAAGAAAGATATATGACATTACTAAAAGCCTTTGGGCACCTTCAAAGTTACCTTTTCCTCTTAATTCTGCAAAGAGCTTCGAAATAACAACAGGGAACCCGGTTGTTGCCAAAACAACAGCTACCCCGTAAAAGGGATAAACTTGCTGGTAAATATAAAAGCCGACATCCCCAACGATGTTTTGAAAAGGGATCCGGTAAACTGCACTGAGGATTTTTATAATTAAGGCGGCTATTGTTAAAATAAATGCACCCTTAAATAAATCCTTCGATTGATTAGCGGGCTTCATTGCCCCTCCCCTTCCAAAATGAACTCCATCGTATTATAGCACAGGAAACAGCACCTTTACTTATCCAAAACGGTTAGGTACTTTTTACAACAAGAAAAAAAGACAGCAAGGTTACTGTCTTTTCTCCTACCTATTTAAACTTATTATTAATCCATTTGTCTTGCTAAGAAACCAGCTGCTGTTTCAACAGACTTTTGCTCCACTTCTCCAAGGGTTCCTTCCTTAGCGAAAACGATTACGGCACCAATTGGATCGCCATTCGCGATGATAGGACCAACAGTATATGCTGAGATTACTTCTTCATTTCCATCTGATAAAGCAACATTTTCCTGTTTGTTCATAAGAACTGAATTGCGTTCTTCCATCATTTTTTCAATCATATCACTGATATTCTTATTCAAATAATCCTTTTTAGAGCCCCCAGCTACTGCAATGTAGGTATCTCGATCACAAATTAATACTGGATTTCCCAGACTGTCGAAAAGGGCCTCAGCATATTCTTTTGCAAAATCACCTAACTCACTAATGGGTGAGTATTTCTTTAAAATAACTTCTCCATCACGATCCACAAAGATTTCCAACGGATCGCCTTCACGAATCCTTAAAGTTCTGCGAATTTCCTTAGGAATGACCACACGACCCAAATCATCGATCCGACGAACAATACCAGTTGCTTTCATCTAATGTTGCCTCACTTTCATCTGATGATTTTATCATTTGGTAATGACAATCTTTCCTTTTTGTTGAAATCATCACCAACTTTGAACTTAGTATCTTTCATCTGGAAAGTTATATACGCATTCGTTGTATTTTTTATCTTTCGTATTAATCATGCCAACTGTGGGGATACATGGTATTTAACTATTATTTTTACCCAACAGGGTTCTTTTCACCTTTTTTCGCTCCTTGAAGTCCTTTGATCATTTCAAACGCAATATTTAGCCATTGGGCTGTTTCTTTCCCTTTTATATGAATAACCATTTTTAATTTATTTCCATCCATACCAAGGCTAATCATTCTTCCAAATTGGCTGCTCACCTTAAAGACCTTCTGTCCATCAATATGGCTACTTGCTTTTTCACTTACTACTATCGTTACCTCTTGTTTCAGTTGCTTAATAAGTTCAACTCCAGCTAAACTTGCATAAACCTTCATTTCAGCAACTTGGAATAAATAGGATACCTCATCTGGGTATTCACCAAAACGATCAAGCATTTCACTTTGAAGTTCTTCAATATCTTCAAGTGTTCTTACACCCCTAAATCGTTTGTACATTTCAATCTTTTGATGCCCATCTCTAATATAGGTATCAGGAATATAAGCATCAATTTCAAGGTCAATTTCTACTGATCGCTTCTCTTCCTGTTTAACATCTATTTTTCTCTCTTCAATGGCTTCTTTTAACATCTGAGAATAAAGATCAAATCCAACCGAATCAATAAATCCATGCTGTTGGGCACCTAATAAGTTTCCTGCACCACGGATTGATAGATCCCGCATTGCAATTTTAAAGCCAGAGCCAAGCTCCGTAAACTCTTTAATAGCCTGCAAACGCTTTTCAGCAATCTCTGTTAATACCTTATCCTTTCGATGCGTAAAATAGGCATACGCAATTCGATTGGAGCGACCAACACGCCCTCTTAGTTGATAAAGCTGGGAAAGTCCCATTCTATCCGCATCAAAGACAATAAGCGTGTTTACATTTGGAATATCAACACCTGTTTCGATAATTGTTGTACTAACAAGAACATCAGACTCACCCGACAAGAAACTTAACATAGTAGACTCTAATTCATTTTCTGACATCTGACCATGTGCAAAAGCTACTCGCGCATCCGGAACTAGCATAGAAATTTCTTCTGCTTTTCTTTCAATATCTTCTACCTTGTTATATAAAAAGTAGACTTGTCCAGCGCGGGCAAGTTCTCGTTCAATCGCTTCTCTGACAAGTGACCCGTTGTATTCCATTACATAGGTTTGTACAGGAAAACGATTCTCCGGCGGTGTCTCAATAACGGATAAATCTCGTACTCCAAGCATTGACATATGAAGTGTCCGCGGAATAGGAGTCGCTGTTAATGTTAAAACATCCACATTTGTTTTTAACTTTTTAATCTTTTCTTTATGTGTTACTCCAAATCTCTGCTCTTCATCAATAATCAAAAGACCAAGATCATGATAAACAATATCCTTTGAAAGCAAGCGATGTGTTCCCACAACAAGATCAACTGTCCCTGTTTTTAACCCTTTTATTGTTTCAGTCTGCTGCTTTTTCGTGCGAAAGCGGCTTAATAATCCAATATTGATCGGGAAATCCTGGAACCGCTCCCTCATTGTCTCATAATGCTGCTGTGCTAAAATAGTCGTCGGAACTAGCAAGGCGACTTGCTTACCATCTGCAACAGCCTTAAATGCAGCCCTTAAAGCTACCTCTGTTTTTCCATACCCAACATCGCCACAAAGCAAGCGATCCATTGGTCGTTCCTTTTCCATATCCCTTTTAATTTCATGGATAGAACGAAGTTGATCTTCCGTTTCTTGATAAGGAAACGCAGAATCAAAATCTCGTTGCATTTCACCATCAGGGGAAAAGGAATAACCAACTGCCGCTTCCCGCTCAGCATATAATTTGATTAAATCATCTGCAATATCCTGAACAGACGATTGAACTTTCTTCTTAACTTTCTTCCAATCTGTTCCACCAAGTTTATAGATTTTTGGCTCTTTTCCTTCTGAACCAACGTACTTTTGAACCAAATCAATTTGTTCCACAGGCACATAAAGTTTATCTGTGCCCTGATAGCGAATATGAAGATAATCCTTGTGGATACCATTGATCATCAGTGTTTCGATTCCTAAATATTTTCCAATACCGTGATTAACATGGACAACATAATCGCCAATCTTTAATTCTGAATAACTCTTAATCCTTTCGGCATTCGAGAGCTTTTGGCGGCGAGTACTCTTCTTCACTCGTTTATTAAAAAGTTCTTCTTCTGTAATGATAGCTATTTTCTGTATCGATAGTTCAAACCCTGTATGTAGGTTTCCCTTCATAATCTGTACTTTTCCAGGCAAAATTAATTGATTTTCCGATAATAGGGATACATCAATTTCATAGTCCTCTAAAACTCGTTCTAGCTTCTTGACGCGATCTTCGTCTGGACCTAAAAATAGAACAGAATAATTCCCCTTTTTCCATCTCTCTACCTCTGCCTTTAGCAAATGCATCTGCCCATGAAAGTTTTGCATCTGTTTACTAGTTACATTAATAATGTTTTGTGGGTTCGTATTTGCAACATGACGAAGAAACAAGGACATATACAAAATGGGGAAATTCCTTCTTTGTATTAATCCCTGCAGGTCATGAGATATTTCCAAATCATGAACAATTTGACCTTCACTAAGCAATGATGTGTACCATTCTGCTTCTTCTCTTTCAAGAGAATCATTCATTTCTTGTACCCGACTAATTTCATCGATAATCACGAGACCGTCATGCGGAAGATAGTCTAGTAAACTATTAGTACGTTCATATGCTATGGATAAATACTTAACTACTTGATCTGGCTTTTGTCCATTTTTCAGCTGTTCTATTTCATAACTAATATTTTGAGAGAGCTGTATTTTAGCTTTATCATTTTTTAACTTCTTTAAGCTTGAAGAAAGTCTATTCTCCAGTTGTGTTATTAGGCGGCTGTACTCACCCTCATCAAACAGAACTTCTGTGGCAGGACCAATTGTGACTTCAGAAACTTTTTCCTTTGATCGTTGGTTATCGAGCGAGAAAAACCGGATGGAATCTATCTCTGTGTCGAATAACTCTATCCTAAGTGGATTTGATTCTGTTATGGGGTAAATATCAATTATCCCTCCTCTAACACTAAATTCACCTGGAGTAGCAACCATTTCCGTTCTTACATAGCCCATTTTGACAAATAAATTGAGCATCTCATCAATATTTACATCTTGCCCTATTTTTAACGTGAGCTGGTATGTGTTCCACAATGTCTTTGGGGGAAGAATCTTCCTTAATCCAGCAATAGGAACAATCAAAATCCCACCCTTATTTTTGCTTAAATGATTTAACGCCTCTATCCTTTGGGCTTTCATTTCTGGACTTGCAATGCTCATCTCTGCAGCTATTAATTCATTCGTTGGATATAAATAAACTTTATTCTCATCTATTAGATTTACAAGGTCATCATAGAGCTTTTGAGCCTGTAATAGATTATGGGTTACTAATAGAATAGGCCTTTTTAATTGATCATACATCGACGCAGCAAATACAGTTCTGGCTGACCCTGACAACCCAGCAATGAGCTGTTCTTTTAAACCTTCATTAATCCCTGTCAAGATAGATTGGAGATCACTTTGTTGTAAAAATAATTTTTTAAGACCTTTCATCATATCCTCCTCTCTAGCAGTTCTACTATCGTTATATTTTTCTTTTTCATTAAGGCTCTTTTCTTAAACTTTGTTGCTAGTTGAAACTAAATTAGAATGGTATTCCAGTTTACAGATAAAAACCGTAGGAAGTTTTTAAGAAAAGAGCACGATACCATTGTTATTTCGGGTTTTTAGACTAGGTACGAAAAACAACAATCTATGCGAAAACAGCCTTCATTAAATACAAATAGAAAAATGCTTTGGAATAGTCCAAAGCTAGTTATTGAATAAGAAAATCATATTGATGATAATCTGGGTTTCTTTCCAACGCTTCCTGGCAGTCCTCGCAGATGGAGGTAATCAAAATATCTCCGGATGGATCATATGTTATCATTTCTTGCCTTTCCTGCTCTGTTAATTTATGAAATCCTAGTGATTCACTGTGTACGGATGTCTTTTCTATAGAACCTACTTTTGTCCCACAATGACGACAATGATAATGGATAGCCACTACATTCCCTCCTTGTTCAAACTCCTTTTTATAGTATGAACCTTTTAGAGGAAACTTATTCAAGTAGGCAATTTATCTACTTATTGTATTCGACAAGTAGATAGATCATGAATACTTACTGGTTAAATTCATTCATCACTTGCAAAAAGGGATTAGTTAGCCAACTTTCACAAGCCTCTGCACTCTTTTTGACAGCCTCCTGTATCTCAACTTGCTCTTCCTTTTGGAATCTACCCAGTACATAATCGGCTATGTTCATACCGCTCACAGGGCGATCAATTCCGACTCGAATTCGGTTAAATTGCTGCGTCCCTAAATGGGAAATCGTTGATTTAATCCCATTATGTCCACCTGCGCTTCCTTTTTGACGAAGCCTTATTTTTCCTACAGGCAAATCAAGATCATCAAAGACAACAAGAAAATTCTCCATATCAATTTGATAATAGTCCATAATAGCTCTTATCGATTCTCCAGATAAGTTCATATAGGTAAGTGGCTTTAATAGCAATATTTTTTCCCCTTTATAAAAGCCAATACCATAAAATCCTTTTAACTTTGATTGATTTAAAGGGATACCAAACTGGTCTGAGAGCCTATCAATTACTTCAAATCCAATATTATGTCTCGTTTGTTCATATTGCCTACCGGGGTTCCCCAAGCCAACAATCAACTTCATATTTCCTACCTCTTCCGGTCTTGTAAACCTTTTAAAGAATTTACCTATCATATTTTTCTCCTGAACTATTTAATAACTGTTAAACAATGATGGTTTATCAACAATATAATTAATGGTAAAAGACGTAACCAATATGAGGTTACGTCTTTCCCAATTATTCTCCAACAGGCTTTGTTTCTCTTCCTTCTTCATTTTCAGGATGACCTGGTGCTTGTTGCTCGCCTGAATTAATTTCTTCTTCCTGTTTCGGAGGAAGAATGGAAGCAATGACTTCTTCTGCATCGTGTTGGATCATATAAGATCCGTTGGTGTTAATATCTGCAATAGTTACGGTTTCTCCTACTTGTAGATTGGTCACATCTACTTCAACTTGCGGAGGAATCCCTGCAGGAGTAGCACTTATAGATAGTTGATGAAGTGGTTGTTGTAAGACCCCACCATCTTTAACCCCAGCGGCTTCACCTACAAGGACGAGCCGAACATCGACATTTATTTTTGATGATTTATCTACGGCAAGAAAATCCGCATGGGTAATTTCCTTCTTCAGTGCATCTGATTGAAATTGCGTTAACATCACATCTTGTTTACTGCCATCCAGATCCAGTGAAAAGACACCATTCCGACCAACTTCACGAAGTGTTTTTGTTAAGTCCGCCGAACTCACAAATACTGGTTTACTTTCCAAACTAACTCCATATATTACCGCTGGAATATTGCCACTGTTCCTAATCTGCTTCAATGCAGATTTTCGGAATTCCTTGCGCTCTTTTGCTTGTAAAACAGGGCTCATAATTTTGTCACCTTCCTAATTTAGTTCATAACCGTCTCTATAAAAAATGCCCCAAAACAGGAAGGTCTAAACGTAAAATTTCTGATTACCAATGAAAACACGCAAAAGAAAACAGGATGGTATTTTTATTCAAATTTACTTATAAGAATTGAAAGTTCGTACTAATGGTGATCAATCAAACAAAGTGCTGACAGATTGCTCCTCATGAACGCGAATAATTGCTTCACCGATTAAAGGCGCTACAGATAAATGTACGATTTTTTCGCTTCTTTTCTCTTCTGGTAGACAAATGGAATTCGTAATAACTAATTCCTTAATCTTTGAATTATCGATGCGCTCGATAGCAGGACCAGATAGTACTGGATGCGTACAGCATGCATAAACTTCAGCTGCACCATTTTCGACTAATGCGTTAGCAGCGAGTGTAATCGTGCCCGCTGTATCAATAATATCATCAATTAAGATGGCAACCTTACCTTCGATATTACCAACAATATTCATCACTTCTGCTACATTTGGTCTTGGACGACGTTTGTCAATAATCGCAATCGGAGCCTTTAAGCGCTCTGCCATTTTTCTAGCCCTTGTTACCCCTCCATGGTCTGGAGAAACAATAACAATGTCACCCTTTAATGCTTTGTTTTTAAAATAGTCAGCTAAAATTGGAACACCCATTAAATGATCAATTGGAATATCAAAGAACCCTTGAATTTGGGGAGCATGAAGGTCCAGAGTGATAACACGAGTAGCGCCAGCTGTTTCAAGTAAATCCGCAACCAATTTCGCTGTAATTGGCTCACGAGCACGTGCCTTTCGATCCTGTCGAGCATATCCATAATACGGCATTACTATATTAATTGTTTTTGCTGAAGCGCGCTTTAACGCATCAATCATAATTAGCAATTCCATAATATGCTCATTTACAGGAGAACTAGTGGATTGGATTACGTACACATCACAGCCGCGGATGCTTTCTTCAATGTTAATTTGGATCTCACCATCACTAAATCTTGTGACAGTATTTTTTCCTAATTCCACACCGATTACATTTGCTATTTCCATTGCAAGGGGAAGATTAGAATTCAAGCTAAAAACCTTTAAATTTGGATCTAAGTATTGATTTGACATGATGGTCCTCCAATAGTCACTTATTTCTTCTGATTAAGCTTTTGAACGTAATTTTCCTTATTTACTTGACGTGCACGGGCGATGGATAATGCATCACCAGGGACATTTTCCGTAATCGTTGATCCAGCAGCAACATATGAACCTTTTCCAATTGTAACTGGAGCTATGAGGTTTGAGTTACAGCCGATAAATGCATCATCTTCTATTTTGGTTAAAAATTTATTTTTACCATCATAATTCACCGTAATTGTTCCGCATCCAATATTAACATTTTTGCCAACTTCGGCGTCACCAATATAGCTTAAATGAGAAGCTTTGCTTCCATCGTCTAAAACTGCCTTTTTAATTTCAACAAAGTTTCCAATTTTCACCTTGTCATGGATAGAAGATTCTGGACGAATATGAGCAAATGGTCCAATATTTACATGGGAGCCAATCGTACTTTTTAAAGCAACAGATTGGCGAATCACGGTTGCATTACCTACATGGCAGTCAGTAATTTCCGTGTTAGGACCAATATGACAATCCTCACCAATAACGGTATTACCTTTTAAAAGTGTTCCAGGATAAATAATTGTGTCCTGTCCAATTGAAACATCTGCATCAATATATGTATTGGAAGGATCGACAATTGTAACACCCTTTTTCATATGGTTTACATTAATACGATTTCGCATAATCTTCTCAGCCTCAGCCAAAGCTACCCGATCATTAATCCCTAACGTTTCTTCAAACTCATCCGTTAGAAAGGCTGTTACTACTTCGCCTTGTTTTTTTAGAATCTCAATAACATCTGGCAAGTAGTACTCTCCCTGGACATTATCATTCGATACAAGATCTAGACTTGCAAATAATGCTTTATTGTCGAAACAAAACGTCCCTGTGTTAATTTCATTAATAGCACGTTCTGCTTCAGTTGCATCTTTATGCTCAACAATCTTTTCAACAAGACCAGCTTTATTTCGAATGATACGGCCGTATCCTGTCGGATCATCTACCTTGGCAGTTAAAATCGTTGCTTTTGCAGATAATTCTACATGCTGTTTAAATAGAGCTTCAAGTGTTTCTGATGTAATTAAAGGAGTATCTCCACAAATAACAATGGTTATACCTTCTTTTCCATTTAGAATTTCTTTTGCCTGTTTAACTGCATGAGCCGTCCCAAGCTGTTGTTCTTGCAAGACATATTTGCTTTGTTCACCCAGCTGTGCTTGCACTTTTTCCGCTCCATGGCCAATAATGGAAACTATTTCTTGTATGTTAAGCTTTTCGATTTGATCAACAACATGTTGTACCATCGGTTTACCACAGACAGGATGAAGCACTTTATAAAGTTTAGACTTCATACGGGTCCCTTGTCCTGCAGCTAAAATTACGGCATAACGATTAGACATGAACTAGCCTCCAATTTTACCTTTTTATCCACTAAAAATATTATCTTAAATGCTCACTTATTTCAAGGATAGAAAGCAAAGAGCCTATAATTGGTATAAATTTTTTTTGGTGGGACTATTTATGTGTAAGAGGATTTGTTAGTTAACGAGGCAAATTAAAAAAGGCCAAGCGCCTTGTTTAGCCTTGACTAGCACTGGAGGAATAAGCGAAAAATAATGAGTGCTTATGCTTAATTATGTTCTTTTTTTACAAAAAAATCCAAAAGCCTATTTTAAAATTTCCTTAACAATAAAAAGAGCCTTACTTTAAAGGTAGGCCCCTGTTGAAAAGTTTTATGAAGCTCCAGCTTCTTCAAATTCTACTTCTAATTCACCTAAGCGTTGGTACTCAGCTAAAACTGCCTCTTGAATTTTGCTGCGTGTTCCTGAGTTAATGGGATGCGCAATATCGCGAAACTCCCCATCAGGAGTGCGCTTACTTGGCATCGCCACAAATAAGCCATTGTTTCCATCAATCACGCGGATATCATGAACAACAAATTCATTATCTAATGTGATTGAAGCGATTGCTCTCATGCGCCCATCCGTAGTTACACGCCGTAATCTTACGTCAGTTACCTCCATGTGTCCACACCCTTTTTCCAAGATAGAAATCTAGTTATTAAATTCAACAGAAATTTCTAATTTCCTTCTTATTTACATAAAAATTTCTAGAAAAAAAGGGCAAAATAGTGAACTTTTGAAAAAAAAGGAAAAAACCGTCGATTATTTAATGAGGGCTACTACTTCAATTTCTATTAAAGAATCTTTAGGTAAGCGGGCTACCTCTACACATGATCTTGCAGGCTTGTGAGTAACAAAGTATTCCCCATAAATTTCGTTAACAGCTGCAAACTCATTCATGTCTTTAATAAACACTGTTGCTTTGACAACTTGATCAAACGATGAACCTGCAGCAGATAATACAGCCTCTAAGTTTTGGAAAACCTGTCTTGTTTGTTTTTTTATATCGCCTTCAATCATGTTCCCATCAATAGTCAATGGAATCTGCCCTGAGCTGTAAAAAAGATTATTGACAATAATTCCTTGAGAATACGGCCCAATGGCAGCAGGAGCTAGTTTTGTTTGAACAGCCTTCATAATGTACCTCCACAAATAATTAAATTTTTATATCGGTCTTCATTTTTGTTTATTATATTTTAACACCTTGTTCGTTTTGCATATTTAGACTTCCCGATGTGCAGAAAAATAATTTCCTTCGTGAACACTAATTGTTTTTTCCTTCACATCAACATCTGATAGCTGGATAAGGGATAAATATTCATCTACAAGTCGTTCGTTGATTTTTTCTGCTTCAACTAAGACAGCTATTCCAGCCACTTTTGCATTAAATTCCTCTAGTAAGCTAATCATTCCCATTACGGTTCCGCCAGCTTTCATGAAATCATCTACAATTAAAACTTTTGAACCTTCTGCCAGGCTCCTCTTAGACAATACCATTGTTTGAATTCTTTTTGCTGAACCAGATACATAATTAATACTTACTGTTGGTCCTTCTGTTACCTTATTGTCGCGTCTGACAATGACCACAGGCGCATTTAAATGACGAGCAACAGCATAGGCAATAGGAATTCCTTTTGTCGCAACCGTCACTACAACATCGATCTTAGAACGCGCATAAGCAGAGGCAATCATTCGACCCACCTTTTGAACAATTGTTGGATTTCCAAGAATATCTGTTAAATATAAATATCCTCCGGGCAAAAGGCGATCAGGGTTGGCAATTAGTCCACAAAGTTCTTGGACAAATAACTTCGCCTCTTCCTCACCGACCTTTACAAAGAACTTAACTCCCCCCGCAGCACCTGAAACTGTCTGCAGTGATCCAATACCCCTTTGTTCAAATGTCTCTTTAATGATTACCAAATCCTCACTGATTGACGATTTTGCTGACGAATACCGCTCCGAAAAAAAGGTCAAGGATACAAGTTGATGCGGGTGCTCAAGCAAATAATTCGTCATATCAATCAAACGTTCACTGCGACGGAATTTCATGTTTTACCTCCAAAAAAGACGAATATTATAAAAGGAATATATCATTAATGTACGGGTTTAATCAAGTGGATAGCGCTCTCCAAGAATTCGAACTGCGAATACTTGATCACAAAACCCTCTAAGCCCATTATAAATTCGATGCATTCTTGAATCATGCTGTACCATTCCAAAAACCGTTGGCCCACTTCCACTCATCAAAACGGCATCAGCGCCAAAACGTTTCATTTGATCTTTAATTTGGGCCACCTCAGGATGAAGATGTAACGTTACATCTTCAAGAACGTTTCCAACATGACTTATAACCTTCTGATAATTATTATTCTCTAACCCTTGAATCATCTCATCTAAATTAGGATGCATCATCCCTGTTAAATCGAGACGACGATACACTTCTGCCGTCGACACTCCTATAAATGGCTTCGCTAGGATTATCCAGCATGTCGGTGGGGGTGGAAGTTCTACGATCTTCTCTCCCCGCCCTTTGGCAATAGCTGTTCCCCCATATACACAAAAGGAAACATCCGAACCTATTTCAGACCCAATTACCGCTAACTCATCCAATGTTAAACCAAGCTTCCACAGCTTATTAAGGCCTCTTAACGTTGCTGCTGCATCACTCGATCCACCCGCTAATCCTGCTGCAACAGGAATATTTTTTTCAATCGTAATCGTAACACCCTTTTTAACTTGGTACCGTTCCTTAAGAAGTTGCGCTGCCTGATATGCCAAATTCCGCTGGTCATCTGGAACAAAACGATTGTGCGAAAGGATATTAATTTTATCTGAATCTAATAATGTCAGTTCAACCCGGTCAGCCAAATCAATCGTTGTCATAATCATTTCGACTTCATGATAACCATCTGGACGTTTATATAGAACATCTAATGAAAGATTAATTTTAGCTGGCGCTTTTACCACAAGCTTCACTCAAACTCACCTACTTTTGAAATTTCCGCAATCCACATTTTGTCCTATTTTACCACAAAAAGCGAAATGTAAGACATCCTCACCAAAAATGCTATTCAAAATATATATATTAGCACGTCAAGGAAACGAAAAAAAGGTCAGGAATTATCCCTGACCTCGTCGTGATGAATGTCTTGTTTAAACATTAAGAAGTGAGCATTGTTACGCTAAAGGATAGTGGTCTTACCTGGACTTGAGCAACTGTTGTTCAGCGAGTTC
This sequence comes from Neobacillus sp. PS3-40, assembly GCF_030915485.1. Lineage (GTDB taxonomy): Bacteria > Bacillota > Bacilli > Bacillales > Cytobacillaceae > JAUZPL01. The sequence goes on along the minus strand of NZ_CP133266.1, from coordinate 2,378,633 downwards.
GATAGCACGTTTGACCATATTCCCCGCATCCCTTGCTCGAATACCACCCCAACCTTCCTTTTTGACGACATCATAAAAACCAAGCTCTTTGGCAAGCTCTTCTTTAAAACGATCAGACATGACACCTCTTCTTCTGCCCATCTAAACAACCCCTTTCAACATTCACGACATTCTTAGTATGCAAAAGGGGGTCCTATTTCATGTTGTTCTTTACGAATCTGTAGATATCTTTTTTAGTTAATCAGAATTTATATCCATAAATTCTGCTAGCGAATAAGGGCAACTACATCTCTGTCATCGCCTTTATGCGGTCACCAATCGGCGAATTTTCTTTAAAGTATATGTTAGGTTTTCATCAAAAATAAGTGGTAACAAAACCTCGGAAAAAGTAAAAAGCAGCAAACCGATTCGTTTACTGCCAGCTAAGGTTTTTATGTTTAGCTCAACGCTACATGTCCTGTTGCATCTTCATAGAAGGTAATTTGAACTGTTTCTGTTAACACATCAGCATAGCTGTATGAAACACGTTCAAATGCATTTTCATCTTGATCTAACTCAATTACAAAAACAGAAGGGTAAGTTTCAGCTAAAACACCGGAACGCTCAATCGTCTTCCTACGTCCTCCGTTTGCTTTAAGCAATAGTCTTTTCCCTAAATTCGAGTCGAGCCCCAATTTAATATCGGCTAAGGTCTTCGGCATTTGGTCCACCTCACTATGTAAAGTATAACACACTGACACAGTTATGTCAAACAAAAACTTAAATTATATCAGTCCAACAAAAAGTTTGTCAATAACTTTTTCCTTTCTTTTTCTGCAAATTTTCAACATATTTAGATTTGCCTTATTTTGAATGGAATATGTAGGGTACATAACAAAAAAAGCCTTTATATTCCTTTAAAGGCTTTTTCTATTCTTCATGTACTGGCAAATATGGCATCCCTGTTCTTAATACCCCTCTTGTTTCAATTCCACCAAGACCTTTCTCCCCGGTTAAGGTATTCCTCAATACATCCCAGACATTAATTCTTTCCATAAAGGGCGTAAAACTAATTTTCGCTACGATATAGACTGGATCTAATGCATGGATATTAATTCGGGATGGCGAACTTGCAAAATTCGCCCCTGCTTGAATAAGGGATTCGAAGTGCGATTGGCATGCACCAGCAAAAATAACCAATTGATCCAGATGGGGGATTTTTCTCCGCGCTTCAATTACCGTTTCTGCAAAATGTTTCGAATGGCGGTAAGCGTTGATATCATTAATTTTCCCCTTTGCCTTTGAATAGGCATCATGACCTGTTATAACGAGTATATCAGGGCGGTAATAGTCGAGAAGCTGACCTATTTTACTGGACATTTCTTTTTCACTACAATGTATTCCAAAAACAGGTATACCAATTTTTTCATATAAAGTAAGACATTTTTTTAAATAAGCTGGATCTCCATCTAAATGAAGTACTTTACCTGGTATTTGAAAATAATTTGTTTGTTTTGCATATCCTCCAGATACTTCATATTCCTGTCTTTGTTTTAACAAATCAACATCCTGGGTAAAAAGTCTAAAGGATTGTTCTTCAATAGATCTATATTCCTGTGTAAGCTTCACCCGTTCATTTGGATTAATCACAATTAAATCGTCATATGGAGAGTCTGCTACAAGGCGGAAATCTTCCCCATAAAGGACTGCAAATTTTTGACCATTTCGTTCACCAATATCAATTACTCGAAACAGAATATCACAGTTATATGACCGTCTAGCAACAACATCCATCAACTTAATATTCACCGAAGTCACTCCAATAAGACCAGACAAAAGGCCATTCAAATAAAGTACCTCTCATAGGCTATGCAACCACGTACTTATTTGTGACATTCTTTGGAGTACCACTCCAATCGAAATAAAGAAAATTCACCGATTAGCGCACAAAAACGAAAGTAGCCCAGCCCTTAGCGGGCTAGGCTACTTTTGCGAGACAGTCAAAAACTAGTGAAAGTTTGCATATAATTCATCCGCTAATCGCGCAAATTCTTCAAGAGAAAGAGTTTCTCCTCTTCTAGACGGGTCAATTCCACTCTTATGTAATGCGTCTAGGATCTCATCCTTTTTTTGCTTTCCATCTTGAAGCCCACTTGTCAAATTATTCAACAAAGTCTTCCTTCTTTGTGCAAAGCTTGTCTTTGTTACCTGAAAAAAGAAATCCTCATCTTTAACTTGGACTGCAGGCTTTTCTCTTTTCGTCAACCGAATAACAGCTGAATCCACATTGGGCTGTGGAACAAACACTGTTTTCGGAACAATCATCACTATCTCAGCCTCCATATAATACTGAATGGCGATTGAAAGAGAACCATAATCCTTTGTACCAGGCTTTGCAGAAATTCGGTCTGCTACTTCCTTCTGAAGCATCACGACTATACTGCGTATAGGAAGCTGTTCCTCGAGAAGCTTCATAATAATCGGTGTGGTTACATAATAAGGCAAGTTCGCAACAACCACTAGGTCTTCAATTTCTTTAAACTCTTCTTTTATAACTTCCTTCACATCCGCCTTTAAGACATCCTGGTGAATGACCTTGACGTTTGAATAAGGAGAAAGTGTCTCCGCTAAAATAGGGAGTAATCTTTGATCAATCTCAAAGGCAACAACCTTTTTACTGCTTCGGGCAAGCTGTTCTGTAAGTGCTCCAATTCCTGGGCCAATTTCTATCGCTCCAGTGCCTTCTCCCATTTGTGCGAAATGAACAATTTTTTTCAATATGTTTGTATCAATAAGAAAGTTTTGACCAAGACTCTTTTTAAAGGAGAACCCGTATTTTTCAAGAATACCTCTAGTTCTCACAGGGGTAGCAATATCTTTATGCATTTTCTTCCTCCTGAAGTATTACAGTGAGTGCAGTTGCAAATTCCTGCCTGCTAATTTGAAACATCATTAGACGTTTATGCAGCTGCTTTCCGTTTGTATATCCAATTTTCAAAAGCTTACCGAGTTTTATCCTTCGTTCCTTTGCTTTATCGCCACCAACAAGACCTGCCGTTACGAGATCGCCCTGGGTCATTTCTTCTAAAATAGTTTCGTGCATTAACTGTGCATCCTTTAATGCTTCTCTAATCATTTTAGGGTCGGCATGTTCAACTCCAAGTCCCTTACCTTTTTTACTTATCGCATCTTCTTTTGCCAAAAAGGCATGTTTACAGCCCTGAACCTGTGCAGAAATTGCCTTTCTAATTTTTTCACCAGGATAATCAGGATCCGTAAAAATAATGACGCCCCTCGTTTCTTGAGCTAATTTTATTTTCTCGATTGTTTCCTGATTCAATGCAGATCCATTTGTTTCAATTGTATCAGCATCCACTGCTCTTTTTATGGTTGTTGTATCATCTTTTCCTTCAACCACAATAATTTCTTTAATTCGCATAATTCCTCCACATATAAAAAAATTCAAAATTGAAAAGAAATTGAAACATTTTTGTAATGTCCATCGTCTATAATACTGAAAACCTTCATACATTGAATTAGAAGCTTTACTCCGAACAATTACAACCCTTTTGCTGTTAGTATAAAGAAAAAGGCTGGAAAAGCAAAATAACTTGAGCCACTATCAACGATTCTAAAAATACAAATGTAGAGAACAAACTAACCTAATTATTCAATTTGAACAATGTAACCATCACTTTATTGTTAGTGAAGAATGTATTTTTGCTCAGATTAAATTTACTTATTTTGCGACGCTCTGCCCTTTTCCCTTTTCCATCCAAAGCAAAATGCAGAGGAAAGATCCTCTGCATGGAAAGATAAGATTAATTTAGAACCTTAATTTTTACTTTTCTAGTACCCCAGCGATAGGCTTCTGCTTTGGACGAAAAGAAAACATCAATTCGAAATCCTTTTATATTTGATCCCGTATCAGCAGCGACCGCATATCCATAGCCATCCACATAGACTTTTGTTCCTAATGGAATGATTCTAGGATCAACAGCAATCACTTTAGAATTTGGGTTAGCGTGAAGGTTAATACCCGTTGCTGTATTCCCTGAACAGCCATTACAATCAGCTGTATAAGCGGTTGTATTTACATAATATTCTTCTCCATTACTTCCTTCGCCACGCGAAACCTGTTGGGCCAGTTCCTTCGTTCCTACAGCTACTACTTTATCCTGCTTTTCTTTAACCTTATTTTCACTAATTAGCTTCCTTGAAACCTCTTTGCCATTTTCAAGAATTACTTCAAACTTTCTTGAGGCAAGCCCTTGCTGCCCTTTCGAGACAATCTTTTCTTTTCCTTTTGCTAAACTGCTATCTTTCCTTGTTACTACGGCAAATAGTATTGGTTCTTCCACTACATCGGTGACTTTTTCTACTCGAATGACGTTAATAACACCATTCTCTCTGATTTTCTCAGATAATGATGGTTCAACTCGGTCTAATTGTTTAAGTTTAATACCCTGTTGTGTTAAAAAGTCAGCGACCGTAGTCGAAGTGGACCATACTTGATGTTGTTGTTTTCCGCCGTCAACCAGAGTAAGATGATTTGCTACCTTAATTTCAATCTTCATCTTATCTTTGATTGCATCTTGCGATCCAGGTGAGATTTGATCATGTTCGTTCAAAACCACTTTCTGCTCTTTTAAGAGATCTCCAACCGTGTTGGCTGTTGTCCAGACCGTTTTCTTCTCGTTGTCTTTTACAATGCGAACCTGTCTTGCTTGTTTCCAAGTAATTTTCAAGTTTTCCTGCAACTTAGAGCCTTTCTTGGGAAACAAGTAGTCCTGTGAGCGAGTCACAACATGCAACTCGTTTAATAAATCTTGAACGGTATTTGCATGTGTTTTGATGATCTTTGTTTGACCATTAAGCGTTAGTGCCACACTCTTTTTCGATCCCTCATTGAAAAGAATCCCTAAAGTTGCCGCAAAAACTACAAAACTAGCAAAAATAATCGTCCATTTTTTATTTCTCAAAGACTTAGAAAACAGATTTTTCATGTTTTTGAATACGATGAAAAACGCCTCCTTTTCCTGAGAGTGATTATAAAGAACTTAACTATCAACTGTCAACCTTTGCATTTACCTGAATGTATTACTAATTATGCCTAATGTTGGATAGATTGCAAAGGGAAACTTATCGACATGGTTATCCTATGAGAAAAGGGAGGAATGTAGAACTTTTTGTTAAAAGAAAAAAACAGGACAAACTTCGCCTGTTTTTTTCAAAATTCGTGTCATTTTATGTCAAATAGTTTTTTTGCATTCCTTGTAGTTACTTCAGCAATTTCTGCAAATGAGATCCCTTTTATTTCTGCAATTTCTTCCGCAACCAATTTTACATAGCTTGGTTCGTTACGCTTTCCACGAAAAGGATGGGGAGCTAGGTATGGACAGTCTGTCTCAATTAGCAACTTCTCTAATGGAATCTCTGCCGCCACTTCCTTTGGTTTTTTTGCATTTTTAAAGGTTACTGGACCACCTAAGGAAATATAAAAATTCATATTCACGCATTCTTTTGCAATCTCAGGGCTTCCACTGAAGCAGTGCATAATACCTCCTACTTCCTCAGCACCCTCTTCTTTTAAAATTTCCATAACATCAGCAGTTGCTTCACGGTTGTGTATAACAATTGGAAGTTTTACTTTTTTTGCTAGTTTGATTTGTTTACGAAATACTTCCTTTTGAATATCCTTTGGCGATTTATCCCAATAATAATCAAGACCCATTTCCCCAAGGGCGACTACTTTTGGATGGGCGGAAAGTTCTTCAATCCATTTTAAATCTCCTTCAGTCATATCAATTGCATCCACAGGATGCCAACCAACGGAAGCATAGATAAACTCATATTTGTCTGCTAACTCAATTGCCCTTTTAATGGTTGGGCGATCAAAGCCAACGACAACTATCGTGGATACTCCTGTATCTTGGGCCCGGGAAATTACATCCTCTAAATCCTCACTAAATTGATCTGCATTTAAATGCGCATGTGTATCAAATAACATTTTTCGCTCCTATAAACATTTTTGGTCGAACCTTGTTCTTTTAGTATAAAAAAAATAGAAATGCCCCGAAATTTGTTACACGTGGAACATTTCTAAAAAAAGTAATCCAACCGTTTAAACAATACAAGAAATTGAGGCAAGTAAATTTCTAATCAGAACGTTTTTTTATTTAACCTTTGCTCCATTCGGTAATGTTTGATCGACTGTTGCCAGTGATAAAGCACCATCTTTAGAACCTGCCAAAATCATCCCTTGTGACAGTTCACCACGGAGCTTAACCGGTTTTAAGTTGGTAATACAAATTACCTTCCGACCAACCAATTCCTCTGGTTTATAGTATTGAGCAATTCCAGAAACTACTTGACGTTTTTCATAGCCTAGATCGAGTTGGAGCTTCAATAGTTTATCTGTCTTCTTAACTGGTTCAGCTTGAATTACCTCTGCCACTCTCAAGTCAATTTTCATGAAATCATCGATTGTAATTTCATCTACTTCAGGAACAGCTTCCTTCGCTTCTTCGACAACAGGTGTTGAACCTTGCATTTTTGTCTTAATAAAAGCAACCTCATCTGCAATTTCAAGCCTTGGGAAGATCGGTTCCCCTTTTTCTACTTTTGTTCCAGAAGGAATATCTCCAAATCTTTCAAGACCATCCCATGTTTTAAATGACTCATCTTGAAGACCTAATTGTTTAAAAATCTCATTCGGTGTACGTGTTAAGAACGGTTGGAGTAGTATAGCTATTCTGCGCAATGATTCGACTAAATGAATCATCACGTTTGAAAGTTCCAATTTATGTTCCTCTGACTTAGCCAATGTCCAGGGTTGGGTTTCATCAATATATTTATTGCTTCTGCTGACGAGCTGCCATATCGATGTCAATGCGACAGAAAACTCCATTTTTTCCATTGCCTCTTCATACTTTGAAACCACTTCTTGATTTACTTGAAGTAAAGCAGCATCAAATTCGCCTACAGAGCCAGAATAGGCAGGAACCACACCATCAAAATATTTTTCCACCATGGCAACGGTACGGTTCAACAGATTTCCAAGATCATTTGCAAGATCGAAATTAATTCTTTCGACAAATCCCTCTGGTGTGAAAACACCATCAGCGCCAAAAGGTACTTCTCTTAATAAATAATAACGAAGAGCATCAAGGCCGTATCGATCAATTAAAGTAACTGGATCAACGACGTTCCCCTTTGATTTTGACATCTTTCCGTCCTTCATTAACAGCCAGCCATGAGCAAACACTTTTTTAGGTAGAGGGATATCAAGTGCCATTAACATAATAGGCCAATAAATGGTGTGGAAGCGGACGATTTCTTTTCCAACGAGGTGGACATCCGCAGGCCAGTAATTTAAATATTTTGCGTCATTATCTGTGCCATATCCTAATGCCGTGATATAGTTTGATAATGCATCAATCCATACATAAATCACATGTTTTGGATCTCCAGGGACCTTAATACCCCAATCAAATGTTGTTCTTGAAACAGCTAAATCCTCAAGTCCTGGTTTAATAAAGTTATTAATCATTTCATTTTTACGAGACTCTGGCTGGATAAAGTCAGGGTTTTCTTCATAATATTTCATCAATCGATCAGAATACTTACCCATTCTAAAGAAGTATGATTCCTCTTTTACCTTTTCAACTGGTCTGCCGCAATCCGGGCAATTGCCTTCAACTAGTTGGCGATCCGTATAAAATGATTCACATGGGGTGCAGTACCAGCCTTCATATTGATCAAGATATATATCACCTTGCTCAAGTAATCTTGCAAATATTTTTCCAACAACTTGCTTATGTCGATCCTGCGTCGTTCTAATAAAGTCATCATATGAAATATCGAGTTTTTTCCATAAATCTTGAATTCCACTAACAATCTCATCTACATATTGTTGTGGTGAAATACCCTTTTCCTCAGCTTTCCGCTGAATTTTTTGCCCATGTTCATCCGTTCCTGTTAAATACATAACATCATATCCACGCAAGCGCTTATAACGTGCCATTGCATCACCTGCAACGGTCGTATAGGCATGCCCTATATGTAAATTGCCGCTTGGATAATAAATTGGAGTTGTAATATAAAAAGTTTTTAATTTATCCTGCATTTGTAACCCTCCTTAGATAGTGCAAAACACAAAAATCTTATTTAATCATTATTACCTTTTTTTACCCTCTTCTATCATCAAAATATACCGAAAAATAACACTTTGTGCAACAAGCCCATCCACATACACGCTTTTCCAATATAAAACTAAACTCCCTACCCCATTAAAAAGAAAGGTATCGTCGAAACGTGTAGTAGATATGTTGGAGTTTGTAAAGATTTGTCGAAATAAAGATTTTCAATCCGATTCCTTTTTCTATTTTAAGTGGATTGAAATGTACTATTCAGCCTCTTATTTTCCGCAAAACCGTGATAAATTAATGCTCTACAAGGCATACAAATTTTCCCGTTATTTTTTAATATAAAATAATTGACGAATATGGGAATGCCTGGTATTATAGAGTTATAAGAAATTTGTCGAATAATGACGAATAAAAAATATAGAATCATGCATTTGAGAGGAGATAATATTAATGAAATCTACTGGTATTGTCCGTAAAGTTGACGAGTTAGGCCGTGTGGTTATTCCAATCGAATTAAGACGTACTCTAGGTATTGCTGAGAAAGATGCTCTTGAAATCTATGTTGACGAAGAGCGTATTATCTTGAAAAAGTACAAAGCAAACATGACTTGCCAAGTAACTGGTGAAGTGTCTGATGACAACTTAGCACTTGCAGGTGGAAAGCTAATCCTTAGCCGTGAAGGCGCTGAACAGTTAATAAAAGAAATTCAAAACTCATTTGAATTAGCAAAATAATATCTAAAGCTTCTCCAACTGGAGAAGCTTTTTTTTGTTAATCAGAATTTATATCTTAAAGCTTGATTATTATCTAGCACAATTCTAATCCACTCAAAATCATTTCAACCCTTATAGTGCTTTGTAGGGGCACTTTCGCTTTCTAGTCTATATGGTATGCCTGGTAAACATCCCTTTTATTGAGCCCTCGGTCTATTGCTACATGTTTAATAGCTTCCTTTGACGGGATATTATTTTCTGCAATATAATGATCGACATGCTCTTCAATCGTTAAATGTTCCCACCAACCCGTTTCTTCATCAGTTTGCTTCTCATTTGACCCTTCGATAATAATACAAAATTCTCCACGTATTTCATCCTGCCTAGCCCATTCATTTACCTCTGTCAGCGTACCTCTAATAAATTCCTCATATCTTTTCGTCAGTTCCCTACAAAGAGCTGTATTGCGATCTCCAAGTATCTCTAACATCAGATTCAACGTTTCTTTAAGACGATGGGGCGACTCATAAAAAACAATCGTATCAGACTGCTTCTTCAAGCGTTCCAATTCTTTTTTCTTTTCTTTCCTTTGCCGATTCAGAAAACCGTAAAAGTAAAATGGCTGACTTGGAAGTCCTGAGGCAATTAAAGACGTAAGTGCTGCGTTTGCTCCAGGTAAAGGAACTACTGTCAGATTTTCTTTTAAAGCAGCAGAGACAAGCTCAAATCCAGGATCAGAGATGGTTGGCATTCCAGCATCACTTACCAATGCAATTTTTAATCCTTCTTTTAACTTTTCAATTAGCTTCTCTCCACTCGTTTCTTTATTATGCTCATGGTAGCTAACGAGGGGTGTAGTAATTTCAAAATAATTACACAATTTCTTTGTATTTCTTGTATCTTCTGCAGCAATAAAATCTACCTCTTTTAATATTCTAACTGCCCGAAAACTCATATCCTCTAAATTTCCAATTGGCGTTGGAACAAGATATAGTATCGCCTTGTGTTCTTCCTGATCAAAGCTTTTTTGTTGCCACATCATATCCACCCGTTTCCCTATTTAAAAACTCTACTTTCTTTTTACGAGATAAACTTTTAAAATAACATTCAGCCTTTAACGCTTCACTTTTACTAGAAAACTGTCTAAAGTGAGTTAACGATACAGGACCTCTACCACGTGTATATTTAGCTCCTTTTCCAGCATTATGAAGCCCAATTCGTCGCTCAAGATTATTGGTATACCCTCCATAAAAACTTCCGTCTTTGCACGTTAACACATAAAAGAAATGCTCATTTGTTTCCATATAAAATCTCTCTTATTTCAGGGGTATATTCATTATCCTCATTATAGACAACAAGTGGGGGTAATATTTTCAGACCAGTATTTCCATCTTTTGTTGCCTCCACCAATATCATATTTGCATCCTTGCCATTCTTAGGATGGACAAATTGAACCCGCTTCGGTTCAAGCCGATATTGCCGCATATAAGTAATAATGTCAATCAATCGGTCTGGACGGTGGACAAAAGCTACCTTTCCTCCTGTCCTGACCAATTGACTCGAAACACGGATTGCATCATCAAGTGTGCATAAAATTTCATGACGTGCAATAGCAAGGTGCTCATTTAAATTGATCTCTTCACTTGAGGGTGTAATAAAATAAGGGGGATTGCACGTTACAATATCAAACTTCCCATGGCCCATTTCCTTAGGCATGTTGTTTATATCCCCACAAATCATGTGAAGACGCTCTTTGAGCCCATTATAGTCAATACTTCTTTGGGCCATATCAAATAATCGCTCTTGAATTTCAACTCCCGTAATATGCCCTTTTGTACGTGTACTTAAAAATAATGGAATCACTCCATTGCCGCTACATAAGTCTATTAAGTTTCCCTTTTGAATGGGGACATATACAAACTTTGCAAGTAGTACAGCATCAAGGGAAAAGGAAAATACGGACGGACTTTGAATGATCCTTAATTCTTCAGCAAGCAAGTAGTCTAAACGTTCATCCTCTTTCAAATTCACCATATTTATTCCTCCGTAAAAATAGCCTTCCCTTTTTAAGGAAGGCAAGGCATTATTTCTTGTTTAAAAAGGATAGACAGAACAAACAATCTCCATCCTTACGCAGGCTACCAAAGTGAAGGTTACAAATATGAAAACCCTCCTGGTAAATACGGGCAAGATTATCATAGCCCTCACCTATATCAAACAACTTGTCCCTATCTGTTTCCTGACTAACCCCTTTTTTATCTCCTGGAGCTTCATTCTTTTTTTCTGAAGTTGATTCCAATCGACGTCGCAAAAGACCATTCTCAATTTTCAGAGAATTGTTTTCTTCGAGGATTTCAGCCAAGTGCTGCTTTAATTCTCCAAGCCGTTGATATAGATTGCCAATTTGTGTTTCCATATTACTTACAGAATCAAAAATTTCTTTTTTATCCACGTCTTCCACCTCATTAATCTGTGGATGGTATAGAAAAGGCACCCTCTTTAATTATTTCATCTAGTGTGTATTCTAGAACTCGTTCCAGTTCTTTAATCTCCACCTGTAGTACCCGCTCTAATAAATTTAATCCTACCACTTTCCCTGAGCCAAGAGGAGTATCTATTACCTCTCCAAGATCAGGTAACTGTTGTTTAGCTGCTTCATATTCATCATTCTCATATTTCAAGCAACACATAAGTCGTCCGCATAAACCCGAAATTTTTGTTGGGTTTAAAGAGAGATTTTGGTCTTTCGCCATTTTTATGGAAACTGGGTCAAAGTCACCTAAAAAGGTGGAACAGCATAGCATTCTACCACATGGACCAATTCCTCCAAGCATCTTAGCTTCATCCCGAACGCCTATTTGTCGTAATTCGATGCGTGTTCGGAAAATTGCCGCTAAATCTTTTACAAGCTCACGGAAATCAACTCTTCCATCTGCTGTAAAATAGAATATGACTTTGTTGCGGTCAAATGTATATTCAACATCTACCAGTTTCATATCTAGTTGATGTTCGATTACTTTTTCATTGCATACCGTATATGCTTCATTGGCTGCCTGTTTATTTTCCTCTACAATCATTCGATCCTTTTGATCAGCAATTCTAACGACTTTTTTCAAAGGAAGTACAACATCGTGTTCTCCAACTTGTTTGCGGGCAATTACGACTTTTCCGTATTCTACACCTCGAACAGTTTCAACAATTACAAAGTCGTCTTTTTGAATCGAGAGATCTCCGGGTTCAAAATAATAGATTTTCCCCGCCTTTTTAAAGCGTACTCCGACTACATCATACAAATGAAGATCCCTCCTGCAATTTTAACACAAGCTGTTCCATCAACAGCTGAGGATTCATATTGGCTTGCAGCTTTCTTTTTGCATCAAGAATTGCTACCATCTGGTTGGTTAAACTCTGAGAAGACGCTCTTAAAGCAAATTGTTCAAGTTGTTCCTTTTCCTTTATAAAAACGATCTGTTCTTCTTTACCTATTTGTATATATAATAAATCCTTAAAAATAAGAAGTAAAAGATCTAAACCACGATCAATTTGTTCTTTCTCTTTAAAATGCGGATACCAATCCCCTTGAAGAGTGACCATTGCCTCGAGCGGATTTTTTTCCAACATTTTATATAATTTTAACACTATTTTTTGGGCTTGTGCAAACCAATCATCAACATTTAATGCAATTGCTTCATCTAAATTATTTGTCAAATGTACAAGTAATCGTGCATTCGACGGCTCAACCCCATTTTCTATCAATTCTTGAGCCATTATATGAGGTAGCAAAGGCTTAAAAGACAAGATCTGGCATCTAGAAAGAATAGTAGGTAACATTTTTTGATATTGTTCAGTTACTAAGAATGCCACAGTTTGCGAACTAGGCTCTTCTAAAAATTTCAACAGACTATTAGAAGCACTTACAGACATCTTATCTGCATGGACAATCATATAAATTTTCTTTGAGGATTCTACCCCCTTTTTAGAAAACTCACCTTGCAACTCTTTAATTTGTTGTTTCTTTATCGATAACCCATCAGGTTCTATCACATGAACATCTGGATGATTTCCACTGTTGATCCGTTTGCAATTAATACAAGCTTCACAAGGGAGATACCCATCGACAGGAGACACGCAAAGCAAAACTTTTGCAATTAACATACCTGTTTCTTGCTTCCCAGTCCCCCGCATCCCTTCTAGTAGATATGCATGGGCCACCCTGTCCTTCAACAAACTATTCTTCATCATCTTCAGTATGGTTGGCTGTATTTTCTCAAGTTGATCCCATGTTTTTACCAAGCTTATCACTCACTTTTATATTAACTTCATCTAAATGTTAAAATTGGAGAAACTGTTCAATAGGAAGGACAAATACTGTTGCCCCGCCTACCTCGACTTCAACTGGATAGGGAACATAAGAATCTGCATTCCCTCCCATCGGGGAAACGGGTGCCACTAGTTGTTCCCTTGACCTGCAATTTTCTTTAATTATCTGCAAAGCTCGTTCTACCCTACTATCTTCCGTACCAATCATAAAAGTCGTATTCCCTGACTTCAAAAATCCACCTGTCGTCGCCAACTTTGTAGCCCTGAAATTATTCTCTACCAACACTTTAGATAATCGATTGCTATCTTGATCCTGAACAACAGCCATTATTAATTTCACCTTTAATCCCTCCCTTATCTTTTTCCGACATTATACTTTCCTATATTATAACAGGTATTATTACTCGTTACATTTCTAATACAAAGTAGTTTTCCCAAAAAAAGAACAATAGAGCCTCATTTAGCCCTAGCAAGCATCCTAGCGGTAGTTGGGAAAGCCGTCCTTTGACAGCCAAATGCTCTTTATATGATAAGAAGGTATACACTTTTTCAACTTAAAAACTGTCCAGTGCTAGCTGCACTAATGGATTGAGCATTAATTAATTATTTTTATAAGTAAAAGAAAACCCGCCAGTTGGCGAGTCTTTAAAGATTTTTTATTCGTTCATTGATAATACAAATAGTCTTTTGAAAAACTTCTTCTAGTGGGAGTGAGGCATCTATTTTGATGATTCTTTTAGGGAACTGTGCCAGCAAAAGGTGATACCCTTCTCTCACCTTTTGGTGGAATTCTATTTTTTCTAGATCTAATCGATTAACTTCCCTTCCACTATGACTATTGATTCGCTTTAATCCCAATTCTGGTTCAATATCAAAGTAGAGAGTCAAATCAGGCATCATGTGCTCAATGGCAAATTGATTAATATCAAATACTTCTTCAATTCCTAATCCTCGTGCATGACCCTGATAAGCTAAGGAGCTATCAACAAACCGATCACAAAAGACCAATTTCCCCTCATCAAGGGCAGGCTTTACCTTTTCAATCAGATGCTGCCTCCGTGCAGCTGCATAGAGTAATGCCTCTGTACGGGGATCCATGGCTGTATTTCCCTTATCTAGTATTACTTTTCTTATTTGTTCAGCTATATCAATTCCACCCGGTTCTCTTGTAAGAAGCACATTATCGAATTGTTCAGCTATCATTTGAATTATGGTTGTTTTTCCAGCACCCTCTGGGCCTTCAAATGTAATAAAAATTCCTTTTGTCATTGTAATTAAACCCCCAAAACATTGTCTTTAAAAAACATTTATTAAGCCCTTTTTGAGGTCTCTGCTACCTTGAAATTTCGCGCCGCTCTCAATTAATCTTATTAGGCTTTCTATCCTCTCCTGTGTGATCCTTTCCCCTACTAGTAGCAACGGAATACCAGGTGGATAGGGAATGATCATTTCGGCTGCAACCTTTCCAATTGCTTCAGTAATAGGCATCTCTACTTTTTCTAATCCTTGCATCTCTTGGTAGGAAAATGATAAACCAGATATTCTATTATTGTGCATGGGTGCAAAATCTTTTATTGGATAAAACGGAATATCCTTTAAACTTCCCTTTATTTTTGTAGCAGCTTCAGCAAACGGGTAACTTTGATCTGCTTTTAAAAGTGGCAGGACAAACAAGACATTTAAAGGATCCGCAAGCTCTGTAAAAACTCCCACTTCTTCAAACTTCCTTTGAAGTTCAAAACCACTTAATCCACAAGTCGACTGAATTGTTACCTTTAAAGGATCACCTTTTCCTAAATAATCTAAGACCCTTATACCAGGGATTCCATTAAGATCTTCCTTAAATTGTTGTATTTCTTTTAATATGTAATCTATATCCTCACGTTGATATGTAGCCAAGTAGCTTCTCGCCAAGTCCAAAGAGGCCATAATCGGGTATGATGGGCTACTTGATTGAAAAATTTGCAAATATTCCTTCACCATATGTAGATCGATTAAACCACTATTAAAGTGTAAATAAGAACCCATTGTCATGGCTGGCAGTAATTTATGCGCCGATTGCACTACCAGATCAGCCCCTAGCTGAACAGCTGATTTCGGCATAGGCTCACCAAAGATAAAATGTGGCCCATGTGCTTCATCCACTAGGACAGGTATCCTGTGGTGATGTGCATGCTTGATAATACCCTCTAAATCATATGCCATTCCGTAATAGTTGGGATACGTTAAAATAACTGCTTTCGCATCTGGATATAATGCAATTGCATCTTTAACTGTTTGCGGAGTTACAGAGGTAGCAATCTTCCAATCATAGTCAAACTCTGGTTCCAAAAAAATCGGATGTACCTTCGCTAACTTTAAGGCATTCAAGATAGATTTATGGCAATTCCGCTGAACAAGGACATGACTACCTTCCACACACGTTGACATCACCATAGTTAAATTCCCACCCGTTGAACCATTCACTAGAAAAAAGCTTTTTTTTATTTTATACAGATCGGCTAGAAGTGCCTCTGATTCTAATATTACCCCTTCTGGTGAATGCAAATCATCTAAACCGGACAGTTCAGTGGCATCAATTTTTAATAATGATTGAAACCTAGCCTTTTCTGCTGATCTGAAAACTTCACCATATTTATGACCGGGTACATGAAATGAAATTGGATCTCTCTTAATATGTTGGAATAATGCATCACATAAAGGTGTTTTATATTGATTCATAATTATACTTCCTTCTTAGAGTCTCATATAGTTTAACAAAAAACATACATAAGTCTCAACTCCCCAACCTAAGTATGGAAATAAAGGAAATATAAGTACAAATCAAACACGATCTGGTGAAGAAGACGCACAATCAACCCTTAATTACTTACAGCTCTCTGCTTACTTTCTACCTATAAAGTTAGTAACTCATCTTTTCAAAAAAAAATAAGCCCTAAAAGGACTTGTTATGAAAAAATTTCAGGTGTCGTGACTTTTTTTAGCTGTTTAAGATAAAATTTATATCTCGGATCATTTGTTTTTGCTCTAATTATATCTTTTTCACATTTTTCACAAATAAATGAAGTGTATAGATGTATACCATTTGGCTTTAGTTGCTCACAAATAACGCACGTTTCCCCAAACTGACTATGTGCTAACAGCGAACTCAATTCCTCCACCTCCATACATCTATTCTTCCCTTGTCCCTTGATTTGTAAACAATTTTTGAAAAATTCTCATCTATTTTAAGTTCCTTGCTACTACTTTATGTAACGGCAGTCATTTGGGTGTATGTCTATGAGAGATTTCTTTGAAAACACTTCGTACTTTTTTTACACCTCTTTAGATGATCATTTTATCTTCTTTATGATTTATTTCAGCCTCCACCTTTTTGAAGAATCAAGAAATAAATTTTGACATAACAAAAGAAGGACAACCCAATTAAGGTTGTCCTTTTATTTGCCCGGCAACGTCCTACTCTCACAGGGACAAAGTCCCAACTACCATCGGCGCAAAGAAGCTTAACTTCCGTGTTCGGTATGGGAACGGGTGTGACCTTCTTGCCATAATTACCGGACTATTTTCTTTTGAGGCTTATTCCCTCAAAACTAGATAATGCAGAAGAAGTATTAAGAACGAGATCGCTTTAAAAATGGTTAAGTCCTCGATCGATTAGTATCAGTCAGCTCCACATGTTGCCACGCTTCCACCTCTGACCTATCAACCTGATCATCTTTCAGGGATCTTACTAGCTTGACGCTATGGGAAATCTCATCTTGAGGGGGGCTTCATGCTTAGATGCTTTCAGCACTTATCCCGTCCGCACATAGCTACCCAGCGATGCCTTTGGCAAGACAACTGGTACACCAGCGGTGCGTCCATCCCGGTCCTCTCGTACTAAGGACAGCTCCTCTCAAATTTCCTGCGCCCACGACGGATAGGGACCGAACTGTCTCACGACGTTCTGAACCCAGCTCGCGTACCGCTTTAATGGGCGAACAGCCCAACCCTTGGGACCGACTACAGCCCCAGGATGCGATGAGCCGACATCGAGGTGCCAAACCTCCCCGTCGATGTGGACTCTTGGGGAGATAAGCCTGTTATCCCCGGGTAGCTTTTATCCGTTGAGCGATGGCCCTTCCATGCGGAACCACCGGATCACTAAGCCCGACTTTCGTCCCTGCTCGACTTGTAGGTCTCGCAGTCAAGCTCCCTTGTGCCTTTACACTCTGCGAATGATTTCCAACCATTCTGAGGGAACCTTTGGGCGCCTCCGTTACTCTTTAGGAGGCGACCGCCCCAGTCAAACTGCCCACCTGACACTGTCTCCCACCCAGATATGTGGGTGTGGGTTAGAATTTCAATACAGCCAGGGTAGTATCCCACCGACGCCTCCACCGAAGCTAGCGCTCCGGCTTCTCAGGCTCCTACCTATCCTGTACAAGCTGTACCAAAATTCAATATCAGGCTACAGTAAAGCTCCACGGGGTCTTTCCGTCCTGTCGCGGGTAACCTGCATCTTCACAGGTACTATAATTTCACCGAGTCTCTCGTTGAGACAGTGCCCAGATCGTTACGCCTTTCGTGCGGGTCGGAACTTACCCGACAAGGAATTTCGCTACCTTAGGACCGTTATAGTTACGGCCGCCGTTTACTGGGGCTTCAATTCAGAGCTTCGCTTGCGCTAACCCCTCCTTTTAACCTTCCAGCACCGGGCAGGCGTCAGCCCCTATACTTCGCCTTGCGGCTTCGCAGAGACCTGTGTTTTTGCTAAACAGTCGCCTGGGCCTATTCACTGCGGCTCTTCGAGGCTATTCACCCAAAGAGCACCCCTTCTCCCGAAGTTACGGGGTCATTTTGCCGAGTTCCTTAACGAGAGTTCTCTCGCTCACCTTAGGATTCTCTCCTCGCCTACCTGTGTCGGTTTGCGGTACGGGCACCATTTATCTCGCTAGAGGCTTTTCTTGGCAGTGTGGAATCAGGAACTTCGGTACTAAATTTCCCTCGCTATCACAGCTCAGCCTTCACGCCAGCGGGATTTGCCTCACTGACAGCCTAACTGCTTAGACGCGCATATCCAACAGCGCGCTTACCCTATCCTTCTGCGTCCCCCCATTGCTCAAACGATAAAGAGGTGGTACAGGAATATCAACCTGTTATCCATCGCCTACGCCTTTCGGCCTCGGCTTAGGTCCCGACTAACCCTGAGCGGACGAGCCTTCCTCAGGAAACCTTGGGCATTCGGTGGATGAGATTCTCACTCATCTTTCGCTACTCATACCGGCATTCTCACTTCTAAGCGCTCCACTAGTCCTTACGATCTAGCTTCAACGCCCTTAGAACGCTCTCCTACCACTGACATCTAAGATGTCAATCCACAGCTTCGGTGATACGTTTAGCCCCGGTACATTTTCGGCGCAGAGTCACTCGACCAGTGAGCTATTACGCACTCTTTAAATGGTGGCTGCTTCTGAGCCAACATCCTGGT